>NZ_JCAALT010000001.1:0-1152493 GCF_059686995.1 Paenibacillus rhizoryzae | reverse complement strand
TTTTGGGATCCGTTCAGCCGGCCAGCGTCGTGGACCCCATTAACATCATACCAAGGAGTCTTTTTATTTCTCAAACCTCGTATTTCTTCATAATAGGAATGCTGCCCGTTAACGTAAGGAAACTGCCGATAACCGGCAGCTTCCTTATACGTGAGTATTCAACTATCGTTCCCCGCTAGCTTAATCGATTTGGTAGTTGCCACCTTTCCTTTTCCTTCATACCCCAGAAGTTAGGACCCCATACAAGAGAATAACAGGGAAACTATATAACATATAAACAGGGGTTATCTGAATAGTATCGAGCAAATAGCCTTGAAAGTTAGTTGCACGCTCACCAAAAGGATTCGACATCGCAAGACCAGGCAATAAACTGAAGATAGGGGTTGTGATTGTCGTGGTTAAAATTTTACCTAATAGAGCTTGTAAAATTCCCCTTTTGAAAGTTACTGCATTCCCCTCCGTCTCTTTAATAGCATTAAAACCTTCCGGAGCATCAGTATCGTGAAGGTCTTTAATGGTTCTCGCCTCCTCATTAAAGCACTGCTTAACCTTACTTAAATGAAACAAGGAGCAGCTGCCGCTACCGGCTTTGTACCCCACTCTCGCTGTTCCGACGACAACAACGGTGAATCTTGCTGCCATTTGGCTACCGGCAGTCCGTCTGCATTTACCTCGAAGTAACTGGTTAGCCCTTTGTAGTCCTCAGTGAACCGCAGCGCCTCCCCTTCAGGGAACGTATATGTCACCGTGAAGCCTTCTCCATTCGATTGTAGCGCGTTCGACGCAATGATCCTACTTAGTTTTGTAACGAGCTTGCGCGCCTCCGTCAGATCCCCACGCATAAGCGTGTTGAATGCCGTCTGACCGACGGGAGTGCGGACAATGGCACGCTTGTCCGTGGAATAATAATAGACGTAAGCGCCAAGCGACTCACTAATGAATCGCAGTGGCACATAAGTGCGACCGTCCTTGTTCACAATGGTCGCGTCCAGTGTCACACGCTTGCCGTCGACCGTTGCGGTCTTTTGTCCCGCTTGGAGAAGAACAATCTTGCGGTTATCCTTGCTGCGCGCCGTGACTGTTCGCGTCTTAGCGTTGTAGGCGTAAGTAAGCCAAGCGGGATCGTCAAGAGAACGCAATTGCACCAACGTACGCCCTTGCACCGTAATAGCGCTGTTCTGCAACTGACCATCGATGAAGACCTGGTTCGGTGTGGGCGTAGCGGCATACGCGGAAGAGCCCATCAAGAGGACGCCTCCCAACGCAGCGGTTACCATCGGTTTGATCCATTTATTCATTGCATTCATGACTCCCAACGAATTCCATATTTTACATTAGATTTGACGTGAGGCACACGAGAAAAATCCCTCGAACTCATGTTGACCATGCAGCTTCAATCCGCTCCAACCATGACTTGGCACTAGCTTTAAACCCCTGGTAGGATTCTTCTCCCCAATGCAGATAGGACACCGAAATGAGCTCGACTGTTTCAAAGAGCTGATAATATAACTCCTTGATATCAAATAATGGTGACAGCTTGCGTAGGTTTGAATAACCTGCCATGAATGCCTGCTGCATTTCCGATGCATCCGTAAATACATCCTTGGAATGCAGCGATTTGAAGTCGAACTCCGGATCGCCGGAAATCGACCACTCCATATCTAGAATAGCGGTAATCTCTCCATCTGCACACAGTATGTTCGCAAAGTGATAGTCGTTGTGAACCAACGATGCTGTTGATATTCCACTGAACAAACTAGTTGCTCTCTTATATACGAAGACATAACGCTCGGCTTCCTCAGGATTTAAAATTCCAAGCTTCAGACAGCGATTGGTTCTTTGCTTCATTCCCTCTACTAGATATTGCTGCCAGTTGTCATATTGATTATTAGACGAGAGAGCAAGCTCTCCAAACTTATCCCGCCCAATACCATGAATTTTGGCAAGCAAAACACCCGAATTGTATGCCATCTTGATTTTTGATTCATCGGAAGCCGTTTCTAATGATTTCCATATATCGATGCCCGGCATCTTCCTTGTAATCAAAATTTCATATGGTAAATGTTCATGACTGTTATCAAATACATAAACATCTGGAACCGGTATGCCTTCCGATTTCATCATTCGAAGCGCTTGTTGCTCATTGTCAAATTTCGGGAGATCCACGTCTCTAGCATTTACTCTAACTACATAATGATCGTTAATAAAAACACAAGGATTCACGATTCCCCGATCCGAATATTCTATACGATCAATTCGTCCGAGACTATGCTTATCGAAGATAGCTTGGATCGTTAAGATATCAAACCTCATAGATTTCATGGCATGTCCTCTCATTCGTCAAGGATTATATGCTGTCGATTTGGAAAGTTGATTCTGTAAATAGCATTCTCCAAATGGATAAAATTTCCTGCCCGTTCGTTCAACAAAGTGCAGACAAGTCGTTTTGGCTTACTGCCTTCAAAATGCGAAGCCTGCTGAACATCGGGTAAAAAAAAGAAAAAATCCGCTGTTTTGAACTGCACCCCATTTGTTAGACATCATCTAACAAGCGGGGTGTTTTTTTGAGTAAGTTTACTGGAGAAGAGAAGTATCAAGCCGTGCAGGCATATTTAAATGGCACGGAGTCTTACAGGGAGATTGGCGCTCGCATCGGTGCAGACAACAAAGTTATTGTAAGATGGGTAGCCCTCTATCGAGTGAATGGTATGGAGGGTTTAACCAAGAGATATTCAAACTACTCAAAAGCGTTTAAAATGGATGTACTGAATTTTATGAACGAGTCAGGGGCGTCCGTTTTAGAAACAGCTGCTAAGTTTAACATTCCAGCACCTTCAACCATTTTGCAGTGGAAGAAGGTTCTAGAGCAGCTAGGTGAAGACGCCCTACAACCAAAGAAAAAGGGGCGTTTACCGATGAAAAAAGAAACAAACAAATCAACTCCCATTGAAGGTTCCGTGGAAGCTTTACATGCAGAATTAGAGCGTCTACGAATGGAGAACGCCTACTTAAAAAAGTTGAATGCCTTAGTTCAAAACAAGGAAAAATTACAAAGCAAGACAAAGCGCAAGTAATCTTTGAGCTAAGGTTAGATTTCCCGTTAACATCGCTGCTTGAGCTCGCTCAGATCCCACGCAGCACGTATTATTTCTGGATCAGATCATTCGATCGCCCAGATAAAGACGCAGCCCTAAAAGCGCGTATCGCAGCGATTTATCATGAGCATAAGGGCCGCTATGGATACCGACGTATCACAAGCGTACTGCGTAATGAGGGAAACCCTGTGAACCATAAGAAGATTCAACGAATTATGCGTGAACAGGGCTTGTCCTGCATTGTACGTAAGAAGAAATATCGTTCGTACAAAGGAAATGTAGGTCAAGTTGCGCCGAACATTCTAGAGAGGAACTTCAGCGCTTCAAAACCGAATGAGAAGTGGGTAACAGATATTACGGAATTCAAGTTATTTGGAGAGAAGCTATACCTATCACCAATACTCGACTTGTTTAATGGAGAAATCATTACCTATACCGTTGAATCCCGCCCCCAATACTCGCTTGTTTCCGGTATGCTGGACAAGGCATTTGAACGATTAGATGATGAAGATAACCTAACTATTCATTCTGACCAGGGCTGGCATTACCAAATGCGTCATTTTCAGAAAGCATTAAAGGAACGTGGAATAACGCAGAGCATGTCACGAAAAGGAAACTGCTACGACAATGCGGTCATGGAAAGCTTCTTTGGTACTTTAAAGTCAGAATTCTTCTATTTACAAGAATTTGAGAGTGTTGAACAGTTTAAAGCAGAACTGGATCAATACATTTCGTATTACAATCACAGTAGAATTAAGGCAAAACTAAAAGGCATGAGCCCCATACAGTACCGGACTCATGCCATAGAAGTAGCCTAATATATAGTGTCTAACTTTTGGGGGTCACATCATTTCAGCGGATTTCTTCTTTCTTTACATTCGATTACAACGGTTGAATGGGATTGTCCTTCAAGATCTCTTCCACTTCTTGGTAGCCATCAAGGTAGGCAAAGTTATATCGCGCTGGAAGTGCGAACACGTATTTGTCATTGCGAGTTAGTTCGCTTGGTCCCATAGGCGCTGCGCCGATGAATAATTTCTCCTGCTGAAGCGCGCTCCATTGATCGATCGTAAAGACATAGATAGGGATGTCCTGTCTAGGCTTGTCAACGGTCCATTCGGGATGACGGATGCCGATGGACGCGCCGCTTTCGATGACCTTACCGTCTGTCGCATCCTGACCTGACCATTTGTCCGTTACGATCGTGTACCCTTTCCAACTGTCCGGCAGCGTGAAACGGAAGCCATATTGGGTATTTTCATAGACGGTTTGGTGAACTTGATTCGCATGTGCAACGACTGGTACTACTTGTTCAGCATGATTCGCTCTGTTTGCGGACACTATTGCCGGTACGGATACGGCGACAACAGCCACCAGCAGCAGCAACGCTGCGGCTCCCTTTTTTTTCTTTTTCATGTTCATTTCCTCCTCAAAAGCTTTTCGTATTTTTTTGACCATAATTCACTACCGTGAGCGGCCAGTGATCTCTAACTCTCCATCAACACTTAGCAAGGGACGTCCCAAAATTGTGCAATTCGTAAATGACGCCGGATTTATTGATGCCAAAGCCGTAGCCGCCTCTTCCCATGCCAAGATTGTGCATTTCGTAATGATTGCCTTTCAAGTCACCGGCCTACATCCGGTTCGCCCCATTCGTAACGAACAGCGGCGACCGTCGTTTGCACGCAATGGCGTTTAATCTTGGAACTTCCCGCAATCAATCCGGTTAAGGCCAGAATGCCGGCTAATTTAAACGAGTGTTTCGATTTGTACAACACATAGAATTTCACCTCTTACTTTATTGGAGACAAGCGACGGTTGGCTTACAACCTCATATTACCCACACCAGCCTCTAAAGGAATGACAGAACGGTAACGAAGCAGTTACAAGTAGGTAACGAAAGATTTTACCCGTAGGAATGACAAAAGATGATGGTTTGGAAGGTTTATCCTTATGCGATATCGACACGGGGCAATATTGAAATTTTGAAATTACAAGGTTAATACTCTTCGCGATGCAACTAAAATAACCAGCCCGTTACTTCAATGAAAACGGCAGCCGATCATAAGGTCGGCTGCCGTTGTTTTATTCTAGAACTATCGTATCCTGTTCGTATTATGAGGTCACCAGATCTTTCTGGGCGACCTCATAAATAATTGAATCCAAATCATTGGTCTGGATGTGTTTCCAAAGGAGAAAGGGCTTTTCTGTCGATACTTACCGTACAACAGTTGATTCTAATCTCTCGATTGAAAGTAATGGATCGGGCGGATCTCAATCCCCCAACCAAATTCCTCGCCCGAAGGCACTTGTACGGTCGGATGTAAAGAAGCAATCCGGATCGCTTCCTCCATGTCCCGTGCTTCAATAAGAAAAGCACTACCGATCATTTCCTTCGTTTCGATAAAAGGACCGTCCATAACCTTTACTCTCCCATTCGCTCGCCGCAAGCATTTTGTTTCGGAAGCTAGTCCAGCATCGATGATCACTTGGCCACTATTATAAAAATTATCCAGATGAGGCGGGCATTCATTCATCAAAGTATCAATCTCGTCCTTTGGGCGGGCATCCATCTTCTCTGAATTCAAGTAACCCAAACACAGGAATTTCATTCTCATTTCTCCTCTAACGTTAAATTGAAGCATTCATTGTTGCCTCTATTTATTCGACGAACGGTAAGCATTAAAAACGACATATTCAAGAAAATAGTTCTCAAAAAAATCTTTCTTTATCTTTACGTAGATCATTCTTCTGCAGGTTTGTTTTTTAGAACCTAGCTTTCGGCGCATTCAGCAGCACGTTTCAATAGCAGTTCTCGCTCACAGGTGTTGCCCGCAAGCGCTGCGGCGCGTTTGAACTCCAATTGAGCATCTCCGAGTCTCCCCAATTTCATAAGAAAATCACCACGGACACTCGGTAATAAATGATAGCCTTTTAAGGAAGGCTCGGATTGCAACCCATCGACGATCTGTAGTCCAATCTCCGGTCCATGCACCATCGATATGGCAACCGCACGATTCAACTCTATGATAGGCGATGCTGTCATTTGGGAGAGTTCATGATAAAGCCCGGATATCCGAACCCAATCTGTCTCCAAAGCGGTTCGGGCTCGGGCGTGACAAGCAGCAATAGCCGCCTGAAGTGAATAAGGGCCGAGTTCCCCGCCAAGTCGCTCGGCACGATCAAGCGATGCTAAACCGCTTTTGATCAGGAAATCATCCCAGAGCGCCCGGTTTTGATCCATCAGCAGAATGGGTTTTCCGGTTGGGTCGACCCGCGCTTTAAATCTCGCCGCTTGGAATTCCATAAGCGCAACCAGCCCATAGATTTCGGGTTCATTTTGTGTGATTTCCGCTAATATACGGCCTAGCCGCAGGGCTTCTTCGCAAAGTAAGGGCCGCAACCACCTATCGCCGGAAGACGCGGAGTATCCTTCGTTAAACATGAGATAGATCACCTCGAGAACCGAGGACAGTCGAGTCGTGAGCTCGGCCTTCGGTGGGACTTCGAATGGAATGCGCATCTCCGAAAGCGTTCGCTTGGCCCGCGTAATTCGTTGTGCGACCGTTGACTCCGGAATGAGGTACGATTTTGCGATTTCCTTGATCGTTAGTCCTCCGAGTAGTCTCAGCGTGAGTGCCGCACGAGCCTCAGGCGACAAAATTGGATGGCAGGTCATGAATATCAGGCGGAGAATATCATCTCCAAAGTAATCATCAAGTCCAAAATCGAAATCCGACTCGTCATACGCGTTCAACTCGTAGCCAAGCTCTTCATATTTGCGATCCCTCAATTTATTTCTTCGCAGCAGATCGATAGCCCGACGTTTTGCAATTGTCATCAGCCAAGCACCCGGATTATCGGGTATGCTTGATTGCGGCCAGCGCTCGAGGGCGATAAGTAGCGAATCTTGTGCAAGATCTTCGGCTAGTCCAACATCTCGCACGATCCGTGTGAGAACTGCAATGATCTTGGCCGATTCACTCCTCCAAATCGCATCGATGGAACGATTTATAGCCTCATCCATTACAATACCCCCTCCCTTACTCCTATTGCACAAGATCAGAACTCTTTTATTTTTCGTGATTTAATGGAAAACCCCTTTATTCTTGAATTTTCTCCCAAAAACTTGCCATTACCAATAATAAGGTTCACCGCGCTTAAAGTATTTGCTAGTAGGGAAAGTGATATATAAAATTGCATTAACCTGCCTGTAACTTCAATAAATAAAAAGAGACCCGCAGCAACGGGCTGCGTGTCTAAAGTGTTTATATTTTAAAAGGGGGTCGAGTTTTATTATAGAGACACTTCATTAAACTGATGAAAATAGGATTTCAATCGTGTTACATTTATAAAACTCTCGTTCCCGTTGGCTTAATCAACTACCGTTATCGATTACAGTCACTATGGACGGGGATACTACGCACAAGTCTTTGCGGTTTATGTCGACTTTTATCCCCTTCATTCTTGGCATAACCTTCCAGTGGACGATAAATCTTCGCCGGCTGCTGTCGCATAGTTACTCTATAGTGCCAACAAAATAAAGGAGTTGCCGGGGCAAGCTCCTCAGTTATCATTCTCTGTTAGAACCAAAGTTATACCGCAGCAAATTCATTATTCATAAGAAACGTCAGGCGTTTAACGATTATTATGCTGCTGAGATTAATGGGGAAGCAGGAATGTGAATCTGCTTTAGCTTAGGCTGATTCGGCTGCATACTTCTCATTATGGATCTGAATATCGATGCCGCCGTCAAGCTCGGCGAACCTGCGTTGATGCGAGGCAGTAACATAGGGTCCGTCTTCCGTGTTGCGAGCCCGGATTGGACCGTAAAGGCGTAACGGATGCCGTTGCTTCTTAAAACTTTAATTGCGGTAGGCGTATATAGCCCGTAAGGATAAGCGAAGGTATCGATCCGACGGATATTTAGCATTTTTAACTTGGCGATGCTCAATTTCGTGTCGTCGTCGATTCGGTGCAACTGCTGTGCCTTCGTTTCTTTAACGCCCTTCTGCACCAAGTAGGCTGTTAAGCCGTCGTGCCTCCGGTCTGTTTTGTAGTGAAGCGAATCGGTATGTGCCTGTACCTCAATGTCAGGATCCGATACGACCATATCGGTAATCTCTTTAGCAGTCATATGGGGGATATACACATCTGCATGCTTGCTAAAATCCCCCGTAATGACAAAACAAACACCGCCGATCGAACGCTGTTTCATAACTGGGTATGCATAGTTGTAAAAGCTTTCGTAGCCGTCGTCAAACGTTACTAAAGCAGCATTATCCGGCACGCTGCCTCCCGCCATATATTTTCGAAATTGCTCCAGCGTGATGAAATGAATGCCTCGCGTCATCAGGTCGTCCAGCACTTGTGAAAATTTCCGCGGAGTAATAATATCCCCGCCTTTGGACACCGGATCAATATCGTGGAACATCAAGACAGCCACTTTATCGTGGTAATAAATGGAATGCAGGGTGCTTCCATTCGTCGTTTTTATTTGAGTTGGTTTCTCTGAGCGTGTTGCCCGAGTTCTTGCTTCAGCAGTGACGGATCGGACAGTACTGGAAGGACGAAACAAATGCATTTGAAGGATATGAGGATTAATTCCAACGAAAATCAGCGAGATGAACGCAAAGAAGAAGACAGCCCTCGATTTGTAAATCTTTCTGTGCATACGCTACCCATCCCACTTTCAAGTTCTATATGTTCTCCTATCCAAAATATCACGGAAACATTAAAAGAACCTGAAACACTAAAGAACTTAATCCTATAAAGAAAAAAGCCCGCGTTTGCGCGGACTTCTTACGGACACTTTCAATCGACACTAGCCTCATCCGATGATGCGGCCGAAACTATTTCGGTGATACAGAATCGGAGCGCTGTTACTTCTGCTCGCTTTCTTTTGCACCACCACCTCGTGAAGCCGCTCCGTCAACTCCCTGAACCATTCTTCGTCGCGCGTGGCCAGCGCCAGCTCGATAAAGTCTAGGATCGGCTCCTCGTAATCCAACAGCTGCACCGCCGGATGCCCCTTTATCCAGCTGCTCAACACAGTGACCGTAGTGCCGACCGCCGCATCGTGATCGGATTGAACGACATAAACGCTTGCAGTGTTTTGTTTTTCGTTCATCGACGTAATAAATCCTTGAATTAGTTCCCCGTCCTTCGTTCTGCCTTGTACCCAATCACTGATCGCAAAGCTCATCGTCAGCACCACCTATCATTAGAATGGACAAATAACTGTATAAATTTCAGTTACAGTTTAACTAAAAAAAAAGGACGATAAATAAGCAGTTTGCCCGACTAGCCGTCCTTCTTTCTTCTTATTACTGTAATTATATTGGTTACAGTTTTAAATGTCAAGGAGTCCGTTTCGGTATTTACATAAATATGCCGTCACCCCGTTAGCTCATTAATAAAGGCTGCCGGTTTGGGCCGGCAGCCTTGTGTGTTGAACTATCGTTCTATTTCTCCAACTCATAGCGGGCTGCGATAATGCCCGAATTGAACGTTCGGCTGGACAGCAGCTTGAGCTTGATTTTCTCGCCGTCGCCGTGGAATACCGATTTTCCGCCGCCCAAGATGACCGGACAAATCGTCAGCAGGAATTCGTCGATCAAGCCGAGCTCAAGCAACGTCTTCGCCGCCCCCGGACTTCCGAAGATGACGAGATTTTTGCCTGGCTGCTCCTTGAGCGTCTTGATTTCCTCTGCGATATTGTCCTTGATCAGCATCGTATTGTTCCATTCGGCAGCGTCCATCGAGCCGGAAATGACGATCTTCTTAACATCCTGCAGCCACGTGGCATGCTCGATACCGTGTTTCGACGCATTCGGATCGTCCAGCACCGTGGGCCAGTAGCTCTCCATCAATCGATATGTCGTGCGTCCGTATACGGGAGAGCCCACTTCGGCTACGACCTCCTCGGCGTATTTCTCTAATTCCTCGTTGTACGGAATCCAATCGAGTCCTCCTTTCGAATCCGACGCATACCCGTCCAGTGACACATGCATGAACAATACGAGTTTTCTCATGTTTGCTTCCTCCTCCGATTTCGATTGTTTCAAGTGGAAATCTAAATCTTCTTCGAAGACAAGTTGTTGATTATCTTAGTATACTACTTATTAAACTAACCTGCCCGATCGTAGTGAAGCGCTGCCAATTGTATATTGTCGAAAATGCCACATTTCTGCGGTTACCCAGGAAATATTCATGAAAAAAGCCGGCTTTATTATCAGCCGACTTCAGTATGTTCATTTCCATTTTTCCTTCATTTGTCTTCTCAATTCGGCATTCTCTAACCGCAGTTTCTCGAGCTCGCTTCTTACCGCGCGCATCAAAGAATTCAGCCCGAATCCGATCATGAACAAAACTAGACCAACTATAGATACGCTTCCTGCAGCCGCTAATTCTAACAAAAAAAAGAAGATGCCGAGTCCAATAAGAATGAGCGAAATGATTTTGACGCTTCTTAACGAGTCGTACATGATGATGCCACTCCATTCAAATGACGCCATTTCTTTTACGAATACGCTTAACTTGATTTCAATATTCTATGTGCATAAATTCAATATGTGTTCGCATACCTTCTTTGCGTATTTACAGCCTATTTTCGCCGAATGGAAGTTCTTATAAATAGTAAAAAAGGAGCGACGCCGATTGCGTCACTCCTTCTATTTCCCAACTAGTTGTGATTTTTCGTCCACGATGGTTGGTCCTTCAACTATCGGGACAGGGAGGCGTTGGATTGGAGTTGCTCCAGAAGCTTTCGTGTTTCGATGTCCGGTTCCGGATAAGAAAGGTCCAACTTCTCCAGGGAATGTACAATAGTCCGGAGCACCAAGTAGTCGCGGAACCATCGTTCATTGGCTGGGACGATATGCCACGGAGCGTGATTGGTTGCCGTATATCGGAAAGCATCCTCGTATGCTTCAATATAGGAATCCCAGTAATGCCGCTCGTTGAGATCGCTTGGGTCAAATTTCCATAATTTCTCCGGGTTGCTCAGCCGTTCGCGGATTTTCTCGAGCTGAAATTCGGGCGAAATATGCAGGAAAATTTTGATCAGCAACACGCCATTGTTCGTTAGAAGCTTCTCGAAATGACGTATATGCTTCATCCGGGTTGCTGCTTCCTCGTCCTGAATCAAACCGTGCACACGGGTGATGAGCACTTCCTCATAATAAGAACGATTAAATGCGGTAATATAGCCTTTGGCAGGGACAACCTTATGCGCTCTCCATAAGAAGTCATGAGCAGACTCTTCAAGAGTCGGTTTCTTAAAACTCTCCGCCCGAAAGCCCTGAGGATTCAGGTTGGACAGTACTTTCTTGATGACGCCGTCCTTCCCGCTGCAATCCATCCCCTGGAATAAAACGAGCACGCCATTCGTCTTCGAGGCAAACAGCTTGTCCTGCAGATTGCGAAGCTTCCGTTCCATGTGTTCGAATTCTTCTTGAATTTCTTCTTTGCTTGCATAACCGCCTGTATCGTTTGGATCGAAGTGACTCAGACCGTGCTTGATACCTTTGGTCAGCCGATAGTTTTTCAACATAAGAGACCTCCTCAGACACTTCTTTATTTCTGGACGAATATTCGAGATGATAGCATCAAAACCCGTCTCGATCATTTTGTTCGATCTTACTGAAAAATTTAACCATACGAACAAAAAATGAATCGAGAGATGCGTTTAACGTTCTCCGTTAACGTAACGGCCAACACTACTCATGAACATAACTCTTGCGAATTCGTAGAACGCCAACGCTTCATTCAAAGTCCCGAAGCCAGCCTGCGCCATGGTGCTGCTGCCTCCGCCTTTGCCGCCGTACGCCCCTAGATGTTCTTTAAAAAATGCGCCGCAAGACCGCTCGAATTCCCCGCTATGCGACAGCACCACTTTGAAATCCGCAAGATCGGCGAGCAGCACGGGATCATTGGTCATTGACGTCAGTTTTATCGCCAGGTTTTGCAAATCTTTCAAAGGCTTGTTCTCAAACTGATGCGCGATCATGCAGCTTTCATGTCGTTCCAAGAGCTCCCGTGCGACAAAAGCATCATTCTGCTCCTTGAGCGCGGCCATTTCCGTTTGAAGCTGCTTCTGCTCTTGCTCCAACTTCTCAACGCGAGCGACAATATCATCTTTCCCGGCATTGAATTTTAGAGATAACTTCCCTATAATCCCCAAGCAATCGTTAAATTCCGTTAAGGCACGGTTACCGCATTTGAATGAAATTCGCGTATTCCCTTTCATCTTCTCGGTTCTCAGCAGCTTGATCAGCCCAATTCCACCCGTAGACGAGACATGCGTCCCGCCGCACGCATTGTATTCCACGTTCTCAATCTCGACAATCCGTACGGTCCCAGACACTTTTGGCGGCTTTGCCAGCGGCAAACGGCTAGCCTCCTCCTCGGAAACCATATAACTGGCAATTCGGTGATTATCGTAGATGGCCTGGTTCACTTCCCATTCCAGATGGGATAACTGCTCCGGGGTTAGCTCAGGCTTTTCAACATCGATTGTTGCGGATTCAATCCCCAGATGAAAACTTAGCGTCATTGCATCAAATAACTTTAGGCAAACCGCTGACAACAGATGCTGACCGCTATGCTGCTGCATATGATCGAACCTTCGCTGCCAATCAATCCGGCATGACGCCGCCTTACCCTCCGGCAATCGTTCTACTTTATGCAGCACTTCATCTTCCTCGCTTATAACATCCAATACGGCGACGCCGTTGATCGTTCCCGTATCGCAAGGTTGGCCCCCACCATGAGGGTAAAATGCGCTTTCCTCCAAGAGGATGTACCATCCATCCTCTCTCTTGACCGATTTCGTAATCGTTGTTTCCCATTCGGTTACATAGGAAGAATTATAATACAGTCTAATTGTCATCGTTCATTCCCATTTCTTTCGCATAATGACTTCTCATTCTATTTTATCCTAATGACTCCGAATTAATAGGTCTTTCACAACAACAAACAGAAAAGAAGCCGTTACACGCAACGGCTTCTTTTTCACTACTTTATAACGTTAATCCTATTATCCGGTCACACGACTCACAATTTTCAGAACGGAATCTCTTGTTAATTTACTTCCGCCAATAGCGATGAGGTTTACCGTAGCATGGGCTAATGCAAGAGGCACCTTGCAAAATTTCAACGCCGGACCATCTTTCAAGTCTGCGATATAAGAGTCGGCATCTTGTAAATTGCGTCGCGTATACTGCTGCATTTCCTTGAATCCCCATCCGGTAGGAAAGAAGTCAACGCCACGTTTAATATCCTCCGTTCTATTTCGGAGAATATTCACGGCCTGCAAACCTCTTCCGAAAGCAACCGCCTTCGTTAAATCGGATTCAGTTCCGTCATGCCATAACCAAAGTTCTGAAAGCATTTCTCCTACCATGCCAGCCACGCTATACGTATAACGATCCAAATCTTCTTCCGTATGAATATGCCACCCGCTATGAACCCATTCGGACATTTGTAAAGCCATCTTTGCGATGTAACGATTTACGATTGGGGCTGCCGTGGAAGGACAAAGAACGACCCACTCATCGAGTCGCATCGTAACTGCTGGCAATACCTCTCGAAACGGCGATAGTACTTGTTGTATGGCCTCAGTAACATGCGGCGATTGGAATGCATCGTTTAACCCGATTAATAGCTCCACTTTCAATTTATCGGAAAGATCTTCATGATCCTCTATTTCATCTATTGCACGCATGCACAGATAGGCAGATGTTACAGCTTCCTTCAACCCTACATCCAAGCGGCTGATCGGAATATAAAAAGTGCGACTCGTTTTTTTCAGCATGGCCATTGCATCATTCAAGAATTCGTTATTAATGTGTAATCCCTCCAAGCATTAGTATAGCTATTATATATCCGATAACATGCGATAATAGTCAATCTAGTAAACATACCATTTCCTCGAAAAATTGCAATATATTTATGTAGTGAAGTAAAAGAAACATGCCGATTACCTCAATTAACAAAAAGAGAGCCGCAGCAACGGGCTGCGGATCTAAAGTGTATATTTTAAAAGGGGGTCAAGGTTTATTATAGATCCCTTTCCTTAAACCGAGATGAAAATTGGATGTCAATCGTGTTACATTTTAGAATACGCTCGTTCCTCGTTGTTCTTATGAGTTATACCGTTACTCCAACTGCCACTCCAACCGTGCAATTGAAACCGCTCCTTCATGCGGAATCCCTTTGCCAGGCCAGCCGCACGTCGTAATATACCAAGATTCCGTATCCGCGTCGTACACAACCTCAGAGGCATGTCCAAACAACCTAGCAACGACCATGGGATTGTCAGGTTGACCATTGAAATCCCCGAAGTCATACGGGTTTGGGGAACGAAACACAAGGGTTTGGTTGTAAGTGTCGTCACTGCAATCCGTATAGGTAATTAACAGATAATAGGCATCATGATATCGCACGACGAACGGAGACTCTGTCGCCCCCCAACCCGGCTTTAATGCTGCAGCACCGGAGGTTGTCAATGCATACTGCACGAATCTCCAGCTAATCAGATCGTTAGATACCAATACCGAGATGCAGCCGTAGCCCTCTTCGTCTATTCCGGTAACATACATAGCCCAAGTATAATTGTTAATCTGGATGAGCATATGGTCGCGATGGCAAGAATCAATCGGAGTCCCGATTAGCTGCACCTCATGGTTGATCCAATGATCAAGATCCGGGGAGACTGCCATCTTGGCAGGAGCAGGGCCGTAATACATATAATATCGATTATTATAGGCAATCGCACCTGGTGCCCATGCCCGAGTGCCATGGTCGATCGTCTTCTTTTCGGAAGTAAAAGGTCGGTCTAGCTTGTTGCCCCAACCATGCGTAAAGTATCGTTCATGTTCTGGATTGATATGGGATGTCGGTGCCGTTATTCCAATCACGTGCCATGCTCCATCACGAGCTCGAACCAGAGTATGATCATTCACATAACATCCCGTTTTTTCCGGCTTGAATAAGACTTTCCATTCACTCGTTATGACCGGTTTATACAGTTGCTGCGTCATTTCCTATCACTCCTGCTTATTCATTGGTAACCCAACATAAGGCTGGAACCATTTTAGCATGGAGCAGCAGCAATCGAAGTGTTGTTTTTGTACGCACAAGGTGGAGTTTTGTCTGCTATTCTGCGATATTATAGAAGTAATCAGATAATACCGAATTCGAAAACGAGGTGTATCCCTTGCCGGATAAGCAAACCCGCTCAACGGAACAGCGCCACCATATCCGCATCCCCCGTTCCGCCTTTTTCGCAGCGGTTGTCATCATCGGGCTGCTGCTTAGTCTCATCGCCGAGAAATTAAACGCAATCCCGAGTTGGATCGTAATTCTCATCCTCTCTATGCTGCTGGTTCCGTTGACCGTCAGTGTGATGAGAGGTCATCATGGCTGGACACGGATACTTGGGCTTGGAATGGCTGGTGTAATAACACTGGGACTGGTTACCAGCTTGGCATTTCTGCTATATGCCTTGTTCAATCATACGACTACCGCGGCTGATTTGTTCGGAAGCGCCGCTTTGCTATGGATATGCAACATTGGCGTATTCGCCGTCTGGTATTGGGAAATCGACCGCGGCGGTCCGTTAAAGAGGCATAGCGGAACAAGTGAGCGTCCCGATTTTTTATTCCCGCAGATGACCTTTGAACTCACAGGATGGACGCCATGGATACCCATGTTTCTGGACTACTTATATCTTGCTTTTAACACGAACACCGCCTTCAGCCCGACGGATACGATGGTTTTGTCGAGAAGAGCAAAACTCCTTATGATGGTCCAATCCTGCATTTCGCTCGTGATTGTCGCTGTATTGGCAGCGCGGGCGATCAACATCGCGTAAGTTGTCCGGTTCGATGAAAATAAAGGAACAGAAAAGAGCTTTGGCGGCATCGCCAAAGCTCTCCTTGTTATTGCATATTAATCCAAACGCTTTTGACTTCGGTATAATTGCGAAGCGCGTAGTCGCCCATTTCGCGTCCGATGCCTGATTGTTTATACCCGCCAAACGGAGACGCGGCGTCAAACACGTTATAACAGTTGACCCACACCGTGCCTGCCCGAAGCCGGTTAGCGACGTAGTGCGCATTTTTGAGGTTCTCGGTCCATAGTCCGGCGGCAAGTCCGTATTCACTGTTATTGGCACTTTCGATTACATCATCGATGGATTCGAATGGAATCGCGCATATAACCGGACCAAAGATCTCTTCGCGGGCAATGGTCATCGACTCGTCAACGGCAGCAAAGATCGTCGGTTTGACATAGTAGCCTGCATCGAAGCGATCCTCCCCACCGCAAACAAGCTCCGCACCTTCTACACGTCCTTGGCGAATATAGCCGAGGACCTTCTGCTGTTGCTCCAGTGACACAAGCGGACCCATTTCCGTATCTGCGGAAATGCCGGGTCCCTGCTTGATTTTTGCCGCATAGGACGCCATGTCAGCAACCACGTTGTCGTAAGCTTTCTTCTGCACAAACACGCGGCTGCCCGCGCAGCACACCTGTCCTTGGTTAAACATTACGCCGGAAAGCGCGCCGGGAATGGCGCGGGAGAGATCGGCATCCGGCAAAATAATGTTCGGCGATTTACCGCCAAGCTCCAGAGTGACACGTTTGACACGGTCCGCCGCTTGACGCGCGATGAGTTTGCCGACCTCGGTAGATCCGGTAAAGGCGATTTTATTCACGTCAGGGTGATTAACAAGAGCCTGACCTGCCGTTTCGCCAAAGCCAGTAACAATGTTAACGACACCATCCGGAAAACCGGCCTCTTGAATAAGCCTTGCCAAATAAAGCGCGGAAAGCGGAGTTTGCTCTGCTGGCTTTAATACGACAGTGCAGCCTGCGGCAAGGGCTGGACCCAGTTTCCATGCCGCCATTAACAGCGGGAAATTCCAAGGTATGATTTGTCCGACAACTCCGACAGGCTCATGGCGGGTATAGTTGAAATACTCGCCGGCAACAGGTATCGTTTGTCCGGTAATTTTGGTTGCCCATCCACCGTAATATCGGAAATGATCTATCGCAAGCGGAAGATCGGCTGCTCGCGTTTCGCGGATTGGTTTTCCGTTGTCTAACGACTCGAGCTGCGCAATCTCTTCGCGGTTTGTTTCAATTAAATCGGCAAGCTTAAACAAGTGACGACCGCGCTCAGAGGCGCTCATCGTACGCCAAGGACCGTTCTCAAAAGCTCTTCTTGCCGCAGCAACGGCGAGGTTGATATCCTCTTCTTTGCCTTCGTGCACCCGTGCAAGCGGTTCTCCGGTTGCCGGGTTGTAACTTACGAATGTTTGGCCTTCCACCGAAGGCACAAATTGACCATTGATGAATAGGAGCTGCGGCTGCTTGAGTCGATTTTCAATCGATTGGTTTACTTTAACTTCCTGTGTCATTAGTTGACATCCCTCCATTAAGAGCTTGTATTTTCACTACACTCACAAATATATGGGAGAATGTCCATTTTAATAACTGACATCTATCGTAAGCTTCTACAGCCTGCCGCAAAGCAAAAAGAGATGGCACAAGTGTCATCTCTTTTTGTTCTTTGTACCCATTAGCCGTATTAGTACAACCGTCTTAATGCGTCAGGGGAAAATGGAAGTAGTTCATTGAACCGTTCGCCCCGAACCTTCTCCGCCCAAGCAGGATCCACCAACAAGGCGCGTCCAATAGCGACGAGATCGAATTCGTTCTGCTCTAACCGGACCAGCAGCTCGTTGATGTCGGATGTTCCTGCGCTTTTGCCTCTGAAGGATCCCAGGAATTCATCATCAAGACCGACGGACCCTACCGTGATCGTAGGCTTATTCGTTAATGCTTTCACCCATCCTGCAAAATTCAGGCTAGATCCTTCAAACTCGGGTTCCCAGAACCTGCGGGTCGAGCAGTGGAATATATCTACACCCGCTTCCACGAGAGGAGCAAGTAATTGACCGAGCAGTTCAGGCGTAGCAGCGAGTTTGGCCGTGTATTCGGACGATTTCCACTGCGACAATCGAATGATGATCGGGAAGTCAGGACCAACTGCGCGGCGACAAGCTTCGATGATCTCGACGGCAAATCGGGTGCGTGCTATTAAATCGCCGCCGTATTTATCCGTGCGTTGATTCGTTTTCTCCCAGAGGAATTGGTCGATTAAGTAACCATGGGCGCCGTGCAGTTCGATACCGTCGAAGCCGATCCGTTTCGCATCGGCGGCTGCTTGCGCGTAAGCTTGTACGACTTGATCGATTTCCGACTGCTTCATCGGTTCATTCACTTGTTCACCCTGTAGATTAAGTCCTGAAGGTCCGATCGATGGCACTTCCGGATGAGGAAGCGACCCGTTCTTGCGGGTCATCCCGACATGCCAGAGCTGCGGTACGATCCGTCCTCCCGCTTCGTGCACTGCGTCAGCGACACGTTTCCAGCCTGCAAGCGCTTCTTCTCCGTGGAAGTTAGGGATATTCGGATTATCGGTTGCTGCTGGATGATTAATCAGCGTGCCTTCCGTAATGATCAAGCCAACGCCGTTTTCCGCGCGTCTACGGTAATAATCCACTACGTCCTGTCCAGGTACACCTCCCGGTGAGAAAGCCCGCGTCATCGGTGCCATCACGATCCGGTTGGCTAGGCTGAGACTCCCTAATGAAATAGGCTTGAACAATGCTTCTACGGAATGCGAGTTCGTTGCTTGACTGGTATTTAAATTTGTCATGGTTATTCCTCCACACCACTTATTTTTCTATAAAGACTTCATTTGCAATATGCTTTTCCAAAACTTGCTTATTTAATAATTCGATTGTTATCGAACAATAGAAATATAGCATGGGGTGTGGTAGAATGCAATCACTACCTTTCGACAAGGAGGAAGCATCCTGAAGATACTATATCACCCGGACAAAGCCGATATTCATCTCTCGTCCGTCCTGTATGCGCTCAGTGATCCCGTCCGGCTATCCATTGTTGCAGAAATCAGCAGAATAGGAGAAAGCACTTGCGGCGGCATCGATGCCAACGTCGTGAAATCGACCTTGTCCCACCATGTTCGTACGATGCGCGAAGCGGGGGTCTTACAGGTTCGCGTGCAGGGAACGCAGCGTTACTTGTCCATTCGATCGGCTGATCTGGAAGATAGATTTCCCGGCTTGCTCAGTTCCATTCTAAATGCCTATGAAGGCTCCAACGACTCTATTTCCAACGTAACCATAGACTAAATGTAAAACAGCGTCAGTATGGACATTCAAGTCCTAGACTGACGCTGTTTCACTTATTTTTTACGGAGTTGTTCCGCCAAACCGATTAGAAGTCCTTCATGTCCACGAATGTAGCAGAGCCGATACGAGTCCCCGTACTGAACCACTTCCCCAACGAGTGAAGCACCAGATTTAGTGAGTCTGGCTACCATTTCGTCAATGTTTTCAACGGTGAACATGACGCGTAGATAACCGAGGGCATTTACAGGAGCAGTTCGGTGATCTGATATCGTAGGTGGGGTGAGAAATCGCGAAAGTTCAATACGGCTGTGGCCATCTGGCGTAACCATCATAGCAATCTCTACACACTGTGAACCCAGCCCGGTTACGCGACCCGCCCATTCACCTTCGACAGTAGCTCGCCCTTCGAGCTTCAAGCCGATCTCCTCGAAGAAAGAGATTGCGTTATCAAGGGATTCTACAACGATGCCAACATTGTCCATTCTTAGTAATTTGTTTTCTGCCATAGTTTGATCTCCTTCCAAACGATTAACTTCTTGTCACAGTTCATGACAGTGATATTACCCTTATCATAGAACATTAGTTCGCATATTTCAATTCTCAACATTAAAGTTTAATATAGGCCAAAAAATAAAAAGCCTGATTTCTCAAGCTTTTACTCCATGACCCTTCATGAAATTGAATACTGTTTTATGAGAAGCGATACGTCCAAAACCGTTCCGTTCCGAAGCGTGCCTGGATTTCCGCATCCGATAATTTCTTGCTGCCTAACAATTCAGCGGCTTGGAACTGGGACTTATGGGCTTGAATAGACGCCATCTTCTGCTTCAGGTACCTTTTAACGTCATTAATGATATCAGGTTTGCCGATTTCCTGTTCATGATTATTGGCGAATGCCATGCAGTGCACGGTCGGCCTACGCTCGGCCGGCATTCTGCCGATCGTACGGATTACCGCTGCCCCGCATGCATTGTGATCGGGGTGAACGCTCAGCGTCGGGTGGAAAGTAATGACCAACGAAGGATTCAGCTCTTTCATAAGCGCTTCGATGCTTCCGTCTAACTTCGCTTGATCTTCGAATTCGATCATTTTATCATGAAAGCCAAGCATTCTGATATCCCATATGCCAATGGCACGGCAAGAAGTTTCCAGTTCCTGCTTGCGAATCGCGGGCAATGTGACCCGGTTGGCGAATGGGGGTATACCCATATTGCGGCCCATTTCTCCTAAAGTCAAACAAGCGTAAGTGACTTCCGACGATCCTTGGTCGAGATGCATGGCGAGCGTCCCTGATACGCTGAATGCTTCGTCGTCCGGATGCGGAAGTATAACTAGGATGTGACGTTCCATAATTGTTCCAATCTCCCTTTCCCTTAGAATGGTTTGCGGCTCAATTGCAACGCCACGATTAGTTTTCCCGCAGCGTCGTGCCCCGCAAGAATGAGCCTTTCGGAATCCGACTCTTCGTAGTGGGTAAGCCCCTCGGAATAAACCCACCCTTGCTCCGTTTTCAAGCCGACGCGATAAGGGCCGTCCCCGGAAATCGAGCCGTGGGAATAACGAATAACGGCGTTCGAAATAAAGGTTGCGGCCGGATGTTTCGTACGGTCCAGATGCGCGGCGTAAGCTCCCGTAGTCATCTCGAGATGGATATATAATTCCTCATTGATAAGGATATCGATAAATTGCTGAACTTTCTTTTTATCGATGAGCTGCATGTTCTTTCCTCCTTCGTCCTCCGCTATTCCTTCTTCATGCTTGCCGCGTATCAAAGCGTTTAAACGCGAATCATAGAAATGGCCCGTCGAAGTCAATCCGAGGCGACGAGCTCGAGTCTGCGGGTTCCCGCCTGCGCCGGGAAGGAATCCTCTACTCCGCCGTTGATCCATACTCGCACTTTGACCTTATCCTTCAAATCGTCAAAGGCGATTGAGCGCCCGGCGCTGTCGACCATCTCCGAATGATTGTTGAAGCTACACCAGTAGCTCGGTTCAGTCTTTCCGTCTTCCAGAACAAGAATACGATGCGACTCGTTGTCGATTTTCGAGATTGTGCCGACCGGTTAACAGTATAACAGCAGCCAGCGCAGTAAGGGTCATACGCTTCATGAAACTCGCTTCCTTTCGTAGTCTTTACACCTTAAACGCATGAGCGGTGCAATAGTTGCTCATCTCAACGATTCGGTTGATCTATGGCGACCTAAAAATCCCCTCCCGGCTACCGGAAGGGGATACTATCTTGGGATGGCGGCTGATTACCTTCGAAACAGGAATACTTGCTTTACGTACCTTACAAACTGCACATCCATGTAGGATGCCATTCGTTTGTTTAGATCATGGAATTCCTCCAGTTTGTCTGAATGGCGTTTACTTCGTTCATCGATTTGCCTATCAAAGTGATGAAGCTCGTTCGCAAGCCGGGTTCTTGCAGCCTCCACTTCCTTCATTAAGGATTCCAATTCAGGATGGTGAGCCTGCTTGATCACATTCAACCTTTCCTGTGCAGCGGTTATATACGTTTGTTCCGCATCGGTTAACGTTGACTTCCGATCCTTATACTTTAACGCTATCGCGGAGATTTCACTGCGAGGAAGGACTGGAGGAATTTTAGTGCGATACCTGCGTTCGATTTTTCTTTTCCAGTCGACCAGCGCTTTCGCTTGAGATCGGCTCATGCCTACATGAACCGAACCGCCGTTCTGTAAAATCAAATAAGCCTTGTCGATTTGTTTGCGACCATAGGACTGATTGATCGTAATGTCCATGAAATCGGCCGGCGTACGAATGCCGCTCTTTCTTAAACGTCGTTTTGTCTCATCGTCGATATCCGGAATATGTTCCTGGCTAATCTTATGTTTGATTATTTGTTCTTCCAGCCATTTTTTTTGGAACGAGGCCAGTTTGCCGGAAAGCTCCGTTTTTTCCTCTTGGTCAATGGTACGTCTTTCGCCAACTAATCCGCTTAAACGATTATGAAGCTCCTTCTCCACCGCTTCCGATTCATGCCTTTCCCGATCAGCTGCTTCCTCGAACCTGTGTACGCAATCGTTTATCAATTCCTCTTCAATTTGACTGAAATTTTGCTTGATTGCGTTCAATTCGTTCATTTCGATTCTCAAATCCGATAGGATAAGCTCCAGCCTCTTCCTATTCTTGGACGTGGCTCTCTTTTCCTGAACGACTGGAATTTTCCCATATCGCCAGCTTAAAAAGACCATCTCCGTTCCAAAACCTATCATCGAACAGAAGAATGGCGCTGCGACCGGGGTACGACTGTACAAAGTTGCCGCGGCTAACCCTGTTGTAAATAAGATCAGGTAGGAAACAACGCTCTCCTGCAAGAACAGATTCGTTAATCGTTGCACGCGAGGCGTCTCTTCCAACGTAATATGGTCCAGAACCCACGACGCTCCACCGGAATACGAAGTTTCTGGCGGCGATATAGCGGCAGCCTTACGCGGCATCTGCTTTATAAACCGATCATACAAGACGGTTAGTGAAGTTCGAAAGGATCCATTTTTAGAGAACGCCGAGATATGGAGGCTTGAAGAAAGGTTGGTTCGCTCCTCCGAATCGGAATCGGGGAGTCTAGGCACTTCCGGTACTTCCATTATCGCGAATGCGCGAAGGGAGTTTGCTGACGATCGTACCTCTTCATCTTCAATAAGCGCAAGCAATTCGAATGCCCGCGATGTATCCGGACTAACAAAGTCCTTCCGTCGAAAAAGCAGGCTTTCCTCCGCCTCCCCCGCTTCAAGCGAATGCCATAACGAGGGATCGGCACATACAGCCGCGATCGATATCCAAACTACCCAAGCCGAGAAGTGATCGATATAGGTGCCGAAATGCCTTTCATTCCTCCCCGGATGTTGATAGTTTCGATGACCGAGCTCATTGCTCGGCATGCCGTTTAAAGCGGGAACATACATCCCGTCGTAGTCGATCAGAATGATTTCATCCTTATGGATCAATATATTTCCATGCTGAAAGTCACCATGCCCAATATTGGCCAAGCGCAGCTCGCGGGTCATTGTTATCCATTTATCGGCGAGCTGTTGCAACAGGTCGGTACGATGCAAATTCCGCCCCATGTAATCGAGCAGTGACTCTCCCTCCACCCACCGCATTTTCACGACCGGGAACCACTGTCCGTTAATGTTGACGCCCTCGGATAGATATTCGAAAGGGACGAGATAAGGGAGCGGATTCGAGCGTAAATGCAAGCTGATGGCATCGTAACGGATCTTCTGATCTTTTACATTGTTGGTAAAGCACCTGACCGCCCACTCTCGCTCACCGCACTTCAGTTTGTACACGGTGGCGAAGCTTCCCGATATCGGACGGGGCAAGCCGAGCTTATCCAATTCCGGGAGGCCTGCCTGCAGCTCCGGGTCCTTGAAGCAGATACGCGGATTTTGGATGGCTTCCCTATAATCCTGCGGAGTGGGCCAGAACATCGCCTCACTTCCCCTTAACCAGTTTTAGACGAAAGAATGTAACGTCATCGTTCTTAAGATAGAAATGGCCTTCACGGTGAGGCCGCCGTCTTTGTTCATGTACGAGATGAATAAAGTCACGCTCGCCAGCCAGATTACCGATTAGCCTTATCACGCTGCGATCTTCCTTGTAACAAGTCAACAGCCAGCAGGCTAGGGCATCGGTCATCAACCAGAACTCGTCTCCCTCTTCGGCATTGCCGCTCCAGCTATGAACAAACGCTTTAAGCTGGACGTTACTAGCCGCGTTACTCGAGATGAGAACAGGTCGGCGCCCAAAATCATCCGCTGTGTTTAGAGGAAATGAGGCGATCATCGTATCCCCTCGAACATGAAAAATACAGCTGTCGCCGACCGCTATCGCGTCAAATGCCGCAGACTCGGCATCTATCGCATATCGGAACGTGATCCCCGCTAATGTGGAAAATGCCCCGCTGCTGAGCTTCTCTAGCGCATACCAGGGGAGATTTTTGCCGTTGGTTTTTTTCTGCCAAGCTTTCGATAATGGGGAGATGGACTTATGAATCTGCGTATCGCCGAATCTGCCAAAGCAATAGCCGCTTGCGAGCAAATTCGCCCACAGTTCAGCATAGGAGGACTCACTGGCCCCATCCGCTATGGCGAATCTACAGATTGTCGTCTCCTTGTGAACATGTGTGCTGCTATGGGAGGCATCTTCGTATTCATCGCTGCGATTCCCTGCCTTCGGCAATGAAAAACATTCGCTTTCGATTCGCATACCTAAAGCCCTTACCGCAGGTTGGCCGGACGCGTGCCGATATCAAGCGCCTGGATCACCAGCGTCAAATCCGCATTGAGCACAAACCCTCTTGCTCCATCCGAAAGATTCAAGTCGTATTCCTGATTGGCAACTTGGATCATAAAAGGCGTTAGCGGACTTGAGCCTTCGTAAAGCACTCTGGAATAAGCGTCTGGCAGCGCATCCGCGGTTTCCGGAAAACGGAGCTCCACCGCGCTTGGACTATCCGAAATGTGCAGGTTAAATAACAGTACATTTCCATCATCCGTCGATAGCGCTCTTAGTTGTTCCATTTCAAGAGTCGGATCGCCGTCGGTCGATTCCCCGTCCGTGATATGAATGACAACCGGCGGAAAACAGTGCGTGTACTCATTGATCCATTGCGTCAGAACGGTTTGAGCCGTTCTCACGGCTTCGCACATCGGCGTTCCTCCGTTTGCGATCGGTTCAAACCAGACCGGAAACTTGACGAGTTGATCAACCAGCCCTCCTGCCCCATCCGGCACTTTTTTCAGACGTTTATCCAGCTTTGACGGGTTATCGGCAATTTCGCTAATCGGTACCACTTCTTTTCCCGCTAATACACCTCCGAACGCCGGACCGACACCGGCGCCATAGCCAATTACGCCAACATGATAGTAATCGCGTATCCCTTCCGACTTCGCGCACTTGATAACGAGATTTTGCAATAACCGGTTGATGGCGTCTGAAACGCTCTCGGCCTTGGTGCTTGCCCCAAACGGATCAGACATGGACCCGGACTGGTCGATAATGAACAAAATACACGATGGATTCGATCGGCTGATTTCAGCTGAATACATGCGCTCACCCCTCACAATAGGTACATGTTTATTCCTATTCGAACGGGGACAAAGTATTGACAATAAAAAAAGAAGCTGGCGCAGAAGAACTGCGGCAGCTTCTCAATCTATGGATTCTCATGAATCGGAATTCAAAATTTTTTATATTTATGCATAAACCGAGATGTGGTATATTACTTAAATTGCACAGTTTATCATCAGGAGGAATTGGAATTGCACAACGCTGTAACTTTGAAGCGTTCACTGGGACTTTGGTCTATAGTGATGCTTGGACTGGGCTATATGGCTCCGATGGCTTTGTTTGACACTTTTGGAATTGTATCCGGATCTACCGAAGGACATGTACCGGTCGCCTACGCGATTGCTCTTGTCGCCATGCTTTTTACAGCATTCAGTTATGGGAGAATGGTGAAGGTTTACCCAAGCGCAGGTTCAGCTTATACCTATACGCAAAAAACAATGAACCCGCATCTTGGTTTTTTGGTAGGCTGGTCATCCTTATTGGATTACCTTCTTCTCCCTATGGTCAATGCACTGCTTTCCCAAATTTATCTTTCAGCCATTTTCCCCGACGTGCCGAAATGGATTTTGGTTGCAGCCTTCGTGCTGGTCATTACCTGCGCGAATATATGGAGCCTCACTTCTATCGCTAAGTTCAATACTTTATTAGTGCTCTATCAAGTACTTATTGTTGTATTTTTTATCATTCTCTCGTTCAAGGAGTTAATGCACGGTGTAGGGTATGGAAGCGTTCTGGCTAGCGGACCTCTATATGATTCGGATATGCGCATCTCCTCTTTGGTCATTGGAGCTACCGTATTGTGTTTCTCGTTTCTAGGTTTTGATGCTGTAACCACGTATTCCGAAGAAACCACGAATCCGGCCGCTACGATCCCTAAGGCGATTTTCCTCACGGCGCTTATCGGCGGGTTGTTATTTATCATCGGATCCTATTTTGCCCAAGCGATCTTCCCTGACGTTTCTAAATTTAGCGATCCTGACGCAGCTTCGCCCGAGATCGCCCTTTATGTTGGCGGAAAGATCTTTCAGTTGTTCTTTCTTGCAGCTTCGTTCGCTTCTACCGTAGCATCGGGACTTTCCTCGCATGCAAGCGTATCCCGCCTGCTGTTTGTGATGGGTCGAGATAACGTACTGCCGAACAAGCTATTCGGTTACGCACATCCTCGTTTGAGAACGCCTGTCGGGAATATTATTATCGTCGGACTGATCTCCATGACCGCCATTTTCTTCAATTTGGAGACAGCGTCTTCATTCATTAGCTTTGGGGCGCTGATTGCCTTTACGTTCGTTAATCTGTCTGTGATTGTACACTATGCATGGAGAAGGAAAATGTATTCATCCGTAACCAGCTTCCTCGCTCATGTAGTTATACCATCAATAGGAGCGATTTTCGTCTTTATACTGTGGTTTAATCTGGAGCACAACTCCTTTATGCTTGGCTTAAGCTGGGCAGCATTGGGAATTATTTACCTCCTGTATGTGACTAAAATGTTCAAAGTCAGCTCTGCCAACATTCAATTCGAAGAGGCCGTCGATTCGCCCAGAATCGACGTTCAAGCGGGGTAATGTCATAATATATCAAAAAAGCCGCGTTTTAGGCGGCTTTTCTTCACATATAAAATGAACTTGCAGACTCAGCCTATCCAAATAAAGCCTTCTCAAACTTCGACATATTTAGTAAATATACAACTGCAACAAAGAAGAGTACGGAACCCAGCAAAGGGCGAAAAGTGCCATCCGCCGTTAATAAGAGATCGCACACCATGAAGATCAACAGATTAACGATTATATACTTTCGTAATAATGCCATGTTATCCCTCGTAGAACGTGATTTAACACTATACTATTCAAGGTAAAATCAATGGTGCCGATGACGAGGAATCCTTTCTAAGACCGCCAGCATGAAAAAAGGTGAACTCAAACGCTGCGTTTGAATTCACCTTTTTTAGGTTGCAAGGTTATATGTATGCTTTGCCCTCCCTCGAGCTAAATGGCTTTGGGCAACGTCCGTTAATTCTTTATTATTCGGTGTACGGGAATGACTTGAACAGTAGGAAATTGAGTAAGGTTCATTGTACTGAAGATAGGGCCTAATGTGTTTTGAAAGAATTCTTGCTGGGCTTCAGCGGATTCCCAAACTTCAATCACTTGCCATCCTCCGTTATTTGGTCCGGCAAAATGAACGGAACAACCTTCCGGTATCCCGTTTTGTAGCGCAAGCTGTTGTAAAACATGTTCATATTGTTCTTGAGTAAATCCTGGGTTATCAACGATGACAGCAATTGCCATGCATAATTCCACCTTTGCTTCATTATAGGACATTTGTCCTGATTAAATCATATTGTTTCGATTTAAAAATATACCAAATTAATGTCCATAAGCACCATTTGTATAAATTAGTAAATATTTCCCAAACCGTATGATAGTTCGACAGCTTTTTATTTCCAAAGCGGTTAAGATCATATCAAACTAATTTTACATAGCGCATAACGGGAGCGATGAGTCCACGATGAAGTTGGTTCGTCAGATGCTGAACGATTTAGAACAAAAAAGGTTTGTCGGCCGGGAAAGAGAACTTGGCGTCATGCGGCAGGAATTGAGCGACAGCAACGACGACTGGTGTTTCATTCATATTTGCGGCCCTGGAGGAATCGGCAAAAGCGCTTTGCTGCGTGCCTTCCAATGGACGGTAAGAGAAGGTCTCGTCTTCTATATTGATGGCCGTTCTTTTGATCACCCGGCACATTTCGCGGAAACCATTCGGATTAAGCTCGCTAAGGCCGGATTCCCCGTGGACCAAACAACGAACGGGCTGCCAGGGGAAGAGGAAGCCGAGTTGCTCAACCAAATCGCGCAGAACTGCGGCGGAATCGTCTTGCTCCTCGATAGCATGGAACGCAGGGGATACATCCAAGAGTGGCTTTGGGACAAGTGGTTGCCTCTGCTTACCGTGCGCGTCAAAGTTTGCTCGGCCGGCAGACATCCGCTTGACGAAGGGACGCTGTCCGCATCCGAGTGGAGCGGCATGTTTCGAAACATGCGATTAACGCCGCTAAACCGCAAAGAAATGGAACGTTATTTAATCGCATGCGACATCACCGATCCGGAGCTTCGATATGCGATCGAACAGTTCTCAGGAGGCATTCCTCTGGCGCTCTCGCTGGCATGCGATACGGTACTAAAGCACGGAGCTGCTTGGTTTCTGGGCGGTGGACATACCCAAGCAATTATCGCATCGATGGATCGCGCCTTATTCCGGGACGGAGATCCCCAGCAATTCAAACGGCTGCTTGCGGCCGCATCGATTCCATGGCGGTTCGACCAAGACTTGCTTCAGTGGATTCTAGGCGAAGCGATTACGCAAGAACAGTTCAATGACTTTTGCAATATGCCATATATCAAACTGTTCTCGCAAGGCGGCTATTGTATTCTGGATGCCGTTCGCAAATGGATCAACGCCGAGCTGGAGCATCGCGCCCCCGAGACGCATGCCTTATACAAACAGCGGGCTCTGTCCGCAATTGAACGGCGATGGATGAATACGGCTGCACGGGATGAAGAACGGAAAATGCTGCTGCGGCTTGAGAAGGCATTTCTAATGTCCGACGAATTCATGAGGAGCTTTTATTTTGCCAGCGACAGGTCGGGATTCAAAATCCGTGCCGCAAGTGAAGAACACATTCCGCTGCTCCGGGAATGGGTTCAGCAGTTTTTTCTCGCGTTCCCTCCGTTTTTAAGCGATGATTCCTTGCAGCATACCTTCCTAGACGCCGTTTGGGAAGCAGAACCATCCTCTTTTCAGGTTGTTTTCCATGATAATGAAGTCGCAGGCGTATACACCTTTATGCCGCTCAACGAGAAAACGCGTCTTATATTTGCGCAAAACCCCGTTTACGTCACATTCATTCAGGGAACGGCGCTGCAAGATAACGATTATTTGATTTGGATGCTTGGCGTGAGACGCGAATTCGAGCCTGAGCTAAGCTCGGTCATTGTACAGGAGCATTTCTCTCACGGAATTACGGGCAAGCGGGTTTCCATACTCATTCCGATTGAAGGACCGGTGGAGTCGCTTTGCCGGCTTGGTTTCGAACGGATGCCTTGGGCTGATTACGTCTCTGCGGGAGGGCTTCATTGGAAAGCGGCGCGAATTGACCTAAGAAACGATGATTTCTTTCAACGGATCCCGACTCCCGGCTTCGTAAAGTCGATCCCACCCTCGAAAGACGCTCGGTTTCAACTCGTCAAGCAAACGCTTGAACATTTCCACTCGCTCGGTCGGGAAGCCTCGCTTCTGGATGCGATCAGCAGCCTGCTCCCCGGAGCTCTTTTCAAAAACCGGAACGAATCGGCTGCTGCCTGCATTTCGCAGCAAATCACGGATATTCTTGAACGCTTAGCCGGCGGTAAAAATCAGGAGCGCATGCAGGCGCGGATCTTGCAGTTATTTTACATCGAAGAAATTGGATCCCACGAGGCAGTCGCCACTAGACTCGGTCTTGCAACGACTACCTATTACCGCTATTTGAAAAAAGGGATCGGTCTGCTTTCCGACATTCTGCTGGGCTAGCTAGAATCTACTACCACTGTCGCTTGCATTGTCGGATGCACGGAGCAGTAGTACAAATACGTGCCCGCATCCTTGAACGTGTAACGCCAAGAGCCTGAAGCAGGAATACTCTTGCTGTCGAAGTGATTATCCAAATCGGTGACTGTATGCGCTTGTTTATCCCGATTCACCCATATCACGGTCGTTCCCGGCTTCACATGAAGCTCTTTAACGGAAAAGCCTGATGCGCTGATCGTAACGGTCATGCCATCCTCTTCATGCGACATATGATCCTCTGCTGGGGGAATCGGCAACGCGGAGGGCATTTCCGGAACAGGGTCCGCAACCGTAGGCGCTGCTACCGTTAGCGTTGAAGGGGAAGGCGGTAATTGGGGCAGCTTCAGAACCCATTCACCATTGCCTGAATCGAGGAGCTTGGCTCCCATGAACTTCTCGGCTAAGCTGAGCGGAACGAATGTCGTTCCTTTCGTTAGTACGACCGGGGCGGTTAATACCGCCTTTTTTCCGTTATAGACCGTTTCCTTACTGCCGGCGGTCAGCTTCAGTTCGTTCGCCTTCAGCGTCAGAACGTACGAGCCTGTTTGCGCGTCTTTTCGCATACCGAAACGAGCTGCCTCCTGTAACAGCCTTATCGGCACGTAAAGCTGCTTATCCTGAAGGAAAGGCGCCGCAGCAAGAGGCATGCTTTTGCCATCGATGAGCGCAGCTTTTTTCCCGCTTGTCAGCTTAACGGAAACGTTCGGCAATGCCGGGGAGCTCATCATCATCGTATGCATGCCGCCCGGGTACTCGCCGTCATTCGTATTGTCTTTAATGTTGTGGCTATGGATCGGAAAATGACCGCTTTGGGTCAGCTTGACAAGAATATCGTACCTTTCCCCCGGAGCGATCTCGATCGTATCTTTCGTAAGCGGCGCGGGAAGCGGCCTGCCATCCGAAGCGATCACTTCAAAGTGCTCGCCGTGCATATGGATGGAATGCGTATCGTAACCGGAATTGATGAGCCGGATCAGAATGGTATCCCCTACGCGCCCTTCCACCATTGACGTTGGATCGTTCTCCGTGTCGGGATATGATTTGCCGTTGATCGTCCAATAGCGCGGATGGTAGTCCGTTCTATCATACGTTTCCCCCTTCTCGACCGCTTCGTGCCATTTCGGGTCGATCTCATTGAGCAGGAACACGTAATCCTTGTCATAGCGGGGACCACCTGTCCAAGCTTCCGGAATGCCGCCTTTCGCCCGAACGACGAAAGCTCCATGCATCCCCATCTGCAAATGCTCGATCGTATCCACATGGCAATGATAGAAATAAGTGCCTGCATGCGTCGCTGTGAAGCGATACGTGTAGCTTTCGCTTGGCAAGATGGCGTGCGACGTATGGGGAACGCCGTCATTCGCCTGGTCGGTGTCCAGTCCGTGAAAATGGATCGTATGGGCAAGCTTCTTGACCTGTTGATTGGATGGACCGATGTTCGTCAGCGTCACTTCGACATGATCGCCTTCGTTCACCGTAAGCGTCGGAGAAGGCAGCGTCGCTGTTCCGGGTTCGTTCTTCAAACTATAGCCCCAAATGTACAGCTTCTTGCCATCCGCCAGCTTGATTTCTCCATCGGTCGCATAGAGATGGAAGCGTTTGACCTGCGCGTTCTCGGTCAATGCCGGCGTCGCGGTCTGATTCGCTCCCTCCGCTGCTCCCGCCGCGGGCTCCGGCCTTGCGAACCACAATGCCAAAGCGCTAAGAAGCAGCGCTGCCGACAACAGCAGCGCTTGCTCCCGAACGTTCTTCACAATGAATGGCATTCTCATTTCGTTCGAACAGACAACAGCTTCGCTGTCGGATCCCAAGTATAGGTTTTGCCAAGCAGCTGCGCCACGGAGTCCACGGCGACGTAGGCAACGCCTTTTGTCACATATGGAGCCGAATCGGCTGTAGCAGCAAGCTTCTTGCCTCCGATCATAATTGTTTTGCCGGAAACCTGATACGAGGCTCCAAGCGCTTTTGCAACGCTGGAGAGCGGTGCAAAGACGTGTCCGTTCTTCACTAGCGCCGTCGTGACGAGCGCTTTGTCATTCACCGTTAATTTAACAGCGCCTTTCGGAGCGACGACGATTTTGCCGGAGTAGCCCCATAACACATCCGTCACCGTATAGGTTCCAGGCTTCGTGAAGGTGAGCTTGAAGCTCGGTTGACCGAAACCCGGAGCATTCGGCATCAATACGCCGGCAGACGCGAAACCGGTGCCGTCATATACCGGGCCATGCGGTGTCACAACGTCAGGATTAACGCCTTTCTCCGTAAATACCTGCATGCCTTTCGGCGCATTCACGACAGCCGTATGTGCTTCACCGGGGGCCCCGGCCACGAATTCGATTGTATCCCCCGCATTAATGTACACTTCTCCCGGTAAGTAAGCGTTGACCATAACTTGCGAATTGCCAAAGCCCGCGAACACTTTATACGTCAGCGTTGCATCCTTGTTCTTGTCGTAATTCACTTTGCCGTAGAAGGTTTTCCAATCCGCGGCCACTTTCGATTGATCGTCAAGCAGGGCATTGTTCATTGCAGCCTGTTCTGCCTTGGTCGGAATGAGGCCGCCCTTCGGAACGACGACGACCGTCCCTTTCATCACCGGGTGAATCAAGCAATAATAGGCATAAGCGCCTGCTTTCGTGAACGTGATGGAATACGATTCCATCGGATGGAATTCAGGCGAGAATAGCATGGTATCCCCTGACCAAGCAGAACCGCTTGGAGGCGAAAATTTCGTAATATCGAAATCATCAGCCGGAGGCGGGTTGCCAATCAAGAAGCCGAGTAAGTGCGGTGCAGCCATGTCGTGGTTCGTGAATTTTACCGTATCCCCTTCATGAATGTAGATAACGCCTGGCTGCATGGAAAACATTTCCGTATCCGACGACATCATTTTGCCTACGGATACGTCCCAAGTTTGCGGCGCACTGTCGCTCTCCGCGAATGCGCTTGTTACCCCCGTCAACGCCAGTATTGTGACGAGAAGCATAATACGAATGAATTTCATCCTCGTTCCTCCCCAATCATAAGTTCGATCCTTTCGAATCTTAGCCGTTAATCGCTTCCATGTTCACTACCACTTCACTGCCATTTTTGTTTCCCAGATTTTTTAAACCCCGATTAAACGCAAAAGGAGCCGTGCGCTAACACGGCTCCCCTGCATCTTATCCGGTAAAACGGTTGAGTAATCCTAACTCATATCAGTTTAGTTACAGCGTTGCCGTCCCTAGCCTCGAAATAGTCGATAACGACATCGCGAAACTCGAGAGCAGCCGGCGAGATATAGCGGCTCTTGTGCCACAATAAAGCGATTTCCCGCACGACTTCGTGAGTCTCTACCTGGAGATATTTGATTTGTGCTCGTTCATTCCTTGCCGTGCTTGGGATGAAGGCTATGCCGATATCGGCTTCCACCAGATTGACCAGCCTTGCCGGTTCATCCCCCTCGTATACATAATGAGGTACAAATCCAACCGTTCTACATACCGAATCCATTAAATCCCGTGTACCGAAGCCGACCTTTACCCCGACAAACCATTCATCCTTCAGTTCAATCAAAGATACGCTGCTTCGATCCGCAAGTCGATGCCCAATCGGAACGGCGACAAGGATGGGATCGATGAACACGATTTGACATTCGATATCGTCCCGTTCGACGGGTGGCGAGGACAAACAATAATCAACCTCCCCTCTCTCCAGAAGCATAATCATCTCCTGCGTGGTCAGCATTTGCACATGAAATTGAATATTGGGCCGCTTTTTCCGAAATTCCCGAAGAATGCTCGGTAACACGCTTGCGCTGGTTACCCCTAATTCAAGCGTGCCATGATCGGGGCTGGATAAATCGCTAAGCTCCAGCTTTCCTTGTTCCAATTCGAACAATGCTCTTTCTGCACGTCGAAGAAATCTTCTTCCGAACTCATTCAATTGCAGTCTCCTGCCTATTCGATCAAACAGCGAGACCCCTAGGTCCTCCTCCAAGCGTTGAATGGTTTTGCTTAACGAGGATTGCGTAACGTGCAGCGTCCGTGCAGCTTCGGTCACATGTTCTGCACGAGCCACCGCGAGAAAATAGTGCAGTTGAAGAAGTTCCACCATCGCACACTCCATTTCATTCCTTCTAGTCAATGAGATTATAGCATGCAATGCGTTGGAATAAATAATCGATATCAAGTACGATGACAGTAAGATTTAATAGAAAGGAATGAACATCATGAATCGTAAATTCATTGTTTATGTAGTTGCGTTTGCTGCCTTTCTTGGGCCGTTCACGCAAACGATTTACACCCCGGTTTTGCCTGAGGTTGCCAGTCAACTCCACTCCACCTCCTTCGTCGTAAACTTGACGATTTCAGTGTTCACCTTATTTCTTGCCATCATGCAGATGATTTATGGTCCGCTCACGGACTCGAAGGGGCGCCGCAACGTCCTTCTCTTCGGTATAACACTGTATGTTATCGCTTCGGTCGGGTGTTATTTCTCCGGAAACATTGAGCTGCTTATCGTCTTCCGAGCGCTGCAGGCTATTGGAATCGCTGCGGGATCCGTCGTTGCCGTAACGGTGATCAGCGATTTGTTCGATGGCAAAGAACGCGGCCAAGCGATGGGAACCTTTCAAATGTTGGTTTCCTTAGGACCTGTGCTCGGGCCGGTTATCGGCGGCTTTCTTAGCGGGATATTCAACTTTCATTCCGTGTTTCTCGCTCTTGCGGCAACAGGCATGCTTGTACTGATTATCAACTATCTCTATTTGAAGGAAACGAAGCCGGACAACGTCGAAGCGGGCCGCTTTCAACTGCGGGATTTTGCAGCCATTCTTCAGAATCGGATCGGATCGTCCATTATATATCTCGGGTTTATCCAGTACTATGTGTTTTACGATTTTCTAGTCTTCCTGCCAAGCATCTTAAGTGACCGTTACGGATTGACGGCCGAGCAAAAGGGACTTGTTTTTCTGCCGATGTCGATTGGCATCGTGGTTGGCAGTTATATAGGCGGTAAGCTCCAAGCACGGACAGATGGAGAAAGACTGCTCATTCTGACGACTTATTTAAATGTCTTTTCGATATTGTTCTTCCTCATCTTCTATTCGGTTTCTTTAGCTTGGCTGCTAACCGGAATCATCTTCTTCGGGTTATCACTCGGGATCTCGCTACCTGTGCAGACGACGCTATTAACAGGCGCTTTCACGGCAAACCGAGCGACTGCCGTCGGTGCCTATAACTTTTTCCGATATATGGGAATGGCTTGCAGTCCGATCGTAGGCAGCCCACTCTACCATATCGGTGGTTATTACTTGTTATTTGGTTTTATCATTATCGTATTTCTGGCTTATGCCTTGCTGTTGTCGCGACGTATACTTGGCGCGCAAGCACATCGTCCGTCCCTTGAAAAGGGATGAAATCGGAAAAGCAAAAAACGTCCTACCTGAGGACGTTTTTTTTGCGTAGACATTACAATCACTTTGTAATGACTGCAATGATTTTATTCACGGGCACGTATATTTTCGTCCCCAATAAGGTTCGCATAATGACAATGCCGTTGTTTACTTTGATGACACGACCTCCGATTTCCTCTGCCGAAGCTGTTTTAAGCACGACAAATTTCCCTCGCATACGGTTCAATAGAGCTAGCATGGCGTTCATCCCCCTCTCGTTTATACTCATTCTATGAGAGTTGGAATGAGAGGGTTCGGGCTTGTACGTTTATTGGCGCAGCTGTTCGCGCCATTTGTATTTAGGTTGCCAGTTAAGCAGTCGCTTCGCCTTCTCGCTGCTGAGCAGGGATTCGTACCCTCCCAGCGGTTCGCGGAAGTCGGAAACTTCCGGATAACGCGCTGACATCAACTCTCGGCTTTGTATGTCCATACTGGTTTCATCGGACGCAAGGTTCAGCGCTACCGCCCCGAGTCCATCCGCTTCAATAGCAAGGCGGCAAGCTTCCGCTGCATCCCTAGTGTCGATGTAGCTCCAAAGGATGCGTTCGCGTTCTTCTGGATTATGAATGAACGATGGGAAGCGTTCATACGATTCGGGTGAAATTACGTTGCCGAGGCGTAGCGATATAATCTGCATGCCAGTCCTGCGGTGAAACATATCTGCCGTCGCTTCATTCACGATCTTGGACAAGCCGTAGCTGTCTTGCGGCAGCTGCGGATGCGCCTCATCGATCGGAACATAGTGAGGACCGAACGGATGGACTGCAAAGACAATGCCGTAAGAGGATTCGCTCGATGCGATGACCGCCTTTCGAATGCCTAGACCGGCTGCCGCTTCCAGTACATTGTAGGTTGACATGACATTGTTGCGGAATGTCACCTCCGGTGAAGTCATGCCTGCTCTGGGAATTGCAGCCAGATGCACGACCGCATCGGACCCTGCAAGAGCGCCGTAAGTTTGGCCTAGATCCTCAAGGTCCACGATGAGCGTAGGGCAAAGCGATTCCACCGGTTGACGGGTATCAACGTTCAGCACATCATAGCCTTGCTCTACGAAATGACGCACCACCCAGCTTCCCAACATGCCGCTTCCACCGGTAACGACAACTTTCGTCATCAACTATCCACCTCCATCTTCTCCTGATACTGATTTCTTGCAATATTATCTGCTAGGCTGTATCGCCTAATACCGGAAATTCGGTTAGTTCGTTAAAATTTCTTCGATTCGGTTCATAATGTCTTCGCCAAGCTCAATGCCCGACGCTTTGGCGTTCTCTGACACTTGCTCCGGCCGGCTTGCTCCGATAAGTGCGCTGGCGACATTGGTTTGACGGAGAATCCAGGCAAGCGCCAGATTCCCGACAGTGATGTCGAGGTTTTGCGCAATGCCTAATTCCCTCCTGCTTCGCGAGTTGATTTCGTATTCTCTTTCCAAGAAGACTTCTTCATTCTATGATAGTTTATATATGATTTAAAGAAGTGAAATTATTTTCATTTAATTATAAATATTATACTAACTATACATTTTGATACTTATTTTTCCCTTCGTTAGTACCTCCTTTTGATGCGAATAACATACTTGTGAATGGTAAAGTTTGGCCATATCTGGATGTGGAACCTAGAAAATATCGTTTTCGAATACTAAACGGCTGTAATAGTCGAATGCTTACATTAGCCCTTGATTCAGGTGAACCTCTTAGCCAAATTGGATCGGATGCCGGATTACTGGAACAACCTAATCCAATTCGGAATCCGCTTTAATGATGTTATCGATATGAAACCATTCCCCATCAACCAGGACCTTCCTTGTATAGGGATCTATTCTATCGATAACACCAATCACGGCACAATCTTCAAACTCATGATATAGCCTTAAGTGGACTGTGTAGCGCAGTCCTAATGATGCAATCAGCACGTTCATAATTTGATCACGCTCAAAGGGGTCTAAATTAGGCTTTGGGGGGCGTCGATATCGATTTCGGAAGTTTAAACTGACTTGTTTGACCTGCCGTTCAATCAGAACTAAGTTTTCCTGATTCACTTGTTCATGCTCCATAATAATAATCACCCTTTATAAAGTGGTATCATCATTATACACGAACAAATGTTCTTGTATCCATATCTTTTTCACTAAATCATTAAAGAACGTTGTCTACCATTAATACAGCATGAAAGAAATAACGCTGCCTCCAAGGACTCCTACAATGACGATCATCCATGGAGGCAATTTCCAATATACCAACATGCCGAATAAAACAACCGCAAGCACAAAATCTTCAGTCGAAAGTATCGCCGAAGTCCAAATCGGGTTATATAATGCAGCTAGCAGAATACCAACAACGGCAGCATTAACACCTGTCAGAGCACCACGCATACTTGAGCTTTTTCTTATATGATTCCAGAACGGCAACGTTCCGACCATGAGAAGAAACGCCGGAAGAAATATGGATATTGTAGCAAGTACGGCTCCCCATACTCCCCGAATCATGGCTCCTAAGTAACTTGCAAACGTAAATAATGGACCAGGGACAGCCTGTGCCGCACCGTATCCCGCTAAAAAATCTTGTTTGCTGATCCAACCTGCAGAAACAACTTCCTTCTCTAAGAGAGGCAGTACCACATGCCCTCCTCCAAATACTAGGGAACCTGAACGATAAAAGCTATCGGCAATTGCAAGCCAAGGGTTATTTGTAAATCGGTGCAACAAAGGCAGAGCGATCAATAAACCGGCAAATAAAACTAAAGATCCCAGTGCTACCCCTCTGTTTATGGATAGATCTAATTCTGAAGCTAATGGCGCTTCTTTTTTACGATAAAGGAATAATCCAACCAAAGCTGCAAGCACGATTAGAATGACCTGGCTTAATGCCGTCGACATCAGCAGCGTAAAGGCCATTGTAATAATGGCAATACTAGCTCTGCTGCGATCCGGTGTTAACGTTTTTCCCATACTATAGACACCTTGCGCTACAATGGCGACGGCTACAATCTTCAATCCATGAATCCAACCTGTATTTCCAATGTCAAATCCTTGTACGACCAATGCAAAAAGAACGAGTGCCAGTACAGATGGAAGGGTAAACCCAAGCCAAGCTATTATTCCTCCGGCTATACCAGCTCGAATAATACCGATACCCATTCCCACTTGGCTGCTGGAAGGACCCGGTAGAAACTGGCATAATGCTACGAGTTCCGCATACGTTCTTTCGTCCATCCACTTTTTTTTTTTAACATATTCATTCTGAAAGTATACAAGGTGAGCAATTGGCCCTCCGAAAGAAGTAAGTCCTAATTTCGTCGAGACCATACCTACCTCCAGCAAAGTACGCAACTTACCTTTCGATGTGTTCGCATGCCGTGCGTTTGCTTGTTCAGTGTTCAAGCTGGTTCTCCCTTTCTTATTTACCTTCTGCAATAAACAGCTCCATGCGTTTTTTTATCGAATCGCGTACTTCACGGAACTTTGCCGTGATTTCTTCTTCTGTTCCTGTTGCTTTAGCCGGATCTTCGAAGCCCCAATGCCATCTCTGCGCTTTGTCGTTCTGAACAACCGGGCAGTTATCATTCGCATGTCCACAAAGCGTGATGATGTAATCCGCCTGCTTTAAAATTTCAGGATCAATGACATCCGATGTGTGATTAGAAATATCTATGCCGGCTTCTTTCATGGTTTGAACCGCGCGTGGGTTTAATCCGTGAGCTTCAAGTCCCGCGCTTCTTACCTCATATTTATCACTGCCAAGCGCCTTCAAAAACCCATCGGCAATTTGGCTTCTGCAAGAGTTTCCTGTGCATAGAAAGTAAACGAGCGGCTTGTTGTTCATGATAGTTGATCTCCCTTATCGTTTAGTTAATCAGGTGCAGCCACAAATATAGTCCCGAAAGCGTAATAAAGAGCGTCGGAACTGTCAGTATGATGCCTGTTTTAAAATAATTGCCCCATGAGATTTTCACGTCCTTACGCGATAACACATGCAGCCATAAAAGTGTTGCAAGCGAGCCAATCGGTGTAATTTTCGGACCCAAATCGCTGCCAATTACATTCGCGTAGATCAAGGATTCTCGAATAACTCCTCCTGTTGAAGTTCCTTTAATGGCGAGGGCATCTATCATAACCGTCGGCATATTGTTCATAATGGAAGACAGTATCGCTGCAAGGAACCCCATTCCGATCGTGGAGATGAATAGTCCCTTGTCGGCTAAGATTTGTATGACCCTGCCCAGTTCGTCTGTCAGACCAACATTGCGTAGCCCATAGACAACAACATACATTCCAATTGAAAAGATCACGACAGCCCAAGGAGCCCCTTTAACGAGCTTCCATGTATGAATGGCTGGACTTCGGCGTGCAGCCAACATAAAGCATATGGCAACTACGCCGGCAATGACCGAAACCGGAAGATGGATGAACTGGCTTACCAGATAGGCAACAAGAAGCACTGCTAGGATAATCCATGACAGCTGAAACATCTTCTTATCTTTAATGGCATCGACGGGCTTGCTAAGCTGCTTTAGATCATAATTGTCAGGGATGCTCTTACGGAAGAATAAGAATAAGACCAGAAGGCTCGCCAATAGGGAGAACAAATTCGGAATGATCATCCGACTGGCGTATTCCACAAACCCGATACCAAAATAATCAGCCGACACAATGTTGACGAGGTTGCTGACCACTAGCGGCAACGAAGTCGTATCCGCAATAAATCCGCTCGCCATGATGAACGGCAATATCATTCGTTGGTCAAATTTAAGCGCCCTCACCATTGCAAGCACGATGGGGGTCAATATAAGTGCAGCTCCATCATTCGCAAAGAATGCCGCCACGGCCGCGCCAAGGAGAACAACGTACACAAACATCCGCTTTCCGTTGCCTTTTGCCAGACGTGCCATATGCAAGGCAGCCCACTCAAAGAAACCAATCTCATCTAAAATTAGTGAAATTAAAATGATGGCTACAAACGCAAGTGTCGCATTCCACACGATACCGGTGACGGTGCCGACGTCGGCAAAATCCACCACTCCGAAAATCAGCGCAAGAATGGCGCCACCGCTTGCTGACCAGCCGATATTAAGCCCCTTTGGCTGCCAAATGACAAACGTTAAAGTGACCAGAAAAATAAGAAACGCTATTATCGTCATGCTGTACCCCCAATCACTCGCAACAATCCAGCATCCAGCGGGCTTTTCGAATTAGCAGCATTTGTTTACCGCGTGCATATCTGTATTCTCTACTCTTTGAGGGGCAGGTGTAACACAGCAAACATCTTGTTGAGTCTTCTCATTATCTTCTGCTGCTTCAAACTCACTATCCTCTTTGGTATAAAATACTTCCCATGGATTACCTTCCGGATCCGATACCCAAATTTTATCCTGTACTGCGTAACAGCATGTGGTATTCATTTCATCAAAGGAAATCAAACCAGCTTCTTTCAAACGTGTTTGGGTTGCCAGCACCTCTTCGGTATTCTGTACTTGAAAACCAAAGTGATTTAACACACCACGGTTCTCGTATGGACGCACATTTAACGAAAAATGCAATGAAGGATTTTCAAGCTCAAACTTGGCGTAGTTTTCCTTTACTTTGGTCGGTATTGCATTAAAAAGCTTTTTATAAAATTCAAGTGATTGTTCTAGATTTCTGACATTAATGGCTACGTGCATTTTCATACATTAACACTCCTCTTTTTATCAATTTATTTTGATAAATAAACGAAAAACTTAGCAGCAATCCGAATTATGATCCGCCGGTCTAAAAATACAGCAGAGTTGTTCGGAAAGCAGAGCGTTTATTTCGTTTGGATTCAGTTCGTAATAGCTCCAAGTGCCTCTTGTCTCTTTTGTAATGAGGTCGGCATCGAGCAGAATTTTCAAATGATACGATAGCTTGGATTGCGTCATTTCCACCACTTCGGTTAAATCGCAGACGCAGGTATTGCCGCGCTGGCAAAGCTCATATAAGATCTGGAGCCTTTTTTGATCCGCTAATGCTTTAAATTTCTGTTCGTATTTTTCAAATGAACCCGGCGCAGTCGATCGTTCATTGACTGGGATTGTTATTTTCATCGGGATCACCTCCCCTTAGATCAATTTTTCTTGATTTAACGCTTGAGTAAAATCTACCACACATTCTTCTGCGTATCAACAGTTAATCAAAAAAAATTGATTTATCTTCACAAACTACCCGCGCAAGTGGATTCTTCTATAAACAAAAAAGGCAGCCCCCTTCGGCTACCTTTTTTGCTAATGCAACGAATACTCTCAGTTACGCAGCAACATCCCTTTTCGTAAATACGAGCCAAGAGACCAGATTAAACAATAGGAAGTAAATGATCAGTACAACAGCGGAAAAAGTGAGGGTCATCCCTTCTTGATAAGGGTGGCCGGATAAATACTGGGTTAAATCGATATTCGCAAACAAAATATACTTGCTCCACGTATAAGCTCGGAAAAACTCCGTAGCGATCGAACCCGCAAACATCGCAAAGAGGGAGAACCCGATGGCCATCGCACTGCTGCGAAACGCTGTCGAAATCATAAAGGCGATGGTAACAAACATAATCGTCGAAACGCCTTTAAGCAAGTACGTTTGCAACAGGTTCGCGACCATGTTCCGTTCCACGACATCTCCGTCAGCATTTACCTGTAGCAAGGGCAAGTCGGTGTGCCCAAATCCAAACAGCGTTCCGTTGATCAGGATAGATACGGCAGCCATGATGAGGAGGAGCGTGATCCCGAACAGAATCATCGATACATATTTAGACAGAAGAATTTTCAGACGGCTGTTTGGCCGGATCAGCAGCAGCTTAATCGTGCCGGAGGAGAATTCACCCGCCATGCTGTCCCCTGCGACAATAACGGTAAATAACGTGATCAAGATCACAAAGTTCGTCGACAAGTTGATCCCTACCCACATCGTGCCATCGACCGGTCGGATATCGTGCTTAAGCTGATAATCGTATTTGGCGACCATCTCTTCATCGAAGAGTTTACTTTCCTTGTTCAGATCCGGTTTCTGCAGTGCTTTCTCCAGGGTTTGTTTCTCTGCGGCAACATGCTCCTGCCAAGTACCGCTATGCGCATCATTATTGTAGTCGTACCATACCGAGAAGTTCACAATGCCAAGAATAACGATCATGACTCCGACCATGATCCACGTGCGGATCCGACGGTACAGCTTCATATTTTCGTTCAATAACAGACTACCCAATTTTTCCGCCTCCAGTTATTTCCAAGAATCGATCCTCCAAGGATTGCCGCTGCGCTTGAACACCGTAGATTCTGACATTCAATCCCATGAGATCCATCAGGATATCGGGTATCCGTTCCTTCTCGGCCATAAACTCCAGCCCTTCAGGAAGAACCCTCACTTCGTTTACATATTCAAGCGCCTTCATTGCATCCAGCGCACGCTCGACCGGCTCAGCTTCAATGAGGTAGGTTTGCGCCTGGTCTGCCGACTGAACAAACTCCCGGATCGGTTTCACATCTACCAGCTTACCTTGTTGAAGGATGGCAACTCGATCGCACATCAGCTCCATCTCGGACAATAAATGGCTGGAGACAATGACGGTAATGCCTTCCGTGCGGGTTAAGAGGCGCAAATAATCGCGAAGCTCGCGAATGCCCGCAGGATCAAGCCCATTGGTCGGCTCGTCCAGAATGAGCAGCGACGGACGATGCAGCAGTGCCTGCGCTACGCCTAAACGTTGACGCATCCCCAGGGAATACTTCTTAACCTTGTCACGGATGCGGTTGTCCAGCTTAACGAGATTAACCACTTCATCGATGCGTTTCTTGGTCACGCCCGGCACCATCCTCGCATAATGAACGAGATTGTGATAGCCGCTCAAATACTTGTACATTTCCGGATTTTCCACAATGGCTCCGACATGACGGATCGCTTGCTCGTACTCGCTTTTAATATTTTTCCCTTTGATTAAAATTTCGCCCTCGGTAATGGACATTAAACCGACCATCATGCGAATGGTGGTCGTCTTGCCGGCCCCGTTTGGCCCTAAAAATCCGAAAATCTCCCCTTGCGGAACATCAAACGTTAGATTATCAATAATCGTGGAACGCCCGATTCGTTTGGTTACTTGACGCAAGCTGAGGACAGGTTCATTGCTCATAATTGGTCTCCTTATATAAAGTATAATTAGATTTTAAGTTAAGATTTATTGTATAGCAATAAATATTTATTAATTAAGGATGTATTATTGTTGTTAAATGGTGCTGTTCATCAGGATAACACGGGCGAACGCACATGCGCTTTTCTGCATAAAAAGGGTAATAATGGACAACTTATTCACATTAAAAACTTGATTCTTGGCTTAAGGAGTACTTCGTAATGAAATTCCTAAAACATCGTTCCGGCGGGAATCCCTCAGAACCCGAACATCAAGATTATCAAGTTCCGTTAGATTCTAGCATCTCGAAAAATGAACAAATGATAAAAGCCATTTTCCAAGATTGTTCCGACGTCGTGTTCCATTCCTCCTCAAGCCCTATGCAGATCACTATGCTCGCGCTTTATATCGCCGGTCTGTCCGATCGAAACCATTTGGAGAGCATGATTCTCAAACAGTTCGCAAGCATCGCTCGGGAAATGGAACCTTCGGATGGCATCGAACAAGTCATTCAAGCAAACTTGATTCCAGTTAGCATGACAAAGAAGGCAGCTCTCCTTTGCGACATAGTAGACAGCATCTTGAAAGGCGATGTCGTCTTTCTATTTGACGGCGTGGATTATGGTATTGCCGTAACCGTTCAAGGGTCGGAAAGAAGAGCGATCGAGGACCCCCAATCTGAGCCGGTAGTCCGCGGACCTCGCGAGGGATTCGTGGAGTGCCTGCAAACAAACACAGGATTATTACGAGTAAGACTTCGGAGCGCCGATTTAAAAATCGAAACATTTTCCATTGGAAAACTTTCGAAGACGGATGTCGTAATCGTTTACTTAAAATCTATTGCGAAGGAGGATTTACTCCAGGATGTTCGTCACCGGCTTCACCGCATTCAAATCGACGGAGTTTTGGAGTCCGGCTATATAGAGGAACTTATTACAGATAGTCCATACTCCCCCTTTCCGCAAATTCAGAACACCGAAAGGCCGGATGTGGTAATTGGGAGTCTTCTTGAAGGCAAAATAGCCATATTAACTGACGGTACTCCTGTCGCTCTAGTAGTACCGATGACCTTTTGGACCGGTTTGCAAGCAAGTGAAGATTATTACGAGCGATCGATCATTGCGACGCCGATTCGTTGGCTTCGCATTTTATTTACGGCCGTTTCTTTACTTTTACCTTCCTTGTATGTTTCGTTAGTCAGTTATGACCATCCGGTTCTACCAACCAACCTTCTTCTAAGCATTGCTTCATCGCAAAAAATGTCACCATTCCCTGCCATCATTGAAACGCTGATTATGGAAATTATGTTTGAAGCTTTACGCGAGGCCGGATTACGTCTTCCGAAGGGTATTGGCTCCGCCGTCACCATCGTCGGCGGGATCGTTATCGGACAGGCTGCTGTCCAGGCCGGGTTTATTTCTGCTCCTGTGGTCATCGTAGTAGCAACGACCGGTATCGCATCGTTCATTGTTCCCCGCTATAACTTCGGACTGGCTTTCCGCCTGCTGCGCTTCCCACTGCTGTTGCTGGCCGGTTTTATGGGCTTTTACGGCTTAATGATCGGCATTATTGCAATCCTCATCCATTTAGCTGCATTACGTTCCTTTGGCGTACCTTACCTCTATCCAGTAGCACCGCTCTCCATGGACGGAATAAAGGATGTGTTCATTCGAAGACCTTGGTTCAATATGAGGAGGCACAGATGAATCGAACGGAGAAACTCACCCAATGGCAATTTATTATTATTATTAGCGTTTCGGTCCTGGGTACTGAGATTTTTAATATCGCAGCCTTCCCTGCACAATTTGCCAAGCAAGATGCCTGGCTGTCCATATTGATTGCTCCAATCACAGGCATTTGGTGTATCTATGTTTCTACTGCGTTAGCTTCCCGTTACCCCAATATGACGATTATTGAGTACAGCAGACGCATTTTAGGAGGATGGATCAGTAAATTAGTTGAAGCCTATTACTTGTGCTTCCTCTTTGTGTACACAGCCATGATGTCAAAAGTGATTGCCGATCTCATCGCCGTGATTTCGCATCAGCTTACTCCCCATGTCGTAATCTTGCTGATGTTGTTTGTCGTCTGCGGGATAGCTGCTTGGTCCGGCATAGGCGTCATCGGCCGATGCGGCGAGATTATATTTCCGATTCTGCTGGTTATTGCCACCGCTATATTGTTGATATCCATTCGGGATTGGAATGGGATCTATCTTCAACCTGTCGCAGATAACGGACTTCTCTCGATCTTACGAGGCGCCTCTGTACCCAGTGGCTGGCTGGGGGAAACCATCCTCATCGCGTTCTTAATCCCTTTTATGAATCATCAAAAACAAGCTCGCAAGGCTTCCTTGTATTCAACGCTGATCATTACCCTCTTCATGCTGAAAACGGTACTTATCTGCACCCTTATTGAAGGTCCGCTCGTAACGAAATTCCCCTTCCCATACGCAGCTTTAATCCGCTATATCAGTTTAGGCGATGTGTTAGAAAGACTTGACCCTGTATTTTTCCGATATGGGTCTCCGTAGGATTTCTGAAGCTGGCCACATTTCTGTTTGTCACTTGTCTCTGCGTCAGTCGGATTTCCCAGGTTAAGAACCAGCGATCGATCACACTGCCCGTGGTACTGATTGTCTTTATCGGTACGATTTGGATCCTGAAAGATACCCCGGGCATGGATATCAGCCTGCAGTTCTACATCTATTCCTTCCCTGTTGCAAGCTTCATCGCTGCAAACCTAATTCCAACCCTCCTATTGTGCATCGATTCGATCCAAGCCAGGTGGAGGACGATTCATGAGACTTAGAAACACCATCGCCGCATCTATGCTCGTGAGTTTGCTTCTGATCACCGGGTGCTGGGATCGGAAAGAAGTGAAGGAGCTAGCGATCGTTACTGCAAGCGGCTTAGATTTCAATAAGGACGGAACGCTAACGCTAAGCGTCCAAATTGCCATCCCGACGCCGATGCAATCCAGCGGGAGCAGCGGTGACCCGAAGTCCTTCTTCGTTATCGCTGCTAAAGGAAAAACGCTGGCCGATACGCGCCAACGCTTGCAGCAAAAGATCCACCTTAAGCTGTATTATTCTCATCGGAGAGTTATTATCATTGGCGAAAGCATGGCACGGCATGGGTTGGAAAAGGTATTTGACAGCTTTGGGCGCGAAATGGATATGCGGATGAGAAATATGGTATTCGTGGCCAAAGGAGCGGATGCTATGACGCTTCTTAATTATCCGGTAGCGCTCGAAGCGATCCCGGCGGATCAATTTCAAAACCTGCATAAGCAGCCGTCCGGCAGCGCAACAACGATCTTGAACTTTAATGCAACCGCCTCTTCGGAGGGAATCGAACCGATTATGGGGGCATTCGAGGTTATTCAAAAACAAGCGTCTAAAGAATCTTCCCCCTCACCTGCATCAGGACCGGAACCGCATATCAAGCTATATGGCGTTGGCATTTTCAAGAAAATGAAGTTAATTGGTTATTTTAACGAAGAAGAAACCCGCGCTATGAATTGGGCTACAAAGAATATGTCGAGTTCTTTTATTACGGTCTACGTTCCGCAAGGTCAAGGCAACGTCAGCGTTCAAATTCTGAAGTCTAAACACGGTTTCCATCCGCTAATGGAAGGAAATACGGTACGCATGCAGGTGTCTATTCAAAGTGAATGCGAGATCATTGAGAACGAGACTAATCTAGACTTCAGTCAGCCAAGTAATGTTGAGCTATTGAATAAACTTCTCTCCTCTGAGCTCATTCAATCCATCGGAAAGTCGGTGAAGAAGAGCCAGCAGCAATTCAATGCCGACGTCTTCGGGTTCGGTCGTAGTCTGCATATTGCTTACCCTTCGGAATGGAAGCGCCTTTCCTCTACATGGACTGGCCTTTACCCTCATGTAAATGTAACCATAGACGCAAAGATAGCTGTTGTAGGTACAGGATACGCCAAATTACCGTTATACCGAAATGAGAAAACAGGTGACGTAGATTGATGCAAATAATGAACGTATTGTGTTTCATAGCATTCGCGGCTGCCGTGTCTTATTTTCAAGTCCGCAGCCTTCTTCGCAAACACGAATTGAGGGCGGCCAGAATCTATATGGTTTTAATGGTACTCGCTGCGGTGATGTATTCAGTTGTGTTCTTAAGCAAGTCGCTCCTGTTTAATCCAATGAGTATCTTCTCCATTCCATTTGAACAGATCGGGAAGTACCTGATCAGTTAACTGAATGTGCAGAAAGCCACATTGATCGGCTCCATGTGGCTTTCGGGTATTTAATCCTATTAAATATTGCTCATTTCGAATTCCTGCTTCACGCGTACCAGCGCTTCAACATTGCGTGTCGTGATCGAATGAACGCCCCATTCCGCGTATTGGCGCATTAGCGTTTCATCCTCAACGGTCCAAGTATATACGGGAAGTCCCAGTCCTTTGGCATATTCCACAAACTCTTGCCGCAGAAGGCCGTGATAAATATTCACTCCAAAGCACGATGCTTCGCGGGCATCCGCACAGGTTTGAACCATCGCCTCCCGGTAAGGCAAGGTCTTGAACAGCTCGATGTTGGTATTAAGAAGCTTACGCATTTCCGGCTGCAGTCGCTCGGCTAGCAGCGCCCGTTGCACCTCGCAGCCCGAGAAGAAAGCCTGCTGCGACAAGCCGAGTTTGCGGACCAGCGCCGCAGCAGGCTCAATTGCCGCATCCACTTTCAAGTCTAAATTGACGATTTTGCCAGATGCCTGCACGAGCTGAAGCATGTCTTCCAGCTTAAGGAGTCCGGCCGCTTTGCCGCGCTCCGACTCCAATTGCAATTCGATAAATTCCGCGTAAGTCATACTAGCTATATTCACATTCAACCGTTCAAAGGTCATCCATTCATCATCATGTGCCAGCACCGGAATCCCGTCTCTGGTCACCCGAATATCCTCTTCCACTACGTCGGCACCAAGCTCGAGACCGATTTGAACCGAACGAAGCGTATGAGCTTCCGTGTTCATGCAACCGGCGTGAGCCGTTATCAAAGGAAAGCTTCGCAGCATTCTTCTCCCACTCCTAACTACAGTCTTAAGCTAACTATAAGTTTATTCCGATTCCGCGTAAATCGCATTCGTGAAAGCAATCGTCGTGCGCGCACCGCGCACGGTTCCTTTGAGTTCCGCTCGCACCCATTTCAAATCATTACCGGGAATCTCGAAGCGATATTGGTCCTGCTCCGTGCTTGCAAGCTGTTCGCCGATCACGCCGAGATTACTCATTAACGTAATTAAATACCGAGCTTCCGGAAACTCCCATAAGCCTGCTCTAACTTGAAAATCAATCTCCACGACAGCCCCATAGCTATGGCTAAGTTCCTGCGCAGACACGCAATCGCCGATGCCGTAAACCCTATTCTTCGAGTTTAGCTCAAGCGTCACTAGCGGTCCCATTGTTACGGATGCTCTGCCAGCGGCAAGCGCGCGCACGGCTTGTTGAGTGAGACAGCCTTCGCTTGGATCGAGCCGCAAATACGTTACGGAGATGGGAGCTTCGGTCTGTTCCTGCACATGCCAATCCCGTCCGGAAGTTGCCGCGATTCGGAAGCCGTCGTTCAACCGCTCGGTCCATAGACGAAACGCACGGGCATTGTCCGTCTTAATCGACGGGAACGTTCCCGACCATACCTCGATATAATCGAGCTGATTCCAATCTTGAATCTCAAACTCCCAGAAACAACCTGTGCACATCGGATTTCCGATGCGATAGGGATGAGCCATGCCGGCAATGCCACCATGCGCATGGACCTGTTCAATTCCCGCATGAATATCGCTTGGCCCTACCGGACGCCAGTCCACGAACTCGGTTAGGCCGATCGTCACCATATGTCCGTAGAACGTTGTCCACTCCATGCCTGAAATAATGCTGAGGCCTGTCTCCTGCTCGACGCGCTCTCTATCCTTCAAGCCAGTCATTGTATTGTGGTCGGTCAGGGCTATGCAGTCGAAGCCCAGTCCCCTTGCTCCTTGCGCAAGCTCCAGCAGGGACTGCCTGCCGTCGCTGTGATACGTATGCGAATGAAGTTCGCAAGCCATCCAGCGCATCCTATATCGCCTCCTCGTGGTGAATTCGCAGGCGGTACCGGCAGTTATCCGTTACAATCTCATGCAGACTTAACGTAACCCGCCACAACCCTTTGGTCAGTTCGCCGCTGACAAAGCCTGCAGAAGCCTCCTGTACTCCGATGAACAGGAGCTGCTCCGGATCATGGCGATGACCTGCGCCGCAATGCCCCTTGGGGTCATCGACGGATACGATGATCAAGTTTTTAAGCGGCAGGAAAGATTCCCACTTCTCCAGCAGCCGACCGCGCTGCGCCGGTTCCGTGTACTTGTCGATGCCGGCCTCGATCAACGAATAAGCTTGTTCGCGGTCCTCTAGATTCTTAGGCCCGTACGCGAAGTCGATCCAGAGTTTGCCGCCTTGTCGATCCAAATGAAAGCTATAGGCAATATGGGACTTGGAGCAGACGGAACTCACCTGACCCTCCGCTTCCAGGAGAAGACGTTTCATCAAGAACGCGCCCCCTCTTCCTTAATCATGCTGCGAATGTAGAAGTAGCCCATGAACGAGCAAAGCAGAAAGGTGAAGAACGCGAGCGCAGAAGCCTTCTCCTTCTCCTGAAACACACCGAAAATTTGCTCCATCGACACGCCGAGCATTTGCGGTGCATTGGGTCCGAGCAGAAACGGTGCGGTAAACGAGCCGATAACGCCCATGAAGACGAAGGTTACCGCCACAAGCAGCGTTTTGTAGGTGAGCGGTACGATAAACCGGCTAAAGAGACGGAGTCTGCCAGCTCCCACGTCCTTCGCGCTTTCCATCACCGAATCCGGAATACCCGCCAAGGCTGAACCCAGCAGCATGGTTGTGAACGGAATGTTGAACCACAGATTAGCAATAATAATGCCTTTCATATCGAAAATAATGCGTGGAACGCCGCTGCCGCCAAGCAGCAGCACAAAGCGCGATACCCAGCCATGGTTGCCGAGCAGCTGAATCAAGCCGTACGTCGCGATGACAGAAGGTATAAACATCGGGATCATATACATATTCCGAATCCATCCGACTAATTTGCCTTTGTTGAAACGCATGTAAGCGGCCAGCGCATAACTAACGATAAGCACGATCACAACCGATATAACCGTCACTTCCAGCGAAAAAATAATATTGGAGCGCATCAGCTTGTCAGTGAACAAGTACCTGTAATTCGATAGGTCGATGCCGCCCTCTTTATTGGTAAGACTCTCCTTGAACGAAACCGCGATTGGAATGACGACTGTGACGAACAGCAGAAGAAAAGAGGGGATGACCAGAAGCAATCCCAGTATCCCCATTTTCACTTGTTTCTTCATCATTGCGCCGCTACATCGCTTTGCCAGCGTTTGTTGATCTCACTGCCCAGATCGCCGATGTTGAATGTACGGAAGCCTTCAGCCACGCCTTTAAAGGAATCCTGGATGTCCTGCGGCATGTTCGATAGCTCGATGCCCGGGAAACCGTGCATTTTGGTTACGACTACCGCTTGCGCTTCCGGCGACAGCACGAAGTTCAGAAACTCATTGACCGCATCCTTCTTCTCTGACAGCTTCGGCACCATCAGGTACGTCGGACCACCGTTGAAGCCCGGGGTGATTTGCGCGATTTTGGTCGTATCCGGCAGCTGGCCGTTGCCGATTTGCTCAAGCGCCATGTCCGACCAAGCCGGGATCATGTCCACTTCGCCGCTGATAAGCAGATCCAGCGTGCCTTGGTTTTTCTTCGGATAGATGCCTTTGCCGTACACGTATTTGCCGAGATCCTTCAGCGTGTCGAACCCTTTATCCCACTGCTTCTCAATGCTCGGATCTGAATTATGAATCGCATCTTCGGGGAGCTTGTCGTATAGCGTCGTTGTGACGAACGAACTGCCTGCGCCACCGGTGGACGGATCGTTGTATGCGAAGTGTTCCGGATTTGCTTTAATCCAAGCAAACAACTCGTCTAATGTTTTCGGAGGCGTCGGCACCTTCTCGCTGTTGTACGCGAGCACGACAGCGGATGAACGATACGGAACAGCCAGGTTGGTTACGTCCTTCATCGTATTGGCGTCAACCGAAGCGAGGTTGGCGATTTTGGCCGGATCAAGCGTTTCCCACAAATCGTCCTTCTGTCCTTGGGTTACGTTGCTCAGCCCATCCTCGTATAGATCGATGTCGCCAGAGCCTTTGCCTGCTTGTTTCGCTGCAAGAATGCGATCATAGGTCGGCTGCGCACCGGTTCCGGAAGGAATATAAACTTCTTTAACCTTGATGTTCGGATGGTCCTTCTCAAACATAGGCACAAGCGTGTCCCACAAATTCTTAACGTTCTCGGAGCCTGTGAAGTAGAAGCTGAATTCGACCGGTTCAGCCGATGTATTCGCCGAGGCCGTATTGCCGCCTGCATTCGTCGTATTGGTGTTTGCTGCTCCCGCGTTGGCATTCTCGGCATTATTCGTGCTTCCACAGCCTGCGAGAAGACCAGCGGTAACAGTTGTTAATGTCAGTAAAGTAAGGGTGGATTTTTTGCTAAACATAGTTAATTGCCTCCTTGGCATTGGGTTTTTGGATCATGCTTGGATTCGATTGCCTTCAACTTCCGGATACGTAATGACTTTCTTGAAGCTGACATAAATCTGGTCGCCGGAATTTAGTTCCTTGACGGCATCCCGCGGCTGAAACGCCCGGATGACACCGTGCTCCGGTAATTGAATCGATACTTCGGCATAGTGGCCTAGAACCATAATCTGTTTGATGATGCCGGGCAAACCTTCTTGCTCTTGACTGGACATGATGACATCTTCAGGCCGGATTGCCAGCCATCCCCCGCCGGACAACGATTTCGAATTTGGAAACCTCAACTTCCCTACCGTGACTTGGCCTTCCGAAATCACCCCTTTCAAATAGTTCATTTTGCCGATAAATTGAGCGACATACAGCGAGCTTGGCTGATCGTATATCTCTTGCGGGGAAGCGATCTGCTCGATCTTGCCATGATTCATGACGACGATGCGGTCCGAAATCGACAATGCTTCCTCCTGATCATGCGTGACGAATACCATCGTAAGGCCCGTTTCCGCCTGAATCTCACGCAACTCCTCTCGCATCTCATGCCGCAGCTTCGCGTCCAGCGCAGAGAACGGCTCATCGAGTAGAAGAACAGCAGGTTTCAAGAGCAGGGATCTGGCAAGCGCAATGCGCTGCTGTTGTCCGCCCGAAAGCTGGCCGGGATATTTGTTCTCGGCGTCCGGTAAGCGAACGAGCTTCAGGACGTCTCTGACCTCCTTGCGAATGTCAGCCTTCTTCATCTTTCGTATTTTAAGACCGAATGCCAGGTTGTCGAACACCGTCATATGCGGCCATAGATTGTAGCTCTGAAACACCATGGAAGTCGGACGTTTCTCCGGAGGAGACTTGAGTACACTTACGCCTTCGATGTGAATATCGCCGGAGTCCGGTTCGAGAAACCCGCCGATGCTGCGCAGCACCGTTGTTTTGCCGCAGCCGGAAGGACCAAGCAGCGTAACGAGCTCTCCCTTATGCACATCAAGCGAAATGGAGGTAACCCCTTCGCCGGTGCGGTAGCGTTTCGACAGCTGTTGAACGGAGAGTTGTATGTTTCGACTGTCTCGGACTTGTTGAACTTCTTGCTTGTCTCGAATAGCTTGAATGGCCTGAATCATACTCTTAATGGCCTCCTTTGGTTTGCAATAATTGCATCGTTATTTCAACGTAAACCCGCTGGACATGACATCCGCGCTTACGAAACGTTTGGCGGCAAGCAGCAGAATAATCGTCGGTGCGGTCAGAATGATGGAAAACACCGCGCCGGCGTATGCCGGATAATCGCTGATAATGGAATACATGACAATCGGCATCGTTTTGTAATTTGGGATACCAACCAGGAACGTACCCTGCGCTTCATCAAGCGAGTTAAGGAATGTGAAGATTGAGGCGACGATAATGCCTGGCAATGCCATTGGCAAGGTAATTTTGAGAAATACCCGGATCGGGCCGGCTCCAACGTCTCTCGCCGATTCTTCCTGCGCTTGATGTACATTCCGGAAGGCGGCGGTCGGAATCCATGTCATGAACATAAGCACGTTGATCATATGGATCAGGACAACACCGAGCAGCGTATTCATCAAGCCGAGCTTGTAGAATAATACCGCGATCGAGACATACAGCCCCATCTTCGGAAAGGCATGGGTCAGGAGGAACGAGAATAAGAAGAAACGACTGAATGGGAATCGAATGCGTGCGAACGCATAAGCCGCCGGGATGCACAGCACGATGGACAGTCCTGTTACAATAGAGGCAATCATGAAAGATAAGCCGATGGATTGCGGGATATCCTCCTGTTTGAAGACGAAGGACCACCATTTCATGGACCATTGATGCGGCATTACGTCCGGGTAGTTCCATTTTCCGGTAAAGGCCAGAATAGCCAAGTTTAGCAGCGGTCCCAGAAAGAAGATGACGAAGATGACAAGCACGATAAATTCAATAATTTTCCTTGTTCCAAGTGCTTTGAAATACCAGCGCATGAAGGGTTATCGCTCCTTTCGATTTGGATCTATAGTGATTGGGTTGACTGTCTGATAATCAGCCGAGGGAGCAGCTGCTTGGGATGCTCAATGTTTTGTTCCTGACGGATCAGTTGGTCTAAGAGCCGAACGGACTGCGTGCCCATCTCCCCGGTATCTACCTTGACCGTTGTCAAGGATGGCGAGAACATAGCCGCGAAATCCACGTCATCGAATCCAACTACCGAGACTTGCTCGGGAATACGAACCGACTGATCCAGCAGAAATTTCATCGCACCCATCGCGAGCATGTCATTTGTGGCGAAGAGCGCCGTGTATCCGCCCTCCCGAAATAGACCCCATTGACGGCTCATGATTTCGTATCCTTCTCCAAAAGTCGAAGTCGCCGCGGATTGAATCACCGCATCAGAATCTTGCATATCGGCCTGCCTGATTGAAGTCATAAACCCCTTCAAACGTAAATGGTGACTTCGATGGCTTTGCGGACCAGCGATGACGAATACTCGTTCATGCCCGGTTTGCGTCAAATGTTCGGCGACCATCCTGCCTCCTTCTTCATCCTGGTTCACGATATGGATGACGCCATCGACGTCCGTCGAACCGTTCACCATGACAAATGGGATGCCGAAGTTTGTAATATGATCGATGACGTTCTGCTGCAGCCGACTGATCAGAATGAGGCCATCCACTCGTTTCTCGATCATGAAGTCGGCTGACCGATACGACATATCGTGATCCGTTGTAACGAATATCGAATAGTTCAGCCGTGCCGATTCCATCAGGACGGCATCGATGATTTTCCCGTAGAAGGGATGTGAGGCAATCGGATGATCTCGTCTATACAAGAGCAACCCGATGTTATGCGTCCTTTGCGATACCATCGCCCTTGCAACCGCATTTGGTTTGTATTGCAATTCCTCGATCAGCCCAAGCACCTTATCGCGCGCTTCCGGACTGGAATATCCATTTCCGGAAATAATCCTCGAAACGGTAGATTTGGACACTCCAGCGCGCCGGGCGATTTCTTTGATGGTCGGATTATCCACGATGCACTCCCTTTCACTGCTGTGAGACCGTTCCCACATGGGATCGTTCCCATATCTATAGATTAAGGAGTAGATGTTTCTACTGCGTTAAACCAGGCCAAAGGAATTGTAAATCTGGCGCTAAAAATAGCCATTAAAATGAAAAACCACCGAAATATATCTTAATTTCGGTGGTTTTGTGTAAAATGTAAATTTACAATGTCCTTAGTAAGACTGTAAATAAACAAAAGCTGCCCGGATATCCCGTGGCAGCTTTAGTCTATAGATCATTTAATGATGCTGATTCTTCATATTTCCAGGAGCTCGAGCGCATTCAATAGACCCTGCATATATCCAACGGCATGAGCACGCGCGCGATGGCCCCATGCCGAATCATTAATGACGCTTGGCACGTGATCGTCCATTAAGAAACCAGTAAATCCCGATTGCTTCAGCTCCCGCAATACTTCTGCGGGATGATAGTTTCCTTCACCCAGGAAGCACTCTTGAAACTTCGGCATCGTTCCTTGAACATCCCGAAAATGCACATAACAAATTTTATTTATCGGCCCGAAATAGCGAATCATTTCCATGACATTTGCTGCTCCGTAGACCATCTCCGAACAGCAGCCAAGGCACAAATTCAATCCCCATGCATCGCTATTGGCTAAAGCCGCTGCTTTCTTGAAATTCTCCACTTTATAGAAAATTCTAGCTGTTCCGTCAAGCATTGCAACCGGCGGGTCGTCGGGATGGAGCGCAAGCCGCACACCTGATTGTTCCGCTACGGGAATCACAGCATTTAAGAAATAAGCATAGTTGTCCCACATAACCGCTTCATCAGGTATTCTTACTTCCCGGTTTGAAGCATACTTCACCTGGTTAATGCCGCTCGCCGCAACATCAAGATCAAATGCCGTGCACATTGCACCCCCGCGGCCCGGCTCTGAGGAGGTCCTCCAAACAAAATTCGGCATGAAGTGGTGACCGAGTATCGGAATCCCAACACGCCCTAGATGACGGATGATGGTGCAATAGTTCTCGATTTGCTCGTCCCTGCCTGGCAATCCGAGCATAATTTTATCGTAGAAGCGAATAGGGACATTTTCAATGGATTCCAAGAACAATCCATTGTCGTCGCAAGTTTGCTTTAACGCAGATAAATCTTCGTACGCCCAACAATATTCTCCGGGTAATTTTGGGGTGTTTAGTTGAACACTCGTTACGCCTAATTGCTTGGCAAAAGTCATGGTTTCATGTGTCAGTTCTTGCGTTTGGCCTAAGGCAATCCGCATGTTTTGCTTCACACTTCATCACCGTCCGATTCCAATTTGCAAATCTTGTAAACTACTGACTCTATTGCAATAGTACCAGATTACTGGGCGCTGTGACTAACTTCCGTTTTCCTTCGACTTCGATCCGATCAAATAACCGATAATCGTCGATTCGACCGGAAGCACCACGAGCGTCCACATTTCCTTCAAGCCGAAATCGGGCGAACGAAATTGGTCGGGGATCAGCGTATATACCAGCGCGATGAGAAGAACACCTAGCGTGATCGTGCCTACAATATACAGGCGCACATTCTCGCCCGAACCGAAGAATTTGCCGAGGAAGCCGAGCTCCGCTTTTCGCTTATTATTCTCAGCGTTCGCCGCTATGATCTTACTGGCTACCCGCGGATCCTGAATTTCGATTTTGTTCATGTCGGCCCGACCCCCTCGCCCGAGTAGAACGTAAAGGACAGTGCCCAGGACGTCGCATCGTAATTAATGGTCACTTCGTAACGCAACGATAGTTTGCGGTTGTTCAACACGCCGAGCTGGATCATATCTTCATTTCCGATCGGCTTGCCCCGCGGAAAATTGACACAGGCGATTCGGACTTCGTTGTAACGGACCAACCGGATATCCGTCATGAAGTCATTCCGTTCCGATTCATGTTCAATGCAGAACACGAATGTGAGCGGATCGTTCTCTTCCGACAGCACGATTTCAATCGGATTCATATCGTAGGCGAGTATGCGGCCATGATAGACGGCTTCGAACCCGCCGGACATTATTCTCATCGTTATCCCTCCGCGACAATTTGTCTTCGAACAAGCTCACTATTATAGTGTACGAGCAGGTGCGAGCGTTCATGTCTATCAATCCATGGCCTTAACACGAAGCGGGAATCGCTATCTGTCGCGGATCAATTACAGTTTAGGGTATAACCCACTACCCGGAACAGCATAATAATATGAGTTATTTTTCTTGGATAGGTGGAATGCTGTATGCTTCCGGATTTACATAAAGCTTTGAAAGAGCGTATAAAATCCGACGACTTTCTGCAAACAACCTTAAAGTTAAACGATACATGCATTTATTTCTCGTATTATAAAACGCTGATCAATCAGGAACAATTTCACCACGATGTGCTCTCCTATATTCAAGTTTCCAATTGCGAATTGAACGGCTTGGATGATTTAAAAGCTTTAATTCCGATAGGAGGAATCCAAGCTTCTTCAAACTTGCAGGATATTTTGCGCAGTTTGGCTCGCGGTTCCATTTTCCTGCAGCTGGATCCGGCTCTGGATGAGGGTCTTATCGTAGACGTTGCGGATTTGAAACGAGGCCATCGCGATAATAACGATACCGAGAATGAATACAGCGTCATCGGTCCTAAGGTCGGTTTTGTCGAAAATATCGATACCAACTTGTCGTTGCTCCGGAGAGGGATTTTATCCGAGAAACTCATTTTCGAGGAACACACCGTCGGTTCTCTTTCAAGTACGAGAATCGTAATCGTTTATTTGGACGGCATCACCAATCCTCAGTATGTAAATACGGCAAGGCAGCGGCTTAAGGATCTGGATTATGACGTGTTGTTCGAGACGTCCCTTCTTGAACAGCTTATTACCGACAATTCGAATTCTCCCTTCCCGTTATTTATGTCCAGCGAACGGCTGGACAGAATCATGTATTCGTTGATTAACGGAGAAATCGCCCTTCTGTGCGACGGTTCTCCGATTGTCATAACCGGCCCATCCTGCTTATTTAGCTATATCATTTCTCCCGAGGATTATTATTTGCCATGGATAATGGGTTCGTTCTTTCGGCTCATCCGTTATTTCGGAATCGTGTTTTCTATTCTGGCTACCTCTCTATATGTCGCGATCCTAACCTTTCATTACACCGTCATTCCCAGAGATCTGTTAGGTCCGATTATCGAATCCCGCACGAACGTTCCTTTTCCTCCGCTGCTGGAAGTGCTGTTCTTGGAAATAACGATCGAGCTGCTGCGCGAAGCGGGGTCCAGATTGCCTACGAAGGTCAGTCAAACACTTGGCGTCGTTGGAGGCATCATACTTGGACAAGCCGCGGTTCAAGCCGGTTTAACAAGTAATATTTTGCTCATCATCGTTTCTTTATCGGCTTTGGCTTCCTTTACCACGCCGATCTTTAAAATCTCGAATACGATACGCTTTTTGCGGTTTCCGTTGATTGTCTTTGCGGCATTATGCGGCGGCTTAGGCATTATGATCGGGTTAATGTTTATTATCGCTCACTTGCTGCGCCTGAAATCGCTCGGTATGCCGTATCTCGTGCCTATTTTCCCTTTTCGCCCTAACAGTTTCAAGGACAGCGTTATTCGCTCTTCCTTCCCGTTTCTATCGAATCGATTTCCTGCTACGCGTCCGGTCTCATCAAAAAGGTTTACCGCCTCTAAAAAGAAAGATATCGGCGACGACTTCATGAATGAATAGCATTCCGCCCAGAGGAGGATCAAATATGAAATGGCATACGGGACTTCTTTTCTGTTGTTGCCTTTGTTCGTTATTAACAGGCTGCGCGCAAGAACAAATCGTAGACCGGATTAATATCATCCAAAGCCTAGGGGTAGATATCGACAAAGAGACGATGAAACTGAGCGCTTCCTATCCGTCCTATATCGAAGCTTCCAAGGACCAGAACAGATCCCCGATCATCGCGGAGTCGAAAAATATGTTCGGAACGATTACGGATCTTATGACCAAGACTTCCCAACCGAACAAATTAGGTCAAGTACGCACCATGATTATTAGCGAAGCTTTCGCTCGAGATGAAATCTCCGAACTTGCCGACATTATCAATCGGGAATTCATGAAAAGCAGCAACTCCACTCTTGTCATGACAAAGCAGCAAGCAAGCACGATCATAAACGAAGCTTCAAAAAAAACGCCTTATTTCTTGACGGAGCTTATAGAACAAAACATGAAACATGGGAACACGCCGAAGACGAACTATCATTCCTTTCTTAATCAATATTACGGAGAAGGCCAGGATATTTATTTACCTGTAATCAAGCTAGATCACGGTTTATTGCAAATGGATGGGCTGGTCGTCTTTAAAGGAGACAAATTGAAACTTTGGTTAAACAACGAAGAAGGTCTATTCCTAAAGCTGCTCAATGACAAGAAGGCCACGGGCGAATATAATTTCGAGTCTCGTCAGAAAGAGATGTATTCCTTTGTCATCCTTCACGGAAAAAGCAAAATAGGTGCCTTGCAAAACGGCAAGGCAGCGATCTCCCTTCAATTATCCATTGCACTTAGAGAACATCCGAAAACGTATGACATTCGGAATCAAGACGATATGCAACAGATTAAGAAGCAAATCGAAGACCGATTATCATCGGAAGTGACAGTGATGCTGCTCCGATTACAAAAGAACAACGTCGATCCGATCGGATTCGGAGAGCAATACAGGTGGCAGCATAGAGCGTTTAGCGAGAAGGCGTTTTATGAAGATATCTATCCGAGGCTGAATTTCGCGGTGAAAACGAAGATCGATATATTACATACAGGGGTTGGACAGTAGTGCTGAATCAGGTCAAGGATAATTATGCGATTTCCGGGTACTTTGTATTTTTCTTAATCGGCGCTTGCCAAGCGGCCTCTAACATTTTCAATTTTCAAAGTCTTGCTGCCGCTTATGCCGAGCAAGACGCGTGGATATCGATTATACTGATGGGTTTGAGCTTGCATCTCATCATTTGGATGATATATAACATGCTCGGCAATCCCGCCAAAGACGTCATCGACCTGCATCGAAGGATTTTCGGTAAAATCATAGGCAATACCCTTTCGCTGTTATTAGTCGCATATTACTTTATCATGGCGCTCTATTACTTCAGAGCTTACATTGAAGTCATTCAAGTGTGGGTATTTCCAACCTTTCGAACATGGGCGATGGCCGCCCTCTTCATTAGCTTGATCTATTATGTCATATCCGGCGGATTCCGAGTTATAGCGGGGTTCAGCTTTTTCTACGTGGCTGTGATTCCGATGCTCATTCTGCTCTACTTCCCGATCCGAGAAGGCAGTTTTCATTATTTAATGCCATTAATCAATCATTCTATGGTTGATTTGCTACGAGGGTCTACATCCTCCGGCTTCATTTTCTTCGGATTTGAAGCGATGCTGATCTACTTCCCTTTCTTGAAAAAAGCGGAAAATAACGCAAAATGGGCTCATTACGCTTTGTTGTTCACGACCTTCAAATATACGTTAATCACTGCCGTAACCCTCATGTATTGTAGTCAGGGTTTGCTTAAACTAACGCAATGGCCCACTTTGGCGATGTCGAAAATCATTGAGCTATCCTTCTTTGCCAGGTTCGAGTATCTCTATATCTTCATCTGGCTTTTAATCATCATTCCGACCGTTTGCATCCCGCTATGGTGCTGTACCCGAATTATGAAAAGAGTTGCGGCGTGTAATCCTCGCCTGTCCTTGCCTTCCATACTGGCAGCTTTGTTCATCGGTTCGCTTATGTTCAATGAACGTACTAAGATTGACGCATTCGGAAAAATCATAAATGAAATCGGTTTGTACTTCATCTTTGCTTATATCCCGTTATTATTCGTGATCAGTTATTTGGAAACCCGCGTCAGGCGTCCTGTTTGAGTATTAAAGGCGACGTTAATGCGATCCCATCCGTTGATAGAAACGATCAAGAAGCTCAAGTCCGAGATTTCTTCTTCGGAAAATTGTTCCCGAACGCGCTCATATACTTCGTCGGGCACGCCTTGTTCAGGTAAATGGGTTAGGATATCGGTCCATGTCAGAGCGGCGCGTTCCCGCGGAGTAAATAAAGTCGATTCCCGCCATGTTGAAATGTCATTCATGCGCAGCTCGCTTTCACCATGGATCGCAGCTTGTTTAACGTGCAAATCCAGGCAAAAATCGCACCCATTAAGTTGTGAAGTCCTTATCGAAACGAGATCGATTAATTTCTCATCCATTGTGCTTTCAGCCAAGGCATATGTGAAAGCCAAGAACTTTTTGAAGAGATTGGGTGATCGCTGAGCGAAATTAACACGTTGGGACATGACTGCTGTGCCTCACTTTACAAGAAGTTTTATCATCCTTTATCAAATAACCGGGCTGCTTAGTAAGCCAGCAAGGACAATCCGTTAATATGCGTTAAATAGCGCACGTCGCTTGCTTTTTTCATCAAGGTTGCCGGCAAGCCCTTCAGTTCGATGCCGCTTTCGCCGATCCAGCCGATACCGTCCTTTCGCCCCAAGCTGGCAAGCGAACCGGAGTTGATCGGCTCGAACGCCTCCATCTTGGCGCCATTAAAGTATGCGTGCAAATTGTCGCCGACAAGCTCGCCCATTTGCCAAGCCAGCTGCGCAGTTGGCGGGTACGGTTGCCCGTCCGGCCCGAAGACGACGGCGCAGTCTCCGGCAAGGAATACGTCCGGGTGCGAGACAGATTGCAGGAATTCGTTGACCGTCGCACGGCCGCGGTTAACCTCGATTCCGCAATTTGCCACAAGAGAGCTGCCTTGCACGCCGCCCGTCCAAAGGAGCGTGCTCGTTTCGATAGCCCGGCCGTCACTCAAGCTGACCGTCGAACCATTCACTTCCGTGATCGTAATCCCTGTTATGAATTGAACGCCGCGAGCTTCGAGACTCGTTACCGCGCGCTCGATCAGGTCCGCTGAGAAGGTCGAGAGAACGGTCGATCTTCCTTCAACAACGTACAAGGATACGTCTGTGAAGTCGACGCCATACTTGCGGCAAATGCGCGGGAGCTCATCTGCCAGTTCGCCAACGAGCTCGACGCCTGTCAAGCCGCCGCCGCCGATAACGAAAGTCGCATCTGCTTTGTTTTTCGATTTCGCATAAGCGGCGATCTTTTCATTGACGTGACCGAAAATCCGGTTCGCGTCTTCGACGGATTTCAGCGTGAAGCTATTTTCCTGCAGTCCCGGAATGCCGAAATAGTTCGTTTCACTGCCCAGAGCAAGCACCAGCGCGTCGTAAGCATAGGATGTGCCGTTCTCCAGGACGACTTTGCGGCCTTCTGGATCGATCGCGGACACGGTGCCGATCTTCAGGTCGATACTTTTCCCTTTGAATAGATTTACGAGCGGCAAAGAGACGGCTTTCTCTGCGAGGTTGCCTACCGCCAGACGATGAAGCTCCGTAATGATTTGGTGCGTTTCATACCGGTTAATGACCGTAATCGTTGCTTCCTCCGCCGAAAAATGCCCGCGAGCGGAAAGCGCGCTGAGAAGGCCGCCGTAGCCCGCGCCTAAAATTACAATTTTCTTGCTCATGTTCCCATCCCCCTATTTATTATTTCTTCTTTCGCCCAGAACATCCAAGTACGCTTTACTGAAGCGCAGCATCCGTTGAAGCTCTGGATCTTTGAGCAGTCTAAGCATTCCGAACAAACCGATCGTAGACGCGTCTTGTTCCATTCGATCGCTGGCTTCGATAGCGGCCGATGCGTAATGCTTTGCTTTTTCTTCGATAGGTTTCACGACTTCCTTGACGGCGCCCACAGTGTCGTGAATGAGCACGCGGTCTCCCGCTACTTTCGCCGCCAAATCGTATGTCTTCGTCAGCAGCGTCGTCATCTCGACGAGCTTCGGCAAGTGAAGAACCAGCTGCTCCAAAGCTTCTTCGACTTCCGGCTTTAACAATTTATCCAGTATGTCGGACCGTTCGGCAGGCAAATCGGTCTTGTTTCGTTCTTGAATGATCGTTTCCAACATTTCAAATCTCCTCCTTGAATCTTGATCGTTTTCCTGAACCTTCCATGTGAAAAACTTCACATATTAACCTAGAGAAATCCATGTTTGTCATCAGTTGTTAACTACCCTATTCGAATGCATGTAAAGCCAACGAACGAAAGAATGAACAGCAAGGAAACAAGCATGCTCTGCACGCATTCATTGTTGTCCCCCCTTTGCTATTGATACAAATAAGACGATTAACGACGGCAATGTGTGACATGTCGATAGCAGGAGAAAGTCACCATATATGGGGATGCTCATCCTTGAAATGACCCATACTGGGCATTCTAAGACAAACAAAGAACCCTGAGTAGGGTTCTTTGTTAATAGAAGTTAAAGAAAATACTCGGCATTGGGTGAATAGTTAGCTCAAACCCGCTTTCGTCAATCCGTATGCTTCATCGGCTGAACCCGGCACGCTTTTGAAGCCGATGCTTATGCGATTCCAAGCATTTATGGCCGTAATGGAGAAGGTCAGGTCCGATATTTCTTTCTCCGATAAATGTTCGCGAACTTGGTCATACGCCTCATCGGCCACGCCGTGTTCCGGAATCTTGGTCAGCACCTCGGTCCAAGCCAGCGCTGCGCGTTCACGCGGACTAAACAGCGGCGATTCCCGCCAAATTGCAAGGTGATACAGACGAAGCTCTCTTTCGCCGTGGATCTTGGCTTCCTTGGAATGCATATCCACGCAGAATCCGCAGCCATTCATTTGCGATGCTCGGAGGTGAACCAGATCGAGGGTGCTCCTTTCAATCGAGCTATCCTTCTCAGCACCGCTAAGCGCAATGAGCCTTTTGAAAAATTCCGGCGATTGCTGCATATAATTCACCCGCTGTGTCATACGTATAACCTTCTTTCATCGTTATGGAAGTTATCAGAACGATCTTCGTTCATCGATCGCCAGCCTTCGCTCTCATGGCTTATAATTCGCAACTCCCATGCGTTTAATTCTCCTCATTTATCAAGCTTGGGACAAGCTGAAATCGTGTTTAATTATCTACTCGTTGAGCATCAAAATCGCAAATAAAGAGGCGGGACGAATAATCGTCCCGCCTAGGGATGTAAGGATAATGCTAATCTGCGGATAAGCTCGGCCTGCGTAAAAGGTTTCTTCCTCCCCCAACGCTTTACGCGCACGAGGTAAGGGCTTGAGGGGTTCTTTCGATGGTAGAAGCCGGGAACGCGCATGACGCGGGCGAGGTCCGTGATTTTGGGGTCGGAGTTGAACTTACGGACGAGTGATCGCTGAATGGGAACGAACCAGCCGATCGATCCTTTTCGGATCGCCCAGTAAATGTGGAAGCCGTTTTTGGTTTCGACGACCATTGAGCCGCGAATGAGCTTCCGGTGTCTAATAAGAAACTTCCGTTTGAGCTGCCACACTCTTCGCTTGCCTCGTTGGGCGAGCAGCAGGTAAAGTCCTTGCTTGGTCGGTGTCACACTGATGGATTCGATCCGTTCCACCGGATCCGATTGCAGCTCCAGCTTGCGACGCTCCGCCTCTTCTCTCGTTTGCAGCAGCTCGGAGATCTTGTTAAGGTCGACGTCTATGAAGTGAGCGCGAACCCCCTGGAAGTCGCCTCTGGCCTTCTCCCGGTAATTGACGGTCATGAACACCGCATATCCTTCGACGTTTTTGCGGAGCAGCCGAATAAGCCGCTTAGTTCGAGTCAAGAGCGTAATCCGGGGCAGCTGGCGTTCGATCTGCTTCATCGGCTTATGCAGCGTCATCGCCCTCGTCTTGCTCTGCGAAGTGGGCTGAGCCGGTTTGCGTGCCATCGTATCGTGGACTAGCGTAAAATGTAACGTTTGGCTTTTTTTGCAGCCGAGCTTAATCATAAAACGCCGGAATTGACGGGAACGCAACTGCATGCGGCGGCTGACATGCAGGGTCAAACGCTGCTCCACTCCATCACATCCTCTATTTAGGCTGACATCACACGTTGCATTCTCATAAAACAATCTTATTCTGCCAAGATTCCTTTCGTGCACTTACTTGGAAATAGATCTTGGCTTATGTAAATTTATGTTAATTTCTAGATTGTCCAAACGATCGATCGCACGCAAGAATACGCTAACTTAGAATAAAAAATAGGGGGACTGCAATATTGCCAACGTTATATACACAAGCAGGAGATAACGCTATTAACGCAATCGACACCGATTCAAATCAGGTAATAGCCACCGTTCCGGCCGGTGGATTTGTTCTTAAATTCAACGCAGACGCAAGCATACTCTACGCGATTAGTCCTGGCCCGTTAGGCGTATTTTCCAAAGTCGATACAACTGCCAACACCATTCTCGGCCTCTTGCCAACCGGCAGCGATTTGCGCGATTTCGTCTTGAATTTATATGGTACGCGGGCTTACATCATCGATAATGATGCCCAATCCTTGCTTGTCGTTGATACACTTACGCTTGGTGTGGTAACAATAATTAATCTTCCGAGTCCTGATGCGAAGAAATTATTCCTTTCTCCGGATGGTTCAAAGCTCTTGGTCATTTATTTATCTACAATGTTCATTGACGTCATTGATACCAAGACCAACTCCGTCTTGACACCCATAACTTTTGATGGCAACCCCATATCGCTTACCTATTCGCCTGACGGAACACGTATTTACGTTACGCTTTATCGTTCCGGCGGTGCGATCGCCATTTTAGATGCCTTAACATTCACTCCTATTTCCTTGATTTTATATGCCTCAACCCTCGGTGACATTGAGATTCGTTCCAATTATTTCTATGTGGGAGCAGGAGTGTTTACACTTGTCTTCAACTTGCTCACGAACACTTTCGTTGCTCCTCTTTTCAAAGCGGGAACACGGTTTATTTTCTCACCGGATGGAACGCGATTATATGCCTCCCACTATCCCTACGAACGCGGACTCTCCTCCTTCAGTCTCGCGACGAACACGCTTCTCGCAACGAATCCAGGTGATCCGGCAATCATACCCTATCTAGTTGTCACACCGGACGGTTCCCGCATCTATTACTCCATCAATGGCGTAAACCGGATTAACATCGTCGAAACTGCATCCTTCACCGATATGGGCTATATTGCTATTGATGGTAATGGGGGAGCCCTCGCCATGAAACCAGACCAACCGAGCCTTGAGAAAATACGCTCAACCGGCGTGTTAACGAACAATTCGAACAATGATGTGACGATCGAATTTCTAAATAATGACCCCGCTCAAGTCGCTCGTATCCAATATTATGGCTTCAGCATCATGGATAACGGACTGAAGGCCCCTTTCATGGGCGAAATTTTGACGTTGGAGCCGTTTGTTTCGGCTACGCGGACTTTTCGCGTTCCGGAACGGTTCGAGATTCAAATCGGGATTCAATATTCCAATGCCGTGTTGTCTACGCTTCAATACTTTCATAACGATGTAAATACCGTGATCTTGGATAGCGAATTATCGCCGATACCGAAACTGACTTTTATTAATTAAAAGGACTCCCGTGAGGGAGCCCTTTATTCGTTAATGGCATGTTACTATGAGTTAAAACGTATTGTATATATTTTCACATTCTTGCCCTGTCGGTTCATAGAAACAGTGCTTCTTCCATCGTCCTGCAAACGGCTGATTATACCAAGTTGCCGGACATGGCCCCGGATTATCGAACGACCCTGGACGGAAATACCATAGCGAGAATTTAGCCGGCCAATTCCGCTCCCCATTCACAGCCCGTTGCGCGAGTCGGCGTTCCCGCTCTCTTGCGCCTTGATAGTACAAACCATGCTGCAACGCTTCGAACGCATGCGGCTGATTAATCATTTGGGGAATAGTCCGGAGTTCTTTAAAATCTGAGCAATTCGCTCTTATTCGGTTAATGCCAACATTTCCAACAAGGAGCATGCCCATCTCGCCTTCGGTCTCAGCTTCAGCTCGAAGCAACCTTGCGAGCATATCAATGTCCTGTGATCTGGCTTTTACGACTCCCATCGGCTCACCTCTTTAGATTTCTAGACTCATCATATTGTAAGCGAAGCGGAAGTGTTACTCGGGTACATTAGCCAAGAACGATTTCGATGTCGTTCCCTTTAACCGTACGTAGATCAGCAAAGCTATATAGCCAATTAAGCCGCCGCTTGAATTTAGAATGAGATCGTCAACATCGAAACGGCCAATATCGAACAGGATTTGCGCGCTTTCCAGACATAAACTTAAACCGAAGGATCGAATGAAAGCGCTGGAAATAGATATACCTTTGTTCCGGGACATCAAGCCGAGAAAATAACCGAACGGAATGAAGATCGCGATATTCCCAAATAAATTAATCAGGTTGTGGCTCGATTGGACATGAATAGCACTGGTTATTTCCTTAAAGGGAATGAGATTCCCGCTATGCAAACGACTAACTACATAAGCAGGGCTAGTCATACTCTCTTTAAGTTGAGACCATAGAAATGTGAAATCGATTGGGCCGAACTTAAACAAAATAATTTTGAATAAAGCGTACATATATAAAACAAACAGACCGTGGATGATCATATCGTTCCCTGTCTTATTTTCCATTGCCCTTCCTCCTCCTTATCGTTCACTAAAGGATAAGGCAAACTTGTTAAGACGAAGTGGGGGTAAAGATAAAATGTTTCTTAAATGCCGTTAAACGAAAAAAGTCCGCGACTTCGCGGACTTGCCAGGACTACTCATCCCACCTGGAATGAAGAACGCTATGGCAAAAATTAGGCCTTTTATACCCCGGAAGAAGCAGCTCGCACACGTCGGCGTTAATGGTGCCGTATGTCGTTTCCGGTTTGTGTTTGAAGCCCTCCAAAAAGGTATGTAATATCTTATGTTTGAAGCTGTTCCGGGGAAAAGCCTCGACGATTTGCCGACGCGCTTCTGCTGAGATGAGATCGAAGTTCTTCCCCACCACATCATACCCGACGCCAAAATTCATAAGGGCCACTTCCGCTTCCTTATATTCCACGATTCCTATCGTAGTATGAAGGGCTACTGCATCCCACACTAATCGAATGTATTCCTCCGGAAGACCGCGACTTTTAAGGAAATCGCGGGCAGCATTCGCTCCATCGACCTCAAAGCGTTTATCATCGCTGCGGAATGCGGGGGTAAGGCCAATATCATGAAAGAGTGAACTGATATATAGCAATTCGGGATCGTATTTGATTTGCTTCTGATTGCCATTCATAGCTGCAAACAGATACACCCGGTTGGAATGGTTCCACAACAAATCGTCGCCATGCTCGCGCAGTAATTCAGCTGCTTCAAGAGCTAGCTTACTATCGGGAATTTTAATATCTGCGATAAAATTCGACATCTGCAACTTCCCCTTTACTCAATCGTTGAAATACGCATAGATGCTTCCACTTGGCTATTATTACCTCTTATCACAATTGAATCCAGCGCTGCCACAACAAATATGGATAAAGCTCTAATCATTAGAGTGACTCCCTTATGTCACTTTAGTACGTTGCCCTTCGCCTTTATCATGTACGAAGCCGTAGTTCATAAAAATATTGCACACTGGGATGCTTTAGCTTTATCTTCTCGCTCATGTTTAAAATTCGCTTCTTGCCAACCCGTCTGTCCACTAAGGCTAGAATATTTAATAGGATGTCCTTGCTCTCTAAGCTCTCTTCTATAGGACGGGCTAGAAACTTATTAGCTTCTACCGTAAAGTTTGATTTACTTAATGCTGCCTGTGCCGACAGAAGCTCTTTTGCAAGTTCCGATATTTTTCTGCCTCTTGCGATTACTTTTAGGCGATCCTCCGGAATTACTCCTTTGGCTTCATTTCTGATCGCTTCAATTTCTTCATTAGAAATCGGAATTTGCATTTCAGAATCATTCTTAATTTCCAGATCCGTCTGGTACCATTTGATTATCGAAGTGCCATCACTCATATTAAGTACGTTCTTTTTATCTACCGTAATATAACAATGCCCTGCTTTATCGGGTAAATAACGATAGCTGGTTGCGCGGTATTCGACCCTACCCATTAATGCAGGACTGAGAAAACTCTCCAGTTGTTGCTTCAATTTGCTCCAAGACATATAATCCTCCGGTCTATGCTACAGTCAAGATGATAGGCTGATGCTTTGTAATAATGATTGTGTGCTCATGTTGTGCCACAAAACTATTGTCTGGCACACATAACGTCCATCCGTCTCGCTGTTCGACGGTATATTCGGCACCGGTAGATAAAAAAGGTTCGACGGTAATGACCATGCCTTCTTTCAACACGCGTTTATCATGCTTGTTGTAAAAGGGAAGGATCTCTTTAGGATTCTCGTGCAGGGATTTGCCAATACCGTGACTGCACAGATTCTTAATGACATGATAGCCGCCTTTTTCAGCCTCCACTTGGATGATCCTGCCTATTTCATTCAGTTTGACTCCATGCTTCAGTGAAGAGATCACCTTCATCATCGTATCGTGCGTGTAATGACAGAGGCGAGTTAACGATGCGTTGTAAGGGGGGATTGTAAACGAGTGCCCTGTATCCGCAAAATAGCCTCCAAGTTCGGCTGAAACATCGATGTTTATTAAATCGCCCGGTTGAATCTTGCGATTACCCGGTATTCCATGGGCGACTTCATGGTTCATGCTGATACATGTGTTGCCGGGGAAATTATACGTTGATTTTGGTGCTGGTATTGCTCCATGCTCTTTCAAAAACTGTCCGCCAATTTCATCTAGTTCTTGTGTCGTCATTCCCACACGGACATGGCTTTTCATTTCACTAATTGTCATGGCAACGATTTTCCCAATTTCCTTTAAACCATCGATATCCTTCTGAGATCCAATTGTCATAAAATGACCCTCCGTATTAGAGATAACTCCATTTTACCACATAGAAAAAAAACCGCGTAATACGCGGCTTTTAATCCCGTTTGGCTGCCATTTATTAAACGTTAAACATCTTAAAGAGCGGCATAATAGATTTGATCATCCCAAAGCCCATATTTAGCATCGGATATGCTTTTCCCATTGATCCCATGATACTCCCTAAACTCCCCAAGCTCCCAAATCCTCCAAAGTTCCCTAATCCTCCACCTAGTCCATTAGCTGCATTAGCAACACCGAAACCGCCGGAGCCGGGAAATTTACCACCGCCAAACATTGACCCCAGCATACCGGGAATAAAACTGGAAACTGCTGCTTTACCTACGCGTTTGGAAGCGGCCATCTTTGTTTTCCGCGGACTCCGTTGGCCGGACAACGTCAGTTGTCCATTCTTTGCATCTGTGACCCACCCTATATAAGAGCGTCCATCCTTTAATTCGATATAAACCGGCTGGCCGATCCATTGCTTTGCGCTGTTCCTGGTCATCTTTGATTTTACAGCCATCCATCGTCACCTCTTTTCTACAGGTATTACAATCTATTCAGGCACTGGCGAGCCGTTTGTACACATGTGCCGTATTTCAATTCGGACGAGTTTCAAATGTCGTGAAAAAAATTACCAATAATTTAGCATTGAGTAATTGGCGAAAGTTTCTTATTTTTAAGAGGCTTTCGTTTTTTTGTTTTGCTAGAATTGACAACTAGATTAGAGGTGGAAGATGAAAAGATCGATTATTGCATTGCTGTCGCTATTGTTCGTACTCTCATTAACTCCTCCGGCTTCCTATGCGGCACCAACAACGATTCAATTGTTTCTTGAAGGGAAGAAGCTTAGCTCGGCCGTTGCCCCGCGTTTGGTCCATCAAACCACGATGGTGCCGATTCGCGTCATTGCGGAAGGCTTGGGCGTCAACATTACATGGAATAAGAAGAGTCAAATCGCAACACTTTCCAACGATAAGACGACAATCGTACTGCCGATTAACGGTACCTATGCGATTCTAGGCGGAAAAACGATACGTTTAGAGCAGCCGCCTACCATCATTAATGGGGTAACATTGCTCCCGATTCGTTTTGTCGCCGAGAACCTAGGTCTTGTCGTGAAGTGGGACGCAACCGCTTACGCGGTTTCTTTATGGAGAACGAGCAGCGATGTATCCGGCAGCGACCCCGCGACCGATCCGAGTGTGCCCGTAATCCCTCCGGATCAATATCCTGCGCTCCAATCGATCCAATTGGACAACAATCTATTAACGATAGGAACGAGCGGCAGCTTCACTCCTAGCATTTTCGCATCAAATGACCCGGATCGTCTGGTCGTTGATCTACCGGGTGTTACGTTTAACGGGCCTATAAGCGAGCCGGCCGAGAATGCATGGGGTGAAGTGTCGAACATTTCTCCAGGTAACCCTTATATTTCGAATATCCGATATCAAATGAAGGATTCGGATTCATCTACCATTCAAGTCGCCGTGGCTTTCAAGCAGAAAATGAGTTACCAAATTCAAAACACCGGCGATCCTTCGAAGCTGGCCATTCGATTTGATAAGGAGACGCCGGCAAACCAGGCATCGAAGTCGGCGATTTATATTTATCAATCGCATAATCGGGAATCGTGGATCCCCGAATTACCCGGCATATCGAACCCCGATCTCGCATTCAATGCGACTACAAATGTCGCTATGTTAGGGGCGCGGCTGACTGGCGTCCTGCAAGCGTTGGGCGCTGAGGTTTATCATACTTCATACGACTACGCATCTATCTATGGAAGCCAGTTCAATTATGCGAAATCATATGTTTATTCGGAGAAGTCAATTACCAATCAACTGGCTTTGCATCCGCAAATTAAATACTTATTCGATATTCATCGCGATACCAGTCCGAGAAGCGAGACGACTGTCAACATTGGGGGCACGGGCTACGCCAAATTATATTTCGTAATCGGGCTCGAGAATCCGAATTGGAGGCAGAACGATGCTTTCGCCAAAAAAATTCAAGCCTTAATCACGGCCAAGTACCCGGGTTTGTCCAGAGGAATCTACTACAAAGATAAAAGCGTCGGAAACGGATGGTACAATCAGAACTACTCCCCTTCCAGCGCATTAATCGAAGTCGGCGGAACGGCAAATACACTTGCGGAATCCAATCGAACGATGGATATTTTGGCTCAAGCCATCAACCAAATCCGATTGGGCGGTCAATAATCGGCGAAAGTGCCGAAACGCACGCCCAGAGTCTTCGTTCCAAAAGCACAACAAAAAAAGAGCTGGCAACAGCTCTTTTTTGTTGTTATTCGCATGCTTAAGGCAGCTCATAAGGAAGCTTGTATAAACGCCTGCATGCTTGAGCGAACGGTCATGGTCTGATACAAATACGTAATCGTTCGCGATGTCGTGATTTCCCTATTGTATATGGAGACTGATGACGTCGACCCTGCATCCATGAGGTTCGATTCTTTCATGGTACGAATGAAGGTAACATCCGCCGGCGCATGCTCACTGTCGAATATAATGCACCATTCCGCCTTCGCTCTCGCAAGTGCCTTATGCAAGGCGTAGTTGATCGAATGATTGACATAATACAAAATACGCACCCGAGGGTCGTGGAACGGTTCAACGATCTCTTCGGTTTCTTTTTGCGTCGTCAAGCTGACAATGATCAATTCGAAATTGGTTTCGTACTGGTCAATGATGTTTCCAAGCGCAGTATGAGCACGAGCCACTTCTCCTGGTTTCACAATGAACAAGGCGCTAAACAGGAGCGGCATGCTTCGCCTCAGGCGCGTTTCATAATGAGCCCTGTGAACCTCATTCCAGCATAAGCGGTGCTTGGAGATATCGTTTGCGATGTGAGTAGATAAGCTGAACGGAGAGTTGATCCGATACTCCATCAGCTCGATAGGCACGTATTTGATCTCACAGTAATCGGTCATGCGCAGCCAATAATCGTAATCCTGAATATATCTAAACCGATATCCATCCACGAGACGGCAATATTCCGTACGGTGAAGAAAGGCAGGTCCGATAATACAGCCGTCAAGCAGTGCTTCCTTGGGACGATTCTGCCAGCTGCGCAGCGTGTGAAGAAACTCCGGCGTATGCGCGGGCTCGCCGTTTTCGAATATTTGATTGAAGCTGCTGTACACGATGCCCACATTGGGCTCCGCCTGATCCATTGCGTTCACTAAAGTGCCCAAAAATGACCGGTAATAGATGTTATCTGTCGATACCCAGGTCAAGTAATCGTAACCTTGGTCCATTAAGATTTCAAATCCGTAATTAAGCGCAAATGCTACGCCTTGATTGATTGGATAGGAAACGATCTTTACCCGGGGATCGCCGGTGGTGCACGCCTCAATTAGCGGCAGCAGCTCAGGCGCTCCATCGATGACAATCAGGAAGGTAAAGTTTGGATAAGATTGATCACGCATCGTTTGGATCGCCATCCGGATATAAGCTTCATTCTGATAATAAACCGGCATGACAACGCCGACTTTTGCCATTCGAATTCACCTCTTCCATTTATAGTATTCTATGAAAGAGTCACCTTGATCGAGATAGTCAGAGCGCACATTTTTATTGGTAAGGAATTTTCTATGCTGCCCATTGAAAAATAAAAAGCCTGCGCTTTACGCAGACTTCATTTGGCGGCTATTAATGGTAACCAGTGTCCGTTGAGTTTATTGACCGAATCCGATCGTGAATCCGGCCGGGTCCTTAATGGCGAATTCTCTCATGTTATATTCGTTCGTTCGCAGCTCGTATAGGAACACTGCATCTTTTGACTTGAACGCTGCAAACAAATCATCAACATTTGAAACCATAGCGAAAGCGTCGAGCCCTTCATTATCAAAGTTGTTTGGAGTCGCAGGTATCATTCGTCTCTCGTGAACAATGAACCCAATTCTATTCCATTCAACAAAACCCATATCGTAGTCGCGCCAAAAACCCAGCCGCTTGTAATAGTCAAGTACGAGCTTGCGATCCGGGACATAAAAAATAGGTGCAATATTTCGGATTGTAACCTGGCCTTTGTCGACATCCTCCATAAAAACCTTCCTCCTATAAAGTTAAACTTTTCCTTTTATCGATCATGAAACTTATTTCGCTGTTTCTAATCCAATTCCCTTTGTTAGACAAATGGAATCTCTCACTCCGGCATTCATTCCTTCTCCGCCGTTGACAAAGCCGTCGACTCCGTGCTTGCCTGCAATCGCAAAATCGGAAGAATAATGAAGATGCCAATAACAAATAAACACCCGGACATTAAAAAAGCGACAGACAGAGAAGTCATTTCTGTCACAAGGCCCGCCAAGCTCATCATGACGATCATAGACCCGCAAAAGATAAAGTTCAAAATTCCGGTTACCCGGCCAACGAATTCTTGTTTCGTGTTCTGCATGGTCATCGTAATCGTGCTGATATGATTGCAGGGCAATAAGAGTCCAAGCAGAAACTTCATCAGAAACGAAAGCCATATCCACTCGGAAAAGCCTAATACAGCTACGGTAACGGCAGCCCCCGCGTTGCCGATAATAAACAGCACTTGCGGTGAAACCTTTTTCGCGAAACTAAGCGTAATCCCGCTGCCAATCAGCAGCGCTGCTCCTTCAACAATCAAGAACCACTGCATATACGTCTCTTTAAGCCCAAGCTGTTCGGTGATTAGAAATATCCAAAGCGGTTCGGTGATCCCGATCGCGAACCCGCCTGCAATATAGGCTCTGCCGAGCGTCGATAGCGTTTTATTCGCGAGCACGTATTTGAAACCTTGTTTGATATCCGTCCTTATAGAGGTTGGTCCCTCTTTCACAACGCTGTGAGTAGAAGGCAATTTGAGTAGAACCAATGACGATATGATGAATACGGCTCCTGCAACAGCCAGCGAGGTATTGATACCATACCGCACATAAACGAACGTACCGATCATTGGACCTAAGATGATAAACATATTGAACAGCGTCTCGTACATGGCCATCCCAGCCTGCATCAGTTCTTCGGGTACGTGCAGCTTGAATAGCTTCATACCGGAAGGCTGTGAGAACTGGGAGAAAATCGACGACATAAACGTTACGAAGAAGATCGCTTTCCAGTTGCCGACAACAAGGGTCAGCAGAACGGCAAAAATCGAAAGCGCGCTTAGCAAATCGCACCAAACCATCGTATGCTTCGGACGCCATCTGTCTGCGAACATGCCACCGATAAACGAAAATAAGATAATCGGTAAATATTCGGCTACTGAGATCAACGAGATCGCATACGGATCTTTGGTTTGCTCGTACACATAAAGTAAAATGGAGAAATTCCGCACCCAAATGCCGATCTGCAGGAACAAACCGGAAAGCAAGATCACCAGTACTACCCGATTGCTAAACAGCTGTTTCGGACTTGCGTCGGAACTCATGCTCTCACCCTTCCAGCCCTCGTCCTGTTAAACCGCATAACATAATGGATGTATATTATTACGGGGTAAGTCTTAGTCTAATTTGTCCAAGCAGATGTAATCCAAGTTGCATAGATTTTATTGTAAAAGTAACTTCGGTGGGTGATAACGTGTACCAACATTCATGTAACTGTGGCTAGAGGCTTAACAACCTCGGGATTAACCGTCTTTTCTGCATTACAAAACTTAAATTCCGATATACTTGGACCGGAAAGCGTTAATTTTGTTGCACTGTCTGAAGTTTGATTGACCTTATCTTGAACAAAAAAGAGCCCGTGATCACACTCTCGGGCTCTTCATTATTATTAGGAATCGTATTGCTCGTCACTGACTTTTTCCAGCCATTCAACCGCCTTGCCATCCAGACGTTCTTGAATGGCGATATGGGTCATCGCTGTCGTCGGTGAAGCGCCGTGCCAATGTTTCTCCCCTGGCGGGAACCAAACCACGTCGCCGGGACGAATTTCCTCGATTTGATCTCCCCATCGTTGGACCCGCCCTTGTCCTGCCGTAACAATCAGCGTTTGCCCCAATGGGTGCGTATGCCAGGCCGTCCGTGCTCCCGGCTCGAACGTAACGCTGGCTGCAGCTACGCGCGCAGGATCGGCCGTTTCAATCAACGGATCGATCCGAACCGTGCCCGTAAAATAGTCCGGGGATCCTTTGCCTGAAGGTTGTGATCCAATTCTTCTGATTTCCATGATCTGATCCCTCCTTCGGTTATTTTCCCGCAAATGGTGGAGATTATTTTCTTTCACCACTTCTTGGGACTTATATTTTATACCCGTCAGATAATAGGGTTCGGAATGTAAGCTCCGCCTCGGCAGCGTTTCAAGTAATGCAACGCATGGACTTGTCCGGTCATCTCCAGTTCGTCCTTGTAAACCGGGTCATGCCAACCCTCGATATCGATCGTTCCATTATAGTTCGCCTGCATAAGTATGGTAATAATATCCGACCAATTTGTATCGCCGAAGCCGGGCGTTCGGTCCCAAACGAAACGCTTTGGCCCATGAATGCCGAACTCCTTCACGATATCCCAGGCGATCGTAGCGTCTTTTCCGTGTACAGAAAACACTTTGTCCACCCATTTGCGCAGCTGCGGAATCGGGTCGATTAATGAATCCATTTGATGAGCGGGTTCCCATTGCAGGCCGATGTTATCCGATGGAATGGCGTTAAACATCATCTCCCAGGCGGTCGGATTATGGGCGATGTTCCAATCTCCCGATGTCCATGTGCCGCCCATTGCGCAATTCTCAAACGCAATCCGGACACCTTTGCCATCTGCTCTGCGAGAAAGCTCCCCGAACACCTCTGTATATTTGGGAATCGAGGCTTCGATGGGTAAACCCGTCAGTCTCCCAGTGAAGCCGGCAACGATGTCCGTCCCAAACAAATGAGCGTGATCGATCAATCGTTCCCAACTGGCCAGCGTATCCGCATTGTCGCCTTCTCCTGTCAGTGGATTTCCGTAAACTCCTACTGAAGAGATGACGAAACTGTGCTTCGCGGCCAGTTCCTCAATTTGTTTTGCAGTTTCGTAAAGATCTATGCCGCTTGTGGATTGTCCGAACGAAAGGCTATAAGATTCGAAACCATGCTGCGCGATTTGCGGTATCACCCGTACGGCGTCTCTGCCGCCGACGATCGTCCCAATTCGGAGTTGCTCCCTTGCCATCAAATAACACCACTCTGACTTTGAAGTATTTTCTATGGTCAGCCTATCACTGATTAACAGAATTGCCTGTATTCTAGCATAAATAAGGGAAACATTCGATAGTGCATTATTTCGTATATAGCACATGCATTCTTCTTACTTCACCCAGTGAATTTGTTTACATATCCGATTATAGTGATCCAAGCTGCCATGAATGGTAAACGTGCTGGCCGGCTGGTTTCTGGACGAATATTCATAGAGCAGGATTGCGCCATTCTCCAGCTGCCATGCCGTATGAATGCGTATCACCTGTTCCCCTTCTATCAGAACCTCATCGAAAATGCTCCGGATAATCAAGCTAGTTCCCCCATTCGGTTTATATACCAGTCTTTTCGGATAGTTTAACGCATGCGAGCCCGTTCACCAATATCTATAATCGTCGTTTTCACTAACCAAAACTGATATACTACCAGTGTGGAGGCGGTTTCATGAATTATGAGGAATTGAACCGTATATTATTTGAATTAACGGAGTTGGAAGTGAAATTAAAAGATCAAACGCTCTCCGATGAAACGATTATAGACCGGATTCTTTCCCCTCTCTTAGCAGAGGAAAAGCGCTCCGATCCAAACAACATGGCCCCTTCTCCGTCAATGAGTATCACCCATCCGTCCACTTACCACTACACCCTAGATGGCGATGTGCTTCGATTGCATGTTACGGGGGAAATCTTCGCCATCTCCAGACATACCCGGTTTGTCCAGATGGTCAAGCACACGCATAACCTATTTGAGATGAACTACATTTATAGCGGTACCTTCCATCAAGAAATTCAAGGAGAACGGTTTGAATTAAAAGAAGGGGATTTGATTATCCTCAATAAGAATGTGGAGCATTCCATCGATCGAGTGGGCGAAAATGATATCCTCATCAACTTCTTGGCGAAGAATGAGTTTTTTGACAGTCCCTTCATTTACAACATTCTTGGGGATAATATTCTCGGTAAAACAATCGCTTCAATTATTACGGACACTTCCAGAGAAAAGAACTTTCTATTATTCCATACCTCTACTCATTGGCAGGTCAAACAGACGATCCAGAACATATTGTGCGAGTCCTTCGGCAGTAAACATGCAAACCAAGAAATCATTAAAGCTTATCTGACGATCCTATTCACCAGGCTTCTTGAAAGCGATAGTTACGAATTGTTCTTGAACAAAGGCGTTAGAAGATCGAATATTTCTGTCATCGAATTATTAGCCTATATCAATGAACACTATCTAATCACGACATTAGAACAAACAGCCGCGCATTTTCGGTATTCGGCGGAGCATTTAGGCCGGATCATCAAACAAGTGACCGGGAAGACCTTTTCTTCGTTAGTCCAAGAACAAAAGTTTGTCCATGCTGCGACGCAGCTAAAGCTATCGGATCAAACCATTGAGGAGATTGCCAAAGAAATCGGGTATAACAATTTAACGTTTTTCTACAAGAAATTTCATTCCTTATATGGCGTTACACCAAAGGAATATCGCAAACTGCTCCATTCAGATGAAGGTAATTCAAAATTGCAAAGATAACAAGAAATCAAAATGGCTGAGCCAACGGGGGCTCAGCCATTTTGTAATTTGCCATTCAAAGTGTAGTACCTGCTATTTTATAAGATCGGTGAATGTGAAGTATGAACCTCGCGCGTGTATTCCTCAAGCGCTTCCTTAGCCTGCAGGACATCGTCCTTATGAACCTGCAGACTCATGGCTGAATAACGGCCCGTTGTCTGCATCGATCCTGCGGCAATGCCTGATACCGGTGTACTTTCCTGCTCGCGGAAGCGGGAGCGGATGCCCCTTCCGAGTAAATAGGCATGTTTATTCTGTAATTCCTCCGCCTGATTGCCCGGTGCAGTCAGAACGGTTTTCCATCGGCTCGCTCGGATTAGAATAATGGCGATAATGAAGAACACGGAGACACCAACGATAATCAGAAAAGCATTCATCGTCATTCACCTCTTCGTTCCGGGGAAATGGAAGAATCCCCTATTTCCCTTAACTTAACCGTCACCGTTAGTCATGAATCATCCGATCAAGCCCAATTTTGACCTTCCGAAGGATATGTCATTGTTACTCGTTCTCAGTCTTCAAGTGCCTGATAGACAGTAGTCCAGAAATCGTGGATAACCCGTGCCGAATCCGGGGTGGTCATTCCGACCTGTGTGAGCAGGATACCGATGAGATTATTGTTCGGATCCGCATAGGTCGAAACGCCGCTTCCGCCATCCCAGCCAAACTGGCCGATAGCTGCGTAGTCGCCGCGGTAAGTACGCACTGCCATCCCCATGCCCCAGCCGCCGTGCTGCCCTTGACCGAATGAGATATGGACGTTATTGGTGGCCATAGCGTTTCTGACCGCTTGTTGTTCAGGCGTAAGGCGATTGGTGGTCATCAACTCGACCGCTGGTCGGGACAAGATCCGTTCGCTCCCATGCATCCCGCCATTCAGCAGCATCTGGTAATAGGCGTGGTAGTCATCGACGGTGGAGACTAGTCCGCCGCCTCCGCCTTGGAACGCCGGCGGCTGGCTGTGGCGTCCCCCTTTGGCTTCGTCCCAAATGTTGAACGTTCCGGTCTGCGGGTCGGGGGCGTATAAGGGCGGTAGTCGGTCGATTTTGTCGCCCGTCAAGTAGAACCCGGTGTCCTTCATACCCAGGGGAGCGAATAAGCGGTCGAGCAGGAACTGTTCAAACGATTGTCCGGTGACTCTGGCGACGAGCACGCCGAGTAGATCGTTGCTGATGTGGTACTGCCAACGATCACCTGGCTGATGCATCAACGGAAGCTCGCCAAGGCGACGCATCCACTCATCAGGCTCGGGCATCGGCACCGGTAAATCAGGCGTGAGTCCCCGCTCAATGATCGCGCCCATGATCGGCGTTCCTAGCGAGGTCAAATCCATGCCGAGCCCGAATGTAGAGGTAAGCAGGTCACGTACGGTAATTGGTCTCCGCGCCGGTACGGTGTCATCAAGCGGACTGTCGATTCGCTTGAGTACCTGCCGGTCGGCGAGTTCCGGCAGCCATGTCTCTACCAGGTCATCCAAACGCAGCTTGCATTCATCGAGCAGGACCATCGCCGCCGCAATCGTAACCGGCTTGGAAGTGGACGCCATCCGGAAGATCGTGTCCCGGCGCATCGGAGCACCGCCGTCATGACGCATCGTGCCGATTGCTTCTGCGTGTGTTTCGCCATTACGGCTGACTAAGGCGACAAGCCCGGGAATCTTACCGGATTCTACATGCCGCTCCAATACCTCGCGCATTCTTCGTAGTCCTGTTTCCGAGAAGCCGCTATTGCTTTGCTCAACTGTAACCTTATTCATCTGGGTTCCCTCACTTTACTTGATATTCGGCACTATAGTCCTACCAATCTCTCATGATATCCGTGCTAGAAACCGTGTTCGAAGCATTAACGAGACTGACTCACCTCCTGTTCTTGGTGAAATCGAGTATTCTGCAGATTATTAACGAGGTACAAACATTATTACCCAATAAAATGAAAACGGCAGCCGAATGATTAAGTCGGCTGCCGTGGTGTCATGAATTGCAAAATCGAAATCGCTATTTCTCCCAAAGCTCGATCAGTCGACCATCAGGATCTTCGATCCAAACAAACTTTCCATATTCGCTATCTTGTGGTTTCTTTGCGAGAGGTACACCAATGTGTTCAAGATGTTTAATCATCTCATCCAGACTATGGACTTGGAAATTCAACATCACTTGTTGCTCTGTTGGAAAATAATTGTCCTGCTCGGTAAAGAAAGAAAAGATCGTCTCATTACCCGGTTGAGGTTGTATGACAGTCCCATTCCAATTATTGATTTCAATCTTCAATACGTCACTGTACCATTTTTTCACTACCTCAAGATTGTTCGTTCTCCAAAATATGCCTCCGAAGCCTTTTATCATCGTAACTAACTCCTGTCTGTGTTCAAAATGGTTATCATTAAACGGTCCTTTGAAGCTTAACGCTGCATGCTGTCGTTGTCGCAGTGGCGTACTCCATATAATTTACTGAGCCGTTAAAATTTAAATAAGCTTCATATCGCAGGCGGATTGCAGCCAACGTAATCAAATCCAAAACATGCTCCTTTGGCACCCACCTGCAATCGCTTGTTTCATCCGAAGTTGCTAACGCTCCTCCTACGGCTTTGCATACGAAATCAAACATGACCTTCGTAGGAACATCAGTCACGCCGTCATACCACTTATGAATCGCCGTATTGGAAACAACATTGATTAAATGGCTGACCGTGGCATCTATTCCACTTTCCTCTTTGATTTCACGAATGACGCCATCGATTAGGTTTTCCCCAACTTCAGTGATCCCACCGGGAAACACCCAACCATCGTCATGAGCTTTTACTAATAGGATATTCCCATTGCCATCTTCTACAATGCCACCTGCAGATACAATATGCGTCGGAAACGACATTTCAAGACCTCCTGGTACGATTAAGTTGTAGGTTTGTTGAGATATCTCATTATTCGGGAAGAACCTATTCGATTCCTTCATGAAGACATCGACTCCTGAGCTAAAGAAAGACGGCCATAAACAAAATGCACCTCTTACATTTCTAAGAGATGCACTTCATTGAATGGGAGCCTATCGCGTGGACTAAGAAGCTTGAGCGGTTACTTTGACATCATCAAAGTAAAGGGTAGTCAACCCTTCGAATCCTGAATCCGCGCCAATAAGAATATAAATCTCACCTTTGTCATTTGCCGTCACCTTCGCGCTATAGTTGAAATCAACACGCTGATAACCTGCCTTGTCCGCATCAGGTTTAGCCGCATTTCCGATTACTTTGACATCCTTGCCGCCGGTACCTTGACTGCCGATGTCCACGTTCATTCTGTAATATTCCGACCCCGGAGTAGTCGTTGGAACAGATAACGGTTCGTTCGTCAGAATGCCGGCCTTCACATAGATCGATTCAGCAGGAGAGCCGCCAATACCGACACTTCCTCCCCCTGCGTCTGTGTACATCGCAAACTTCAAATCGACGATATAGGATGTGTTAGCTTTTAAGCCTTCAATACCCTTGGAAAGATACATAAACAAATCATCGCTTCGATTATGCCCCGAGAGCTTCAACCCATAATTAGCCGTATTTTTATCGATGGGAAGTAACTTATGCGCATAGTCCAATTCGTAGATTTCTTTATCATAATCGACCGGCAAATCGGCAAAGCCCCCCTTCCAACCTTCCATATCCTTAGTAAATTGATAATTGAAGTCTAAACGATTAGGAGTCTGAGACTGCGTTGATAGGGTAACCTTACGGGTTGCAGACTCCCATTGCAGCCCGATGCCCATAAGGGAAGCTAACGACTTGGCGGGAACGAACACTGTGCCTTTTGTCTGACGAACTTGCTCGGGAAGCTTAATTTTCTCCCCTTTAGCATTCTCTGCAAAGGAAGAATTCATGGTGAATTTGATTGTACCAAAGCCTACTCCGGACAATGTAATCATCTGGTTCTTGGAATTCCATCCGATCGATGCACCGAGAGATTCAGCGGTTGCTCGAACAGGAACCATTGTATATCCGTTTGTAACAAAGGGAGCTGCCAGCAGACTATGTTGACCTGTGCCATTGCTATAATTAACATCATTAATTCTAAAAGTGACAGCAGAGGTAGCGCCGGTAGTCGGTGTACTTTCTGCTCCGTGCGCTAATGGTGCGCTGCCTGCTGAAATTACAGTTGCAGCAATTAGACTCGACAACAGTAGACTTTTTCTATTCATCGTTCGTGATCTTCCTTTCTACTTCGATGTATGTTTCTAGACGCAATGCAGAATGAAAAAGTTACAGTTATGATTTCGTGCTTCGTTTACAAATATTTCTATATGAAACTTTATTGAGCGAAGACATACCTTGAATTATTCTCAAAAAAAAGAAACCTGGGCATTAATCAGGCTTCCTTTTACTTTCCAATGATATTGCTCATCGGATCATCGTTCAAAGAATCAAACGAAGACCATCTAAATGCCAAGGCCACCCGCGATGGAGAGCTCTGTTCCCGTTACCTGATTGGATTCGTCCGACAACAAATAAACAACGCCATAGGCCATGTCCTCTGCAGTCTGCATGCGACCGCTCGGTACGCGGGTTTCCGCCCACTCATTGAGCTGATCAACGGAATAGCCCATTTTCTCATGCAGCTCCACTTCCCCTTCTGACGCCACCCAGCCGACAGTCACCCAGTTCGAACGGATGCCTTCCCTGGCATAATGGACCCCGATCGTACGGTTTAATGTCCGCATTGCACCTTTCGAGCATGCATACGCGACGAGATCCTTGGAACCCTTATATCCGTTCGTAGAACCGATCTGAACGATAGAGCCGCCGCCTGTCTTCAACATCTCCGAAATCGCATATTTCGAACAGAAGAAAGCGCCTTTGACATTGACATCGAAAATCGAATCGAACAGCTCCTCTGTCGTATCCAGGATCGAACCTCTCGGAAAGATCCCCGCATTATTCACCAGTCCGTCGATTCTTCCGAAATGGGCGACTGTTTCCTCGATCAACTCGCGGCAAGCCGCCTCGCTGCTGATATCCTTCCGAACAAACAGCGCTTCTATACCGAAATCTTCAGCTATCTGCGAGACCACCTGTCTCCCGTCCTGCTCGTTTCTTCCGCTTATCGCCACATATGCGCCTTGAGCCGAGCACATGCGAGCGATGCCTTTACCGATGCCTCTCGTTCCACCGGTAACTACAATTACTTTGCCTGCCAGACGACCACCTTTATCCACGAACAATCAGCCTCCAGTTCCTTGCTTGGATCTAGTTAACGCTTCCATTCCCGCTTGCAGCGTTTCAACGATACGATCAACATCGTAAATACTGCCTCGCCATGTACCTCCGCTTGCTGCCTGAAGAGCTGCCCATAGCCGAGTGTCGTCAGGAAGAGCAGGGTTTGGGGCAAGATCCGGATGAACGGCCCGGGCAGCCAGCATTGCTGCGCCTGTCTCTGGGCTGAAACGCTCTTCCCCTTGGCCAATGAAATGAATGCTGCCTTCCAGCTTATTGCGATCAATGCAGACCTCGATCCAATCACCGTTTCGCACTTTACCGATCGGACCGCCGGCCAATGCCTCCGGACTGATATGACCGATGCACGCTCCGGTAGACACGCCGGAGAAGCGAGCATCGGTGAGGAGTGTTACCTGGTTGCCGAAGGGCAGATGCTTCAATGCGGAGGTCAACTGGTAGGTCTCCTCCATCCCCGTTCCTGAAGGTCCGCCGCCCATAAGAACAATAATATCGCCTGCCTGGATTTGGCCGAGCTTGATCGCCTTTACCGCCGCTTTCTCGGACGTAAACACCTTCGCCTGTCCGATATGGCGATAGATGCCATCCTCGCTGACAACACTAGGATCGATAGCCGTAGACTTAATGACGGATCCTTCCGGTGCAAGATTGCCAATTGGAAACGTTACCGTGGACGTCAATCCCCTGCCAGACGCTCGTTCCGGACTCATAATCACTTGATCCGGATCAATGCCGTCGACCTCTAGCAGCCGCTTACGGATGGTATATCGCCGCTCGGAATCCGCCCACCAATCTAAGAGTGCATCAAGAGATTCGCCCGAGACCGTCTTTACATTCACGTTGAGCAGACCGAGTTTGCGAAGATGCAGCATGACCTCCGGAACGCCTCCGGCCATAAACACGCGAATGGTAGGATGATGTTCCGGTCCATTCGGCAGCACGCTCACAAGCCGCGGAACCGCCTTGTTCACGCGCGTCCAATCCGTCACATCGGGGATTCGGCATAATGCCGCATAGGCAATCGCCGGGATATGCAGCAGCAAATTGGTGGAACCGCCGAATGCGGCATGAACGGCCATTGCATTCTCAAAGGCAGCATCCGTCAAGATATCCCGCATCGTTATACCGCTTGCTTGCATCCATTGCACCGCCCTCGCGGATTGACGGGCCATGTTGCTCCAAATCGGCTGACCGGAAGGCGCAAGTGCCGAGTGCAGTAGTGACATGCCAAGCGCTTCGGCAACAACCTGAGCAGAGGCTGCGGTGCCTAGAAACTGGCAGCCGCCTCCTGGCGTAGCGCACACCCGGCAGCCCAGATCGGCTGCTTCGTCCAACGTGATTTGACCATGCGCGAACCGTGTACCGATGGTCTGGATCTTGGCCGCATCTTCCCCGGCAGTCGGTGGCAAGGTAACGCCTCCCGGCACTATTATCGCGGGAAGATCATGCATGGCTGCCAGGGCGATCATCATGGCGGGCAGTCCCTTGTCACAGGTGCCTATCCCAATAACGCCGCTCCTCGTTGGGAGTGAACGGATCAGGCGCCGGTACACCATAGCTGCATCGTTGCGGTAAGGCAGCGAGTCAAACATCCCGGTTGTCCCTTGCGAACGGCCGTCGCAGGGATCACTGACAAATGCGGCGAAGGGAACTCCGCCGAGGGCACTCACTTCGAGCGCCGCTTCTTTGACGAGAAGGCCCACTTCCCAATGACCGGTGTGGTAGCCGAGTGCGATCGGCGTGCCATCTTCCCCGCGGACACCGCCCTGTGTACTGAGGATAAGAACCTGCTTGCCGAGAAGTCGCTCAGGCTTCCAGCCCATGCCGACATTTTGGCTCATGCCGAATAAGTCCCCGCTCGGAAGATTCATCAGCATATCGGAAGTCAATGGCAGCTTGCCCTCCGGACCGGCAGCGTGGGTGAAGATGTCATAACGGCCTGGCTCCTCCGACCCCATGATGAAACGTAATGCCTCGGTCATCGTTCTCCCTCACCCTCAGGTTTGTTATTTCCAGCATACAATCGTTTCGCCGGTTAAAGCATCCGAAGCAGAGCCGCATAGGAACAAAACTATACTTGCCATATCCTCAGGCTGAGCGATACGCTGCAGACGAGACCGCCCTTCTTCGCTTTGCACCGTCCGCGTTGCAAGAAATCTGCCGGTATAGGTCGGAGCGGGAGAAATGCAGTTTACATTCACATCATACGGACGCAGTTGCTCTGCCAGGCTTCGCGTGTAAGAAGAAATGCCTGTTTTGGCTGCGGCGTAGATAATACCGGATGTTACCGGAACATGTCCCGCAACGGAGCCTACATTCACGATTTTGCCGGATCTTCGATTCCGCATATAGGTGCCGGCAAATTTGCAGGCGTACATCGTGGACAGGAGATTCCGTTCTACAACCGAACGAATATCGTCGATGGAAATATCAAGAGCATCGTTCGGATCCGGGCGAGGTGTGTTTAAACCGATATCTCCCCCTGCGTTATTGACCAGAATATCCAATGAGCCCAGCTCATTGATTGCGCTTTCAATAAGACGTTCAACTTGAAGCGGATCGGCCAGATCAGCTGCAATAAAAGCTGATTTGACGCCGAGTTGTCTGATTTCGTCTGCAACCGCATGGCCGGAGGCTGCTTCATTGAAATCTGCCGCCGAGCTATCCCGAATGTCATGAATGATAACGTTAGCCCCGGCACGAGCCAAGTCGAGCGCATATTGTTTGCCAAGTCCTCGGCTGGAGCCGGTAACCAGCGCATTCTTACCATGAAAACCTGTCGCAAGCATGGTGATCCCTCCTCTTACAGTGTGAATTCTGATTAGTGATCTCAACCAGTATTGGTGCTCATGCAACGCGTTCTTTTCCAATATTTCACTTTGCATATGAAAAGTCTGTCGAATTAGCACGAGCACCTCTAATTATCTCATCGTAGAATCACACCGTTGAATACGCTGGAAGTCTAGCTCACGATATCAAATACGGTTACAATAACGCCGTCCGTATTGTTCCCCGATATTTCGTAATTGCCGACGGCGGGCACGTGAAGCGTCGTATTCGAAGATACCGGAAAATAATAAACGATGTATCTTTGGTCGCCAACGGTCGTCGTGATCGTTTTACGCTCTTTCAAATTATTCAAGTATTCCTCGAACGCCCAATGATTTTCTTGCATGATCGCGCTGTGCGGAAGTCCGACGTACCGGATATGCCAAGGCTCATGAATGACGCCGGTAACCTCCGTTTTATCTTCCGGGTAGCGGACGATGAACCCGTACTTCCAGGCGTTCTGTTTCAGCCATTCCCCTTCCGGGGCGTCTTTCATCTGCGCCGTAGTCGACCCGATGTCTAGTGCCAGTCCCAAGCTATGCTCGCTATGTCCCGGAACCGCCGCGATTTCCGAACCCAACTGGTCATATAGCGTTTGTTGCTCCTTATCGTTTCGGTAACCGCTGCTGATTAGAAAATGTTTGACCCCGTCTACGGCGGCGTGTTTGATCATCGTAGTGAATTTCTGAGTCAAATCCGGTGACAGCCTTATCGTGTTGTCCAATAAACCGAATCCGTCCACCAATTCCTGATGCTTATATAAGTTAACCGCCTTGGCGTCTGCATTGTTGGATGGTGCAGCAATTTCCTCGTTCACGAGAACCAAGTTTCCCTTGTGCACCTGATCTTCCTCGATTTGGAACGTCAACTCGTTTTGCGGCGGACTATTTTCCGGAGTTGGCGTTTCTATCGAGTTCCCGTTCTCGGTCTGTCCCATCGGAGGTGCCGAATCGACGGCAGACTTGAATCGCTCGTAGCATACAATCACCAACACCACCACCGCAAGCAAAAATAACCACTTTCTCATTTCTTGTTTCCTCCTCCTACTCTCTGTTTCTCTAGGATAAAGAAAACAAATTAAGATAAAGCAGCTGAAAATCTTAAAAATTCATAAAAAACCGACAAAAACCCAGTACCGCTATGGTACCGGGAGAAGCAACCCCATTTTCCGATTCAGGAATGAGAACCTTTATCCCATGCGCGAATCCACCTGGTTTTCGCGGTTAGAATAAAACAGACAGCGAGCAAAATAAACGTACAGCCCATCTCAAGCCGCATAATGCCGACATGGAAGCTTCCCCACTGCAGCATGGTGAATAGCACGGAGACAACGAACCCGAACCCAACTCCTAATTGCCTTGATCTGAGCATTCGTCGTTTGACCGCATGAGGCTGATCATGCAGCGGAATGGCTTCCATCTCGGATGTTACGCCAAGATTCATCACTGCAAAGCCGAAGCCGGCGCATGATACCGCAAAGGTAAGGACAGATGGGTCATTTCCTCCCCAAGATAACAGGCAAATCGAAGCAAACATACTAAGGAATAATCCAATCGGGATAGAAGTCCAGGCTGTTCGAGCAAGCATATTGTCTGGAATGTAAGCCCCGATACATAATAATAAGCCGGTAATAAGATTCATTCCAATCATGACCGGAGATAAGCCGAGGCCTTCCCCTAGTGCATAAGCAGCCGTAATAAATAGGACGGTACAGAAGAAGTGGGAGGCGAAAAGCGCGATTAGAAGCTGGCGAAGCCGCGATTCATGCAAGCTCATCGTGGCTGAAGCCCGACGTATAAGCTTCATCTGATCCTCCTCCGTTTACCTTCGAAGATTCCAACCATCGGAGCCATATTTCTCGGCAACAAGCTGGTTGGCCAATTCAATCTCGAACTCTGTTAAGGTTCCTGTCGTTAATTCAGCCTCCAAACCCTGAGCAAACCCGCTGCGAAACGCTTCCTCCACATCCGTAATCAGGAGTGGTAACTCCCCTTTGCGGCGCAGGGAGGTGTTGATCGCAATCGCTTTACGCTCGAATATGGATTTCAATCGCTTTTTCTCCGTCTCGTCTTTGAATCGCAGCACTTCGAATATTAGATCGGTATCCAGCTCTAGAAGGACGGAACCGTGCTGAAGGATGATCCCTTTAGATCGCATCTGTGCACTTCCGGCGATTTTCCTGCCTTCCACGACAAGCTCGTACTTGGATGGAGCATCGAAGCAGGCTGCCGACAATGGCTTACCTTTCGAACTGCCGTAATCCGCTGGATTCGGAATAGCACCGCTTTCCCCTTCTTCTATACCCGACATTGTTGCAGCTAAACCTAGCTTGCGGAACCCATATAACAGTCCCATGCTGAGAACGCGATACGCTTCTACGACGCTGCTTGGTATACCTGGGTAATTCTCAGAAACAATGAGGCTGTAAGTGAGCTCTTGATCGTGAAGCACTGCACGTCCGCCGGTTGCCCGCCGCACGAAGCCAAGGCCGTGTTTATGCAAGGCGACATGATCGACTTCCTCGGCAGCCTTCTGAAAACAGCCGATGGACAACGATGCAGGACTCCAGCCATAGAAGCGTACGGTCGGCGGTACAAGTCCCCTTTCATGCGCAACGACGATCGCTTCATCGATTGCCATGTTCTCCGCCGGCGTCCGATTCCCCGTGTGTACGAACCTCCACATCGCATTCACATCCCCAGCGCCAGTTTGTCGGTATCTAGCATGGCTTCGCCAATAATCTCGGAGAGCGTCGGATGCGGATGAATCATATGCCCGATTTGCATGGAGGTCGCCTTCAACAGCTGCGCAAGCGATGCTTCACCGATAAAGTCCGTTACATGAGGTCCGATCATGTGAACGCCAAGGACGCCGCCGGACTTCTCGTCCGCAATAACCTTCACGAAGCCATCGGTTTCGCCCAAGACCAGTGCTTTGCCAATGGCTTTAAACGAGAACTTGCCTATTGCGACCGAATATCCGCTCTCCATGGCAGCCTGCTCAGTCAGTCCGACACTGGCAAGCTCGGGACGACTGTAAACGCATTTCGGAACAGAAGCAGGCTCAGCGGATTGAGCATGAAGTCCGCAGATCGTCTCGACCGCTACCACGCCTTCGTGACTAGCGACATGGGCGAGCTGCAGGCCGCCGACAACATCGCCGATCGCATACACATGGGGATCATCCGTCCGCATGGATCGATCAACGGCGATAACCCCCTGTTCAATCCGCACCGCGGTTCGTTCGAGGCCGAAGTCTTCAATATTGGCTGTTCGTCCAACGGAGACAAGCATGCATGCTGCCATTAGCGATTCAATCTTGTCACCTCTTGCGAGCTGAACGATCACGCCTTCTTCGTCGGCCAGTACACTGTTCGGAAGGAGCTTTGCGCTTGTCAGCGTTTTGATTTTGCGTTTGGCAAACAGGCGAGTCAGCTCGCGCGAGATGTCTTCATCCTCAGCCGGCAGGATTCGCTCTGCTGCTTCGACGATTGTGACCTGCGCACCGAAATCATTTAACATCGATGCCCATTCAACGCCGATCACGCCGCCTCCGATGATGATGATTGAAGCCGGGATGGATGCCATAGCAAGCGCCTCATCACTGTTCATAATTCGTTCGCTTACAGGCAATCCGGGGATTGGACGGGGGCGGGATCCGGTAGCCACAATGAGATCTCGATAGCCGATGGATAGAGGCGAATCACCTTCATCTATCCCTTTCATGTTGCCTGTTACTTCAATAACGCCGCTGCGTTCACTCGTCAATGCAGCATTTGTAATGGTCCCCGTTCCTTCGTAGACATCGATCTTATTCTTCTTCATCAGGAATCGCACGCCGCTTTCAAGTCGTTCGACAATACTGTCCTTACGGGCCAACACGCCGCTATAATCAAGCTCGACGCCTTGCGCGCGTATGCCGAAACTGGAGCTCCGCTTCATAGTCTCGTACAGCTCCGCACTGCGCAGCAGCGTTTTGCTGGGAATACACCCTTTATGCAGACATGTCCCGCCTAGTTTCGCTTTCTCAATTAGCGCGGTGCGTTTGCCCAGCTGGGCAGCACGGATGGCGGCAACGTAACCGCCGGGGCCTCCGCCGAGAATAACGATGTCATAATCGTTCATAGTAGCGCTCCTCAGTCATTATGGATTAAATGTTATGGATTTTAGCTGCTCCGAGGCTGCTTTCGCATTCTCCGTTTGCTCGCGGGCGTGATAGGAACTGCGGACGAGCGGACCGGCTTCAACATGGGCGAAGCCAAGAGCGAGTCCGATCTGTTTGAGTTCTTCGAATTCTGTCGGATGATAATACCGGTCGACTTCCATATGCTTGGATGTGGGTTGCAAATATTGTCCGATTGTCAGGATATCGCAGCCTGCTGCCCGTAAATCCCGCATGGCTTCAATAAGCTCCTCCTTCGTCTCCCCGAGTCCGACCATCATGCCGGATTTCGTCGTCTGATTCGGATGAAGTTCTTTCGCTATACGGAGCACAGACAAGGATCGGTGATATTTGGCTTTAGCGCGCACGTTGTCCGACAGCCGGTTAACGGTCTCCAAGTTATGGTTCAGAACATCCGGCTTTGCCTCCAATACAACGGAGAGCCGATTCGCTTCACCGCCGAAATCCGGGATGAGCACCTCAACGGTCGTTAGTGGATTTTTCAAGCGAACAGCCGCAATTGTTGCAGCGAACATAGAGGCTCCGTGATCGTTCAGATCATCTCGGGCGACGGAAGTGATAACGACATGCGCCAGTCCCATCTCGTTAACGGATTGTGCCACATGCCGGGGCTCTTCCAGATCGAGCTCCGTTGGCAGGCCAGTGGTCACGGCGCAGAAACGGCAGGCGCGGGTGCAGATTTTGCCCAGAATCATGAATGTTGCCGTCCGCTGGCTCCAACACTCAAAGATATTGGGGCATTTCGCCTCCTCGCATACCGTGTGCAAATGGCGTCCGCGCATCATGGATTTGATTTCTTGGTAACTGTCTCCCGTATTTAGCGATATTTTCAGCCACGCTGGTTTGCGTTCTCTGGGCTTTCGCATTTCATGCACCTCCTTATTTGGATGCAATGAACGCCGAATATCGCTCAGCGCTCCAGAGCGAAGCCACCGCTTCCGCTGCGTCGCCTTCCACCTCGACCTCGATGATCCAGCCTTCTCCATAAGGGTCCTCGTTCACTTTTTGCGGTTCGTCCAGCAGTACCTCGTTTACTTTCACTACGGTTCCGCTGACAGGGCTAAACAGATCAGATACGGTCTTCACGGACTCGATCGTGCCCATCGGTTCGTTCGCCTCAAGTGCCGCGCCCACTTCAGGAAATTCCACGAAAACAATATCGCCAAGCTGACATTGCGCGAAATCGGATATTCCGATTCGAACAAGGGTCCCCCTCGCTTCAGCCCATTCATGCTCCTCTGAATAGCCCAATCCTGCTTTTACATCACTCATGCTCAACATCCTCTCCGAAAATAGTGAATCGCCAGCGTCCAAGCGTTATTGACGACCTTTGCTGCATATGCTTTTAAAGAAGGATTTAGTGCCTTGCCGAAGCATACGGCTCTGAACGCGATGATATGCATAAGTTGTACGCCAACTATGCTGGTATAGGAACAAAAAAAGACAGAGAACCGGCTATGCGCCAAGTTCTCTGTCCCGGGTACCTGAGAGTTTAAGCGGTTCAATGAACCGCCATTACCCCTTTGGTGGCTATTCGCTCTCTCCAGAGTTGCGTCGAATGGCGGTACGTTTACCTGAGAGATTGATCTCCGGCCGGCCGGCCGTCGACTTGCTCCTTCGGTGCCTCTGGAGCGTTTGCTCCGGAAGTCTCTCCCTACCATCGTCATCCGCGTATTCAGTTGGTGATGGGTTTAGCTTAAAACAGAAGGAATATTAATATCAATATATCTAACAATTAAATGACACATTAAATGTTTTTAATTGACAATACCTCTCGTAATCGTGTAAGAATAGAGGGAGATAATCAAATAAGCGGATGATGGTAATGGGAGAGATCGCCCACAGGCTAGTTTGCGGCGGCGCCGAAGGAGTAAACCTAACATGGGTGAATCTCTCAGGCAAAAGGACCATTATCGGACGCACCTCTGGAGAGCATCTCGCTTGCGGGATCACCAACGGGGAAACTTATGTTCCATTCTTTCTTAGGAGCATAAGGTAACTCTCAGGTACAAAGGACAGAGCGAAGAGGAAACGCACGCAGCTTAGGCTGAGGATGCGCGGCCTTTTTGCTGCTGTCCTTCTTTGCGTGAATTTGCGAATTCGAGTTCAAGGAGATGAGTAATGATGGCCGATTTGAAAAGAACACCGTTGTTTCCGCTGTATGCCGCTCATCCGGAGGTCCGCTGCATCGATTTCGGCGGATGGGAACTCCCTGTCCAGTTCTCCGGCATTCAGAAAGAACATGACGCCGTTCGGCAGCGCGCCGGTCTATTCGATGTATCCCATATGGGAGAATTCACGGTCACCGGTTTATTCGCAGAAGCTTTCTTGCAGCTGTTAACGACAAACGATGTCGCTAAACTGAGCGATGGTCAAGCGCAATATTCGCTGATGTGTTATCCCGATGGAGGCGTTGTCGATGACCTGCTCGTCTATCGCATCACGGCAGATCAGTTCATGGTCGTCGTGAACGCCTCGAATATCGATAAGGATTACGAATGGATGCGGGGTCATTTAATCGGGGATGTCGAGCTTAAGAATATTTCCGACGAACTGGCCCTTCTCGCGTTGCAAGGACCTTCCGCCGCTGAAGTGATGGCTGCCGCAGGGGCTAGCAACGAGGTTCTTGAGCTAGCTCCATTCCGCTTCGCGGCGAACACTTCGCTTGATGGAGTGAATGTGTTGATTTCGAGAACCGGCTATACGGGCGAGGATGGCTTCGAAGTATACGTGCAGGCAGAAAAAGCCGGCGATATTTGGAAGAAGCTTCTGGCAGCAGGCGAACCATTCGGCTTGCTCCCTTCCGGACTCGGAGCTCGCGACACGCTTCGCTTCGAAGCGCGTTTGCCGCTGTACGGTCAAGAGCTTTCGCACGCTATCACACCGCTAGAGGCGGGAGTCGGTTTCTTCGTCAAGCTGGACAAAGAAGTTTTCATTGGCCGGGAATCACTGATTAGGCAGAAGGATGAAGGGTTGGCCCGCAAGCTCGTTGGTATTGAATTGATCGATCGCGGCATCCCCCGCCCTCATTATCCTGTTTTCGCTAACGGAACGTTAATTGGCACAGTTACGACAGGCACGCAATCCCCCACGTTGAAACGAAATCTCGGTCTCGCCTTAATCGACGCCAACTATTCCGCGCTCGGCACTGAGCTGACGGTAGAGATTCGCGGTAAACAGCTGAAAGCCAAGGTCATTAAGACCCCATTCTATAAAAGACTTCCGAAGGAGTGATATTCATGGCTTCCCTACATCGCTACATTCCCATAACCGAACAAGACCAATCCGACATGCTCGCGACGATTGGCGCAGCGTCGATCGACGAGTTATTTCGGGACATTCCGGAGGAAATCCGTTACCGCGGTACGATGCCAATGTCCTCAGCGCTTGATGAGTTCTCCCTCCTTGAGCATATGAAAGAGCTGGCTGGACGCAATGCCGACACAGACCGATATAAGAGCTTTCTTGGCGCCGGGATCTATGACCACCACGTGCCTGTCGTTATCAATCACATGATCTCGCGTTCCGAATTTTATACCGCTTATACCCCTTATCAACCGGAGATCAGTCAAGGGGAGCTTCAAGCCATCTTCGAATTTCAATCGTACATTTGCGAGCTGACCGGCATGGCTGTTGCCAATGCGAGTATGTATGATGGCGTTACTGCCTTGGCCGAAGCAGGCGCTCTGGCCGCCGGCGCGACGAAGCGAAATCGCCTCGTGATTTCGCGCACCGTTCATCCGGAAGCCCGCGAGATGGTCCGCACGATGGCGCGCGGCTTAAATTTGGATATCGTCGAAGTCGGCTTCACGGATGGCGTAACTGATCTGGACGCACTACGGGAAGCGGTTGATGCCAAGACTGCAGCCGTGCTCGTACAATCACCGAATTTCTTCGGTGCCGTCGAGGACCTGGCAGCCATAGAGCCTATCATCCACCAAGTGAAAGGACTGCTTGTTGTAAGCAGTAATCCTTTGGCGCTCGGTTTACTGGAGTCGCCGGGAAAACTCGGCAGCGACATCGTCGTCGGGGATGCGCAGCCGCTTGGCATCTCGCAATCGCTTGGAGGACCTACTTGCGGCTTCTTCGCCGTCACCGAATCGCTTATGCGCCGGATGCCGGGCAGGATCGTCGGCCAAACCAAGGATAGCGATGGGAAGCGCGGCTTTGTTCTGACGCTACAAGCCCGGGAGCAGCATATCCGGCGGGAGAAAGCGACCTCCAACATTTGCTCGAATCAAGCACTTCTCGCTCTGTGCGCTTCCATCTATTTGTCGACGATGGGCAAAGCAGGCTTGCGCGAGGTCGCAAACTTAAATCTCCAGAAAGCCCATTATACGGCCGGGCAGCTCGTCAAGCTCGGTTTGGAACGACCCTTTACTGCTCCGTTCTTTAATGAATTTGTCGTAAAACTTCCGCCTCATGTATCTGTAAAAGAAACGAATTTAAAGCTGCTGGCGTCCGGTTTTCTTGGAGGCTACGATCTCGGGATCGCCTACCCGGAGCTGCAAGGACATATGTTGATCGCCGTTACGGAGAAACGAACGCGTACCGAAATCGATCTATTCGTTACTAGACTGGGGGAACTGGCATGACTACACATACCAAACCATTGATATTCGAGCTAAGCAAGCCGGGGCGTGTCGCCTACTCTCTCCCTCCTTGTGATGTGCCTGAATCGGATCCTTCAAGCTTGATACCTGCGGCGATGCTGAGGCAGTCGCCTGCCCAACTACCCGAAGTTTACGAAGTCGACGTCATCCGCCACTACACCGAATTGTCGAGACGCAATTTCGGCGTCGATAACGGCTTTTATCCGCTTGGTTCCTGCACCATGAAGTACAATCCCAAAATCAACGAAGACACCGCTCGCTTCGCAGGCTTTGCTAAGATTCATCCCTATCAGCCGGAAGTCAGCATTCAAGGTGCGCTCGAGCTGATGTACGTGCTCCAAAGGGATCTCACGGCGCTCACCGGCATGGATGAGGTTACACTTCAGCCGGCCGCCGGTGCTCATGGCGAATGGACCGGACTGATGATGATTCGCGCTTATCATGAAAGCCGCGGCGATGTTCGCACCAAAGTGATCGTGCCGGACTCCTCGCATGGAACGAATCCTGCCAGCGCGACCGTCGCAGGCTTCGAGACCATCACGATTAAATCAAATGAGCGCGGGATGGTCGACCTTGAAGCGCTGCGCGCAGTTGTCGGTAATGACACCGCAGCGCTCATGCTTACAAATCCGAGCACCCTCGGCCTTTTCGAGGAACAGATCGTAGAAATCGCAGCCATCATCCATGAGGCGGGAGGACTCCTCTATTACGACGGAGCGAATTCGAATGCAATCATGGGGATTACCAGGCCCGGCGACATGGGCTTTGACGTGGTCCACCTTAATTTACACAAGACGATGAGCACGCCGCACGGCGGCGGAGGTCCTGGAGCCGGTCCTGTAGGCGTGAAGAGCAAGCTCATGCCGTATCTGCCTAGTCCTCTCGTCGCTCAGCGCCAGGACGGTACGTATTACTTTGACTACGATCGTCCTGAATCCATTGGCCGGGTCAAAGGATTCTACGGAAACTTTGGCATACTTGTACGGGCATATACGTATATTCGAACCTACGGACCGGAAGGGCTGCGCCGCGTTTCGGAATGCGCGGTTCTTAATGCCAACTACATGATGCACCGGCTTGCTCCACATTACGAGCTCCCATATCCAGGCGTCTGCAAGCATGAGTTCGTAATGTCGGGCCGCGGCCTGAAGGAGTTCGGCGTTCGTACATTAGACGTAGCCAAGCGGCTCCTCGACTTCGGCTACCATCCGCCAACCATCTACTTCCCGCTTAACGTTGAAGAATGTATTATGATTGAACCGACGGAGACGGAGAGTAAAGAGACGCTTGACGGCTTCATCGATACGATGATCCAAATCGCCGAAGAAGCGCGGACAAATCCGTCGATTATTCTTGGCGCTCCCTATCATACCGTCGTACGCCGGCTCGACGAGACAACAGCCGCCCGCAAACCGGTACTCAATTGCTCTTGCAGTTAACAAGACTATCTACAATATGAAAAACAAGCTGCCAAACCATGTGTTGGCAGCTTGTTTTCTTCTATTTTATAGTTTCATGTAGATCCCCTGGTGCTCTTCTTTCGCTCATTCCCCAGAATCAATCAAACAAAAAACTTCAGACGATTTCGTCCAAAGATTTAATTATGGCTACCTAGTGTCTATTTTATTTCTTCTCGGAAACCGCAAAGTAATTGTCTTCATTATCTGCGAAGTTGAACACTCGGCCGGCGGGAAACTCCATCATGTCTCCAACCTTGATGCTTTTGTTCTTGAGATCATTGTATAGCACGTCGAAACGATCCGAGAAAAACATGATTGATGGCGTTCCCAGGTTCATTTCAGGGTTCATTTGGGCAACGAGCTCCTTACTATGAAGAACAATGCTAGTTGCTGCCCCCTTAGGAGCGACTTCAATCCATCGCATCGGGCCGTGGCTTACTTCCGCGATCACCTCGAAACCTAACTTTTCCGTCCAAAAATCTCTGCAAGCATCTTGGTTGTTTACGTACAGCATAACCTGGCCGATTTGGTTAATTCATGAATAAAACACTCCCCGTATGAAATTAATTTATTATAGCGAAGCCAAGTGCTCGCCTAAACGATCCCAAGTTTCGGTAATGCCTTGCAGCATGCCCATGTCCATGACAGTTTGCAGTGCCTCTGCCGACACATATTCCGAGCGGCTTACCAATTTGGTTTTGCCTCCCAAATCGATGAATTCCATCTTGATTAGCGTTGCCGGCAAAGTATTGTCGATATGACCTTCAGCGTCCGAGAAGTAATCGTTGTAAACGATCGATTCAGGCTCGTTAATTTCCTTATAAACGCCTTTCCCCCATGCTTCCATGCCGTAAAATTGTTCTTGTTTCCGGTCGACGCACTTCATGCAGTAATGCCACACGCCGCCTGGACGGAAATCGACGTTGCAAACCGGAATCTCCCAGCCTTTCGGCCCCCACCAACGTTTGAGATGCTCAGCTTCCTTAAACATCTGGAATACGAGATCTCGCGGCGCGTCGAATATACGCTCCAGAACCAGAACGCGATCATTTTCCACGTTCGAAATCATTGCGTTGTTAGCCATTTACTATTCCCCTCCAACTGAATGATGTTTACTGTCGATTCTTGTACTTCACTTCACGCAAGTAACTGTCCAAGCTATCCAAGCGATCTTCCATAAGGTGCCGGAAAGACTGCAACCAACGATCTATCGCCCTGAAAGGCTCTGATCGCAGATTATATATCCGGCGATTCGCATCCACTCGAATTTCCACAATCCCGCTATCGCTTAGCACTTTTAAATGCTTCGACGTTTGGGGCTGATTTAGCCCTAATCGATCGGCAATTTCTCCTACGGTAAGAGGTCCGTCCAGCAACAAGTTCACGATATTAATCCGATTGGGTTCCGCCAAAGCACTCAGGGTCATTATGTCCATTCCAGACCTGATCATGACATACTGCTCACCTCTGTATTTAGTCTTTTTGTTCGATAAAGCCCTCCATTCTCGGTCAATTTCATCCTCTGAATTGAATATACCTCATATGGAATATTCCAGTCAAGGAATATTCAAATAAATATTATTAGCCACCAAAAAAGGCAACCGATCCATCGATCGGCTGCCTTTGATTATTTACTCCAGTTGTCTCGAACGAACTGATCGCGACCGGACTTCTCGCGATCTTCCTTGTAGTGCTTAGGGTTCTTCTTATGATAATCTTGATGATACTCTTCCGCCGCGTAGAAAGCCGCCGCCGGCAAAATCTTCGTTACGATCGGTTTATCAAAGCGGCCGCTTGATTCCAGCGCTTGTTTCGATTGAAGCGCCAGCTCCAGCTGCTGATCGTTGTGATAAAAGATTGCAGTCGCATATTGTGTTCCGCGGTCGTGAAATTGCCCAAATTCATCTGTCGGATCAATCTGCTGCCAGTAGAGCTCTAATAGCTTCTCATATGGGAATAACTCAGGATCAAATGTAATTTGTACGACTTCGACATGGCCCGTCTCTCCCGATTTCACCTCTTCATACGTAGGATTCTCCGTTGAGCCGCCTGTATAACCAGACACAATGCTATCGATACCCGGCAATTCTTCGAATGGCGTAACCATACACCAGAAACATCCGCCGGCAAAAGTGGCTTTGTCCATGTTCAATTCCTCCCTAGATGTCATTCACCAGAATGGTATCACAAAATCACCTTCGATTACACATGATCATATCACAGAATCTCATCGTCAGAGTGTATACCATTTCAGTTTTGAAACTCGTACAATGGTACTTACAAGGAGGTGGTAGCCATGTCGCATTTGCAAGTGTTCATCGGCAGCGTGTTTTTCGCCGGGATACTTTCCTTCTTTTCTCCCTGCATTTTGCCAATGCTTCCCGTTTATTTAGCGCATCTCGGCGGTGCTGCTCCCGGAAGTACAACAAATGTTGCTCGCGTAGGAAGGCTGCGGTTCCACCCATCGCTCATTGGAAATACGTTGTTTTTCACGCTCGGGATATCCTTCGTATTCGTGCTGCTTGGTTTCGGAGCAGGAGGACTTGGCAGTGTGATTAACACCTCGTGGTTCATCGATGTCTGCGGGATCGTTGTTATTATCTTTGGACTATTCCAAACAGGGGTCATTCATTTACTCTTCTTGCAAAGAGAGAAGAAGCTCACGATTGCATGGAAAGGAAAAATGGGCTTCGCCTCTGCTTTCCTGCTGGGCTTTACGTTCAGTTTTGGCTGGACGCCGTGCATTGGACCGATTCTCGCGGCTGTGCTCAGTTTATCGGCCAGTGAAGGTTCTGCCCTTCAAGGTGGGGGTTACATGCTCGTATACGCACTCGGTTTATCGATTCCGTTTCTAGTCCTTTCCCTCTTCTCCGATCTATTGATCGGACGATTGCGTGCCTTCAATAAGCATTTGCCGAAGCTGAAAGTCGTATCCGGCTTGCTGCTTATCGTTATGGGCATTCTGCTTATGACGAACAAACTAAATATGATCACAGCGTGGTTTAGTTAAAACCCGCTTGAAAGTCACGAAGACAAGGAGGTTTATTACGATGAAATCCACACAACGGTCGCTGTATGTCATTCCCCTGTTCTTACTCCTGCTTCTGTTATCAGCTTGCGGCAATTCGAAATCCGACCAACCCGCATCGACTGCGCTGAACAAAGGCTCGGCGGCACCTCATTTCGATCTGAAAGATTTGGATGGGAATCAAGTCACGCTAGCCGGTCTGGCCGGCCAGAAGGTATATGTGAAATATTGGGCTTCTTGGTGCCCGATTTGTCTTGCAGGTATGGACGAATTGAACACTTTAGCGGGTCAAAAGAATGATTTCAAGGTCATTACGATCGTCAGTCCGGATTACAACGGCGAGCAATCCGCGCGTGATTTTACCGAGTGGTTCAGAGGTTTGCAAGCTGAGAATACCGCGAAGAACGTAACCGTTCTGCTCGACGATGGCGGCAAATGGGCTAAGAAATTCGGCGTTCGCGGCTACCCAACCTCCCTCTATATCGGCTCAGACGGAGTTCTGGTCAAGACGGCTCCGGGACAGAATTCCAACGAAGTGATCACCAATACATTCAAACAAATTATGTAGTCGCCAGTTTCCTAAACGGAGGGATTCCTTTGAGAAGATTACTAAGCGCAGCATCCTTGCTATTGCTCGTTTTTATGGCAGCTTGCGGCAGCCGCATGCCCAATGATAACGGCTATAACGCTACAAGCGAGACTTTAGGCGCGATCGCAGATGCCTCTACAGAACCTACGACGACGCGCTCGCCGAACCCAAACGATAAGGTGGATTACTCGCAAAGTAAGCTGCAAACGATTTATTTGGCCGGAGGCTGCTTTTGGGGAATTGAAGCCTATGCATCCCGTATTTACGGCGTACAAGATGTAACCGTCGGATACGCTAACGGCTCAGGAAACGACCCGACTTATGAAGATGTCGTTCAAGGTGACCGCGGTTTCGCCGAGACGGCTGAGGTGAAGTATGATCCGGAACGGCTTCCGCTAAACGAGCTGCTGACCGATTTCTTTAAGGTCATTAATCCAACCAGCGTGAATAAACAAGGGAACGATGAGGGCATCAATTACAGAACGGGGATTTATTACACCCAGGATAGCGATTTGTCCGTTATTAACGCGGTTGTAGCGAAGGAACAGAAGAAATACACGAAGAAGATCGTAACTGAGGTAAAGCCATTGACCAACTACTTCTTGGCTGAAGAGTACCATCAGGATTATTTGGATAAAAACCCGGATGGTTACTGCCATGTCGATCTTACAATTCTGGATGAACCGGTTAAAGTCGATCCATCCCTATACTCCCGCCCTAGCGACGAAGAATTGAAAAAGAAGTTAACGGATATCCAATACCGCGTAGCCGTCCTAAACGAAACGGAAACGGCTTACTCCAATGATAATTGGAACACCTTTGACGCGGGTATCTATGTCGATGTGACGACGGGAGAGCCGTTGTTCTCTAGCCGCGACAAATACGATGCGGGCTGCGGATGGCCAAGTTTCACGAAGCCGATCGATCCCGCTGTTGTAACCTTTCACGAAGATAAGAGCTTCAATATGGTTCGTACAGAAGTGAGGAGCCGTGTGGGCAATATCCATCTGGGCCATGTGTTCGACGATGGTCCGAAAGAATCAACGGGGAAACGTTATTGTATCGATAGTGCGTCGATCCGATTTGTTTCGCTGGACAATATGGATAAAGAAGGCTACGGCTACCTCCGTTCTACCGTCGAATAACAATGGCAAGGGGTTTGATTGGATGTATAAGCTGCTGATCGTCGAGGATGAAGAGTTAGTCAGGAACGGAATCAAACGGCTGCTGCCCTTTGAGGAATTCAACATAACGGAGATTATCGAAGCGGACAATGGCGAGGAAGGGCTTAAGCTCTTCCTCGCCCATCGTCCCGATATGGTATTGCTGGATATCAATATTCCGAAGATGAACGGTTTAGAGTTTGCGCGCAAAGCAAAGGAAATAAAGCCTTCTGCGAAGATCGCCGTCATCACCGGGTATGACTATTACGAATATGCGGTTACCGCCCTCAAAATCGGCGTTGACGATTACGTGCTAAAACCCGTGTCCAAATCCGACGTGTATGAAGTGCTGCGCAAATTGGTTGAGAAACTCCAAAATGATCAACAGCTCTCGGAGCTGCAGCATCTGGTAAGCGAGTATAAAACAACCCTGCAGCTGCCGGACGAGTCGGGCCACAAAGCTGCGATTGCCCAGATTATCGAAGATAATGTGGCTAACCCGGAATTCTCGCTCGCAGCTTTGGCGAATAAGGTCGGGTTTAGTGCTGGCTATATGAGTGTTTTGTTCAAGCGTTTGTTTAATGTGTCGTTCCAGGATTACTTGATGGGCATGCGCTTGGAACGTTCCAAGCTGCAGCTTCTCACATCCGACTTGAAGATCTATCAGATCTCCGAGTCGCTCGGTTTCGATAATCCGAATTATTTCAGCGCTGCTTTCAAGAAGAAGTTCGGACTCTCCCCCATTCAATATCGGGAAAGGATTAAACATTCGTGAAGCTGATTCCTCGTTCTCTGCAGTTCCGAATATCGTGGATTTATATGTTGATCAGCGTGTTCACGATTGGGATTATCGGCACCGTGCTATATGTCGGTATTTCTCGAGCGGTCATGAAGGAATCGATTCAATCCGCCGATACGGCGATTTCCAAGAGCGGCAGCTTAGTGGAAATGTATATCGATCGGCTGAAAGTATTGACGACTATGCTGGCGCAGAATCCCCAAACGATTCAAACCCTTTCCTCCCCTACCAAAGAAGGAGAGAAGTTTGAGCTGCAGCTCATCCATCTTGCGCTCTTATCTGATCCTAATATTAAATCCGTCGTCGTCATCGGCAAGGATGGTTACGTGCTGTCCAACGAGACCAAATTAAACATGATCCGTTCGTCCAATATGATGAATGAACCGTGGTACGTGGCCGCGATCAACAGCACGAATCCGGTACTTACTTCCGCTCGTATGCAGAAATTTTCGATGGACAAGAACAACTGGGTGATCTCGATGAGTCAGGAAATCAAGGATGCGCATAATCGCAACCTCGGTGTCGTGCTGCTTGATATCGAATACAAAGGCATTGAGAATTATTTGAACGACTTGGATTTGGGCAGTAAAGGGTTTGCTTTTATCATTAACAGCAAAGGCGGCATCGTGTACCACAAAGATCCCTCCTACTTCACGGATGCTGACAAGCAGGAGCAATTAAAAATGATCAGCATGTCGAAGCAGGGCTACGATGCAACGGAAAATCGTCTGGTCTATCAAACGCAGCTGCGAAATTCAGATTGGATGCTTGTCGGCGTCAGCTCTCTGGATGGATTACGGCAAGTGCGCACCCAACTGCTTCGTTCATTCGTCCTGGTGGGACTGGGCTTGCTGCTGCTGATTATGGCGGTATCCCCTTTCTTGGCGAAAAGCATCACCAGACCGATCCGCCGCCTCGAACAGGCCATGCAGAAGGTGAAATCGGGAACGCTGGAAGTCAGCGTGTCTGAGACTGGCGCTACCGAGGTTCAAGGACTCGCGCAGCATTTCAATTCGATGGTGACGGAGATGCGCCGGCTGATGCAGGATATCGAGACGAAGGAGAAAACGCTGCACAGATACGAGCTCAGCGTGCTGCATAGTCAAATTAATCCTCATTTTCTATACAATACATTGGATACTATCGTGTGGATGGCCGAATTTAATGAGAGCGGGCGCGTTATATCTACGACTAAGGCGCTGGCGAAGTTCTTCCAGCTATCATTGAGCGGTGGCAGTGAATTCACAACCGTGGAGAATGAAATGAACCATGTCGCCCAGTATTTATTTATTCAGAAGGAGCGCTATGGAGACAAGCTGAATTATCAGCTGCATTTCGATCCGGCGCTGTCTGCCAAAGTCATTCCGAAGATCATACTTCAACCTCTCGTTGAGAATGCGATCTATCATGGCATCCGGGAAAAAGAAAGTCCCGGACAGTTAGTCATCACTTGTCTGCCAAGCGACGATGGACATGTACACTTCATCGTGAAAGACGACGGTGTGGGCTTCGATCCCGAAGCGCGCGCGAAAGCTGTGCAGGAGGATTCTTCTCCGTCCCTGCCTAAGTTAGGCGGTGTCGGCATCAATAACGTGGACGAACGCTTAAAGCTCTATTACGGCCAACAATACGGGATCACGCTGCAATCCCGCCCGGGAGAAGGTACGACAGTCAGGATCATTATTCCTTAATCCGGTCGTTGCAATTAAAGAGAAAGACGCCCTCTGCCGAAGGGCTGCTTTTTTCGATGTTGACGCAGTTCAACTGTACAAACTCAAAGGAGCTGAAACGCTTGATTGTGTCTGAGCATTTATCGCGAATCCTTTCCTTATTCCCGAGCTTAGCGGATATCACTGAGCAGGATTGGAATCATGAAGGTATCCAATTACTTCAGATGGAACCTAATTATATTATTGAAGAAGGACAATTCTTGGAGTACGCGATTTTGATTCTGGAAGGTACCGTTAGAATGTTCAAAATAAGCGCCGGGGGCCGGGAAATTACCTTGTATCGCATACATAGCGGAGAATGTTGTCCTTTAATGACCTCAAGTATATTGGGCGAAGCCGAATACGAAGCCTCTGCTTGCGTAGAAACGACAGGTTTAGCTCTGGCGATTCCGTCTGAGATCTTTCGCGACTGGACGGATCGTTATAAAACATTCCGGCGATTTATCTTTAAATCATTCGCTAAGCGGATCGTCATCATGTCTAATCTGCTGGACAGCATCCATTTCAAATCCATCCGCGGAAGAGTTGCGGAATTTCTTGTTCAAATGGCGGATCAATCCGGAGGTTCCGATACCCTGCGTATTACCCATGACAGCATATCCGCTGAACTGGGCACAGCCCGCGAAGTGATCAGCAGAACGTTGAAGCAGCTTGAGAAGGAAGAAATCATTACACTCTCACGAGGCAAGATCATGATTAACAATCGAACCGCGCTCGAAAGCTACATAGAGTTATAAGAAGGAGCAAGGCTTCCGCAAGCTATAAGCAACATGCCAATCAAAGCCGCCATCAAGGCGGCTTTGTTGCGTCATATGCAAGCAAGATCGTTTATTTATTTCGTTATGTGACAAAGTTACGGTTCGTACGAATCAGTCCTGTTATGATCATACCTATCAACCAACACTTCATCAGCCGAAAGGGGAAATCATACATGAACAACGTTGCTATGCATTCAAATGCAAATCAATCCAAGAAACCGGTTATTCTCTTTATTCACGGAGCTTTTATGACACCGGACAGCTGGGCGCCAATGCGGAACTACTTTATCGAGCGCGGCTATGAGACAATGGCTCCCGCCTGGCCCTACCATGATCGGACGCTTGATGCCCTTCGGAACAACCCTTCCAAAGCGCTTGGAAAGCTCGGTCTAAAGGAAGTCGTAGATCATTATGTACGTATTATTCAAGCATTGCCGGAGAAACCGATCTTAATTGGCCATTCTTTCGGTGGGTTGATTACGCAAATTCTTATGGACCGCAATTTAGGTGCCGCTGGTATCGCCATTGACCCGGCAGCTACTAAAGGGATTAACCCGGGAGCCTTCAAGACGGCATCTAAATCAGTCGCCTCCATCCTTCTTAAGCCTTGGAGGAAGACCGTGAGCTTATCGTTCGAGCAATTCCAATTTGCGTTCGTAAATACAATGCCATTAAAGGAACAGAAAGAAGCTTTCACCTATGCTGTCCCTGAAACAAGCAAAATCTTCTTCCAAAGTGCATTTGCTTCCTTCAATTCCGCGAGCCCGCTAACGGTTAACTTCAAGAACGGTAAACGAGGACCGCTGCTGATCATCGCAGGAGAAGAAGATCATATCGTGCCTGCTGCTATGGTAAAGAAGAACTTTCAGCTTTATGACCAACAATCCGGTGCGACTACTCAGTATGTAGAGTTCCCCAAACGGTCTCATTGGATTATTGCCGAGAAAGGTTTCCAAGAAATTGCCGATTACATCATGAACTGGGCACCGGCTCAATTGCGATAAACCGTAACAAAATCACAAAAGGCATCCACAAGGATGCCTTTGTTCGTTTTACCCAGCCACTAGCGCTTTAAGCTCATTTAAATCGGATATCACCTTATCGGCTTGGGCTAACTCTTCCTCCCGTGCGAAATCAAACCTGCATCCGATGGATAAGAAACCATTATCTTTGGCGGCATTAATGTCGGATAGACGGTCGCCGACTACCGCCGCGTTCGTAATGGCATATTTTTCAACGATACTTTGAACTAAGGCTGATTTATTCAAGGAGGTGATTTGCTGGATGCTAAAAGTCTCCGTTACCCATTCATCCAATTGATAATAGCTTACAATGGCTTGTAAATATTCGGTTAACCCATTACTTGCAATGAAGATCGAACAATGATTCTCTTTCAGATAACGGAAAACTTCCTTCACATTCGGATACAGTTCACCTTTGCCGCTTCTTATATTAGCGATTAATCGTTCCAAGAAAAAAGCATCCGTCTGTTCCCTGATCTCCATCGAATGATTGGGTAGCAACGTCTCCCACACTTGCGGAAGTGGTACACCCATAATTGCGCGGTAGCTATCAATTGGTGTTTCTTTATCCCATTGCCGCTGCAGCCTTAATTGATTGAATGCATCCTCGAGCGATATTTCTAAAATTTTATCGGTTTGAAACAGCGTTCCATCCATATCAAAAATAAAGGTTCGAATCATGGCTTCAACTCCTTCTCTAGTCTAGTTATTTTAACACATTAATTATGCAAAAATAGAGCGCCTCACAGCATTTGTGGCTGAGAGACGCTCTATTGTTAGGATTATTCCGCCGCATATTTCTGCTGGAATTGCGCGATTGCCTCGTACTCGCTTTCCAGCTTACCGGAAACATGAAGATAGATCGGCAACAGTTCACGATAAATCGCGGCATGCTGTTTGTTCGGATGATGCGCATGTGTGGAACCCACCATCGTGGAGACGACAGCCAAGGAATCCGTTTTCCCCACCGCATATAAACCAAGTACAACCGCGCCTAGACAAGAGCTTTCGAATGATTCGGGTACGATGATTTCCTGATCGAAAATATCCGACATCATCTGGCGCCATAGTGGCGAGCGGGCGAAACCGCCAGTAGCCATGATCCGTTTCGGACGCCCGATATTCTCTTCCATCGCTAACAATACCGTATAAAGGTTGAAAATAACCCCTTCCAGTACGGCGCGAATGAAATGTTCTTTATGATGCCTCATATGGAGTCCGAAGAAGGACCCTCTTGCATTCGAATTCCATAGCGGCGCTCGCTCGCCGGTCAAATACGGATGGAACAGCAAACCGTCCGAGCCCGGTTTAACCCGTGCCGCGATGTCCATTAATAAATCATACGGGTCAATGCCGAGCCGTTTGGCTGTCTCGACTTCGGCTGCTGCAAATTCGTCCCTTGCCCACCGTAACAGCATCCCGCCGTTATTGACTGCGCCACCAATCACCCAATGCTTATCCGTGAGCGCATAGCAGAAGATTCTTCCCTTGGCATCGGTCACCGGTCTATCCACGACTGTGCGAACGGCGCCGCTTGTTCCGATTGTCGCTGCGACGATCCCGGGCTCAATTGCATTAACACCTAGATTCGAGAGCACGCCGTCGCTGGCACCTACGATGAATGGCGTAGATGCAGCAAGGCCAGTCTCGGCAGCGAAGACAGCTTTCATCCCCTGCAGGGAATGGGTCGTAGGCACAAGCTGGGACAATTGGCTCCTCGAAACCCCTGCAAGGCTAAGCGCTTCTTCATCCCAATCCAGATTCTCCAGATTCATCATGCCGGTCGCCGACGCAATCGAATAATCGATCACATATTCACCGAATAACCGAGCAAATACATACTCTTTAATCGATATAAATTTGCTTGCCCGCCGGAACAAATCCTCGTGCTCATGTCGAAGCCACATTAGCTTCGGCAAGGGTGACATGGGATGAATCGGCGTCCCTGTCCGCCTATAGATCTCATGACCATTCAGTTCGCGTTTTAACCGCTCAGCATATGCCGCGCTCCGGTTATCCCCCCATGTGATGCTGCGCGTGAGCGGCTTGCCATCGGCATCTACAACAATGACGCTATGCATCGCGGAGCTAAAGGAAACAAATAGGATCTGTTCGGGTTTTGCCCCACTTTGAGCCATGACACGTTTGATGGTAAGAAGGACTGCGCGAAATATTTCATCGGGATCTTGTTCGGCCACGGACGAGTTCGGCGTATAAAGCGGGTATCCTTCATCCGCTTTGGTGACAATGGTACCATTCTCTTCGAAAATCACGGATTTGGTGCTGGTTGTTCCGATATCGACGCCAATCATATAAATAGGTTGATTCAATGGTTGAACCTTCTTTCCGATCAATTGCAAGTGATGCTATAGCTGACTTGAATCTTAAACGACCATGCTTAGAAGCATGATAAAAATCAATCCCATAACGGACAAAATCGTTTCCATGACCGTCCATGACTTCAAGGTTTGCGGTACCGTCATATTGAAAAATTCTTTGACCATCCAGAAACCGGCGTCATTGACGTGCGAGAGTATAAGCGAGCCTGCTCCGGTTGCCAATACGACGAGTTCTACATTGGCATCTGGGGTTTGGCCAAGGATCGGGGCAATGATACCCGCCGCCGTTGTCATCGCAATAGTGGCTGAGCCCGTAGCGACTCGGATCAAAGCAGCGATGAACCATGCGAAGAAGATGATGTTCACATGGGCCGAAGTAGCAAGTGCTGCAATGGCATCGCCGACTCCGCTCGTGATCAACACTTGCTTGAATGCCCCACCTGCGCCAATGATCAAAATAATCGTAGCCGTAGGTGCCAAGCATTCACTTGCAAAGCGCGACACATCTTCCTTGGAGAACCCTCTTGAGAAGCCGAGCGAATAGAAAGAGAAGATAACTGCGATCAACAAGGCGATTACCTCATGCCCGATAAATTCGCAAAACCGCGTCACGCTTGATGTAGCCAGTGGATCGATTATATTGGCCAGCGACCCGATTAGCATGAGAATAACCGGCGACAAAATCGTAAATAACGTAATTCCAAAGCCCGGCAGCGATCGCTTATCCGAGGATGCGAATTGCTCGGCCAACTTGGCCGGCGGCTCCGTGATAATCCGTTTGCCAATAAACTTACCGAACAACGGCCCTGCAAGTATCGCAGTTGGCAAGCCGACTATGAGCGAGTACAGAATCGTTTTGCCCAGGTCCGCTTTATAGGCATCAATCGCAATCATCGGCGCAGGATGCGGAGGCACGAGACCATGTACGGTAGATAATCCGGCCAGTACGGGGATCCCGATTTGCAATAAGGACATTTTTGTTTTTCTTGCGACGATGAACACGATCGGGATTAACAGGATCACACCGACCTCGAAGAAGACAGGAATACCGACGATAAAACCGACAATCATCATCGCCCAATGTACGCGTTTCTCTCCGAATTTATCGATTAGCGTCGTTGCGATCCGTTCGGCTCCACCGGACTCGGCCATCATCTTGCCGAGCATAGTACCGAGTCCGATTACGATCGCTATCGTTCCCAGCGTGCCGCCTAAACCGCCGGTAACCGCTTTAATTACATCCGCAGGTGCCATCCCCGCAAGCAAACCCAGCATTAATGCCGCAATTAGCAGCGTAACGAACGGGTTCCATTTAAATTTCGCAATAAGCGTAACAAGAAATACGATGGAAACGAGTGCCCATATAATTAATGTTACGTTATGGCTGAAGCCAAAGATCGTGCTCATGATGAACCTCCTTTAATCATCCGGACTGCCCGGTTCTTGGATAGTATGGGCAGCAAAATCCCTTTCCACCAGCAACCGATTTCATTTTCTGGAAATCGAAGTGTTGTATACTTGTCGACAACTTTAGCCAAACGCATATCCATGCGTCGATTTCGAATCACCTTTTATGAAATACTGTTATGAAGCGTTTGGATGGAATCGGCAAAATAAGCCCGCACCTCTTCTTGAATCAATGTAACTTCCTTCGATTCGAGCGCTTTCAAGAGCACGCGATGCTTCTCGATAACCGCATTCAGCTTGGTTTCTCCTTCGGAGAACACTTCGTCCGTTGTAATAAGCATCACAGTCAACACAATATGGCGGATACTCTTCCATAGATGCAGAATTCTTGCATGCTTGGCTTCCGTAATGATCGCTTCATGAAATTGAAAATCAAGCCGAGAAAACTCGACACAATCTTTGTATTTCATTGCGAGCTCCATCCTGTCGATGAACTGCTTCAAGTTAACAAACAATGCCCCATGATCCCCCGTGGCCAGACGCTGCTGAGCGAAGCTTTCGATCAAAAACCGGACATCGTATAGTTCTTCAAGATCCTTCATACTGAGTCCGAGAACGACCGCTCCCATTCGTTCCAGGCGGATAAGCCCTTCATTTGACAACGTTTTCAATGCTTCCCTAACCGGGGACCGGCTTGTGCCGAAGTCGGCAGCAACCCGGTTCTCCGAAATGATCTCCCCCGGTTTAATCGTTCCCTTTATCATTTGCAGCCTTAATTCACAAGCGATTGCGTCCCCGCGGGATACGCCTTGCAACCAAACAGATGGATACCGCATCTGGCTTCAACTCTCCTACGCAGATCAATTTCGAACGTTAACATCGATAAGTATTATCGATTTTAACATAAATTCGGCCTCGGATACTATGCGAAGGCGAAAAGCCTCTACGAATTCCGGACTACGGCATGGCCGCCGAACTCATTGCGCAGTGCCGCAACTACTTTGCCGTGGAACGTATCGGCTTCCAATGAACGGTAGCGCATTAACAAGGAAAGGGCGATTACCGGCGTACTGGCTTCCAGATCAAGCGCAGTCTCCACCGTCCATTTCCCTTCGCCTGAGCTCTTCATGATTCCGCGGATGCCGTCCAATTGCGGGTCTTTGGCAAAAGCCTGTTCCGTCAGATCCATCAGCCAGCTGCGAATGACCGAACCATTCGACCAAACGCGCGCAACTTCTTCGTAGTTATAGTCAAAGTCGCTCTTCGATAACAATTCGAAGCCTTCGGCAATGGATTGCATCATGCCGTACTCGATACCATTGTGAATCATCTTCAGAAAATGGCCGCTGCCGTTTTTGCCGGCATACAAATAGCCTTTCTCCACCGCGATAGCTTGAAATAAAGGTTCAATAATAGCGAACGTTTCTTGATCGCCGCCGATCATGAAACAGCCTCCGCGCACCGCACCTTCGGTTCCGCCGGACGTGCCGACATCAAAGAACCGAATGCCCTGCGCATTCAGTTGTTCCGCGCGAGCGATTGAATCCTTATAGTGCGAGTTGCCGCCATCGATTACGATATCCCCTGGTTCTAGAAGCGGTGCAAGAGTTGCGAGTACTTGATCGACAATGTTCCCTGCGGGAACCATGATCCATACAATTCGTGGAGCTTGCAGCTTATTCACCAATGCTTCTATCGTCTCAGCGGTTTCAGCTCCTAATTCCGCCAACTTCTGGCCGGGCTCGGGGTTAACATCTTGAACCACAACTTGATGCTGATTCTGAAGCAAATTTTGCGCCAGATTAAATCCCATTTTGCCTAAACCAATCATACCTAATTTCATTTCGTTCACCTCTCAGGTCTACAAGTATACTTGTATACAAGTTATGGTGTCGATTTTACACCATGATTTATGATCTGTAAATGTTAAAAAAAGCAAACCTGTATTGAAGGTTTGCTCTTGTATCCTTACCTATTATTAGACTGACCCTAAGTCGATCACGATGTTATTTATAGCCTTGCATAATCGTTTCCAAGTATTCCTCGATAGGAACAGACTTTCGCAGCTCCAGTAGATTGTTCCCTGCTTCGCCTACGACTGACCGGAATTTCACGCTTTCTCCGGTTGCTTGCGCCGCAATCGCATCTACGATGGTTTGTGGATCATCTAGATTACTGGCATTCCTATTCTTATCTCCCCTTCTCATGGATCGTTTCGAGCTCTGCATTGACGCTCTTCATGATCGTGGTCATCTCTGTATAGGGCTGATCCTGCTGGTTAACCAAGCCTGTATTGAAATTCTCGCCATCTTTACGACCGGTAACTGCCTGATCATAATAGCCAAACCAACCCGAGCCGACAAAGAGCGGATGGGCGGTCTGACTCTCAATGAAAGCTTGGAAGGCCGCACCTCTCTCCGCAATACTGGCTGTAGATGTTGCCGCACTGACCGGCGATAACCCTCGCTCCCCTGTGCTGAATGTATATTCCAGATTGAGCAGCGGTTTGCCGAATGCTTCATACCTGGATAACCAGCTTGCCTCTTTCGCGTATTGGTCTACTGAAAAAGCATCTACATATTCCATAGCAGCCGAATCCCAATCCAGACTGGTCCGCCAGGTAGGAACGACAGATGACCCTAAGAACAAATGGTTCGAATCGTATTTTTCGATAATACCGCGGATTGTCGAGAAGTAGGTTTTGGAGGCCAGCTTCATATAGTCTGAAACGTCAACAGCCGGAACGTTCGCGATTGCGATCGGCGTATCCTTTAAGCTATCGAATGATTCCGCACTCGTGCCAAGAAGCTCATTTACAGCTTGGATGTCGTTGTGATATCTTGGCGCAAGAAAATCCACAAACGCACTCTTCGCAGCGGATGTCGAATCATACGTCAATATTTCTTTTACTATATCGGTCGTCCATCCTGCCTCATTATCGTACGTATAGCCAATCAACCACCGATCATATTTCCCCTTCTGGAGCTGTGCACTCAGCGCGTTATCGATTATGGATTCAGCTTGCGGATCGAATACATCGTATGTCCATTGGATCCTTTTCAAAGTCATCGGATCTTGCAATACCTGTATATAGGGAAACGTGACATGATTAGGTCTGCTCCATTTACTAAAGGCATTAAAGCCCCAGTCCATCAAACGCTTCTTGGTGAGCTCCTCCCATTTCGACTCGTAGTTGCGCCCGTATTTCTTCATCACGTTTGCGATCACGAAGCTGACTCTCTCGCCATTTAAGTCATTTGTGTATGCAGGAGCATACACGCTCGGATCAGGGAGCTCCTCGAACACTTTCCGAAGCGAGCCGTCCGTTTTCTTAAACGGGGTTCCGTATCCCCATTCCCAAATACTTGTCGCATCCACGCCTTTCAGAATGAATTTATAGCCGGCAGGAGTGATAAACCACCATTTGTCATCGATTTGTTGGAGTCGGAAATAACCGGTAGCTTTGTACTGTCCCAGACTTTTAATACCGCCAAACTCATCATATTTAGAGCGGTCTAGTGAAACCTTTGAGAGTGCATCCGACTCACTGGCATATTCCTGCTTCAATTGCGAATCGGTCGAAACCTTTCCGGCCCACGAATCATAAACCCATTGCCCGTATTTATCCACCATCAATGCATCTTTTTTCAGTTCAGCCTGCATCTGCTCTATGCTATAAGCGGCAGCCGGATTCTGCCCTACATCCCCGGTTCCGATATAAACTTGCACTTCCGTAAGCGGGATATGCTGATAGGCATTCGCCCGTTTAATATCGATGACAATAAACCTAGCCGTCTTATTCTCCATAGGGATGTTAACCGTATCATTCAAAGCGCTTCCTGATTTAACATGCTTGCCGGCAATATAGTAATAATCGGTTTCGGCTTCGGGACGGTATTTGACCGTAAATTGTTTATAGCCCCAATAGCTGTTCGGAGAATTGAGCACGATGTTAATGCTCTCCAGCGGGTAGTCCTTTAGCAGATCAAACCCTACATGCACGGTGCCACTGGATGTTGCGCTCCCCATCCAACCGGCATAGGTCGTCATAGAGCCGTCAAGAAGCTTGCCGTTCGCTGACGAAACTAAGCCGGTTGCACCATAATCGGGAGAGTTTCCTGCATCCGGCGCAGGGCTGTAATAATAATTGCCGGTTGTCAGCTTTATCCCTTCTGCAAGCGTTTCTCTTCCTGCTGGAATGAACGTGAGTACCAGTATGAATACCAGAAATAGTCTAAGAGCGTCGCCTCGATACCTTCTATACCATTTACTCATAATTTACCTCCGCCTTCAGAGTCTTCGACAGGGTTGAGTTGGTAAATTAATCCTAAAACGCGTATATGCACATATGAAGCGCTCTTCCTGCTTATTTGCCGTAACCGAGCTCCTCCAGCTGTTTAGTCGAGGCATCCATGTACGCTTTGAAATTCATGCTCGATTCAAGCGTTTTAAGGAAGCTGTCGTACCCCGTTAACGGGGTTTTTCCATAAATAAATTTTACGAATTCTTCTTCGATGAACCGACTGCTGTCCGCTGGATTGTACCCTTCAGGATTAGTCAGGAATCCGTTCAGGATTTGCATTCTCGGCTGGCTGTTGGCGAATTGAATAAATTGGGATTGAGGTGCGAATTTCGTTTCTAGGTAGGCCATTTCCGGTCTGCCGGTAAACTGGTACAGCCACGTAAAGCCAGCTTCCTTACCCATCAACTCGGTCGGCGTGACCTTGTCGCCCTCCAGATTATAGTGCGTTCCGTTAATGCCAAACTGCACCAGCATCGATCCTTCCTTGCCGGAAACATAGTTCAGCAAATCGAATACTTTCTGTAATTTTTCCTTGTTGTTCTCCAGCGCTTTCGGGATTGCATAGATGCCTGTGGTTCCGCCCAAATCGTACGGACCGTCGTACTGTCCCCCCGGCCCTTTGGGAGGTGCGAGTTGAATCCAATTCGCGTTGGGGTTTACTTTCTTGATTTGTTCGGTGAATTGATCCTTACTCAAGTTTGGCCAGTCGATCCAGACTATGCCTGCTTGCCCCTTAATCGCTTTCTCCTGATGTTGAAGGCCGGTATTGGCCATAATCTCCGGGTCGACTGCACCGGTGTCGTTAAGCTGTTTGATGAATGCCAGTGCATCTTTCATTGCCGGATCATATAGAGAATTGGTCAGCTTTCCGTCCTTGACGTAGAATGTGTTCGGATCCCCTACGCCGAATGCGCCGAAGATCGGAGCGAACGTGGAAAGCTTGCTGCCGGTAAGACCAAGTGAATCCTTCTTGCCATTGCCGTCCGGATCCTGCTCGGCGAACGCCTTAACCACATTCAGAAATTCTTCGATTGTAGAAGGCGGCTGAAGGCCGAGCTTATCAAGCCAATCCTTGCGAATCCAATAGGTGTTGTAAGGGATGCTAGGCGCTTTCGGAACGGCGTACACTTTCCCGTCAAACGTCGTCTTCTTGAAGCTCTCATCGCCGATAAAATCCTTAACCGGCTGCAGCTTATCCGTATAAGGGGTCAAATCCAGCACAAGCCCCTGCTCGACGAATTGTTTAAGCGTTGCCCGATCTGAAACTTGAAATAAATCGGGAAAATTACCGGATGCCAGCCGCACATTCAATTGGTTTTTATAATCATCACCGGATGCGTACACGGTTAGATTCAAATCCGTCTGAATCGCTTTGTCAATCGCCTGTTTAATAAAGTCCTTATCCGGGGTCGGCAAATTGTTACCGGTTTCAATAATATCGAGTTTGACCGCATTTTTCGATTCGCCTGAGTCCGCGGACTTTCCACCATCATTTGTACCGGAAACTTCGTTGTTCGATGTCTTCGGAGTAGTCGAGGAATTGCCGGATGAACAGCCTGCAAGCACGCTGCTTATAAGCAGGATACTACTTAGCAGAACGGTAAAAGCTTTCATACGCTTCATGATTGAGGAACCCCTTTCTTGTAGGAACGCTTATATTGTTAAATCGGCTTGCCCCATTCCTGCAGTAATGAGTGGCCGAGTTTCAACCTTTGACAGAGCCTAGCAGCATGCCTTTCGTAAAGTGCTTCTGCAAAAACGGATATACCATAATGATGGGCAGACTTGCCAGAATGACCGAAGCCATTTGCAAGGTTTCGCTCGGTGTCATATTGTCGGCATTCTCGAGCGGTTGCTGCGTTTGAATCAAAATTTCCCGCACGACCACCTGAAGTGGGAACAGATTCCGATCCGTTACATACATAATCGCTTGAAAAAATTCGTTCCAGTGGCCCACCATGTAGAACAATCCGATGGTTAGCGTTACGGGTATGGACAGCGGGACGACGATCTGCAGCAAGATTCGGAATTCTTTAGCCCCATCGATCCTTGCCGATTCGAACAGTTCCTCAGGCAGCGACTCGTAGAAGCTTTTCATAATAAGCACATTAAAGCTCCACACGAGGTTCGGCAAAATCATGGCCCAAATCGAATCCAGAAGCCCCATCGACTTCACGACCAGATAAGTCGGGATGATCCCGCCGCTGAACAGTAGAGTAAAAACCACCATCATCAGAAAAAAGTTGCGTCCCGGGAGCTGTTTGCGGCTGAGCGGATATGCCATTAATGACGTAATCGCGATATTGAGAATCGTGCCGATGACGGTTACCAGAACCGTTACCCCGAAGGCGCGGGGGATATTGGATTCCATGATTAGCTTACGGTAGGCATCAAACGTGATCGATCTCGGCACGAGAATGAAGCCTCCGTTTTTGAGCACTTCGCTGAATGGAGTTAGCGAAACGGATAAGACATAGAGCAGCGGAAATACCGCAATAAGTCCGCATAGGAGCAGAATCATAAAGACAACGGTATCGGCGATGCGGTCATTCGTGCTTTTTACCATATGCCCTCCCCCCACCGCTTCGCTAGTTTGTTCGACCCCAGCACCAGAACCAATCCGATTGCTGCCTTAAATAATCCAACCGCCGAAGCCAAACTAAAGTTAAGCTGCTGCAGCCCGGTCCGGAACACCCACGTATCGAGAATGTCGGCGACGGCATAGACTTGAATGTTGTACATGATGTAAATTTGCTCGAAGCCCGCATCAAGGATATGGCCCAAGTTCAGGATCAACAGCATAATGACAACGGTCCGGATGCCGGGAAGTGTAATATGCCAAATCATCCGCAGTCTTCCTGCCCCATCCACCCGCGCCGCCTCGTAAAGCGTTGGATCGATACCGGCAATAGCCGCTAAATAAATGATGGCTCCCCAGCCGAGATTTTGCCATATTTCCGATCCCACCAGAATGGACCGAAAGTACGATGTTGAGGTTAGGAAGGGTATCGAAGTTCCGCCCGCATCCTGCAGCCACTGATTCAACAATCCGGAGCTTTGGGAAAGCAGCGCGAGCAGAATTCCGTATATGATTACCCATGAGAGAAAATGCGGCATATACGTTAAGGTTTGGATCAATGATCGAAACCATTTGATCCGGCATTCGTTTAATAGAAGCGCCATCGCAATGGGAGGTATCATCCCAAAAAGCAATTTGTAAACGCTGATCAGAAAGGTATTCGTAAGCAGCTGCGCGAAATAAGGCGAGTGAAAAAAAGTTAAAAAATGTTTGTTCCATGGGCTGGCCCATGGGCTTGACCAGATCCCATCCATGATATTGAAGTCTTTGAAAGCTATAATGACGCCGTACATCGGGATATATTTGAAGACAATGTAATAAATAAGTCCCGGTAAGAGCATCAAATAAAAAGCTTTAAAGCGCCAAATCGTACGGAAGAAGACGGAGATCATCCCTGGTTTCAACGCCGAATTTTGGATGGATTGTGCTGCAATCCGCTGGTTCATAGGTTCACCTCGCATCTTTGTAAGCGCATTCAGTAGCGCAAACCAAGTATAGCAAGACGAACAGGGTTTCAACTATGCAGTGATCTTGCGAAATGATGAACAAAACCGACAATTATTTAGACAGGGATCGTTATGCAGACGACCGTCCCCACATTGGGCAGACTGCCGATCCTAAGCCCGTAAGCCGTGCCATAGTGAAGCCGCAGGCGATGATGGACATTCGCCATCCCGATGCCGGAGGAGCGCTCGCTGCCAGAAGCAGCCGTCTGCTCGTCAAGCACCTTCCGGAGCTTCGCCTTGTCTATCCCAGCGCCGTTATCGCGGATAAAGAACCGCAGTTTCCCTTTACGTATGGAACCCCGGACGTGAATGAGCCCATCCCTACTGTGGCTTGGGGCGATACCGTGGAAAACGGCATTTTCCAATATCGGCTGAAGCGTGAGTTTCAAAATGCTGCACGGGAACGCTTCAGGATCGATTTCCTGAACGAACCTGAATTTGTCACCATACCGTATTTTCTGGATTTGCATATACATGTTCAATCCATCAAGCTCTTCCTTCACCGTTAGGAATTCCGACGTTTTATCGAAGCTGAGCGATAATACGCCGACTAGCGCTCTGATCGTATCTTTAACCTCTTGCGTCCGATGCTGTTTAGCCAAACTTCCGATGCATGCCAGCGTATTGTACAGAAAATGGGGGGCAATCTGGCTTTGCAGCACCTTCAGCTCCAGCTGCTTCTTTCGTTCTTCCATTTGCTTTGTTTCCTGCAGCAAATTACGAATCCGCTCCATCATGGCATTAAAGCTTAGCGTAAGCCGCCCGATCTCGTCTTCCCTCTTGACAACAAGGCTTGGGATTACGCCCATATCTTGTACCCGATCCATCTTGACTGCGAGCATCCGTACCGATTTGGTCATATAGCGAGACATTGCAAACGCCATGAACAGTAGAATCACGAACCAAATGCTGGCAGCAGCCTTGTAATTATCGAATAAGCGAATGACGTTATGATAAAAGTAACGATCTTTGATCAGCACAAGCAGCGTCCAGCCGAGCCGATTCTGACCGGATTTCACGACAACCAGCTTGCCGGTTTGCCCGCTCACATTACTTGCTGTTATGGGGAGCCCTGCGAGCTCCCCGACGAACGATTCGGGGAGATCATCGTGATAAGTGCCCGGTTTTTGAGGCAGGATGCTATTATCCCGATCGAATGTAACCACCTTGTCCTTATCGGACATAATGACGAACGTTTGATAGGAATCGGACGTCAATTCGCTGATTTTACGATTCAGATTATCCAGATTCAGCTCAATAACCGCGACGCCTATAATGTCTCCGTTGCCGGCGCTTACCGGTCTGGAGATAGCTACCGTTTCACCGGAGAGCGTCGATACATAAGGCTGGCTAACGACCGCCGCTCCATAGGTTTGCTGCGACTTCGCATAGATTTCGCTTAGCTTCGGATTGCCGATAATATCGTAATTTACCTGTGAGCTGGCGTATACCTTCCCATCCTTTCGGATGATATACAGCGTTTTTACTAGTGCGCTGTTGTTCTCGGTTATGAACCGAAGCGATTCGGATATTTTGTTGCCGTCTCCTTCCTGAAGCAGCTTGGCGTCTGTCGCGATTAGCAGCAGTACATTCCGGCTATTGTCCAGATACGTATCAAGAAACTGATTCGTGCGCGCGATCAAGGTCACGGAGTCCGCTACCATTTGATTCTTGAACAAGTCGGCTGCCCGGTAGTAATTATTCCAAGCTAATAGAACGAAGAACGTGAACGTTATCAAAAATAAGAACAGAAACTGCCTCGTCGCGAGACTCCATCTCCTGTACCAGCGATAGATTCGGTTCATTTGCCATCATCCTTTGTTATCATGTTCAGCCGATCTCAGCTCTGTTGGAGCTGCTCCGGTCCATTCGCGAAATAGGGCGGAGAAATATCGGTAGCTCGGAATGCCTACCTGCTGAGCAACTTCATAGACCCTGAGCGAGGTATGCTGCAGCAAATCCGTCGCCTTCTCCATTCTTTTGCCTGTCACGAAATCATGGAAGGATACACCCGATTCTTCCCGAAACAATCGGCTCAGATAATGCGGGCTCAGCCCCACCTCACGGGAAACGGCGTTAAGCGTGATCGGCTTTTCAAGGTTCGCTTCTATAAACGCCTTAGCTTGCGTGATTTCAATACGGCACTTCTTGCCCCTGCCGGTGGACTCGATTTCATGAACAAATGCTTCTACCAATTCATTTAAGGTAGCGGCACCGAGGATCTGGCACGACGATTTCCACCCATTACCACTTGGAGCAGCTTGTTCCCGATGCCAGCCGCGCAGCCAATCGGCAATAAACGTCCGCAGCTCTTCCGGCACAATGTGACTGTTCAATGCCCAGCGCATGAAATCCCCGCGGATGCATTCGGCCAAATGATCCCGGTTCCATTGTGCTTTATGCAGCTTGGCTGACACATCATTCACCGATTGTTGGTCAAGTGAGATTGGCAAGGTGGGAGGAGTCGCAAATACTCGGCCTACGCCATCATAGAAAACCACATACGGTTTCTCGCAAATACCTTGGTACCTAACCGCAAAATCCGACCCACTCCGAATAGGCTCGCTTATGATGCCATAAAGCCTGTATGCACCGCTAAGGAAAGGCACCTTTTGATCAAGGAATTGGTATAGCTTCTCCGTTAACTCCTCCAGTTCGAAGTCTAAATTCGGCGGATTGCCATTCTCTATGCGGAATACCAGCACATAGATGCCGCTGTCGCTGTCGGCCGGAATCCAATGGAACGGCTTCAGACGCTCTTGTGAGGTCAACAATTCTTCGCAAGCATGATGGACGAGTAGACGGCCTGTCTTTCTAGTCTCCACATGAAGCGCAGCAAGCTGTATTGGAAGCGGAGTTTGAAAAGCAGCTTGCAGCCAGGCGTCGAGCTCGCCATCATCGGCCGTCTGACGCGACCGCTTCATCAATTGTTCGGACACTTTCCTGCGCTGCTCGTCCGCCTCGGTACGCTGTAGCGATTTCTCACGATAAACGCTATCCTTCGCCCGATCTAACGCCTGCGCTAGATCGCTGTCATCCATGGTGACTTTCACTAGATACTCGATCGCTCCGAGCTTAACCGCTTCCTTCGCATAAGCGAATTCGGAATGGCAGGTAAGCAGGATGACCTGGATATGAGGAAACTCCGACTTCAAACAACGGAACAGCTCTAGTCCGTTCATGACCGGCATCGTAATGTCCGTGATGACGATATCCGGTGAAAGGCAACGGCATAGCTTTAGCGCCTCCTCGCCGTTCTCCGCTTCACCGATCCATTCGGCATGATACTTCTCCCAGGCGAACAAGCGAAGCTCCTGACGTATCGGGAGTTCATCATCGACAATGAACACCGTTAATTTATCATGATTCATTCGGCACCACCCCCGAAAGAAACGATTTGGATGTGGACAACAAAAAGATGGCTTGCACAAAAAGCTGCATAACCATCTTTATTTTTCGTAGCTATAAACTATTCGTACACCCTGACTTCGATAATCTCGGCGCACCGGCTGCCGTTTGTTGAATACGCTACGATTCGGATTCTGTCACAGGTTACCGCCGAATCCAGCGTATGGATGCGCTTGCGTTTATGATTGTTTTGTTCTTCTGCTACAGCGGTCCATTCACCGTGCGCGTAGACCTCAACGGCATAATTTTGAATGAGCTCCGGCATGCTTGCAAAAGGCGTGCGGTGATGGTGCAGGTTGATCAAGTCCTCGTTCACGTCGTCATTAAACGTAATGTGGACCGAACGCATATTCAGCTGTTTCGCCCAGTTCAACTCCAACCACTCTGACGCGTCTTCCCCCATTGCGGCGGACGACCACAGATGCGGGCCGGCAAACGGACGGGCGAAACCGTCAATGGCCCTCTCAGGCGAGAACGCATTTGTTCGTGAAAGCAAACGGAAACAGATCGGTTTGCGGACAAACGGTTTCATGCTCCATTGAATAACCGGCTGTGACGGCTGATGGTTCTCGAGGTCCGCGGATACGATTGGTTTCGCTCCTTTCACAAAGGTAAGCACTCCTGTTTGCGGTTGATCGGACAAATGCAGCGAAATCGAATCGGCGGCTTTAATGATGAGAAAGGCATTTTGCGGTGCAGCCGGTTTCCATTGCAAATCCAGCTTTACCCACTGCCTATCTCCTATGCCCACTTGCGCCGATGCAACCGTCTGCAGGGTATGCGGGACGTAATTCTCGCCGCGGCCGGTATCCCACAGCTCGACTGTTAGCGTCGCCGCTTCAGCAGCATCCACCAACAGCTCGATGCCGTCGATGTCCGGGTCCGCCGGAATCAGCAAGCCGATGTCGGACTTTACGGGATACACCTCCACCGGCGTTTCTACCGCTAGTCTTGTCAATGTGCTCGATGCCTTAACGATCGCTTTCAGAGCGAGATCCGCCGGATCCTCGTTGCGCAAGCCGATGATCGATGCGTCCTGCTTGAGCATGATTTGCTGCAGTTCACGCAGATGGCTGTTATGCAGCTCGCGAGGTGTAATGCCCTTCTCTGCGCATAAAGCGGCTCCGGTGCCGGCAGCTTCCCCGATGACGGCACAGGTTGCCATTACCCGCGTAGTTCCGAACGCGACATGAGAAGCACTTATATCGCGGCCGGCCATAAGCAGATTGTTAACGTTTACGGAATATAGCGAGCGAAACGGGATATGATAGATGCCGTCCATATGAAGATGCTTCGAACCGCTTTCCGTCGAATACATGCCTTGCGGAGGGTGCAGATCGATGGACCATCCTCCGAATGCGACGCGGTCATCGAATTCGCGCTGCGCTACAATATCGTTCTGATTAAGCACATAATCGCCGATAAACCGGCGGTACTCTCTTTTTCCCGGGATAGAGCCTACCCACTCCAGTGTCATATGATCGGCGTCAAACTTGCCGGAGTTCTTGATATAATCCCAAATGCCATAAATGGCTGCCCATAGCTCATCGCGAATCAGCTCATTATCATGAACGGTATCGTACTCGCCGCCCCATTCGATCCACCAATAGGCACAGCCGTTATCGCCGCTGCGAATGACTCGTTTCATCGGAATCGTCGTTTGGGTGATATCTTTGGCGAAAGCAGGCGGGATATACTGTACAGGATAGCCAGCATCCTTCGTATAGAACAGAAGCGTGCTGCCAAGCGTAATATCATCAGCTACGTCTGGTGCCCAATCCTCATTGTATTCGTCCTTCGATTCGCGGCCGACCCGGTACTTGGCTCCCGCGAGAAACCCAACCAGCCCATCGCCCGAACAATCGAGAAACACGTCGCTTTCGAAACGGATCTTCCTTTCCGAGCCCATCATCCAGCCTGTAACGGAACGAATCGTCCGGTTATCCTCGTCGCCGCTGGCCTCAACTTCATGTACATCCGTGTTGAGAAATAAACGGATATTGGACTCCGCTCGAACCTTCTCCATTATGACCATATCCCAAAAATAAGGATTTCCATCCTTATTGCGGAACTGGTTCTCAATGAACAATTCCCCCATAATGCCGGTTTCCCTGGCATAGCGGTGAGTTCCGTGCGCCGTAGCGCCACAAACCCATACCCTCACTTCACTGCTGGAATTGCCGCCGAGCACAGGACGGTTTTGAACCAGCGAAACCGTTCTGCCCTGCCGGGCTGCGGCAATAGCTGCACATACTCCTGCAAGTCCGCCGCCGATAACCGTAATATCCGTCGACACGACCTCATTTCTCATAGCCCATGCACTCCTTATTTGAAATGAATATCTTTAATTTCATCTTATAAGATCCTCATTTTAAATAACATGCATTGTATTACGAGAATTGATATACTTTATTTCATGAGATCAACTGAGGTGGAAGCGCGGATGAAATACGATTACTATGCAAAGCTGGTTTCGCATGTGCACTGGGAATACAAAGAACGTTTTGCACTCGACCGTGATATTTATCCTTACTGGACGATGTTCGCCGCTCAAGACGGCAGATTTAATTTCGCCATCAATGAACATGAAGGAGAAGCGGGCTTCGGCGACTTGGTGATCTGCCCGCCGAATACCTGGTTTCATCGACGAACGATCCATACACTCAACTTTCACTTTCTCCATTTCAATTTGGAAGCGGGACCTGGGGAGGATACAGTAACGGAAACGGATTCCGAATTCGAAATAGGATTTCAGTTAATAGGGAAAATCAGCATAGCAGATGAGGTGCGTTTGTCGTCCGATTTACGTTATTTGAACAAACTAGCTCCGGAACGCGACAAGTTCGCACAAGCGAATAAGCAGCATTTATTAAACGACCTGCTGCGACTTGCGACACTCGAGCGCGGAAATGATATGAAACCAGACCATCCCGACATCCCTCCGGAGCTTCAACAGGCGCGTCAGTTCATGACGGCCCACGCCTACGCACCTATAAACATGCGAAACTTAGCGCATTCACTGAAGCTTTCACCGGTTCAGCTGACCCGTCGATTCCGCACCGCATACGGAGTTACACCTTCCGAGTTCGTAACGGAACTACGGCTCTCCCGAGCATGCCGGCTGCTTGAGGAAACCGATCTCAGCATCGACAGAATCGCATCCCGTTGCGGATACGAGAACGGCTTTTATTTAAGCCGCGTTTTCCGACAAAAGCGCGGCATGACCCCTTCCTTTTACCGGAAAACACATCGGGTGTAGCACTCTTCTCTCCTAATACCCTCATTTTTTGCTTTTCTTAGAAGCCATCCAGAAAACGAAGATCGCAATGGGGATAAATATGAACCAAGGAATATGAATGGTACTCTGGGTGATAAAAGCGATCGCCAACATTCCTACTGCGCCAAGAATAAGCCAGAGACACCCTCTACCGAACGTTTCCATGCGAACGTCCCCTCCTCTTAATCCAATTTTTGTTAAATGGATTCCATTTATTAAAACGGCGCAGGCAATAATAAGTTGCACGACTATGTACCTCAGCACAAAAAAGGGCTGCCTGGCCGGCAGCCCTCATCATAAAAAACGAAAGTTATTTCTGCGCAATTTGAATAAGGTTGCCACATGTATCGTCAAAGACAGCTATCGTGACAGTTCCCATTGTTGTCGGTTCAATCGTAAAACTCACGCCTTTTTCAAGTAAACGTTTGTGCTCACTGTAAATATCAGCGACGCCAAACATAGTGGCCGGGATCCCGTCAGCAAATATCTTCTTTTGATATTCTTTGGCTGCCGGATGGTTATTCGGTTCAAGCAATAACTCTGTACCACCTTCATCTTCGGCCGAAACTAGCGTTATCCATCTAAATTCTCCGACGGGAACATCATGCTTCTTTACAAAGCCCAACGTTTCGGTATAAAACGCCATCGCCTTGTCTTGATCTTGAACAAATATACTGGCAACTATGATTTTCATTTATTTTGTCCTCCTTGAAATGTTCGATTCGTCGTCAGAATTTTATTACTAAACTTACTCTATCCATCCTTTCAGCAAATCTTTAAGGGGTTCTTTGTTGAATATGATGATGCGATATTTCCCTTTTTTTTCTGATTTAACGAGCCCTGCTTCTTCCAAAGTAGAAAGATGTTTAGCAATCGCCTGCCGAGAAATGGACAGCTGGTGCTTCATGATGAGTCGTACCGTAAGTTCGTACAACGTCATCTCATTGCGTTCAGATAGTTCGTCTAATATAAGCCGCCGAGTCGAATCGACAAGTGCTTTGAAAATAGCGTCATTGTCCGATGTCATACTCCGATTATAAGCAACCCTAGGGTTGCATGTCAACAATAAGCAACCCTGGGGTTACATGAAATCCTTAGCGGTGTTATTCCGTCCACAAAATGAGAAACGCAGCCATTTAGCTGCCGTTTCAGGCTGTCGAACCAGTCTCGAAGGCCATTTTATCTAAAAAACACTTTAACGAATCGTGAGGGCCTTATTCATGCAAAAACAGCTCCAAATTAATCCTAACGAATCGTAGAAGTCTTATTAATAGGAATTGGCGTGCAAAAGGACATGTTGACACCCAATAAGACCTGTAGGATTCGTTAGCGGTTCATATCGAGACATTTGGCCCCAATAAGGCTTCTGTGATTCGTTAGAGTTTTACAAATAGCCTATCGTTTAATTAGCATAACCAAAGCCGCCATACTTGCGCACATAAATGGGCAAATAAGCGCCGTACTGTTCGGTAGAACATTCCTCGCTTCCAAATAAAGAGCCTTCCAACAGATAAAGCCCCTAAATAGGGGCTTTATCAACTTCCTGAAACGGCAGCGATATGCTGCCGTTTCTTACTTGCTTCGCGGAAAAGCTTATTGTAACAGCTTTAAGTATTTTTCAGCTTCCTTAAATTCAGGAGAATCTTTCATTTCTTCATACAAGGCTTGGAACTCTTCCGGGTTAAAGGTGCCGTTATCGATCTGCTTAATGTACGCATCGATCTTTTGGTTGGCCTCAGCAGAATGTGCTGCGAGCTGTTCGTGAATGTTCTTCAACTTCGCCGGCGGCTCCGTCTCCGTAAGTTTCGTCAACTCTTGTTTTACAGTCACTAGTTCTTTTTTAATTTCCTTTTCCGCTGACTTATCAGTTGTGACAGTGGAATCAGTGCCGTTCTTTTGATTTTCTTTTGCCTTCTGAATGAGCGCAGGCATCTTCTCATTCACCGCACTGACTGTCGATACGGTCTCTTTGGTTTGTTTGGCGAATTCTACGGTTCCCATAATCGTGTCTTTAAAATATAAGAATGTTCCGCCTAATACAACAACAAGAACACCTAATACGATAAGTATTTTTCGAAACATTCGCTTACCTCCAAAGATAGTTCTTGTGTAGTTAGACGCAGCGGACAACGAATTAGTTGCATCCAGTCGGGGGCAGTGAGTCTTTCCCTTACAAGATCTCGATATATCCTTCTGTTCCATGAACGCGAATTCGCTGCCCGTCTTTTATCAGCTTGGTTGCATTTTCTACCCCGACGACTGCCGGCAAGCCATATTCGCGTGCGATCACGGCTCCGTGGGTCATCGGTCCGCCAACTTCGGTGACGAGTCCTTTGATGGATACAAACAATGGCGTCCAGCCCGGGTCGGTAAAGGGGGTCACCAAAATATCTCCTTCTTCCAGGTTCGCCTCTTCCATGCGAAAAATAACACGCGCGCGTCCCTCAATCACGCCGGATGAAACGGGCAGACCTACAAGAGCTTCGGCTGGGATATTCTCACGATCATATACACCGGCGATGATCTCGCCATCAGACGTAATAATACGTGGAGGCGTTAATTGGTCGTAATATTTGTAGTCATCTTTTCGTCTGCTGATGATCCGGTAATCGAGTGAATTCGTGCGTACGACATCGCAAAGCTCTTCAAAAGTCAGATAGAAAATATCTTCTTTGTCAGGAATGACGCCTTTTTCAACGAGCTGTTCCGCTTCTTTCAATAATGCCTGCTTATATATGAAATAGCGACTAACCATGCCGTATTTGGGATATTCCCGATAGCCGATGTAATTCCGAACTAAGCTGATCATATGCTTCGTCTCTTCCGCTTTCTGTTCACCATCCGGCAATTGCATCAGTCGCCCCAATAACTCTTGTTCTTTCTCTAACGCTTCTTGGCGTCCTTGCTCAAATTTCCGAATACCGGCATTAGGCTCAAAATGTTTGATATTGCCCAGAATCATCGGGACAAGCGTAAGCGGTTTTTCACGCCAACGAGCCGTAGTCACATCGATTTCCCCGGCACATCGCATCCCGTATTTATCGAGGTAAGCGTGGAGCGCGTCCAGCGTTTTCTGACCGCCTTCAATGTTTAAGAGTTCTTCCAATTGATGATCTTCTTTAATTTGCTGCAAATATGCAATGACTTCCGGATAAGGACGAATCACATCTGCGACATCCATCAGCGCCAGCCCCATTTCCGAAGTAACATTATGGGGAACAGATTGAGTTAGGGTGTCTACCGCGTTCTTTTCGCCTAACCACTCGTTCATTTTCTCATTGATCCATGTTGAAGCATTCATTGCTGACATAAACACACGCGTACTTTGCGGGTTAAACAAAATCTTCTTTAATTCTTGAAAATCTTCTAAAATAAAATCCATTAGATCCGGTCCTGTTTTCGTTTCAATATGTTGTTTTAACTCGTCTATCGATGTTTGACTTAGCTTGATTAATTCTGTAACGATACTCGGATCGATTTCGGTTTGTGCCGGTGCTTCCGGTATACTTCTGCCGGGACTTGGTGCTGATGCCCCATTCGGCAACATTTTAATGAAATCTCCGCGATCTAAAATGGATTTGAGTGCGTTTCTGATGAGCGGATCGGATTTCCCCCATGTGTTTAAAATCATTTCTCTGCTGGCTGGTGAAGCCAACATTGGAGTAACATCTACAAACAACCTTCCGCCAGCTCTACGCATCGGCGCAGGAGTCGTTAATAGGTAAAATGATAAACCCAGCGGTTTAATGGCATCGGTCATCATCTGTTGGTGACCAACTGAAATATAGACGTGATTTTCTTGATCAATCGCTTCGGGGATGGGGTATAAGGTCGTGATCGGACGACTCTGGACGATAGAGAAAGTATCCTGCGCCATACACCACTCGATATCTTGCGGGCTGCCAAAATAAGCTTCAATCTGTCTGCCGATGCTTGCCAATCGTAAAATCTGCTGCTCGGTAAGGGTTTGCGCTGTTTGCAGATCGGGATCGAGCTGTATGGTTTCCGTTCCGCCTGATGGAAGTCCATAGATCGCCAGTTTCTTGGCTGCGATCCTTGTATGGACGATTTCGCCTTCCCGCACCTGATAGTTATCGGCAGAGACTAAGCCGGAGACTAATGCCTCGCCGAGCCCAAAGCCGGCATCGATGGATAGCAGCTTGCGGTTCGAAGTAATCGGATCAGCGGTGAATAGAATCCCTGACGCGTCTGGGAAAACCATCTTTTGAACGATAACGGCTACATGGACTTGGCTATGGTCAAATCCATGTTGAATGCGATAAATGACTGCGCGATCCGAATATAAAGAAGCCCAGCATTTGCGGATATGCTCCAAGATCGCTTCCTTCCCGATGATATTTAAATAAGTATCTTGTTGCCCTGCAAATGAGGCATGGGGTAAATCTTCTGCAGTCGCACTGGAACGCACGGCATAGGCACGTTCATCACCAAGCCCGGTAAGATAGTGAGTTGTAGCGTTCACAACATCGGAAGGCAGGTCTACTTCCATAATGCTTTGTCTAATCTTGCTGCTGATTTCACCGATTAGGTCCCGGTCTTCTGCTTTCAGTTCGGATAATGTAGCCACCAGATTGTGATACGTTTCGTTATGTTCGGTAGCTTGCCGATATCCTACCGTCGTGACGCAAAATCCTTCGGGTACATGAATCCCTTTAATCTTTGCCAGTTCCCCTAAATTCAACGCCTTACCACCAACGAGGGATAGCTGCGTTCGATCCATTTCCTGAAAACCGAGAACCATAGCGTTCATTCCAAATCTCTCCTCCACCAACAATTTGAGAAAAACCATTTGACAGGATTCCATTAGCATGATACGATTGAATTGTAAAATAAAACAACTATGTCTTTTTTTCCTATGACAGTCGTACTTCGATTGTATCATCGGGTCTGCATATAAGCAATGTTAAGAACCTGAGTAATCTACTCAGGTTCTTTTTTGCTCTATTGGAGATATAACATAGTCAGCATTCACTGGCTTTTCTTATTGTTCAATTAGAGATCCGTTCTCTAAATAAAGAACTCGGTCGCAAAGCGGCAGAATGCGGTCATCGTGCGTCACCATGACTGCGCTCTTCCCTCGCTCTCTCGCTTCATCGGCAAGCATGCGTACTACGTCCAATCCCCTAGTCGCATCCAGACTCGCAGTCGGCTCGTCCGCCAGCAACACAGCCGGGTCATTCATGAGGGCTCTTGCAATGGCGACACGCTGACGTTCACCACCCGACAACTTCTCGGGATATGCATCATTGCGGTGATCCAAGCCCAGCTTTTGCAGCATTTCGGATGTTCGCCTAGCTCCCATTCTCTTGTCCATTCCGCCAAGCTTTGCAACAAGGATCAGCTGCTCTTTCACCTTTAAGTAAGGAATCAAATTTGCACTTTGGAATATAAATCCCAGCTTGCGAAGACGCATGTCGGACAACGCTTGCTTGTCTAAACGGTTTATGGATTCCCCGTCCACCAGAACATCACCGCTCGATGGCTTCAGTAGAGCGCCTGCTATGGAAAGGAATGTGCTTTTGCCGGATCCCGAAGGTCCCATTACGGCAACCAGCTCTCCCTCCCGCACTTGTAGATTTAAAGTGTCAAGTATCATTCGCTGTTTACCGCCGTCTTCAAAAGTATGCGTAATATTGGTGAGTATTAATCTGTGTCTCATGCTGCAGTCCTCCCAATCGCCTCTAAAGCTTCTATTCGCGTCACTTTCCAAACCGAAAGCAATGATCCGGCAAGTGACATCGCAATGAAAGCTCCACTTGTTACCGCAAGTGTGGAGACATGAAGCTGGAATGGCATTCCGCTAGGCAATACAGCTTCAACCACTTGGACAAGCAGTACACTAACAACTAGACTGCCAATAGACAAAAGCAGGATCTGCATCGCGATACTTCGGATCAGGTACGAGGTCCGAGTGCCAATTGCTTTTAGAATCCCAAATTGACTGCTCTTCTGGATTGTGATGACGTAGAAAAACACGGCCAAGACAAAAGATGAGATGATGAATAAGAAGATAATCATCATAAGCAGCGATCCCTGCTCCTCCTTGTATCCCGGTATGGACGAAACAGCAGCTGATTTCGTGACGATTTCGGTGGCCGGCAGGACCGCAGCAAGCTGCGCCGCCTGATTATTATTCACTTTCACCGCAATCGCATTGTAGAATATCCCCTTCTCTGCTGCTTCCACTACGGGGCGCGATGCCGATTTCAACTGATACTGCTGCCAATCATAGTCGCTTAGGATGACAGCCGGCGTATGGCTGAAGGATTCATGGCTGACATACCCACTGACCGTCCATTTCATTCCTGAAGCTTGATCGACAATAACTGTACCGATGTCAATTCCCGCAGCCTTCAGCTTGTGATCAACAAGTACTTGCCCAGTCCCTGTCGATGAAAGTGTTTTCCCTTCGGTTACCTTAGGCATCAGCCAACCATTCGGTCTCATTCCTAGAAGCGTCACATCCAACTTGCGGGAAGTCCCGTCAGCTGTCACGGTTGTCATTCTGATCGCTAGCGGCTCAACATTCTCTTCTCCTGCAATTGAACTCGCTTGTTTCAGTACTTGTTCATTCACTTGAGAACGAGTGAAGCGATGGTTCGCATCCTTCTCCATAATAAAGTGCGAAGCGTCCATCTTCTGAATGGAAGCTGCATTGTCAAAGGCGAGCCCTTGCGCAAGCCCGGTAACGAACAGGACTAGAAAGGCGACCAACAGCAGAATACATGCAATTAACGAATAACGGACTTTAGCGAATCTCAACTCACGAATGGCCAGATACATGGTGCTTCCCTCCCCTTGATAACTCCAGTTTAGGAAGCGAAAATGAACGGCGCATGAATAACAAATTACAATACAGGCAGCATTACTGTAATCCGGGTACCGGCTCCTACTGTGCTGTTTACTTCGATATCCCCCTGATGCAGCTGCACAATCTTTCTCACAATGGCAAGTCCAAGACCCGTTCGTCCCGAAGCGCGTTCCCTCGCGCGGTCGACACGGTAGAACCGGTCGAACAGATACGGCAGATGCTCAGGAGCTATCCCTTCTCCGGTGTCTGAAATAACAATGCGGGTGTGCGTCTGCATTTGCTCCGCGCGGACTTCTATTCTTCGACCGGATGGAATGTGGTTCACTGCATTGCTGAGCAGATTTGCCCACACCTGCATGAGCAACACCTCATCGCCATAAATCGAAATGGAAGAAGGAACAGACAGCTTCAAAAACAACTCCTTGTCTTCCAGCTGCCATTGCAGCACCTCAACGGCCTGACGGATTTGGCCGTGTAAGGAGAAATGAGTTTTGTTCAGCGCTTCTTCCCCATGCTCCAGTGTGGAGAGCAGCAGAAGCTGCTTGCCCAGTAAGGAAAGATGGCGGCTTTCGGCTTCGACAATGGATGCATATTGCTCACGTTCTTCTTTCGAGATATCGTCTTGCGCAAGTACTTTGGCAAATCCTTGGATCGACGTGAGCGGCGATTGGATTTCATGGGATACATTCGAAACAAATTGCTGACGCGCTACATCAACCCGCTCAAGTTCCCGGCTCATCGTCGTAAAATGTTCGGCCAGCTGCCCGATTTCATCACGTCGGCCGGTATGCAGGCGAAGATTGTAATTCCCTTGCGCGAGACGTTTCGTTGCATCGGTTAGCCTCGTAATCGGATTGACGATATAGCGGGTACTGATTAAGAAGAATAGCATGCTTATGATGATGGTCAGCAGTCCAACCAAAGCAAAGAAAGTACGAAGCTCGCCGAACTGAAGCAGTACGTCCGGCCGCATGAACAAGGCGTACTTCTTGCCCGATGATTGGACGGCCAAGCCAACCGTATTGCTTAAACGGTTCTCGAAGAAACCGGAGATGAACGGTTTGTTTGGAAACTGCTTAACACCGTGATAGACACCGCCACCCAAGACTAACGCAATGTTCTGCTTATCCAGATCCTCTTGACGGAAGCTCCTTCCGAAGAAATGCGACTCTCCTTGCCCGTCAGTCACATAGATTTCATACCCTAGAGCGGCTGTATGTTGAAGATAACGCTCCATTTCAATGGGCTCCGACTCTATGTACTGCTTCATTTGTTGGGCAATGGAAACAAGCTTCGCATCATTGAAAGGCTTTAGCTTGACATGATAGTACATGTTGGAAGCGAGAAAACCCAGTACACTGCTGGCGAAAATGACTGCGGCCGTTATAAAAAACACGCGGTAGTAGAGTGACTTCATTGTTCGCTCACCACAATCTTGTAGCCGATTCCGCGTATCGTTTGAATGTTAAAGTCATCCGTATACTCGGCAAAACGCTGTCTGAGCCGTTTGATATGCACATCTACCGTCCTGTCGTCCCCTTCATAATCCGGCCCCCATACGAGACGGATCAGCTCATCGCGAGAGTATAGACGACCTGGGTACTGTGCCAATTGAGTCAATAACTCGAATTCTTTCATCGGCAGCAAAAAAATCGATTGGCCGTCGGAAACTTCAACGTTCTGGCGGTCAATGGTAATGCGATGCATCCGAATCATATCATTCGATACCTTGTTATAGCGGCGAAATAAAGCCTTTACGCGGAACAGCAGCTCTTCCGGTTCAAAGGGCTTGGTCACATAGTCATCCGTCCCCTTCAGATAACCTTCCTTCTTATCGGACAGCTGATCTTTGGCTGTAAGCATAATAATCGGGATGTCGTAATGCTGCCTTATATGCTTACACAGTTCAAATCCGTCCATATGCGGCATCATGACATCAATAATAGCCAAGTCGATTGGGGATTGTTCCATTACTTTTACTGCCTCTGCCCCGTCTTGTGCCTCATGTACACGAAATCCTTCTCGGGTCATCACATATCGGACCAGCGCTCTAATATTGGAATCATCGTCTGCCAGTAACAGTTGGTTCATAGTATACTACCCCCATATGCATGTTTCGTAGTTAGCATAGCACAAAAATTAGTTTAAGCACCTGCATGAACGCTTAACGTGCGTAAAAGGCTGCATTGTATTGGTGAACACATCAAGTGCCTTTTTCCGCGAAAAATGGTAAAATGTCAGCTTAGAACATTTATTTTCCAAGACATGGAGGTGTGCTTGACTATGGCTTCGACATTTGCTTTTATCGGCTCCTATGCAAACGCGGACGAACCCGGCATCTACGCTTGCACCTATGACAAAGAAACCGGCGCATTGACGCTGATCGGTCAAGCGGACAGCCTGCAAAATCCTACTTTCCTCGTGCCTAACGAGACGAATCGCATGCTTTATACGATCATGGAAGGCAAGGATTCGGAAGGACGGAAATGCGGCGCGGCAGCCGCATACACCTTTGATCCTGCGAATGGCAGCCTGCTTCGCTTGAATGAAGAGATTACGCTTCCTGCTACGACATGCCACATTTCAATCGACGCGACGGGTCGGTTTGCCATGACTGCAAGCTACCACGGAGGAATGGTTAGCCTCTCGCCTATTCTCGAGGATGGCCGAATTGGCCAAACGACGGACGTGCACCGGCATGAAGGTTCCAGCGTTCATCCGGCACAAACACAAGCAAGAGCCCATTCGGTTATCGTCGACAACGCCGGTCGCTTTGCCGTTGTGTCTGATCTCGGCATGGATACACTATTTGTCTACGAACTGGATTTGCCAAACCAACGCATGCTGCTTCGCAGTAAGACAACCATCGCTGCGGGTTCAGGTCCGCGCCATTTCGTCTTCCATCCGGAGCTGCCTTATGGATACGGAATTAATGAATTGAACAGCACGATCACGGTATATGCTTACGATTCCGCTGAAGGGCAACTCAGCGTTGTGCAGACGATATCCACCCTGCCTGAAACGTTCGAGGGAGACAATGCATGTGCAGATATCCATCTATCGCCGGATGGAAAGTTCCTGTACGGCTCGAACCGTGGCCATGACAGCCTGGCTGTCTACAGCGTCGACCCAATTGACGGACATGTTGAGCCGATTGAATATGCGCCTACTCTCGGCGGACACCCTCGTAATTTCGCGCTGTCACCGGACGGTCGCTTTGCGCTTGTCGCGAATCGCGATGGCAACCATATCGTGACGTTCAGCCGCGATGCTGAGTCGGGCAAGCTGCAGCCTGCCGGCAGTGAGCTTCATGTGTCCAAGCCGGTATGCATTCGTTTTGCGGAAATGAACTAAACTGTTGGCAGCCTCGAGGATATGACGTAACATCGTCGTCTTCTTCATTTCATGAACACAAACACGCTGCCAAATCCGGCAGCGTGTTTTTAACTTCAGTGACATGCTTAAGTGATAGTCAGAGGCGCAATTTCAGCATAAATGAAAAATAGAATAAAACAACTAATCCTAATGCTGAAAGTATGGTAACTGCATGACGTGCTTTTTTCTCTCGTACTATAAACACGAGTATCTTATACCCTATGATTCCAATCAATCCACCCAAACCATTTAAAATGATGTCATCTATGTCTGCTGCTCCAATGCCTAGAAGCCCTTGAGTGATTTCAATTAATACGCTTACTACCAACATAATTAGCAGATTGGATATGACTCTATTGTCCCTTTTGAATAAGGAAATATAGGTGCCAAGAGGACTAAAGATTACGATATTGCCAATCACATTAGCAAAAGCGAAACTCGTTACAGCCGCATCGTTGCTAAATAGATATTCTCTGATACTAAAGAATGGAATGAGATTGATTGACCTCTCAAAAGTCCTGTGACTATTAAACAAATCCATAAGCGAAACTCTTGATAAGAAAAATATTTTAACTAAAAAAAGGATATAACAAATGAAAACGCCATAGATAAAGACGGTTTCAACTCTCACTAGTTTAGAAACCCGATCGTTTCCCTTTTTACCGGCTGCCATACCACACCTCATTCAATCCTATATGCTCGGCTCATATTACAACTCAATAACCGATCCATCGTTATAACCAACGATCACTTTTGTTGCCAATTTAATAAACAGGCCATTATCAACGACGCCAGGTACCAAATTGATTGTGGTGTGCAGCTCATTGGGTTGGTCGATATGCTCAAAGTGACAATCCACGATATAATTCCCGTTATCTGTGATGAATGGTACTTTCTCATTCATCCGCAGCCGTGGAATGCAACCAAGCTTACCCAGCCTTTTTTGCGTTAGCTCATAGCCGAATTTCACAATCTCTACAGGCAATGGGAATTTGCCAAGTACATTCACTTTTTTACTTTCATCAACAATTATGATTAATTCCTTGCTTGCCGAAGCTACGATCTTCTCGCGCAGCAGCGCGCCGCCGCCGCCTTTAATGAGGTTCCATCGATCATCGACCTCGTCAGCCCCATCGATAGTCAGATCAATTGCATCGACTTCGGAAACGGATAGAATCGGAATGCCTAATTCCTTCGCTAATTGCTCAGATTGAACGGATGTCGCTACTGCTTGTACGTCTAATCCATCCTTCACATTCTTTCCTAATTTCTGAATTGCCCAATAGGCTGTAGACCCCGTTCCTAACCCCACGATCATGCCTTCTCGTATGTACTCCACCGCTTTTTCCGCTGCTATTCGTTTGGACTCCATATGGGCCTCCTTTATGGTAAGTTGATCAACTGAAACTCCATTTTCCTGCTTTTTGTTGTCATGCCTATGGATTGATAAAACGTGATCGCATTTTGATTTTTCTCCGAAACCCCTAATTCAATACGATCAACTTCCAAGCTTCTTCCGAGGTCGAATACGGATTGCATGAGTTTCTTCCCGATCCCCTTGTTCCTTGCTGTCTCAGCGACACATAAACTGTTTACAAGTAAGACTTTCCTCGCATGAACAAATGAATTCTCAGGAATCGCTTCTTCCTTCATAACAACTACACCGACGATTTCATTCCCCCACACGGCTACAAAAATAGGTTGCTTGTCATCCAGCAGTTGATTTCGAAAGTACGCTTCCTCTACCGGGGTCGAATTCTCCTTGTACAAGTCCGGTCGCTCGACAACGTGCAGATCATGAACCTGCTGAAACAAAGGTAACAACGACTCGTAATCAGCCAGCGTAGCATTTCGGATGGAAATATCCATGATATCACCTCGGATAATGGTTTAACAGAGATCATACCACTTATACCCTTAGAAGGAAAAGCTCCTCTTTCATCGCCTATAATAAAAAGAGGCGGACCATAGTGGTCCGCCATTTTCATTGTTCTATCGTTTGGTATATGCGCTTACAGCTCGAATTCCATCAAGTCGCGGCCCATCGTGATTTTGCCTTGGAAAATATCCCGCATTCCCTGTGTGTATTCCGCTTCCGATTCTGCGGTCGGATAAGGTGCCGGAATATGGTGGGTTAGCACGAGATGGGGCACGCCAGCCTGTTTGGCCAATTCCGCGACCTCCAAGGTTGTCGAATGATACTTAGCCGGATTGTTCAGTGACTGCGCCTGTTCCGGGAATTCCGGGATTAAAACGCGGCTTAACAGGCAAAATAAAAAGCCTGATTTTACAATCAAGCTTTCACTTTTTATGATTATGGCCATTTCGATGATTCAGGGGACCTTTGCTTCTTCCCGTTAAACGCATGAATCGCCCATAGTCGCATAACTAATGATGTGCTGCTGCAAAATGTCTTTACTTTGAGGCCCTACTAAAGTTTCCACCTTGTAGCCGTCTTTAAAAAGCAATAATGTCGGAACACTCCTCACTCCGTACTCGGTTGCGAGTTCTTTCTCCTGATCGACATCTACTTTGGCGACCGCAGCTTGATACCTCACTTCTTGAGCCAGCATCTGGTCAATGGAAAGCTGTTCTTGACAAGAGAGGCTTTCGGGATCGTAAAAGTCTACGAGCGTGATCCCATGATCGATTTGTCCCCTGAACGTTTCTTTAAATAAGGAATGGATCTCCACTTTGCTGCCTCCTCCTATTCATTGAAAAAAGTTGAAAACCCCGCTTTCGTCAAGCGGGGTTGCTGAGAATCTGAAACGTTAGCCGATCACATTCGAAATGACTTCGATATTGCCTTGCGTTGCTCTGGCATAAGGGCAAACCTTATGAGCTTCGTCGACGATTTCCCTAGCCACACTAATATCTACGCCTTTTACTGTGATATCGAATTGAACGGCCAAGACATAGCCGTCGTTCGCATCCTTACCGAGTGTAACATTCGAACTAATGGAGACACCTTCGGTTTTAATGCCTTTTTTTCTTGTTATGGTTCCCATCGCGCCTTCGAAGCAGGCAGCGAATCCTGCAGCGAATAGCTGCTCTGGATTGACGCCGTTACCGGGGCCGCCTAATTCCTTGGGATATCTCAAGTCCAAGTTAAGATTGCCATCGCTCGATACCGCTTTTCCTTCTCTTCCGCCCTCAACATTTACAGTAGCCGTGTACAATTTCTTTTCCATTGTTATCATCGTAACATCTCCTTTTGACTGGATTATTTTTTACGCTTTGCGTGCAGCTTATCCAACGATATTTGTAATGACTTCGATATTGCCGCGTGTTGCTTTGGCATAAGGGCAAACCTGGTGAGCTTCCTCGACGATTTCATGTGCTAAATTCGTATCGATCCCTTTGATGGTGATATCGAACTGAACGGCTAGTACATAGCCTTCGCTCGCATCCTTCCCAAGCGAAACACTGGATAGAATGGAGATCCCTTCTGTTTTGATGCTTCTCTTTCTTAGAATAGTTCCCATCGCGCCTTCGAAGCATGCGGCGAATCCTGCAGCGAACAATTGTTCCGGATTTGCTCCATTTCCGGGGCCACCCAGTTCCTTGGGATATCTCAAATCCAAGCTAAGATTGCCATCGCCCGAAACAGCTTTACCGTCTCTTCCACCTTGCACATTTACAGTCGCAGTATATAGTTTTTTCTCCATTTTAATCATTCGATTCATTCTCCTTTTTATAGACGAATTTGGCTATCCCTATTCTTGACTGATCGTTCAAGAATAGATGTAAAAAATGATCACCTAAACCAAGTAACGTGATCTTATATGCAGCAGCCCAGCGGCTGCTTATGCGTCTTTTATTTCAAAACCGACATGTTGATGTCAATAATATGGTTTAATTTATCCGCGTCTGTGCTGGTCTTGACCATAACGCGAAGTCCAGTTAGTGCATTATTATAGAAATGGGACAACCATTTAGCATGGAGATCCCGTGAGATTTCTCCTGATTGCTGCCCTTCCACAATAATATCGTGTAAGAACTGTTCGATTGTGTCCCAGCCCATTTGAACCAAATCTCGGGAAACCGGATCCTGTTTGGCCAATTCCACTGCGGTATTCACCATAAAGCAGCCGTCTGGAAGTTCTTCTTGCTTCTGGATTGCCATTTCAAGAATCATTCGAATTCCTTCTCTGGCAGAATGGGTCTCTGCCATGCGGCTCTTAACCGGAAGTTTCACCGATTGCTCAAACAATTCAATATACCGTTTCAATGCTCTGTTATACAACGACTGCTTATCGCCAAATGTATCATACAGGCTTCCTTTGTGAATCCCCATATGGGTTACGAGTTCCTGCATGGAGGTCTTCTCATAGCCTTGTTCCCAAAATAACAGCATGGCCTTCATTAGAACCGCATCTTCATCAAACTCTTTCGTCCTGGCCATCTCGTTGCTCCCTCCTTTCGAAGTAAATATACGATATCAAGAACGGTCGGTCAAGAATTATTTTTGAACGATCGTTCAAGTATCACCCGTCAAAAAAAGAGACTGTCCCGTTCATTTTGACGGACAATCTCTTCCCTCTAAAACAAACGCTCTCGAAACGGCGTGACGAGCGACTGATACGCCTTCTGGCGCCCCTCTTCAAGCTTGTTGATATACCCATCCCGCCAAGCCGCTGCTGCTTGGACTTTCTCCATCAACGTCTCGGCCAACAAAGCATCGTCCGTGGCAACGATCCAATCGGCTAAGTCTAAGCCAAGCATCAAATCGAAGCTTTTGAATCGGTAGCCGATGCAGACAAATGGAACGTTCGCCGCAGCCGATAATAAATTAGCGTGCAGCTTTAAGTTAATCGTCGCTTCGAATCCCGATAGCAGCTGCACATAATCTGCTGCAGCATACACCTTGGGATCGAAAGTCACTCGCTCATCATGGCCAAGTTTAGCATGCAACCTTGCCAGTGCCTCTTTGTCCGGCCCCCAGACCGAATACAAATGGAGCCTATAACCTAGCGCTAGCAGCGAGCGGCCCGTTTGTGCGAGCGCGTTCTCCACTTGTTCCTCGTTGCCGCCATAAATCCGATTATAGGAGGTGCCCCAGTTGATGCCGATCGTCCGATGCTGTCCTTGGACGCTTCCGGCTTGTTGCAGTGGCTTTACTGGATGCAATGCATTCATCAACATGGCGGAATCTCCGCTTATGGTGATAGTAGATGATAATGCGCCTAGTGATTCAATATAATCTTTAGTCCACGGTCCGCGGATCCCGCAATATACACTGTGTGCCATCACGGCCTTCAGCCTTTGGCGATACTGCTTGCTTTCATCGGCTGGCTCCGGTCCTAGCAGTCCATTTGGCTGCGGTGCCCATTTATGAAGGCGGTCATGACCGCTGCCCCAGATGAGGATCTTCTTTCCTAGCTCCAGTGCTTCGTATACCAGATCGACATAACCCGGTATGACCAGCGATCCGCCGCCGAGAACGATCGTATCGTACTGCTCAACCTTCTTCCACTCCACATGCGGAAGTGAAGGGATAACAAGGTGCTCCTCTTCCTTCAGATGAGCCTGCGCCATATCGCGGAACATCTCCCACATCCATTCATCTCCAAGGTTGTTGAAGCCAATCCACCCTAAATACAACACTTTTCTCATTCGTTACGACCACTCCGTCCCTATCAAGTCATTGAAAGCAAGGAATTATACAGCTGCTTCATCTGAATCGCTTTATCGCGGATATGAAAATTCGACCGCGCCCAAGCTTGCCCTTTCCGGCCCATCTCCTCCAGCTTATCAGCGGAAGCGAGCGCCTCGCTGATCGCTTCGCCGATTCGCTGCTCGGATGGACGCTCCTTGGAGTCATGGTCGCCAAAGTAATACTGCCAAGCCTCGTCATAAACGGGCTGGGCCACAAAGCCGAAATATCCGTGATTCCCTATAGCCAGAACAGGCTTGCCGCAAGCCATAGCTTCCAGTGCAACGCGTCCGGTTCCGACGACAAGATCGCCTAGATTGTAGTAATCGCGCATTTGCATCTGACTACCCACAAGTTGGACGAAAGACGTATTGCATTCAAGGTTTACCATCTCTGCGAGTTCGGCAATTGCAGCTGCTTGATTGCCTGATCCCGCGATTATGACATGCAAGGGCATTGCCCCGTTTAAGCGCAGCGTGCGTGCTGCTCTGACGAGCATCGCGCATACAGCCGCCTTGTCCCATGCCAGACGAGATGCATAAACCACGACCTTCTCTCCATCCGGTATGCGGAGGCTGGCGCGCAGCGCAGCAGACGACTCGGAACGATACTGGTCAAAATCAATTCCATTGGCAATCAAGTGTGACGGGATCCCCTGGCGCTCCAGATAAACCTGAACCGGAAGACTGACGCACACGAAAGTACAGCCGGCAGCTTTCATCATTTGAAGTTGATCCGGCGGATAGTAAGCGCCATGCACAGTGAACACTACGGGGATGCCTAATTTTCTTGCCGCTTCGGCGGCATACAAACCGGAAGGTGTTTGGTGAATGTGCACCAAATCAATTTTGCGGCTTCTCATAATTTGCGAGAGTGCGGCTTCCGCCTGCTCCTGGCGCACCGGGTCTAGCAGTTGCTCCGCCCTCAGTTCCACGCGATGAATCGGGCAGGCTGCACGAGCAAAGGACTCGTACATCACGCCGGTTCCGCCTGCATATACAGGCATGACGCCAAGCGATGGGAAGGCCTTCACCAGGCTCAGCACATAGGTTTCCGTTCCCCCAACCGCAAGGCTGTCCATGACCATTAGCAGCCGCAATCGTTTACGAGTCATAGTCATGCTCCGTCTGCGATTTGCCGAAATAATTGCGTGAACGCTGCAAGGGATGCTTGCGGTAGTAATACAGCACCTCCCGCATATTGTCCACGTTTCTCGCTCCGGGCTTGATGACTTTCGCGATAAATTCGTAATCCTCCGCGCCTTCAATACGCCTTGTATGCCCGCCGATTTCATCGAACACCGTTCCTCGCAACATCGCGGTTCCGTGGCAAATGCAATGTCCGCCCTTCGCATAAACCTTTCCAATTTGTTCGCCGTATTTAAGCCAGTACACCGGCATCCGGCGCTCAGGCTGACCATCTTCGAACACTTCGTAGTTCGTACCGAGCAGATCGATTTGCGGGTTATTTTTCAGATAACGAACTTGCTTAGCCAGCCGCTCCGGATGAGACAGATCATCTGCGTCCTGGATGGCGATATACTCCCCTTTGGCCAAGTACATCCCAACTGTTATCGCGCCTGAGTAGCCAATATTGCGCGGAAGCCGCAATGTACAGATCCCCTTCCCATCCCTTAATAACGGCTCGTTGTTGTTCAGCCAATTCATTACGAATTCATAAGACCCGTCGGTGGATGCATCATCGATTAGAATGAGCTCCCAGCTTGTATAAGTCTGATTGAGCAGGCTCGTTAAGCAATCCGTCAGATAAGGTACCTTATTGTAGACGGTGGTGACAATGCTGACGAGTCCCGGCACACGTTGAAAAGACACTTGCCTCTCCTCCCTTATTCTCCATGATCGTGTTACAGAAGCCGAATATAAGAAATAAAGCGCAGCTGTATGATCGCATAGCTGCCGCTCTCATAACCGAAAAGCTCCGATGTGCGGAGCGTTACCGATACGCCGTCTACCGACACAAGCGTACCGCTGATCGTTTCGAGCGCGCTTGCGATCTGTACTTCCTTGTTCACGAGCGATTGCAGCTCTTCAATCATCGTTCCACCTGCTTTCCTGATAGTTGAAAGGCGACCAGCTGATCAAGCGGCACCATTACGCTTGTCCCTCCGTGTTCACGCACGACCAGAAAATCGTCGCTAACCTTCGTAATTGTGCCTTCGACTGTCCCGGCTGAAGTTAAAAGCTCGGCCGACTTGCCTGTGTATGGCTCGAAAACGCGACCGAGTTTATTCAAACTGGACGTGCCGACATCGCGCTGACCCTCAAGTCCATGCGCAGCTAACTCCTCTCGAATCGCCTGACGCATTTCTGCTATGAGCGTTGATCCATCGAGCGCGCCGGATTCCGGTGCAGACGGCTGTGTTACATTTGCGTTTGGCATCAGCAGCCGTGCAAGACCATCAAAATATTCCTTTATCTCTCTAACGTTTACGATAATTTTCATCGCTCCTCCATCCTCCTATTCCATGGAAACTTCTAATTTCCATCTTTACTAGGGTATACAGTTAAGAGGAGGAGCGACTGAGGCATATCACCAGTCCACCCTGAAATGTTCGATTGCCATTCCAAGACAAAAAGGACACCCGTCCAAATGGAAGGTGTCCTTGTAAAAACCTATGGGCCATACTGAATGAACAGTGTAGGGTTATCGTCTTCGTTCATTTAGAAATCAAGTCGCATTACGACCCGACGTTTGCTTGGTTGAGTCAGCTCTCGGAAACCTGCTCCCTCAAAGACGTTGCGGCTCCCGACATGGAGCTCGCCCCAGGTGATTTCTTTCTCCGGTGTGGTGATCATCGCATAACCCTCTACAGCTCGAGCGCCCCGCCGCTTAGCGAAGTCAACGGCAGCACGAGTGAGCTCGTACGTAATCCCGCGCCTTCGATAGCCGGTGCGAACAATGAAGCAGGTGATTGCCCAAACCCCATCGTCGTTCTTATCTTCGTTTCTTCCCGTCCAGGGCATCCGACTCTTTAACAGGTTTGGGTAGGAAATCCGCGGTTCAATTGCACACCACCCTACCGGCTGCTGGTCGAGGTAAGCGACAAGGCCGCTCGTGGTACCGGCTTCCGGATTATCGCAGTCGGTCTGGATCCGCAGCAAATAAGCACGTTCATCGTCATCGATATTGTTCCACTGGGATGAAGGAATCTTGAACCGTTGGCAGTAGCAGCGTACGGAGTGACACTTGACCGGGCCAAGTATAACCTCCAAGTCTTCCCATGATGCCTCGTTTGCCGGCAGCATGGATAATCCATCAATCGTAGTCGACCTCGATTGGACGGTTTCCATAGGCATCTGACTTTCAGAATTTTTCATCGTCAACAGCCACCACCTTCACATAGTCACTCCCAATATGAAGACGCAGAACTGCATTTATTGTTGCGCTATAACGATTATTGGATCCTATTCATCCTGAAAATCCTTGAAAGACTGTGCAAACTTCCCCCAACTCCCCGGAATCTCGGAAACATCTTTACAATAGATAGCCTGTACATAGCTGGACAAGTCCGTTACTTTCCCTTCTACAAGGACCTCGCGGATCTCAGAAGGTTTTGTAGGCACATCATTTTCCCGCACAGTCTCGAATTGATCCAACGGCAGAAACATGCGTAAACTTTTCCTATAGGAACAACGGTTTGGATACCGAGGTGAGCTCCCCGAGTCGTATTTCGACAGCTTTACAGCATCATAGCAATCACGAATGAGCGAATAGGCATCCAATTGAAGCACGGCAAAAGCTTCATTGGGCTCTCTCCTCGAATACATCTCCAGCATCTTCAGACAATCCCGCCGCGTCGGCCAGAGGAATACATGCTGATCCAAATAATGATAAAATTGATGAAGCGTTGTATTTGGATCCATTACAAGTTCAGCTATTCGCAAATGTGCATTGGCTACAAACCGATGCCCGTGAAATTGCAATTCTCTTCTCTCTCTCCGTCGTCCATCCGATAAGCTGTGATCCACTTCGAAAGGTGCATACAATGCATCCAAATGTGAAATCGACGGCAGGTTTTGAACCCTTGTGAAATGATATAACGATTTCCGTTTGGAACTGTTCGTTATTTTGCGTACAATGGAATCGTTCATCGCTGGGTACCTCTAGTCCGATCTTCTTCTGAACTGACGATACGCTGCAGAAATACACATCAGAACGCCTGTTGTAACGAAGACGCCAACCGGGAACCCCCATGTCCCCCACGCAGGCACGATAAGCGGCATCAACGAGACACCGAATGCAACAGGAACAGGAACTTTAAACAACTTACAAAGTACGAAGGTAATGAGAACATTAATGACGCCAACCCAAATGATTGAGCCATCCAGCAAGTGATACACGCCGACTGCAAGAGCAGCCGTAATCGTTAATACCGCTATACGTTGAGGAATCATTTTCCAAGCAAAATCCTTCGCATGAAATACCTCGAATATGAGAGCAAACACGGGTGGAACCACCAAAACTTCAAGCTTAGTCGCAAATGCAAGACCAATCCAAAGGGCTAACACAAGGGTTATGAGAACCGTATCCGTCTTCTTGCGAAAAGGGATCGGGCTACTAGCCGGTTTATCCGGTTTTCTCATTCCATAAGCAGCCAGCATCACAACAAATGTGAATACAGCAGTCGAAACGGCAAATGTATAATCAGTAAGGCCTAGAAAAATCGGTAGTAAAGCAGCAGGAATAGTTGGTCCAAAATTGACGCGAAATACATGCATGAGAATCACTATAAGGATAAGACCTAACCATATTTTCACCAGCGGCGATAGCGCCAAATGGTTCATCGTCGTACCGATAAAGGCACCTAATGTTGGGGAAAGCCATAAGTGGAGAGGTTTCTTAATCCAGTGCGGCACCGGAAAAACCATGACCCCCATAGCCATTCCTGCAATTTCCGGGAAGAGAATATCCCTTTCGTCCAGCCATACAGCCCCAATCAGCATGAGAATAACTAAACCGTAAGCTGATGCAAATCCTCTGGATTTCAGTAAATGCCAAGACATCTCCGTTCTTCTCCTCTCCGAAACCAGCTCATAAGATCTGCTTTATTCAGGACTATTTTGCTTGATCGAATTGCATTTCAGGAGGCGGCATCTGGATGAACGTTGCTCCTGTACGAGAATGCTGCTTGCCATTGATCCAGACGTTATGATCGTCATAGCCTTCTAATAATCCCCCACCTGAGGTTTTCTTATCGGTTACGACCATCACATATTGACCGAAGAGCATCGCATTATCAAAATCGACGTCATATTGAAGTGTTGTCCACAGCATCGATATCCGTCCTTTCTCACATTGATATTATCCCTTTAGCAAATTCCCTTTAAGCAACAGGTTCAGCGTACGGATAAAGAGAACAGCCAACACAATGCTTAGAAATGCCAAAATAATCGCAGAAATGCCAATCAACAGCCAGGAATGCACGAATATCGCATATTCCAAAGCCGCGTTGCATAGGGCAGCAATTGGAAAGCTTACCGCCCACCAAGAAGCGCTAAACGGTACGGACTTTCTAAATACTTTGAAGAGCAAAACGATGAATAAGAAAAGGCCAAAGTAAAACAATATAGAAGCGAACGAATCGATCTTCTGTTGGATGTTCGTATAGCCCAGAAAACCAACCTCAAACGGCGCAATCATAATTATCATTGAAGGCACTAAACCAGCAGGCAGCGGTGCATGATGAATCAATCTGGATAAGATCAATGTCAGGAAGATCAAAGCGACAATACCGCCGATCGCGAGGGCCAACAGATTGATCTCACGTGCCCACGGAAAAGGCATCGTCCCTCCGGCAACCGCTATATCGATGGACCCTACTCCCGGTATCAGCCATGGCGGAACTACGTGACCTTGCTCGAGATTCCCGTTCAACAGGCGGGCAACGATGATAAAGCTAAACACGATTGTCATGATGGTGCCGATAATCCAAATCACTTGACCCGTTACTTGATTAAACGTTCCGAGAACGGAAGAGAGCAGCAATAATGAAATCGTGATTGTTCCGAAGAAATTCCCGGTAATAGGATTCATAAATTCGGCCATGACCTTCTGCGGGTACAGGATCCATTTCGAAATATAACTCGCGCTTAACGCAATAAATAGAAGAACCGCGAGAATTCCAATGCTATCGGCAATGACCGGAGAACTACCGAATAACTTACTTGATTGTCTCCAAGCCAATGATAGACCTGAGATGCCCATAACTGACGCAAATAAACTTACAGGTAAAAATTGAACAGAACCAATGCCTTTCTGTTGTTGCACGTCAGTCATGGTTTGCATGAGTGATCATCACTTCCTTTGTTTAATGTTGACTAACTATCCTGTTGCCTCATTGTATGAGAATCATAATGATAGATCAATATCGTTGTTTCTATGATAATCATAGTTATTATCTATGATTCATCTTCGCTGTCACAGGTCACCTGCAGCTTGTCCTGCTTGAGATTCGTTATATGCTCCGTCAATATTTCAATAAACCCGCGCGCAGCCTTCCCCATGAATTTATCACGGAGATACACAATCCCGACCTCTCTGCACAAGGTCGGTTTTTGAATTGGAATCGGGATCAAATCTTCGTAGTTGTACATTTCAAGCAAGGTTTTCGATAAAACCGTGCCGCCTGCACCTGAACGAACGAGCCCGAACAACGATTCAATCGTAGTCGTTTCGATCAAGGGCGTTAGTTGTAAACCGGCAATCGAACATGTCATATCCACCAACTGCCTGCAGCGATGGGTTTCCGGAAACATTACAATCGGCACATTCAGGATTTCGTCAAAATTTATGGCTGTACGGCTAGCATAGGGATGCTCCCCCGTTGCAACAAAATAAAATTTCTCATTATACAGAGGAATCGAACGTACCCTCTCATCCTCGACGGGCAGAATCGTAATGGCTAAATCGAGTTCGTTTTGCAGCACGCGGTTTACGACATCTTCGACACCGAAGATTTTAAGTCGGACTTTGGGATACTCGCGATGGAAATCGAGCAATAAGTTCGAAACCAATTGATTTAGCTCGCCCGGGAGTGCACCAATCGATAATGTACCTCGCTCAATTTGTTGAAGTTCTTGAATTTGCTCCTTCGCGTTCGTTAAGTTGCCGAATGCCAGCTTACTCTGCTTGTACAAAATCATTCCGGCATCGGTTATGGCAATTTTCTTGCCGATCCGGTCGAATAGCGGGACGCCTATTTCATCCTCAAGTGCCTTGATTTGATGGCTTAAGGAAGGCTGGGTGATTCCCAGCTTGACGGAAGCTTTGGTGAAATGTAATTCTTCGCATGTTGTAATAAAGTAGTCCAATTGTCTTAACTCCATAGGATCTGCCTTCTTTCACTATAATCTTATTTATTATTCCGCATGCTCGCATCGGTTATGAATCACTTTGAACTCACTATAATGGAACACTTCATCATTGATCAATGTAGTCCTATCTATTGTTTTGATAGTTTGTGTCTATGATCGACTTGATCAGAACATGAAGAAGCCCCCTGCATAGCAACAGGATTTTAGTCTTTCTCCTGTTTACTATTGAGGGAGCACGAACGATTCATACGTTTAGTTCTTCACTTGGCAAAATGATTCTGCAAGATCACCCTTAATTTCTGCTTATAGTCGTCCAAATCAAATGAAGAGTGATTCACTTTTACCTTGCTATACCGATGGATTCGTAAATTTCTAATTCCAATTGTCTCCTAGCTTCTAGAATATGAATCGTTCCTTCTACGCCTTCATATCCGCGCTTCTTTCCAAACCCTTGCTGGGTGTAATACTCCGTAAAACCATCGGCCCATTCCTTCGGCCTCTCCAGCATTGCTTTTCTGGAGGAACGATCAATATCGTGCTGATCTACAAAAAGGAGCGATACGCTCAGCTAATTCGGAGACGTAGCTTTTAACGGCTTCTTTATTAACATCATACTTAATCATGCCGATCGTGACAGGATTTTGGATAAAACAACACTCGGATATAAAGACCTCATCGCCTTCTTTAGCGTGTTGTGCGAATGATCTCCAGCTAATAAATGCTCATATTCCACTTGCTCGAACCATGCAGTACCTTCATAGTCAGCAGGATGCTCCAGATTGCCTTCCAAATACAGCTGCGATTTCAAGTTCATTTCATTTTAGATCTCTTGAACTAAACGAGCAGTGGTTGACTTACCGATCCCGGCAAACCTTCAATTAATATTAATTTTCTTTTCACTATAAACATCCTCTGTTCACTGAAATAATATTGATTAAGTATCCAATCTATCTTTGTAAACCGCTAATCTCGTCACAGCGCGCCAACGCCCATGCGTGCAGCTTAACGTCTCGGTCCCTGGCACTGGAGAAAATGACATCAAGTCCAATACGGAGCTGATAGCAGCGCAGAACTTCGGCTTGCTCCATCATTTCATGATGCTGCTCCTCGATATACTTCGCTTGTGCTTCCATGCAATCGAGCCAAGTACGCCAGAAGAAAATGGTAGCAATATCATAGAGCGGATCGCCAAACATCGCTTCGCTCCAATCAATGACCCCGGTAATTCGGCCGCCAATCGCAAGGACATTGTTTGAGCCGAAATCTCCATGGACGAGCTGTCGGACCTCGGGGAAAAGCGGTGCAAAAGCTCTTAAAATTCGCAAATAGGGATCGATCTGTTGATCGCTAAGGAATGGCTTCAATGCCTCCCAATCATAGCTGCTCGAATCCGCGATGCTCATAATGAAGTCACGCCATTTCTCGTACCGGCCGAAGCCGTTTCCGTTGAAGGGACCGTATCCTGCGGTGCCCGTAATATTCGTGCTCGCCAATGCTTCGATGACATGCATGACAGGCTCCGTCACAGACCGTATATCGGAGATTTTCATGTCCTGTAAAGTTACGCCTGGCGCGCGCCGGGAGATGCAGTATGCATATTCGTCAGCAATTGTGCCGATAGAGAGGATTTCCGGGATTGGCAGTTCCGCTGAAGCAAAATGATGATAACAGAACTCATCTTTGTGAAAGCCTGCAGCAGAACGATTGACGCGAAGAATGCATTCATCGCCTCCGAAGCGGATTGCAAATGCTTGTGACTCTTCTCCTTCGGTTATTGGCACCCAACCCGAAAGATTCCCTACCTCTCGCTTTACTGCCGCCATGATTGTCTCGGGCGTCAATTGAGGCTTCATCTTACCGCTCCTTCTCCATGCCCATTTTCCTTTATAATACTACATCTGAGATATTCAAGATGAGACAAACAAGGGCTACCCGACTGGTAGCCCTCATGGATTTGAATATGGAGCTCGGTTAATTAGATCACCAAGCTGACGCACCGCCGTCGACCGCGTAATTTGCACCTGTTATGTAGGACGCCCGGTCAGACGCGAGGAAAGCCGCGAGTTCCACGATCTCCTCCGGTTGACCGAACCGCTTCAGGAGCGTTTTGCTGGTTATCGCGTCGCGAGCTGCTTGGTTGTCGCCAAGGTCGCGGTCACTTGCCGGGGTCAAGACGGGCCCGGAACTAATGGTTACCGCACGGATTCCGTGCTTCGCGCCTTCAAGCGCGAGCTGTCGCGTCAAACCGATGACGCCGGCTTTCGCTGCGCAATGCGCCACCATCGGAGGAGTCTCGCCCGCAATCATGCCGGCCACGGACCCGACATTGATAATGACGCCGCCACCTCGCTTGACCAAGTGCGGCCAGGCAAACTTGGATACGAAGAAAGGGATGTCAAGCTCGCCGGTTATGGTCGTCCGCCAGTCTTCGATTGAGAAATCGGGCATCGGACCGAATCGCTGCATGGCCGCGTTGTTATAGACCACGTCAAGCCCGCCATAGGCGGCAACAGTGCCCTCGACGAGCTGTTGCACTTGTTCGGGGTCCGTAAGATTAATCGGTGCGATACCCGTCATCTCGCCGCCGGCCTGACGTACCAGTTCAACGGTCTCGTTATTGGCTTCCGTCTGAATATCGCATCCAACCACTTTTGCGCCTTCTCGCGCAAAAACCAATGCAGCGACGCGCCCCATGCCTCCCCCGGTGCCAGTAATCAGCACAACCTTCGAGTCCAGCATTCCCATCGATAGTTTGTTATTTATTCCATTCCCCTCCTGAAGTCCTTCTTTCTTGCATCCTATAATATTGGGAACAGCTTCCTAATTTATTCACTAGTACTCTCACGCGGCTCTTCATTAACTCTTAGTAGCCTTCAGCGAGAACGTGAGTGGAATATGGTTGTCGGAGTCGTTCCATCGCCATCGTCCATCCTGGCTCTGCGCCATGAAAGGGAATCGTTTATTGGAACCGTGGGAGAACTCATGAAGATAATCCAAACGCAGTCCGGCTGCGATTAATGCGTTCAGAATATCACTGAAACTGAAGTTCCAGGCAAATTCGATGCTCTGCTGATTGGCCGCTGGGTCAGAATAAGGCATGAGCCCTTCTATCTGAAGGGGCTGCTCTGTGTGAAAGTAAGGATAAATGGTGCGCAATTCCGTCACGCCGGGAGTGTCATCATAAACATTGAGAAACGGATGCTCCTCCTGTAGGTAGAAGACGCCGCCAGGTTTGAGGAAATGAGCAATAATTTTCGCCCAGCGATCAAGATCAGAGAGCCAAAATAACACACCGCCAGACGTAAATACGATATCGAACTGCTCGTCAAGTATTTGAGGCAGCTCGTAGATGTCTGTACAGAGAAACCTTGCATCTATCCCCGTTTCTTGACTTAAACGCTCTGCGAGCGCTATCGCATCCTCAGAAAAATCCACTCCGGTTACCTGCGCACCAAGCCGTGCCCAGGAGAGCGTATCCAAACCGAAATGACACTGAAGATGCAGCAACGACTTTCCCGCCACAGGGTCTAATTCCTCCAGCTCAATTGGACCTAGAGAGGTTTGGCCTGCTTTGAAGCCCTCGATATCATATCTCACGGCATTAACAGCGGTGCGTGCATTCCAATACGCGCGGTTCCGTTCCGTATAATCAGTCATGATGAAATCCCCCCTTTCTGACAACTGTCTTACAAGAAAATAGCCTACCGCTTATTCTACAAGCGGCAGGCTAACCATTATGATCTCGCATCCGCTCGTTTCTCATTTTCGATCGGATACACGACATCATCCATAGCATCGCGATAAGATCTCTCCAGCATGGTATCATTGCCTTGGGAATCCACTTTCCCATAGGTGAACAAACCCGCCATAAATTCATTTATGAAATAAACAAAGCTCTTATAGGTGGGTTTCTCACCCCATTCCCGATTCGACACGGTATCATTTTGCCATTTAACAATGGCTAATCCATCTGCATTGATTTCAAAATACTGATCGCAGTACCCGGACTGACTCATAGAAAATCGAAGCGCTTCTCCTTCAGGAAACGAGTAGCTATTATAATTGTACATTTCACCCGCCATACTTGGCGGCGCTTCACCCATAATTCTGTAGGCGCGAAGCGCAATTTGCCGGGCCTCCGTCAGATCCCCGCGCATTAGCTTCTCGAAATCGGCTTGACCTGTTGGGGTCCGGACAATGACATTCTTGTCTTGGGCATTATATTTGACATATGCACCAAGCGTTTCACTTATGAATCTAAGCGGTACATAGGTCAGTCCTTTCTTATTTACCACAGGAGCGTCAATTTGGACTTGTTTCCCGTTCACTGTAACGGTCTTGTCCCCTTCGCGGAGATAGACAATCTTGCTGTTATCTTTGGTGTGGAACATGACGGTATGCGTCTTCGAATCATAGGCAAAAACCAGCCATGCTGGGTCGGTCAACGCTCTCAACTTAACCAGCGTTCGTCCGTTTACCGTGATCGTATCGTATTCATGCTGCCCGTTTACATAAACCGAAGCAGCAAATGCAGCCACGACAGAAGAAGCATTTACGTGCGTATTCACGAACAGAAAACTCCCCAGTATGACGAAGCCAAGCGTATGTACGAACCATTTCTTCAGCGCAACCACTCTCCTCTGGCATTTCTATTTTCTTACATCTATCTGACGGAAATGAATAAGAAAAGTTGCGCAAGAGCCAAGCGGCATATTCCAGCTGTTCCAACAAAAAACCGGACTGCGCTCTACAAAGAGCGGTCCGGTTTCCTTCAACGCTTAGCGGCCCCAATCAATAAATGGGCCGATTCTTTCCCTTTCAACTGCGGATGCGGAGATTTCTTCCGGCAGATGTCCGAATGCCATGCCGGGCACACTACGCGGATTGTATTCGATGACGTCGGAGGAATAGATAGCCACGAACATTTTACCTGGGACAGCATGTGCTCGGATTAAGATCGGTTGGTTGTAACGGTTCTGGAAAGCAAAATCCGGACCGTCCCAACTGACCGTCGCATCGCGGCCCGGTCTTACGTACGGTACGTTTCGGCTATGCGAGTAACGCTGCACGATATGCAGCCCGGCACGGTCCGTCGCATTGAACAGCGTAGATGATACCTGGCATATCCCGCCACCGATCCCTTCGGATAATTCGCCTCTGACAATGATCGGTGCTTCCAGATAGCCCTTTTCCCGAGTGCGCCTGCCAACGACTTTATTGAAGGAGAATGTCTCCCCTGGGAAAATGACCGTATTATTAATCGCTTTGGCAGCCAGTAAAATGTTATGCGAACGATTCTTATTGCGGCTGTTGTAATAGGTTGCATACTGGCCGATCGGTTTTTCCTTAATTTCCGCCAGCAGCTCGCGGTCCACCTTCGGATAGACATCGGCAAGCGGTGCATCGAATGCGAAAGTCCCTTCACCGTAAAAGAACGCGTAAAACTTCTCGGTAAACCTTCTCTGATCGAGTCGATGGCCGTTCTGTTCGGGAGTGATTCCCCCACGATCATTAATAACCGCATTGTGAGGAGCTTCGTAGCTTTGCCGATCCAAAGTTTTAATTAACTGATCCAGCTTGTCCAAATTCACCATCGTGAAGCCGGGTGACGCATAATCATCCCGATAGATTACGACCGGAGCCTTCCCCTGAAGCGACACGGATAAATGCTCGGGACTTCCGCCCTGCTGGAGCATCCCGAATAAGCTGCTGATCATCCATAACCACTTCATAAGGCATTCTCCACATAATCGATTTTCCATGCCTGCAGGGCGGAGTCTCTGCGCAATTGAAAGACGAGCGACTTCTCGACTTTCCTAAATCCGTCTCGGTATATCACTGCTCTAACCGGCAAATCGATGGCGAGCAAATGATCGTAAACTGCGGACTCCGAGTAGTCGGACGCTCTCTTGATGGCAATAATGCCGGTCGCCTCCTGCTTCAAGCGTTCCAGTTGCTCATGATTCCGATGCGGGAATAGCACCGTCATAATTTCAGGATCCCGCTGATTGATCGCGATAAAAAACAGCTCCACAACGTCGTTTGGCGACGTTTGCTGCACGTATTGTTGGAGCTTGCCTGCCGCCTTATGCACCATCGTCTGATGATCCGGATCGACGCTCCCGGTCTTGTGGGTGCTGCTCCCCAGAAAATGAATGCAAAAATGTCCGTTAAAGTCATTGTCCGGAATACCGTCTCCCCCATGAGGCATTCCGTGCATGGAAGCCGCAATCGCTTGGTCATCTTTCAAAACAAGAATGGCCCTTCTTCTCCAGCTCCATTTTCCCTGATAGATCTGCCTCATGATGTCCGTGTCATGCTTCGTTAACGGCTGTACATCAGCATGCGTGCTTCCTGCTCTTCGCTGCACCTCAAATCGCATCCCGGTCTCCAGATCGACAACGGTGAACATCGATTTCATTGTGATGACTTGCTTAGCTTCAGGCCACGATAACAATTTGCCATAGTGCTTTGATTTCAGCTCCGATATAAGGGCTTTAAGCTGTTGTTTCATCTCGCCCCGAAGCTGAATCGCTCTATTGTTCGCCATATCATACAACTGATAGGACAGGTCAATGCTATAGGTTTTATCATCGATCATTAAATATGTATCGGAAATAGGGACATAGGTAGTTTGATGGGTGGTACCTTCTGCAACAGCATCCACCCACTTGTCGGAATCGATTACCATTCTGGTTACCAGCGCCGAATTCGGCGAGGTTTTGACGGTCAGCGAGACCGAAGGTTGTTGTCTAGCTAACGCCAAAGCATGAACCGGATCGCAAAACAGCCCAATTAAGGCGACTCCAATCAGGAGCAATCGATGAATGTCTTTCCCTTTCAGCATGTCTTCTCCCTCCTAATTAACACTATTTCTTTAAGGGAGGGAAAAGATGCATGGAAAAATTCGCCTGTTTTACTTTTGGCTGGATTTTGAATAACAGAAGTCCGGCGATCAGTGCAGTGACGCCGATTGCTTTTTGCCAGCTGAACGGAACCTGTTTCAATCCAAACCATCCTTCTGAGTCCCACCATAACGCGCATACCATCTGAGATGTCATCACGATGGCAGTCGCCGCACTAGGCCCAATAAGTCGAACGCCTTTTACCACGCAGGTAACAACGCCGATACCGATTAATCCGCTGAACCAGAACCAGACCGGCATCCCTTGCCAGTGCAGAAACGCGGTACCTTCCATTAAAAAGCCCATGGCAAACGATGCGATAAATCCCATTCCAAGCACCAGCGCAGTAGTCGTATTCGAGTGAACAGATACGCTCACTTTGTTATTGTACAAAGTCTGCACGCTGACAAGCATGCCCGCCATTAATGCTAATAAAATGCCTATAAGCACGCTATTCCCTTCTTTCGCTATTCTCGTAGATGTTTCGTCCAGCGGCAGCCTCAAGACCTAACCGGTCAATGATGACGAGTTTGCCGCGATTACGTTCCAGCAGCCTCAAGCGGCAGAAATGCAGAATAACCCGATTCAAATGCCGGTAACTGGTGCCGATCAGATTCGCCATATCTTTCAAACTCGCTATGCTGACCCGGGTATCGACCGGCGTCGTCACAGAGAGCAAGTAGCTGGCAAGACGGATTTCGACCGGGTACAGCAGATTAAAGCTTAATGCTTCCGACTTCTTATAAAATTTCTCCGATATCATCTTTAGCATAAACTGCAGGAACGCCACTTCCTCGCGATAAAGCGGAAGCCAGCGTTTGTGAAAAGCTATCGCCTCCACGGGTGTTACAGCCGTTACCGTATTGAGAAGGTTCAACCCGCTTAAACATTCAATCTCTCCAAGAACATCAAGCGGAGAAGTAAAACCAAGCAGCAGTGTATTCCCTTCCGTCGATGTCGTATAGACCTTTACTTTTCCGTGCACGAGAAAGAAGATATTTTCCGGTACCTCGCCTTGCTTGCAAAGTTCTTCTTCCGGTTCGAACCGATACAGCACTAAATGCTGTCTCAGTGCATTAGGGAAAACCTCATCTAACGCAAATTGTGCGAGGTAAGGTTCGAACCGATTGGAATCTCCGATTTCCTTCATACCAGCCTCCCCCTCCTATTAGCTAGTGCAGCCGATTAGAAAGATAAACATAAGATGCCCGTTATCATGAGCATAATGCCAATCCATTGCGGTGTACGGAGCCGCAGCTCTCGATTTCCGAACCAGCCGGCTTTCTCCATCCCGAGCGTCGCTAGGATCTGGGATATCAACATCGCCGACACGGTGACAGCCGCGCCATTGTGATGAAATGCCGTAATATTACTGAAAATGATAAAGGCTGCAAGCGCTCCGCCGAAACGATAATACAGCTTCACTTTCGCCAGTCTTCTCCATGACCGATCTCCTGCAATCCATACAATGAGCATGGCCGCAGCGAACCCTGTTCCTTGCGTTAGAGCTGCCGCCTGCCAGGTTCCGATCTGATCCCCGATCACGGCATTAGCCGTACTTTGCAAAGTTATAAATACGCCGCCTAATATAGCCAATAGAATGCCTTTCATGCCTTGATTTCCTCCTCAACCAACGTGCTCTCTTTATTTAACGACGGGAGGTCCATTCTGAAAAGGACATATGTCCTAAATAATAAGATCGCATGCTCCAAAAAAAGACCCGCCGACACGGGTCTTCTTGTATGTATCGCTCCGCTGATTTCAAATACAGACGCCCAGACAGCCAAAAGGCATCCTTCAGTCATGTTAATGACTCGGATGCCTTTCTCAACGTGCTATAATAATTTATTAATACCCTGTGTTTACTCCTCCAACAACTGGGTATGCAGGACCGCCGCCATATCCACCTAAGCCACTTCCCATGCATCCACAAATAACGATAACTAACAGGATGAAGAGCACCAGAATAACTCCCGCGCTAGTAAAAGCACCACCAACATGACCGGACAATGTATTGCACCTCCTGGGGTTTAACGTACAAAATATGATATGTCCCCGGAGCTGTAAAGGATTGGGTGTTTGGAGGGGATCAAATGGTTCGGGTATAATTGTCACTCCTCCAATTGATAGACAAGTTGCACAACCCCTGATGAGAACGTTCTTGTATGTGTCAATTTTAGATTCAACCTTTGTTTAATATCATTAAACATCGGCGTTCCTTCTCCCAACGCAACGGGGTGAACCGATAATCTAAATTCATCGATAAGACCTAGTTGGATAAAAGTTGTAATTAGACTAGCTCCGCCGTAAAGCCAGATGTCTTTACCGGGCTTATTCTTTAATTGGTTGACCTCTTCAAGAATACGGCTGCTAATGTACGTAGCTTTAGAATCCGTCCCTGTTTGTGTTCGGGAGAAGACGTATTTCTCTTTGCTGTGAATAAGCTCCCACATCTCTTTGTCTGATGCACTTTCTTCGATTGCAGGGAGATATTGTCCCCATTTATCGTAGCTTTTTCTCCCATAAAAGATCGTATCGATTTGATTTAAGAAATCAAGAAACCCCATCTCCGGGTCCATGATGCACCAATCAATTTCCCCATTCTTCCCTTCAATAAATCCATCTAACGTGACTGCCAAGTCTAAGATGATTCTTCGATTCATGTTTAGTTACTCCTTATCCAACCGGATCGCTTAATCTTGTTGGTTACAAGCTCATCGTCGAAAACAATTCCAAAACCGGGCGTAGCAGGAATGTGAAATTCTCCGTTCTCAACGCGATACCCGGATACGTCCATTCCTTCGATTGCAATATCGTCGTATTCCACAAATTCGAAGTTTCGCACCGCAGCTGATAAATGTCCGGATACGTAAATACCATAGGCATTGCCATAACAATGTGGCGCTGACCGCAAACCATGCGCATCTAATTTCTCGCCTAATTCAAGCCAATGCGTGAAGCCCGGCCAGATGATATCGTACTGCAGCACATCGACGCGGCCACGAATGGCCCAATCCACAAGATGCGGGGAGGCCAGCCCTTCCCCGTCTGCGATAAGCACGTTCTGCCCACGTTCCCGAAGCCAGCCCTTCAGATCCTCGTACAAAGCATCATCTTCATGGAATGCTTCTTCCAGCCAATACAGGTTCACATCCGTTAGCGCCGCCAAAACTTCCTTGGTCAAGTTCAGGTTATACGCATTATTCGCATCGATCATGATTTTACCTGCAGGGCCGGCTACTTCAGAGATTCCTTGCACAATCGCGATATCTCGTTTCGTTCCTTCCCAGAGCGGCATGTGACGTCCGCCTCGGCCGACTTTAATTTTGAAATGACGGTGCCCCTTTGCAAAACCTTGTTGTGCTTGTTCGTTCATTAATGCAACGGCTGATTTCTCATCGGGCAAGTGCAGGTCATCGAAATATAAAGAAGTATCATAGCAAGGCACAATCAGTGGTACGCCTCTTTCGAAATGGGCACCTGCCACCAAGTCATACACAGGTTTACCAAGTCTTCGCCCCAACCAATCAAGAATGGGATATTCCAGCTGCAACCGATATGCTTCACGAATTCTGCCTCGATCGTCGAATAAATCAACTAATCGGCGACCTACTATAGTTTCGGCCCATTCCGGCGTGATATGAATAGAGCTTCCATAGGCTGTTTGTCCATCAATCGTAATTCTGGCGATATCCACCGAGCAAGATTTGCCATGAATACCGATTCTGCCGTTCGCTCCCGCGCTTCGCGCTCGTTCTCCCGTTAACTTGGCGAATTCAATTCTTTCCACTTTCCAATCCGTTTGAATACCTGAAATGTTCATAGGATCCTCCAGTGCCGACTCGGCGGCTTCTTGTTACGACCATACTTTAAGTATTCATCGAATCTAGCACACAATCCTGCAACTTATAACGCAACAAAAAACAGCCGATTAGCTAAAACCGGCTGTAATCGTGTCGTATTCAGGTCTCAATTTCGTTATATGAATTAATTTGTATGCTGAATAAACTGCTGGACCGCTTGCTCAAGCAATTTTGTTCGGTTCAGTAAACCTTGAAATCGCCCATTATTGGAGGTTATGGCAATGAACTCCCCCGGCGATTCCAGTACGGTCTGAAAACTAGCGTTGTCGAGCTTCATTTTCTTTACATTATTGGATTGGAGCAGGCTCACTTGCAGATCATCTCCCAAGAGCTCCTCTAGCATTACGCCGTCAAGCCAGTGCGCGTGTTCGAAGGTGTTCTGCAAAGACTTGATATGTACCCACTCTGAATTCGAGCCGAGTTCCGGCGTTAGTTCGGATTCTTGGATGAGACGTAGAAACTTCCGAAGAAGCAAGACGAACGGCTCTCCGCTTCCCAGTTCTCCTAGATTCGAAGACACGGATTCATCTGCTTCTCTTACAACTGCTGCATACGCATTGGCGTATGCTTCTTCAAGCCAAGGATATTTCTTAGCAAGCGACCAGCGTATGGCGCCAGGCGTTGTCCAGCCAGCAAATCGTTGTTGATTTGCTTGATTCGATTCCACGAACACAATTGAACGAATCCCTTTTTGACGCGCAAATATGATGGACATGATGTATAGACGCGATGTGAGCCACTTTCTTCCATTCGCAAGGTTGATGATCGTATAATCCGAACAGCCGGTCGAGAACAACTGATCGGTCATGCTATTCACGGAGCTCGTATATATGCCCATATCCTCGGCCAAGTGATCACTCAAATCTAATTGATTTACAGACCACTTTGGTGTAAAGGATTCGGCTTCGAAGCGTTCGATCGAGATTCCGGCAAAATCGATTTTTTTGACATTCTTGAACATCCCCTTGATCAGGTCCGGCAAATGCTTACGAAAAATCAACAGAATAACCAATGTCACGATCGGCCACATGATGGCTGAAACCATTGTCGCAATTTCCAGGTTGACGGTCATCGTTCACCTGCTCTCATCCAGGTTCTGCAATGGCGACCATTGTGCTCGTTGCAAGCATCAATAAAGATACCGGAGCCCAAATTCTTCTTTCCCATTTGCTCTTAGTAATGAGGTTTAATAGCGATGCTACCATTGAAAATAGCACAACAATCCATATAGCCGTATTTACAAATGAATCCCAATTACTAAAAATAAACCCTGACCCTGATTTACTCAGAACGATCGAGGCTAGAAAGGCCAGAAGGAGGATTTGAAATAAAGCAGCTATACGCATAGCAGGAGGCAATTTCCCAGGGAACTTCCCGCCCATCGCCATACTTCCCCAGGGCTTACCTGCAGCAAGGGCAAGTTGAAATAAAATGACCGCCCCAATTAAGATTGCAAATACGATTCCCGTCGCTTCTATATACATAAGAGCCTCCGATACAATTTTGGAAGTTCGCACGAATGCAATGAGCTAGTTAGCGTTACAACCTACAAAACTTCATATTGCTTTATAATTTCTTCGCGAAACTTCAGCCCATGGCCTGGCCGATCCCATACGTTAACCATACCGTCCTTGATAAGCGGGACATCTTCGAACAAGTCGTCATACCAATTCATATATTCGATGTACACGCCGTTTGGAATCGCGGCAAACATCTGGATTTGAAGCTCCCACGCCAGATGAGGCGTAACCGGGAGACGATTGGCGCTTGCCAAATTCGCAATGCGTTGGGCTTCCGTAATCCCGCCTGCTCTGAGGTTGATCATCAGAATATCTGCGGCTTTCCGATCGATCAGCTCACGAAATCCGTATCGTGAATACTCGGTCTCGCCCGTCGTAATTCGGATGTCCAGCGCTTTGGCAACCTCCGCATGTCCAATAATATCATCTGCAGGGACAGGTTCTTCGAACCAGTATACGCCGAGCTTTTCCAGCTCTCTACCAAACCGAATGGCCGTTGCCACATCGAGCCCCTGGTTCACATCGACCATAATATCGATATCCGCACCCAATGTTTTCCTTACCGCTTCCACTCGCCTTAAGTCGATTCTTAAATCCGGGAAGCCGGCTTTCATCTTGAATGCTTTAAACCCGCGAGAAGCATAATCTTCTGCTTCCTTGACGAGCTCTTCTTCCGATAGCGACATGAATCCCGCGCTAGCATAGGCTTTCACTTGATCTGTATAAGGCCCGAGCATCCTATGGATCGATGTATGCTGTAATTTACCGGCCAAATCCCAGAGGGCGATATCCACCGCGGAAATCCCATACAGGACTACGCCTTTGCGTCCAATCATGTTAAGTGCCCACCAGAGCTTCTCCCATATCTTATTTCGATACAACGGATTCTCACCGATTAGCAAATCGGCAATATCCCGATCCATACTTGTTTTAATCGTTTCGCTTCCTTGACCCAAGATAGGCAAATACCCCATACCGGAAACCCCTAGATCGGTTTCAATTTCAACAATGATCGCGGTTCGTTTCGTAATGAAGAAGGTTGATACTAAAATGGGGGTCTTGAAGGGTACGGATACAAGCTTCGTTTTTACGGCTGTGATTTTCATAGTCTTTGGTCCTCCCATTATTCACGAGCTGGGCTAAAAAGAAGCTGGGATCCATGCTGCCCATTAACAGAAAAAAGACAGCTGATCTCTACGAATCCGCTGTCTGCGCTTGTTGTCCTTATGAAACTATCATACCGTTAGTTTAGTTGCTTTGGAATTGATTAAGGATAAGACCTTGCCAGTTGCTGTCACCGCTATCAAAAAGTCGCACGGCGGAATGCAGGTTCTCCGTCGATAAGCGGTCGAAGCAGATTTCAGGGCGGACGGGGTAAGATACACTTGAAGCATAAGGAATGGCTAAAGTGCCGATGTTCATATCCTCAATCATGTCAAGCGTCTCCTCCTCTACGCAACGCGTATTGCACACTAAACACTAATTCGTCTGTTTTGATCTGTAATTCAATAGCTTGTTTACTCGTTCTGCACTAATCATCATGATAACAAGAAAAGCCAGCACGATAAACGGTAGTAATACGATGCTCGTCTGAGTAGCAATAACGCCAAATAACGGCGGGAGAAGCGTGGTCCCCGTGTACGCGACTGCCATCTGATAGCCGATCAGCTTCGCCGAATGTTCTCGTCCAAATCTTGCAGGTGTTTCATGAAGCAATCCGGGGTAAATCGGAGCAAGACCAAGTCCAATAAGAATAAGTCCGACTAAGTAAAGTAGAGTAATAGGAAGTAAAAGCATAATTCCGCCGGCAACGGCCATGATCTGACCGCTCCGGATTAACACCTTATTGCTGACCTTCAACGTAATAAACCCGGTAAGCAGCCTTCCCAAGGTTATGCCGCCATAGTATAGAGAGATCCAACCGGCAGCAGTCTCGGCTGTCATATCTCTCGCCCCTACCAGATAGCTGGCTCCCCATAATCCGACGGTAGATTCAACCCCGCAGTAGAACAAGAAAGCGACAAGTGTCTGTTTAACGCCTTTGATCTGCAACACCTTAACATTGGGAGTCGCTGCTTCAACTATAACGTCAGCTCCGTCCTGTTCCTCCTGAATCGTATTAGTTCGTTGCTCGCCATCTCTAATCGAGGCGACTCGTTTCCATAAGGGGAGCGTGGCGAACAATACGACCGCGAGCGAGAATTGAATGACCGATACCGCCGTATATCCATCTCTCCAGGAGTCGTGTTCAGCAATATAATAGGACATAATAATAGGTCCGACAGTTGCTCCTACGCCCCAGAAACAGTGAAGCCAATTCATATGATGAGCCTTATAATTTTCAGCTACATAATGATTGAGAGCCGCATCAATGGCACCGCCGCCAAGACCAAGCGGTACAGCCAGCAGAACAAGCCAGATCAACGAAGGCGCCATGGCAAAACCAAGCAGCGCCCCTGCCGTGAGGCTGCAGCTGATCAGCGTGATTTTCCCCGTCCCAACTCGCTCAACCAAGCTCCCGCTTAGGAGACTCGATACGATGGTTCCTCCGGCTACAACCATGGATAAGATCCCTGCGAAGCCGAAGGATGCCCCCACACCAGGTCCGATTACCGGCCATGCCGATCCAAGCAGCGAATCCGGAATTCCGAGGCTAATAAAGGCCAAATAAATGATCAATATAAAAATGGACGCCATAACATACCTCTTTCTAGCAACAATCCGTGATCATCACATGAAGTGCTAATTGCTGCAAACCGGCTAAATAATCCTGATTTCGATCACTTATCACAAGCGTTGGCAAATGTTTTTGCGGAATATAGGTTGAGCTTCTGACAGCGACCTTAGATAGAAACAGTTCATCTACCTCATCATTGCAAAAAACGACTGCCCGGGGGTTCAGAATGGCTGCGAACGTTGCGATTAAACGGGCAATGGCATCAATTTGCTTGTCTTCAGCTAAGACAATCCCGCCATGACTCTCCTCAAGCTTCAGCGCCTTCCCAAAGGACTGAAGATCATACTGAGGTACAAACGAGATTTCGCCTGAGAAGAACGTGCTGCCTCTTACCACGTCACCATTGATCATAATCCCAGATCCCGGCCCGTACTGACCGAAATACAAATAAACCAGCGATTCGTTCTCGATCTCGAAATTCGACGCATACCCAAGCACCGATGCATTCATATCGTTCTCCACGATGACCGGAATTTGGAAACGGGATTCGAATTCCTCCTTCAGATCATAGTCAAGGAGCTGCTGATAAGGCGGGATAAAGATGATTTTCCCCAAGTTATCAACGGCTCCGGGAACCCCGATTGCGATGGAGCGAAGCTTGGGATATTTCTCAATCAGCGACTCAATCATGTCCCCTAATTGCAAGGCATTTTGTTGCAATACACTTGGCTTGATTCCCTGCTCCTTGATCTCCCCGATACAGTTGAAGATCGAATAATTAGTCTCATTCTTCTCGATAAAGATCGCAAGTCCCAGCATGTATTCCGGATCATAGGCGTATCGCTTCGCCGGTCTGCCCCCGCCGGAGTCATCATTGCCTGTAAAGAGAATTTCTCCATCCTCCTCCATTTGGGCCAGAAACTTGCTGATCGTCGGGAAGCTGATTCCTAAACGCTGACTTAGCTCTGCTTTCGTCGCGCTGCCCATCATAATGAGTCCCGCTCGTATGCGATAAATCAACGGTTCATTCATTTCGTTTGGCGTCTTGAATATATTCGACATGTTCGATCAAGCCTCTCATCTACATAATTGAACCTACTTATTAAACTGTTTTAATATGTATAGGTCATCTTAGCAGAAGTCAGATGTCATGGCAATATGGTAAAGCAAAAAAGGATCAAGCTTCCGTCACCGTTAAGTGACAGCACTTGATCCCAAGATCTCGTCCAACTCTTCATCATCTTACAATGCAGTCGGCCTCACCATAATTTCACTGATTAAGGTGTCATCAGGTTCATTAATGGCAAACGCGATCGCTCTGGCAATACTGGTCGGAGAAATCCCTTTGTCGCTGATTTGATTGGCAATCATCTGCACTTCAGGGCTGGTAATGGTGTCAAAAAGCTCGGTCTTCGTCAGACCCGGTGCAATCACGGTCGTTCGAATTCCCGAAACCGCGGACTCTTCCAGACGGAGTCCTTCCGAAATGGCTCTGACTGCGAATTTTGTAGCCGCATATACAGCGGATGTTGGGGATACCTGATAACCGGAAGTTGAAGATAAGTTAATGATATGACCGGACTGCTGTTCACGCATGGTTGGTAATACCGCAGCGATTCCGTACAACACGCCCTTGATGTTCACATCGATCATTTGATCCCACTCGGCAACTCTTAACTCATTAAGCCTGGAACTCGGCATGACCCCTGCATTGTTCACCAATACATCAACTCGTCCATATTCACGTAAGGCGAACTCCGCCAATCGCTGCATATCTTCTGAAGAAACAACGTCTGCGCGTACAGAGACAGCTTCGCCGCCACTTTGTTTAATGTCATTAACTATAGAATGAAGACGATCCTCTCTTCTTGCAGCCAATACAACCTTTGCACCATTTTGCGCTAACAACCTCGCTGTAGCTTCGCCTATTCCGCTGGAAGCGCCTGTAATGATAACCACTTTATCTTGTATATTTTCCATTGGTATTTGCTCCTTTAGAATATTGTTATTGAACGCGTGTTGAATATTTAACGTCCGTTGATTACTATTATAGACAGTAGCCCGGTTTACTCAATGGTTGATTGCTGCGTATTTGTCTCATATTCAACATCGCCAATAGAATTGTTGATTAACTCGAGGAGGTACCGGATTTTGTGGACAACGTTGTGAAAACAGACCGCCGGATTCTCCGAACGAAGCAAATGATAACCAGGGCATTTCTGGAGCTTTTTGCGGAGAAAGATTTTGATCACATCACCATTAACGAGATCGCGGAGCGTGCCAATGTCAACCGCGGCACCGTTTATTTGCATTACACGGACAAATATGACCTTCTGGACAAATGCATTGAAGATCATATCAACGAATTGATCTCACTGTGTAAGAATCAGGAGTCAAGTTTGTCTACGCAAGGAATGGTACATGAGCCCAAACCGGTTTTTGATTATTTACGAGACCATTTCCCATTCTTCGCCGCTATGTTTGCCAATCAGCGTGTCTTCCTATTCCGTGACCGGCTGCTTAATTTTATCGCCATGAAACTGATGGATAAGATGGATCATCCGGATAACATGGATGCGATCGAACGCGAGCTAAAAGCTCAATTCTTAGCCTCGGCTTTTATAGGAATAGTCGAGTGGTGGATTCGTCAGCAAATGCCGCATTCCTCCCAATTCATGGCCGATCAGGTCAAACAGTTATTTGAAAAGAATCACGTTTACACCGAATAAAAGCCCAAGGCTGCTAAGCCTTGGGCTTTTATTCTTCCTCGCAGCCTCGTCATTCCATGGGAATAGCAATCCGGACCGAGGCTCATAATAAGGGGAGCATTGGGCAGAAAGGTGCGATCCTATATTCCAGAGTGCGTACATGCGTTTCTGAAAATCCACCATCCAAATCGAATGACTTTGTGCTGTCTGTACATAGAGTCCACGATAAACAGATTCATTTTTCCTATTTACAGGCTATCGTAGACCAAGAACTCATACAGCATGAAATATTCCATCGCATTCAAATCGCAGAAGATGTAATCGACGATCTTCATTCGCTTCAAGATCGGATTCCGCTTGAGAATATCAAGGTATCTGCCAATGTGGTTTGTTCTTCTTTACCATTAAATATGTCATTCTAATGTTTGTAACCCTCATGTATTTCAGCCAAGGGCTGCTTAAACATACCTACTGGCCAACCTTGGTTATGATCAAAGTAATTGAGTCTTCACTTATTGCACGGGTTGAATTTGTGTTTATCTGTATCTGGCTCACGTTGATTATCCTCGTGCTTTGCCTCTGTGTTTGGAGTTGTACCCGCATTATCAAGAGAGTGACGAATCTAAAACCCAGCTGGTCCTTATATGTGATCCTGATCACGATCTTCTCGGCCTCTCTTCTATTTAACGATCGCATTAAAATTGAATGGTTTGGCGACTATGCGGTTGAGATCGGGTTTTATTTCATCTATGCCTATATTCCGCTGCTATTTATCCTGTATTTCATTCGCAGCCTCTTCTCGCAGAGGAAGCCAATGAACTCCATACAACCCGAGCAATAAGAAAACCAGCCCTGGATGAGGATCTTGGACTGGTTTTTTTGTGGGAATGGCTCAATTAACGGTGGTGCGCAAACTCCAGGTACTAGAGGAATTTAGTACTATTCGTTCCAAAGCCAATTGCTTACGATGGAGTCGAAAGGAGCGAACGTGCTTGAAAATTATTGTGATTATCGTAAGCATTGTGTTCTTTCTCCTCATTGCGGCGTTATTTGTTGTGTGGTTAAGTATTCGCACTTTTCCGTTTGCGCCATGAATGGCAGGAATCCAAAATAAACCAGCGGCAGAAGCAAGCCGCTGGTTTTATTTATTCGTAACATTACGCTCTGCTTGATAGAAGCTCTTCAAGGCGATCCATTGTCTGTTCCGCGCCGGGTACGTTATATTCTTTCACCTTATTGAAGATCACCGTACTTTCTTCGGAAATACCGCGTGCTTGATGACAATCCGCTCCGGTTTTACGACCTCGACAAAAATATTGGTGTTGGAATAATCAACGCCATCCGGCCCGTGCATGATAAACTCCCATGTACCGCCTGTTTGCAGCTCAAACCCCTGCGTCGTCGTCGTAAAACCTTGAGCTCCCCACCACTTCGACAGCTGATCCTCAATCGTCCAAGCTTCAAAGACCGTCTCACGCGAAGCATTCAATATGCAGGTAACCACAATCTCGCGGTCGCCAACGCCCGTTGGTATTTTGACTGTTCTATTGTTTTCGGACACGTCCATTCCTCCAAACCTGAATTTGGCAATTTTTGTTCAATCAAAATCGTGGCAGTGACAGCTATATTGAGGTTGTTTATCTCTCGGTCGCGTTTCTTTTTTGCCTATTGATTCTCTATCGGTTGTCAGCGTGGCTATAACTAACTCTAACGAACCCTGCAGGACTTATTTACTCGAAATTGGCTGAACTATTATTCTAACGAACCATGTGGGCCTTATTTAGTGGATATGAAGCGGAAATTGGCACTTCGACACGAAATAAGGCCTGTACGGTTCGTTAGAAATTCTAAACCTGTTATTTGGGCGAAATAAGGCCTGTACGGTTCGTTAGAATCCAGGCCCAAGGGATTCTGGATCCAAGACAGTTCTCTCCAGCGTTTATGGATGATTTGGCGACGATATTGAGCATTCTTTGTCTTGCGCGGCTTGGGAAAGACTGCTAATGTAAAATGGTTAAAAAAAACGTCAAAGGGAGACAAATTGATGATTCAACGTACCGTCCTTCTCAAATTTGATCATACGACAACGCAAGAACAGTTGCAGGAAGTTGCCAATCGATTTAAGGCATTGAAGACTAAGCTGAGCGGAGTCGTCGATATCCAGGCTGGCCTCAATATTGCAGAGAAAAGCAAAGAGTATCAGGTGGTTCTTCAGATTCGTTTCGAGAATCAACAAGCCCTCGATGCTTACTCGATCAATGAAGATCACCAGGCAGTTGTGGCATTTATTCGCGAGTCAGGCAGACTTGACAGTATTGGCGTGGATATCGAAATTTAAAAGGGAGGCCCAAGTGGCCTCCCTCTTTTTTTCCTAGTACTAATCAAGAATCAACTACGACGCCGCGGCTCCTATTGACACGTCTGCTGGCCATGAAATACTGAAGCGCCCCCAGCAGGACGAACACGGCCATGACACCTGCCGAGTATCCGTACATCACGGAGTAATTGGACACCGATGAGATTGCGCCCAGCAGAATCGATCCGAACGCAACGCCGAAATCCGTTGAATTATAAAACATGCTGTTTGCCATGCCGTATTGCTCCGGCTTCGAGGAACGCAGCATCCAAGCTTGTATGGTGGGTTGTATAGCACCGAATCCTACGCCATAGAGCAGCGCGGACAAGATCAGCATCGGCATTGAATGGGTATTCGCCAATACCGCCATGCTTGCCGTTACGAACAATCCGGCAGGAATGAGCACTGACGTATGTCCGAATCGGTCGAAGATTCGACCTGAGAAAGGACGAACGAGAATGATCGTGATGGCATTGAACATGAAGAACAATCCTACTTGTTCGATATGTACATAATCACCGAACAAGGCGAGAAAACTAAGCAGACCGCTGTACGTGATGGCGAGAAAAACATTCAGCATCGCGGGAAACAGCAGTTTCCGATTAAATTTAGGTTTGCCCTCCGCTTTGTGAACACCTGCATTCCGAGTCGGAGCTGTATGCTGAGCTGCGGTTTGTTGATCCTTCTTTGAACGCGACAGCCATAGCACCGGGAAAATAACTAAAGAGGTAATCAATCCAATCATGGTCAATTGTGTAAAACCGGAATGTTTCATCACATTCAATCCGATCGAAGGACCGATCGACATCGCGAGACTCGTCGACAAACCGAAATAACCGATACCCTCGCCCATTCGGCGAAGCGGAATAATACGGGAAACAAGAGTCGGCAGAATTGTGCTGGCCATCCCGAAACCGATACCGTAGCCGATGCGCAGCGTCAGTAAAGTACCGAAAGATCCGGCAACCGAATAGAGTGCCGTCGTTGCTGCAGCGACGATGAGTCCTGCGAGCAGCAGCTTCATCCGAGAGATACGCTGCATGAGCGCAGCAGTGGCGAAACGCGATACGATAGCCGCCAGCGCGAAGACGGATGTCACAAGGCTGGTCTGGATGTTACCGGCATGGAATTCACCTTTTACGTAAGCGGGAAAGGACGACAGCAGCATCTGTAAACTTAGGAATAATAGAAAAAAACATAAGGTCAACGCGATGAATGGTCTGGTCCATAATGGCGTTTTTTGTAGTTGTTCTGGCTCTTGCTGCACTTAGCTTCATCTCCAATCAAATTCATAGCCGATCGTCCAATTTATTCGATTTTACCAGTCCGTCTGTCCGACCTTACCTTCAATATGCAATTGAATGCGTTGGAGCAGTTCAATCATGATACCATGCTCCTCTTCCGAAATGCATGCTTTCACTTCTGCCGTAATACTATCTTCAATTGGCGTCGTTACGCGAATAATCTCTTGCCCAAGTTCTGTACTGTAGACGAGAAACGATCGACGATCCTGCTCGCCTGCCTTCTTATAGATAAACCCCTTCTTCTCCAAGTGATCCAAAATCCGCGTCGTCGAAGGTTTGTCCTTGCCTATCCTTTCAGCTATTTCGCGTTGGATGAGACCTTGAGCACAATCAATTTGGTTTAATGCCGACCATTGCTCCGGCGTAATGCCATATGCGCTCAGTCTTTGCTGAAACAAAGCCGCGAGCTTCCGATACGTAACACCCAGCATGAATCCGATAGGCAGCTTGCGAGATTCGGTAGACATGAAGAATTCCCTCTCTCCATTATAGTTGTTTAGACAACTATATGTTAGACAACATATTCTGTCAATGTCTTGGCCAACCCTAAATTCACTCGCTACCGCAAAAAACCGCGAAAGTCTCATAGGACTTTCGCGGCGCCACTCCTGCTACTAATACACTTCAACCTCGGATATCGCCATTTGCCCGCCTGTCTGACCTGGTCCATCCGGGGTAATCGCCACGATGCGTACATACCTTGCGGTTGTGGCTGTTATCGTGTTATCGCTCGTTCCGCCTCCGAATCCCGTTACGGACTTGACGGTCGTATACGAAGTACCATCTGTTGAAGTTTGAATATCGAACGCGGTCGCGTAAGCAGTAGTCGGCATGGTGACTTTGATGCGAGTAATACTCGTGGACGCGCCTAGATCAACACGCAGCATCCACCGCCATTGATTGGTTGCTTGCGTTTTCGTAGCTGTATTGCCGTCTGTCGCATAAACGACAGAATCGCCGGGTTGAAGTGCTGCTGTACTGCCGTCGATGTAATACGCATTCACCGTTTTGTTCAACGCTTTGTTCGAGCCCGCTGGTCCTTCCACAGTAACATCATCGAAGGAAGCAGTAGAACCTCCGGTGCTCGTACTTCCTCCATTAAGAGAAGGATATCCCGTTCGCCCACTCCAAGATTGCGAATACATCCAGGATGCCGGCTCACTCGTGCCGTCCTGCCACACTTTTCCGTACAAGGTCCCATTCGAGGCGCTCATTTTGAACCAATACCAGGTGTTGTTGCTCCAAGTGAATGGATAGCTGGTGCCCCATGCGATTTCGTCGTTCAGCCATTGGATCGTGTTATGGTTCTGATGGAAGACTAGATTATAGCCTTTGCCATCGGAAGTTCCTGTGAATAGTCCCACACCGGCGCGGGCAAAATCGCCGTCCGTCCAGTTATCGACGCGAACTTTAGCGGTAATCGTGTAATCGGTCGATGTACCGAGACCGGCGTTACTTATAGTCGCTTTACGCGGATCGCCATTTGCTGTGGACGTTTGCTTCAGCGTTTGTGAGGTTTCACTCCAAGTACCGCCAAATGTGGTCCAAGAGGAGCCGATTGAATTATCGTTGAAGTTATCGCTGAATACGACCGGACCTGGCGGCGGTGCTGTGGGAGGTGTCGGCTTTTGAGCGGAGCCGCCTGGTCCAACCGCATTCATGATGTCGATTGCACCTTGCGGCCAGCTTTGGTTACTAACCGTTGTATTGTTCTGAAATACGTTGCCGCCGCTCCAATTTCCCCAGGGCGAGTTGCTGAAATTGTTCTGAATCACATTGTCGTGATTAGGCGGATTGCTGGCAAATATCGTTTGAGGCGCGTTATTGATGACGTTCTTCTCTGCTGTTTTGTACGCACTCCCGTTATCGAAATAGATCGCCGAGATTGGATAGCCGCCGGTATAAGCCGAGCCGGACAGATCGTGAATGTAGTTGGCATCGAACCTTGTGAACCCGACCATTTTACCCAATGTATAAATCCCGCCGCCGTCATCGAGAAGCCTGACCACGTGATGGATGTTATTACCAAACACTACATTGTCAGTCATACCATGCTCGTAATCCTGCCAATTCCACCCGATCGTAATTCCCGTATAAGGTAGATTCTTGACTTCGTTCCGGCCGATCGTCATGTTATTCGGAATCATCGCGCCGATGCCTACCATATCCGCGTAATCTAGCCCTACGGAATCAACCGTATTATCCAGGATAGAATCGTAGGCGCTCTGTCCATCCATCGCCGATTGTTCATCCCACTGGTCGCCGGCGACGCCAAGCGCCACACCTCCCCCGGCATTCTTATAGAATGAATTGCTCTTAATCAAAGTATGGTCGGTTCCCTCGTTGCCCATGATGCCCCATCCGCCGGCAAATTGGAAGGTGTTAGATTCCAAAGTGATAGTGCTGGCATATTTGAGCTGAACCATTCCCAAAGCTGAGGCGTATCTAGCGGTATTCCGAATCTCCGAATTATTGCCGCCTCCGGTTGTTTGATATCGGAAGCCTGCTTGCGAATCTACGTATCCGTAGGAACTTGGCGCCAACCAATTGCTGTATTTGAACGTAACGCCGACGAATTGAATATCGTGGACTTTGCCAGTTCCGCCGCTGCCCTGAAATTGAACCAGCGTCTCCACTTTCGGCGCTATGATCGTCGTTGTATTCATAGTCTCGCCGCTGCGAGGCTTATAGTAGAGTGTCGAAGCGGCCGTATCCAAGAACCATTCACCGGCCGCATCCAGTAATTCATAGGCGTTTTCGAAGTAATACGGCGACGATCCTTGGTTATGGTGGTTATACGCAAAGCCGCTCTCCGGAGATTTGAACGTGACCGTGTTCCCCGAATAACCGGCGATTCTTCCGCGATGCTGGCTCCAATGACCTACGATAACCATTTCGGCTGTACCCCCGTTGGCCCATGAACCGATATCTGCTGTGTTAACCGTATAGGGATAAGAGCTGTTCGTAGCGTTGAAATAAGGTCCGACCGTAGCTTCGTCTGTCAAATTCGGCTTACGCGCCTTAATGCCTCGCGTGTCATTCACATAAAGCTGCCTGAAATTCCAATTGACCCCTGTTTTCTTGTAAATGTTCTGACCTGCATCATGGAGCGTCCATCCGGTCGTCAAATCGACACCGCCGCTGACGACCGGCGACGCACCTGTATAGTTCTTATAGATAATCTTGTAACCGTTGGTCCCTGAATCGGAAGTACCGAGCGTTAACGTTGTACTCAAAGAATAAGTGCCATTCATGAGGTAAACGTAAATGTCCCCTGTCATGCTGCTGTTAATGGTTCGAATAACATCTCTTGCCTTCGTGATGGTTGCAAACGCCGTTCCTGTCGTCAACCCGTTATTGCTGTCGCTGCCACCGTTCGGATTTACATAATACGTGGCTTGCGTGGCGGCGTAACTTCTCTGCGCCGGAACGACGGTCACCGTTAACGTAACCGCCATGGCGACAATGATAAGCCATATCAATCTGACACGATCAGCCTTTTTCATCCTCGTTAATTCACCTCTTATCGTTATTTTTGACAACGCTTTCAATGCCAAATAATAGTTTATGGAGGTGCCTGGATTTTATGAGAATTTGTTTAGACCCAGCGGCTATTACGTGCACCTGCGAACGAAAAATGGGTCTAGCACTTTGAAACTCAACCTATTACAAATGTCTCTTGAATTCACCAATACAGGATGATTTGACTAATTTTTGCCAGGAGACAATATTAAGTTTTCCTAAATTTGTTTATTATGACCTAATGCATAGGCAATTCAGCATTAAGGCCTGTAGACCTATGGCATTTCAGGCATGCAAGAAAACCTCTGAATGATCGCAATGCCACTCCTCTTCCACTCGGAAGTTAACATGACCAAATAATGGATTTCTATAAATTTACAATTGACTTTAATAAACAAGTACTACTGCCAACCTTATCCATAAGCATATAGCCCTACTCGCTGTCCAAGGAGTAGGCTGTAACGCTCATTGTGAACTAATTTCGACAAGGGATATAATTGCGCTGAAAAAAATCCCATCCTGAATTTGGGATTGAGACGTCTCTTGCCTGTCGAGAAATGTCGTTCAAAATGCCCTTGAGGCGCAAAAAGAGGAGGAATTGGTGGAATGAGTTCTTTTGCAAGAAAGGTTCGTAGGAAGATGCCCCTGACAACCAAGTCAGTGCTCACCCTCTCCTTGCTTCTCGGTTCCTGGAACGGATCAATCGTTGCAGCAGCCAGTGCTAAGGGAGCTGAGGCTTCACACCTTCTTACGTATGGAGGAGCGGCTTATGCTTCATCAACCGAAGGCGGCTTAACGCCTGAGAAAGCCGTTGATGGCAGCCTGGAATCCCGCTGGGGCAGTGCGTTCAGCGCAGATCCGCAATGGATCTATGTAGACCTTGGTGCCCATGCGACGATCGACAAGGCCGTCATCCGTTGGGAGAATGCCTACTCCAAGTCGTACAAGATTCAAGTGTCCGACGATGAAACAAATTGGAAGGACGTCTACACCGACACCAAAGGGGACGGCGGTATCGATACCATCAGCCTATCCGGTCAAGGACGCTATGTCCGAATGCTTTCTTTGGAGCGCAACGGTGGATATGGGGTATCGCTGTATGAATTCGAGGTTTATGGTACGGGTGGCACCAATCCCATTCCGATCGTGCTCGGAGAAGATGTTGCCAAGAATAAACCGGTCGTAGCTTCTTCCTTCGAGAAAGCCGACAAAGATAAACCCGCTATGCCGCCGGAGAACGCGAACGACGGCGACCTGACGACGAGATGGTCCTCCGCCCATACAAGCAACGAATGGATTTATGTGGACCTCGGCAGCGTGCATGATATTGGCCGCGTCCGCCTGAACTGGGAGAATGCGGCTGGCCGCATCTATGATCTGCAAGTGTCTGACGATGCTGTCAATTGGACGACCATTTATAGGGAAATGAACGGGCAAGATGGATGGATCGACACACCGGTCTATGCAAAGGGCCGTTATGTAAGAATGAACGGCATTAGCCGCACGACGAGCTATGGCTACTCCCTGTTCAATTTCAGCGTTTACGATTATGTGAATGGTGATCCGAAGCCGGAATACACGATTCCCGCACTCCCTACCGCTTCGACGGTTAATGTCGGTAAAGGCAGCTATCTAACAAGCGATATCAACATGCCGCAGCCGCGTCCACCGATGAACAAGTCGGATGAGCTGCATGCACCTATTCCATCGAATGACTGGTGGCAATCGGTCTTGATCAAGAACTTTAGCGACAGTCTGATCACGCTCCCGTTGAAATCCAAGTACTCCACGCTCGGCCTCGGTATCCTGAATCCTGGCGCTGGTTGGGTGAATGATACGGGCAACTCGCAAGCGGCAGATGGCGGGCCGGATTTCTACCTGCATGCCGGCAACATCAGCACCACCAACGTGAAGAACAAAATTACCGGTTATGGCGATTGGTCCGCTACTGTAGCGCTGAGCGACAACGACACGGAGAAAATGAAGACAACATTCGTTAAAGGCTCGCCGTATTTGTATTCGGAATTCAGCGATCCGACGACATCGGAGTTGTATTTCCCAGTGTCCACCCGCTTCTATGACGACAAAGGCAATCCGGTGCTCGCTGCCGAAGGCGCTTCTTTGACGGCAGATCATATCGGTTTTGCTGTGACGAACGTAGACGGCTCCCCGCAAGCGAATAAAGTAACCCGGAACTACGGGGTTTTCGCTCCGGAAGGTTCTGTCTTCATGAAAGTCGGCAACAAAGTGAAAATCCGCTTAGGCAGCGGACAGAACTACTTGTCCGTAGCATCGATGCCTGCCGCAGGCGACTTGAATTATTTCTATAAGCACGGTTACGCATTCGTTGCGAATACGATTGTAACGCCGAGCTTCGACGATTCTACATCTGAAGTGGTAACGAATTTCAATGTGGAGATCGACCAGAAACGTTCGGATATGGAACCAACGACCTTGATGGCACTGCTCCCGCACCAATGGAAGCAATCCTCGTCGTCCCTGACTCCTCTTACTTATCCATCCATTCGCGGAACGCTTAAGCTGCATGAAGGCAATTCGTTCACGACAAAGGATCAGTTTAACGGAATCGTACCGCAATTCACCGAACCGGGGGATTCTTCGTATTCCCGCGAAGCACTGCTAGAGCAATTAAGCTACCTGGATGAATCGACATCGAAGAACATCATGTCAGGCGATGCTTACTGGCAAGGTAAAGTGCTGCATCCGCTGGCAATGGGCGTATTAATCGCCGATCAAATCGGAGACCAAGCGTACAAGGAAGTGTTTCTTGCACGACTGAGAACGATCTTAACGGACTGGTACACGTATTCCAAAGGCGAGCCGGATTACTTCATGTACTACGATCCAACTTGGGGCACGATGTATTACAAAAACAGCGAATTCGGCGCGAACACAGGCTTGACGGACCACCATTTCACCTATGGTTACTTCGTCTTCGCTTCTGCCGTACTCGCAACGTACGATCAAGACTTCAAGGACAATTATGGCGGCATGGTCGAGCATCTTATTCGCGACTACGCCAATCCGTCCAAGAAAGATCCGCTTTATCCGTTCCTCCGCAACTTTGATCCCTACGAAGGCCATTCATGGGCCGGCGGTTATGGAGACAACAACAACGGGAACAACCAAGAAGCTGCCGGCGAGTCCCTCTTCGGCTGGGTGGGTGAATACATGTGGAGCTTACTGTCCGGTGACAAAGCTACCCGCGATATCTCCATCTATGGCTTCACAACTGAACTGAAGGCCGTCGAACAATACTGGTTCAACTATGATAACGACAACTGGCTGCCTGAGTTCGCCCACAAATCTGTTGGACAAGTTTACGGAAGCGCATATAACTTCGGTACCTTCTTTAGTGGAGATCCTGTCAATATTTACGGCATCCACTGGCTGCCAACAGGCGAGTATCTAACGAGCTATGGTTTCGATCCAGCCAAAGCCGCCGATTTGTACAACGGCATGGTGAAGGATAACAAAGGTCCTGAGAATGCATGGTACCATATCGTATGGCCAATCGAAGCGCTAAGCAATCCGCAAGCTGTACTCCATAAATTCACGGTGGATAACACCCAGAAGAACGAAATTTTCAACACCTATTGGTTCGTACACAATATGGCTACGCTTGGCACGCGTACGGATGACATCTGGGCGAGCGGTTGGACCGGCGCATCCGTTTACAAGAAAGGTTCCGTTTACTCTGCCGAGGTGTGGAACCCTACGAACGAAGCGATCACGGTAACGTTCCATAATGCTGCCGGTATCACGGGTTCGGCGAAAGTCGGTCCGAAAGCGCTTGTTAAAGTCGATCCGACGAAAGTGACGGATTCGGATGCGAACGTGGCTCCCGTGCTTGCATCCGACAAAACAAGTAATATGATCAAGCAGCCGATCGAGCTGACGTTTGCCGATCATCTGAAATGGCGCGAGTCCATCAATACCGTTCAAGTGAACGGAGCAGCGCTTGACCCATCGGACTATATCGTACAAGCAGGCAAAATCACCCTGAACAGCTCATTGTTCCCGGTTGAAGGCAGCTATTCGATCGTAGTGAAGGCCGCTGACTTCCCAGACACTAGCGTTCAGCAAGTGGTCATCACGAATTCAACTGTCAATCTGGCGCTGGGCAAGCCAACGTTCACGTCGGACAAACCGAATAACCCGGGCTCTTATGCTGTAGACGGCAAACTGGATACGAGATGGGAATCGGCTTTCAGCGACCCGCAGTTTGTAGCGGTTAACTTGAAGTCCGAATATCGAATCAGCCATGTTCGCTTGAATTGGGAGAATGCTGCCGGTAAGAGCTACAAGGTGCTCATCTCGGCAGACGGTCAACAGTGGACAGCTGTATATTCCACTTCCCGCGGTCACGAAGGCATCGACGACATCACGTTCCCTGCCGTGAATGCGCGATATGTCAAAGTAGAAGGTACAGAACGTACGACAAACTATGGCTATTCCCTATGGGAGCTGGAAGTGTTCGGCACTCCTGCAGGCAGCCTGGACGCACCGGATCTGATTGCAGATTCGACGGTGAACCGTGCAGGACAACCGATTGATATCGGTTTCGAAGATTTCGCAGATTGGAGAACAGCGATCCAGACCGTGAAAGTGAACGGGACGCCGGTAGCCGCTGAGAAATACGAAGTTGCACCGGGCAAAATCACGCTGGACGGCTCCCTATTCCCTGCCGCCGGCAACTATGACATTACGATCGAATCGAGTGGTTTCGCCATGACAAGCATTCAGCAGCCGATCGTAACGAACTCGAACGTCAACCTTGCCCTGCGCAAACCGACATTCACATCGTCGACTCCGAATCAATCAAGCAGTTATGCGGTTGACGGAAACAAAGCAACGAGATGGGAATCCGGTTTCACAGACCCGCAGTCCTTAACGGTCGATCTCGGTAAGGAAGAAGACATCAGCCGCGTCCTTCTGAACTGGGAGAATGCAGCCGGTAAGAGCTATACCGTGGAAGTTTCCACGGATAACAAGGCTTGGAAAACGGTCTATACGACAACGACAGGCAAGCCCGGCATCAACGATATCGGCTTCTCTCCTATCTCTGCCCGTTACGTTAAAGTAAACGGCACGGAACGGACTACTAACTACGGTTACTCGTTGTGGGAACTTGAAGTGTATGGTAACGGTACGGGACTGCCAAGCGCGCCGGAACTGACAGCCGATACGACAAACACTACAGTAGGCCAGCCGATTGAAGTGAGCTTTAACGACGATGCGGCATGGAGAAATGCGATCGAATCCGTCAAGATTGACGGCACAACGATCAACGCATCTCAATATCTGGTGAGTGCCGGAAAAATCACATTCAACGCTTCTTTGTTTAAGCAAGCTAAGTCGTATGTGATCTCGGTTCAAGCGAAGGATTACGCAGAAGTATCCGTTCAACAAGCTATAGGCGCTATCGATCAGCCTGGCCATACGGATCCGGACGCTACTCCGGATCCGGGTACGAACCCTAATCCGCTGAACCTTGCGTTCGGTAAAGCAACAGCTTCTTCACCGGAGTATCACCGCTCTAGCAGCGATGCCGTTGACGGTCGCTTGGATCGCCGCTGGGAATCCGCATTTGCCGATAATCAATGGATGAGCATCAACCTCGGATCACCAAAAACGATTAACCGCGTTGTGCTCAACTGGGAAAATGCCTACGGCAAAGCGTACACCATCGATGTCTCCTTGGATGGGGAAACTTGGACGACTGTCTTCGCCACGGACAATGGCAATGGCGGTATCGATGATATCTCCTTCGCTCCTGTCCAAGCCCAATACGTGAAGATGAACGGAATCAAGCGCGGTTCCCCTTACGGCTTCTCGCTATGGGAATTCGAGGTATATGCCGGTGACAAAGCTCCTCTCGCAGCACCTGCATTGTCAGCAGATGCCGCAGAGAACACGCTTGGTAAACCAATCGACATCACATTCGAGGATGACACGGCTTGGAGAAACGCAATCAGCGCGGTTGAGCTGAACGGCGTTACCCTTCAACCGAATCAATACACCGTGACAGCCGGCACAATCACGCTTCATGCGGAATTGTTCACGGAATCCAATCCTTATGTGGTGACCGTTCAATCGCTGGGATACAAGGCTGATTCCGTAGTACAGCCAATTACAGCGGGTATCAACCTTGCACTTAACAAGAGCACCGTTGCTTCTGAAGGTGCCCTTCAAGGCGGCGAGCGTGCTGTCGATGGAAACAAAAGCACACGCTGGGAGTCGGCATTCAGCGATCCCCAGTGGATCAGTGTTGACCTCGGCACAACGAATACGATCAGCCGCGTGCTCTTGAATTGGGAGAATGCCTCCGCAAAGGCATACTCCATCGAAGTGTCACAAGATGGCGAGAACTGGACAACCGTTTATGCGACAGCTAAAGGAGACGGCGGTATCGACAACATCTTCATTACGCCGGTCGATGCTCGTTTAATCAAGGTTCATGGCACAGAGCGCAATACGCAGTATGGTTACTCTCTGTTCGAGTTGGAAGTTTACTAATCCTATAACGCTGTAAAACAAACAAGCTGACATCGGGTCTAACCGACGTCAGCTTGTTTTGTTCCTCAATGTTTGCCTGATTGAACCGCTTCATAAGCGGTCGGCGCTTCCAGGCCCTCTCCCTCGGTTAAAGGGAATGCTGAAGCGCTGCGCAGCTTGATAATGATTTTGCGAATGCTATCTCCGGACAGATGATACTGTCGCTCAAGTTCTTGTACGGTACTTCCGTTTGCGTAACGCTGGAAGATCTCTTCGTTGCGCTGTCCGATGATGACGCGTGATCCACTCTTCTCGCCCCAACCGGCGCGCTCGCTCTGCTGCTTCGGGACATAAATTAGCTCGCCCTGAATGTAGCGCTGAAGCTCCTCCAATAGTCTAGGGGGAAGCACATCTCTTCCGTTCTTGTAATTCAACGTAAACCTCCTTAATCGTATCGGCCAATACAACGCCATCTGAATGCGATTTGTTCACGTTTCCTTCCCCCTCTCATTAATATGGAAAAAACACGATCATTCTTAAAAATCGTGCTTCAATATTCATTATAAGTGAAAACGGTTCATGCCGTCTTCCTTTTGTAAGAAAAGGGAGGCCGGAAGGCCTCCCTCTTTATGGTGACCTTCGCTTTAGGCGAAAGCCACCTCCGTGTGCTTGATCAATTGAATCAGCTCCTTTCATGAAGATTTTGTCGGGCCCGACATCTATATTAACGCATATTCAGATGCGTGCAGACAAGTGAAAGAACGGGTATAGTTGTTTTTTCGTGCGAATCGGGCTGCAAAATTCTTGTGGATGGCGTGATTACTGCAAGTATTTCCCCGTAATGGACTGCTGCGCCTGCGTAATCTGCGAAGGTGTCCCCTCGAACACGAGCTGTCCGCCTCTGCTGCCTCCATCCGGTCCCATATCGATGATCCAATCCGCTTGGCTGATCACTTCAAGGTTATGCTCGATCACGATGACCGTATTGCCGGCATCCACGAGGCGGTTCATGATCGCCAGAAGATGACCGATATCGGACATATGCAGCCCGGTCGTCGGCTCGTCCATCACGTAGATACTCCCTTTCTTATGCAGTTCGCTTGCCAGCTTGATGCGCTGGCATTCCCCGCCGGAGAGCGTGCTCATCGGTTGTCCGAGCGTAATATAAGTCAGTCCCACATCGCTCATGGCCTGGAGCTTGCGCACGACCTCTTTGAGCTCGAAGAACTCCAGTGCCTGCTCCACGGTCATCTCCAGCACATCCGCGATCGATTTGCCGTTAAACTTGTATTCAAGCACCTCCTCCTTGAACCGTCTGCCTCCGCAAACCTCACATGGCAGATCAACGCTGTCCAAGAAAGATAGATCGATTGACACAACGCCCTGCCCCTGGCAGTTCTCGCAAGCGCCTTTGGAGTTGAAGCTGAACAAGCCCTGATTGACCTTATTCGCCGAAGCAAATGCCTTGCGCACGTCATCCATAATACCCGTGTACGTGGCCGGATTCGACCGGGATGAGATGCCGATGGCCGATTGATCGATGACAATCGCATCGGAATGCTGACTAAGGAAGACGTCGTTAATCAGCGTACTCTTACCCGAGCCGGCGACACCTGTAACAACCGTCAAAACACCGGTTGGAATATCAACGCTTACGTTCCGCAGGTTGTGCAGCGTAGCATTCTTGACGGTCAGTTTGCCGGATGGTTTCCTGCAATCCTGCTTCAGCTGGAGCGGCCGCTTCATGTGGTTGCCCGTGAGCGTACCCGACTCCAGCAAGCCTTGGTAGCTTCCCTCAAATACGATGTTTCCTCCGCGGCTGCCGGCATGAGGCCCGACGTCCACGATATGATCCGCCACCTTGATAACATCAGGATCATGCTCAACGACAATCACGGTATTACCTTTGTCGCGAAGCTTCTGAAGCAATTCATTTAATCGATGAACATCGCGGGGATGCAAACCTACGCTAGGTTCATCGAAGATATAAGTGACATCGACCAAGCTGCCGCTCAGATGTTTGACCATTTTGACACGCTGCGACTCACCGCCGGACAATGTGTCCGTCTCCCGATCCAGCGTCAAGTAATCAAGACCGATGTCGACAAGGTGCTGCAGCCGTTCCGTCAGCGACTTGATGACCGGAGCGGCAACCGGATCCTCGATCTCCCGAACGACTCGGATAAGCTGCCCGACTTCCATGGCTGAATATTCCGCAATATTGTGTCCGTTGATTTTGCAGCTAAGCGCAGCTTGACTAAGTCTCGCGCCGTGGCAGCTGGAACAGGAGCCCTCGATGATGAACGGCGCCACCGCTTGCTGCGTCCGATCGGACATCGTTTTTACATCACGCTTGATGTACTTGTTCGTAAACTTCTCGATGACGCCTTCCACCGTAATATTCATCGCTTTGCCGGCAAAATCCATCTCGACTTTACGCGCCTTCGCGTATAAGAGTTGCTCCATTTCCTCTTCCGAGTATTCGCTCAGCTTCTTGTCCACGTCGAAGGAGCCCGACTGCAAGATCATGTTTATTTCCCAGCCGCCAACTTTGTAATCCGGAAGCATGATGGCCCCTTCGTTTAGCGACTTGGTCATGTCTACCGCTCTGTCCATGTTCACGATCATGCTGCGGCCAATTCCATTACACTCGGGACACATGCCTTGCGGATCGTTGAAGGAGAACATGTTCGCTGGCCCAACATAAGGCTTGCCTGCCCTGGAGAAGAGTAGACGGACAATGGGAGAAATGTCGGTAATCGTGCCCATCGTAGAATGGGAGCCTCCGCCAAGCCTCTTCTGATCCACGATGACGGCCATGCTCAGGTTCTCGATGGCGTCCGCTTCAGGCTGCGGAACCTTAGGTAAGAAGGTGCGCACAAACATGCTGAAGTTCTCGTTCAGCAATCGCGTTGATTCCGCGGCGATTGTATCGAAGACGATCGATGACTTACCCGATCCCGATACCCCCGTGAAGATCGTAATTTTCCGCTTCGGAATGCGTAAAGAGACGTTCTTCAGATTGTTCTCCCTTGCTCCCGAGATGACGATATATTCTTGCTTGATTTCGCTCATGCTGCCGTTCCCCTCCCGATCATAATCATTGTCCGAAGCAGCATAAACCGGCTGCATTCCACATGCAGCCGGTTTATATCGTTTCGGGTACTATTCAAACAGTTTGACTAGCTGACCGAGCATTGCACCCCAGCCATATTTTGCGCCATTGAGCGCTTGTTCATTGGAGATGCCGGTTTGCTCGAGATGAAGATTAACCTTTCCGTCTCCAAGATCGTGCAGCGTCCAAGTAACCGTGTGTCTCTCCTCACCGGTTCCCCAAGTGTAAGACAACGTGCTTGGTTCGTCTACGATAAGCACTTCGCCTTCGACGATACCATCCCAATATTCAGTCGGCTTCTGGCGGAATTGGAAACGGTGACCGACGACGGGCTTGAAATCATTCTCCATCACCCATTTGGCAAGTTTAGTAGGATCGGTTAAAGCACTCCATAGCTTCTCTATTGTTGCAGTATATTGATAATCCAAATTTAAAGTGAAACTCATTCCTCGTCCTCCTCTAATAGGTGCTGCAAACGGATTAGATTCGCGTTCCAAAATTTGCTGTAAAAAGAAACCCAATGTTGAATTTCTCGGAGCGGTTCGGCGTTTAATCGAAATCGCGTTTCTCGGCCGACCTTACGGTCAAGTACGAGTCCGGCTTCTTTAAGGATGGTCAAATGCTTGGATACCGCTGTACGGCCCATTTCAAACTGTGCCGTTAATTCGTGCAGCGGCAATTCCTCCGCCTCTGCCAGCAGTCGAATCAATTGGCGTCTGGTTGGATCAGCAATCGCGTCAAACGTATCCCGCAACTGATTGTTCTCGCTCACAACACCCTCTCCTAATTTTGTTGACTGTGGTATTGGACACCATTTGGTGACATGTTTATTATAGGACTTCGTTTGGCGTCATGTCAACTGCGTGCAAGTTGAAACTTCGGAGCAGCCCTGCCTCTTATTTTCATCTCAACCACGCTTTTCTATAACCGTTTTGTCTGTGCATGTTGCATAGTAGCAACTAAAAAGCAGCAGATCGAATTGACCTGCTGCCCGGGCTGTCGACAAAGTTTCGACGGCCATTTTAACTATCATCCTGCATTCCTCGGAAATCTAACGAATCGTCAAATAGAGATCCCCTACGGTTCGTTAGCGCAGTCTACACTTCCAACTAACATCGCTAAGCTGCCGATCACTTCGATCTGCTGCTAGTGTTGGAAGTTACTCAGCTGGTTGATGTGCCGGCAGCATCGGTACGCTTCTCGCCCTTCTTGGCGATTTCCAGCGTCCCTGACTCGGTATCCACTTCGCCAAATCCGTAGTGTTTGTAGCCCGTCTGCGTAAACGCTCCTTCGGAATTGACAACACCGTATTCCGTCCATCCGGTCTCGCCGAATATGCCGCTGTTATAATAAATGAAATCGCCGCTGGGTTTCGGTGCGGTGCCGACGCTGTCCGTCCATTTCCCCTTCATGAAGATCCGGAGCTGATCCTCGATGACCCCGGATAATCTGCCGGCCCATGTTACAACCCCTTGATCGTCAATGATCTCGATCAGCTGCGCTAGATTTCCATCAATACGGATGAATCGCAGCGCTTCCCCTTCGGGGAACAGCATCGTCGCCCCATCGGTCTCGCCGACGTTCTCCGCGATCAATGGCTTAATCGCATATTGCGGATTATAGCTGAGACCAACCGCTACTAGGCGTGCTTCAGCCAGGCTGCCGTTATACAGCGTATCATGCTTCTTCTTGCCGATGTAGGATGAAATGAACACCCTCCGGTCATGCCAATCGGAGGCATAGCCAAATTGAGCAGCCAGGTAACGAAGCGGTACATAGGCACGATTACCATGCAGCTTCATGGCTGCTTCTAGCCGCTCAGTCGCTTTGCTCGTACCACCGGGCTGATCGCGCTCGACTACTGCAACGCTGCTAAACGCAGTGAAGCGGACCGTAACGCCCCACTTTCGAACGATCGCCGTATTTGTCTTGGCATTCCACTCTACTTTCGCTCCGAAAGCTTCACTGACTGCACGCAGCGGCACGAGCACTCGGCCATGGTCGATAATCGGGGCGGCATCCGTCGGGGTTGCCTTCCCCATCACTTCAATTTGAATCGCCGCTGTTGAGGCGGCATTCGCCTGTGCCCGCTCTGTGCCAGGCAGCGAGAAGAAAGCACCGGCCATAACCGTAGCCGCTACTATCGCAGCTGTAATTTTATGTTTCATCCGTTTCCATCTCCTTATCGTCGTAGTAGATCGGTAAATAACTCGATCATGGATTACCTACTCAGACGATGGAAGCGCGAAAATGGTTGCATGTCCCATTTTAGGAAGTGGATTGGGCGAAATGCAGTTATTCGTATGTCGGCACAATCTCCGTGTTCGAACGTGGATTTAGTTTATACGGCACGACATCACCTGTCGCTAAGTACCAATCCGCGATTCGTTCCGTCAATTGCAGCCGAATGTTCCGGCAATCCTCGTCGTCTATGACATTGAGCAGCTCATCAGGATCTGTCGATAGATGGTATAGCTCGTCTCTTTCGTAGAGCCGACGGACAAGCTTCCATTCCTTCGAGCGAATCATGACTGCTTTGCCATGCTGTTCGAGAAAGTCGGACTGCACACTTACTCGCGGCCAATATACATGCGATCGGGCGGGCTCAGGCTCATGCGTGTGCGGCTCATCTATCAAAGCGCCTCCCTCGCAGAAGACATGTTCCCGGTGCTCGGCAGTTGCGCCTATACTAATGGGAATCAATGATTTTCCAAAATGAGTATGCTTCTTGGGAAGCTTAGCTAGCTCTGCCACAGTCGCATAAAAGTCGATCAGTTCCACGAGTGCATCTACCGGCTCTGTTCTATTCGGTACCGGTATTGAAGCAGGATACTTGATGACGAGCGGCACACGGGTCAAGTCATCCTCGAACGTCACTTGCGTTTTTTCAACCATTCGATAATCTCCCGCATATTCACCATGATCGCTAAATAGGAATATCGCGGTGTCATCCCAATGGTCGGATCCCTTGAGTGCATCCGTCAGTCTGCCAAGCGCCGCATCTGTTTTCGTGATCATGCCATAATAAACGGCGAGGATTTCTTTGAAGTCTTCTTCACGCAAGTCACCTAATTTCATGCGTGATCGAATTTCATCCAGGTGTCTTGTCTTCGTTCCGTTGTCCGGCATTGGAATCAGGGGCGGCAGCCGTTCGCGATCATACATCGAATAATAAGGCTCTTCAACCTGAAAAGGGACATGTGGATCATGCAGAGTAAGACAGATACAGAACGGCTCCTGAGGACCACTTTGCAGGAACGCAATCGCTGCCTGAACGAGCGCATCATCATTGCTGACAATTTCGTGTTCTGCAAGTTTGCCCCGATAATGGGTATAAAACAGCGGATCGTCCTGTTCCCTAGGAGTCAGAGCGATGCGGTCGTAAATAACATCCTCCGGGATACGCGAATATTGCAAACCTCCGTCTGATGCTCCACTCTTACGACGTCATTTTTGCCACCCCACCACACGGTATACCCCGAATCCTTAAGCTCTTGTAGCAAAAACGGCTCCTCCGGCGACAGCATATGATGCATGGTCCGGTGACCCCGTACATGGGGATACCAGCCGGTCATGAATGAACAACGGCTTGGCGTACATACCGTGTTCTGGGCAAAACATCGGGAGAATGCCACTCCCTCTTCGGCAAGCGCATCCGTATACGGCGTTTGGACAACCGGATTACCTAAACAACCCACATCCTTGCCCCGCCACTGGTCCGGATTGAAAATAATAATGTTGGGTCTTCGCTCACTCATCGGCATGCCTCTCATCCCCCATCCTTAATGGTATCTGCGCGACTGGCTCCAATATGAACGATTAAAAGACGGACTCCCTGAAGGAACGGGAATCCGTCTCTATCACATAAATGCTAGCCGAGCCATTACGCCTGAAAGTTAATGTAGTTAAATGACGGACTTTCTTCGTACCGGGTAAAGCATCGTGAAGTTGAAAGTTTCGATTTCCGTGTAAGGTACGGTTAACGCATTCAACGGTTCATAAGGAACGGTCTCCATGCCGAGTACGCCTTCCCTTGAATCGAGTTCATAGTCAGCTGACTGCTCTAGCCACGCAAATATGGCATCGTAAACGCTCCACATATGTGCCTCATTCCCTGATACACGAGCGCTGACGCATAGACCTCCGGAAACCTCTAATGTTTCTATACCAGCAGGAACTTCGCCGAATTCGTCCACCGCGAGTCCCACCCAGAGCGTGTCAACTTGTTTGTTCCATTGCTCTTGCGGTATAAATACATACGCATTAGGAACATCAGAAAGCCTCGCATCATTAAGAGGTACCTGCTCTGTTAACGCGCTCCATGCTTTCCGAGTTCCACTCTTGTCCTCCGTCATCCCCGTCCGAACTGCCAGTGCCTTAAATGGAGCAACTTCAACCAACTCAACTGCAATCGTGTTCTGCATGACGACATCTCCTCTCACAATCTCCTATTGGTTACCAATCATGAATCTTCGAGAAAGGTTTAGCGAACAGAGCGTTGAATTAACTGAATCGTCTTACGAGCTCCTTCGATTTCATTGCCGTCTGCCGGCACGCTTTCTACGCCCCAGGTACCTTCAAAGCCATTATCTTGAAGCAACTTACAGAAAGAAGGAACATTCTGAGTCAGTTCCTGACCATCCTCTGTAAAGTAAAAGGATTTGATATGAGTGACCGTTGCGTATTTCGCGCACTTCAACCAGCCTTCAGCCTGCTTGCCATGTGCCCAATTCCACGAATCCAGCAGCAAGCCCAGCCCGGGAACCGCTTCCAGAAGTTTGACTATATTATCCGGATCTACGGTCGGCCCCCAATGATTCTCCACGATTACTTGGATTCCGGCTCGCTCGGCACGATCAATGAGATCCCGATAACCTTCAACGACAATACCAAAAACTTCGTCCGTCCATTGCTGAGGTCCGCCAGAGTCGATACGAATTTGGGATGCGCCGAGCTTCTCGGCAATTTCGATCCAACGGTATGCACGCTGCCGATTGCTAGCCCGCGCTTCCCCGGACTCTTCATAAATATGCGCCCCGTCAACCGCGATACAGCCGAACGGCAATCCGGCTTCATCTGCCGCGAGCTTCACGCGTTCCAGAAACTCATCGTCCATAGCTGTCAGATGTTGCGATTGGTCAGGGTTAGCACCGGCATGCAGCGCTTCCTCGCCATGATTCAACTCGGCTAAGTGTGCGTTCCAGGGATCAAGCTGCGTACACCCTAGTTCTTTGCAATCCTTAATATATTGGAAAATATCCTGTTTCCCCGCCGCCAACAATCTGTGAAAACTGAACGAACAAATGCTAATTTTCATTCGGTTTGCCTCCCATGGTTACGAAAATATGTTCTTCCTGGAACATATTCCATTTCCGTTCCCATTTTCCTCCTATTCCATGATAAGTTGGCGATCAGTTGAGACTATGTTTATGCATATTGCAATCGGTAGAGCTCCGCATACCGCCCCGAATGCAGCAGTAGATGTGCATGTTTCCCTTCTTCGACCACTTCCCCGTTCTCCATGACGATAATTCGGTCAGCATAATGGCTGGCAGCGTGATTCGTATGCGTGTAACTGTCAAACCGGGGAGTCGTAAACTTGAACTCTCAATGTGAGATTAGAGCAAAAATGAAGCGGAGAGTTCGAAAATCGAACTCTCCGCTTCACTTCTCTAACCAGGCTTCCTCCCCAATCGCGCACTACGATCAATTGGAAATCTCGAACTCGTACAAAATCGGCGTGTTAGTTCCGCCGGTGTAGTAGATGCGCGCTTTCGTGCCCGTCACGCCGGTGAACGTCGCGACTGTCGGCGCTCCGGGACCGCTAATTGAAGTACCGGTGTATGCCGTCGCCCAGCTCGAGCCGTTCCAATATTCAATGCGATAGCCCGACGTCCGGCTGCCATACTCCGACAACGCGACTCGGTTAAACGTCGTGCTCGCGCCGAAATTCACTTCCACCCACTGTCCGTTATAGGTGGAACCGAGGGCTGCCTGCCAGTTAGTGCCGACGTTGCCGTCGAAGGCTTTGTCCGCCGTTTGGACCGTATCCCAATTGGAGGAACTGGCGTAGGTTTTGCCCGCGGCAAGATTGACATATTGACGGTTAATCTCGAACTCGTAAAGGATCGGCGTGAAACTGCCACCGGTGTAATAGATTCTTGCTTTCGTGCCCTGCACAGTTGGGAAGGACACCGTTGATGAAGAAGCCACGCTTCCGATGGTTGTACCAGTATAGGCTGTTGTCCAGTTCGAGCCGTTCCAATATTCGATGCGATAGCCCGTTGTACGGCTGCCATACTCCGACAGTTTTACCTGATTGAACCGCGTGTTAGCACCAAAGTCTACCTGCACCCACTGCCCGTTATAAGTCGAACCTGAAGCGGCCTGCCAGTTCGTCGCGCCGTTACTATCGAACGCCTTGGATGCCGTTTGGCTGGCATCCCAGTTGGAAGAACTGCTGTAAGCGTCGCGATCCAGCGCTAGATTCGCCGGATTCGCGGATGGTTTCAGCACGTTCTTGATCGCGTCGAGACGCTCCGTGCCATCGTAAAGTGTCGGTGCGATCCATCCTCCCTCGTCGTATTCGTTCCACGCGTACATGATGACCGCGTTTGCTTCAGCAGTCGAAGCGTTGCTGCCGACCCAGCTCAGCGCATTCGTCAGGTTTGCTGCGATTTCGGACGGCGTCGCGGTTTGTACCCAGTCGTTCGGTCCGACCGACGTCCAGCTCACCGGATGATCGTAACGTGGACGCGTGTCCATGCCCGTGGTCACCCACGGAATAACCTTTTTGCCGGTAGCCTTGTGGTTGTTCCAGTTCACCTGGTCCTGGGCGGCTAAGCCCGAGTATGCGCCACCACCACCCGACCACGTGATATAAGCGCTGATCGCATCCGCTCCGATCGAAGTCGCCGCGCTCGATGCTGCGGACGAATTATCGGACATGACGACGACATAAGGATTTGCCAACCCTAGCGCGGTCGCCTTGCTACGAATCGAGCCGATATCCGTCGCGCTATAGCCACCTGTCCCACCGAAAATATAAAGCAGCGGCCGACCACCCATCACCTTCTGGTAATTGCTTTCTTGAAATTTGCTCACCAGCCAGTCGAATTTCGTGGACGGCAAGCTGCCCGTTCCGAGGATGTACGTGTATTTCACATCGCTCTTGTGCGTGCTGGAATCGTACAGATTCCTTGCCGTGTCCATTCCGCTGCCGTCCGGATAAAAGCAGAATGCCCAGTAATCGATGCCCGCGTATTTGGCGAAGGCGATGTCCTGGTCCATGAGGCTCTGGGTCAACTGCCGGGCGTTAACGGAGTTGGTCCCGGTCTCTACACCGAAATACGGCAGCCGAAAATGGTACTTATTCGGTCCGAGCGTCTGCTCGACCTGCAGTCCAACCTGAGGTGCGCCGACCCCGTCGGTGTTCAGCGTGCCAACCCAAGCATCCCAGCGAATGGCACCTACCAACGTGTGATTGGGGTTATCCGCATAAACATGAGGCGCTTGAGGCAGAGCCTTAACCGGCAGCAATCCCGTGACGACCGTCAGGAACAAAGCGGCGGAAGCCAACCATTTGAATAATCGCATGTCCCGCACTTCCTCTCTTAGTGGACGTTTCAACTTGATGAAGCCAGCGTTTACAATTAAGTCCCCCTTCCTCCCCTCTACTTCTTGCACGGCATACGTATCTTCCATAACCATGGTGTGTGCCGTACTTTTCGCGCTAAGCATGCTATACTTGCGCTCGCACTAAAAGTATAGCGCTTTCATTTTGGAAAGTGGATTGCCCGGCTTTACCATTTTGATGTTCCTTTTTACTTTCGAGAGGCAATCAAGTGCTTCTCTACACCCCACCCGAGCAAGGAATGAATCCACATTTAGAATAGAACTGTTTATGTTTGGCAGCAAACGTTAATTCTGAGTCCTGCCCTTCCCCCTTCTGTTATGTTTGCCTAGTCACTCAATGCTCTTGTCATCCCAATCACTGAACTCAGGTATAGAAATAGAACCAAACCATAGAGATTCCAAACACTAGGTATCGACACGACACTTAGATAAAGTCCATAAGGAAGTGTCCATAGCACAACTATTACCATTAAGATTCGATTATTTCTAAACGAGGCTGCGATCCCCAGAACTGCAGGTAAAATCAACATCGCAAAAATGATCAGAAATGTGGAGTGACTTATTGGCGTATTGGAATATGGGTTCCAAAACAAAAATATACAACACAAAACGATGCATCCTACGGAAGCTAGCAATCCGGAAATGGAAATTTTCATTTTCACTCTCCAGCGCTCCTTTTCCGAAGGATAACTGCAACTTCCTTAATCATCGGTTCAATACGATCCCAACGATTCATGCAGTGATGAAGGATCATGTCCAAGTCGTTTTCATTCTGCGCTTCTTCTGTGTTGCGAAACAGAATATTCATTAGCCAATTCGTTAGATTCCGAAGATGGTGGCGGTAGGAGTAAAACCGCAATAAATCGAGATTAATCGCCACAGATTTACCTAAATGCTTTAAGTAAGCGGAATAGAAAACATCGAACTCTTCACCGATATAGCCTATCAAATCGAATTCCGGAGGCGCCAAAATCGCGGATTCCCAATCGACGACATACAATTCGTTGCCCTGACGAATCAAATTCCCTCCCCACATATCCCCGTGGCACACTACTTTTTCTTTCGTATCTGCTATCGCTGAATGGCGAAGTTTACGAACGAGATCCAGCAGGTTCATGATCTGCTCTTTTTGGGGCCCTACATGCGCTCTTAGCGCTTGTTTACTAGGATTGTCAAATGTCATCGTGCTTTCAAGCAACGAAATACAATTATCGAGGTCAAATTCAAAGGAAATATCAAATGATTCTATTAAGATCATAGTCTTATCTATCAAGGGACTACTCTTGTGAATTGCAGCTGCCGATTCGGCAATGCTCTTAAGAATCTCTATGGAGAACGGATAGGCATCAGCCAATGACTCGCCGTGAATATAGTTAAATAATACGACCGTAATCTCGTTTATTGTTGTTGAAAATCCGCCAATCCGGTTTTTAATTGGATAAGTGATTTTTTGAAACACTTCTTGATGATACATGTTCCAAGTCAATGGCAAGTAATAAGGAAAACGATCGATACTCATTCTATGTCTGTCATTGTTATGATCAAATAATTTCAGATAATAGCGCTCTCCATTCATGCACGCCAGCCGGTAAGAGTAAGCTGAATCCCCAAAAGGAATGAATTGAATGGTTTCAACTTGTATCCCGTATTCTCTATCCAGATTTGAGGCAAGTACTCGATCTTCTATGCGATATTTTACTTTCAGACCATTCACTCCCTATACACGCTTTGATTATTAATGACATTAACTTTCGATTTAGTCTAGTAGAAAAGGTATAATTAGGAACAGATAATGATCCTTTACGCATGCATTCCCACTCTAGTTAGGAGGAGTAATAATGAAAATAGCAGGCGTTATTCCGCAGCTGCGAACGATGAATTTAGACAGTTCCATACGCTTCTACACGACTCTGATAGGCTTGGAACTCGCATTCCGATATGAAGATTTTTATGCCGGCATACGTGCAGGCAACCAGATTTTTCATCTCAAGTCCGTTTGTGAACAGGATCCTTCAATCCCCTATACTCGCGATGGAGACCATTTCACTCTCTACCTGCAAACGGATGATGCCGCCTCTTTGGCTGAGGAGCTGAAAGCTCGAGGGGTCACTATGATTAAAGACGTGCATGAGACGGATTGGAGTACTAGGGAGTTTGTCATCGAGGATGATCAGGGACACACGATTTACTTTGGCGAAGCGCTCTAAGATCAGCCTTGCTGAATATCAGACTGCTATTATCCTAAGAATTCACTGATTTGCCGCGACCATAATAAATGCACCAAAGATCACTCCCCATACACTCAGCACGGAACTTATCACAATAGGTAACCATGTAACTCGCCTTAATGATACATACATCATCATGAAGAGCGGATATAATACAATCATTTTAATGATCAAGTAGATGATCGACATGATGATATAACTATGGAGGAACATGGATAAGAGCCCCATAATAATTAACCCCGTTAATCCCACGGTATAGCCAATGTACTCTTCTAAATACGTATTGAAATTGTCATTAAATTCAAATAGAAGCGCAGCTATCGCTGGGGGAACCAACATAATGATATAATGCATGATCAGGTGAAGATAGAAATTCCTTCTCACTTGTGTCCCCCCTTCGCACCAACAACAAACGGCAGCCAATCCAAAAGATCGCTGCCGCTCGTTTATTTATGCTTCCACTTTATAGCTCCAATTTAACATCTAACATATTTACGTTTGAATCCAATTCGCCCTTTATCAATAGTATTCTGAATATTATCGGCAGCCGATATCAACTTGCTCTTTGCCTTGTCCTTGTTCACTTCTACGGGGCCAACTGCTTTCGCAATTTCGACAGCCTTGTCGTGGAGAGGCGTATAAGACACGGCTACGGTATAAATGAAGTTATTCATCGCAAATTTCGTACGCTCGGGAGCATCATGGATCGTAGCTGCAACTTGATCAAGCATGTTGGCAAGCTTACTTTCGGAAAACTCACTATCCTTTCGATTGCCGAGCAGCCAGCAGTAACAGCTCCAGCCACCTGACATGCGCAGCTCTTCCCCGCTGGCAATCCATTTATCGGCAACTTCCTGGGCAATATCAGATTCCGCCAGCGTTACGGCCACCACATAATCAGACAGCATAAAGAAATAAGCCGAATCCATCCATCGGTCATAATCAGCCGCAGTCATACCCTTCGGGTCCGCAATTACGCCGGCGAAGTACATTGCATCGTAGTTCCCCGTAGCGTATAGCTCCTCGGCTAAATGCTGATTGATTTTAATTTTCTTCGCGATCGGCTTCATCTCGCCTGTAGTCGCTCCAAACAGCGGTTCCTGCGCCCCATTGGACATGTATATTTTCTTGCTGCGTTCCTTGCCGATTGCTTCAAGCTCCTGCATGACCGCTTCCAAATTCATTCCATCGCACGTCCTTATTTATGTAGTCGTTCAACAGCCTGTTTTAACTTCTTCTTCCTTTATTATAATGAAAATTGCAGCATTAGTTAAGCCCTAACCTGCCTTGGCGATTGCTCTCTTAAGTTTATCATAATCGGCGAAATCCACGTATTTAACCCCATTAATAAAAAGCGTCGGCGTAGAAGTAATCAGCTTCTCAGCCTTCGCGTTATGGGCAATCACTTCATCCGCATACGCCTCGTTTTCGATATCCTGCTTCAACTTCTCATAATCCACCTCAAGCTGAGCATTCTTGGCTAGTTCAACGAGAAATGACGGCGTTGCCCAAGCAACCCGCTCATCGCCTTGATTCTTATAAATCGCATCATAATAGTTCCAAAATTCATGAGGGTTCTGACGATAAATCGATTGGCCCGCCATAGCGGCAGCAAAGGAATCCGGTCCGATGATCGTATGATTCATAAAATACAGCGCTACTGTCCCTCTATCAATAAAGTCCTGTACCAGCTTCGGTTTAATTTCCTGGCTAAAGTAGCGGCAAGCCGGGCACTTAAAGTCACCGAACTCGACAATTTTCACCGGCGCGTCAGCAGAACCGAGCATGGGGAGCTGCTGGTAATCGAACGCAACCGGCTCTGGCTTAGGCGCGAATACGACCGCTAATGCGATAGATGCGGCTGCTGCGAAACAGATGCTGAAGAAGATCCATCGTTTTCGTTCCTTTAGCTTTTGTTTCTCCAATGCTATTAATCGTTTCGTTCCACCGGGTATTTTCTTGCTATCAACCAACGCATCCATGATCGTTCCCGCCTTTCTACATAAGCATAAATAGAAAGACTGCCAAGGCAGCCTTTCATTTAAGCAGTATTAAACAACGTAACTTTACCTTGGCCAGCGCATTTCAACAGCCTGCAAAGCAGGGAATGCAGCATGCGGCTCGGCTTGGTACCAGTAAGCCACCGAGGACACATCATCCGTTCTCTCGAACAAAGCGCGGCTGTTATGCCCCATTTGTTGAATGGTCACCTTAAGCTCATTCTCGAAGCGAATCGGGTCCATTAAATGCCAGCGGTACAAGCCATGCATCGGAACGCTGTCTTCACCGAAGATGTCGCTGCGCGTCGTATCCGTCTTCGAATAGGGATAGCCCAGATAAGGCGTATTATAGGGAACTTCGACGATTTTCCCATCCCGTTTCTCATAGAAGCACCAAGCGCCTCCGAAATAATCTTCCGTCCCCGTTCCGCATATGGTCGGCCACTCTTCATCGCCATCCATATAAAACTTGATTTCCCCTTCCCCCCACCAATACCGCTCCAGCGCGGCCCAAGCCAAGTAAGTACCGATGTAGTGTCCTTTCCCCTTTACATTATCAAGGATGGTGAAATCCTGTGCTGCGGTCGTAATATTCTCCCGTCTCCATTGTGCATGGAAATAACCTGCTTCCTCCGGAATATCATCGACCAAGGTATAACTAAATTGATAGAAAAATCCCCCGATTTCGCGCGCATGCTGATTCTCAATCGTAATCTTGGCTTTGGAACGGAATGGCATTGGAAAATAGCAGTTCATGCCCCCGGTCGGATTGACGACGATCGGCAGCGAATTCACGAGGCTCCGGGCACCGAATCCGTTGCAGAAGAAGTCGCCCAGCGGCACTTCTACCGAGGGCTCAGCCTCATCATCCCAGTACACCCGTATTACCAGATCTCGCAACACGAAATACCCTTTATCTGTCCGATCCGTAACCGTAATCCAGAAATGCTGGATCACACCTGGCCCGTCCACTTCCATCAACGTGACCGTCTCCCCCTGCTGAAGCGTAATACACGGCCTGCCCTTCCGGCCAACGCCTAAATTACTGGCTTCCTTCCCGCCGGCACCTACTTCCCCCCTCGGATTCTCGGCGCTGATCGAACGAGTTTTTCCATTCGTCATCAACGGTGCCGTAGATAAACCGAATCCTAACCCTTGATTGTGCAGCATGCGAACTACCTCCTACTCTTATTTACAAGCTAAGATCTGAATGATTGCTAGTGGCAGCAACGTTTCCGCCGATTCTAGCTTCTCCTGCCGCGACTTGATAGCCGCTGTGCTTGAAGCAAAGCACCTGATGATCCGCATTCAGTTGAAGCATCTCCGGTTTGGCCGACCGGCATATTTCTTGGGCATACACGCATCGACCGGCAAACTTGCAGCCGCCAAGGCCATATTCTTTGCTCTCAAGATCAGGAAGCTTCATGTCTTCATCCCATTTCTTCCCGACCCGCGGGATCGACTCCAGCAAGAGCTCGGTATAGGGATGTGCTGGATGGTTCAATATTTCTTTGGCTTTGCCATATTCGATTAAATTTCCCCTGTACATCGTCGCAATATAATCGCTGACATAATAAGCGGTGGATAGATCATGCGTAATATAAATAAAGTTGACGTTATATTCATCCTTCAGCTTCATGAATAAATTGACGACGTTCATGCGCAGCGAAGCGTCGATCATGGCGACCGGTTCATCCGCTACGATAAGCCTCGGCTTCGGAATGAGCGCCCGCGCGATCGATATCCGCTGCAGCTCCCCACCGGAAAACTGATTGGGATATTTGCCGGCCACATTCGCCAGATCAAGGCCAACAGATTTCAGAACATCCGTGATGATCCGCTTTGCTTCCTGCTTCGTCTTGGCAATATCCAGATTGAGTGCCGTTTCATAGAGATAGGTATCCACCGTCTTGCGGCTGCTGAACGTGGAGAATGGATTTTGAAAGATGGGCTGTACTTTCTTTAGAAAAGCTTTCTTGTTCTTTCGATTCGCATAGAAAGACAGCGGCGTACCTTCTATGACAACCTCGCCGAAAGACGGCTCGAGCAGGCGCAAAATCATCTTCGCGAGCGTCGTCTTCCCGCAACCGGATTCACCGACAATGCTCATGATTTGCGGTTTATCTCCCGGAAGGGTTAAATCAATATGATCTACCGCTGTAATTTTGGTCCCCAGCAGCATGCCGCCGATTTTGTAATGCATGGAGAGACCGTGGATTTCCAGAATGTTTGCAGCCAAACAAACACCTCCTTCATAGCTGTTACTCCGCATGAACTCATTTCGATAAGACGCAGCCTAACTGCTAACTGAGTAAATGGCAGCTCGCATAATGACCCTCGCCAACATTTACCCGCTCCGGCTCGACCAACCGACAGACCTCCGTCACATGCGGGCATCTTGCGGCAAATCGGCAGCCGGCAGGCGGGTTCTTCAAGCTTGGCGGCGTTCCCGGTATGCCTTCCTTCTGACTGTTATCTCCGATTCTCGGCAGTGCATGAATGAGCATTTTGGTATAAGGATGTTGCGGCTCATTAAAGATCCGGTCCGTCGGGCCAATTTCAATCATCTGACCGGCATACATAATGCCCATTCGATTCGTAATCTGATAATGAACCCCCATGTCATGAGAGACGATAACCATGGAATTCATTAGTTTCTTCTGCACCTGCGACAGCATGGTGAGTATTCCGCGCTGCACAACGACATCCAGCGCTGTCGTCGGCTCATCTGCAAGTACGATACTGGGATGCAAGAACGTAGCAAGCGCGATTAACACCCGCTGCCTCATTCCGCCGCTTAACTGATGGGGATAAGCTTTGAGCACCTCCGGCGGAAGCTCCAGTTCCTTCAGGTAAGCCGTGATTTCATGCTCCAGCGCTTTCTTGTTCTTCACGCCATGGAACTTGCTGATAGTATCGAAGAATTGGTTTCTCACTCGGGTCACCGGATTCATTACATGCATAGCACCTTGCGGCACATAGGAAATATCTTTCCACCAGCTCTTATGGATCTCGCCGTTACGGTAGACGACAGGCGCACCTTTCCGGTCGGAAGTATGCACTTCGACAGAACCGGATGCGATTTCAAGCGGATAGTTGATCAAGTCATACATGACCTTGAGCAGCGTTGACTTTCCGCAGCCGGATTCGCCCGCAATGCCGAATATCTCGTTCTTCCGAACCTCGAAATCTACTTTATCGACGGCCTTCACATAGCCATTCAACATGTTATATTGCGCACTTACCTGATTTAGCTTCAGCATCTTACTTCCCTCTCTTTAGCGCAGAATATTGCTGATAGCCCGTCATAACCAGGAATAACGATATGAAGATCAAGCAGATCGCTGCAACCGGAGATCCAATCCACCACCAGCGCTCGGAGAGCATGGCCTGATGCTGATTCGCCCAATAAATCATCGTGCCGAGCGTAGCCTTCTCGTTGCTTGACATCCCGATAACGGCCAAGCCGGATTCAGAGCCGATGGCCACGAGAATCGTATTGACAAAATTAGCTACCGACCAGCCCGTGACAAAAGGAAAGATTTCTTTAACGATGATTTTCAGCGTATTCTGCCCAGAGAAGATGGCGGTACTGATAAAATCACGTTCGCTGAGCGATAACGCCATAGAGCGAAGCTGACGCGCCGGCCAGGGCCAGTTAAAGATAATTAACACAAACGCGATCATGAAGAGCGAAGCCTTGCCCTGCATGAGACTTCCGAGCAGAATCAGAATGGGCAGCGATGGAATGACGATAAAAGAGTCGGTCATAATGGTAATCAGCCGATCGATAAAGCCGCCTTTAAAGCCGGCCCAAAGTCCTAACAATACGCCGATCAAAGTAGCGAAGAAAGCAACGATAATGCCGATAATGAACGAGTTTTGGATCGATTTGGCGAGCAGCCAGAACGTGTCTTGACCAAGGTTCGTCGTTCCGAAGATATGATCTTTACTCGGCTTAAGATTCTTCAAATACGTTCCCCATTCGATCGGATTTCCCTGATAGAAGAAAGGAATGATGAAGCCCAGAATAATGAAGATGCTCAGCATGGCTACACCTAGCTTTAAACGAATATTCCAATGCTTCACGTGTCACTCACCTCCCAAGCACGCTTATTTATATCGAACCCTTGGATCGAGGAACGGATATAAGAAATCCACGATAAAAGTAGCCGCTGCCACTGCGATAATAGAAAGCGTAATCGTCCCCATGATCAGGTTATAGTCAGCCTGCAGAATACCGGTGTAAATAAGAGTCCCGATTCCCGGATATCCGAACAGGATTTCCGTAATTAACGCCCCATTGAAGATCGTTCCGATCTGAAGCGCCAGCATCGTAACTTGCGGAAGCGCCGCATTGGGCAGCACGTATTTGGTCATAATTCTGCGCTCGCTTAAGCCCTTGAGTCTGGCGAATTGAACGTAATCCTCTTCGGCGATGCCGGACGACAAGGTTTTCATGCTAATCACCCACCACCCCGTTCCAACGAGTATCATGGAGAACGCCGGCAAGATCGAGTTATAGACAATGCTTCTTATATGCTCCCATGAAAACCCATCTCCTTGAAAGGTAGCCGATAACGGGAAAATCGGATAAATATACGACAGCAGCATGATCAGAATCAGCGCCAAAATATAATACGGAATCGGATAGATCATGATGGAGATGGCCTCCATCGCCTTGGAGTACGATTTATCTTTGAGAAACCCTGCAAGCAAGCCGACTATATTGCCGATCAGCCATGCAATGATCGTCGAGATTAATAACAATCCCATTGTCCAGGGCAGTGCTTTCGCGATTAATTCATTGACCGGATTCGGATAGCTGGCCAGTGAAGGGCCGAAATCCTGCGTCACGATAACCCGCTTCACAAATCCCCAATACTGATCCCACATCGAGCCTTCAAGACCGAAGGATTCATTCAAGGTTTCACGCAATGTAATGATCGCATCCGGTTCCATGAATGCTTGGTTTGCCGTCATCTTGCCGATCATCGCTTCTACCGGATCCGATGGCATGAACCGGGGCACGAAGAATACGGTCGTGATGCCGATGAACACGACGAGCACAAAGGAAAGAACTTTGGACAGCAAAAATTTGTAAAAACCCATAAAGCAGCATCTCCCCGCCTGCGTTAATCGCCTTTTCGGAAAAATACATACCGGACCTCTGCAGCCCGGTATGTATTCGGAAACGGATTCCGTGTTATCTGCCTGTCGGCTTCAAATGTGGGGTGTAGAACTTAAACTGCGACCACCACCACCATGGACCCTCGAACGCATTCTCCGATGTTTGGAATCCATCCCAATAGTACGTATCGACCGGTACGAACTTGGATGTACCGAACATAGGAATAAACGGCATGCCCTTGACGAATTCTTTATTGATTTCCGTGATGTTCCGGATCACCTTCGGATCGTCGCTCGGCAAGCTGTCCAGCTCGTCAAGCAAAGAGCTCACACGGTCATTCGCCCAACGGTTGCGGTTACCCGGCGCCTGCTCGCCGATCGGCACGATGTACTGCTTATGCCAGCCGGTCATATTCGCCGTCGTATCCGGCAGCAAGCCGCATGCCGGCCAGTAAGAGCCGACTGTGAACGCTCCGGTTGATTCGCTGTCCCAGAAGGAAGCGCCTTCCATCTGCTGCACATTGACGTCAATGCCTTGCTTGCGCCAGGAATCCGCCACTGCAAACGCCAATCGCATCGACTGGACTTCAAAGTTCGCCGGTGCATTGATGGTCAAGGTCCATGGTTTGCCGTTTGGCAGGAGCCATTTGTCGCCGTCTTTCTTAAATCCGCTCTTCTCCAGCAATTTCGCCGCTTCAGCCGGATCGAACTTCCACCAGCCTACGCCGAAGGTGTCATTGATCGCGCTCTCATCGGTCGGCAAGCCTTCAATGCCCTGCTGCTTCAGCATGTCGACAATACCAGCGGCATAGCTGTCGTCGAACGGTTTGTAACCGTCTTCGAGGGCAAAATCCTTCAGCCATCCTAACATCGGCTTATGGTAAGTGTCCTGTAGCACTTTGATCGGTGGCAGCTGGATCGGAGATACGCGCAGCATGCCGCCGAAGGTAGCCATCGATACATTCTTAATATCCGTCATCAATGTGAGAGCCCAGCGGACATCCGGATTGTTGTAAGGCTCCTTCGCCGTATTAAAGGACATCCCGCGCTCGCACGGATCATCCATCGTTGCGTACGGGAAGTCTTCGTACCAAGCTTTGGCATATTCGTTCTTCTGCCGCAGCACATCCCAGCTTTCAGGGGTAATATCCTGCAGGATGTCCATATCATGCTGGATCATCGCGATAATCCGTTTCTCCTCCGGTCCGAAGAATTTGAACAAAATGTATTTCGGGCCGGGCTCGCCTACAAGCTTGCCGATATCGCTCTTCTGCCAATCCTCACGCTTCTCCCAGAGGAACCAATTCCCCTGAGGATCGCGATCCTTCAGCTTGTACGGACCTACGCCGATCGGATTCGAGAACTTGAACGTTGCCGGATCCTCTTTCTCCCAAATATGCTTCGGCATGACGCGGAAGCTATTCCCCCAAATCACGACACCGAGCTTCTGCGCCAATCTCGTCTCCGGATTAACGGTTTCGACTTCAATCGTGTAATCATCGGTCGCCTTCATGCTCTTGATCAGATTCGTGAAGTAGCCGTTGTAGCCGAGCTCCTTCGCGCCTGTAATCATCGTTGCCGTAAATTCCACGTCATGCGCCGTGAATGGCTGGCCATCCGACCACGTCAAACCTTCCTGGATTTTGAACGAAAACTTCGTATTGGTTGCATCCAATGGTTCTGGGAACGTAGCAGCCAAATCCGGGATCTGCGTGCCTTTCTGCGTATCGATTTCCCATAAGTTCGAGAACATGAGCTGATGCACGCCGGCATCCATGGCAACGGCTCCCGGTACATAGGGATTGTACCGATCCGGGTCAGGGCTGCGGCCGCCTAAGATGTCGACGATTAACGTTTCGCTTCTCGGCGTACCGACATCGGTCATCTTGCCGTCTGTTTTGGAATCCCCCGAATCCTTGTTGCCGTCCGTTCCTACAGCCGTATTATTCTTGTTCGTGTCTGAAGTAGAGCTGCCCTTGTCATTGTCGTTATTGCAAGCTGTGATGATCAGCGCCGTGAGTATGAACAGCACTGTAAGCCTTTTCATGATTCGCAATGAACACTCCTCCTTCTATTGGGATAATCCGAGTATAGCGATTAGAAGGATTGATTAATTTCAAAATACTTGGATTTCATTAAGAATCATTGGCGATTAGAAAGGACTGCTGATATTCTTTGGGACTCATATGTTCAATGCTTTTAAACACCGTGCTAAAGTAGGCTGCATCTTGAAAGCCTACCATCTCCGCCACCTGATAGACCTTTAAATCCTGCTGTCTGAGAAACTCCTTGGCAATTCGAATGCGGATGAGATTGATGTACTCGCTGAACGTGACGTGGGTATATTTCTTGAATTGGGAGCTAAAGTACCACGCATTCAGATAGACGGCATCAGCCACCTCTTTAAGCGTGAGGTTCTTCATATAATTCATCTCGATATAACGGATGGCGGATTGGATATAATGCGGATTATGATTCTCGTCAGTCATACACATAATAGCGGACATAAAATAGGTCTTCAGCCAGCTGAGCAGCTCTTTAACATTACGGATTCCCTTCATTTCCTGCACATAATCGATGTGGCCGCCGAAGAACGGCTCTAAACCATGATCCTTTAGTACATGTTCTAAATAAATGAGTTCACTCAGCAATTCTCGCTTTAACCGAACCGGCTCAAATCTGCTGGGAACACGATGAAGCTGCTGCAGGATGGTTTCGATATAGTGTCGCAGCTTCTTTGCATCCGCTAAGGCATAATATTTGCCAAATCGGTCTCCCGAGAAGTATTCACTTATCGTAAATGGCTCCGGCTGGTTCAATTGCTCTTTGTACATGTCGTCATCCATAACGGCGGAATACTCATTAAACGCTAGAAACTCACAGTATTTAAGGCAAGTTTCATAGGCTTGCCCAATCGATCTAGGCGCACTAGTAAAACGATGTAAAGCCGCAACTATAGTTCGGTTCTGTTTGCGCATCGCCAGCCGGCATTCGTTGAGCAGCTGCTTGAAGGCTATTGCATTCATCGCACCGCGATAAAGAACGATACATTTCCCTTCATAAATCACCGCATCCAAGGCCGCTCGCTCGATGTTCGCATGGAGTAATTGATGAAGGATCTGCTCTTCTAATCGGGTGTCCATGTTCTCATGACCCGAGAAGAGCGCCATCTGCAAATCATAGGGTACCGACCAGCTATCGGGAAGCTCGAGACTCCCGCTGATTAACTTCTCGAGCAGCTGTTTGTGTGACATTTTCTCGTGCTCCGATTCTTTCTCTGCTGCTTTCCCTTTAATCTTATCCAACAGGTCGATGACCGTCTGGTAATGGCATGGCTTCAGTAAGTAATCGATTGCACCACACCGCATCGCTTCCCGAACATAATCAAATTCCGCGTGGCCGCTCAATATGACAATATACACATACGGATACAACTTGCTGATCTCGCGAGTAAGCTCAATTCCGTTCATCCCCGGCATCATCACATCCGTAATGACGATATCCGCCTCCGTAACCTGCATGACATGCAGCGCTTCCTCCGCACTTTGCGCTGTCCCGACGATTTCATGCCCCGTGCAGTGTTTGGCGAAAATATGCTGCAACCCTTTGAGTACTGACCTCTCATCATCGACGAGTACGATTCTCAAAGCAGACCTCCCCTTCCTGCCAATAAGTTAGGCATGCATGGCTTCATCCTTCCAAAGCTCCTCTTGCGGCACGCCTGCATCTGTCCGCAGCTTCAGCGTAATGGTTGTTCCGCGGCCGATTTCGCTCCGTATGGACAATCCAAACCCCTCTCCATAGATAAAAGCAATTCGCTGCCTGACTAGTTGAATGCCAAGACCGCTGCTTAAGCTTTTCTGCTCGAATGATGCCAGTAAAGCCTCTACTTTCTCTGAAGGCATGCCGGTCCCATTGTCCTCGACCTCGAGATACAAGTCGCCGTCTTGGGCAAAACCCCGAATGATAACGATGCCGCCAAGCATCATTTGTTGAAACGCATATTTAATGGCGTTCTCCACTAGCGGCTGAATGAGCAGCTTCGGAATCTTAATGTCTGCAACCGCAGGATCAAGATGAAACACGTAGGATAGTTTATCTTCAAAGCGCATGCGCTGAATTTTCAAGTAATTCTCCAATTGCTCCATATCTTCCGAGACCGTGACAAATTCATTCTGATGAGAGATGGAATAGCGCAATATCGTGGACAAAGAAATAATCGCTTCGCCGATTTCTTCCTCATCCTTGACCACCGTCATCCAGTAAATCATATCGAGCGTGTTATATAGAAAATGGGGATTCAGCTTCGACTGCAGATTGATCACTTCGGCTTTTCGATAGGTTAGCTGTTGGTAGTACACGGTCTTAATCAAACGGTTGACCCGTTCTGCCATATGGTTGAAATGCCTGATAATGACGCTGAATTCGTCATTTCCTTCTCGATTCACGATAACATCCAGTCTGCCTTGCTCAATGCTCTCCATCCCTCTTAATATCTGTTTCAGCGGACTTAGAATCATACGTAGGATGAGCAAGGCAAATAGAAAGATGAACGCAAACACGATCAATTCCATTAGCAGTAACACTTTATTCACTTGATTGACTTGATTAAGGATTTCTTTGTTCGGTACTACCCCGATCAGTTTCCATCCCTGATAATCCAGTGTGAAGGTGACCTGCGTGCCTGAGTCGAGCTGCTGCGCTAAACGGGATTCCTTCTGATTAATAAGCCTCCTATCCGTGGCAAACATGATGGTGTTATCTTTGAGCAGGAACACACTCCCTTCTTCGCCTAATCGCACATCGTCCAATTGATCTCGGAATTTCTCATTGAGATCAACTCTGAGCAGACCGAGCAGTTCTCCTCCATCATAGATGAGCATCATCATTGTAATGAGATGCGTTTGCGGCTGCACCGTCCAAATGACATCCTCATGGCTGGTCGGCCGATTGGTTGTCATCAATTGCTCGGTAAGCTTGTCTGCTTCGAATATCGCATCGGAATAATAGAGGTTCATCGGTGCGTAGCCAACCGGAAATATGTAGATGTTCTCGATCATTTCTAAATTAGGCAGCCTTACGATTTGCCTTGCAATCTGGTATTTCGCGATTTGATAGTTGATGGCATGCTGTTTCAAATCCTTCAAATAGTTCTTTAACACTTGGTTGTTGCGTATGACGCGAGCGTTGGCATCGATTTGTTTGTATTGAAGATCAACTTGCTTCCCGATTTGCCGAACGGTTTCCTGTAAATTGGCTTCCGATTGCCGCAGGATAATCCCGCTAATCCAATGCTGGAAGAAACCCGCCTGCAGGATGACCAGAAGGAGTGAAATGACAATGAATGCAATAATGATTTTGTACTTGAGTGACCGAACTTTAATCCATTTCATCCTTGGCTTCACTCCTAAATGGTAGTAACAGCTGTCTATAGTCCGAAATGGCTTTGGTTGCGCTTTCATAAATCGGTAAGGTCATTATAAGGAGATTTTTTCCAGAGATCAATGAGGCAAAGGTCTGCGAACTTTTCTGTCAGATTCTAACGGAAATCGAAGAAATGGATCGATAATTGTAGACCCCAATAGAAAAAGGCTTGCAGACGGCTTCTCCTATTAGAGAGACATCTGCAAGCCATTCGATTAGCTACATAGACATTCGATTCCAAACCTACTTATCTATCAATAGAGACGTAGTAATTGCCTTCTACAAATGGGAATCGCTCAAGCGCATCCTCTGCCAGTTCCACGCCGAGTCCCGGTTTGTCCGTAAGCTCGAGCCATCCGCCTTGAATAACTGGGCTTTCTTTCACAATTCCCCATTGCAAAGGCCCTTGAATGCGGCACAATTCAAACAGAATCGGATTTGGAAGCGCAGCAACCAGATGTGCGTTCGCCATCGTCATGACGCCATTATGCCAGTTATGCGGGATCGTCGGAACACCGTACTGCATGCCGAATTGCGCAATCGACATGGCCGCGGTAATCCCGCATATTCCTGCATCCTGTTGAATGATAGAATATGACTTCCGTTCCATATATGGAATGAACTGCTCTACCGTCGTGTACTGTTCGCCTCCGGTAACGGGAACATCCAATGCTGCATTCAACCTCGCGTAACCCTCAACATCCTTCTGCGGGATCGGTTCTTCGAACCAACGGAATCCGCCAATCCGATCCAGCCCTTTGCCAAGCGCTAGTGCGATCTCTTCCGTTAGGCGCTGATTCCCGTCAATAGCAAGCTCCATCCGACCTTTCACTTCCTGGGACAGCTCTTGAATCAAACCGAGCATGCGATCCACGGTTACGCGATCCCATTCCCAATGTGTGCCAACTCTGAACTTGAATACCTCATAGCCCTCGGCGATATACGATAAAGCTTCTTCTATCAGTTGCTCCGGCCGAGCTCTCCAATCGTAGCTGCAGCCACCGGACGCATAGAGCTGCACTTTGCCAATCGGATTAGGCGAAAGCAGCTTCGCAACCGGTTTACCTGCTAATTTCCCGCGGATATCCCAAAGCGCACAATCAATCCCGGAGATCGCACAGTCGTATGCCCAGGATTGCCCATTCGGATGCAGCACGATGGATGGATCTCTCGGATCACGCCCGATTAGTAAAGGGCTCACTCTCCTTACCATATCGCTGATCTTACCGGGTACACCATAGGCACAGGCTTCGCCGATCCCTGTAACGCCCGCATCGGTACGAATGACCACGATTGCGGCTTCTGCTTTGATTACCCGAAAGGTAGAAGTCATCCATTGCCTTTCAGGTTCATGCATGCGAGCTAACAGAATCGTCTCGACATGCGTGATTTTAACATCCGACATCGTATCTACTCTCCCTACTCCTATGAATAGCAATCCTTTTCCCTGCATTGAAGGAACTGAATAAAGTATAGTCATCCGGTGCACGCAAACAAATGGACTATCATACGTTTTTTGGACTGTTTCATGGACGCATTTTCACTGAAAAGGAGACCGATCCAAGATCGGCCTCCCATTTCATAACAATCCTCGTTATTCTCCGGCCGGATAGAGGATTCTTGCATCTCCCCAGTCCGCATGATCCCAATCGCCGCCGTTACCGCCATTGGTGACGACGAGCTTCAGCTCATTGACACCGGCGATAGGCAGATCAATAGTTTGCGTCGGTGCTGTTGCATCCATAAAGCCACTGTCGAATGCCCGTACGCCATCCAGCCACACCTCGAAGCTAACGCCGCCATTGCCATAAGTCTCGTCGTCAACGCCGACACTCGCTTGGAATTTCGCGTATTCGCCTCCGAGCGTATACACGATTGCAGATTCGGCATGGGTTCCTAAACCTTTCGCATAAACGACATCATTAAGTGTAATCGGTTTACCGTCGGATGATTTATCACGCTGGATATTGCCCCAGCCTGCAACGCCGTAATCCCATGAATAGTCACTGAGATACACTGTCGGCGAAGTAGGCGGTGCAAGAACGGCATTAATGGCGTTACTTGCATCGGAGCTGTTGCCGGCTGCATCTTTCGCTTTTACGGTAAAAGCACTGGAAGTCCCCGGAATAAGACCGGTTGCTGTAAACGAAGTCGCCGTTGCCCCAGTAGTTGTACCGACCAGACTGCCGTTCCTATAAACTTCATAACCTGTAACCGCCTTGTTATCCGTTGAAGCTGTCCAAGTTAATATTGCGCTAGTGCCTGTAACGGATGCAGCTGTTAATCCAGCTGGCGCTGTTGGCGGCTGCGAATCCGGAAGTTCCGTCGTCACGCTCAGCGCAGCGCTGGAATCAGAGACATTGCCTGCCGCGTCACGCGCTCGTAACGTGATGCTGTATGTCGTGACCGGCGACAGCCCCGTAAGCGTAAAGGCTAATTCCCCTGGCGCAGTACTGCCCACTAGCGCCCCATCCCGATAGACATCGTAACCGACGACGCCTACATTGTCGGATGTTGGACTCCATGTCAAATCTATCGTCTCATCTGTCTGCGATGGTGAAGCGAGATTCGTTGGAACGTTAGGCTTCTTCTTGTCAGGCAGTCCCGGACTTACAAGAATAACCTTTTCTTTTACGTTCGAACGTCCTTCATTATCCCACACGACAAGTGTCACCCGGTAGACGCCCGGTTTATCGTAGACGTACGTTGGCATAGCGGATGCGCTTGGCAAACCTGCCCCGAAGTCCCAGAGATAGGTTGCGATCGTTCCATTATCCGTCGAGGTGCTGACGAAAGTGACCGGTGCGCCGGCGCGTACCAGCACAGGATTCGTAAAGTCAGCGACCGGCTTCGCATTCGCAAACCCGCGCGAAGTCGGCTGCGCATTGCTGCCGTTAAGGAAGACAAGATTACCTGCCCATTCCAAGTGCTGCGCAGCTGCCGGATAAGGATCCATCGTTACGCCTTTGTTGCCAGAGATAAGGTTGTTCGTAAAACTGAGGCGATCGACTCCCGCTGCATCCGTAATTTCGATCGCCTTTCTACCATTGTTTGCAATAAGGTTGCTATCGAAAGCGAGGTTCTGAGCATTCCCGTGAATACGAATCCCATTGCCTTCATAGCCGGGATAAGCGGCTTTCGGATTGCCCAGCTGCGTATTGATAAAGCTGTTCTTGTAGAAATATTGGAACTGTTCCGTCTCGCTTGAGCCTGCACCTTGAAGCTGCATGCCCCACATAACCATGTTCTTTACCACATTGTAGCTCCACAATTGATGCCCTGTTCCAGGTGACTGCTGGATGCCTACTTGCTGCCCGCCATCTACCAGGTTGTCCGTCGTTACGGCATTCTCCGCCATAATTTCCAGCCCAATCGAACCGACTCTTCCGTCCGCCGGATGCACGACGTTCCGGCGCACAGCGATATTCTTGGACCGAACGGCACTGATCCAGAAGTCTACATGATTATCCTCGATGATGGCATTGTCCGAATTCGTGTGCAGCTCAATGGATAATCCGTGCTCCTTCAAGCCGGATCCCGTGATTGTATTGTTTCTAATAATAGCCCCGGAGCTTCCGTCATTGATGAGAATGCCTCCGCGTCCGGTTTTAGCGATGACGTTGTTTTCAACGGTTACATGCTTAGAATCCCAGCCTGCACGAACGGCAGCGCCCCAGATGGAGCCTACTCCGATGTTCGTGACATTATTGTCCGTAATGCGTACGTTCTGGGAACCGACTACATACAACGCATGAGGACCGAAACCGTCGACCGCGGCGAAATCCTTGACAGTCAGCCCGCTCATCTCATTTCTGCCCCCTCCTTCGGATACTACGGCTGACATGGCTACTGTGCTGTTATTGCCATCGAGCGTCATGTTCTTGATCGAAGCACCGGATACATGAAGAAAATAGAACATGTACGTCTCCGGATTGTCCATGTATTTCACGATCGTGCTGGTGCGATCCTCTCCACGAATAGCGACGCCTGATTTCCCCTTTACCGTACCTGCCAAATAATACGTCCCCTTCGGGAGGAGTACCGTATTCCCCGGCGATGCTGCGTCGATTGCCGCTTGAATCGCGGCCTTGTCGTCGAGATTATCTGCCCCGTTTGCTCCGAAATCGGCGGCGGATAGCGTTCCGGGCGCGAGCGGCGCTGCAGCTGCGACGCTCAAAGGGATAGCGGACAGCACCATAATTGCGGACAAGAACATACGAAAGACAGCTTTCTTGGACGGCTTTCCTTTCATTCTTCAATTCTCTCCTTCACGTTTGGATTGGCGGTGACTTGCAGGTTATCCATTTACGATGCTACATCATGGATCAAAATGACGGATAGTGTACAATAGCCGAAAATGCTCCATTAGCGCGAAATGAACGCTTATACATTTTTCGAAATCATGTACTATCCTGAATAAGCACATGAGAGTAAACGCCAAAAAGCCCCCACCATTCCTATGGTGAGAGCTAATCATACCTGAATCATGCCTTTTCTATTCTAAACGGTCTTTCAAGTACATCGTCAGCGAATACAGCATTAAATGCAGTTCCTCGTTTGTTTCGGCAAACGGAGTTTCTTGCACGCCATGAGCATCACGGCGGAGTAATTCACGATTTAATTTGGTAATGTTGGTTACTAACGTTTTGTTGTCCCAAGACTCAATAATGGCATTCATTTGAGGCTGCTTCTCGTGAGCAATATTGTTGAATTCAGCGAACTTCGGATCCAGCATGAAACCGGAAAATGAGATTTTTTCTTGCGGCGATTGTGACATTGGACTAGGAACCAACTTTCTATTCGTTTGTTTGGTGAGGCGGGCAAATCGCAAATAGTTCAACTAAGGAAGTAATCGTATAGGTGCTTTGAATATCCGCAGGGCTCGTTTGTGATTTTCTGTTGATCCAGCAGGTATCGATTCCAGCGAGTATACCACCTTTTATATCGGTACTCAACGAATCGCCGATAATGAGTGCTTCGCTTTTATTGAAATCCTTTATATGACTCGTCACGTAATCGAAGAATGCTATAGAAGGCTTTGAATAGCCGATGCTCTGCGAATCGAAAATAGCTTCGAAGAAATCATGTAATCCGGATTGCTTTAATCTCTTGATCTGCGTTTGAGTGATCCCATTCGTTACAACAAACAGTCTATGGGATGCCGATAAGCTTTGAATAACTTCTAGCGCACCTTCGATATGCAGCTGATTTCCGGTTCCGAGCAGCTCTCTGTACATCTTCTCCCATTCGGGGCCGTCCACAACCTTGCCAAGCTTCAACATCGTTTCGGAAAATCTTGAGTTAAGCACGACATCCAAACCGATCGTCCCATTCTCATAATCCGCCCACAGTTGTTTGTTGACGGAATTATACACGCGGAATAATTCATCCGAGAACGTATATCCATGATGCTGAAACAATTGGGTTAACGATTCGATTTCATTCGCGCCGAAATCTAACAAGGTATCGTCTAAATCAAAAAGCAGTATGTTGTAGCTCATCAATTCACCTCTGTTAACTATATAATATGCAACAGTCTATCGCCATACATCTTCGATGTACAGCGATAGACTGTTTACAATTACTATTTGCGTGCGGCCGGTTGATATTCTCCTGGCACCATGCCCGTTGAAATCGCCATTCGATTCCAACAGTTGATCGCATTAATCGCCATAATCAAATCCACGAATTGGCCCTCATCAAAATGTTCGCGAACTTGCTCATACAACTCCTGCGGGACACCGCCATCCGAGATTCTCGTCACCGCTTCAGTCAAAGCGAGTGCAGCCCGTTCCTCATCCGTATAGAACGGTGCTTCCCTCCATGCATTAAGCATGTATAGACGCTGCTCCGTTTCTCCCATAGCACGTGCGTCTTTTGTGTGCATATCCAGACAGTACGCGCAGCCGTTAATTTGCGAGGCACGGATTTTAATCAATTCCCACAAATGGTGTTCAAGACCGCTCTTCTTCACATAACCTTCCAATTTCAATAACGTCTGTAACGACTCGGGTTGTACTTTCATATAGTTTAATCTCATTTCCATGTCTATACACCTCTTCTTTCAAGTTGTTTTCATCTCTATTTCATAGGCAACTTCGGGTTGTCTCATCTGACGCTTCATGATTTCAGGAAGGGCAATGCCAACTATGGTGATCCCCACTCCAAGCCATTGCAGCCAATGGACGGATTCATTCAGTACGATATAGGACATGATTACGGCTGTAGGCAGCTCTGAAGCACCTAAAATCGTAGCTAGTCCGCCACCAATACGGGGTACGCCAATGGCGAAGAACAATGGCGGAATGACGATCCCGAAGAGTGCAAGCAGCAGTGCCCAAGGTAAAAGCCCTTCAAACAAAGAGCCATTTATAAGAAACTGTGGTGGGAACAGCAAATTAACGAGTATAAACGAGCCGGACAACATAATCGCGCTTCGTTTGATAGGAGCAACTTGTTTGGCTGTTCTGCCACTGTACCAAATGAATAACGTATAGGTAACTGCGGACAGTAAGCCAAGAATCATTCCGATCCCGGAGAAATCCTCCTGCCATCCACCTAAATAGCCACTCGCCATAACAATTCCGACTAACAAAATGAAGAGCGATATCATCTTATCTTTAGTTGGTCGCCTGCGCTCAACCACTGCTTCCAGTAGAATGCCCATCCACGTAAATTGAAAAAGCAAGATAATGGCGAAAGAAGCCGGAATAAACTGGAGCGCTGCATAATAGAACATACCCGTTAAACCTGTCGTTGTTCCTACAGCCATGAGCAAGAGTGTTTGCCTCTTCGTTATTGAGCTTGCTTGATACTCTGAGGGCTGCTGGGCTGATCTGGCGGATAACCACACCAATATCCACAGCATAATGACACCGAATAGGTTTTGGCTGCCGACGACCTCACCGACACTGAAACCATGCTCATAAGCTTTCTTGACAAAAGTGGATAATAATCCAAAGCTGCATGCGCCGGCTAAAACAAAGAAGATAGGTTTCATGTATTCACGAGCATTAGAAGCTTCCGGCTGCTTGCAGCTGAACCCTTTGTAAGTACGCTGCCTGAAGCTTGAAAATGAAGCAGCTTCTTGTCGGAAGCTAATCCAATCGTGCCTTGATTAACCAATTCATTTATACGTGTCAGCTTCACTTGAGAATCCGGACTCCATTGAGCAAAGGAACTGCCGCTTTTTAACTGGTCCCAGCCATTTAATATTTCCGCATCTAATTGCGGAATATCCATTTTATATAAATCCAGATGAATCACTTCATCGTTAGGATTTGCTTCGCGATAATCTTGGATAAACGCATGGCCTACGGACAAACTATGCGATGAATCCTTTTCTGGTGGGTGTGCAGCAATGTACAGTACCGTTGCCAAGTGTAGTCCCTCCTCTTACTCTGCTTCAGGGAACATCCCTGTGGAGATCGCAATTCGATTCCATGCATTAATGGTGTTAATCGCCATAATGATTGCCACGTACTCACTCTCATCCACTTGTGCCCGAACGCGCTCATATAATTCCTGCGGAACGCCTTGCTCGGAGATACGGGTTACAGCCTCCGTAAGCTCGAGCACCGCTCTTTCTTTGTCGGTATAGAAAGGCGCTTCGCGCCATGCGCTAAGTAAATGAATGCGCTGCTCCGACTCTCCCATCTTCCGAGCATCCCGTGTATGCATGTTTAGACAGAATGCGCACCCGTTTATTTGTGATGTTCTTATCTTGATCAACTCGTAGAGTTTGGCATCTAGTCCGCTTGTTTGAATAAAACCTTCCAGCTTCATCATGGTTTGCAATGCACCCGGGCTTGCACTGACATGATCGAATCTCTTCTTCATTATGAATCTCCTCCATGAGTCAATTTTTCTTGCCGGATAATCATAGATAAGTTGTATCGCCGATTAACCTTGTCTATAATATAGTTTCTTTGATTCTGAATGTCAATGCTAAGGCTGAGGAAATTACAGGAGATATGACCGAACCGCCTGATTTGACAAGGGTTTTAAATCCACCTAAGATGAGAACTAACAAACGATAGATTGTTCCAGAAAGCAGGTGTTTTTGCATGCAGTATAGTATTGGCGTTGAATATGGACTGCATTGCTTAGTCTATTTAATTGATATTCCACCAGACTCTACTATTGGAATCAAAGAGCTCTCTACATTCCAAGGGGTTTCAGAGACGTACCTTTCTAAAATATTTGGTAGATTAACAAAATCCGGTATCGTCAGCTCCGTTCCCGGTGCTAAAGGGGGATATCGATTAGCCAAGTCTCCTGATGACATTTCTTTCTGGGATGTTGTTCGAGCGATTGAAGGCGCAACACCGATTTTCAACTGTAAAAACATTAAAGATAATAGCTATTTATGTCAGGACGAGGAATATGCCGCGTGCTCGAAGGCCACTCCCTGCGTAATTAACTTAGCCATGTTGGAAGCGGAAGAAAGTATGCGTAATGTCCTTCGCAACAAAACGTTAACTTGGTTAAAAGAAGAACTGGATCGCGTGTTATCGCCTCAAGCGCGTAAAGAGACACGTGAATATTTTGCTGCCAGCATTAATGCTTGATATTTGGCGCTGATAGGCGCATGTTGGGGCTAGCAGCCCAGGCGCGCGTTAGCGACTGGACTGCTGGTCCTTTTTGGTTCGGTTGGCGTTGTATAAGCGTTTAAATTCAAACTCTCAGCATTCAATCTAACCAACTACACCTTCGCAAGGCCTCTGAGAGTCTCATAATGCAACTCTCACCGCCGATATTGGCATTGAAAAATGCTGAGAGTTCCAAAATCGAACTCTCAGCATGTAAACTAACCAACTACACCTTCGCAAGACCTCTGAGAGTCTCATAATCGAACTCTCACCGCCGAAATCGGCATAAAAAAATGCTGAGAGTTCCAAAATCGAACTCTCAGCATGTAAACTAACCAATTCAGCATAGCATAATCGCCCTCTAAAACAGCAAAACAAAAAAGCCCGCGAATATCGCGGGCGTCCAAACCTAGCTCACCTAAACTGTACCCGATGAACCTGTTCCATCCGGCCCATCAACAAGATCGACGACACCGACGGCAAGCACCGTGATTGCGGCTGCTTTTCCCAACTTCTTGACGCCGTCTTTGATTAATTCCTGATCGTTCTCTTTGATGCCTGCCACCACTTCGATCCCGCTTTCGACCACGTATTGGATGCCTTGTCCTGCACCTCGGACCGTTGTCGTTGCCGCATCTCCGAGATCGTCCAGCCCCGCTCGCGCCCGCTGCTTATCCGCAGTTACCAAGCCCGCGCCTACATCCCATACGCCGCTTGCAGCTTGACCGGCAAGTTCGCCAGTTCTAGAAGTAACTCTCTCCACATCATTCCCGATTTCTTTCATATAATCGCTATGAACGAGTTCTCCGGCTACACGCACCGTACCTCCGATCACTCTGCCTGTCACATCGCCCGCCAGTTTCCCGATCCCTTTCAGAAAATCCATCTGAAACACCTCCGTATCATCATTTATATTATAACGAAATAAGAGGGTGTTCGTTTCATTTTCAGTTAAACCCGCCATTCACGCGAATCGTCTGCCCCGTCATCCATCGGGCTTTGTCGCTGACAAGCAGGTCGACCGCATTCGCGATGTCTTCAGGTTCACCTAGCCGGCCAAATGCGATCAAACGGCTGAACGAATCGATTTGTTCTTGCGATTTGCCATTTAAGAACAATTCGGTCGATATTTGTCCCGGAGCGATGCAATTGATCACGATGTTTTTGGGAGCGAATTCTTTTGCCAATTGGCGCGTAATTTGTTCGACTGCCCCTTTCGTTGCGGCGTACACACTGTAAGTTGGGAGCATAGCACCGATGACAGAAGTGGAGAAGTTGATGATCGTCCCGCCTTGTGCCATATGCTTCATCGCTTGTTGGCATGCAAAGTAGGTCCCCTTCACATTGATTGCGAATTGCCGATCAAACATCTCTTCCGTCACTTCCGCGATTGCCGTGCATTCCATGATCCCGGCATTATTGACCAGAATGTCCAATCGTCCGAAGCGAGCAATCGTCTCCGAGAATAACGCTTCGACTTCGCTTACTTTACTTACATCGGCGCGGATGGCAATCGCTTCTCCGCCGAATTGTTCAATCGCGGATACAACCTCGTCCGCTTTCCCTGGATTAGAAGCATAATTGATGACTACCTTTGCACCGGACTGCGCTAGTTGAATAGCTAATTGCCGCCCAATACCCCGTGATGCCCCGGTGACGATCGCTACTTTACCATTCAAACTCATATCTGTTCTCTCCCAGCAACTTAGAATTGGCCAATCGATTTTATCGGTTGAACTCGACTTGTAAGTTTATTATAGCCAGCGTTTGTAAGAAGCCGTTAGAACATACCTGCACAATTCTTGCCTAATTCTCTTCGGGTTCGCTATTATTAGCGTACATGACATTGTTACCGGGAAGGAGCTGTAGGCATGGACACCATGACTGAACCACTGCGAACAGAGCAAGCCTTGCAGCAGTTGGCATTCTTGATTCACCGGCATGCTCCGTTGACTGGCACGCATCAAACGGTAGTGCCATCTTTGCAGCTCATGCATGCTACACAACTGTCCGAGCCACTGGAATCCGTCTATAAACCATCCATATGCGTTGTGGCGCAAGGGGCAAAAACAAGCACATTAGGCGACGAAACCTACCGCTACGATCCATCGTATTACCTGATCACTTCTGTTGAATTGCCGATCGTTGGGCGGATTATCGAAGCTTCGCCCGAGATCCCCTATCTAAGCTTGAAACTAAGCTTCGACACCGACATGATCCTGGATATCGTGAAAGAGAGGAATCGTCCTGTTGAAGTTCCCGCAGAAAACAGCCGTGGAATAACAGTAAATCGAACATCTCCCGCATTACTGGAATCCATAGTACGCCTAATGCAGCTGCTTAATGAGCCTGATGATGTTCCGGTTCTGGCTCCACTTGTGATCCGCGAAATCTTGTATCGCGTCCTACAAAGTGAACATGGCGCGCTCCTTTATCAATTCGCAATGATCGGCAGCCATGCGAACAATATCGCTCGGGCGATTCAAACCATAAACCGACAATTTAATCGGACCCTCGTGGTGGAACAGCTCGCAAAGTCCGTCAATATGAGCACGTCGGCATTTCATAAACATTTTAAACGGATTACGTCACTGAGTCCCTTACAATACCAGAAAACGGTGCGTTTGCAGGAAGCACGGCGCCTCATGATCACAGAATCCATGCAGGCCGCTGATGCGGCATTCCGCGTTGGCTACGAGAGTCCTTCCCAGTTCAGCCGGGAATATGCCAGGATTTATGGAAGGCCGCCCGTGCAGGATGTTCACATGTACCTAACTCATTAGAGCCCATTCTGATAATAGCCCTTGCAGTATAGACAAATGAACATATACTGGCAACGTACCTAAACTTAGGGAGATGAACGTTATGGGATATGGAATGGGAAACAACGTCGGAGGAGTTGGCCAAGGTCATTGTGGCCCAAGTCACGTTGGTGGCGCCGGTTTTGGAGCAGCAGGAATATTAGTACTCTTCATCTTATTAGTTATTATTTCTGCTTCCGCACTGTGCTAGTTTAATGTGGGCGATTCCCGTTATTCATACAATTCCAGTTAACTCAGCAACAGGCTGCCGATAATCGGAAGCCTGTTGATGGTACTACATAGAAACTAACCAAGCTCGACTTGTTCATACATGGATGCCTCGCGGTCCCGTATAATGCGCCGCAATTCGGATACCAAACCACGGTCGATTTTCCCCTGCTCGTATAAATTCTGAACCTCGTACCGCTCCGCCTGAACCGCAATCCAATGAAGCTCTCTGCGCGTTTCATCGAAAGCTTCTTTCTTGCGTTTGTTATGAAGCTGAAAGGATCTAAGCCGATTCACGAGCTGCTTATAATAAGCAACTACGCATTCCGTTGGATCATTGGCACTCTCGGGTGCGCATAGCGGCCCCATCTGATTAATTACGACTTGACCGCACTCGATACGAAGTCCCCTCAGCGATTCAAGATCATTCTCCGTTAATGATTTCTTCCCGGAATTCGGTGCGCCTGTGAGCAGCTCTTTTAATCTCCCGAGCAGCCTTTTGAACACCAACAGCCACAAGTGCAGCCGATTCGCCAAAATAATTTCAACTTGATCTAACATTTTGTTGTAGAATTCCGCGTGGTTCTTCGTGATCGTGCCCTGCTCGAGCCGCGACTGGATGTAGTTGCGTTCGATGTCCAGCGCCTCGATCCGCAGTGCAATTTCATCTTGATTCAAACGCGATACACGTTTGTACTGATTGTCTTTCAATCCAAGCTGCTGGATCATTTGGTTGTATTCTTCAATGACGGCTTCTACTGCATCCTCATTGACTTCATTGCTCTCCTGCTGTAATTGGCGCACAGCGGCTTGCAAAATGTGAATATGCCATTCGTTCTCTTCTTGTACCAGTGCAGTTTCGTCCACCGCAACACGCTTCTTCGCAATTAGCGGCAGTAAAATACTGGCAGTTAACAAGGACAACAGGATGATGCAGGCCGCAAGAAATAGGATTAGATCCCGTTCCGGAAACAGCTCTCCGTTATGCAGAAATAAAGGGATGGAGAATGCACCCGCTAACGTAACCGCACCACGCACACCGGAGATGGTCGTCATGATGAGCGCTTTGAAGCTTAAAGCTTCTTTGCTATAGGTGCCAAATATCCGCCAGCCACGCGTAAAGAGCAGCGTCCACACGAAACGCAGCACGAGCAGCAGCGCAAAGATAGCAACGGCGTACCCGATAACGACAATATTGTTAATGCCCGGATCTTTGAAAATAATCGAGGTCACATCGGGAATTTGCGTCCCCAAAATGACAAATACGAGTCCATTTAAAATAAACAAATAGACCGACCATGTACTGGTAGACACGGATTTCAGCTTCCCTATGTCGCATTCCACGCGATCCTTCTCGATCGCATGCACAATCCCGCCCGCAACCGCGGCTAGAATGCCGGATACGCCGACTTCCTCGGCACATAAATAAAGCAGAAACGGAGTTAGCAGCTGCAGCAGCATGTGCATCGTTTCATCATCGAGCCCATTGCGGCGCAGCAATTGTCGTATACCGGCTATGATCACAGCAAGTGTGGCTCCCACAAGCAGGCCGCCGATGGAAATAAGAATGAAGCTGAAGGCGGCTTTCTGGAGCGAGAAAACACCCGTCACCGCCGCCGCAATCGCAAATTTGAACGCAACCAAACCTGAAGCATCGTTCATTAACGCTTCGCCTTCCAGAAGTCGCATAAGGCTCTTGGGCAGATGGATTCGTCCTGCAAGCGCGCTTACGGCGATCGCATCGGTAGGCGAAAGTATGGCTGCTAGTGCAAAAGCAGCAACCAGCGGTATTGTGGGAATCATCCAGTGGATCGTATAACCGACCACGAATACAGTTGCGAAAACGAGCCCTACTGAGAGCAGTAATATAGGTGCCCGAAGCTGCCAAAGCTCCTCGCGCGGCGTATGTCTTCCGTCATTGTACAGCAGCGGCGCGATGAACAAGATAAAGAACAGCTCCGGCTCCAGCTGAAGATGAATGCCGACCGGCAGCATGATAATGAGACCGCCGAGCATAATCTGTATGAGCGGTACCGGCACGAATGGAACGAACCGATAAATGATATTCGACACACCTATAAGGACAAGTAGTACAAGTACGACTATAAATACTTCCAACCTGGCTTCCCCCAATGGTCTTTCGAGTCCGTACCTATATTTCGTTATATTTTCCATGATCGCAATCCGATATTCTCACCTTCCTGCTTCAGTTGAAACACAGAAAGAAGAGCCCTTTGGACTCAAGGTCGCAAAGGGCTCTTATCAGCGTCGATTTATTCTGCAGCAGGCTCAAATAGTTTGACCACTTCATACATACCGGGCTCAAATTTAGCAATCTTTAGAGCTTCTTGGAGATACGGGAGCGGTTTAGGATCAGTGCGCATCGCGTTGTATTCCTCCTCGCTTCTCCACTGCGCATACATCGTCACTTTAGTCCCATCCAAGCTGCGATGAAGACTGGATGAGATAAATCCCTTAGCGAAGCGGACAGAGACATCCGTCACATTGGTAAGCAGCTCAACCACACGATCCTGATTCTCGGGCTCCATGGTAAATACATTGATGAAAGTAAGAATCGGTTTATTCATTGTAATTTGTGTCATTTCGCCGCCTCCTCGAGTGAGATCTATTTAGTCGCCCATTTCTTCGTACATGCGAGTTACTTGCGGGCTTAGCTCCTTCACTTCAAAATCTGCCGATCGGCTAAGCTTCTCCCAACGTTTCGTTTCGGCTAGTTTGCCGTGGTCTACCGCATTTGCAATCTAGACTGCATCACTGCCCAGCAGCAGGCGCAGCGGCGGATTCTCTTCATTGACAATCATGATGATGGCTTGTGCGGCTTTATCCGGATCACCGTTTTCCTTACCTGTTGTATCGCGCAGATGCTTGAGAAGACCGCCAACAGTGTCTTTGTACTCGTCTCGCGGTTCGATATGCTGCATGGAGGAGCCAGCCCAATCGGTCCGGAAGCCAATTGGTACGGTGCCAGACCCGGTGCGCCGGTGCGACCACCGATGGACGAAAATTGAACAATATGACCGTAGCCTTGTTCTCTCAGTAATGGAAGTGCGGCTTTCGTTACATTAATTGTGCCCCAAAGGTTCGTTTCTACTTGAGCGCGGAAGTCATCCATCGATGTTTCTTCAATGGAGGAAACATTCCCATATCCTGCATTATTTACAAGGACGTCTAAACGTCTATGATGGTGCCTCCCTGATGTTAGGAATGAGTTTGGAATGTTTGTTCCAACGCCTTCAGTATAGACCCGTATCTAACTTAAGTCAACGGATTTCGGAATGAATATTCCAACCAAATTGCTCCAAGACTTTCACCGGGCGATGTCAGCATTTCGGATGCATCTAGTATTATTGCTGAATGAATGCCGTCCACAGCGAGGACATCAAGTGAAACTCATGGTATGCCATGATTAAGTTTGGAATTTAAATTCCATAACCAAATAAAAAAAAAGCCCTTTAAGACCTCAAGGTCCAAATGGCTTATTACACAAGTATAGCTTTCCAAGATGCCTCCAGAATCTGTTGCACCTGAAGCTCATTCAGCGGGTATTTCTGAACATAATATCCTTTCAAAATGGACGAAATGATGCCATGGATAAGCTGATGGCACAGGTGTGAATCCATCTCTTTGATGATTCCCTGCTTCTGTCCCTCCACTAATACGGAAAGAACAACTTCTCGCGAATGATGGTCATCGTCCATGTTTCGCAGCTCCGGCGAGATATACGGCGAATAAGAGTAGCTGTCGATAAACATAAATTCCTTAGGAAAATCAATACCGAATTGGAGTCGATTAAACTGAAGGCACTTAAAGCGCTCATATAGGCTCGCATCAGGTTGATAACCATGGAGCAGATATTGCCCCATATGCGTCCGTGCCTCTTTATAGACGGCATTGACCAGTTCTTCTTTATTGGCAAAATAGTTATAAATCGTGCCGGATCCGACATTCGCTCGTTTGAATATTTTCGAGAAGGTAAACGATTGCAGTCCCTCTTCATGAATCAAATCGAGCGTAGCAGTCATGATATCCTGTTTCTTACTCATTCCCTTCACCTCTGACGACGCTGATCTCACGAATATAATGTAGTCACATTATTGCCTCTTCCAAGCATAAAGTCAATGAATAGCAGAAGCGGACAACATTCGACGAAGTTTATCTGGTCCGAATGGGCGGATGCTTGAATATGTTATACGGATTAATCCATGATGATCTTTCATTTACCGATTTCTTACGGAGTTCTAATCAGCCTTTATCTAAAGGAGTTCATACAATGGCACAAGAAAACACTACGCAACAAAGCGTTGGGCAACAAACTGACAAAACCGCCATTCGGGGGCCGTTTTCCATACATTTTCCCGAATCGGAGCTTACCGAATTGCATAATCGCATCGTCGCGACAAGATGGCCGGACAAGGAAACGGTGCCTGATCAAACGCAAGGAGTCCCGCTTGCAACCATGCAGCAAACCGCACGTTATTGGGCAACGGAATATGATTGGCGCAAGTGCGAGGCGACGCTGAACGGCATTCCGCAGTTCTTGACCGAGATCGATGGTTTGGACATCCACTTCATGCATATTCGTTCCAAGCACGAAGATGCTTTGCCGATGATCATGACACATGGATGGTCCGGCTCGATCATCGAGTTGCTGAAAGTGATCGACCCGCTGACCAATCCCACTGCTTATGGCGCTAAGGCATCGGATGCTTTCCATCTGGTCATTCCGTCGCTGCCCGGATACGGCTTCTCCGGCAAACCTACTACGACCGGCTGGGGTCCTGTCCGCATCGCAAGCGCATGGATTGAACTAATGAAGCGACTCGGATATTCGAAGTATGTGGCGCAGGGAGGCGACTGGGGAGCGGTTATTACCGATTTCATGGGCGTTATGAAACCACCGGGACTGCTCGGTATTCACACCAATATGCCAGGCGCGGTTCCACCTCACATTGATACGGCTCTCATGAAAGGCAATCCCCTCCCCTCCAACCTTACACCGGAAGAGAAGCGTGCTTGCGAGCAGTTAGCTTTCGTTTACAGACATCTCGGCTATGCTGAAATGATGGGCACACGCCCGCAGACGTTGACCGGATTGGTGGATTCGCCTATAGGTTTAGCTGCATTCTTAATGGACCATGATGTCTGCAGTCTGGAGCTGATCATCAAGGCGTTCGATGGACATCCCGAAGGCCTTACGCGAGATAACATCCTCGATAATGCCACACTCTACTGGCTGACGAGAACAGCTATATCAGCGGCTCGGCTCTATTGGGAGAATAAGTTCTCTTTCTTCATGGTGAAGGGCGTCCAGATTCCGGCTGCCGTGACCGTCTTTCCTTACGAGCTCTATGAAGCTCCACTGAGCTGGACGAAGCAAGCTTACCCTAAACTAATCTACTTTAACAAGGTCGACAGAGGCGGGCATTTCGCTGCTTGGGAAGTACCACTGTTGTTCTCCGAAGAGGTTCGTGCTGGGTTCAGGTCCTTGCGATAATAGGGAAAAAGGCTGCTTTATCGTAAGCAGCCTTTCCCGCTTTAAGTGATTGTGTTTAGAGCTCGGAGCTGCTGCAATCGGCTAATTATATGATTAGAAATTATTCTTTACACTTCAGCAGATTCTCCGCGGTGCGGAATGCTAGGGCCATTATCGTCAATACAGGATTCACGCCGCCGTTCGTAACATGCACGGAGCCGTCGCTTACCCAGAGATTGTCATACCCGTGTACTCGTCCCGTTGGATCGGTAACCGATGTCGAAGGGTCATTTCCCATGCGCAGCGTGCCAGATTGATGTTGGCCACCGCTAAGACCATTGCCTGCCCGCGTCCGCCACACTTGGCGTGCGCCTGCAGCCCGGAGCCACTTCTCAGCTTGCTCAGCCAGCATGGCCGAAGCGCGTAGAGATTCATGGTGAACACCTCCGGAAAGCTGAACAACGGGAAAACCGAAGCGATCCTTAACCGAAGGCGACAGCCTTACTCTGGATTCGGCTGTTGGAATCTCTTGGATTGGACCTTGAATTTGGCTCGTTCGCAGAAATGTCTCACGCATCGTTTCCTTACCAGCACTTCCCCAGCGCGCAGCATCCGGAGCAAGTGCGCGATTCCAATGAATGAGCGGCAAACGAATGAACTCGTTAGCAAGCAGACCTCCCCCGATTACGCCTGCTTCGTTGCTATGCTCAAACCGGAAGGTTGCGATGCTTACGCCTGGTCCGTTTCCGTCTTGAATTTGTTCATCAAAGACGCCAAATGCGCCGGCATAAACATGCCCTTGAAGATGCCTGCCCACTTGGTCAAATTGATTGCCAATCCCGTTTGGTTCCATCTCGCTTGTTGATTGAAGAAGGAGTCTGGCGCTCTCGATCGCGCCGGCTGCGACCACAACATGCCCTGCTCGAATCTGCCTGCGCTGGAATGTACCATCTGGACGCTCATGGATAAGATGCACGGCAGTGGCGCGTCTTCCCCCTTCTGTCTCAATACGCTCCACCATCGTATCGCAAATGAGGTCACAATTACCTGAAGCGATAGCCCTTACCATCATCGTATTATGACCGCCGTTCTTGCTGTTGGTCGGACATGCGAAACCTACGCACTGTCCGCACTGCCCGCATGCCGGGCGTCCATCTCGTTCAACAGAATTGATGAGCAATGGCACCGGTCCCGCGTCCCATCCCAGCTTCTTGGCAGCTTGTGCCAAACGCTCCCCTTCGATTGTTCTCGGTATTGCCGGCATCGGATAAGGCCGCTCCCTCTTGCCACGTCCGGCGTGGGCATCCCCATCACCGGAGACGCCAACTGCCCATTCGGCGCGCTCGTAATAAGGTTCAAGCTCCTGATAGCTGATCGGCCAATCGCTTAACGAGCTTCCGTCCGGTATGCCATAACGTGTCGCCATGCGAAAATCTTCCGGGTGAAACCGCCAAGCCTGTGCACCGTAAACCCTTGTACCGCCGCCAACAGTCATGGCGTTATTGTGATAGTCGCCCTCGAAGGGAACCGTAATTCTCTCCTGCCCGTTAGGCAATAGAATCGTCCGCGGATTTCCTACTGCCGCAGGTCCGGTATTGTGACCGTATTTGCTCAACCGATGATTGCGCAGATGGTCGCGGCCAACCTGATCATAACGCAGCCAGCTGCCGCGCTCGACGACGAGCACGCGAAGTCCGGATTCAGCGAGGACGCCTGCAGCTACGGATCCTCCCGCCCCAGCCCCAACCACGATGACATCATACTGATCGCGCAGCTGATCAAAGGATCGCTGCGGCAAATCGGTTTCCTCGACAGGTGCTTCGGTTCCCGGAACAGGACCTGGACGGAACCCGATCATGTCCCACGACGTGCCCTCGCGATTACCGCCTGCTTCAGGACTTCCATAATAACCTTCAATGACTAAAGTCAATAATGTATCAAAGAATAGCTTCGGTGAAACAGGCCAGTCCTGAACTTGGCCACGCTGAACATCAGTCAACAGAAGATCACGCTCTTCCTCCGTCAATTCAGCGAATAACCGCTCATAGCGGATAGTTGCATCTGCTTGTAATGCTCGAAGACCCGGCTCTATAAGATTCAGCCAAGTATCAGGATCCTCGTTCAAGTGCCGCTCTAAGTACATAAGCACACCGGCATCTGAGGCAGATGGCCAAGTATCCTCCGGGACCATACGGTCCGCAACCGCTTTCAAAACCGTTTCTAACTCCGCAGAAATAAACTTCCGATCGACGGGATTCATCTTCAAGCGCCACCCCATGCTCTTCATTTAGTAGGTACACCTCATTTTTTCAACTCTATTGTAACATCAAATCCCTTCCTATAATCGACTCTTCCTTGCTTAGGAAGAAACAAAAAATCCGCTTTCGCGGATTCAAAAACACCCGGCGGTATGATCCGCCGGGCGTATTGATTGTCCTATTCACTAACCTGCTGTCCAAAGAAAGCAAGAATCGGCATATAAGTTCCGGAATCCAGCGGCAGGAAGCTCGAAGGATTCATTTCATACGCCGCATGTACGACGGTTCGCCCTTCTGCTGCTCTGTCTAGATTCAATGTGATCTCACTGCGAGCGGTTATTTGCCAGCTGCTAACGTTGATTTTGCCATTCACGTCCTCCACAGCAAATACCTGTGAGACAGGTCCGATTGCGTGCAAGTAACCGGCAACGTTGGCGAATTGCAAACGAATGCCAGGGTTGGCATTTTTCTCGGTAAAGGTTGCAGAAGTGAGGCACGGTGCTTTCGCATGCAACGCAGCACGCTCATAAACGAGAGCCAATGCTTGTTTGCCCATTCGTTCGCCAATGATCATATTCCCGGCAGGACTGTTATGAATGCCATCGGATAACGGACAATCCAAAGCCGGAATGACATAAATATGAGGAATATTCAAAGCGGCCTGACGCTGTGCTTCACGCACACGGCCCCACGAACGGTCGCCTTCTTCCGATGCGGAATCCGTGCAGCGATTAAGCTGAACCGTCAAGATCGGTAAGCGGTCATCCTTCAATTCATGGCGCCAATGCTGAACGGTATGCTCAAATCGTTCCAGGTAAGTAACCGAGTCCGCAGGTGAGCAATCGGAGCAGCCTTGATACCAGAGTATGCCGCGCACCTTGCCGCCGACGGATTGAATGATATTCATCATATTGCGATGAAGTACGCCATCCTCATCTGGGTTCCAAGCCTTCAGCGGCGAGCCACCTAAGGCGGTCTGTACTAAGCCAATAGGGATTCGCAGCTCTTTCTGCAGCAGCTTGCCAAATGCCAGAAACGGAGAGTGACCGGGATTAGCCCCCTCCCGATTCTCGAAATGAATGGATGCCGTCGATTCATTAAACGGATGCGAGGCCAAATCCCACTGCCCGTTATTGCGGAGCAAATGAATGCCGAGCTGCGGCGCATCCTGGAATGGACCTTTTCCATAGCCGGCCGCATTGCTCTGTCCCGCGATTACCCATAGATCACCTACGCCAATATGATGGATCATATCTCCGCGAGTTGCCCATTCTAAGGCAGGATTATCGTCAAGCTGCAAGCTGGTTTCAACACGGTAAAGTCCGCCTTGCGCGATGGCGTTCAAGGTGATTTCCCATGCTTGACCTGCTAACATGTTCGCAGGCTGCCAAGAGACAACCTCTCTTGCGTCGTCCTCTCCAACAACCCGAACGAGTACTTGTGCCGTCCTGAATGATACTTCTTCCGGAGCAGCCCAAACCCCGGATAACGTTATGCTCCCTACCCCATTCTCCTGTTGAATAATGGCCCAAGGCTGAGGACCTCTTTGAATAATAGTGCCAATCTGACGCATGCGGATATCACAATCCTTTACATGTTAAATGGTATGATTATCCGCTACTATTTCTCCATTTTCATGCATACTCCTGCCTCAATGTCCGGAAACGGAAAAAGCCGTATCAGATATAGATCTGATACGGCAGTATTCATTCGACTCGTTATTAACGCAATGTTTTCAAAGCGCCGCTCCAAGCGATCACTTGGTCAAGCATGGTGTTAACAGCCGGCTCTTGATGCGCACCTGGTTTGAACACACTGTAGTTTTCAAAATCAGTAATGAGCGATAGTCCAACTTGCGCACGTACATCAGCCATATGAAGCTCGCCAACGATCAAGCGAAGATTCTCGATTGCACGTGAGCCGCCGCTGCCGCCGTAACCTACGAAGCCTGCAGCTTTATCTTTCCACTCGTGGAAGAGAAAATCAATGGCATTCTTGAGTGCGCCGGAAGTAGCGTGGTTATACTCAGGTGTAACGAATACGTAGCCGTCAAAAGATGAAATTTTCTCTGACCAAGCGATCGTATGCGGTTTGCTGTATTGACCCATGGATGCCGGAATCGGCTCATCGAGCAGCGGCAAATTGAAATCTGCCAGATCAACAAGCTCGAATGCTGCGTCCGTGCGTTTGTTTGCAATTTCAGTTACCCAGCGTGCTACTGCTTCACCATTGCGGCCCGGACGTGTGCTTCCAAGAATAATTGCGATTTTCAACATATGAATTACCTCCACGAATGTTATATTTTTTTTTCTTCGTTTTCTTGTCGCTCTTGAATACCAAACCCGATCTTCTTAAACAGCTCGATCAGCTGTTGCTTCTCCTCATCGGTCACAAAGGACAAATTGTCGGATATCGTCTGCACATGTTTAGGAAAGATCGCATCGAAGTAGCTGCGTCCTTCGTTAGTCAACGCGGCATTCGTTTTACGCCGATCGCCTGGAATCGGAAGCCGCTCCACATACCCCTTCTTCTCCAATTTATCGACCACATAGGTGATACTTCCGCTTGGAATGGAGAAGGTATCGCTTATTTTCTGAATGGGATGCGGACCTTTATTGTATAGAAACTCGAGTATTTGGAAGGTTTCAATATTGAGACCGTAGCCGGTGATATCGCGCTCTAAACTCCCAAACAGCGTGTTCACCATATTTCTCATGACGCGAATCAGCCTTAAATCTAGAGCGGTACCTTCAGCATTAGGTTCAACCATTTCATAACCACCTTATCTTGCTTTCTTATACAAAGGATATTCGACTTCGGTAGGAACTTCAATCATAAAAATGCGAAGTTTCTCCTCTTCCGCGCGAATGCTGACTTCTCCCTCTTGCTCACTTTGCACGATGACAAAATCTTTGTTCTTGAATGCAGCCGTATCTTGTCCGGCTGACAAAACGGAACCGCCTGCACCTCTTATCGCCAAGACACCGAGCGTCCGGTTTGGCACAATACGATGTTTGTAGCTCGATCCCGGTTCAATTTCGACATCAAACATCCGTGCATCTGCTACCAACTGGTGAATCGGCGTACCTTCGCCCAGTATCGTCTTGATATTTACTCCATCTTGGTTCGTCTGCGGAAATTGTTCATGTTTATAAAGCGTATAAGTCGGCTTACGTTTGACTGCATCATTCAGATAGGGCTCAAGCCAGATTTGAAAACTCTCGAAGCCAGCCTCAACGCTCTCGGCATGCTGAAGACCTGAACCAGCTTGCATAAGCTGAATATCTCCGGCTTCCAAATAGCTTTCCGTACCGAGGGTGTCTCTGTGAAGACCTTTGCCTCTAATCCCGTATGAGAGGATTTCAAACCCCTGGTGAGGATGAAACCCGATGCCTCCAGCTGACTCCGCATGACCCCAAGCCCAGTAGAAAAGCGGACCGAGTCTGACGGTAATCGCACCTTGGCCTGAGAAACCCAGTGGTTTCTGAGCGTGAATTTTGCCGCCGTCAAATTCCTCTTTACCTTGTAGTTCAGGGCCTAACACTTGGATGTTCACATGAATTGCTCCTTTCTTATAGTGTGTTCTTGTTCTGCTTAATAAACAAGTCATCCTATATTTATTTATCCTAACACAATTTATTATAATCTTAGGATAAATGTCTGTCAACCTGCCATCGACTGGATACAGTCGCAAGAAGGACAAATGAAAAAGCCCCCGATTTCGGGGGCTACAATTAGCTAAACAGTTGATATAAGGTGTCCACTGTAGGGCTCCATCGCCAATTCCGTACGGTAGCCATTCCATTCTGAGTGAGTTGATGCCGCAAAAAAGGATCATGAATTAACCGATATAAACTGGCTTTCGCAGCTTCTTCATTCCCAAGCGGAACGACCAGCGCATTATAACCGTGAACAATGTACTCCTCATGTCCTGTACAATTCCCGACGACTGCAGTACCTCCGCACGCCATCATCTCCATTGGAGGTCCGAAGAAACCTTCAACATGGCTTAATTTCAGTAAGATATCGCAGCTGGAATAGATGTGCTTCATATGCTCCATCGGTACATGCGAGAAGAACTGATCACAGCGATATTCAGGATCCGGCTCTCCGTTACTTGAAACACACCATACTTCGCAATCCAAGTCTCGGACTACCCGGAACGCTTCTGCCATTCCCTTGAGCGGATTAAGTATGGGGCCTTCCAGCAGTACTCTGACCTTATTGCTCTTCGGCATAATAGGCTCTGTAGGATGGAAAAGCGTTTCATCTATGCCGTTCGGCACATAGATCGAGGTGTGCCCGTGGTTCTGCAATAGCCAATTCTGAATCCAACGTGCTTCCGTCATATAAATAAAAGGCAGCGTATAGGTTTGCTTGGCGGCTTCGAACTCTGCACTGCCTTCGGGATAGAATCGGCTTTCAATCGATTGGACGAAATACACTTTGCGGTCTGCTGATAATTGAAGCGTCGGGTGAGCTGTCGACCAGTGCGTGGCAACTACGGCATCAAAATGCTGCAGAGCAGCCGTTTCAAATGTTAGGATCGGCACCTGCTGCTGAGGGAACCAGTCAATCGTGTACAATTTTTGATCCATACTGATGAGTACCATATTAAGCCCTCGGGCTTGAAGTCTGTTGACATGCTGACAAATAACGGCGACACCGCCCGAAATATCACAGCTCGGGATGACATAACCGATGGTTTTGGGCCTCTGCTCCACGATGGGGCGCGGTTTTCTCGATCTATGCTTTCGATAATGCCGTTTCTTCTTCTTTAAGAACTTGCGTTTTCGCTTCTTCACGGGTTTAGCTGTACGGGAATTACGTCGCTTCTTTATTTTGTTCTTAGCCGTCACCTAAGCAGACCTCCCACTAGACCTTTCAGACAATCTATTCAACCTAACATCTTAAATTGTTAGACAAGTGTCATGAGGAACGCGATTCTTTCCCTTAAACGCAAAATAACCTGACGGCTCTATGTCCGGCAGGTTTAATCCAAACTAGCTTGCCAATCTAGCCTTAATATCTTCGCTTTGAGCTGGCGCTCCTCCTCGAAAGTAGACCAGAATCACGATCAGCACTGTCAACACGAGCGTTACCGGTCCCTTACCAAACCCTATCCCCCCGCTGCTATGTGCTGCGCCTAACCAATCCGCGAAGGAGGCTCCAACTGGGCGTGTCATGATATAAGCGAACCAGAAGGCGATGATTTCTTTGAGACCAAACAGCCAGAAGCCAAGGGCAGGAATAAACAAAATTGCAGTAAACATGATACCGGAAGCCAAATATCCAAGATGCATATTTGTGGCTGTCATATCGCCTGCAGCGGTACCCAGCGCGAATGTTGTCAGGACAGTCAGCCAATAGAAAATCTCGCGTCGCCGTGTAGTTATACTATGCACGGACAGCGTCTTCTCTTTCTTGTACCAGACAAGTAGAATACCTGCAAGCGCTGCAGCGAAGAAGAGCGTTGAAACGGCGTACGGAATACCAAGACCCACGCGGACAACGTCAGCTGCCGTCGTACCGAAAATACTGACCATGACAACGACAAGCCAGTAGATGCCTGGCATGTATCGCCGCACTTTAAATTGCAGGATCATGGCGATGACAAAGATAAGAACGCTCAGTGGAGCAGAGAAGATCGGATTCAATCGCTCAAACAAGTAATCGGAAGCGACTTCCCCCATCCCGGTGGTCAACAGCTTCGTGATCCAGAAGAAAATGGTGATCTCAGGCACTTTGGCAAGTAAACCGGTGGTATTCTGTTTATTAACTTCAGATCGTATGTTCATCTTTATCGTGGTCCTTTCTGCACTCCTAATCATGAGTTCATCATAAGGACCATTTCTTAAAGATCTATTAACTATTCATGTCCTGCCTATTAAATTCGTCATGTCATTTTTGTGACACCTTAAAAAGGTTTCCAGGTCGGATCGGAGATATCCTGTTGCGTAGGCTTGCTGACAAATTGCTTATATCTTTCTTCGCATGCCCCAAATTCCAAATAATTCTTTTGTGCTTGTCTTAACGATACCTCATTCGCCCCGCCTTCATAATCGGGGTCATGAAACTGAATGCCATCATCTTCCCAGAAACAGATGTGACAGATCTCGTACGTACCAGTTGGCTGTTCGTCCAAAGTCTGATATCCGCAGCAAGGACATGTATATTTATCAGTCATTCTCATCGCTCCATCACACGTACTGGCAGCCTTAGCTTAGTATTTCCGTTGCGACGAAAAAAATAAATAAAAAACCGCAATTTACGCGCCGCTTCTAACTATCCAATATTTGTAACCAATGAATGTGATTTTCATAGAATACAGCATGTCTTAATAAAAAGGAGTGAACAAAAATGGCTTCTTATTCTACAGGAATAGTAACAAATACCCGAGATTTTGGTACAGCAGCAACTAATATCGTCGTGAGTACAAGAAATTTGGATCTATCCAATCCCCTTACTGTGATGGTTGAAATTTTCGCTTCCGTCGATTCAAGCGTATTCTATACCGGTTATCTTATTTCGTATGTACTTCCGGCAAATTCTTTTGATGTACGCGAGTTCTTTATTGCAGGTAATGTTGCTTATGAAGTTCAAGTCGACCTATCCATGAACAAAGCACTGCTAACGGTTACCGGAATCAACGAATTCGGAAACTTAGTTGAAGATCAGAGTTTTAGACTACCGGAACTAACTGTAATTTCAGGTCTTAGTCCATCAATAATCTAAACAATTATTCACAACTGAAAAAGCTACCGATATGGACACAATCGGTAGCCATTTTTTTAAGTCACCGCTAACTAAGCACGATCGCGCTCGCCTGATCGACTCCGTAATCCGGCAAGACCGATTAGACCAAGCAACCCAAGCCATCCCCAATCAAAATCATTATCATCTGTGTCTACTGCGGTTGCCCGCAAATTATTTGCATTCGTCAGACCTGTCACACCGGAAATGGTTTTGTTAGTCAGCGTTCTGTAAGGGTGTATTCTGCTGTAGTTGCCGCTACTATAATTTGTATAATTCCTTGTATTGTTCGTATTGTTCAAATTCAAATCAGTAGACGTCCTAGGCGTGCCGGGAATACCATAAACATCCGGTGTACCTGTTGCTCCGGGTGTTCCGTTAAAATTCCCGTTTCCATACATACTTGAATGGCTCCGGTTCGTATCCACATTGCTCATCGAGGTATTTGCCATAGCTGGAATTACAAACATGGCAGACAACGTCACACACATAGCAGCACTTGCGATTGCTTTTTTCACTCGTTCACAACCTCCACAAGTTTATTGACTACATGAAAATAAGCTACATGTATGGTTTCTCCCAGATGGAGATGCTTCATCCTTGCTTTCTGCTGGTAACCCGTTAGTCAGTTGAGGAAACATTCGTATGTAAACGCAGCAAACCCAGTGCTTCTCAGCACTGGGTTTGCAACAAGGATTGTTATTAATTATTTCGTCTTAGCAGCAAGCTGCTGGCGATACTCCAATGCGGGCAATCCGCCCCAGCCCCAATTGTCCGTGTCCACCTCTTCAATGACAACGAAGGTCGCTTCAAACGGCTTCTTGAGCACGTTAAGCATGAGCTCGCTGGCCCCTTTGATGAGGGCTGCCTTTTCTTCCGCCGTAATCGACTGACGATCTGGCGTAGTCCCCTCTTTGGTCACTTGAATGGTTACGATCGGCATGATAGTTCCCCCCTGGTTAGATGGTTTGATTCATCACATTAATGAATTCTTCAGGTGACTGCAGCCCTGAAAGGCTAACCTTCTCGTTAATGATAAAGTAAGGCACTCCCCGAACTCCGAGCTTCTGAGCGTTACGTTGACCGGATTCTACTTTATCCATTCCTTCACCGCTTGTCAGGCGTTTTTTCAACTCATCTGCATCATCTGTTACATTCGCTGCAAGTGCGATACGCACAAGCTCGTCCACGTTGCCGATATCAATTCCTTCTTCAAAATAAGCCCTATACAACGCCTCAATGAATTGCACTTGCAGATGCTTTGGCGTAATCGCAACTAATTGATGGGATTTTGTCGTGTTCGGCGTGAATTTCACAAGATCCATGTTGTAGTTGAGGCCAAATTGTGCACCGGTAGTGTTGTATTGCTTCATTCGTGCTTCGAACTGGGCGACTCCGCCTAAGCGGCCAATCATGACTTTGCGATAATCGTCCCCTTCAGGGCGAATATCTGGATTAAGCTGGAAAGCATGCCAGCGAACCGTTGCCTTCATGTCAGCCGGCAATTGCTCCAAGGCTGTGAGAAGACTCGTTGTTCCCATTCTGCACCAGGGACAAACGGTATCGAAATATACGTCAATGGTTACTTGTTTCACTTTGCTCCCACTAATTGTCTAACCGGCTGAACCGATTTGATATGACGGATATAATCGACTTTGCTTTGTGCTAATCGTTCATCCGAGAGATTAGACACATCACTTACTGCAAAGTGAGGCAAGTATTTCGCGCTGATAAACTTAGCAAGAGCAGCGACCGGACGCAAGATTTCTTCTAGCGTAAATTGATTGGATCCATCATGTTGGTAAGAAGCTTCAGAACCATAGGTCGAGATGGCTACGCCAATTTCTTTACCTGCGGTTTTGCTGCCATCCGGTCCGTATGCCCAGCCATATTGCAAGACAGTATCGAACCATCTTTTCAGCAATACCGGCGTGCTGTACCAATACAGAGGGTATTGGAAAATGATCCGGTCATGAGCTTCAATTAATGCTTGTTCCTTCGCAACATCGATATTTTCGTCTGGATATTCTTTATATAACTCGTGAATTGTGATTTCGCTGTGTTTTTGTAACTCTTCACGCCAAGCATTGTTCACGCGGGATTGTTCCATATTCGGATGAGTAATAATGACTAATGTTTTCATGTTTATAATCTCCATTCGTTTTGGTTTTTTTGGTTATTGTCTGATGATAAGGACACGCAATAATGGTCTATTTCTTCAATGGGGATCAACGGCCAGCGTTCTGTCCACCGTCTACATGTAGGATCTCCCCAGTTACGAATTTTGCTGAATCCAAGTAAAGGATCGCGTCGACGATGTCGCTTGATTCGCCCATTCGGCCAATTGGATGCAATTTATTCAAGAAATCATGAGTGTCAGCGGGATGCATTGGTGTTTTGATAATGCCGGGTGCTACTGCATTCACGCGAATTCCTTTATCTGCGTATTCAATAGCCAATGACTTCGTAGCGGAATTTAAGCCGCCTTTAGTAAGCGAAGCTAAGATGGAAGGCACGCCAGCGATCGGTTGATCTACAAGGCTTGTAGTAATGCTTACGATGTGCCCAGAGCCGGTTTTCAGCATTTCGGCTGCGACGCGGCGCGTAATTTGGAAGAAACCGCCCATATTGATCGAAACCACATTTGCAAAATCCTCATCCGTGTATTCCGTAAATGGTTTTGCAAGGAAGATACCTGCATTGTTGACCAACGTGTCCACACGTCCGAATCTATCTAATGCTGCGGCGACAACACGATCAGCAACTTGAGGATCAGAGATATCACCTGGAACTGCTGCTACTTGTTTACCGGTAGGATCAAGCTCTTTTGCTGCCGCAATCAAAGTATCTTCACGGCGACCGTTAATCACTACATTCGCTCCAAGTTTTACATACTCCATCGCTGTTGCTTTGCCAATTCCGCTGCTTCCACCTGTGATAACGACTACTTTACCTTGCATGTTCATTGTTTTAATCTCCTTTGACCTATTAATAGGTAGTTTGTTTTGATGATAAATCAGTATGATTACTTCTGCCTCTACGCCAACAATGTGAGTTGCTGTTCTTCATGTATTCATTCTACCTTCTAGTAGATAGTATTTCAACGGCAATATCAGGTACTTCTGGTCAACTAATGTTCTTCTGTTCGAATCCAATTAGTCGACCACTTCTGCCTGCACTGCCGCTATTACTTGTTCTCAAAAAAAGCGACGTTCTTCATATAGATGCTTTCTTGTTTTGCAACCAGTGCGCCATCTGCCTCCGTAACGCGTCTCAACTCGAGCCATTCGGGGTCATTGCGGAATCGTTCATAATTGAGGTTCCGCTGCTCCATATTCTCATGCTCAACGATATAATACAGCTGATTTTTCTCAGTATCGGCATCTTCCCAGAACTGAGTGATTTTCATCCCGTGCTTACTGAACAGTTGAATGACATGATCTCTGAATCGAGCTTGGATCGCCTGCATTTTACCCGGCATGATATGATAAACGCGCAATTCGTACAGCATAGTGATAATTCCTCCTCTTAATCATTTTTATCTTGCCTATTCAGCATCGAATATATTAATGACCTATTAATAGGTAGATAATGTATTGAAAAACATCCGCCCTTATCTCTTACTTAAAAGCGGATAGTATTCCTTCGGCAATGGTGTCGTATCTCTGCATATCCCTGAAGCTTCTTGCAATGAGTTGCGCGCCTTGAACGGCGGCGAACAACTTATGAGCTTGCACGACAGCGGCACCTTCAAAGCGAAGATTTTCCCCTTGGCGGCCATTCTCCAAAACCTGTGTTAACCAATTCAGGTTGATTTCAAAGAATTCCGCAACCCCATCGCGTGCACGATCGGATAATGAGGTTAGGTCCGTCGATAACATGACACCCAGACAAGTCCGATAATTGTCGGCCGGTCCGCTGCGATACAGTTCGATGAACTTGACCAGCTTATCATAACTGTTCGGCGATTCTCCATCCACTCTTGCAATGAAGGCAACAAAGCTTTCGCGGTATCGCTTAATAAGCGCTTCTCCTAAATCCTCCTTACTTGGATAATGGTAATGGATACTTGCAGTACGTATTCCTACTTTTTCGGCGATGTGCGCGTAGCTGAATCCGTTGAATCCGGATTCCATCACCATAGACTCGGCGGCATCCAAAATGGCTTCTGCTGTGTTTGTGTTTTTGCTCATGTGCTTATTCTACCTTCTAGTAGATAATAAATCAACCCGAAAATTTATTGTCATTTTATCTTTCACTGATCGGGATGCGAATATGCTTACGGATTCCGAGCGGCAGGCTCAGCGCACCAAGTAAGACAATTAGAGCTGCACCAAGTAAAGCGGCTATATAATTACCGTGTCCCGAGATCAGAAGTCCGGCTATAAGCGGACCGATCATCTGCCCCAGACCAAACGAAGCTGTCAGCAATCCGATAATTTTGCGATTGTTGTGCGGATATAGCTCTTTTGCATAAGACACAAACAAAGTCGTGATCCCCATAAACGTGGCTCCGAATAGGAAAGCCCCGATAAATATGGCAGCTGTCGACGATATAAGTACCGGTAATGCAATGCCAATCGATTGCAGAAGCATAGCAATCGTTAATGTCCACCTCTTTCCCAGCCTTGCAGCTAGCAGGGACCACGCCAAACATGATGGCGCTGCAGCAATACCAACCACCATCCAGCTAAGTGGGGCCATGTTCGGGATATCCGAAACCGTCTTAGCGAAAGCAACAAGGTAAGTGCCGGTCACAATGTAACCTAAACCTTCCAATCCATAGGCGATCATCAGCCAAACCAAGATTCTTCGCACGGACGAGGCTGAATCAAGCTGCTGAGAATTTGTAGTGTTGATCGCTGGCTTACTCGAGTTCTTCCCTCGAAGTGAATACCAAGCTACAATGCCAAGAATCAGACTAATCAAGCCCAGTCCTTGCCACGCTTCGATCCAATCGCCATTTCGAGTCAACAGAGGAACTGCGAATCCTGTAAGCAGAATTCCTGTCCCTACCCCGCCGTAGAAAATTCCGGTTTGCAACGCCGAAATCCGTTCCAATACAATGCTCGAAACGATAATAAACACAACCGCGCTGGCTAGTCCCGATAAGAAACGAAGGATAAACCATATTTCGAAGTTGTGGAACATACTCATTCCCCATGTAGTTGCAATACTGGCAAAAAGTCCGACCAACAGCCATAATGGCCGATTTCTAATCGGCATCAGCGTCAGCATAACGGCACCGACCAAATAACCCAAATAATTGCTTGCAGCCAAATAACCCGCCCCTGATGCCCTGAACAGACCATGATCCATCATCATCGGCAGGATGGGTGTAAAAGCGAACCTGCCGATCCCCATCGCCACAATCAATGCCATCATGCCGCCAAGCAGAACAAGCCAAGTGGGTCTTTCCATTCTATTTACCTCCATTCATCTGACTCTATTTTCAACCGCTATGATCATACAACGATACATAATGACTTGTATATCTCCATCTGTCATTGTAAATACTTGGTACATCATCGTCAGTCAGGAGAAGAAGAGCAGATGAACGTACAATCTAGAGAACAAATTTCAGCTACCCAGCTCGGCTTTTTACTGATTACCTTTGTCATTTCTACGATTATCTTGACGGTTCCGGGTATCATGGTGATGTTTGGCAAACAAAATTCCTGGCTCTCTTTCTTCCCGGCAAGTTTAACCGGCCTCCTTAGTATCTGGGTGATGATTACGCTGGGAAAACGCTATCCGGGATTAACGATTACGCAGTATAGCTCCAAAATCGTCGGTAAATGGTTGGGGGCATTAATCGGAATCAATTACATCTATTACTGGTTTGTATCGATAACAACGATTACGTTACAGCATGTCGGGTTTGTAAGCACGCTGTTGTTACCGCAAAGTCCGCATATTGTAGGTAGCCTGACATTCTTGATCCTTTGTGCGCTCGCTGTTCTGACCGGGATTGAAGTGATCGCAAGATGCAACGAGCTTCTTAGCGTTATTATCTTGACATCTTTAATTCCTCTGCTCGTCTTGGCTGCGATGCAAGGAGATATGAATCAACTAAAACCCATTTTAGGAGATGGTATAATCCCTGTACTTCAAGGTGCCGTCAGCCCGGCAGGCGGGTTTATGAATCAACTTTTCATACTGGGATGGCTTTACCCCTATTTGAATCAACCTAATAAAGCGCGAAAAGTTTCTTTAATTGCCCTTACTTGTATTTTTGTTTCAATTGTAGCCATTGTATTGCTTACCATAACGTTACTCGGTCCTTTGACGGGCAAGTTGACCTATTCCTTCTTAAGCGTCATCCAATATATTGGGATTACAGGATCGTTTGAACGTTTGGAGGCGGTCGCTGTCTCCATATGGGTGATGGGTTGCTTTGTTAAAGTATCGATTAGCTTGTTTATCTTATGTCTGTGTGTTTGTCATCTCTTCGGCATTCGAAATTATCGTGATATCGTACTACCGATAAGCATGATGTCTCTTGTTGGCTCTGTATGGATCTTCAAGAATGGATCGGAGCTGTTGAACTATCTCGCCTTTACGTTCCCGCTCTTGGCCTTCTTCAACCAAAGCCTTATACCGCTCTTATTGCTCATGTTGGATTCGATCCGAAGAAGCACACGGCAATCACTGCTTTAGCAGCATTTTCCCAATCGGTTCGAAAATCATCCTAGCCGGTTCCGTGAAGCTCGGCACATCAACACGTGCCATCAATAAGGAACCTACTATAGCGGAAATGCCCAATATCCCCCCGTATACCACGGATTCTTTGATTTTATGCTGTCTGCACAGTGCTTGCATTTTCACAATGGCCCATACCGCTAAAAGTAGATTATATCCCGCTATTTGCACAATCATTTTACGATCTCCTTCTCTTGTAATTGTAAAGGAGCACCGGCCATCCCAGCTCCGTTAATGCTCAGTTTAACCCCAATGGATACCTCCACATCAGGATACTTCTGATCCCAATGGTCCTTAAGCAACTTCCATTCTTTCGGATTGTTGCGGTATATGTTTTGTCCTAATCCAATGCTATCCACCTTGTACGTCTTTTGGATTTTAATAAGCGTTTTACGAATTTGCAATTCAATCGATTTTTCCATTTCTTTCTCGATTATTAAAAGATTATTCGGTCGACTGACATCCAAATGGGTATTATTCTCAACTAAACTTGCCTGGCCTTGCACCTGGATTTTAACTTTAATCTTATCCCCGCTTACTTTCGAGGTGATCTTACGCTTGGCGTTATATATAATTACCCCGGCAGTACCGCCATACTGCGGTAGCATCGCATTGATTCTGCCATTTTTCATTCGATTCGTAGCCCAAAGCAGACCGCTTGTCTCTTCCTGATTTAGAAAACCGACCACTTTTAGCCCCTTGAAGACAGCCGTTCCCTTTAAAGCGAATAACTCGTGCTTGCTTCCTTTTAGAGAGCCGGGATGATGATCCTCCTCGATCGCGCCCATAACAGGGTTGATGCCTTCACTTGTAGCTTCTATAAAAAAGTCGCGAAGCGTAGCCGATATGTTTCCTCCTAAACCTTCCATTTCTTTGACCGCTTCGGTGGGAACTTGTTCAAAAGGGTATCTTGTGCGAAGAAGATCTTTCCCATCCCCCCCTCGCACAATGATGATGTACGTTTTCAAGCGTTGCTTGGGATCATGCGTGAAAACATCAAGAATATCATTAATTCCATGTCTGCCGAATGCTTCGCTAATATAGATAACGCTGCGATGAGAGGTAAATAACCGTCGGGAGCTCTGATTTTGCAGCTTCACGAACGCTTCGTTCGCATTACTCCCTGCAGCGGATATAACAAAAAACTTCTCTTGCTGACCGGTACCCGCGAGCCCGGGAGATGGAATGGCCAATTGAAGCGAAAGTACACATTGACCATCCTCAGTTAAGTCAAATGCCGAACCCAAAATGAATGCAAGGTCGTTGATTTCCGTTCGATCCCAACAACCGCTTGTCATCAAAACACTGCATACTAGACCGATGTATAGGAATGGTTTCAGTTTCAAGTTCATGTCCCTTTCTCCGTCACTTCAAGCGGGCCGGCTACTTACTTTCGAACAGCTGTTACCCTTGCGAAGGGCTTGGATCCTGATCCTCAGGCATACGAACCGGATTGTTCATTCCTGTTGCTGCCGGACGATGAGTTCTCGCCCAAATAGGCGCTCGGATAATCACATCTTTCAAATTAGTAAAGGTAAGTGGAGCAACCGGTTCAAAATAGGGGATGCCAAAAGAACGAAGCGCTGTAAGATGCAATAAAATCCCGAGAAATCCCAGTACGATACCGTAAAGACCAAGCGTTCCGGCTAGGAATAAAATCGGAAATCGCAGCAACCTTATTCCATTTGCAAAACTGTACCGCGGAATCGTAAACGCAGCTATGCCCGTAATCGATACGATGATGACGACAGGAGCCGAAATAATCCCCGCCTGTACCGCTGATTGACCGATAACCAATGCCCCTACTATGCTTACCGCTTGTCCGATTTGCTTCGGCAGACGAATCCCGGCCTCTCGCAATGCCTCAAAGATGACTTCCATCAGTAAGGCTTCAACCAGTGCAGGAAACGGAACAGACTCCCTGGAGCCGGCAATGCTTAGCACGAGATTCGTTGGAATCATTTCCTGGTGGAAGGTCGTTACCGCAACATAAAGCGGTGGCGCAAATATGGCGATGAAGATAAATATAAATCGTATCCAACGCACGAAGGTTGCAATTGGCCAGCGGACATAATAATCCTCGCTAGCTTGCAGCCCCGTCCAAAACGTCATGGGTACTATTAATACAAATGGACTTGTATCAACTAGAATGGCTATTTTTCCTTCCAACAGTTCTGCAGCCACAACATCTGGCCGTTCTGTGCTATGCACCAGCGGAAATAGAGAATAGGGAGAATCCTCGATGAATTCTTCAATATAGGCTGAATCGATTACACCATCGATTTTGATCCGAGTTATCCGCTTCCGAACCTCCTCTATTATGGAGTCTTCAGCAATACCCTTTATATAACTGATGACTACTGTGGTTTGAGTTAATTCCCCGATCGTTATAGATTCCATCTTGAGCCGCGGCGTTTTCAACCTGGATCGAACTAACCCTATATTCGTTGAAATGCTTTCGATGAATCCATCCCTCGGACCGCGAATGACCGGCTCGGAAGAAGGCTCCTCCAGGCTGCGCTGTTTTGAGCCCTTTACCTTAATCATCATGGCCCGGCTATCCGCTCTCGTAAGCACGATTGCATGACTGTCCAATAGGTGGTTAACAATTTCCGAAACGCTTGAGGTTATGTATGTTTTCGCAGCGGTTATCATGTGATCATCCAAAGCTTCGGCTTGTCCAATGCCCTGCTCATGATAGTTATTTCTGGCAATCAATGGCTGCAAAATATGCTTATCAATCAGTTCCTCTTCTACTGAACAAGCGAAGAAGATGACAATCCATTGATTTTGGCCAGCCGACTGGATCGTGCGGAATACGATATCAGAGCTCTTGTCGAAGATCCTTTTGAAAATCAATTCATTTTGTTCTAAATCCGAAGTTAAATTTGTGCACTCTTCAGCTTCAGAATGATCCTCCGGTGTAGTTGGATACGCAGGTGTGCGTTGTATCCATTTCCTGAACCCCTTCACTGAATAAGCGCCTCCTATTGAAAAGTTCGTTAGCCTTATCTTCCCCCATTATTCGGCAAAAATATGCTGATTCTTACGAAGGATAAGGTTGCTTGCAGCAATAAAAAAAGCAACTGAACCTGTGATTACAAGTCAGTTGCTTTTGGATTTGGGGCTGTAGAATCCCCTATTATTAATTCTGGGTGTTCACGTCTACATTCGTATTTCTCTTCTTTAACCAGCGGTACACAAATGCACTGGCGATCGAAAGCATGGCTACGAATACCATACCCCAGATTATATTATCGAACGCACGGACTTGCGGCAAATCATGCTGCCAAGCAAGCGCGCTGGCCGAGATCGCGACACTGAAAGCCCCGCTAATATATTGCATTAATTGAAATAGTCCCATTCCGGAGCCGATTTGTTCTTTCGGGAGCAATCTTGACATCTCGTTTGACACCGAGCTGGAGATGGCTGAGAAGCAGACGCTCAATAAGATAAAGATAGCACCAAGGGCATAAAAGGAATGTGTTGCGAACAAGGCCAACATTACGACTGAGATTAGGAGCAGCCAAGGTATATAACGTATCAATGCTCCATTGCCGTACCGGTCAATGATGCGACCTACTCGGTTTGAAACAAGCATAGCCAGCAAAGCACCAGGGAACAATACTAAACCAGATGCTCCCGGCGTCAACCCGTAAATGTGAGATAACATTTGCGGTGCAAGGAACAAGAAGCCGAAGCTAACGATATAGGCTCCTATAGCTACTGCTCCTAATGCCAAGAAAGCTTTATTACGGAAAAGCACAGGCAGCACAAATGGATTCTTCGCCGTACGGATTCTCAGCGTAAACAATACGATTGCAAGTAAGCCGATGACAAGTGCTAACAAGCTCTTCGACGTTAAGAATAACAGTAATGATGTTGTTCCAATCCCGATTAGTAAGGCGCCAAGCACATCAAATGATCCGCCTGCTGCTATCTCGGTAGGCAGCATCCGCAGGAAAATCGGAATGAGCAGCAAGGTGATACCGGTAATTACGAATAGGAAATGCCAGCCCAAATATTGCACGACAGACCCGCCGATTACAGGGCCAAGTCCTAAACCAAGAGATGTTGCGGCCAGCATGATCGACATCGCTCTGCCTCGGCGTGACAATGGGATATAACGAGTTATAAGCACGATACCAAGTGATGGGATTGCACCTGCACCTGACGCTTGAATGAGTCTGGCCACAAGCAGCACACCGAATCCGTCGCTAAATAGACCTATTAGCGAGCCTCCGCCAATGGAGATCAATGCAACAATGAATAAAGCGCGAATCGATAGAATGTCGGATAATCGACTATAGGTAATCGACGAAATGGCAAAAACGATCGAATAACCGGTCACGATCCATGAAGCAGTTGAAGTGGCGAGTGAAAATTGCTCCGCTACCTTAGGAAGCGCCAAGTTGAACATCATCGTGTTCATAATTACCAATACGACGGTAAAACCAAGCATGAACGTTACAAAATGCTCGTTGATCAGTGACTTCTTTTCGGCTGTAACAGACAGCTGTTCGAGCGGTGCATTACCTACTGTAATGGGTTTACTCATGTATTTAACCTCCCGTTGTTATTTTGTTTTTTTGGGAACGATCATTCTCGAATGGTCTAAAAAAAAGGATTCGATCGTTTCGCCTTTGCTCTTTAGTGATCTTATCATTTCGGGAACGATCAGTAAAGAATAATTTTTCCCAGCTTGTCGATTCTACAGTCAGCACAAAGCCACATCGGAATAAATATCCAATGTGGCCTGATCGCAACCTTTTTAAGTGTTTGCACTACTTGCCGCCCGTTGCCTTTTCTGAATCGCATGCATGCCCATTATTACGGCCACCAGCTCATAGGAGTCCAGGTATTCGCTTTGATTGTTCAACTGAAATGCGCCTGAGGAAAACCATCCGTTCACTTGCTCGAAACGGGCAACCAGCGCGCCGGATTCATCGGTAATATCGTATTCTTTGGAAAATGCCGGCGAAATGATCTCGTAGCTGCCCCGCCCTTCCGTTTCGTAGGTGAATTTCTTCGAGAAGAAAGTAAACCGGCTTCTCAGCACGCCTAACTGTTCTCCATTCGCATCGCTAACCTCCCATTTACCGGATAAGAAAGGAAAGCTTCCGGCACACAGCAGCTGATTATTTTGCCCATACACGTCTATCGCAGAGCCGAAAGCACTCTTCAAGTCCAGCCGACCGACATTGGCTTCTTGATCATTAAGAATTTCCGTTTCACCCGAATTGAAGAAATTGTCTCTGAAATATAAATGCAATGTACTCGCCTCCTGTTTGTGTTGAACTAAGTTCCCAATATCTGATACGGGAATATTGAGATGCAGTTCCCATAACGGTTGATGATTTCTTCTATGATAGTCTAAGTTTGATCATCGCGAATGGATGGAAGAACTAAAACAAGGGCCGCCTCTATGGCAGCCCTTGTTTTTATTTTACCGATTCAGCCATCTTCATTGCTTCTACCGCCGACATTGGGCCGGTAATGGAGTACTGAATATCGTCTACAAGCCAATACAACTCGACGAGCTCAGGCTGTTCAAATACAAATCCGTCTCTACCACTCACTTGCGTAGGCTGGAACAGATCAACCGGGAACGTGGCCTCCATGCGGCTCACGGCGAATGTCACTGTTTTCTCCCCAGACACATAAGTGAAGATCACATCTCTTGCCGGTTCATCCTTCATCCCCACGGTTACAATTTCCTTAAGCGAGTAGCCTTCCGGTACGCTATCCGGTACTAGCAGACTTGGTCCGAAGAATGCCTTCGCTTCTTCTATCGTGCTTACCGGCGTAGTGATCAATTGAGACAACTGCGAACCGCTGGTTCCTTGATTGGTTGACGGTACGTTATCGGCTGTATTCGAGCTCGGGTTCTGCTGCCCAATAATCACGAATAGTGCGATGATTACAACTGCTGCCGAGATTCCCATCGTCCACATTTTCGGGAAAAAGAATTTTCGGTTCTTCTTCTGAGCAGCTGCTCTTTGCCGAATGTTCTGCTTTATTTGGTCACTCAGTTCCATTTCGGAGAACAGGATAGCATCCGATTCTTCCCCAAGGTGCTGGCGCAATTGATTATCTACATCTGTCATCTGCCGATTCCTCCTTCATAATTAGCTTAGCTAGCGCTTCTCTTGCCCGGTGAAGCCTGTTACGTACAGTACCCTCCGGTGACGAAGTCGCATCTGCGATTTCCTTGGTGCTGAGATCCAGATAGTAATATAGATACAGCGCTTCTTGAAACGGCAAAGGTAAGCGGAGCAAGTATTGCAGCACCTCGCTTTTCTTTAACCTTTCAAGTGCTTCATCCTCGACACTAACGGTTCGACCTCGCTCCATCTGGCTCGGATCGGTGGGCTGCTCGGTGAACATGCGAACCCCCATTTTATCTCTGCAGACGTTAATCGTAATGGTCGACAACCAGGTCTTAATGGAGCTCTCTCCGCGGAAAGATTCCCATTTACGATAGCTTCTTAGAAATACTTCCTGACTGATATCCTCTGCAAGATGCCGATCACCTGTATAGAAATAGGCGGTACGCATGACGATCGCACCGTATCGTTCCATGAGCTGTTCGAGCGCTTCTGCAGGGTCTTTCGAGAATTGTTCTTTGTTCTGTATGCCGGCCGGCTTCACTGGATAACCACCTCCACCTTATTAGACGGTCTTCGAGTAGGATTCGCTGCATGGTATAAGCAACATTTCAAAAGGATGCATTTACAAATGCTCCGGTTCCGATCGATCCAAACTCGACCTTTATCTAGTAAATGAGCATTCAACTATAGCATTTGATAGATTCGCAGCATATTTTATTAAGATCCTAATATAAAGGAGTTGATAGAATGGCACGATCGGGAGGAAGTAACGGTTCGCGCGGCAGCAATGGTTCGCGCGGCAGCAACGGATCACGGGGCAGCAATGGTTCGCGTGGCAGCAACGGATCACGGGGCAGCAATGGTTCGCGTGGCAGCAACGGTTCGCACGGAAGCGATGGTTCCCATGGCAGCCATGGCTCGCATGGCAGCAACGGTTCGCACGGAAGCGATGGTTCCCATGGCAGCCATGGCTCGCATGGCAGCAACGGTTCGCATGGCAGCCATGGTTCACATGGTAGCCACGGTTCACGAGGCAGCAATGGTTCGCGTGGCAGCAATGGTTCGCGTGGCAGCAATGGTTCGGGCGGCGACGGCGGTTGGCAAAACAACGGCAACGGCTGGTGGCAGTGGGGCAACTAATGGTTTGAATAACTTCCAAAAGGCCTGATGTACTGGGTCTTTTATTTTTTTAGCCCCTCAATCCAAATACATATTGTTCTCCTCTGCACGAGATGGCATGCACACCAAAAAATCCGCGGATTCCGCGGATTCTCTGGATACAACGTATTATTGGCGCTTCTTAGATCGAACAAACAACAAGTAGGAGTACAAGTACGGTACGAATGAGCTGATCACAATGCAAAAGATCAAGTCAATAATAAGCCAACGATCCGAGAACAGCCACGCGCCTGCGAACAATAGTATGCCCGCGAGGAACCATAATCGTGCTCCGAGCCGATGTGTGCTGCGCCAGTTGTTCTCGTCGGAGATCGCCCAAGGGGTCTTGATACCGACGAAGAAATTGCTGCGCAGCTGCCCCATTCGATTACCCATGATCATCCATAGGATGCCCATTCCTCCGAATACAATGTTGACGAACGGCAAATCATAGTTGAGATTTTGCAGCATCATCAGCACGAAAGCACCATGCAAAAACAGACTTATGGCCCATCGCAACAACATATAATAACCGCTGAACCGGGTATAGTTCTGTCGACGCGGATCCGCATATCGCAAAACGGATAATATAGCTGGGAGCGCGACACCAATTCCAGCGTATACGAGCCACATGTTGGCTTTGGTCATCCAGCCATTCTGCTCACCGCTAAGGCTGTAATGAGTACCTACGACTCCCGGCAATCGGTGATTGAACACGACAAATACGATGACATAAATCGCCGCATTAACAGCTAACAGCAGCCAATCTTGCCGTGTCCATAATGGAGGTTGTCCGGTTGATTCATTCATGGTTGGTTGAATCTCCTTTCGTTCCGAGCATGCCGAGGAACCAGCCCATGGCTTCTTGGACGACAGTCATATTCAGCGAGTACACCCGATTCTGACCTTGCCGCTCCTCCGTAACTAGTTTGGCTTGTTTGAGCAGGTTTAAATGGTGAGAGATACTCGGCTTTGATATTTGAAAATAATCGGCGATTTGTCCGGCGGATAAATCCTGTTCCTTGAGATACTGCAGAATCTGACGGCGAGTCGGATCGGACAACGCCTTGAAAGCGTCGTTCACGTAAGTGTCACTCCTCATAATGGAACACCGCATTAGATATTTAGATAATATTCTAAATATCTAACTAAAGCAAGCAGAAAATCCCCTATACAAACAAAAACCTCTCAGCAGAAGCTGAAAGGTTTTATATGTTCAATCGTGTGCGTTCGATTATGCGATTTCCTCATGAACCTTTTTGATCTGAATCATGACTGTCTTCGGATCAGTCAATACTTCGATTCCTGCCTGGAAGATCAAATCCGATACGAGTAGTTGATCGCCGCCATCAAGGTTGCTGATGTCTACTTCCATCGTTGTAGGCAAATCACCGGGCATGCAGCGAACTTCAACTTCATGTAGGATGACTGTCAATGTGCCGCCGGCTTTCACGCCAATCGCTTCGCCTGCGAAGTGAATGGTCACTTTGCTGTCCATGCTTTCCGTCATGTTTACATGATGAAAATCAATATGGAGCAGTTTGCCCGTCATGACTTCCCGTTGAATGTGCTGCACTTTAATCGGCATCACTTTCTCATCAGGCGTAGTAGCTTGCAGAATAGCACGCGGATTGCTTCTCAAAATTTCCAGCATTTCCGTTTCTTTCACTTCCAGAGATAAAGTATCTTTACCAATACCATACAACACGGCCGGAATACGCCCCTGCTTTCTTGCTTGATTCCTGTGGGACTTTGTTTCTCCAGTACGCTTGTTTAATTGAATAAATATACCCATTTGCTTGTTTCCCGCTCTCTTTGACCATAAATTCTTGTCATCGCAATTATAACATGACCATAGAATCTAGTCAATTAAGCTCGTCCATACGCTCATTTCCCTGTTCAATTCCAATCAGATCCCCAGGCTGCACATCAAAATATAAACAGAGTTTAAGCAGCAAATCCCGCGGATATTGGACCATCTCATCTTTATACATGCGGCGAATCGAATCAAAATGATAATTGACCTCTTTCGCTAGCTTACGAATCGATAATTTAGGATCATGTTTCTCCATAACTTCTTTCAGTCTACTGCGTATGACCATCACTCACGCACCCCCTCAATAAATATATAAAGGAACATTTGGTGCGTCAATGAAATGACTAGAAATAACGGTCAATTGATGGGTATTCCAGCTTAATCAAATGCACAAAAAATCTTTAGAAAATTTTTGGTATAGACGACAATATGCGCCACTAATTGCTCTCCCGTATACGTTAAACTGGAACTGGCAGTTAGTCTTGGAAGGGGGATCGTCATTGAACAAGTATGATGTCATTATGATTGGCAGCGGCCACAACGCGCTCATCGCAGCCGCTTACTTGACACGGGCCGGAAGAAGCGTCCTATTGCTGGAGAAGAACGATCGTCCGGGCGGATTTTTGCGTACGGAAGAACTCACATTGCCGGGGTTTAAGCATGATGTATACGCTGCTGCGCACCCTCTTTTCCTGACAGGCCCTGCATATGCGGATTTTAAGAATGAGCTTGAAGCGCGGGGACTCCATTATGTGAATACGGATCTCCCCACAGGTGTATCGATGGAAAACGGGGAAACCGCCGTCTTCGCTCGTTCCGCGGAAGAGCTTGCCCGCGAAGCCGAACGGCTAGCTCCCGGTGACGGGGCTGTGCTTGGCCGCATGTTCGAAGCCTTTGCTCCATATGCCGGCGATGTATTCGAGCTTTTCAACTTAGACTTATCCAGTCAGCAGGCTACCGAAATTATTCATAAATTGCTCTATGACAAACGAGTTGGAGGCAAAAGCTTAACGACATTCGCCCCTTCCCTCTTCTCGACCGCTCGTAATGTCGTAAGCGAGTTCCAATCGCCGGTCACGCGCGCCATGTTGGCTTCGTGGGTCACGCATTTAGGACGAACACCCGACGAAATTGGCAGCGGGATCTGGGTGCCGCTCACTTCGATGGCGCTAATGGGCGGCGGGATGCCGATCCCAGTAGGTGGAAGCGAGCAGCTTGCGCTCTCTTTGTCTCGGTTGGTCCAAGATCAAGGCGGCAAAATCATTACCGGAACGATGGTCAAGAAGGTCATCGTTAAGCATGGAAAAGCTGTCGGCGTACGCACGGCTGATGGAGAAGAGTTCCACGCTAAGCATGCTGTCGTCGCCTCAACCGGACCGGATCAGCTGTTCCTGTCGCTCTTGTCGGATGACGAAGTCAGCCAAGGCATCAGCAGCGAAGCGAAGCGATTCCGTTATGGAAGAGGCTGCGTTCAGATCCATCTCGCACTCCGAGAAGCGCCGAAGTGGCCGGATGTTCGCTTCAATCGCGTTGGCCAGCCACACTTAACGGATGGGCTTGACGGTTTCACTCAAGCTATCGCACAAGGGATGGCTGATCTGCTTCCGGCCAAACCGACTTTCACGGTGGATTGCTCGACCAATCTTGATCCCACCAGAGCACCGGCTGGCAAAGCGATTATGCGCCTCCAAGTTCTTGAGGTACCTTGTCGCCCCCGCGGCGATGCAGCCGGTTTGATTGATGTTGGCGACGGTACTTGGACGCATGAGCTTACCGAACGATTCGCGGAACGCGTAATTGCCGTAGTCGGCAAACATATTCCGAATATTCCGGACGCTATTATTGGCAAATCCGTCGTAACGCCGGACACCATCGCCCGCTTTAATCCGAATTCCGGACCTGGCGACCCTTACGGCGGTTCCCACGATTTCGCACAAAGCTACTTGTTCAGACCGCTGCCATCGCAACCGAGCCATCGTACGGCGATTCCGAATCTGTACATGCTGGGAGCAGCCACCTGGCCGGGACATGGCATTAACGGCGGATCGGGTTATATCGTGGCGCAGCAGTTACTTGCTGAAGATATTGGTTAGGAGCCAAACGAAGGCTGCCGGATTTATTGTCCGGCAGCCTTCGTTGTGGATAAGATGATCCTATTTAATCCTGATCTTTCGGTCCACCATGCTTGTTGTGCCCCTTCGGTGGTCGACCCTCACCTTTCTTGCCGTGGTCTTTCTTAGGACCTTTATCATCAGGTCCTTTATGTCCCGGACCTTTATTCCCCTTATCTCCTGGCTTATTCTCCTTGTCTCCTTTGTCAGCTTTCGGCGGTTTACCGGGTTTCTTCGTGCCGCCGCCAGCCGCTTTCGGGAATGCAAGTATCGGTTCGCCTTTAAGCGCCTCGCCCATCAACTCATGGAAAACTGCCGCTGCTGCCTTTGAAGTTGTAGTCAGATAATGCTGCGCATCGGTATGATCATACCCGAGCCAAACAGCTCCAACGAGCTGCGGGGTGTAGCCGACAAACCAGTTGTCTTTGATTCCTTCGCCTCCGGTACCAGGCATTTCGGTTGTGCCTGTTTTCCCAGCGACAGGCCGGCCTGCAAGGGCTGCCGCCTTCCCCGTTCCTTCCTCTACGACACCTTCAAGCATTTGAGTCATGGTACGCGCAACGTAAGGCTCGGTGGTCTTCACTCCAGCATCCTCAGCGGCTTCCGCCAACACTTCTCCGTCCGCCGACTCGATGGTAAGAATGGAATGCGCAGGTATGCGAGTTCCGTCATTGGCGAATACCCCGAAAGCTTCAGCCATTGCAAGCGGCGAAACGCCTTCTTGTAGCCCGCCAAGTGCGAGTCCGAGTGTTCGATCCTCATCCTTGAGCTCGATCCCGAAGCGCTCTGCAACCTCCATCCCGGCATCAATTCCCATCTCATTCAATAACCGCACGGCCGGGATATTGTAGGAATTAACGATCGCTTCGTAGATCGATACTTCTCCGTGGTAGCCCCCGCCTGCATTTTTCGGTTCATAACTTCCGAACGCGACCGGCTCATCAAGCAGTGTATCCTCGGGACGATAGCCTTGTTCGAAAGCCGGCGTATACACCGATATCGGCTTCATCGTGGAGCCGGGCTGGCGCTTCAGCTGCACGGCGCGGTTAAACCCACGAAACGGCTGCTGCCCTCTTCCGCCAACAAGCGCTTTAATCCCGCCATCACGCGGATCTACCAATACCGCACCGCTTTGAATAAGCTGGTCGGCACCGCTGCTCGGAAACACCGAGTTCTCCGAATAAACCTTTTCAGCAGCCTGCTGCATGCGCGTGTCCAATGTAGTCTGGATTCGTAGTCCTCCGTGCAGGATTTCATTCTCGGTCAAACCGTACAGGGCGGACGCTTCTCGAATCAGTTGATCCACATAATACGGATATTTGATGCCTTCTCCGCGGTTTGGCTTGGCGCTTCCGAGATGAATCGGTTCAAGGATCGTTTTCTCATACGTTGCTGGACTTATCTTCCCTTGATCCTTCATGAGCTGAAGGACAAGATTCCGGCGCTCCTTAGCTTTAGCGAGATGCTTGAATGGCGAAAGGGCCGAAGGTGCTCTGATGATACCCGCCAGCAGCGCAGACTCCGATAGTGTCAGATTCTCTACCTTCTTACTGAAGTAAGTCTCTGCCGCCCTTTTAATTCCCCAAGCGCCTTCTCCAAAATAGATCTGGTTAAGATACATCTCCATAATCTGCTGCTTATCGTATTTCCCCTCGATTTTTTTGGATAACAGCACTTCGTTCCATTTCCTGCTCCAGGTTCGATCTTGGGTCAGGAAGACGTTCTTGGCCAATTGCTGAGTAATCGTGCTTGCTCCCTGTACCGTCTTTCCGTTAGTCAGGTTGGTAAAGAGCGCACGACCGATGCCCCATACGTCTGTCCCTTCATGCTCGAAGAAACGTTTATCTTCGACTGCGACTACCGCATCAATGAGATTTTTCGGCAAAAGCTCGAATTTAACAGGTTCAATCGTATTGAGTGATATTCGGCTTGCTTCTTTTCCATCTTGGTCATAGATGATCGTTGCCGCCGGAAGCGGCTTTGCCAACAGGGTAATATCCTGCTTGTTAACCAGTGCACCGAATACGGCCCACCCCAAAGCAATGACTAAGATGCTTGTCAGTATAGCTGCTATTCCTATCCTTTTCCACGACATTCGAAGTGTGGATCTCTCTTTGCTAATCGGTTTCATGCTATTTGTCTCCCAACCTCTTCCTATCCTGCCCTGCCTCAGATAGTAGTTCGCAGTGAGATCCGTTTTTCAGGTGGTTCAGTCGGGATTTGTCCTTTTGTAATTACTGGGCATTTCGTCAAACAACGACAAAGCCCCTCCAAACAGCCATTAATGACTGCTGGGAGCGGCTTTCGCTTCTCTACATATGCAAGGCCAATTAGAATACTTTCGTCGTCCACGATTCGCAATTCCACGTTTCGGTTACGACATCGCGGTAAAATTCAGGTTCGTGGGAAATAAGAAGAATGCTTCCTTTATAAGCTCTCAGCGCGCGCTTAAGCTCTTCCTTCGCGTCCACGTCCAAATGGTTCGTAGGCTCATCGAGTACGAGCAGGTTTGTTTCGCGGTTGATCAGCTTGCACAGACGTACTTTCGCTTTCTCGCCGCCGCTCAATACCGCGATTTTGCTCTCGATATGCTTCGTCGTCAATCCGCATTTCGCCAGTGCGGCACGCACCTCGAATTGATTCAAGGAAGGGAACTCGTTCCAAATCTCATCGATACAAGTGTTGTAATTGGCATCCTTCGCCTCTTGCTCGAAGTAACCGATCGACAAGATATCGCCGCGCTGTACCGTACCGGAAATCGGCGTGATTTCGCCAAGAATGCTGCGCAGAAGCGTCGTCTTCCCAATCCCGTTTGCCCCGACCAGCGCAATCTTCTGACCGCGTTCCATAAGCAGATCAAGCGGTCTGGAGAGCGGCGTGTCGTATCCGATGACGAGATTATTCGCTTCGAAGATCAGCTTGCTTGAAGCTCTGGCATCCTTGAAGTTGAATTGCGGCTTCGGCTTCTCCTTCGCCAGCTCAATCACGTCCATCTTATCCAGCTTCTTCTGTCTGGACATCGCCATATTACGCGTCGCAACACTTGCTTTATTGCGTGCGACGAAATCCTTCAAGTCTGCAATCTCTTGCTGCTGACGTTTAAAAGCGGACTCCAGCTGTTGTTTCTTCATCTCATGGACTTGCTGGAAATGCGAGTAGTCGCCAACATAACGGTTCAGCTCTTGATTTTCCATGTGATAGATCAAGTTGATGACGCTATCCAAGAATGGAATGTCATGGGAGATGAGGATGAAGGCATTCTCATACTCCTGCAGGTAACGTTTCAGCCACTCGATATGCTGTTCATCGAGATAGTTCGTCGGCTCATCCAATAGCAGGATATCCGGTTTCTCCAGAAGCAGCTTAGAAAGAAGTACTTTCGTACGCTGACCGCCGCTAAGATCGTTTACATCTTTGTCCAGACCGATATCCGTCAGACCGAGGCCTCTTGCCGTTTCCTCAATCTTGGCATCGATCATGTAGAAATCCTGATTCGTGAGCGTGTCTTGAATCGTCCCAACGTCCTCGAGCATCTGATCCAGCTCTTCAGGCGTAACGTCGCCCATTCTTCCGTACATGTCGTTCATTTCTTGTTCCATGTCGAACAAGTATTGGAAAGCGCCCTTCAGCACGTCACGGATCGTCATGCCTTTGTTCAGTACGGCATGCTGGTCGAGATAACCGACGCGCATCCGCTTGGACCATTCGACTTTCCCGTCATCGGGCTGCAGTTTGCCCGTTATGATGTTCATGAAAGTGGATTTACCTTCGCCGTTCGCACCGATAAGTCCAATATGCTCTCCCTTAAGCAAGCGGAAAGAAACATCGTTGAAGATAGCACGGTCACCGAACCCGTGGCTCAGTCGTTCTACGTTTAATATACTCATGAATGACACCTTTTCTGTTAGACTTTTTTCTCGTTATATTATAGCGTTAGACGCCTTACAACTCAATCATTTCACGCAAATACCCAAGCAAGTTATGAACGCGCCGCACTCGCGGCCTCCCCGCTTGGGTATCCTCTTCAACTAATTGATCTCACCATGATCTTTAATGCTCGTATCGACATGAATGTTGACCTCCGCTTTCGCAAAAGCGCCGCCCCAGTCGTTCTGAACCTTTTTCCAATTCGAGTATTGAAAAGCCCTTGCATATAGCCCAAGTCCGATCGGTTCCAATTTGTTCTTTTGGATTTTCTTGACCAGTTTCGTCAATTCCAGCTCTAACTGTTTATTAATCATCGTTTCAAGCTCTTTCGCATGTTTCTCTGCATTAAGCCGAAACATCTGTTCCGTCAAATGAATAGGCAGCTTTAAACGGATATCGAAACGAAAATGATTGTCTGTATAAGAAACCATCACTTTCCGCATTACTTGCGTAATGTAAAAGCTTATTGCTCTTGTCTCAAAAATCGACTTTTTATGCTCTACATCAGGCAAAATAACGGTCAGCGTTAAATCCGCCAGCTTCTCATGCTGTAAAATCTGCAACAGTTCGTTCTCCATAAGATCAAGAGATCCTCGATAGATTCCTTTGTCATCCAGCAGCGCCGTTCCCGTGACCACTACCTCTTTTTGCGTTTTGTGCAGCTCCGTCATATAAGGTGTGACCCCTTTCTCAAAGACAAGCCGAACAAAATCAAAAAGAGTCGTCAATTCAACGAGATTGCGCATGTGCGCGGTATCGACAAGCTTCGCAATATGGAGAGGAAGCCTGCGTTTGTCCTCTGGCGTAAAAAACATAACCTCTTCGACAGGTCCATCGACTGCGATCAATCTTGCATTGATTCTGGATTTAGAATCACGAAAAAAAACATCAAGCAGATTCATCCATCCTTCGTGCTGGAGCACCTTTTTGCCGATCAGGATATTTTGAAGCTTCCCATTGCTGACGAGCGCAGATACGCGTGCTTCCAGCTCTCCTCTAGCTTGACGGCCGGTGATCGCTTTTACTTTCGTCGTCTCATTCTTCTTCTTCGCTTCCTTGCTGAAGACAGGAGAAGAGGAGAAGATCACCAGGTTGTTATCCTCGTCCAAATCGACGCCCATCATGAGCACAAGCGTAATGTTCTCAAGATCAACGCGGTCTTTGCAGCTTGTTAGGACGAATGCCATCAGAAGAAACAGTAATGTCATGCGAGAGAACCGGTTCATTTTTGCCACCTTGGAAAGCGCGTCATGACAGACAAAACAGCCCACAAACTTATTGGGAAGAGATAAACCATTACCATCCCGAAATAACTGAAATAATGGATCGCCTTCGTACTGCCATTCCAGCCCGGTTCCCATATTAAGGTAACCACTACCATCCCAGTAAGCAGTATGACAAGATGCTTACCTATTTTTCCGATATGAAACAATCGTTTGGTGCAGTACACCGTCATATAAAGTGCTGGTATCCAGGTTTTGGATATCACGAGTAAGTAACAAGTCAACATCACGATATCGAATCGTTCCAGAAAGCGGTATTCGATGACCTTGACAACGGTAAGCATTGTATCGTTAAAGAATTGAATTTCATCTGGACTGTAAACAACGAAGCAAAGGATAGTCACGTACAAATAAACAATTAAAGTTAACGTGTTCGCGATCACGACGCCAAATATGGCTTTCTTTTTATTTTCCAGATGCGGGTAGATAAAGAACGTTGCTTCAAATCCCATGAAAGAAATGACGGTCGTATTCACGGTCCTCAGCACCGGTATCCACCCTTCTTTAAGAACTGGTAGCAGGTTTAGCCAATGAGCATCGTTTAACAGACTTAATAAGACAAGCGGCATCCATAAAGAACACATGACCACAATTTCCGAGTATCTGCCTATTGTACGAACGCCGCCTTTTACGATCATATAGGCAGGGACAACAAACAGAAGCATCAATACATAATCCTGCGACTGCTGCATGATCCAACTGCGAATCAGCAAAACCATTCGATCGAGTATCAAATAGGCAAACAAACACATGTAAACGCCAAATACGAGTGTCATTACATATCCGACAAATCTGCCAAAATAGTGGGTGAGCAGATCGATGATCGTCCCATTCGGGTATTTCTTCATGATCTGAACGATCAAGATGCTGGCAATGATCGACGCAGCATATCCGATCAATAAAGCGATCCATCCATCCGTTCCTCCGGTCAGCGCAAGATCGCGAGGCATTGATATGACGCCTACGCCGAGCTGCATGCTGTGGATGATCAGAATAAACTGCAGCAGCGTTATGGAATTTGTTTTGTTAGCAGTTAAGCTCCATCCAGTCATTCCTCATCACCTTCAAGGCGGTTTAAACCCATTCTGTTCTTCTGCAGCGATCGCACGCTCGTCGGACGCTTCAGCATATTCCATAAGGGAAGCCGAATAAACACATCCTTCCAATCTCCGAAACGCATAGGAGCTAAAGGTGCAGTGTACGGTTCACCAAGTGATTTCAAAGTGATCAAATGTGCGACGAGGACCATAAATGCAGCAATAATTCCAATCATGCCGAACATGGAGGCGATAATCATCACAGGAAATCGGATGAGCCTGATCGATGCCGCCATATCGTAATTGGGCAAAATAAACGAAGCAACAGCGGTCGACGAAACGACGACTACCATCAGATTACTTACGATCCCGGCTTGTACGGCTGCTTGTCCGATAACGATACCGCCTACAATGCCTACCGTTTGACCAACCGGTGCGGGCAGACGAACACCGGCTTCCCGAAGCATCTCAAGCATAATTTCCATCATAAACGCTTCGATAACAGGTGGAAACGGTACTGCTGCTCTAAATTGACCGATGGAAAGGATCAGGTCAAGCGGTATCACTTCATGATTAAACGAAATACAGGCAATATAGATACCCGGCAAGAAGGCTGCAATGATACAAGCAAAAAATCGCAATAGACGCAGAAACGTGGCAATCGGCCAGCGTATACTGTAATCATCAATGCCTTGAAAGAATGCAGCGATGCTGGCAGGAGCAATTAGTACACTTGATGAGCGATCGACGACAACACAGATGCGCCCCTGCAAAATTTGCGAGGCGGCGGTATCTGGCCGTTCAGTCGTAATAAATTGCGGAAGCAGCGAAAACGGATTATCTTCGATTAACTCCGCCAACTCACCGGTATTCAAGATACAGTCCACATTTAATGATGTTAATCGTTTCTCCATCTCCTGTATTAAATCAGGATGGGTGACATCCTCTAGATAGAGCATCGATATTTTACATGGTACTCTGGCACCGATGTTCAGCTCTTTAATCTTCAGCTCTCTGCTGCTAATGTAGCGGCGGATGAGGGCGATATTTAGTCCTGCAGTCTCAATAAACCCTTGGTGAGCCCCTTTAAGGGAAGCCTCAATCTGCGAATCGGTAATTGCGCGCTGCGGCCATCCTTGCGTATCAAAAGCATACGCCTTCTCCTGACCATCCATGATAAACACGCTTTGGCCTTGCAGAACAGCGGTCTCGACATGCTTCAGAGTGCTCAGCGTGTTAATATCGCCAAGCGTGACAGGAAGCAACGGCAGCACGCCTTTTCCACTCATTCCATTGCTTGTTTCAACCGTTTCAAACATCAATTGATTCAGCACGTTATTGTTGATGGAATTCTTGTCAGCCAATCCCGATAAATAGACAAGAACGGCCTGACTCTCCGTTTGCTTATAGTAGAATGAACGAATAACAAGATCAGGTGCTTTGCTGAAAATCGCACGAATCGAATCGACATTCACCTTCAAGCTGATTTGCAATTGACCTCGTGCAGGGGTGTGGTCCTCTTTCATTGACTTGAAGGACTGAATTTGGCGGCGATTGAGAAATTTAAATAATCGAAGGAAGAACTCCATGGCGCACCTCAACATTCGCTTCTGACTTGATCGTATTTCATATTTTGCCATAAGCTGTTAGCAAATATACCGCGCTAAGAACGAAGACAGGCCGCCCAAATTGGACAGCCTGTCTTCTTATTCACTGCTATGTTGCCTATTCGACGCCGATCGCTTTCAATTTCTGTTTCAACAGCTCAAACGCTTCCTTTAGCTGCGCCTTAGGAACGTTATCATAGCGATCGCCAAGACTAACCTCGTAGCCGCTTAATGAATCATTAATGACATTAATATACCGGGTAAGTCCAATTCCGCTCTCCTTATAAAGCTCTAAGAAGATCGGTTCCAATTTGTCCTTCGGAATCGCGGAGTGAACATGGAACATATTCGATACCGGCAATTCCGGGACCGTCTTCAGACCTTCGCATTCGTTGTACAGCTTCGCCAGCTCCACCGCCGACTCGTGATAATGCCCCATCTTTCCTACTCGCTGCTCGAAATAATAATCGCTGCTTACAATGTAAGGATACAGGCTGATGAGATCGCCGCCATGGCGTCTCTTCCAGATCTTGGACTTCTCGGTAAACGCCTCTCCGCCGGCTAAGATAGCCCCTGCAATTCCCCCTATGCCTTTGTAGAACGATACATACACACTGTCGAACAAAGCGCAGACTTCCGCTGCCGACTTGCCGTAATACGGTAAAATTTCGAACAATCTCGCTCCGTCCAGATGCAGCTTTATCCCGCGTTTACGACAATGCGCCGCAATAGCTTCCAGTTCTTCAAAGGAGGGCAGTTGGCCGCCGATCTCGCGCTGCGGCAGCTCCAGCAGCAAACAAGAAATATTCTCTTGCATGTTCACTACATCTTCCAAGGTAATCAGCCGATCTTTGTCCGCCAGCAGAATCGGCTCCAGATGATGCAGCTCCTTCAGTCCGTCCTTCTCGTGAATTTCCAGATGGCATAGTGGATGATACGCTACCTTCTTATTTCCTTTCTCATCGCTCCAGATGCGCAGCGCGATCTGCTGAGCCATTGTTCCGCTTGGGAAGAATACGGCGGTTTCTTTGCCTAGGAAGTCGGCCATTTTACGTTGGAAATCCTCGATCAGCTTGCCATTGCCATAAATGTCGCTGTCCGCACTGCCGTCGATGTCGCGAAATGCATCCAGTAAAATCTGCACCGTATACTTGCTGTGTCCGGTAACCGGATAGGTAGTTTGGTTAAACGCTTCTAGTAAAGCTGTCATGCGGTTCATCCATCTCCTTCTATTGCTGTCGTCATATTGTACTCGTTCGGGCGGTATCACTTCAAGCTATCCGAACATTGCTCGCCCCAAAAATGAGCGTTGCCCCAGTACGCATGTCGTCCATGCCTCATATGATAACGTATGCAAGAACTCTTCTTTCTTTAGGGGAGGTGATTCTAATGACATTTGCACTCACAGACTGGATGCTCTACTCGATGTGGGCAGTACTCGGATTCATGGGCCTGAACTTCTTGATGGATATGTTCAAAATGATGAAGTCAGGCACATTTTCCACCGATTTTGTACTTGGGTATCTCAAAGACATGGTTTTCTTTGTATTGCCGTTATTCATGTTTGCGAACATGCAGTCTCTCGATCACTGGGGCTGGATGATGTTGACCGCTTACTACGTCGGTGCATTCGGAGTTGTATTCAAGTATCTGATGGACCTCAAAGGAAAAATGTAATCACAGCGACAGTAGCTCCTTTGCCCGCATTCCTGCAGGCTGCCGGCACCGCCCGGCAGCCTGTTTCGTTTGCATAACAGGCTTGTCACTTTCAATTAAATATGTTAAATAAGTAAAGGACGATATTGCTTAGGAGAGATTCAGATGGCACAGCTCTATTACAAATACGGCACGATGAATAGTGGGAAATCATTTGAAATTATTAAAGTAGCCCACAACTACGAGGAACAAGGCAAGCAAGTTCTCATCTATTCCCCCTCTTTCAGTGCAAGAGACGGTGCTGAGCTGGTCGGCTCACGAGTCGGCTTCGAGCGGGCCGCCATCCCGGTCGACGAACATACGAACCTGTATGAAAGCGTCAAATCGCATTTATCTACTTCATCCGGTCCTAAGAAAATTTACTGCGTACTCATCGATGAAGCTCAATTCCTGAAGAAACACCATATTATCGAGCTCACCCAGGTTGTTGATGAGCTGAACATCCCGGTTATGGCGTTCGGACTGAAGAACGACTTCCAGAATCAGCTGTTTGAAGGCAGTTATAACCTGCTCGTGCAAGCCGATAAGATCGAAGAGATCAAGACCATCTGCTGGTTCTGCGATCGGAAAGCAACGATGGTGATCCGTTTCCGCGATGGACAGCCGGTCAATGCGGGCGAGCAAATCCAGATCGGCGGCAATGAAGATTATAAGCCGGTTTGCAGACGCTGTTACAATCAAGCGTTCCGCGAGGTTGAGCCGGAATCCGAAACCGAATAAGAAGACGCAGAGAGGCGATTTAAGCCTCTCTTTTGTTATTTTCAGAACCTTTTTGACAACCCGAGTACTGGAAAGTAAAGTGGTAAAAGTAGGTTGATTTTCTATACAAGGAGGCTGCCATGAGCGCTGCGCGATCAGATTCACCTGTTATCCCTTTTACCTCTATGCGACAACTTGTAGGGCCGTTATTGGCCATTATTGTCGGCATCTTCATGGTTATCCTTGACAGCACCGCTGTCAATGTAGCCATCCCTGTTCTTGTGAAAGATTTTGACAGCACGCTGAGCACCGTGCAGTGGACCGTTACCGGTTATGCGCTGGCGCAAGCAGCCGTCATTCCGCTAGCCGGCTGGATGACAGACCGGTTCGGCTCGAAGCAAATCTTCATCATTTCACTCATTCTCTTTACAGTCGGTTCGGTGCTCTGCGCGCTGGCAACGACAGCAGAACAGCTTATTATGTTCCGCGTTCTGCAAGGTCTCGGCGGCGGTATGGTGCTTCCGATCGCATTCGCAATGACGTACCAGCTCAGCCCTCCTGAGAAAGCAGGCTCGATTATGGGACTTATGGGAATGCCTATTCTGCTCGCGCCTGCACTCGGACCGATCGTAGCCGGCTATCTCGTCGATTATGTCCACTGGGAATGGATCTTCTTCATCAACGTACCGATCGGCATTCTCGGCGTCATCCTATGCGTAACGCTGCTGCCGAAACTGCCGAAGAAGTCATTCACTTCGCTTGATATGTGGGGCATTATTCTCGGACCTCTTGCTTTCGCAGGATTGTCCTACGGACTAAGCGAAGGCTCTACAAGCTGGACGTCGGATAAGACCATTATCGGTCTTGCCGTTGGTTCCGTATCGCTGATTCTCTTTATCATCGTTGAACTGAAACGCAAGAAAGAACCGCTCCTGGAGCTTCGTGTATTCCGCTCTCCCTTGTTTACGCGCGGCATTATCGTCCAGTGGGTGCTGCAGTTCGTCATGTTCGGCATTATCTTCACCGTGCCTTACTTCATGCAAGAGCTCATGGGAATGAGCGCGTTCCATGCCGGCATGTGGACATTGCCTCAAGCGCTTGCCGCCGGGGTGTTTATGCCTATAGGAGGCCGATTATACGACAAAATCGGCGCTCGTCCGCTAGTGGTCACCGGCTTGTCGATTGTTGCGGTAGGCGCATTCCTCATCTCGCGCATCGATCCAACCGACAGTGCCGTGATGTTCCTTGTTCCCCGAGCCATGCTCGGCATGGGAATGGGATTGTCCTTCCTGGCGCTGAACACGCATCTCATTCAATCTGCGCCAAGCAACTTGGTCAGCAGGGTTACATCGCTTACAAGCGCTGCGCAGCAAGTCGTTACGTCGTTTGCCGTTGCTGGATTAACCACATTAATCGTCAGCCGTACAACCCATCACGTGGCTGAAGGCGAGAAGCCAATGCCGGATGCGATGGCACACGGTTTCCATGACACTTACTTAGCGCTTGCCGGATTGGCGATCTTCGGTCTGCTGCTCGCTGTCACCTTGAAGCGTCCTCGGTCTAGCGGTGTCCCGACTCCTGCTCATGTACCGGATATGGGGTAATCTTGTCGCACGCAAGCCGTAAATTGCTTTACGGTGCATGATTTCAGCTCCCTCCGCTCATCTTATGGATGACGGAGGTGAGCATTACCATGACAGGTCGAAACAGCAAACCGAAGAAGAAAGGTCCGGCATCCCACCCGGGACGCCTGGATCAATACGGAGAGAAGCTCTCGGAAGAGAGCGACAACAAGTCTCAAGGTAATAGCTGCTGAGTCATTGAATAAAGAGATGGCTGTCTCAATCGTGCAACTTCGCACATTTGAGACAGCCATTTTTTATTGTGTTCGAGGAGGCACCGTGCGTTCTCCCTTGAATCAAGCGAAAGTCATAACAGATTCACTATTGATAGAGGTACCGATCATCTCGCCATCACATATGGCTGCCATCGAACCCGGTTCATCGAAATTAAACACATGAATGGGGAGCTTATAATCTCGCGCAAGCAGGAACGCGGACTGATCCATTACCCGCAAGTCATTCTTAATAACGTCGTTATAGTGGAGCGATTGGAATTTCCGCGCGTCCCGATTCTTCTTCGGATCAGCCTCATATACACCGTCTACCCCTTGTTTCGCTACGAACAGTGCATCGCAATTCACTTCAATCGCCCGCTGTACAGAAGGATAATCCGTTGTGACATAAGGCTGGCCATTCCCACCTGCGAAGATGACGATATACCCTTTCTCCAGATGATGGATCGCGCGCAGTCGGATATAGGGTTCTGCCACTGAAGTGAGCGGAATGGCAGTCATGACGCGTACTTCGTTGCTGCATTTCGCCTTTAGCACACCTCTTAGCATCAAACTGTTCACTACCGTTGCAAGAGTGCCGATATTATCGGCTTCCGCGCGCTCAATTCCCCAGCTCTCCGCCATATTGCCTCTGAAAATGTTGCCTCCGCCAATAACCAAGGATACCTCAACACCTTTGCTCACCACCGACAAAATTTCACCCGCGATATGCTCCAGTCTGCTCGGATCAAACCCAAACTCGCTGCTGCCTGCAACAGCACCGCCGCTTAACTTGATAAGTACCCTCTTGTATGTGCTCATAACAATCCTCCTTGGACAAAAATAAAACACTAAAGCAGCTGCCTTAGTGTTTACGGATCACATATGGAATTGGAATGGCTAACGAAGCATCACGCTCACCTTGTCCTAGTTCTCTGATTAGCATGGGCTTCGCCTCCATTCGTTTACTATGCTTGATTATAAAGGAAAACAACCTTCATAAACAATACACATTTATGCTCATGCCCGACTCAAATAACCGACTTTTGTACTGTATCCTTTTGTCCATTTTTCAAGAAATTGACACCTATGGATACGGTTCTCGTATGAACTGAAATAGTGTACTATTGTAAAGGGCTTCGCGGGTTAAACGTACACTGCGACGCTGAACAGAGAAGGAGGATCCCTTATATGCCGCTATTTCTGCACACGCTGTCGTTGAAGCTGCTCAGGCTTAAGAACCCAGCTGTCGCCATACTCTTCCTCGCCTTCCTGCTGATCCTCTCTACGTTAGCCTACTGGTTGGAGCCGGATACATTCGAATCGTGGTTCAACGCGCTTTACTGGGTGATGACCACGATGGCTACAGTCGGGTATGGCGATTATTTCGCGCATACGTTCGCAGGCAAGGTGCTTACCCTCTTTATTTATGTGTTCGGTATCGGTCTACTCAGTTTGATCATCGGCAAAATCATAGATTCGGTCTCACAGTATCATCGACAAAGGAGAGCTGGCAAGTTGACCTATTCAGGCAAACAGCACGTCATCTTTATCAATTGGAGCAAGAAAGCCAGATACGCGGTGGAAGAGCTGCTATCCATCTCTCCTGCTACTCATATCGTGATTATAGATGCCATCGATCAACATCCTTATGAGCAACATAATGTACACTTCGTAAACGGTGATCCCAGCTCCAGCGAAATCTTGGAGCAAGCGGGCATTGCCAGCGCGAAGGCCGCGATCATCTTCGCCGATTATCGCATCGATGAGTCCTCGCTAGTCGACGGCAAATCATTGCTAATTGCCTCCAGCATCGAAAGCATCGCTCCGCAGGTACATACGACCGTAGAGATTATGCTCGAGAAGCATATCCACAATTTCAAGCATGTCAAAGTGAATGAATTCGTCCTCTCTCATGATGCCGTTGCAAGACTTGCGGTTCGATCGGCTCTAAACGACGGGAGCGTAGAAATTTTCACGCAGCTGCTTAGTCGCCAACATGGCGCGGATGTGTTCCCGATACCAGTCGTCTCGCCGGAGTGGAAAACGTATGAGGATGCCTTCCTCGCCCTCTTGAAGCAAGGCGCGACATTGATCTCCGATCGCGGAGACATGTCCATTAACACGAAGCTGAATGCTCCCATTCCTGCGGACGCCAAGCTCTTCGTCGTCTGTGAAGTCGAAGTCTATCAGACTATAACCAAAGGGGTGCGCGCTTAATGCATACGATTAGTTATCAAGAGTGGAATGAAACATCGCAGCGAGTAGTGCGTACGCTCAAGCAATATTCCGTGGATACGGATGAACTGTTCGTCCGCAAACTCGTTAATGCAACGGTCATCCAGAATAGGCTGCTCCACCACAGTTCACATGAGTCCGAAGATACCGGTGTTCATCTGATCTATGCAGCTACTTTCCAAACCGGCGATCTGGAGAGCTATGGCGCGGATATTAAACCGGCCCTGCTTGAGCGCTGTGACCGATCTGTGTTCCTGGAAACGGAATTCCTCTATTGGAACGGCCGATCCTTCGAGCTCGGCGAACAGCTGGTTCGCACGCAAGGGTCGCAAGATATCGCTAGGCTGCTTCTCGATCATTATTTGGTGAAGCAAAACCGTACCTTCGAGTCCTTGTATTCCGTGCTCGATGATGATCGCAACAAAGTCCTATTGTACATGAAGGAGGTTCACGTTTAAATGAAAGACGAGATTACATCCGCCAAGGTGCTGAAATTCGCGTTACTGCTTGCTGTGCCTGTCGCGTTAAGCGGCTGTAACACTAGCTCCAGCTATAACTGCGACCCGAACTACGAGAATTGTGATGATGGTTATTACGGCGGTACCGGCGGCACCTACTACTCTAGCGGCGGTTCTACGACTAAGAATCCGACGTACAGCGACAATGGTTCTAGCAGCTCCGGTGTTGTCAAAGGCTCTAGCAGCGGCTCCGGCTCCTACAAGGGATTTGGCAGCAGCGGCAGCCACAGCAGTGGAGGATAAGGCATGATGAACCGGATTGTGCAGCTCGAAGGGACCCATGAGGAGATATTTAGAGGTGAGATTGCCCGCAATATCCCCTATCACCGGATGAATGGCAAGCAATACTGTCTTCCTGCCGTAACGCTGTTCCAACCCGAAGAAGCAGCCGCGCTGCAAGCCGCTTCCGAAGCGGTTGACCGGATTTACTGGAAGGGACTGCGCTTCGCTCAACACTATCTGCCCGATGCGTTTCTCATTCAGCAATTAGGACTCCATCCCTCTCTCTTACCTGCAGCACGAATGCAAGTTCCGTATCACGGTGTTTCCAGACAGGATTGGATCATCAACGCGCATGGCATGAAATGCATCGAAAATAACACCGATACGCCGACAGGCATTCCTGAAACGGCTTATCTGGCAGAAATGCTTATTCATGCTTATTCCTCGTATACAGCCGCTTCAATCGGGATGCGCAATGAGATTCAGACCGCTTTCGACCAACTGATTCGGCATTACGCCAAGCAAGGTTTATCGGGTCCGATCGTATTTTCCAGTTATGGCTGGCATCTCGAGGATCGTACGAATACGGAGTATTTGATGCAGGCAGTCAATGAGCTCGGATATGAGACACTCTACGTTCCCCTTGAAGAACTCGAAATCATTCCGGGAGACGGACTCTATGCCGGCGGTCAGCGCATTGCCGTGTTATATCGCTTATATCCGCTCGAATATTTAATTCACGATACAGACGATGAACATGGCAACGAGCCGATCGGTGAAGCCTTAATTCAGCTTGTTGCCTTGGGCAAGCTTGGGCTGATTAATCCCGCACAAAGCATCATTACGCAAAGCAAAGGGTTTATGGCGCTGATTTGGTCGCTCTATGAACGTCGAGATCAAACCGAAGAATTCGTCGGGTTCCCTCTGTTCGATCAAAGCGATATCGAAGATATAGAGCACTACCTGCTCCCGACTTATTATGATCCAGCTCCGTTCATGCAAGACGGTACACCTTATGTAGCCAAAGGATATTGGGGACGCGAAGGCAAAGGCACCTCCCTCTATGATGGTGAAGGACAATTCCAGCAAGCGGAGTGGGGTCATGAAGAAGCAGATCTTGTAGAGGTTCAAGACTATTATGACAACCAGCCGAAAGTGTACCAGCAGATGTTCACGATGCAAGAGGCTCGTGTTGAGACGGAAGAAGGTCCCTTCGACGGCTATCTGCTGACGGGAGCTTATGTCATAGGCGGACACTACGCCGGCCTTCTGCCTCGAATTGGCGGACGAATTACCGGAGATATGGCTTATTATTGTCCGGCTGCAATTACATACACAACCCAAGGAGGATCAAGACGTGAATAACTTTGGAAATGATCTGTTGAATGTAGGAATTGGCATCCTTATTTTGCTCGCGGCACTGTTGGTTGGTGCATTCGTATTTAGTAAGCTTACGCGGTTCAACGACTGGGAGGAAATCCGGAAAGGAAACGAGGCTGCAGGCATTTACATGGGCAGCAAGCTGCTCGGTCTAGGCATCATCGTAGCGATGGTATCGTACAGCTCTCATGACTGGGAAGCGATGCTGATCTGGTCGGGGATTGGTATTCTCCTGCTCTGCCTTGTTTATATCCTATTTGATTTCCTTACCCCTAAACTAAACGTGTGCGAAGAGATCGCCAAAGGCAATAAGTCCGTTGCTCAACTGCTCCGCGCTATTATTCTCGGATCGTCGATTGTAATCGGAACGTTCTTGATGTAAGGACAAGAAAGAGGCACAAGTGTTTATCGCTTGTGCCTCTTTCGATTAGGATAGAAAATCTATAATACCCGATACAATCGCACTAGACACCGTTTCCTGAAACGCGGCTGACTGCATACGCGCTTCCTCCGCATGATTCGAAATATACCCAAGCTCGAGCAGCAGCGCCGGTCTGGTGTTCTCACGTATGACTTGATAATTGCCAACCTTTACGCCGCGATCCTTAGCATCGATGGATTTCACAAGCTCGCTATGCATGAGCTCCGCAAGGCCGAGATCGGCATCATTGTAGTAGTATGTCGTCATCCCAGCTACATCATTGGATTCGAAGGCATCGTAATGAATGCTTACAAATACATCTGCGTTCGATTCATTTGCGATCTCCACACGCTCGTCAAGCGATACGGTTTCATCGTCAGGGCGAGTAAGGATCACTTTAGCCCCTGTTCTCTTCTGCAGCTCGTCCCGTATGTGAAGAACCGTCTGCAGGGTGACATCCTTCTCGAACGTCCCTTGCTGCCCGATCGAACCGGCGTCTTTCCCGCCATGTCCGGCATCCAGAACGATCGTTTTGCCGGCAAGAAGCAAGTTCTGACTCGCGACGATCGGCTCCCCTGCTGCTTCATCATGTTCACTTGATCCATTGGCACGATTCTGAGCTTGGAATATGAATAAAGCCGCGGCAAAGACGATTAAAGCAAGTAAGGCAGTGCCGGGTGACTTCTTCTTTCTTCTCTTCATTTCAGAAACTTCCTCCTTACATTTGCATCTTGGTGCTCCACAACTATACCAGCTCGACCTAAAATTGAAATGAAGCTAATCTTAATAACGGCTTAAATCGATAAAAAGTTTAATTTTTCAATTCGTCATGCATAAGATCGATACCTGCTTGGGTACATTAATGTCTGTTGCAATTTACAAGAATGAGGAGGATCACACACACATGGCAAACGGACAAAATGAAGTTTCGAAAGCAGACGTGCAATCCGTGGCATTAAACAAGCTTCCGGTTGCGGGTGCAGCAGACACCGAGTTCTCCGCAGAAGAAGCGGCTGAAGTATTCCAGCACAACCCGGCTTCGAACCAAACTGCGGCTAACGTTGCGGCTAATGAAGCTGAAGACGAAGAGTAGCCTATAACTCGGAAACAAAACATGAAGCCCGTTCCTTGTGGAATCGGGCTTCACTTATTTTCTCAACCCAGTCAACGAACAAATTAACCGGCAGAATATTCGAGTTTCTTGCGAGCATTGCCTTTGCTTTTGTTTCTTGATCCCTTAACCAGCTCAGGAAGAGCAACGCCAAGCAATACAAGGATGACGCCTGCCCACTGCAGCGCGCTAACCTGTTCATGCAGGACAACCGCTGAGAGCATGACCGCTACAGGCAGTTCGGAAGCGCCAAGAATACCAGCCATGCCTCCACCGATATGCGGAACACCTGCCGCGAATAATACGGGAGGAATAAAAGCTCCGAACAGACCAAGCAGGAAACCGAACAGCAGCAAGCTGCTCCAGATCACGCCATTAAACAGATAGACCGGCGGGAATAGAATAAACACGAAGATTAATCCACCCGTAATCATCCATAAGCTTCGCTGAGCGGGATGAACACTCGGTACGGCTTTTCCGCTGAAAATAATAAAGAGCGAGTAGCTGACTGCTGCGAGCAAGCCAAGCGTAATACCAAGCAGGTTGAACTCCGAAATCCCCTGCTCCATAATTCCGGCAGCGAGCAGCGTTCCACCGAACAAGATGCTAAGCGTGAGCAGCATAATACCGTTCGGACGTTTGCGTGTGCTGATTGCATGAATGAGAACGCCCATCCACGTGAATTGGAACAATAGCACAATCGCAAGTGAATTCGGAATGTAGCGCAATGACTGATAATACAGCAAACCTGTCATCGCCGTCGGAATACCTGCCGACATCAGCATGAAACGTTGTTTCCATGTTAAGCCAATTGGTTTCTGAGCCGGTTCAGTTGAATCCGCAGCTTGACGTTTAGTGTGCACTTTCAGCATAATGACCAGCAGCCAGGATAAAATAAATCCCGTTAGCAGCTGTGTACCTACAACCTCGCCTAAGCTGTATCCTTCTCCATATGCTTTCACTACGATCGTCGACAATATGCCGTAACTGACCGCGCCAAGAAATACAGAAATCATATATTTCATATCTAAGATGCCCCTTTCGACACTTGCGTATATTCAATAAACAATACAAAAAACTTCCTTACCACAAATACAGAATCATCACCTGATCATTCCGTATTCGTAGTAAGGAAGTTAAGGCTTCCTGTAGATACCCTCACCCTATTGGTTCGTGAGGTTATACGAATTTATTATGAAGTTAAGTATATTTTCCGTTGCAATTACTTGTGATCACTCATGGAAATGTAACATGACTCGTGAGCTTCTGTCAACAGGAGATTGACGGTAATTACGCTAATTTCAGAAAATCACTTCGCATGATACTTCGGACATGCCCTGCCCAGCGGCCGTTTGCAGGACAATATTTCTTCGCTACTTTCTCGATCGTGGTATAGCCTCGCTCCACGTAATTGTCCGAGAGGAGTTGTCCGAATTTCCTTACGCTCTCCCCCTTGGTGGCGAAGGTAAAGGCCTTTTTATATGCGCTTTTGCCGGTGATGGCGTTTAATCCGAACAAATTATTTTTATTTTGCGCCAGTCTACTCGACCCGTTACCGCTTTCAAGCTTCATGACGGCGATGGTGAAGAAAGCATTGATGCCGTATTTATCTTCAATCGCAAGAACGGCTGCTTCGATTCCGTGACCGGCAAGCTTAGTTCCTTTCAGTATTGTCGCGATTTGCTCTTTGGTTAGTCCCGAGTCGGACATCACCTTCGATGTTGGTTTCGCCAGCTTCCCAAGAGGCGTTACAAGCTTCTTCTTCACGGGTAAATTATCAATAGCAGCCGTTGGCGCATTCACCTTCTTGACCGTCTGATGAATCACAGATAATGTAGATACTTCCGCTTTAGCTGATTTCACTTGGTCAGCAGGCATTGCATTCGTTTGTGCTGCTTGGGGTACTTCCACTGCATAACCGCCATGTACATACCCGCCACCCTTGAGCGATAACCATCCGGTTTCGGTCATGCTCACAACTTGCAGCAATTCGCCTTGCTTCACTTCTGTCAGGATCTTCGAGCTTGCATCAGGCATGGAACGTACGTTGAGGTAGAATGAGGTTACTTTATATGTATGAAGAGGATTCGCCGTCTTTGAAACTACGACAGGCGCTGCAGGTACGGGGATCTTGCGAATCGGCTCAGCAACTTCAGCCGTTGCTTTGGGGATGATTGTAGCGGGTTGGAACATGGATTTCGGAAGATGCGTGATTTCTGCGGCAGGTGATAGGGTCGTTTGGGATGTGACTGTCTGATGATGGAGCCAGCGCGGAGCAGATAAACCTGCTATTTGGGAATTCCACAGTGCATTCGTAAAGGTAAAGGATAGGATCACCGTAGTTACAAACAACGCACAAATCATATAAGCCACTACATTCCACTGGATGGTTCTAGTCATTGAAACACCTCTTCCTTGGATTTAAGGGCCTTTCCGATATAGGTTAGATTGTAAATGCTATCTTCTGAAAAGCATGTCAAACCTTCTGTAAGAAAAATATGAACTTTTGTCGATGGACATTCCTACTATGGCGAACAAAAAAGAAGCCTGAGTGAATCAGGCTCCTTTATGAGTGTTTTTTAATCTTTTTTCACGCTTCCGGAAACGCCTTGCGCCCCATAAAACCGTCATTCCAGCCATGATAGTGAGAGATTCGCTCTTCGCCTTGCTTCCAACAGATTAGAATTTCCTCACCATTGAGAATCGAGGGAAAATCGATCAATCCGGGGTTGATCATTTTGAGAAAAACGCCTTTTCGATCAAAATTTCCGATGTGAAGATCAATTTCCATCCTCATGAATTCAAGCTGGCTCTCCACTTCAAAGAATGGATCGTCGTTTTCTCTGGATGTACTCGCCTTCAGTACTTGCAATTCATCAAACTTTTCTTCGAATTGCTGCGTCAGCAGCTGCAGCTTCAGCAGGTCTTCCTGCAGCTGCGGCAATAGTGCATTCGCTTCGCTTAATGTAAAATGAATTTGGTCCACTTTCATATCCACTCCTTACATTAAGTGTACTAGAATCGAACGAACAAGGTCAAACGGCGCTCGGCCTAGTTCGTTCGCATGAAAAACGAGAACCAGGTGTCCACGAGCGACACTCCGATTCTCGTTCCTCCTTTTATTTAAAATAAGTCCGCAGATGCTGTGCCGCTTTCGCAATTCCCTGCTGCTCCCGCTCCAAGGTTCCCCAGAAACGATGGTCCTCCAGCTCAATGCTGATCGCCCCTTTATACCCTAGACGATCCAAACGCACGGCTACCTTGCTCCATTCGACAGCTCCGTGACCGGGGATCGTGTAACGCCACGAGCCTTCCGAGAAGCCGTATTTCGCGCCGAATGTAGCCGATAATACGCCGGATTCATACAACTCTTCATTTAGCAGCTCTGTATCCTTACCGTGACAATGATTAACGCGTTCACCAAACTCCGATAAAGCGCGTAAGTAATCGATGCCAAGGCGCACAAGATGGGAAGGATCATAATTGAGGCCAAAATGCTTCGATGGAATCGCCTCAAACATCGCTCTCCACATTTCCGGCGTGCAGCCGAGCGTCGGATAATGAGGCGCCGGCCCCGGCCAGCCTTCGATGGCGATATAGATGCCCCGCTGCTCGGCATGTCGAACGATTTCCGGGAAGGAATCCTTCCAAATTGCGAAGCCTTCCGAGCGCGGAAGCGTGAGATCTTCCGGAACCAAACACATAAACAGGACGCTTCCGCCAAGCTCAGCCATGGTGTCCATTTGGCGCTTAGTTGCTTCGATCGCTTCTGAGCGGCGATTATCATCGCGGCTAAGCAGCTGCGCTGTGTGACGAGCATCGACGGAACCGATGCCAATTCCGAACTCGCTGCAGGCTTGCTTCACTTCCGGAGTCAGCTCGGATAGATCCAAGATGTCGAGTCCGATTTCCGCTGCCCATGCGGCTGTTTGTTTAATGCCTGTGCGGCCAATGATGGGCGGAATTCGCATACCGATCGAATATGTCATTTAACTTACCTCCTCTGATTCCAAATGTCCCAATGGAGAATAACCGGCAGCTTCATAAATCATCTCGGATAATTTCACGACTTTTAGCGCATACTCGCCTGGAACAAGCACGTCATGGCGCCCCAAGATGGCGTCAATAAAACTCTTGTCCTGGTTGGTCGATGCAGCAGGCAGTTCAGGAACGATAGGCTCTTGTCTCAAACGGCGAAGCGTAATGCGGCCGTTATCATAGAAGATCCCGCCCTCTTCACCGCAGAAGACAAATGTCTCATGCCAACAAGGGGCGTAACCAACAAGGTTCAGACCGGCAACAGCCCCTTCGGCAAATCGAATGGAAGTGAAGGTGTCGATTTCAACGGGCGTGCCATGCATATGCAGCTGAGGTTTGACTTCAATCGGCGTCAGACCCGTCGTCCATAGCAGAACATCAATGATGTGGCTGCCGGAATCCATCAAGAATCCACCGCCTGAGAGCGCAGGGTCTTGACGCCAGGAACCCGGAGTGCCCTGCTTCCACTCTTGATACAGAGAAGCGGTAATCGAGGTCAGTTTGCCGATCTCGCCTCTGGCAATCGCATCCCGGATATAGAGAAATTCGGGCTGAAAATGCCGCTGATACGATACTTGCATGATTTTACCCGCTTCATTCGCCAGTTCGATCAGTGCTTTCGCTTCCTCGGAAGAGCAAGTCATCGGCTTCTCGATTAATACATGAAGCCCTTTGCGCAATACAGCACTAGCCTGTTCGAAGTGCAGCGTATGCGGAGAACAAATCACTACCGCATCCAGTTCCACCTCATTCAGCATGTCGGCGTAATCCGCGAATGCCGGAATATCCCCTAATTGATGCTGAGCCATAAACTGCTCTCTGCCTGCTGCATTCGGATCCGCTATCGCTGCAATTCGAACTTCCGTTAACTCCGTCAGCTGGCGCGCGTGCCACCCCGCAATGCCGCCGGTTCCAATCATCCCAACTCGAATCAAGCTCATCATTCAGCCTCCCGCTTCTGCTTGGAATAGATATAGCATTTGGTTAAATCAGACATCTCCACCTTAAGCTACCACAAAACATGACTGCTACCAATCCAAATATGCGACAAGATCTGCTAAGCAATGTCCACGTTTGGGCAATTATAAAGTAGGCAATGATAAGCAAGAGCTAGGAGATTAATTCACAGGAGGATTACGCAGCGCAATGAGAAGAACTCTGCTACACACAACGCGAACAGCCGTATGCTTCGTCCTGCTTGCCGCAACGATTGGCGGTCCTGCCGGCGCGCATCCCGTTCAAGAAACGACGCCAACCGTCGTGCAAGTGAAACTAATTGGGGCAGCCGGCACCGACGTCGGAATGGCATCGTTAACCCAGAAGAATGATGCCGTCGTGCTTCATGTTGAAGCGACAAACCTGCCGCCCGGCGTACATGGCATTCATTTTCACGAAACCGGCAAATGTGAAGCACCTGATTTCAAAACAGCCGGTGCGCATTTCAATCCGCAGACCAAGCAGCACGGATTCAACAATCCAAAAGGGTTCCATGTTGGGGATCTGCCGAATATCACGGTTGCAGCGGATGGTTCCGTTAAAGTGGATATCGAGACGCGAATCATTACATTGGCACCGAACCAACCGAACTCCCTTAGGAAAGCAGGCGGCACTGCGCTTGTGATCCACGAGAAAGCCGATGACTACGCGACCGACCCTTCCGGAAATTCAGGCAATCGCATTGTATGCGGCGTTATTCAATAACGACATGTAAACCATTCGTGGCCATGGCCTTCACTTAATCGAGGTTCATGGCCATTTACAATTGGACGAGTCATACGTTAAATTGAAACATGGAGATGGACTTATAGATCCAATACAGAGAAAAGCTAAAGGAGCAAACCAAACTGATGATAACCAAAGAATTATCACCGCTTGTACAATCCTTGGACCTCAAACCGCATCCGGAAGGCGGCTGGTACAAAGAATTGTGGAAAGCCTCATTCGAGATTCCGCAAGCTATTCTGGGCGAGCGCTATTCCGGCGCACGCGTAGCTGCAACATCCATCTATTTCGTCCTGCATCCGGAAGAAACATCGGATTGGCATACCGTATTGTCCGATGAGCTGTGGCTCTGGCACTCCGGCAGCCCGCTTCTGCTCCGCTTAGGCGGTACCGGAGAGAATCCGGAAACGACTGAAGAGATTATTATTGGTCCGGATATCGCCAAAGGCCAGCGCCCGCAAGCGTTAGTACCGGCGAATGTTTGGCAGATGGCCAAGCCGCTCGGCGATGAACCTGTATTTGTTTCATGCGTGGTAGCACCGGGCTTTCATTATGATGATTTCACGCTCATTAAACGCACTTAAACCATACTTTATTAGGTAAGAGGCCAATCAGGATTTTTCTGATTGGCCTTTTCTCATTGTCAATGGGAATTGCATGAATGTTTTCTAATCGTATTCTAACAATGTCAGTGAAAGCGTTCGTAATGAAGAGTTTTCCTCCACATTGGTAAGTAGTGGTTTTTTTTGCTGTGGTATAGTGGTCTCCAGGTGATCTTGGCATCCAGTAATCACACTATACTCTCAATTAATAGGAGGAAGACATGAATAACACAACAACCAAGCGTATAGGTAGAAAACTAGCAGGTGTAGCACTCAGCCTATCTATCGCTTTTGCCGGAAGCATGCTTCTTACGCCGAAGACGACACACGCAGCATCCGATTCTGTCGTAGCGAAAAACATCATTAATAAGGGCAAACAATATATGGGCGTTCCTTACAAATTCGGTGCCAAATCCGGCATTACAAGCGCATTCGATTGTTCTTCATTCGTGCAATACATTTATAAGAAGAATGGCATCAGCCTCCCGCGTTCGTCCAGACAGCAAGCCCTTAAAGGAACTAGGGTGCTGAAAAGCAACCTGAAACCGGGCGACCTTATTTTCTCGGATACGAATCGTGACGGCAAAATCAATCATGTCAGCATCTATATTGGAAACGGCAAAGTACTTCAAACGTACCGCGTCGGAATCGGCGTTACCATTTCCACCTTCAAAGGCAGCATTTGGGACAAAACATTCATTACGGCTCGCGATGTCATTTAGGTCAATTTACGTGCAGGGCACTTAGGTGCTCTGCACGTTTTTCGTTTCGTTGGGCAAGCGTATATACAGGCTAGCCTTGGACTCCATACACTAGAAGCTAGTAGAGTATTCGGGTGTAAGGGGGTTCGAACAATGAAACTGGATATCGGATGCGGCGCCAATAAGCTCCCTGACTGTTACGGGATTGACCGTTATGCATTGCCGGGTATCAATCTGGTCAGTGATCTGAATACTGAAATTCCGTTTCCCGATAACTCCATCGATTTCATTGCCGTGAGCCGCATGCTGCCCTATGTAGATAACTTAAACTTTGCGCTGCGAGAGTTATACCGTGTCTGCGTTCATAAGAGCGTCGTTTGTTTGCTATGCCCATATGCGCACAATTTTCGTCACAGCTCGAATCCTTTCTTAAAACACCGCTTCGATGAACATACACCTCGTTATATGACGTCATCTTTTAAACAACCTCCGGGAAAACCGATCTGCCCTCCCCTATCGCCGTACAGCTACGTTACGCCTCCGCCTTATGATTTCAGATTGCTTCGTATGGAGCTTTTCTATCAAGCCCCTTATTTAACCGATCTCTACGAGCCTGATGAGCTCGAAGTTCTCAAAGAGCTTCAGGCTAACGTTGTAGATGAGATTCTGTATTATTTTGTCGTCGTGAAGGCGCCGATGACGGACGAGGAATGGTTGGCGATGTGTAATGAAGTTCACCCTGAGCCTCATGCGGTAACCATGCTCCGTAGCAGCATAGCCCCTTAAAAAGGTGCATATGTTTGAGTTAGTGTGCAAACTTCATGATATGAAAAGCAATCCTAAGGGGGGGCGAGGAGCATTGCACTAGTAGTTCGGGCTACCCTCAACGCAACCGGCGCGATTACCTTCACCGGTAACACGCTCGGTCTAAGCCGTTCCACGGTGGAAGGGGTTCCCGGTACCCAAGACAGTATCGGCGCATTCGTCACGACCAATACAGCAGTTCGGTTCGGTACCTATCCCTTTGGAACGACCAACAACTATCTGCTCAACAACTCATCTGCCATTCTTGTGCTGCCGGCAGGCAGTACAGTGCTGTATGCGGAATTGATCTGGGGCGGTACGTATATCGTACCCGGCGTCAATCTATCGGCTGCCATCAACAATCCCGTTACACTCACCTTGCCGAATTCGACGAACGTCAGCGTCACACCTGACGCGGCAACCGCAAATACATTCGATCTCGGCAGCGGCGCCTTTGGTTATACGCGATCGGCGAACGTAACCTCGCAGATCACGACAGGCGGTGCCGGTACGTATACGGTAGGAGCCGTTGTCGGAACCATAACGGTTACGGATCCTACGGCCAACCATGCAGGCTGGACGCTCGCAGTCATCTATCAGAATCCTACGCTGCCTTTTAGAAACATGTCGCTGCGCGTGGGAGCCGTGCTTGTTCAATCCACCTCCGCCCCGGTTGTTACGACCATAACCGGATTCGCTACCCCGGTCTCAGGGGCGCTAGGCGGCAGAGCATTATTCAGCGCCCAGGAAGGCGATGCGAATCGCACAGGCGACCAGGCGCTATTCGGTCCGACAACCGGCACACAGGTTGCTCTATCCGGAACTAACAATTTCGCCAACAATTTCTTCGCTTCTCAGATTAATGACGATTCCGGTGCGCTGAATACGACCGGCACGTTTGGGGCGCGAAATCAGATTAACGGAGCACCGGGCTCGAATATTACCGGCGGCCGGCAAGGCTGGGACATCACGAACGTCAATGTATCTGCCAACTTAGCCAACAACCAATCCTCGGCTGTATTGACGCTAACCACCTCAGGGGATGCCTATGTCGTCAATGCCAATGCGCTGCAGATCAATATTAACGCGCCGAATATCACTACATCCAAGAGTGCGAACGTAACCGGAGCAGTCATTGGCGATACGATTACGTATACGGTCACGGTCGGCAATACAGGTAATGCGAACGCAGCAAGCGTCGTCGTTTCAGACGCCCTTCCAACCGGCTCCGCATTTGTAGCCGGCAGTGTTGTTGTAGCAGGCGTCGCTAAGCCTACCTTCGATATCACAGCAGGCGTGCCGATAGGTTCCCTTGCCCTGAACAGCTCCGTAACCATTACATACAAAGCAAAGGTCACCTCTCTGCCTAATCCGCCTCAAATTCCAAACGTCGCCAAAGCCGCTTTCACCTTTCAAAGCGTAGCCGGCGGGGACGTTATTAGCGGTGTCATCCCTTCGAATACCGTTACAACACCGGTTTATTCACCTGTACTTACGATGGTCAAAAGCGCAGATACGGCGAACGCAGCCGTTGGTACGACCGTAACGTATTCCGTGCTTGTATCCAATTCCGGCAGTATTGGCGCGACAACCACGTTTACGGATAATATTCCTGGAAGTACGACCTTTGTCCCGAACAGCGTCAAAGTAAATGGTGTCACCCAAACCGGCGCAAACCCGGTCACCGGCTTTCCCATCGGTTTAGTTCCTTCCGGCGGGTCAACGACGGTTTCCTTTCAAGTCATTGTAAACTCTCTGCCGACTCCTGTTCAGCCGCAAATTACGAATCAGGCAGCGGCATCCTATACCTACTCGCCGCCTGATGGCAGCGGCAGAACGCTTAGCGGATCAGCCACGTCGAATACGCTTGTCATACCTGTTTCACTGCCGAATGTTAACGTGGTGAAGAGCTCGAATCGCACCGCTACGACAGTCGGCGATACGATAACGTTCTCAACCCTCATCTCCAATAACGGGGTTGCCGCGGTTTCGAATGTCGTCTTCAGCGATCCGTTCCCGACCGGAACGAGCTTTATAGATGGTTCGGTCATCGTAGGCGGAGTCGCAAGGCCTACTGCCAATCCTGCCGCCGGTATTTCCATCGGTACAATTGCATCCGGAGCATCCGTAACAGTCGTCTTCCAACTCACTGTCACCTCGCTGCCATCACCTGCCCAAATCGACAACCGAGCTACCGTTTCCTATAGCTCAGGCACATTTAACGGTTCCTCCCTATCGAATACGATATCGGTTCCGGTCTTTCAGCCGATCATCTCGGCGCAGAAAGCGGTGAATACGACCCGTGCGACGGTAGGCGATACGTTAACGTACACCTTTGCCGTTCAGAATACAGGCAATTTCGCAGCGCAGCTCACGTTGACCGACACGCTTCCTTCCGGAACGGCGTATGTTGCTGACAGTATCACCGTCAACGGTTCGCCAAGGCCGGGTTCTACACCGCAAACCGGTATTCCGGTCGGGCCAGTTCCTGCAGGAAGCACAGTGAGTGTTGTGTTTCAAGTGGTGCTTCAATCGCTGCCTAATCCGCCTACCTTAACCAATTTCGGTACCTTTACGTATACCTACACGTTGCCGGACAGTCGTGTGATGAACGGAAGCGGCAGCTCGAACACGGTTTCCATTCCCGCTTCCGCGCCTAACGTAAGCATTAGTAAAGGCGCTGACTTCGCGGAAGCGACCCTGAACGATGTAATTACGTATACGATCATCGTCTCAAACAATAGCATTGTGCCCGTTAATCAAGTATTCGTGTCGGATCCGATTCCGGATGGCTCTACATTTATTACAGGCAGCGTGACCGTTGGCGGTATTCCGGTTCCAAGCGCAGATCCTGCGGCGGGAATTCTGATCGGGACGCTGGCGCCGTCGGCGATTACGATCGTCAGCTTCCAGGTTCGCGTGACGTCACTTACGACATCTGCCGTCTTATCCAATCGGGCTGCAGTCAACTATACCTCCGGTGCATTTATGGGGACGTCCTTCTCCGATACGGTGAATATCCCCGTTTATTCGCCGATACTCGCGGTTTCCAAGACCGCAAATTCTTCAGCTGCTACACTCGGGGATGCCGTCGCATATACGCTGCAAATCAGCAACGGCGGCAATATCAGCGCTAACGTGACGCTGACGGATAACATTCCGGCAGGATCGACGTTTGTTGTGAACTCAGTCCTTGTCAATGGCGTTCCACAGCCGGGCGTAAACCCCGTTACTGGTATTCCCGGCGTCATTGTACCGCCGCTTCAAACATCGACGGTTACGTTTCAAGTATCCGTCGATTCGCTTCCCAGCCCGCAGCAGCTTGTGGACCAAGGAACAGCCGCGTACACCTTCACCCTACCGGCTGGACGCGTGGTAAACGGCTCGGCAAACTCGAATACGGTAACCATCCCGGTATCCGCACCGAATGTATCGGTTGTGCTTAGCACAGCCGCAACAGATATCACGACCGGCGATACGATTCTGTACACGGCCGTCATTACGAACAACGGAATTACGAACGTCAACAATATCATCTATGTCGGATCAGCGATCCCAGGCACAGCCTTTGTTCCGGGCAGTGTAAAAGTGAACGGTATTGCCCTTCCCCAGGCGGATGAGACCGCTGGTATTCCGATCGGTTCTTTGGCACCGAGTGCCTTCGCGACCGTGACCTATGAGGTGAAACTAATCATGCCTGTGTCCGATCAAATTGTTAACCAGTCGACAGTAAGCTTTACGTCCGGCAGCTTCTCGAGCACATCATCGTCTAACGTCGTTACTACTCCGATTACGCAGCCGCAAATTAACGTGGTTAAGTCGGCGGGCACAAGCTCTGCCACAGTAGGCGATACCATCACGTACACGATTGCGGTCAGCAATACCGGTAATCTTCCTGCCACCGTAACGGTAACGGATACGATTCCGGCGAATACGACGTTCGTATCAAACAGTGTCATTGTCGGCGGAGTTCCGCAGCCCAGCGCCACGCCTTCCGGCGGAATCAATGCTGGCACGGTAAACGTGAACCAAACCGTCTTCGTCATGTTCTCCGTCGTCATAGATTCGCTTCCGAATCCGCAGCAGATCGTCAACCAAGCGACAGCAAACTATCAATTTACCCCGCCTGACGGGCGCTTGCTGTCAGGGACGTCCTTATCGAATTCACTCTCGATTTCAGTGTCTTCACCAAATGTGACTGCGGTGAAGACTTCGACATCAACTGCCGTTTCGATCGGCGATACGATCCCCTACACAGTGCTCGTATCGAACAACGGGATTGCGCCGATCACGAATACCGTCTTCATCGATGGTATCCCAAGCGGCACCGTGTTTGTATCGGGAAGCGTTGCCGTTAACGGAACTCCCGTACCAGGTGCGAATCCGGCAGTAGGTGTGAATGTAGGCACGATTCCAAACGGAAGCTCTGCTACCGTTACCTTCAGCTTACTGGTTGTTTCCGTACCGACGCCTGCACTCATTTCTAACCAGGCTACCGTAACCTACACATCCGGGGCATTCTCCAGCTCCTCCTTCTCAAATGGCGTAGACATTCCGGTCTATCAGCCGGTTATCAGTGTTGTGAAGAGCGCCAGTACAACAAATGCTTCAGTCGGTGATACCGTCATCTATACGATGGCTGTCACCAACTCCGGAAACTATGCCGCATCCGTTGTTCTATCGGACCCGACGCTTGCGCCAGAGCTTTCTTTTGTCCCGAACAGCGTCATAGTCGGGGGTTCGCCGCAAGCAGGTGCGGATCCGATTACCGGTATTCCCGTTGGTCCCGTTCAGCCCGGCGCTACAGTAAATGTCACCTTTACCGCTGTTATTACATCCTTGCCGCCAACGCAATCGCTCTCCAACCAAGCGGCTGCCGCTTACAGCTATACGCTGCCTGACAGCCGAACACTTACAGGCTCCTCCGTATCCAATACACTGTCCTATCCGGTATCCTCTCCGGATGTGGATGTCGTTAAGAGTGCTTCACAAACGGCACTCACGGTCGGCGATATTCAGACGTACAGCATTCTTGTGACAAATAGCGGGATTTCCACCGTCGACAACATTATCTTCTCCGACCCGATTCCGGCAGGAACGTCCTTCTTATCCGGCAGTGTCACGATTAACGGAGTGCCGCTTCCAAATGCGAATCCGGCGGCCGGTTTTTCGCTTGACCCCATTCCGGCTGGCGCTACGGTCACTGTCGCCTTCAGCGTAACCGTTACCGCTGTTCCGGTAGGGGAACTTGTCAGCAATCGCTCATCGGTCAGCTTTACCTCCGGGGTATTCTCGGCGGTTACGTTCTCTAATACCGTCACAACTCCCGTATATCAGCCTGTTATTACGCTGGTTAAAACAGCCAACAGCTCATTGGCCAGCGTTGGGAATACGATCGTATACCGGGTTAACGTAACCAACAGCGGCAACTATCCAACTACCGTTACAATCACGGATCCTACACCAACGGGAACAGCTTTAGTGCCAAACAGCGTCATTGTAAGCGGGTCTCCGCAAGCAGGCGCAGATCCGGCGGTCGGGTACAGCGTCGGCGTTGTTGCGCCGGGAGCGACAGTGCTGACGACGTTCGAATACGTCATCAACACAATGCCGCCTAATCAGCAATTAACCAACCAAGCGACAGCCAGTTATGCCTTTACGTTGCCGGATTCAAGATCGTTCATTCGTTCCGCTGCATCCAATTCGCTCACCATACCGGTCACATCGCCTAACTTAAGCATCGTGAAGAGCGTTTCGGCCACGGATGCGATTCTCGGTGATATCCTCACGTATACGAATATCGTCACGAATACAAGCATCGCAAACCTGAACAGTGCGGTTCTCTCCGATCCGGTGCCAGCCGGTACGACGTTCGTACCTGGTTCGGTTATCGTAGGCGGCGTGCCGCGTCCGGATGCGAACCCGGCATCGGGTATTGCGCTTGGCGTTATTACACCGTCTTCTTCTGTAACCGTTACGTTTAACATTACGGTCAATACACTGCCTGTAAGCGGACAAATCAGCAATCAGTCTACAGTATCCTTTACATCGGGTGTGTTCTCCGGAACCGGTATGTCGAATGTCGTGACGACACCGGTCTATAATCCAATCATGTCTGTCGTGAAGAGTGCAAGTACAGCGAATGCTACAGTCGGCGATACGATTACTTACTCCTTGCTCATCTCGAATACAGGGAATCTCGAAGCGACTGTTACCCTGTTCGATACCATTCCGACAGGAGCCGAATTTGTCCCGAACAGCGTGGCGGTCGGCGGCGTTCCTCAGCCGGGAGCTGATCCTGTTACAGGCATTAATGTGGGCGTTGTACCTCCGGGTGCTTCCGTCCATGTACTTGTCACGTTACAGGTTACCGTCGATGCGCTTCCTTCGCCACAACAGCTTGCCAACCAAGCGTCAATCGCGTACACATTCTCGCCGCCGGATGGCCGTGTTATTAATGCATCCGTAAACTCGAATACGGTCATCATTCCGGTTTCCTCGCCGGATGTGTCCGTTGTGAAGAGCAGCAACGCAATCGATGCTGTTGTAGGCGATACGATTACGTATACCATCACGGTTACGAATAATGGCTTATCGCCGGTTAACAACGTAACCCTGGTTGACCCGCTTCCACCTAGTGCAAGCTTCATTGCAGGTACTGTCACCGTCAATGGCGTACCGATGCCGGGTGATAGCCCGAATACGAGTATCCATATCGGTACGATTGCGGTCGGCGCGGTTTCTACCGTGCAATTCCAGGTGCTTGTAGTATGATGGCAGTCCCGGACCCGCCGCAGACGATTCGCAACCAGTCCGTCGTGTCCTTCTCCACCGGCAGCACAACAAGCTTCTCGTACTCGAATATCGTAGATACCAATGTGAACGGTCCGGTCATTTCCGTTGTCTTGTCTACCACATCGACGCAAGCTGGTTTGACGCTGCCGGTTACGTATCAGATCACGGTCACCAATAGCGGGAATCGCTCCGCAAATGTAACGGTCTTAGATGAATTGCCGCCGGGTACCGTGTTTGTTGCGAACAGTGTCATTGTAGACGGTTCTCCTGTACCGGGCGTCACACCGGAAGGCGGTATACCGATTGGTGAGGTCATGCCCGGCAGTACGGTAACGATTGTATTCCAACTATTGCTCGTTTCCGCCCCGCCTTCCGGTCAGCTCGATAATCAAGCGACGGCCGAGTATTATTTTGTAACGATGGATGGTCGTACGATTACCGGCTCGCAAAGCTCGAATGTCGTGACATTGCCTGTTACAGTGCAGCAGGTAAGTTTACTTAAAGGCGTGAATACCGCTTACACGTACACCGGGGATATGATGGTCTATACCGTTACGGCTGCAAATGAAGGTACAGAGCCGATGCGGCAGAGTGTGCTCTATGACGCACTGCCGCAAGGAACGTTGTTCGTTCGGGGGAGCGTCACCATTAATGGTGTTCGCTCTCCATCGGCTTCGCCTGTGACCGGCATTACACTTGGCTTGATTCAGCCGGGTATATCCATCCAAGTGACATTTAGCGTAATTGTGTTGGATGTTCCCGTTCACACCCAATTATCGAATCGTGCCGAGTTGAGATTCCAATTCGGCACTTTCGATCAATCCGTCACCTCGAATGCCGTTTCATCGATCGTTTCCGGCCCCGCTTTGGCGGTCAGTAAATCCGCGAGTCTATCTCAAGCTACCGTGGGCCAATCTATTCGATACACGATTACCATCTTTAACAGCGGCACGACCGGCGCTGACGTAACCGTACGCGATGCGATTCCTGCCGGAGCCCTCTTCGCGCAGGGCAGCGCTGAAGTAAATGGTCGTCCGCTGCCCGGTGCTAATCCGGATGCAGGCATCCGGCTAGGTACATTGCAGCCCGGTTTGCAGTTTGTTCTTTCCTTCCTTGTAACGGTTACCCGTTCAGGCAACCAATCGGAGCTGATCAATAGAGCAAATGTCGAATATGCATTCCGGCTTCCAAGTGGCGTCGTCGTTACAGATGCAGTATTAACCAATGCTGTTGCTACTTCCGTAGTTATGCCGATTATTCGTGCGGAGCTTAGCGCAGCGCCGCCGGTCATTGGACCGGGCGAATATATTGCGGTTTCCGTAGCCATCACGAATACGGGGACTTATGCGGCCGCCGTCACATTGTTCGCACTCATCCCGGATGAAACGAGCATGGAAATCGCTAGCGTTCGGGTGAATGGCGTCGAGGTTCCTTTCATACCCGGGGAAGGGCTGCCGATTGGCGTACTGGCACCGAACCAGACGATAATTGTCACCTATCAACTGCGGTTGACTGCTCATCCACTCCAAAACCGTCTGAGGTTCCGTGTACTTGCGCAATTTAGTTACGAAGTGAATGGCGAGTTGCTCACCAACTCGGTTTATTCCAACGAGGTTACGGTTGTGGTCGAAACCCATGAGGAATAATGCACAGAATGGCGAGGAACATTGGAAATGGAAATAAAGGCTCTCTGCTCATTCGAAATCTGAGCGGAGAGCCTTTCCTGTTGGTAAGCTATGTGCGGTATACATAAGGGTCCTTCGGTTTCGGAATCGACTTCCATTCGCTCACTTTCAGCATCGGAATCGTTTGCTTGAAGGGTTGGTAGAACGACCAGGATAACGTGCCGGTTACTCGTACCCACTCATCATTATGAAAGGCAGCCGTGTCTGACGGAAAATCAACCAGCATGCCGAAGACGCCGGAATCCGCTACGCAGTGTATGAAACCGAAGCGGAATACGAAATAATGATTCGCTTCCGTCTGCTCCCCCGTATAAACAAACCCGTCAAAGCTAAGCTTCCGGCCGATAAACGCATCCGGGAAGTTATAGACCGCTTCAAGCCCCTTCAAGTAGTTGGTATCCGTCAATCCAACCTCCTTCAAAGGCAGAAACTCCTGAAGCTCTTCTCGAGACACCTTCGCATACCCTTGTTTGCCGTAGAACACACTGGAATCAGGCTTGAGAAACTGATGGAAGCCGGGATTATCTGCGGAAGCATCGAAATTCGGAAACGAGAAACCCTTGGCCTTCACGAAACTGGAGTCCAGCGTCTTAACGGGCAAGAAGAAACCGGTGAGCAGCGGAAAAATCAAGATGCTGTAAGAGACAATCCGTTTCCAGCGAATGGGTTGTTCATGCGAGTGGCCGAAATGGTCGTGATGCGCATGTGGATGCGCATGTTCATGCATATAGTCTAAGTGCTCGTGATGATCATGATGCGCGTGCTTCCGCTTGTTCTCTTCTCTCTCCTTCTTATACAGCCGCACGAATTCGAACAGAAACAGAATCATTAACATCACGATCGCGCTTTGCGTCAAATAGGCGTACTTCAGATTAATGTATTTATTCAAATTGCCGCCGAGGTGCATCATAATAAACAAGCATGCGAAACCGGCAAGCACATAGAGACGAATCATCCCATCAACCTCCCTACAAGTAACGACGAAGCCAGCGTGCAAGCCGCAACCAGTCCAATGAGTACGAAAACGAACCTTCCACGGAAAACAGCCAGCAGCATAAGCGTGTTCTTGATGTCGATCATGGGTCCGAATACGAGAAAAGCAGACAAGGAACCGATCGAGAATGTACTCCGAAACGAGGAAGCAATGAAAGCATCGGCTTCCGAGCACAGCGACATCACGAACGCTAGTCCAATCATCATCAGAGAGGCTGTAATTGGCGTGCTGCCGATATGCATCAGCGTGGAAGTAGGAATGAAGGTTTGCATCGAAGCCGCGATGAATGCACCTAATACCAAATATTTTCCGACCGAGAAGAATTCGTCAATCGCATGCAGCATCACTTCATATAAGCGTGAACGCAACGGCACACCAACGTTATCAGCAGGAATAATGTCGGCACTGGCTGCAATTTCAGCACCCGCTCCCTCCATCCCTCTAAGCGGCAGCTTCGGATACAGGTATGAAATGACGATTGCCGTGATATACGCGACAACGATTGCCATTCCACCGCGGATCAGCACCATTCTCCAATCGTTGCCGAATGCGATATAGGTAGCAAACAACACGATCGGATTAATGATCGGACCGGTCAGCATGAACGCAATGCCCGCATGCAGCGGTACACCTTTGCGAATCAGCCGCCTTGTTATGGGAACTATCCCGCACTCGCAGGCCGGGAAGAACAGTCCCACGCCGCAGCCAATTAAGGAAGCCAAGTAACGGTTACGCGGAAGGATTCGTGCGATCCAACGTTCAGACAGAAACGTCTGGATAAGTCCCGAAATGATGACGCCGAGCAGGATAAAAGGAATCGCTTCCATAATCATGCTTAAAAATATCGTATTGAGCTGTAGAAACGTAACCACAGGCACCTCCTGCTATGTACCGAACGAACGGTTATTCGGACTCCATTATCTATCAATCCGGCTCAAAATGCTAGAATTACGAATAAAGCTGCGACTTCCGACTATGCAAGACAGCATGGCCTTAATTCTGTTACAATGAAGGACGACAACAATGCAGCGGAGGTTTCGTAATTGGACTACATTATTTTAGACATCGAGTTTAACGGACGCAAATTCGCAAGTGAATTGCCGATGGAGGTTATCGAAATCGGAGCGGTCAGATTGAATGCGGAATTGCAGCCCATTGCTGAATTCTCGGCATTAGTCAAACCGGTCTATTTTGCCAAGCTCAACGAATTTATTAAGAAGAAAACCGGCATTCCGCAAGAAGGTATCGATGCGGCAGAAGGTTTCCCGGCCGTCATTCGCGACTTTATGAACTGGCTCGGCTCTAATGAGAACTTTCTGTTCGTCACTTGGGGCGGCGAAGATATGAAGCGGATCGTGTTCGATACGCGCATGCATAAGATGGACGATGCGTATTGGATCGCGGTTAATTACTTCGATTTGTTGAAAGGCTATATTCGTTACAAGGACGTCACGAACGATGTAAGCGTTGAAACGGCACTCAACGAGCTGGGTCTTGGCGGTGAAGAGAACAATGCCCATCGTGCGTTAGAGGATGCTCGGATGACGGCGGATATCTTCCGCGCTGTATTTGAACATATGGATTTCGAGCGGATTCAGCAGTTCAAGGACGTCTATTCAAACGCGAAGGAACGCAAAATCGTCAAGAACGCGATCCGCATTATCGCATCCCAGAAAGTTACGCCGACTTGGGCGATGATTGTGGAGCATGTCCTAAGCGGTAAAGTTACACTTGAGGACCCGCGTAAAGTTGCTGAGCTTGAAGCCTATTTCAATTCTGAAATGGCTAAAGGCCCGCGCAAAATCCGCAGCTCGAGCAAAGCGGAAACGAGCGAGACCAGTGAATCCACTAGCAGCAGCAGCGAATCCACAACAGAAGCCTAATCGAAGCATAGAAAAAAGCTTGGTGCGCGCAATGCATGGCAGATGCGTTGCTAACCAAGCTTTTTCTTATAATTTACGGAAATAGTGCAAGTAATGATCGTCCTTCTCATAGCCATTTCGCTCATAAAGGCGCTGTGCCGCCCTATTATCAACCGCGGTGGACAGTTCGATTCCTTTCGCCTCTGTCTGCTCGCCGTACTGCTTCGCGGCATCGAGCAGAAGCTGCCCGGCCCCTGCGCTCCGATAGGCATCCAGGACATAGAGATCGTTTAGAATCCACGACCGCTCCATGGAGATGGAGGAGAAGGTCGGATACAGCTGTGTAAAACCGATCAATTGATCATCACACGTTGCGACAAATACGACCGATTGACGATGAACGAACCGCTCCTTCAGAAACCGCAGCGCGCCTTCTCGATCGGTAGACTGGCCGTAGAACTGCCGATATAGATCAAATAAATTGGCTAGCTCCGGAAGGTCATGCATCGTCGCTTGGTACGTTTGAATGGTACGGATCATGGCGCAAATCCCCTTCTTGCCCTGCAATACCGCGCTTACATCAAACTCGAAGCTGCAAGTGCCAGTTCCCTGGCCACCCGTTCCCAGATCATGTCGATCATGACAACCAGGTTAGAGCCGCGCTCGGGATGAATGTATGGCGCTTCTTTGCGGAAATAGTGTTGATGCCCTCCGATCAACGGAAGCGGAATAATATGTTTCGGAGCATATTTTACACGATTCCAGTACCACATGCCATACCGGTTTCGGCTAATGCCGCCCCAACTGCCAAGCCGCGTTATTAAATCGGCACACGCACCTTTCTCGTTTACCGCCACGACATAATGTACTTTACTAATGTAGTCCGCAGCAATCGGCATCTTTGGTGACCCCACCTGCACAACTCGCCAATCCGGAATCACGCCTTCTTTATGCAGCATGACAGCGGCTTGGTAAGCGGCTACGCCCCCTCCGCTATGCCCGATGAACAGCACGGGCTTGCCTGAGGATTGCTTGCGCACCTGCCCCGCGACGGCGCGAGCTCCAAACTGTACCGCACGCCGGATTCGGTATAAATCCTTCCGCACCCTCACCAGCTGTTGAAAGAAATTATGTGTGTGATCGCCATACGGGAATAGCTCCCTGATGCTCGAAGCTTTACCGGCTTCGGCATAGCGACGCTGCAGTTCCTTCACACATTCCGCAAAAATAGTACGACTCGAGCCTACGCCCGCCAATAAGTAGACATCCCAATCCAAGGTAACATCTGCCTGCATGCTGTTGTCACCGCCCTGTTGTGTTGGCCGAATATGCTAGTGCGACCGTCAGCACTTAGTATGCGGCGGTGAATACGTTGTCATTCACTGCTGCAAACGTTAAGATATTATATTCGAAACCTGTGAAGTCGTTTCTCATTTTCAAGCAATTGAAGCACATGACCGGGTTGCTGCTCGCCCATAAAAAAAGAGTTATGCGGCACCATAAAAGGCCAACATAACTCATCATGAATGTTATCGTGTATTCAACTGCTTCTTCTGGGCAAGGAGCTGCTTATACTCTGCGTCGAGCTCCATATAACGGCTATCTGTAGGCTTCAGCAAACTGAACTCCCCGAGTAGGAAGGCGATTCGGTTCGCGATAACCATCTTCTCTTCCTCCAGCTGCTGCTTTGCATCCCCATTCATTTTCTTGTTCTCGCCGGACTGTAATTGCGGCTTCTCGCGAAACGCCTCGTAACCGGATTCGATCCGCTTGATCCCGCCATCTTGGAAGACAAGCAGCTTCGTACAGATCTTATCCATCAGATACCTGTCATGGGAGACCACAATCAGCGTTCCGCGATAGTCGGATAACGTCTCCTCAAGCTGCTCACGGCTGTGCAAATCCAAATGATTCGTCGGCTCATCCAGAATGAGCAGATCCTGTTCACGCATCATAAGCTGCGACAGCTTAATACGAGTCCGCTCTCCGAGACTTAGCTGCGCGATCGGCTTCTGCAGCATGGAAGCATCAAAGCCCATATTAGCCAGCATCGTCCTCGCTTTCCCAACATCACTGCGAATTTCATGGCTGTCTTGCAGCAGCTCAAGAACGGTGCGCCGTTGATCCAGATCCGACACATCCTGCGTTAGATAAGCGACCTTTGCAGTCGGACTGATCCACAGCTGACCGGCATCGACTGCTTTCTGACCAAGCAGCATTTGAATGAGCGTCGTCTTTCCGCTGCCGTTTGGTCCAAGCAAGCCGACTTTCTCGCCACGCTGCAGATAGAACGAGCTGTCGGCAAACAACGATCTACCGCCGTAGGACTTGCCTATCCGCTGCGCTTCTACGATGCGGCGGCCGCGTTTCTCCGGCTGATCCCAGCCGAAGGATACCTTGACTTCTTCAACCGGCTTCTTCACGCCTTCCAGATCAATCTTCTCCAGCCGGTGTAAACGCGACTTGATCTGCTTATCCATCGCTTTGGCCTTGCTGCGATAAAATTCTTTCACGCCTGTGCGCATTTCAGCCATTTTCCCGACTTTTCCGGCTTCGCGATGCGCTTTATCCGACCAGTTCTTCAGCCGATTGATTTCGGCTTCAATCTTCTGTTCATATTTCTGCTGCTCTTCAAACTGATGCAGCTGGCTTTGGAAGCGGCGGGCTTTCTCCTCCCGGTAGAACGTATAATTGCCGGGAAAGGACGTCGATACGCCATCTTGCAGCTCGATAATCCGGTCAACGGTTTGATCCAGGAAATAACGGTCATGCGAGATCACGATTGTCGTACCGCTATACCGTTTCAACTCTTGTACAAGCCAATCTACCCCGTCAAAATCCAAATGATTCGTCGGTTCATCGAGCAGCAGAATATCCGGCTTCGAAGCCCAGATATGAGCGATGGCAAGCTTCGTCTTCTCGCCTCCGCTAAGTCCGGCTAGGCGCTCGCCGTCCCACTCCTTCACCTTCTGCAAGCCCAGATGACTTGCTGTCTGTAGGAACTGCTCGGTTTCGCGTGATTCTGCAGCAGGGTCCATCATTTGACTGAACGTGCTGACCGTATACGAGGTGGATTGCAGCAAATACCCCATGCGCAGCTGATCCTTATGAAACGTTAGCTTGCCTTCATCAGGCTGGATGCTGCCGAAGATCATATTTGCCAATGTTGTTTTGCCTGCGCCATTCATTCCGACCAAGCCGACTCGTTCCCGGCTTGCCAGATCGGCGTCTACTTTCACGAGTACATTCGTGTCGCCGAAGCTCTTCTTTATTCCGCGTAAGGTTAATAATGTCATACCAATCACCACTTTTAGTTTAGTTGAACAACTGACATGGGCGATGATTGTCGAAGACAACAAAAAAACCGCAAGGCACGCCTGCGGCTTAGGATATACGGATATAGAGATAGCGTGAACATACCTAAAATAAACGCCAATGATTGGCATCCATCAAGGCAGCAGGAGTCTTCTCCTATAGACACACGTAACCTATTCCGCTCCGCGCACAGGCTGAGCTCATTTCTTATCGTCATTTTCGAAAATCATGATCGACAGAAAATTAGGTCCACATGATGTCTAATTGGATACCTCCTACAACGTTCAAGATACCCCATTATAGCATGATGATGTCGTGCTTGCACCCCTCTAATTTAAAAAATAAGTTTAGTTAGAGTATGCGGTGAAGTTGAAGCTCTCTGGTCCTACACGAATCGTACCAAGTGCAGAAGATTGGATGAAAACGGAATACGCTTGATTCGCAATATTAGGCGCGTTGAAATCAGAGCCGGAGAACGCAAGCAGCTGCGGTCCGACGATGCTCAGATCAAGGTTTTGCGAAGCGGAAAACACGTTGATATCTGCTGATGTCAACCCTCTCGTAACGAAGATATTAATCGTTGTCAGAAGCGGAAGAAGCGGCAATTGAACTGCAGCTACGCCTGTAAATTCAACCCGTGTTTGTCCGGCAACACCTGCGGATAAATTGAGTGTTTGCTGAGCAATCAGGTTAGGCGTGTTGATTACCGTGATCGGAATAGCAATGGAGTTGGCGTAACTCGCATTTTGTGATGTTTTCGAATCTAGCAAAATTGTAGCCATAATACATCACCTCCTTTATGTATTCATATGTAAAATAGAAGGATAAAGATTGGACAGGTGGTCGTGCAATCCAAATAATTCCATAGAAAAAAGCTCCCGTCTATTGGCTAGACGGGAGCTTTCATTACATTTAGCTTTTATTATTACGCCAATCCATCTTACTGTTGTTCAACAAATATTCGAAATCGTTCTCTTGCCGTTTCTTCTCAGCCGCGCGCGCGTCTTCCTCCTGCTTGCGTAGGTCTGCCTTACGCTTCTCTTCCGCATCTTTTAAATCCTGAGCCGCGCCTTTAAGCTTATCAAGCACTTCCGGTCGCAATAGATCCTTCAGTGTCGCAGGCTTCTCCTCATTGGATTGCTTCTGCTGCTGCTGCGAGTGGGAAGCCGGTTTGTACTTCGATTTCTTAGCCATCGTGATCACCTACCTGCGATCATTATAGCAAGTCAGAGCGCTTCGTTGCTAGTACCCTAGCTAGAGCAGCGCGACTAATAACGTTCCTCTAGCTTCATCGTCTTCCAGACGACAACCGACACAAGCCATGCAATGGCGAACAAGGCGACTAAGAAATAACCGAGGTCTCCCAGATCAAGCCTGCTAACCCACTGCAGGAACGGAGCTTGCAGGTTCAGCCTCTCCGTTAGAATTTGCAGCAGCTCCACCATGCCGATCAACAGCGCCGATATGACAGATACACTTGTGACGGTAACGTTATAGAACATTTTCCGAAGCGGTGTATTGAAGGCCCAGCGGTAAGCTTTGGTCATAAACATGCCATCTGCTGTATCCAAGAGACTCATGCCGGATGCGAATAAGAGCGGCAGCGCGAGAATACCGATGATGGACACGGAGCTCTGCGCCGCGCCTGCGGAAATCGCCATCAGCCCTACCTCTGTTGCGGTATCAAAGCCAAGGCCGAACAAGAATCCGAGCGGATACACATGCCAGCTGCGGCTAATGAGACGAAACAGCGGCTTAAACAGCCTGGAGAACAACCCCCGCGCTTCCAATAGCTCTTCCAGTTCATTCTGATTATGATTGCCGCTGCGCATACTGCGGAACAACTGAAACAAATTGATGAGCACGAGTAAATTGATGATACCGATTAACAGCAGAAAAATACCCGAAACCGATGTCCCGATCAGCTTGCCCGTATGCTGTAGGAAGGGCATTTCGTTCTGAATCCACTTCACCGAGAAAGCAATGGCAAGCACCATCAAGAATACGACCGACGAATGGCCCAGTGAGAAATAGAAGCCTACTCCTAGCGGATTCCGTTTCTGTTGGACTAACTTACGCACCGTGTTATCGATAGCAGCAATATGATCCACGTCGAACGCATGACGCATGCCAAGCGTATACGCTAATAATCCGAGGCTCCAGAATCCTGCATCCGCGCGTACCGCCACCATTAACCCAATGAAACCCATGAAATGAAGAGCCAAGACGACGATTACGTAGCCTGCCCAAGATTTGCGCTGTTTCCAAAGTTCATGCATCCGTCTTCCCTCCGTTTCACCATGTCAGATAATCTAACAAGAATATGTGAATTCATTATAAAAGGAACGCTTTGGAAAAGCTATACCCAAAAACGGATCCATAAAAAAGGAGTGCCCAAACTGTTGCCAGTCTGGTTCGCACTCCGATCCATGTCTCTCTTATTTATGCAATTTTGCTCCATTTAGAAGCTGTCTGCGTGTCCATTCATTGGAGACGACCGGGTCCTCATCTTCAGAAAGCCGGTCAAACAAACGTTTCCTCAGGTCTGCCACCGCTTCTGCGTGCGCCGCTTCCCCAATGACATTGATTAACTCGGCCGGATCGGACTGTAGATCATAGAGCTCATCCGTATCCGTTAAATTCCAAATGTATTTCCAGGTTTGCGTCCGGATCATGCGCTGCGTATATAGGCCGAATTGCTGACCGTTATAGGACGCTACAATCTCATCCCGCCAGTTCGCCCCCTGCTGCGATAAGCTGCCATTCAACAGAGGTACGATCGATTGGCCATGAAACCTCACAGGCGGCTCATCGATAACTCCGGCAAGCTCCAACAAGGTAGGGCCCATATCAAGTAAGTTGTAGACGAATGCATCGTTTGCTGCCCCAGATTGGAAGTGGCCCGGCCATGAAATCATCAGCGGTACACGCACCACATCGTCATAGAGAATATAATGTTTATCCATCATCCGATGAGAGCCGCACATATCGCCATGATCCGCCGTGAATATAATGACCGTATTCTCCGCGGCTCCCATTCGCTCAAGCGACTCAAGAATCCGGCCAATCGCTTCATCAAGCTGGCTAATGATGCCGTAATAGCGGGCAACCACCGGTGCCCAGTCCGCCCATGTATAGTTTTCCACGCCCCAGCTTACAAGCTGCTGCTGCTGAATATAAGGTTTGCCCTGGAACGATTCTCGAAATCCTTGCCATTCCGGAATCTGATTCGGATCATACATATCAGCAAACCTTCCGGCTGGGCGGCATGGGAGATGCGGCTCGGCAAAGTGAACAGCCACATGCCAAGGTTCCGGCCCGGTGTTCAACTGATCGATTGCTTCGATTGCTCGATCCGCGAACCAATGCGTCTCCGAATCCTCAAGCGGAATCGGGTTGGTCTCACCGAAATAGCCATTCGTATAGGTTAGCTCCGGGTAACGGTTCTTCCGAAATTCTCGATACTCTGTTTCACTCACATAGGAGTCATAGCCGAACGCTGTCGGATCCTCGCTTGGATTGACACCCCATTTGCCAAGGAAGGCAGAGCGATATCCTTGCTGCGCAAGTGCCGTGCTCCAAGAATACTGCTCCGGCTGCAAGCTGCCCACCGGCAGAAACGCATTATAGTTCCACAGCGCGCCGATTGTTTCGGCTCTTCTGCCATGAAGCATCGACTGCCTGGCAGGGCTGCATACCGGAATATGCGAGTACGCATGGTGGAACGCCGTGCTTTGGGCCGCAAGCCGATCCAGGTTTGGCGTTTGGACGGGATAGACGCGGCTGTAGCCGACACAATCATAACGCAATTGGTCGGCTGTAATTAACAATATATTAGGAGGGCGCTGTACCATGACGGTTGTTGTCTCCTCTCGGGTTAGCCGCTTACACGGTATTGGCTCGGAGAACAGCCTACATGCCTTAGGAACAACCGATTGAAGAAGGATTGATCTTCATAGCCGACCATCGTCGCGATGACAATAACCTTCTCGTCGGATTCCATCAGCAGATGTTTGGCGCGTTCAATCCGCACCTCATGAAGCGCTTCAAATACGCTCCGATTGTATTCCTCCTGCATCAGACGATTAAGCTGCCGAATGCTGGAGCTAAACAGATAGGATAATGATTGAAGCGTAATCTTCTTCTCGTAGTTGCGTTCGAGATAACCATAAATGCGCTTCGCCGTCATTTCTCTTTCCATCTGGCGAGGTGAAGGGTGTGCGCGCTGCTGCTGCATCAACGTGTAATAACGTGAGAGCAAGACGAGCAGCTCGATTAGCTGCAGCCGAATGAGGGTAGTGTGGCCAATCGAACGTCCGTTCATCTCCCGCAGCATATTTTCGAGCAGCATCAGTACATGGGCGGCATCCTGACCATGTAAATTAAGGCGGTGATTAAACCGGACATCTTCCTTCAGGAAGGGATGAACGTAGAAGTAGTCCATTGAACCGGTGATTTCCAGCTCGGCCAGCAGCGCATCCGGGATGAAGGAAGGCATAAACAAGCAGTTGATAATCTCCATCTGCTCGCCCTTTTCTACTTCGTAAGCATGGGTTTCACCGGGATTGATAATGAACACATCACCGGCATGCACGGCGTAATGCGTGCCTTCAAAGACATGCATCCCTTTGCCCCTAACGACATATACAAGCTCGACGAATTCATGCCCATGCTCACGAATGGAGCCTTGAACCGTGCGTGTAATCCAGAAGGGAAATTCCACTTTCATAAACCCGGTACTGCTAAGGATATCCTTCATACACGCCCTCCTTCACCAACGAGTCTGACTTGCGCATCTGGCTATTTACTGTGTGAATGCTTACTGGCTGCTTCATCAAACTTGGTCCGGTCCGGATTGCTCTTCCATTCGTCCCAAGTCATTCCCGCTCCCGCCAATATCTGTTCAATCCGTCTGCGGAACGGCAAACCTCTCTCCTCCAGCTGCATGGCCATCGGGTCTTGTCTTCCGTGAAGCTTCTGCTGCACCCATTCTTCCAGCTCATGCTCGAACGCTTCGGCCAACGCCGGCTCCGTATCTGCCAGATTCACCTTCTCCTCGGGATCCACAGATAAATCATATAATTCACGCGGCGGTCTCGTGAAAGGACCCGCATCATAGGTTCGGATAAATTTGTAACGATCCGTCCGAATTCCTCTTGCTGCCTGCCACGCACATTCGCTCAAGTAAACCGTTTCATGCGTCCCTTCGGACTGCCCCTGGATCGTTTGCCATAAACTCTTGCCATCAAGGCCCGCCGGGTCTTTCAGCTTCGATAAATCGATGCCAGCCGGCGCTTCCTTGCGAATGGCTTCGAGCAATGTCGGAAGCAGATCAACCTGCTGCACGAGTCCTGACGCGCGTCTTCCTTCCGGCAACCGGCCCGGCCACCTCATAATAACAGGCACATGGACGGTTGGCTCATATAAGCCGCAATGATCCCAATAAATATCATGCTCGGTCAAACTCTCTCCATGATCGCCGAATAGCACGAGCAGCGTCTCTTCTTGAATACCTAGCTTCGCCAAATGATCGTCGAGTTCCTTCAAACGGTCATCCAAATAGCGGATTTCCGCGTCATAGAGCGCATCATAATAATCGCTGTCCGTCACCTGACCGACGAGATCGTAATGATGGTGCTTAAAGAACGGATAGGCCGAATGATTGTAGGCGGGCTCCATGCTTTTGTTTCGCGGATCGAACGGGTCCTTAGCCGAATCATAAAACTCCGGAATGTAAGAATCAGGAGGCAAATACGGCGTATGCGCATCCCAGTAATGCAGAAACAGAAAGAACGGTTCATCCTTATGCTGATCGATCCATGGCAGAGCCAGCTTGTTAACTGTGCTGCCATCGATCCAGCGGTTGCCGCCAACGCTGTTGATATAGTAGTTGTAGCCGCGGGCAAACCATTCCTTCAGCTGATACATATTATCGACGGCCGCCGTGGTAAACCCGGCCGAGCGCAGCAAATTCGGGAGCCATTCCACCGATTTAGGGAGGTTCGTCAAATCAGAGCCGTGTGAGACGGCGCCGGTAGTAAGACCGATTTTGCCGGTAAAGACGCCGGTATGGGCTACCTCTGTCGGAATATCGGCTGCATAAGCCTGCTCGAAGAGTACGCCATCGCGCGCGATCTGATCCAAATGGGGACTTGTTCGCTTCGTGTAGCCATAACTGCTTAACCGAGATGCCCGAAGCGTATCCAGCGATATTAGAATGATTTTCATAGCCCACTGAGTCCTTTCTGGTTGTCTTTGTACTTCGTCCTCGCGTTCTGATCGATCCAAGCCAGAACCAGATCTACATTCTGCTCCGGCGTCGACGAGGAGGTGCACAGCGTAATAGCGGGATTTTCCGGTTCCTCATAGGGATCGGATACGCCGGTGAAACGGGTAATCTCCCCCGATCTCGCTTTAGCGTACAACCCTTTCACATCTCGCATCTCGCACACATGGAGCGGGCATTTCACGTAGATTTCCACAAACGATGGCATTTGCTCTTTCGCGTAATCTCGCATCGCTTTATAAGGGCTGATGGCTGAGACCAGCACATCAACCCCGTTACGGGAGAGCAAATTGGCAACGTAGGAGATTCTTCGAATGTTCTCGAAACGATCCTCCATACTAAAGCCCAGCCCTTTGCAAATCGTGGCTCGCAGCTCATCGCCGTCAAGCAGCTCTACCCGTCTTCCGCGCTCCAGCAGCTTCTTCTCTACGGCTTTGGCTGTCGTTGTTTTGCCTGCTCCGGATAGTCCGGTAAACCATAATACCGAGCCGTAACCGTTATTCATGCCTGTTTCCCTCCGTATCTCCTGCAGCATCCCTAGGTAACAAGAAGAAACGTATGACACCTTGTGTGGTGTGTGCTGTGTGGTAAGTTTCTTCCCTAGCTATAGTTGGACTGTCACCGGAGCCCCGCCGAGTTGATGCGACTTAATGGCCGCTTCAATGACTTCTTGGGCTGCAAGCGCGTCTGCTCCCGATGCCGTTATCTGTTCAGGCGCAACGCCTGCTTTCAATTCTTCAATGAAACAATTGATGCGCTGATCGAACGTATCGTCGAAGCCTTTCATCCCGCCAAACAGCGGATTTCGAACGACCGTCAGCTCATCGGATTCATGCGGGTAGTACGTCATACTTTCATATACGTTATCTACGACGATCCTGCCTTCATTCCCTGCCACTTCGCAATATTCGATCGGGTGCCGCATCGACATATCGTAGCTGCCGGTCAAATGGCCGACGGCGCCGGATTCGAACTCCATATTAATGGATACGGTCGACCACGATTGGCGGCCGGGAGCTTTGGTCATGAAGGATTGCACCCGTTTGACGTCACCTGCAAAATAACGCATCACATCGATGGAATGCGGATGCAGCGCGCGCATATGCAGCCATTCCGTATCCTCCTGCGGATTGCGGATCGTAAGCCGCATATTCAGGAAGAGCAAGGAGCCGAGCTTGCCGGAAGCGACAAGCTCCTTGGCTTTATAAGCGGCAGGCGTGAACCGATGATTCAGGTTGCACGCGAGCCGGACGCCTTTCTCTCTGGCAGCGGCTACCATCGTACGAGCCTCTTCAATGTTGTTTGAGATCGGCTTCTCGACGAATACGCTCTTGCCTGCCTCGATTGCAATCATTGTCGGTGCGAAGTGATGGCTGCCCTTCTCTACGCCGGCTGTTGCCACAACGACAACATCCACGTCTTCCTGCTGCAGAAGCTCTCGCAAATCCGTATAGAATGGGACGCCATGCAGCTTGCCTGCCGCCTCGGCACGTTCCTGCATAAGATCGCATACTGCTGCCAGCTCTGTATCCGGATGCCGCTTGTAAGCGTGGCAGTGGATTTTACCGATATGGTTTACGCCGACGACAGCTACTTTAATCATTGCTCTCTACCGTCTCTTTAGCTTCTTCTTGTTCCTTCTCCTTGTCCTTCTGCTGCAGCTTGCGTGCATTGTTAATCGACCCGATATAGAGGGAGTCATACGCTTCCTGCGAGGAGGTGAAAATCTTGTTCTGTCCGTGCCAGTTCGTGTTCGTGTAGATCGGATTGGTCCGATTTACTTCTTCCTCGCGTTTGGCGATGTATTCGTTCATCCGTTGCTGCAAGAAAGCGACGACTTCCGGTTCTTGGTCAGCTACGTTCACATTCTCCTGCGGGTCGCGAATCAGATTGTACAGCTCGATCTCCGGTTTGTAATGGAAATCGGGCTCCAGCGAGCAGATGAGCTTCCACTCCGGCGTCCGCCAGCCGTGTTTACGCATCCAGGTGCACTCCGTAATGTAGAGCTCGCTTTTCTCCATGCTGCTGTCGGCTTCACCTTTGATGAACGGGTTCAGGCTGCGTCCGTCATACGGGATATTCGTTTCAATTTGGAGCAAATCCAGCACTGTCGGCATAATGTCCGAGATGACGCTGACGCTCGAAACTCGTTTGCCGGCTGGTACGCGTCCCGGGAATTTGATGATAAGCGGCACGACAAGCGTACAGTCATAAAGGCCGTGATGGTCAAAATAACAATCATGCTCATACAACGTTTCGCCATGATCGGACGTAATCACGATGAGCGTATCTTCTTCAATGCCCATATCGGCAAGTTTCGTGAATAACGTTTGAATCGCGATGTCCATATACGCGATGGAACCATCGTACTGTGCGGTTACGTACTCATGGTCGGTCACGTCTTCCCCGATCCACGATTTCAAATAATCGCCGAAGGGCTTGAAATCATAAACCGGCTCCATCGAGGAATTGGAAGGGTCCTTCTCGTCTTTCCCATAAAACATCCGCTCGAACGGCTGCGGAGGCAGATAGGGCGAATGCGGATCCATATGGCGCAGGAATAGGAAGAACGGTTTATCTTCCGCAGCGAGACGCTCCAGTTCCGGAATCGCAACATTGTTCAGGTTCTCTGCTTTCGGAGCACGGCCGCTCTCTTCCTCCGGAAGCCAAGACTCGTAATTCAGATAGTTTTGAAACCCGCGTGCCGATGGATTACCGGTAAATCCGATACAGGTGGTATTGTAGCCATTCGCCTCCAGCACCTCAGCCAACGTGTCCACATGGCCGCCAAGCGGGCCTTCATGGCGCAGCGCCACGACATCCGTTCCGAACACATCCATCCCTGTAAGCATGGAAGCATAGGCAGGCGTAGTCGGAATGCTCGGGCTAAAATGCTGCTCGAACGTTACGCCTTGCGAAGCAAGTTTATCGATATATGGCGTCGTTAGACGCGAATAGCCATAGCCGCTCATATGGTCGCGGCGCAAGCTGTCGATGCCGAAGAAGAGAATATTAGGTTTTTTTGCAGACATGGCAGTAGCCTCCTAAGCGTAATTGTTTGGTGGGAGAAGGAAAGTTCGTAAACCGTAACGGCTAGCGGGCGTTTAATTTCTTGAAGCAAGCGTTCAGATAGCCGTACGACTCCGCTGCAACGGCAGTCACTTGCTCAATGGTATGTGTGGGCTGCGCGCCGATAACTTCAAGTACGACCGGGCCGTCATAAGCGCCCGCTACAAGCGCTTCGCAATAGCCAAACAGATCGATATCCCCGCGGCCGCATGCTTGCAGCTCGATCGGACCCGGACCTTGCTCGCGGCCTTTGCAGTCGCGGATATGGATATGCTTCACGCGGCTGATAACGGCAGGAAGCGCTTCTTCCGCGTTCTCGCCGGAACGATGAATATGGCTTGGATCCATATCGATGCCGAACGAAGACGATGCGATTTGCTCCATTGCTGCGAGCGTAGTCGGCGTATTGTAGATCGAGCTTCCGACATGCGCTTTCACGCAAAGCGTAACGCCGAAGGTGCCGGCAATCTCTGATAAGCGGCTCAGCGTTTCAATCGATGCAGCCAAATCCTCATCTACACCGGATTTGCCGCCGGGACCGACATTAATAACCGGAATTCCGATCGCTTGCGCCGCTTCGAAAGCAAGCAGCAAGCGCTCTTCGTTCAGTGAAGCTACCTCCATGGAGAGAAACTTCAAGCCGTTCTCTTGTACAATCGCTTGCAGCTCATCCTTCTGCTCCTGCCAGCGGCTAAGGTCCAGGTGCTCGCACATGCCTTGAATCGCTGAGATCTCAACGCCGTCATACCCGCATTGCGCAATCAGTTTTGCTGCTTGAGCGAAATCATACGATTTGAATAATACCGAGTTCACGCCAATTTGAATCATTGTTATATCCTCCTCAAGGTTCTGTTTAATGTTGGTTTTTATCTCAAGAACAACGGATCGCCATGTAGCGGCGGAAGCGGATGCGGCCTGACCATTTCTCCGCCGCGCTCGAACGACTCGATAACCGCGAACGTATATTCCAATACGGCAAGTGCATCGCGGCCATTAGCGCGAAGCTCCTCGAATGGAACCTTGTTCGATACATCCTCCAAGAAAGCATGCAGCCTGTGATTAAACGTCGTATTGAAGTCGTTGGTGCCATAGTCCGTTACTTCAGGCTCCGGCTGTACGCTGATTGCAGGAATACCTTTCGCTGCTTTCCAGTACGAAATTTTCTCGACGCAGTTCTCGATGCAGAACGTTCCTTTTGTACCCGCCATCTCTAAGCTCCACCAGCCGCCGAGACCGTAAACGGCATCGCCGCGCTGACTAAGCAGGTAACCAACGCCGCCATTGGCAAACTTGAGATGGATGCTGTTGATCGAGGCCATCACATCGCCTGCGCTTTTGCGGAAGCCCGGACGATCCGAGAATGTCTGAATATGCGTGATATCGCCGCAGAAATGTCTCATTACGCTAAGTGGATGTGTCAGAAACGCCTTCATGTGGAAGTAGGGATGGCCTTTCACTTTGCCGGATCCTGCAGGTCCGTAGTTGGCTTCACCGCCGTTAAAGCCCATCTTAGCCAAGCAATACACAAGCTCGCCGATTTCACCATTCTCAATATATTGCTTGCCTTTCGCTGCCGGCTCCGTGAAATAATGGTTCAGGTTACAGCCCAGGTAAACCTTCTGTTTCTCTGCATAGGCAACCAGCTCACGCGCCTCGCGAATATCATGACAAAGCGGCTTCTCGACGAGAACATGCTTCCCGTAGCTGATCGCTTCCATCGCAGGCTCGAAATGCCAGCTTCCGTTGTCGATTCCGCCGGTCGTTACGTCGATGACTTCGATATCCGGCTCGTTCTCAATCATTTCTTTCAAGCTGTAGTAAGCTTTCACGCCATACTTCTCGGCTGCGGCATCCGCGCGCTCCTTCACGATGTCGCATACAGCAACGAGATCTGCGAGCTCATCTTCTTTATGGCATGCCGCGTGTAAATTTCCGATGCCGTTCATCCCTACGATTCCGATTTTAACTGCCATGATTGAAGTCCTCCTGAAATGGTTTATAGGTATTGGTTTGTCTATTAAACGTTCTCGATCTTAGAATCGCTGAGCCGTACTCGGCGGCCTTCTTCGCTTGAAACGTACGAAGCAAGAACCATCCGAAGGGATGTACGTCCTTCTTCGACTGTTGCAATTGGCGCCCGCTCGCCGCGCAGGAATTCAGCCAGCGGCTTCGCAAGTCCACGGATACGGAAGCCATGATTCGCAGGTGTTGCAATGTCGCTTGCGGTCCAAGTGCCTGTTGCCGTCGTATATTTCATGAGCCCTGCGCCATCGTCAGGACGAGGTACATTGCAGCTTGTGGCGTCCCCGTAATTCTGCACGATGGTGCCAAGCTCTCCGATAATTTCAGTCGTGTTCTGCGCCGAGGTGCATGTAAACGAGCAGCTGACCTCTGCAATCGGTCCGTCCGCATAACGATACACGGCGATGCCGTTGTCCATTGGGATACGCGGGTTAAACATCGACGCAATCTCAGCCGTTACGCTTTCCGGTTCCCCAAGCAGCCAGTGGATAAAATCAGTCGGATGCGCGGAATCATCTGCCCAAATATCGCGGTTCGCAGCGGGGTCCACATGCCAGCTGTTTGCAAAATCAGCATGCAAGCCTACCGGCAATCCGTGTCTGCGCCGAACCATAAAGATTTGACCCAGCTCTCCGCTCTCGATCCACTGCTTCATCTGGATGTTCTGCGGGTCCGTTCTCATCTGCCAAGCCAGCGTAAACGGGACCTGGTGCTTCTGCACTGCTTCGACGATTCGATCGGCTTCCGCCATCGTTAGCGCCATCGGCTTCTGCAGGATAATCGCTTTACCGTGTGCGGCGGCAAGCTCTGCCAACTCAGCATGCTTTGAGGTTTCAGAAGCAATGACAACCGCCTGAATGTCGCTTCGTTCAAGCAATTTGACCGCATCCGCATACCTTTGCAGGTCATACGCCGTACAAGCCGTCTCCAATCGCTGTGCATCATGATCCCAGGCGGCAATCACCTTCACGCCATAATCAGCCGTCTTCCATTCGTCACAATAAGCATTGACATGCCCGTGGGCAAATCCGAGGATTCCAACTCCAATCATTGGGTTCATATCTCTCCTTCACTGCTGATTGGTTTGCGTGTACGATCCAAAGATCGGACATGCAGCATTCAGCTTGGTTGTTTACTGACCATGAAAACGATTACTTCCCTCATCATAATCAACCTAAAGCATGGAATCATGGTCGATCTGGACAATAACTATTGCGATCAGGACATAAATAGAAGTCGCATCGCGGAAAAGAATCGGTGGCGTACGGATTGGGCAACCTATGACCGCCTCCCTCAAGGCAACTACATATCGTCGAGGAGGATGAGTATTGTCCAGAAATAAGAACAAAACGCTGCAAGGCAAAATGAACGCCATGCAGACGGAGTCCCGTCAAGCCGAGAATGATGTTGCCGGTTCAACGGATCGGAACCGCAACCAGAAGGGGCATGTACCAAACAGCCCATCGACAGGTTAAGAACAAGACTGTTTCAGGGTGAAGCGAAACGACAAAAAGACAGCGGTCTGCAAGAAACCTTGCAAAACCGCTGTCTTTTTTCTCCTTCTATAGGCAAGTCTCAAGCCTGCCTCATTGCGAGGTATGCGGATCCGAACATGCCTGCCATATCCCCCAGTTGCGCAGGTACAATCGGTAGTTCGGGTTCATCCACATAAGCCTTCATGGTATGCGCACGGACTCGGTTTCGTATTCGGTCAAACAAGAATTCTCCCTGTCCGGTCACAGCCCCGCCAATTACAATGGCACCTGGATTAAAGGCATGAATGAGGTTACCAAGCCCGATTGCAATATAGTCGGCATAACGATCCACGATCGCGAGTTCTGACTCCCCGCCTGATTGTGCGCCGGCAAAGAGTGCCTCCGGCGAAAGCTTGCTTGTCCCGATATGCTCGGCTGCCATTCGTTTGAGCGCCGTTACCGAAGCATATTGCTCCCAACAACCGCATTGACCGCAATTGCACGGCACTCCGCCGGACTGAATCACGTGATGGCCATATCCTCCTGCATAGCCGCTTCTCCCGCGGTACGGCATCCGATTAACGATTAAGCAGCCACCTACTCCTGTACCCAGCGCAATACAAAGGAAGTCCGTCCATTGCTGCCCGGCACCAAGCCAAAGTTCTCCCATCGCCAACGCATTGACATCGTTATCCACTTCAACGGGAAGACCGCAGCGCTGTTCCATGATTGCCTTTAACCGCGTGCCGCTCCAACCCGGCAAATTATCGGTAGCGGTTCCGATTACGCCTTCTCTATTTACGAAACCCGCAGTTCCGATACCAACCCCTGAAAGACCTATCCCCTCAGTACGGGCAAATTCACCATATTGGTCAATAATTCCGGTAATACGATCCAATAACTTGTCTCGCCCAAGCTGCGCTTCGGTTGGCCATGTATGGATTTGAAGCGCATAGCCCGAGCTGTCGACGATGCCTGACTTAATGTTCGTACCCCCTATATCGATTCCGATAACGGCAGTTTGATTCATAGGCATCACCTCACTTCGATCGTGCGGATTGGATGTAATCCATATAATCCTGATACAATTTCGGCGAATCCGGATGACCTGCATGTGCCGGACTGTTTGGTTTATTTAACATCCCCAAATATTGATAGCACAGTATTTTATCCACATACTTGGACGCCACCTCCAGCTGCCCCTTCACGCGCTCGAACGGAGCCGGATGCAGCACTTTGCCATGAAACTTGAAGATTTCAACATCCGCCCAGAGCGGCTTCCCCGCCTTATCATGCGCCTCGCGAAGCCGCCCCCAAATATCGTCCAGCTCTGCAACAATGGTCTTGCCTACGCCGACTTCGTCTTGATAAGCAATGAAATCCGCTTCCAAAGCTCTCAGCTGACCAACGAAGTGCTCATCCGCAACTATAGAACGCGTACCGAAAGGAGCGATAAGCACTTGCTGAGGGCCATGCTTGCGGCAGTGATTGGCAAGTGTATTGACATATTCCAAATAAGGCGCGGGATAATACTGCTCTATTGCCGCCTCCACCGGGAAGTACCAGCCTTTAAAGGAGGCATGATGGCCGTATCGCTGAGAGAGCTCGGAAGCAAATTCAAATCGGTACCGTGTTGCATCGCTGCCTTGACCGAACCCGTGGAAGATCGGCGTCGAGAAGAAACCGAGGCCAAGAAACACGGAAACGCCAAGCCGATCAGCCACTTTCAGCACCACCTCAAGCGGATCGGGACAAACTAAATTCCAGCGTTCTTTGATCACCTCGGACGGGTAGAACGTTTTGCCGTGAAGGGCTACAGACATTAGAATCAACGTGTCCATCCCGGCATCGGCCATCTCCGTGATCTTCAGCTCCCAGTCGCCGGCTCGAAATTGATCGGTTGTCGCATTCCAGTGGTCGCCCTCATAAGGGTTCGGATGATGGAAATCAAACCAAGTTCCCGATATCGGTAATACCCGCGCAGCCGTCATAGTCATTCCCCACTCCCCTGAATGTGTGTGGTTTGTCCCACCTAGGCAAATTAACCTTTAATCCCTGTTAATGTAATCCCTTCGATGAAATACTTTTGCGCGAAGAAAAACATGATGATGATGGGTAACGTGAACAATGCGGAAGCCGCCATCAATAAATCCCATTCCACGTAATGCTCTGCCATGAATGCCTGCAAACCTAGCGTAAGCGTATATTTTGCGCTATCGTTCAAATACACGAGTGGACCCAGAAAATCCGACCACGTATATAGAAACGTGAAGATTGCTATAGCTGCCAGCGCCGGCTTACATAGCGGGATTACAATTCGGGTAAATATCGTCCATTCATTCGCACCATCGATTCTGGCGGCTTGAATGAGCGAATCCGGCAGTGTCATGAAAAACTGCCTCAGCAGAAAAATATAGAACGGCGCTCCCGTGAAGGTAGGGATGATTAGCGGCCAATAACTCCCTACAAGACCCAGCTTCTGATAGATCATGTAGACCGGAATCATCGTCACCTGGAACGGCAGCAGCATGGTGGCGACAATGACCGGAAATATGTATTTACTGCCATCCCACTCTACCTTCGTCAGCGAATAGGCAACTAGTGAGGACGAAATGAGCTGTCCGATTACACTCAATATGGTGACAAATAAGGTATTCATCATATAGCGAGTGTACGGAATGCGTTCAAAAACGCGGACATAATTATCCCAATGTACCTTCTGGGGGATAAGCGACAGCGTCGATTGGGAGATTTCATTCAGTGATTTGAGCGACGTGCCCACGAGCCAGAGAAACGGAACGACGAATATCAGGCTGAGCACGATGAGCGCCATATGAGGAAGAATACTGCGATTCAGTGTTTTGGCAAGAGGTCTCGTCGTCAACGTTAATCCCCTCCATAGGTGACCCATTTTTTAGATGTTTTGAAAACCGCCCAAGTCACTAGCCCGACAATGACGAACATTAGCCACGCCATCGCTGATGCTTTGCCCATTTTGAGATAATAGAATGCATTGTGGTAGAGGTAGACCGCGTAGACGAGCAACGAGTTCTCCGGGCCGCCGATTTGGCTGCCGTTCAAACCGCCTGAGCTTCCGATGATCAAATAAGCCTGCGTGAAATATTGAAATCCGTTAATGAGCTGCATAATCAGCTGGAAGAGAATGATCGGGGAAATGCTAGGCAGCGTAATGTGGAGAAATCGCCGCAGTACGCTCGCGCCGTCGATCTCAGCTGCTTCATACAGGGTTGCCGATACATCCTGAAGAGAGGCTAAGAAAATGACGATGACGTTGCCCACAGCCCAGACCCCAATGATCAACAACGAAGGTTTCGTATATACCGGATCGCCCAGCCAGCTCGGCGCATACAACCCGAGCTTCGTTAGCAGCCCATTCAGCAAACCGTACTGACCGTTCAAAATCCAGATCCACAGCAGCGTCGATGCAGCCAGCGGTACTATGGTCGGCATATAAAATAACGTGCGATACGCTGCCATCCCTCTGACCTTCACGTTCAGCAGCAACGCCACCAGCAGCGCAAACGCTAGGTTCACAGGCGTACCGAAAATGGTGAGATACAGCGTATTGCGCACGCTGATCCAGAATAGATCATCATGAAACAGTTCCTTGTAATTGCCGAATCCGACAAACTTCGGCGGTTGAAAGGCATTGAATGCTGTGAATCCATAATAGAAGGAAAGCAAGATCGGATACAGCGTCAGTCCGAGAAATCCAATCAGCCACGGACTGGCAAACAGCAGTCCTTTAACGGTATTCTTCCCCATCGCACACCTCCGAAGCGGTTGAATCAGCTACGTCTCTTTCGGACTCCTGATCAAGCAGGAGTCCGAAAGAGACGATCAGCTTCATTATTTAAGCGAGCTTGCTTTCTCGTCCGCTTCCTTCAAGGCATCCTCAGGCGATTTCTTGCCGTTCACGGCCAGCTCGAACTGGTCGGAGATCAGCTTCGCGTATTCCGTCTGCACGGAAACGGCCGGGAATGCTTTCAAGTTGGCATTCTTGGCTGCATCGGCAAACAGCTTGAAGTCAGGCAGCCCTTGCAGCGAAGGATCGTCGTAAACGGAAGTTCGTGCCGGTAGATTGCCGAACATCGCATTGAATTTCGTCATCGACTCTTTGGATGTCAGCCAGCTCAGGAACGCCCATGCGCCATCCTTGTTCTTCGCATTCTTAGCGATAAAGAAGGTGGACGCGCTGACTTCACCGCCGCCTGCTAAGCCCGGCTGTCCTTCGGGACCCGGGAGCGGCGCCACGCCATAATCCAAGCCTTCGATTTTCAGTTGGTTCTTCACGGTGTTGCCAAACCAAGGTCCATCGAATCGAATCGCCTGTCTGCCTGAGATGAATGGATCGGTTGCGTCCAAATATTTGGCCGAGGAGTTGAATTTCGTGATGTTGTCTACGCCGAACTTCTCGCGGTAAGATTTCATGAGGTTAATGGCAGCGAGCGTGCCGGAGTTGTTAGGAGTAAGCTTACCGTCTGCAGATGCAAAGTCGCCGCCAAGCGCAAAGGACATCGGATTCACGTAATAAACGAGAGGGAAATCCGGGAATCCCATCACTTTGATCGATTTATCATCATTCACTTGCGTTAACTTGATGGCATCCTCCAGCAGCTCTTTGTCCGTAGTAGGCGGAGCGGCGATGCCAGCGTCTGCGAACAGCTTCTTATTGTAGAACATCATATAGAAATTTACGTTGATCGGGAGCGCATACGTTTTGCCGTTATATTGACCGCTCTTCAGCGCGCCTGGCACGAAGTCCGACATGTCGTAATTGTCCTTCGCGATATATTCGTCAAGGGGTTCAATGATTCCTTTCTCCGCATACGAAGCCGTATTCGAGCTGAAATTGTCGGTTAGGTCAGGACCGCTTCCGCTTGAGAGCGCCACGATGATCTTCTGCATGTCAGGAACAGACAACCCTTTGACTGTGTACAAATCCTGACTTCCGTTAAATTCGGCGATCAGCTTCTCCAGATTCTCCGCTTCCGTGCCACCCCATAAATACCAGAAGTTCACCTCGGTTTTCTCTTTCGGCGTTTCCGTCTTCGCGTCATCTTCCGTCTTGTTCGTGGCGCTCGCATTCGAGTTGTTCGCGTCAGACGTAGTGGTTTGCGCCGGCTTATTCGCCCCCTCCGAATTCGAATTCGAGTTAGACGAGCAGCCTGTGAGTGCGAGACTTCCCATTGCCGAAAGCATTAACAAGACATACCATTTCTTACTAGCTTTTTTCACCATGTTCAACCCCTCCGTTTTCTTGGTCAATCCTTGGGATAAGATAACCGATCAGCTGCACTCTGTTCGTTTGATCTAGTTGAATTGGTTGTATGCAAAAAAACTCCCTAGTCTGAACACGTACAGCAGCTTCTCAGCTTTGCCTACAACGTCTGTTCGAACAAGGAAGTCGTCTTGGTGTTCGTTAATATAATTTATCGCTTACAGCCTTAGATGTCAGTTCGATCGCCTGATAAGCCCGCTCCCTGCACTGAATGGCAGCAGCAGTCGTCAGTATGTCCAGGACATGGATTTGGGTAATCTTCGAGCGGAACGCCCCGCCTTGAAGCGGTGATTCCTTGGAGCAAGATAGCAGCACCGCATCTGCAAATTGCGTGATCGGAGATTTGGCATGACTGGTGAGGCAGACGAAGAATACGCCGTTTGCTTTGGCAATTCGTACCGTATCGACGATATCCTTTGTGCTTCCCGAAGTGGAAACGGCGAAAACCACATCTCGGCTAGTCATCAGCGTGGCCGTCATAGCCATCACATGCGAATCTATGATGAGCTCGGTATGAAAACCAAGACGCATGAACCGGTATTTCGCATCTGCGGCGGTATTGGAGGACGATCCCACCCCGATAAAATAAATTTTGTCCGCCTTCGCAATCGCATCGATCGCTTTCTGCAATTCCCGCATGTCGAGAAGTGCAAGCGTATTCTCCAAAAAGGCTTTATTCTCCGCTGTGATTTTGCTCGCAATGGTCGCAACATCGTCGCTTTCCTCGATCTCGCTATGTACGTTCTTCACCGGATTTACGAGATCCTGTGCCAAGGAGAGCTTAAATTCCTGGTACCCCCGAAAGCCGAGCTTCCTGCACAAACGGAGCACGGAAGTATCGCCCACATCCGCCTTCTCAGCCAAGTCCGTCAATGTGGCATACACGACACTCTCGGGATCTTCCTGTATAATATCCGCTATTTTCTGCTCGGTTCGACTTAGTGATTTATACATGCTTGCAATGACAAGCAGCGTATTCGAACTGTCCTGAGTCTTCGTAAACTTCGACACGAATGGACGCCTCCCGTGAAAGATTGGACATCGATATGAAAAGAGACGCTCTACTAATGCACGCTATTCATCGCTTCAACGAATTTTCGGGTGATGAGCTCCGGCCTTGTTATTGCACCTCCGATAACGATGGCATAGGCTCCGCTTTGAAGCAGACGTATCGTATGATCATGCGTCCGTATACGCCCTTCCGCAAATACGGGTACTGAGATGCGCTGAGCCAGCTCTGAAACGAGAGCAAAGTCAGGTTCTTCGGATTGCTCACTGTACGAGGTGTAACCGGATAAGGTTGTCGAGATGATATCGAACCCCAGCTTCTCGGCATGAAGCCCCTCTTCCATCGTGGAAACATCAGCCATTAACAGACAGGTTAACTGTGATCTGGCTTTCGCTACAATGTCCTCAAGCTTCTCTCCTCTGGGCCTTGCCCGGAGTGTGGCATCCATGGCAACGATGGAAGCGCCGGCTTGCGCAACCTGTTCTACATCGGCGTAGGTAGGCGTGATATAAACCTCGGAATCCGGATAAGACTGCTTCCATAATCCAATAATCGGCAAATTGACGGCTTCGACTATTGCCGCAACATCATCAGGTGAGTTAGCTCTGATCGCGGATGCACCGCCGTACTCGGCAGCTTGAGCCATTCGGCTCATCATATCACTGCCATATAGCGCTTCGCCCGGGAACGCCTGGCAGGACACAATCAATTTGCCTTTCAAATCTTCTAATCGCACCGCATGTGTAGTCACATTTCTCAAATGTTTAGCACCTCCCGGCAAGTAAATCGATTGGTTTGCTGAAACGGTTGATACAAATGTGCGGTATTAAACTCCAAGTTTATAAATTATGACGGTTATTTCCTCCAATTATAGTATGGCCTACCGGGGATGTAAAGAATATTTTTTACAAAACGAGCACGATCGGCACTCCAAAAAAGGATTGACTTCCCAGCGTGATGCGAGTAATCTGGCGATGTGTGGTGTAATACTCCACATTATATTTAAATTAATGTGGTTTATTCCATTCATGCCACCCACCTTAAAGGAGGTCGTTTATGAAAAGGAATACGCTCTCATTACTGCTCGCACTCTTCGTCGTACTATCTATCGTTGGCATTGCAGCACCTGTTCCGAAGGAGGCGTTCGCTTCCGGCACTAACCTGCTTCTCGGCAAAGCCTACACTGCTTCCACCGCCGCGGATGCCAGTTACCCCGACACAAGCAGCATAGAATTGACTAACGGCACTTATGCCTCCCCTTTGCTAGCCGATGCAAACTGGCAAGGACGCTTCAACGCCACCAGCTACACCTTCACCGTTGACCTCGGAACCGCCCAATCCTTCAAAGACTTCAAGTCCAACTTCTTCAAGTATACCGGTGCCGCGATCCAAACCCCTACCCTCGTCACTTACGCTTCATCTACGAACGGAACAAGCTATACAACAGCTTGTACAGTCTCGCAGCAAGGCGCGGGCGTCGACATTGCAGCTGTCCCCTACTCCTGCTCAGCCTCTTCCACTATCTCTGCTCGTTATGTGCGAATCACCGTTACAAGTGCCGCAAGCACCTGGTCATTTATTGACGAATGGGAAGTGAGCCCCGCTTCTTTATCCGGAGTAACGAAGCTTAATGGCACCTTTCTTCAGCCCGATCTTGGCAATACGTGGACGGACACGCAGTGGAACACCGAATATCAGAAAATGACCGATGTCGGCATGAATCAGCTGGTCCTCCAGTGGACGGCCAACAGCAAATCCCACACGATGGTCTATCCGACGACCGCACTTACCGGCTATACGCAAAATACGTCCATAGATGTCGTATCGAAAGCTTTGTCCAAAGGGAATACGTATGGCGTAGACATTTACCTCGGCCTGCAGCTCAATGAAGACTGGTTCGGCAAGTATGCCAGCGACAATACTTGGCTTACGAACGAGGCAAACTTCGCCAAAACATTGGCGGGCGATCTTTACGCCAAATATGGGACGAATGCATCTCTGAAAGGGTTCTATCTCTCCTTCGAAGTTGATAACTGGAACTTCCCAACTTCCACGGAGTGGAGCCGTATGAACATCTTTTATCAAACCGTAGCCGGTTACATTAAGACATTGTCGCCTTCACTGAAAGTGATGATCTCCCCGTTCTACAACACCTCCGGCGGACAGACTTCTTCCGGCTGGCAAACGATGTGGGAAGCGATTCTCCCGAACAGCTCCCTCGATATTCTGGCGCTGCAGGATGGTGTCGGCGCCGGTCACGCAACGACTGCGCAGCTCGGTGCTTGGTTCTCCGCTACGAAAGCAGCGATCACCAATGCGCGGCCGGCCATGTTGCTCTGGGATGATGCCGAGACGTTCAATCTGGATTTTCAGCCGATGGATTTATCGATGATGGTAGCGGATATCAACGCTGTCTCCTCTTATGTAACGAACTATCTCAGCTTCAGCTTTAACCATTATATTAGTCCGCAGCAAGTAAACCCGCTCTACTACACCACTTATCAGAATTACGTAACCTCCGGAACCTTAGACGGGACAGCACCTACAACCCCTACTTCTCTGGCTTCATCTTCTACTACTTCAATCTCTACGCACCTCAGCTGGACGGCTTCAACGGATGCTACCGGCGTAGTCGGCTATAAGATCTATCGAAACAATGAGGTTGTCTGGACGGCGTATTCGGCTGGTACCACTTTTGACGACAGCCAGCTAAGTGCGAGCACCACTTATACGTATAAAGTGCAAGCGTTCGACGCAGCCGGAAACAATTCTGCCATTTCATCTCAAATATCCGTCACTACTTTAGCGGGCACCAGCTACCCTACGAATCTGTCAGCCGGCAAAACCTATACGTCTACACTGGCTGCTGATGTTTCCTATCCGGATAGCGGCGGTGAGTTGACGAACAGCAGCTTCGGCTCTACGGTCTATTCCGATGCTGCGTGGCAAGGGCGTAATACGGCCAGCACCTATTCCTTTACAATCGACCTCGGCAGTTCGAAGACGATTAAAGAGGTGACTTCGAACTTCCTTCAAATCAAATCGGTCTATATCCTGCTTCCGAAGAAGGTTACGTTCTTTACTTCGCCGGACAACGTGAACTTCACGCAAGTCGGTGTCGTCAATAAACCGGCTGTCAGCGCCACGGACCAAACGAAAACGTATAAAGTAACCGGCCTAAGCAGCGTGACTGGTCGATATGTGAAAGTGCAGATCGAGCCTGCCAGCAGTGCCTGGACATTTATCGATGAAATTCAAGTGAAGCAGTAGTTGGCTGTTGTTGAGAGTCGGGAAATCCGACTCTCAACTCACAAACTAACCCAAACTACGGTACTTACCCCAAAAATGCTGCTAATGTGCAACAGAATTGCGATTTTATAGTGGGGGACGTGGAAATGTTGCGCGTATTGCAATATTTCTCCTTGAGATGTCCATTAGGCGCTACTTATCTACCTAATTGTTGCTTTTCATGCATCAATTAAGGTTGTCGAGGTTGCGAAAGATGAAAATGTTGCCTTTCGAGCAACATTTCGCAAACTCACCCTGCAGCTTTATTGCATGCCATAGCAACCGAAGCTACACTTGCGCAACTAAAAAAGGGCCACCTCAAAAGTCACTCCGCACACTTTAGAGATAGCCCCTATATTCGATTAAATCGTGGCAAGATCCGCAACTACCCAGCTCTTGCTCTCTGCATCTACCACTTGCTCCGCGTAATCGGCCGCTTGTGCCAACGCCTCGTCTTTGCTAGCGTCTTGGCCTAATACCGCATAAGCCCGGGCAGCCGCTTCATATCCATAAGCCATATAGAAGGCATCCAGCTCCGCATCAGTGGTGACCTTCAAGCATTTGTTGGCATAATCGAGTGCTTGGCTGCCTTGTCCAATAACAGCGTATACGCGAGCCAGCTGCCAGTAGCCGACAGAAAGATTCGTAGGCGTGTGCTCCTCCACCTGTGTCCAATGCCAGAACGAGCTGTGGCAGAGATGCACCATCTCTTCGTTCTCCCGCTCTGTTCGCGCTTCCTTACTCAGCAGATCCCAAACCTTATTAAAGCATGATGAAGCCAGCTGTTTATGAGTCAGAACGTCCCTCTCCCCCGCAGATGTAAAATAATAGTTACCATTTCATCATAAATAAAGCTGCAGGAAGGAGCAACCCAATCCTGCAGCTGTTTATGCATGTAAGAGCTATTTACCGATACTCCGGAGGTGTCCGTCTCGCGACATTCGTCAGAATAGCCGCTTCGATGACTGCTTTGCGAACCTGGATGACGACCTGCTCGTTGAAAATACTCGGAATTATGTAGTGCTCATTCAACTCGCTGCTGGAAACGACCGATGCAATCGCTCTTGCTGCCGCCAATTTCATCGGCTCATTGATTCTTCTTGCCCGGCAATCGAGCGCTCCGCGGAACAAGCCCGGGAATACGAGGACATTGTTGATTTGGTTCGGATAATCACTTCTGCCCGTCGCAAATACGGCCACATGCGGAAGGGCCTCTTCCGGTGTGATCTCCGGCTCCGGATTGGCCATCGCGAATACGATGCTCCCCGGTGCCATACGTTTCACATCTTCCTCGCCAAGCACGCGCGCACGCGATACCCCGATGAATACATCGGCACCTGCGATAACTTCCTTCAACGTGCCGCTGTTCGTTTCAACCTGCGGCTGCTCGGAGAGCCATTGCCACATCGGGTGATGCTCGTAGGATCCGCCGCGAATAATGGCACCGTCACGGTCAACCGGAACGAGTCGCTTCACACCGGCTTGCAGCAGCATTTTACAGATCGATACGCCTGCAGCGCCAATGCCGTTCACGACTACGCGGATATTCTCGATCCGTTTGCCGACTACCTTAAGGGCGTTTAACAACCCTGCGATAACAACTACGGCTGTACCGTGCTGATCATCATGAAAGACCGGAATATCAAGCTCATCGGCAAGCCTGCTTTCGATTTCGAAACAGCGCGGAGAACTGATATCCTCCAGATTAATGCCGCCGAAGATCGGGCTCATGATCTTAATCGTCCGGATGAGTTCTTCCGTATCTTTCGTATCCAGACATAATGGGAACGCATCAACGCCTGCCAATTGCTTGAACAGCATCGCTTTCCCTTCCATAACAGGTGCCGCAGCATGCGGGCCAATATCACCGAGTCCGAGAACCGCTGTTCCGTCAGTGACTACGGCAACTGTGTTTCGTTTTATCGTAAGCGAATAAGCTTTGTGCGGATTCTCAGCGATGGCCGTACACACGCGCGCTACTCCCGGTGTATATACCTTGGACAGATCATCGCGATTCTTGATGGGCAGCGTCGGTTGAATGGTAATCTTCCCGCCCAAGTGAACCAAGAACGTACGGTCCGACACGTTGATAACGGAGATGCCGTCAAGTCCACGCAGCGCATCCACCATTACCGATTCATTTTTGTCGGAAAGATCTACTGTAATATCGCGTGTTGAAGTGTCATGTCCCGGGCGGATGACGTCAATGGAAGTAATATCGCCGCCCGCTTTGCTGATTGTTGCGGCTACGTCGCCGAAGGTAACTTTCTTGTGATCCAGCTCTAACCTGAAAATAATGCTAGTTTGTGCCATCTTAGACCCAACCTCTCCATCTTACAGCTTCAGCTACCCGCTTTAATCCTACCATATAGGCGGACAGTCTCATATCTGTCTTCTTCTCTTGGGACGTGCGGTACACATTGTTGAACGCATCCACAAGAATCTTTTTCAATCGTTCGTTAACTTCTTCCTCTGTCCAATAGTATCCCTGATTATTTTGTACCCATTCGAAATACGATACAACCACGCCGCCGGCGCTCGCCAATACGTCAGGTACGATCATAATCCCGCGTTCGGTCAAAATCTGTGTAGCCATATGGGTCGTCGGCCCGTTTGCAGCTTCTACGAGCAGCTTTGCTTTGATGAGATGTGCGTTGTCTTCCGTAATTTGATTCTCGATTGCCGCCGGAATTAGGATATCGCATTCCTGAATCAATAATTCCTGGTTTGTGATGCGATTCGGGAATAGATTGGTGACACACCCGAACGAATCGCGGCGGTCCATCAAATGGTCAATATCGAGACCTTCCGGATTATAGAGCGCTCCTGCCGCATCCGAGATACCGACGATCGTTGCACCAGCGTCATGTAAGAATTTCGCCAGGTAGCTGCCTGCATTCCCGAAGCCTTGGATGATAACGCGCGCCTTCTGGATCGGGATACCGAGCACTTTAGCCGCTTCATTCATGACGATACTCACGCCAAGCGCCGTGGACGATTCACGGCCAATCGAGCCGCCAAGCACCAGCGGCTTGCCGGTAATGAACCCCGGGGAGTCAAATTCACGGATGCGGCTGTACTCATCCATCATCCACGCCATAATTTGCGAATTCGTGAATACGTCCGGCGCCGGAATATCTTTTGTCGGTCCGACAACCTGACTGATCGCTCTTACATAACCGCGGCTAAGTCGCTCCAACTCACCAAAGGACATCGTACGCGGATCACACTGGATGCCGCCTTTGCCGCCGCCATACGGCAAATTCGTAACGCCGCACTTGATGCTCATCCACATCGACAACGCTTTCACTTCTTCCTGCGTTACATCCGGGTGGAAACGAACGCCGCCTTTGGTCGGTCCGACCGCATCATTATGCTGCGCGCGATAACCCGTGAACACCTTCACCTTGCCATCATCCATTTTCACCGGGATACGGACGGTTAGCAGACGCAGAGGCTCCTTAAACAACTCGTAGAAAGCGCTCTCATAACCTAGCTTAGTTAAAGCCGTTTCAATGACTTGCTGCGTTCTGGCAAGTACGTCAACATTTTCTTTGACCTTATTCATCTGTATAGGGCCCCCTCAAGTGGATGTGAAACTAGAATGAATGATTGGCTTAGCTTCCGGCGAAAAAGAGAAAAGGCCCTCCAAGCAATTCGCATAGAGGGCCGCAAAGTTCATTAGATTTTGCGGGAAGTCAATTTAGCTTGCGTGAAGAGCAGCAGGTAATCATAGCCGCCTGCTTTGGAATCCGTACCGGACATATTGAAACCGCCGAATGGATGAACACCTACAAGCGCGCCTGTGCATTTACGGTTGATATACAAGTTACCGCAATGAACCGTTTCAAGCGCTTCGGCAATCCGATCTTCGTCCGTGGAGAAGTAGGAACCCGTCAAACCAAACTCGGTATCGTTGTACATGGCAATAGCTTCCTGCCAGTCTTTCGCTTTAGCAAGCGCCAGTACCGGTCCGAAGATCTCTTCTTGCATGATCCGCGCTTTGCCGCCTACATCGCCGAACACTGTCGGTTGGATGTAATAGCCGTTACCCTCAGCTTTGTCGCCGCCAACAAGCAGTGTCCCCTCTTGTTTGCCCACTTCGATATAATCCAGAATGCGGTCATAGGATGTTTTATCAATAACCGGACCTGCAGCAAAATCATGCTCTTGCAGACCCCACTTCAACTTCTTCGTCAATTCGACAACACGTTCAGCCACTTGATCGTAAACCGATTCTACGATAACCGCGCGTGAACCTGCCGAGCACTTCTGGCCTTGGAAACCGAATGCGGATGCTACGATAGCTGCTGCCGCTGCTTCCAGATCCGCTGTTTCGTCGACCACGATGCCGTCTTTACCGCCCATTTCAGCAATGACGCGTTTGATCCAAATTTGACCCGGAACGGTATCGGCTGCCAGCTTGTTGATGCGAAGGCCCACTTCTTTGGAGCCCGTGAAGCTGATGAAACGCGTTTTCGGATGCGTCGTCAAGTAGTCGCCCACTTCTGCGCCGCTGCCCGGAATAAAGTTGATAACGCCTGCCGGCAAACCTACTTCTTCCATAAGGGCGAAGAATTTATGCGCGATAACCGGTGTTGTCGATGCAGGTTTAAGCAGCACCGTGTTACCCGAAACAACAGCTGCTGTTGTCATGCCCACGCAGATCGCAAGCGGGAAGTTCCAAGGAGGAATAACAACGCCAACGCCAAGCGGAATGTAAGTGATTTTGTTATCTTCGCCCGGAATCTTCGTCAGCGGCTGCGTTTCGTTCGTGTTGCTCAGACGAATCATTTCACGACCATAGAACTCCAGGAAGTCGATTGCTTCTGCAGTATCAACATCCGCTTCTACATAGTTTTTGCCGGATTCAAGAATCATCGTCGCGGAGAATTCATGCTTACGCTCACGCATCAGATGAGCTGCTTTGAACAAGTATTCCGCGCGTTCGCGAGCAGGAACTTTCTTCCACGTTTCAAACGTAGTCAATGCTGCTTGCATCGCTTGTTCCGCAAGCTTCTGATCGGCTTTGCTCACATAACCGATTATTTCGTCTATGTTACCGGGGTTGATCGACGTGATTTTCGCTTCCGTCTCGATCTTCTCGCCGCCGATCGTAAGCGGATAATGACGACCCAATTCAGATTTCACCTTTGCAATTGCCGCTTGCATCGCTTTCTTGTTCTCTTCCAGAGCAAAGTTCGTAAACGGCTCGTTCGCATATGGTTTCACTTCCGTAAATGTATTCATCATTGTCAGGCTCCTCTCCCGGTTACGGGTCTAATGTATTCGTAAAGCTATTATTTACTTAAACATGTTCTTGAGAACGAACCAAACATTGGCCGGACGTTCGGCAAGGCGGCGCATGAAATAACCGAACCAATCGACGCCATAAGGCACATATACGCGAACACGGTAGCCTTCTTGCACCAGCTGCTTCTGTAAATCCTCGCAGATGCCGTACAGCATTTGGAACTCGAAGCGGTCCTTCGAAATGCCCTCCACTTGCACGAATGCTTTCGTAAAATCAATAATGGCAGGATCATGGCTCGCTACAGCGGTATAATTGCCGTTCTTCATATGCTGCTGGATAATCCGTTTCAGATTATCATCCACGTCTTTCTTCTCCGGGAACGCCACGTCAGGCGATTCCTTATAGGCACCCTTCACGAGGCGCAAATTAGCGTCAAGCGCATTCAAGTTCTGAATATCTTGTTCTGTCCGGTACAGGTACGCTTGAATAACAATGCCGACATTGTCAAATTCCTTGCGAAGCTCCTCATAAATATCGAGCGAAACTTGGCAGTGCGCGTAATCTTCCATGTCGATTCGGACAAAATTATTATGCATCCGTGCGCGAGTCAAAATCCGTCTCATGTTGCTCATGCAAAGCTCGCGGCTGATATCCAGTCCCAGCGATGTCATCTTGAGCGACAGATTAGATGTAACGCCGGAGCTTGCGATCGCATCAAGTGTCTGAATACACATGTCTGCGGACTCACGCGCTTCTTCTTCGCTAAAGACAAATTCACCCAAGTGATCCAGCGTCGCGATACGACCGTCATCATTGAGTTTACGTACAGCATCGATCGACTGTTTAATCGTCTCGCCTGCGACAAAACGGGCTGCGCCAAAGCGAAGACCATATTTCTTAGCTAAACGGTTGGCAGATCGGCTCTTGCCTAATGCTTGAAACATATTTCGAAGCATTACTTCCATGCGATCAAGTCCCCCATCCGAGTTGTACAAAGTTGTTCATTTCACTACTGAGAATTATACACTCTATTTTTTATTTTGAACAGTATTTGTTCAATAAATGTGTTCATCCAATGTTTTGAACAACTGTACAAGCTTCACCATAGGCAATTCTGTTGAATAAGCTCGACAAAGTATGGTAAATTTGAGTCATCTTACGCCAGAGCGAGGGCCATTATGTTCAAAATTGAACAACTACCGTTGAACAATCAAGTGATGTTTCTTCCCGGCGCAGCGACAGTGGAACAACTGCTGCAACCATTAAGAGAAAACAAAGCCATCCTGCTTGCTATTAAGGAAGACATTGAGCAAGCTGTCCTCGTCATTCCCGAGGATCTGGCTCTCCTTGAGAGCGGACTTCTGAATAAGCAAGCCTCCGTTCCGGAGCTGCTTGGCGAGAGTCCCTGGTTTCGTTCCGTCCTTTGCGAAGCAGGGAATGACTCCTTCCGTTTAGCCGCCTACTCGACGAATCGCCCAGTTCTGCTTCGAGATGCCAGCGGTACGATTCTGGGCTACATTCATTTATCCGATCTGGTCCGTTATCTCGATTCGGAGCAGCAGCGCTGGTCAGCCTACTTCAAAACGCTCTCGGAAACCGTTACGGAAGCCGTTACGGTTGTCGATCGAAGCGGCGAGGTAATCTGCTGGAACCCGGTCGCGGAAGAAATCTACGACTTACCCAAAGCCGAGATTCTTGGCAGGCGCATAGGGGAGCATTTTGATACAGAAACACTTATGGTATTGAAAATACTTGATGAAGGCAGAATGATTCGCAACACGTATCATCGGCCGCGCGAAGACACGCATGTTCTCATTAACGCCGCTCCTATTCGCGATTCACAGGGCGTGATTATTGGAGGCATAGCAGCCGAGCAGGATATTACGCAGCTAGTCAGATTGAATGAACAACTAAGCTCAGCTCACACCTTCTCGCATATGCAGAAATCCGCCGATAAGGAATTATTCTCCCTCATGAAAGGCAAAGGGCCTGCCATCGGTAAAGTCATGCAGTGGGCGAGGAAAGTCGCAGCAACCGACACTCCGGTACTTCTAATCGGTGAAGGCGGTGTAGGCAAAGAGCAGTTAGCTCAAATTATTCATAATTCCGGACCGCGTGCCGATCATTTGTTTCTCTCTGTGAATTGCGGCATTGTCCCTATGGGCCTGCTCGAAACGGAGCTATTCGGTTTCCAAGGCGGGGCTTTCACCGGAGCCGAATCCGGGGAAGCCGGCAAGCTGGAGCTAGCGAAAGACGGCACCTTGTTCATTAATGAAATTGACCGACTGTCCTTAGAGCTGCAAGCTAAGCTGTACCACTACATTTCGCAGCAAACGATCACACGCACGGGCGGCAGCAAACCGATTGCGCTCCGGACCCGCATTATCGCGGCATCGACGACAGACTTGGCAGCAAAAGTAGCGGAGCAGCTTTTCCGGTCCGATTTGTATTATGCGCTGAATGTCGTTTCCCTCTCCATCCCGCCGCTTCGTGATCGACCGGAAGATATTCCAGCGATGCTGCAGATGTATCTGAAGCAGTTCTCGCTGCATTATCAGAAGCCGCTGCCTGCGCTGTCTCCGGAAGTGATGCTGGCTTTTGCCAACTATGATTGGCCGGGCAACATCCTTGAGCTGCGCAATGTCATTGAGCGCTGCATCATTCTAAGTGATGAAGATACGATTACATTGGAGCATTTGCCTGCAGCGCTACAGGCCAGACAGCCGAGCTTGGCACTTACCCGCAAGGATACCGATTCGTCCTCTTCGGATGGCGAGAAGCGGTTAAAGGCAAGCAGCAACAACGAAGAAGAGCAGCTGCTCATTCACGACGCGCTTGCCAAGACAGCGGGCAACAAGAGCGCCGCCGCCAAGCTGCTTGGCGTATCCAGAGGAACGCTGTACAACAAGATGAAGGAATTTGGGCTGGAATAGTGGCCTAAACCGGCACCGACTCATAAGCCATCGAACGAAGAAAAGCCGCTGCGAGCGATCCTTGGGATCGTTATCGTAACGGCTTTTCTTCGCATTATATAATTCGTTTACCGAGTAAGGAAGCGATAAGTCCGATAGCCAGACGAGCTGTGCGGCGGCTTTCATCCATCATGCCATTGACTTCAACGACATCAATGGAGATGATGCGATTCGTCTCTGCCAGCAATTCACAGGCGAAATGGGCTTCACGATATGTCAGTCCACCGGGTACTTGCATGCCAACTCCCGGTGCTTCCATCGGATCGAGGCAGTCTGCGGAGAAGCTTACATGGATGCCATCCGTGCCTTGTCCTGCAATTTCAACTGCCTTCGCAATGACCTTCTCAATGCCCATCCGATCAATCTCATGCATCGTAAATACTGTGATCCCTTCGGACAGAATGAGCGCTCGCTCTTCCGGTTCAACATCGCGGACTCCGATGAGGACTACATTCTCTTTCCTAATCGCCGTCTTCGATACGCCGCCCGCAATATCGGCAAGGGTAAGCTTCGCTTTGCCAAGCGCGACGGCAAGCGACATCCCGCCCATTTTGCCGGTTGGCGTGTTTTCTTCCGTGTTAAGTCCCGCATGCGCATCGAAGTAGATTACGCCAACGCTCGCGATCTCCTTCGCGAGACCTGCCAATACACCGATCGTTACGCTGTGGTCTCCGCCGAGCACGAGTGGAATGCTGCCTTTGCCCACTTCTTGCGCAACCAATTCAGCCACTTGCCTGCTCATTTCCTTCACTTCAGGCAAATGCTTAAGGCTTGAATCTTTGGCAGACGCCGCCGTCGGCTTCTGTGGGCATTTTACTTTATGCTCGCCCGTGATCTCGTAGGCTGTCTTACGGAGCTGACGCAATAATCCGACCTGCATCATCGTTTCCGGTCCTTCTTCCGTGCCCGGACGTCCTGCTCCGAGACCGAAAGGCACCGCGATCAGACTCAGTTTCTTCTTGTTCTCTGCTGCTTGGTTCACTTCTGCCATCGTGGCCCACCATCCTACTCGTCGTCTACATGCTAATTGCCGGCTGCAGCCGGTTTAGAAAAGCTGCTTGATCCGCGCGAGCGCCCAATCCAGCTGTTCTTTCGTGATCGTAAGCGGCGGCGCGAAGCGGATGGTCGTTTCGTGCGTTTCTTTGCACAAAATCCCCAATTCCTTCAGCTTCTCGCAATATGGCCGAGCTTCGCCGTGCAGCTCCAAACCAATAAACAGACCGCGTCCGCGTACTTCTTTAATAACCGGATTGGCAATCTGACGAAGCTCCTCGAGAAAATAAGCACCGAGCTCATTGGAGCGTTTCACCAGTTCTTCGTCCTGAAGCACATCCAGTGCAGCGATCGCAACCGCGCAGCCTAGCGGGTTACCGCCAAAGGTTGAACCGTGTGAACCCGGGCTGAATACATTGAGAATCTCTTCATTTGCCGCAACGGCCGAGATCGGGAACACTCCGCCGCCAAGCGCTTTGCCCATAATGTACATATCAGGAACAACCGATTCCCAATCGCATGCAAACAGCTCGCCTGTGCGGCCGAATCCCGTTTGGATTTCATCCGCCACGAAGAGTACATTGTTCTCCTTGCATAGTTCCGCGGCCGCCTTTAGGAAACCTTCGGTTGGGATAACGATACCCGCTTCCCCTTGAATCGGCTCAACCAGAAACGCTGCCGTGTTCGGCGTAATCGCCGCCCGAAGAGCGTCGAGATCGCCGTAAGGAATGATTTTGAAGCCCGGTGTAAAAGGTCCGAAGCCTTCCTTATATTCCTCAGAGGATGAAAACGACGTTACCGTAATGGTGCGGCCGTGGAAATTGCCCTCGCATACGATGATTTCGGCTTGATCCGTTGGCACCTGTTTCACGCTGTACGCCCAGCGACGAACCGCTTTAAGTGCTGTTTCAACCGCTTCGGCGCCTGTGTTCATCGGCAGAATCATGCTTTTTCCGGTCAGCGCGGTCAGCTTCTCGTAGAACTCGCCAAGCTGGTCGTTATGGAAAGCGCGCGAGGTGAGCGTTACTTTGTCTGCCTGCTCCTTAAGCGCCGCAATGATGCGGGGATGGCGATGTCCATGATTAAGAGCCGAATACGCGCTCAGCATATCCATAAACTTGTTGCCTTCCGGATCTTCCACCCATACGCCTTCAGCTTTCGAAATGACGATCGGCAGCGGATGATAGTTCGGGGCGCCGAAGCGCTCCGTTTGTTCGATAATGCGATTAGTCACGGTACCCATACTGGCACTCTCCCTTACGATGTCTCTTACAGCATATGCGGTTATAGGATACGTTCGCCAAACACCGATCCGATCAATTCCACTGCGGCCATTGCCGTCTTATTGTGCTGATCCAGCATTGGATTCACTTCTACAAATTCGGCGGATACAAGAATATTGCGTTCAAAGAGCAGCTCCATCGCAAAATGGCTCTCTCTATACGACATCCCGCCTGACACCGGCGTACCAACACCCGGCGCTTCGAACGGATCCATACCGTCGAGGTCCAAGCTCAGATGGACGCCGTCGGTTCCGTTTGTCACGATCTCCATGGCTTCTTCCATGACCTGCTTCATGCCATTGCGGTCAATGTCGTGCATCGTGAAGACGCGAATGCCTTTCTCCTTCAGAAAAGCACGCTCCCCCGGGTCGATCGACCGCGCGCCGATAATGACAACGTTCTCCGGACGGAGCTTCGTTTCGATGCCGCCAATGCCTATAAGATCAGGATGCCCGTAGCCGAGAACAGCCGCTAAGGACATGCCATGGATATTACCGGAATGCGTCGTTTCATCTGTATTGACGTCCGTATGGGCATCAAACCAAATGACGCCAAGCCGCTTCACGTGCTGCAGGACGCCATTAATTGTCCCGATTGCAATGCTATGGTCGCCGCCCAGAACGAGCGGGAATTGGCCTTTACTCATTTCAGCGGAAACTCGTTCGCACAGCTCCGCGTTGACGCGTACGATTTCGCTGAGGTGCTTCAATTTCTCACCTTGCTGAGGTGCTTCAAGCATACGCCGTACGCTGAGATCTCCAAGATCCTCAATGTTAAAACCGAGCGCTTTCAACCGTTCATGAAGGTTCGCTCCTCGAATCGCATCCGGGCCCAAGTCGACACCCTTGCGATCTGCACCATATTGCAGCGGCACACCGATAATGGAAATGTTGTTGTTTTTCACCGCGTTCATCTGCTGCACTCCTTCCATATCTTCAAGTATGTCCATTGTAGCATAGGGATTTTTATAGAAAAAATTGAAATAGTTAATGATTACAATTGAGAAAACCTATGTATTATTATGCACGGAATTGCTTCGGCGCGTTGGAGGGGATTGGGTGTGGGGGGTTCCGACCGTTTCTTGTACTCGAATTAATTTGAACAATACCCTGCGGATATTATTCGAGTACAAATACGGACGCTCGCGCTTCTCCACTCCCCCACACCCATCCCCTCTTCTCTGCGACTCTACTCGTCCGTGCAACTTTTTTGAAGCGAAAAAACCTTCAATCCGTTAATGACTTTGGATTGAAGGTTTTTGTGTAAGATGTATTAGTCCCACTCTTTCCAGATTCTCTGGACGATTTCGGAGAAGGATTGGATGTTTTGTTCGGTGATCCGTTTCTTGAGGATGACCATGGAGGTTTCGATTTTGCCTGGGAAGCGGTGAATTTCGGCTAGTGTCCCTTTGCGGAGCTCGTCTTCGACGAGCGCTGAGCCGAGCAATGCGGTGCCGGTATGATAAAGCACGGTGCGTTTGATCGTTTCATCCGTGACGCATTCGATGTATTTGTCAGGGGTGAAGCCGTACTCCTGCAAGCATTCGTTTACGAGCCGCTGAATGTTGGACCCTGATTTGTATGTAATAAACGGATAGGTTTCGAGCAATGTGCGCGTATCGTGCTTCTCGAACAGCTCTTTGGTCGTGACAAGGACGAGATCTTCTTTGCCAAGCGGCATGAGCTCCATCTGCTGGGAATCACAAGGTCCGGCGATGATGGCAAGATCCGCTTCGTTCGTGGCAACCTTCTTCATCGCATCATTGCTGTCGCACGAGAACAGCTGCAGTTTTACTTTGGGATTTTGCGAAATATAGGAATGGATGATGAGGGATAGATACTGCGTACAATAAAATTCAGGTGCTGCAACGGTTAATAAGCCGTGCGGGTTATCCAGCTTGCGGAGTTCCGCTTCCATCTCATCCATCAGCGCGAATGTCTGATCGACATATTGCTTAACAAGCTTACCCGATGGTGTAAGATACGTCTTCTTCCCGACTCGGTTCAGCAGCGTGACGCCAAGCTCACTCTCAAGCGATTGCAGCTGCAACGTAATGGTCGGCTGCGTGTAGCCGAGGAGCTGGGCTGCTTTTGTAAGATTAAGGGTATCGGCAACTACTTGGAAGGTCTTATATTTCTTAAAATCCATTGCGAACAATCCGCCTTTGTCAAGCCATAATGACTCATTATAGAGGTGAACGCAAAGAAGGGCAAGCACGAGGCCCGCCCTTCTACTTCACGGTATTGTTCAACTTTTACACGAGGTCCATCCAGATGTCATCCTCTTGCTCGTTAAACCGAATCTGCAATTCACGATCCTCCAGATACCACAAATTATCCGCTTCCATAAAGAACGTAATGCCCTCAACTACTTGATGCAGCCCCGGTTCTCTTGGTTCATCCTTCATGATGCCGAGTGAATAGCCTGGTTGAACACTGCCGCTGCCACCTAAACGAACGAAAATACGCAATTGATCGCCATCCGACAATTCCATTTCCCTGATATACCAGCGTGCGGCCGATTGTTCTACCATTATCCTCATCGCTTCCATCTCCTCATTTTGGATACGGTTACATGTTATATATACGCCGTCCAGCCCGCTTTTACCTCTTTGTTCGCAAAGAATCAATTCTTGCCTACATCCACTTATAACCCGCTGGAACGCTCCTGTTTCTGCCGTTTAAGCCTCAAGTACGCAAGCACCGCCAAGTATATGATCAGTGACATCCATATTATAAAAATCGTCAGCTTCGTACTTCCCGAAGGCTCATCGCTTTGTACGTCTGCCGTCATTTTCGCCTCTTCTTCCAAACTTGGCGTAACGGAAGCAACAGTCACAGGAAGCTCCGGCTTGACTGGTTCCATTGTACCAGCATCTACCGTTCCGATCGAGCTAGTTACCAAAACATTTCCTTGGGAGGTTACGGTAACAGCCGGTGTCTCGCCTTTGGGGAGCACCGCCCACATCGGCTCGGCAGCAATGAATTCGGCAGGTGCGCTGCTTGTAAACGGATAGGATTCATTCGCAGCGATCAGCTGCTTTAATTCAAAATGTTGAAAGCCGTAATCAAGCAATGCTGTCATGTCCTTGTACACCGCAGTTTTGGAAGGGGACTTTAAAATAACGCCAATCAGCTCCATACCATCGCGTTTCGCCGACGTAACAAGCGTGAAGCCTGCTGCTTCCGTGTAGCCGTTCTTAATTCCCGTTGTTCCTTCATAGTCTTTGAGCATCTGATTATGGTTGATGAGCGAGGAGGTCCATTCTTTCCCCACCCAAGGCATTCGTTCTGTAGCGACGATTTTACGGAACGTTTCATTTTGCATCGCATATCTGCTGATTCGGGCCATATCGAGCGCAGTTGTGACCTGTGCTTCGTCTGGGAGACCGCTCGGATTCACGAAATTGGTGTGCTCCGCACCTGCTTTTTCTTTGACAAAAGCATTCATCCGTTCAGCAAATTTCGCCTTCGAACCGTCTATATATTCAGCGATTGCAGTTGCCGCATCATTGCCGGAGTTCATTAACATGCCATATAAAAGCTTCTCAAGAGGCACCTGCTCGCCTTCCGCCAGATAAATGCGTGTCCCCTCTTCGCCGCGGGCTTCCTTTGACACTGTCACCAAATTCGATAAAACGCTTTCATACTCTAAAGCGATAATGCCGGTGACGATCTTCGTAATACTAGCCGGGAACTGCTGTTTCTCGGCATTCTTTTGAAATAACACGGTTCCGGTTTGGGCATCCATAAGAATCGCCGATTCGGAGGCTAAGTTGGGCTGAGCCTGTACAGCCTCTTCTGCATAGACTGGAACAGCAAAACAGAAGATCAGTGGAAGAAGAAACAAAGCGCAAATGCGTTTAACGGTGTTTTGAGCCATGACAGTAAATGACCTCCTAGTACGCTCGAAGCCTGCATCTGCTACTAACGTACCATCTGGAAAGGCTGTACTTCAATTATTATTTTGTGGCATCTGGCAAAAGCTATGACGGATCGGTTTGACAGCCCGTCAGGTTCAACCTATTCTATAGGCAAGATATCATAAATCGAGGGTGCAGAGAGGGTTGTCGCTATGAATGAATATCGCGTAAAAGGACTCTCGTGTGTGAGTTGTACATTGGAGCTCGAACGGCAGATTCGTAAGCTGGAGCACGGCCAGGAAGCCGCTCTGAGCTATACATCCGGCAAGCTGAAGCTCCCTCCGCTCGTTTCGCTGCAAGCCGTGGAGAAGCTGCTTAAAGAAGAGGATGCCTTCATCGTACACGAAGCTGGCGCGACAACGCATGTGGGGCATGGGCATTCAGATGAACATGGACATGGGCACAATCATATAGCCGGACATGGACACGCGGATGAACATGGGCACCAGCATGGACATAGCCACGAGCATGAACATGAACATGAACATGAGCACGGTCACGGACATAGTCACGATCACAAACATGACCATGGAAACGGAAGTTCACGTCGGCATGTTCAGCACGAAGGTCATAATCACAACCATAGCCACGGTCATGAAGGACACGGCCACTCACATGCACATAGTGGCAGTTTGCTCGAAAACAAAGGCCTCATCGCGGCGACCGTGCTGTATGGCGTTGCTTTTTTTGCGCAAGAGTATTGGATGTCCGGACTTATCGTTTCCCTTTATCTCCTATCCATCGTTCTGAGCGGCTACACAACGTTCATGCGCGGTCTAAGAAACCTAATCAAACTACGTTTCAATATCGATACATTAATGACTATTGCGCTGATTGGCGCGATTGGCATACAGGAATGGAAGGAAGCAGCCTTCGTTTCGCTCCTCTTCGGCATCAACGAGTGGCTGGAAGGCTTCGGCATGGAGAAGGCGCGACGATCGATGTCTGCTTTGCTGGAATCCGCGCCGAAGGATGCTTGGACGCTGGTTAACGGAACTGAGAAGCTTGTGCCTATCTCTTCACTTCGCAAGGGCGATCTTGTTATAGTAAAGCCGGGCTCTCAAATCCCATCGGACGGGAAAGTCGCGAGCGGTCGAAGCTCCGTTAGTGAGGCGGCCATAACAGGCGAATCGCTTCCAGTAGATAAAACCATCGGGGATCAAGTTTTTGGGGGCAGCTTGAATAACGAAGGTGTGCTTCATATTGAAATCGAGAAAGCCTATAACGACTCGTCATTAGCGAAGATTTTGCATTTGGTCGCGGAAGCGCAAGAAACGAAGACGCCGACGGAGCTGTTCATCAACCGTTTCTCACGTATCTACACGCCGATCATTATGATCATTGCTGCAGTTGTTATTTTGGTGCCGCCGCTATTGTTGGATGGATCATGGAGTAAATGGCTCTATCAAGGGTTGGCCGTCCTCATTGTCGGTTGTCCATGCGCGCTCATTCTCTCCTCCCCCATCGCGATTATCTCGGGTATTACCAGAAATGCTCGAAACGGGATTCTTGTAAAAGGAGGCGTATACCTCGAGCAGCTTGGCAAGATCAACACCCTAGCGTTCGACAAAACAGGTACGCTCACGAAAGGAGTTCCGTTCGTAGAGGAAACAGTCGTATATGAAGAAGAACGCTTCTTGACGATTGCGGGCACGATCGAACGCAGCTCCTCACACCCGTTAGCCAGAGCGATTATGAAAGCCGTAACGGAGCATGGAGCTGAGCTGCTGAACGCAGAAGATATCGAGGCTTTACCGGGACGCGGCGTGAAGGCTGTCATTGCCGGGCAAACCTATTGGCTCGGGAATGAACATAGCCTCGCGCATTTGGTTCTGCAATCGGACGTGCGCGAACATTTGAGGCAGCTTAAAGATCGCGGGCTAACCGTCGTGCTCGTTGCAGATGACACGAAAGTGCTTGGGTTATTTGGGATCGCAGATGAGATTCGCGAGGAGAGCGCCGCCGTCATCGATGCACTGCATCGCCTCGGTATGAAACGTACCGTAATGCTGACCGGTGATCACGCCGTCTCTGCTCAGAAAGTAGCGCAGCGCGTCGGCGTCACGGAATACCATGCAGAACTGCTGCCGGAGGACAAAGTAAACAAAATCAAAGAACTCGCAAGAGACGGCCGCGTCGCGATGATCGGCGACGGCATCAATGATGCTCCTGCTTTAGCCTTCGCAAACCTGGGGATTGCGATGGGCAAAGGAACGGACAGTGCCATTGAAACCGCCGATATTGTACTGATGCAGGATCACCTCGGAAAACTGCCGGATGCGATAAGAGTAGCCAAACGCATGAACCGCGTAATTTTCTTCAACATCTCCTGCGCGCTCGGACTGAAACTAATCGCTCTGCTGCTCACCATTCCGGGCTGGCTGACCTTATGGATCGCTATCTTATCCGATATGGGAGCAACGATCTTCGTCACCCTTGTCAGTCTCACGATTCTCATCGACGTGAACAAACCACCTGTAGTACCATCAAAAAAACTGAGACACGGGTAACCGTTTCTCAGTTTTTTGTCATGTCATTAGAGTCTAAATGTTAACTTGTAAAGCAGCCACATCTAAAGATATCGGTACAGCTTCATATGCGGTTAATTGATTATTATCGATGATACACCGATGCTCGTAGCATGCTTCGTCGGACAAAACAGCCGGCAAATATCTTGGTATAATGATGCCCATCCCATAGTTGCCTTTGTCCAGCACCCACGACTTTTCCTTCCACTCCAACAGGCCCTCGTCAATTCTCAGCGGAGTGCTCAGCTTGACATGCTCTGGTACTGATGCGCGGAACACATACATGCCGCCGATATCTACGCGATCCACTCGCCAAGTCACGATTCCGCAATTCCGAAAGTCCGTGAGACGGAGCCCTGTCTCTTCGATGACTTCCCTTTCCACACCTTCGAACGGAGACTCCCCCGCTTCAAGCTTCCCACCCACACCATTCCACAGCCCCATCGCCGGTGGACGATCCCGATTCAATAGGAGCAGCTTATCCCCTTGTTCGATAAAACAAATCGTATACTTGTACATCCCTTGCCTCCACATGAATGAGCTGATCATTATGATTAGTTTAGCATGGAATCCGGTCTTTGGCTGGAATTCTGTATTCAAACTACAACATCCACAGCGTCTGCGTATCACCAATTGGCTGGCTATAAGCGGATATACCGCTTATAGCCCTAAAACTAAAACGCTCAGCACCTTCTTGCGATCGATAGTCCCTAGTACTCCGCTGAGAATCCGATTATCCGACCCTAAAGCACCCAATTGCCTTACAGGCTTCCGGCTTTTCAGCCCCCAAACAAAAAAAGGTCGAACAGGAACCTCCTGTTCAACCTCCACCTTACAAACGCTACTTCTGCACATCCTGCGGATGGCCTGATTCCAGCAGCGCGACGACGCTTGCGTTGGAATCGACCTGCGCCGGGCTCTTGCAGCCTGGAATAACGGCAGTCACCGCCGGGTTCTTCAGGCACCATGCGAGCGCCCATGCCGCCATATCGACGCCTGCCGGCACTTCCTCAGCCGCGATGCGCTGCACTTCCTGCAGCTTCTGCACCGTGCTCTCGCGGTCATGGCGATGACGCACATCAGTCACATCGAACACCGCATCCGGTTTGTACTTGCCGCTGAGATATCCGCTAGCGAGCGGCACGCGGGCCAGAACGCCGAGGTCCTGTCTCAAGCAGGAAGGGAAAACTTCCTCTTCCGGCGCTTGATCAAGGCGATTGTAGACCACTTGAATCACCTTAGAACCAACCTTCGTGGACGCATCAACCTGATGCGCATTGCGGTTGCTGCCGATTGATGTGCCGAGGTGTCTGATTTTGCCGGCTTGCACCTGCTTGTCCAGCACGGTCCACAGCTCGTCGTTATCGAATACCGCATCCGGTCCGGAATGGAATTGGTACAAGTCCACGTAATCCGTCTTCAGCGCGGACAGTGAAGCATCAAGCTGTCTGATGACGTCTGCCGCCGAGAAATCATCCGTGCGCGTGAAACGCTCATGGAAATGATGGCCGAACTTCGTCGCAACAATCCAATCCTCCCGTTTGCGGCGGGAAAGATAATCACCGATAAGTGCTTCTGATAAATGGTCGCCATAACATTCCGCTGTATCGATCAGGTTAATGCCAAGCTCTGCACCGCGGTCCAGAATCGCATCCGCTTCAGCCTGCGTAAACGACTGTCCCCATTCGCCGCCAAACTGCCAAGTGCCAAGTCCAATCACCGATACGTTCAAATCGGTTTTGCCAAGTCTGCGATATTGCATGCTCATGCTACGTTTCGCCTCCGTTTTCCCATTCGAATTCACGAGCAGATCAGAATCATCCACTCCATCATTACTGTTCTAACACATAGAGCGGCGTGAATCAAATCGCACCGCACAGCCTCCCTGTTAGACGGTTTGTTTATTTGATTGTGCGATAAGCTCCGCGACTAGCCCGGCAGCCGCTTCAGCGGAATACGGCTTGCTCGCTTTTTTCGCCTGTCTGCGCATCGTATCCAGCCGAGCCGGCGATTTCAGCAGCATGCGCATCGTAGACAAGAGTTCGGTATCGTCTTCGATGTGTATCGCCGCGCCGCAATTACGCAAGAAGTTGGCATTATCAATCTCTTGCCCAGGGAGTGGTTTATAGATCAGCATAGGCAAACCGACAGCGAGCGCCTCGGAAGAGGTGAGTCCCCCTGATTTAGTAAGGAGTAGATCGGCTGCTGCCATCAACTCCGGTACCCGATCCGTAAAGCCCGTCACGACAATCGGGAGCTTATGCGCAAATTTCAGCCTTGTAAGCTGAAGCCTGAGTTTGTCATTATGTCCGCAAACAAAGATCATTTGCGCGTTGAGTTCTTTTCGGGCCAAGGCCAGGCATAACGCTTCCCCGATTTCCTGCCCCATCATGCCATTGCCGCCGCCCATAACCAGGACAGTTGGGCGCTCCGGTTCAAGTCCGATATCCGCTAAAATGGCTGATTTATCATAAGACCCGTTATACTCAGGACGAATGGGAATGCCCGTCACCGAAATCCGTTCCGGCTCTACCCCAACTTTGGACAAGCTATGTGCAACCTCAATGGAGCCCACGACATAATAATCCGTCTCCGGGTACAACCAGTAACTGTGGTCCGTAAAGTCCGTAATAACCGTGACCGTTGGGACTTCATAAAGCCCGTTATCTTTCATAAACGACATCGCCCCGGCAGCAAGCGGAAACGTGGATACAACAACTGAGGGCTTGACCGTTTGCAGCATCGTCAGAAATTTCCCAAGACCCAATGCCTGCATAAACTTTAAGCTGCTCGTTAACCGATTATGATGACGTGTTTTGCCATAGAAGAAACCATAGGTTTTCGGAAATGTTTGTACGCCGTTCAAATAAACATATTTGCTAATAGGATGAACCCTAGGATGTGCTTCTGCCATATAATCCATGATGTCTACTTTGATTTCAGGATGAAGCACAGCGAGTGCCCTCCGGAGCGCATGTGCTGCTTGAATATGCCCGGACCCATAATCGCCGGTCAGGATCAGAATCGGTCCTTTCTCCATCAACGTCTCCCCCTCAAGTCGTTTCGAAGGCAAATGGATGCTTTGCACCGAATGAACACACTACTCCAAATTAATTTGGCTAGTACCACCAATATACGTTATAAATAAGGTGCTGATGCGCTTTTCGAGCTATTTTTTACTTTGGTATTTTTGTAAATGCATCTTTCCTCTTCATTCGGGATCCGGCTTCCGATTTCCTTCACGACTTGTAAACGGATTCATAGATGTTAAAAGAATCGGGTTTCCCCCGGCTGAAACAGATGGAATTTCTGTCCTCTGTACTTGCCTAGCAGCGCATCCATAAAGCCGGCGATACCTTCGCTATTATTGGGATAGAGGTCGTAGTGGAGCGGGATGATAACGCCCATATGCAGTTCATCGGCTAAAGCCGCCGCTTCATAGGCATTCATATTGCCGACCACACCAAGTCGATTGCGAAAAAGATCCCGACCGTTTATCGGCAGCATGCCGATGTCGATCCGATAAGGCTGCAGCATCTCGATCAACTCTTCTTGCACCAACGTGTCCCCGGCATGATAGATCGCGAAGCCATCCCACTGCAGAATGTAGCCCAGATAACGATCCCAGCCGTCAGCGTCAACTTCTCGTTCTTCATGCCATGCAGCGATCGGGTGAATAATGAGCTCCGAATCCCCATGCAGCGGTATGCCGAATTTTAAAGCTATAAGTCGATCAGGAGCAATTCCGATATCGGCTAATAGAGGCTGGCAGGCAAGCGGCCCAGCGAATTTGCACATAGGCGAAACTTCTGCAATAACAGCAATCGTTTCCGGATCAAGATGATCCTGATGCTCGTGCGTAAGGAGGACAAGATCGATATCCTTCAGCTCAGCAGGATGAACAGGCGGTGCATAGCTGCGCGTCCAATACCCTTCCGGATAACCCGCGAGACGGTCGACAGAATCCGTTAAATAAGGATCAATGGCTACATGAAACCCGTTACGGCGAATGATGACGCCAACTTGTCCAATGTATTGGACGGAAGCTTGCGGATTTTCGGATGCGGTCGGTTGATTATGGTTCATCTTGGAAAGACCTCCTTCTCGAATTAGCGTATCAGAAAATGCACCGCCTCGGAAGCGTTTACGTCTTCAAAAGCAGTAAAAAAGTGACTGCACCGGTTTGCCGCCAGTTCAGTCACTTTGATTTGCTCAGTCAGACTCAACGAATCGTTGCAGAGCTGACATTTTATTTTCCCAGAAGCGTTCGTAATAATTGAGCCAATTCTTGAGTTCCTGCAGCGGCTGCGTTTCCAGTCGGTACCGTGTTTCGCGGCCGACTTTACGTTCTTTAACGAGCCCAGCCTCCGCTAAGATGCGAAGATGCTTCGATACCGCAGTACGTGTCATCGGAAAATGTCCCGTAATCGCCGTCACCGGCATTTCCCGATCGACCAGCAGCTTCAATACCTCGCGCCTTGTTGGATCGGCGATGGCTTGAAACACATCATGCTTCGCTGATGGAAGTGCCATATTAAGCCTCTACATACTTGCCGAGTGCTTGGTGGATTCCCACCCAGCCCCCTTTCATCCGCTCGCGGACGACATCATGAGGCATTCCGAGTTCATTGACATAATTGGCTTTCCAACCGGAGTGAATGAGCGTGCACTCGGTTTGATTGTCGCCAATGGTATGCAGTGTAATCGTGAGAACCCAATCCTTCCCCCAAGCAAAAGAAATCCGGTTCGGCTCGTCCACTTCCTTCACCAGGCATGGCTGCATCCCGAACGGACCGGCATCGATCGTGAATTCATGGCCGACGACCGCTTGCAAATTGTTTGGCATGAACCAGACGGAAAGACCTTCCGCTGTTGAAATGGCCGCCCACACCTTCTGAATCGGCGCGTTGAAAATCCCTGTCTGTACAATATCCGGCAATACGTTCTCTGTTTCCATGCCATCATTCTCCTCGTGTAAAAGATAGTTACGAATTATTTAGAAATTACTTTGTCGACGTGTCGGAACCGAAGCGCGGACCATCTGTCGGAAATGGACTTCCAAGTTCATGCAGCTTATTCGCGAAAAAAGCGAAACCAAATGGTTTCGCTTCAATTATAGAATGGTTATTGTTTTCATGTCAAATCTAGTTGTTTTTCTTGCCATGCTCGTTCTCTACATTATGGTCTTCCCAGCGTCTGGAGTAGGCTTTATTAGTAACCCATATTGTCATCCAAGTCACGATGATCGCGATAATTGCAGCTGAAATCCATACCCCTGTCGGAACACCCATTTCCAGTCTCCCCTTTACTCTGTACTATACTGCCGCTTCTTATCCAAATCATATCATCAAAGCATGCACTGCGACGCACACACAAATGAACACATTTTGACGAATTCCGAATTCTCTGCTGTTTAATACGATGTCCAAGCAGTCCGGGTTATACAGCTGCCAAATAGTCTCTTTCCCTTGCGGGGACAAGGCTTTGTGTGCATAATGAGAAAGGTCGCTTCGCGCATAATTACGGAGCAGAAAGAAGGAACCTCACTGTGAATTCATCGTCATCATCCAAAATGTCCATTTCCCCCGTGTTCCCGCTTATCGTCGGAATGCTGGCCATCTCATTTGCACCAATCTTGGTGAGGTACTCCAATGCGCCGGTTTCCGTCCAAGGTATGTACCGGATGCTCTTCACATTTATTCTGATGCTGCCGTTTGGCGTAAAGCAGCTTCCGGGCATGAAAGCCATCTCGCGAAAAGACTGGCTGCTTCTAATTGCTGCGGGCTTCTTCCTCGCCCTGCACTTTCTGCTATGGATGGCATCGCTGACCTACACCTCGATTGCCAGCTCCACTATTATTTTGGCGCTGGAGCCGGTGTTCGTCATGGTTGGCGCCTTTCTCTTCTTCAAGGATAAACCGCGTAAATTTGCGGTTATCGGCATGATCGTTGCTTTGGTCGGAGCCATCAGCATCGGTTCCGGAGATATTACACTGTCGCAGCGTGCGTTCTTCGGCGATAGCTTGTCTTTCTTCGGGGCTTTAGCCGTTGCCGTGAACATGTTGATCGCCAAACAAATACTGAAGCGTGTCTCATCGTTCCTCTACAGCTTCATCGTATTTGGCGTCACAACGGTATGCTTCGCCATTTATAATGTGGCCACAGCCACGCCGATGTCCGGATACGCAAACCGGGAGTGGATTGTGTTCCTGCTGCTTGCGATCGTCCCAACTGTATTTGGCCATATGATCTTTAACTGGCTGCTGAAATACGTGAAGCCGACTACGATTTCGATGTCCGTGCTCGCGGAGCCGGTCGGAGCCAGCTTGCTCGGCATGCTGCTCTTCCGCGAGATGGTCACAGGCTTCCAGCTCATCGGCGGCGCCTTCGTCATCGCCGGACTCATCTTATACATGCGAGCGGAGAAGCAAGCGCACGCGGTTGAGGTTAAGAACGAAGCGCTCAGCGCTTAGATGACTAAAAGGTGTCCTATCGTCATCATCGATGACAGATAGGACACCTTTTTTTGTTGATGATTGCCGAAGCACCAATTCACAGTCCCCTCCCACTAAAAACTTTAACGAACCACAGTGGTCTTATTTCGCCAATATGATGGCTCTGAAATTTCTAACGAATCGTACAGGCGTTATTTGGTGTCGAAGCAGTGTTTTCCCCATTTTTTACGCCAAATAGCGCCTCCACGATTCTTTACAATTATTTTGCAGCGTTTTCACCCTAAATAAGGCCTCTACAATTCGTTAGAGCAAATACTCGGTTACTCCCCCCATGAAATGCGCCGCCAAAGTTGTTTCGGACCAATTTGCTACTTAAGCAAAACAAAAAGCTGCCTCCCTAGTGAATAAATGCACCAGGGAGACAGCCTTGTTTTACAAATAAGACTTAATCCAAGCCGTGTTCTTCACGAATACGGTACAAGCCTTGGATAATCGGTTCAGCTGGATCGCGATTCAGCAAGTGATGCGCAATCAGCATGTGAAGCGGCAGCGCGCAGACGTTGTTGCCATCGGAGATGGACGTAAAGCCTGCTTCAAGCACCGCGCCATGCTGTTCGTTCAAGTCCAGATCCACGTGAACCTGCTCGTCCGGGAACTCTTCGCGAATAGCCTTCGCACAGTAAGGTACGATGACGTTGTCGATCAGCGCTTTCGCCTCATCCTCGGATTGTGGAGGCATTGGAAGCAATCGCTCGCCGCCGGCATCCATCAGGTCGAGGAAGAACGAAGACATCCAGAGCGCCGGATCTTCGTTGTTTTGGAACGTGTTCAGCAGCTCGCGCATGAAGAAGCCGCAGGCATACTTATGTCCGTCTTTCACTTCGATTTTGTATGTGAAGATCGGCCCATACACTTCATGGTTCAATACTTGTCCGTCAACCTGATCTTCTTCGAATTTAAAACGAAGCGCTCTTAGCGCGTTCTCGTGAAGCGCTTGAATCAAACGTTGAATTTCTTCTTCAGGAATACCTGCCGCTTGCTCTTGCGTATCGTTTGGATTAGATACATTATTCGTTGTCATTGTCAATTCACCCATCATTCATCATATAATGTTCGTTTCCTAATTGTCTACTCGTAATTTTTCCTATTGCATCCTCTAATTATGAACGAGGCTCCAATAAATAGGCTAACAGCAGTGCCGCTGTGTTCAATACAGCATCGCTATGTGTGCGCTCCATACTATGAGACGCATGAACGCCGGGTCCGATTAACGCTGCTTTGATATTGCTTCCGCCGCGCAGTGCAGCCGAAGCATCGGAGCCATAATGCGGATAAATATCAATCGCATATGGAATCTTCTCCCGCCCAGCAAGCTCAATGAGTTTCGAAGTCATGAGATAATCATACGGTCCGGATGAATCCTTCGCACAGATGGACACATCGCGCTCCGTTGTCGAGAGATCATCGCCGATCGCCCCCATATCCACGGCAATCATTTCCGTAATATCCGCAGGGATATTCGAGCTGCCATGACCTACCTCTTCATACGTCGAAATTATGATCTTAACCATACGAAGCGGTGATTTGCCTTCGCGCTTCAGCCATTCCAGCAGCCCGAATACTGCGGCGACACTTGCCTTGTCATCCAAATGGCGTGATTTTATTAATCCATTATCGAAGAATTTCGTACGCGCATCCCAGCTGATAATATCGCCTGGAGCAATGCCCAGCTTCTGAACATCATCCTTGGACTTCACAAGCTCGTCGATGCGGATTTCCATATTGGCTTCATCGCGTTTCAAATCCCGAACATCGGAGAACACATGAACGGATGGCTTCGTCGTCAGCACCGTGCCATCATACGTACGGCCATCCCGCGTATGAATCAGACAGTATTCACTCTCTACCGTATGCATCGAATAGCCGCCAATCGGAGTGAACCGGAGCGTTCCGGACGGCTTAATGGACCTTACCATTGCACCCAATGTATCGACGTGGGCTGTAATGGCGATAACCTCGTTATCTTGAGGGTCTGAACCTGGTATCGTTATAATGCCGTTGCCTTTAGGGGTCAGCTCCAGCGCATAACCCAGCTTGGCTGCTTCTTCTTGAATAATGCGCATAATCGTCATGCAAAATCCGCTAGGGCTCGGTGTTGTCAGTAGTAGCTCCAGCAGGCGGTGAATGTAAGCTCGATCGAGCTGAGGTTGAAGCGGTTCAGTCATAGCTTGCCAGACACTCCTTTCAAAAGTTAACACTTGTTCTATCATAGCCGATTCGGAGCCAAATGCCTATTGCCACATCCAGAAAATGACCAGAATGGCTGCTCCGGTCACTGCCAGAACGGTGTCGCGGCCCTTCCAATGCTCCGTTATCAACAATGTCGGCTGCCTTTCCTTACCAACGCCTCTGCTCTCGAGGGCGTCGGAAACTTGTTCACCTAGCCGGAACAAGGTCAGCATGAACGGGACGGACGTTTCTTGCAGCCGCTTGAGCGATCCCCGCGCAGAACGCTGCGTTTGTTTACCTCGCGCTGTTGCGATACGTGCGAAACGTTCCCATTCCGATAGGAGCACCGGTATAAATCGAAGCAGAAGTGTAATCGTTAATATGACCTTCGTGCACCAGAGCGGCACTTTTCCTGCTTTTGAAAGCAGCTGCTCCAAGGACCTTCGCAGCCGAAGCGGAGTTACTGCAAGCGGCAAGCCGAAGCCCAGCAGCATCGCAAGGAGCGGTCGAAGGAGGGATTGCAGCGATACGAGTGCAGCTTCAGTACGCCAGAAGCCGCCCCCTTCCTGCGGTCCGAGTCCGGCGATAAGCGCGACTGAGAACGTGAAGATAGTCAGTGCTATTATCGCGCTGCGCCAGCGTCTCAGCGGGATTTTACCGAGATAGATGGCAGCTGCAACTACCACGGCCATAGCACCTAAACCGGACCAGGTGGATTGAAAGAGGATCGCGGCAGAAATAAGAATATACGTAAGCCAAACCGATCTGGGATCGAATAATGATAATGGCGATGAATGCCTGTCAGAGTCTCGCAAAGCAAACGCTGCTCTGTTATCACGCACAGTCATCGGTTTGCTTAGGCGCAGCACCTTGACGTTCGGCTTCACGATTTGTGCTGCTTCTTGCGCCAAACGCGCAGGCTCCCAAACTTGCGTGTGCGGAACGCCAAGACAAGCTAACCGGTGGGCAACACGCAGCCATGCCGGAATCTCCATGCCCGCTTGCTCCAGCCAATGGGGATTCGCGAGCAGTTCTTCCCTGCTGCAATGCCGCACGCTCCCATTCGTGTGCATGATAATTACCGCGGTAGCGAGCTGCAACGCCCAGTCACTCTCGTGCGAAATGAGAATCACGCCTTTGCCGCCTTCTGCATGCTGTTTAAGCTGCGTGCCAAGCCGCTCATGGCCGGCGGCATCCAATCCGGCAGTCGGTTCATCCAGCAGCAGCCATGAAGCCGGAGGCGCGAATAAGCAGGCTAATGCCGTCCGCCGCCGCTCGCCGCCGCTCATGAAGTAAGGATCGCGATCCAACCACGACTCGTCCCAGCCGACTGCGGCCAACGCTTCACTCGCTCTGCGTGTACATTCTTCATCATCGAGAGGATAGGGACGCATCACATACTGCAGCTCATCTCGCACCGTCCGCGCAAACAATTGTTCTTCCGGCGATTGGCACGAATAACTATAAGCGAGCATGGCTTCTCGATTGCGCACTATTTTCTTTCGCCCTACGCGCGAGCGTCGCTCCGTCCACAACGAATTCGAGCCATACGAAACGGAGATGCCTTCGGACTTCGTAAGGCCGGCGATGGTTTCCATTAATCTGGTTTTCCCGACGCCATTGGCGCCAATGATGATCGTGATGGATCCTTGTTCCAATCGCAGTTCATGCTCTTGCATGACGGCCATCTCATTATGTACCCCTATCGGCACATGCTTCAAACCAACTATATGCAAGGTCATCATAGCACCGCCCCGATTCGAGCAAGCGCCTGATCCCATTCTTCCGGTGTTTCCGGATAGGGAGGCTGCAGCTTTCCGAGTCTTCCAAGCTCTAGCGCTAAGGTAGATAAGTAGGGTAAACGAAGTCCGCATGTCTGGCATGGCGTCGGCCCTTGCTCGACTTGTGCAGCTGATCCGTACAGGAACTCCCCGCCTTTTCCGTCAAAAACGATACTGCCATCCATTAATGCAACAACCCGCGCAGTCGATTCGATTTCTTGCAAACGCTGCGTAACCCACACAATCGCCGTGCCGCGCTGATGAAGCTTCTTAGCTAATCCATGCACGAGCACCATCGATTGCTCATCGAGCATGGAGGTCGCTTCGTCGAATACGAGAAGCGCCGTCTCGCCTGCCGATGCAGCGGCTACGGCAGCCAGCTGTCTCTGACCGCCGGACAGACGGTTCCAGGGGGTATCCCCAATTGCGGAGAGTCCTGTGAAGGTGAGTATTTCTTCCGTCTGCTGCATAATTTCATGAGGAAGCATGCCGCGCCATTCCAGCGCAAATCGAATTTCCTCACGCGGTGTCTCCGCGAATAATTGTGCATCCGGCTGCTGCATGACATAAGGCGAAGGCCGATTTCCCGCAAAACCGCGACTCCATGTCCCTTGCACGCCTTCTATTGTTAACCCTGCGAGTAATCGGGCTAGCGAGGATTTCCCGCTCCCGTTCACTCCGGCTAAATTCACCCATTCGCCAGGCGCCAATTCAAAATCAATTTGAAGTAAACGCGGGCTGCTATCCCCGTTATCGAGCAGCCGATCTATAGAGACATCCTTTAAGATCAGACGTTCAGCGTATGTAGAATGACTCATGAAAATCCCTCTTCCCAAACGGATTAACCCATGTTATGATTTCAATTGTTAACCAACTTACGATAACAAGGTTAACATTAGAGAGGAGAATTTTCAATGGAAACGACTTCAAAATCCACTTCAAACTCAAACTCATCTTCTGCTGTACTCGCTCCGATTTCAGACAGCGGACAATCCGCCGTCACCTACTGGATTCGCGGCATTGTATTTACCGCCCTGTTCGCCGCACTCTTTATCGCTTTTGGTTACGTAAGCATTCCGCTCGGTTTCACAACGGTTCCGATCACGCTTCAGACCTTCGCCATCATGTTAGCAGGCGGTCTGCTTGGAGCTCGGTTCGGCTTTTGGAGTATCGCCATCGTCGTCATCCTAACTGCATTTGGCCTTCCCCTTCTACATGGTAACGGAGGATTAGCAGTAATTACCGGCGCAACCGGCGGGTACATATGGATGTTCCCTATTTCGGCTCTACTGATCGGTTTGGCAAGCGACCGTATCTTTGCACGTTCGAGCAAACTCAATCGCAGCCAGTATGCGATGCTGTTCATAAGCTTAGTGCTCTTTAGCGTAGTCCTCGCTTATGTCGGCGGCGTACCGTGGCTTGCGTACAAGGCCAACTATTCGTTTGCCAAAGCGATGGTTAACGGCTGCTACCCGTTCCTGTTCGGCGACATGGTCAAAGCCATTGCCGCGACTTTCTTGATCGCCACGCTGCGTCCGCTTCTTCCGAAGCTACGCTAAACCCGCAAACGAATATAACTTCAGCTTCACCATCAGCCGACCTGCCGTTTCAACTTCTGTTCAATCAGAACACGAAGCTCGCGCAGCGTCGGCTTTCGTATGGTCACAACTACATTTCCTTTATCGATCACAATGCCTTTAATATGCAAGAGCTCCGGCAGCTGGGACCCGAACGGAATGACGATATCGTCAAAATACCCCTTCGGCAGCGTAATCCCGCGCAGCCTCGCTTCATCGACCTTCGCAACCAAGTTCGGATTGTTCCACTCCAGCTTGTAGTAGATCACGATCCCAACCGGCAATCGATCCCGCAGCTTCAAGTTTAAATGCGCGACAAGACGCTCCCCTTCCAGATGAAATCTAGCCCCGGTAATGAGGACGCCCGGCTGGTACTCCGGTTTTAGCCGAATTGCCGCTTTACCGATATTATCAATGTCCGCCTCTGAGAGCACAAATGACGTATTCAGCTTCCGAATCATCGACAAAGCCCGTTCCAAGAGCGGCACTTCATTAAATTGCAAATCCAGCTTCTCGGTTGGCTTCACATACATGGCAGCACCGAAACCGGCAGCGATAACGAGTACTAGCGTCACAAGTAATGGGATCCCTATTTTCTTAAACACATTTCTTCACTCCGATCTCATTCCTCCTATTATACTCCCCCTTCCGTTTGCCCTTCTACTGTCGCATTGAGCGCCACGATAAAAAAATACAAGCCGGTCTCCTGATTGGAGGACGCGGCTTGCGTTACGAACGAACATCGATATGAACCAAATCTATTGCAGCACGGCGTTGCGCCACGATCCATATGCAGTAATATCTTCCGCGCCCAGCTCTGCATAAGCTTCGCAAATAAACCCGGGCACTTCCGTGCCATCGCTCAGCTCAACCTTGCCGATGCCAAGCGGTGCTGGAATGGATGCGGTGAAGCCGCCGAAGGAAGCGACAGGCATTTCCCAGATTTCGAGCGAAACGGAGGCCCCACCCTGCTTCTGTTTAATCATACCCGGCTTCGCAGGCGTGGTTGGCAGCTTCACAAGCCGATATTTCGCCGCACTCTCCGCCTCCCGCACAAACGCAGCTCCGCAGGCAATCATCTGCTTCTCAAGCGGGAAGCCCCTCATGTGTAGACCGCAGACCGCAACCAGCGTGGTTGCCGGAGGTTCAACGGAAGCTAGCGGCACGGATGGCTGAACTGGCATTGCCGGCAGCTCGCTGCCAAAGGCGGAGATAAACCGATTTGCCGCATTGCATAGCAGTGATTCATCCTCCGCAGTTCCAAACAAGGTCACGCCAAACGGCAAATCCGTACCGGCTTCTCCGGCCTGAACCGCAACGGCGCACAGATCAAGTAAATTACAATGATTCGTATACCGACCCATATCGCTGTTCGCGCTGATCGGATTCGCTCGCACCTCATCACGTGTCCAGGTTCCGCCGCATGTCGGAAGGAATAGGATGGCGTCCTTCAACAGCCGCCTCGCTTCCAGCTTGAATGCTTGCAGCTTATGCGCAGCTTGGAAGACCGCTGCCGCGGTATAGTCCGGCGATGCGCCGGTACGAAGTACCTGCTCCGTTACGGGAAACGCGGTTCCGGGATGGCTCTCGATGAACGGACCCAGATCAGCCCATCTTTCCGCTACCCAGGGTCCGCCGTATAGGATAGCCGCAGCTTCCGCGAACAGATCAAGCCCCACATAGGCTACTGGCAGCCCCATTGCTTCGACTACGCCGACGGCCTTCGCCCAAGCTTTCGCATATTGATCCGCGAATGGTCCATAGAATGTCGGCGTCTCCGAAGGCAAACAAACGGACGATGGAAGCTTATCTCCCGTTGGATGCGCAATCGCGCGGGACCACGGGTCTGTTTGTTCCAAGCCGCGGGCAAACAAGTCGACAGCCAGCGCATCGTCAAGGTTATGCGCGAATACGGTGACGCAGTCCAGGCTCGCACATGCCGGGACAACGCCTTTCGTCGGCCAGGCGCCTAGGCTCGGCTTATAGCCGACCAAGCCGTTCAGCGCCGCCGGAACACGCCCGGAGCCGGCCGTGTCCGTGCCAAGCGCGAATACCGCTTGCCCGCGCGCCACGGACACGGCCGAACCGGAGCTGGAGCCGCCGCTAATGAGCTCGCTTCGCAGCGCATTTTGCGTTTCGCCGTAAGGGCTTCGCGTGCCGACGAGTCCGGTTGCGAACTGATCCAGGTTGGTTTTGCCGATCGGTATGGCTCCGGCATTTACGAGTCGCTGTACGACGATAGCGCTGGCGCTAGGCGTATAGCTGTATTCCGCGCAAGCGGCTGTCGTCGGTACGCCGGCCAGATCAATATTGTCTTTGACGGCGAATGGGATGCCCCATAACGGCGAGCTCTCCGGACTCAGCGAATTCAACCGCTCAAGGTAAGGCGCGATAAACGCCATGGAAGGCGGTGTAATCCATATATTCATCTCCGCGTCCGCCTCAGCTCGGCGGATCACTTCAGCTATCACATCAGCAGGCTTCAGTAGCTTAGCGGTATATTGGTCTCTGAGCCATTGTGCGGTCAGTTTAATTGGCCATTCGATCGTGCTCATATGCGCAGCGCCTCTCTTTCCCTTTCCTTCACGAGCCCTACAATCAGCTGCCCCGTATGCACTTCATCTCCAGGTTTGACGAAGATCGATGACACATACCCGTCGCATGGCGCGGTCTGAGTAAACTCCATCTTCATGCTCTCCTCGATGATCAGCGTTTCGCCTTTCTTCACCTCTTGACCCGGATTCACGAGCACCTTCCAAACACTGCCGGGCATCGTGCAGCGAACCGCGATTGTCCCTTCAGGCAGTTCATCCTCCGGCGCTTCCTTAACCGCATCATGCTCCGAAATAAATTCGGCGAGTCCAAGCGCCTTCCAGTTCTCACGCTCGGCTTGGAAAGCCGCTTGCTGCATCGATTGAAATGCATCCGTGCTCTCCTTGATCTCGTCCAGGAATGCCAGATAATCGCTTAGCTTGAACGTCGTTTCCGTAATATCCGTCTCGAAACGTCCGCGGGTGAAATCTTCGCGAAGACGCAGAAGCTGATCTGCCGTTACCGGGTAGAATTGGATTTGGTCAAAGAATCGAAGCAGCCACGGCTTGCCCGGCAGGAAGCTCTCCGTCTGACGGTTCAAATTCCACATTTGAATCGTACGGCCGACGAACTGGTAACCGCCCGGACCTTCCATCCCGTATACGCACATATAGGCGCCGCCGATGCCAACCGCATTCTCCGGTGTCCATGTACGAGCCGGATTGTATTTGGTAGTGACAAGACGATGACGCGGATCGATCGGCGTCGCAACAGGCGCGCCAAGGTAAACATCGCCAAGTCCCAGCACCAGATAATTCGCCTCATGCACGACTTTAAACACTTCATCCAGATCGCCAAGGCCATTGATGCGGCGTATAAATTCCAAGTTGCTCGGGCACCAAGGCGCGTCCGGGCGGACATTTTGTTGATAGCGCTCAATCGCCAGCTGCGTAGCAGGATCATCCCAAGAGAGCGGCAAACGAACAATTCGTGAAGGAACCTCGATCGTTTCTAGCGGCGGCAGGCTGGAATCCAATTCAAGAATACGCTCGCACGCTTCTCGCACGGTGGTCCGTTTCGGATCAATATGCACCTGAAGCGAGCGAATGCCCGGCGTCAAATCCTGCACCGGAATCGCGCCGGTTTCCCGAATAGCCTGCATGAGTGCATGCACCTGGAAACGAAGCAGCAAGTCCAGCTCCATCTCCCCGTACTCCACCAAAATATTCTCGTCCCCGCTGCAGCGAATCGTAATCGGGAACCTGCGATTCGCCGATTCTTGCTTCAATAGCGGATACTCCGGCGATAATACGGACTCTTCCAACGGTAAGCCAAGCGGTATAAGCTGATCCCATTCTCCATGCCCGATCGCTTCCAGATTGCCTTCTTGTTCCTTGCGCAGACGGTCAGCCTCATCCAGCGACAGCAGCCGGAAACGAACGCGATCGCCGGGATGCAGCTGGCCCAGCTTCCAGAATTCCGCCGACGCTGTCGTCACCGGACATACGAAGCCTCCCAAGCTTGGACCGTCAGGCCCGAGCAGAATCGGCATATCCCCCGTTAAGTCCAGCGTCCCAACCGCATAGGCATTGTCGTGGATATTGGATGGATGCAGGCCGGCTTGACCGCCATCCTCCCTTGCCCAATGAGGGGCAGGACCGATGAGTCGGACACCGGTACGCGAGCTGTTAAAATGGACTTCGAAGCTTGTTTCTGCCAGCTCCTTAAGATAAGTAGGCAGCAAATACTCGGATGTACAGTGCGGTCCCGGAATAACGCCGATGGTCCATGTGCGAGTCATTGTCGGTAAGTCCCATTCCTGCAAGTTCACAGCCGTTCCGGTCGGCAGTACTTGCTGCTCGCTGCGATTGACACCAAGCACATCCCCTGCGCGAAGCGCACGTCCGCCGTGACCACCGAAGTTGCCAAGCGTAAACGTCGCGGAACTGCCCAGCATGCGCGGCATATCGAACCCGCCGGCAACGAGCAAATAGCCCCTCATGCCTGCTTTTGCTTCGCCGTAGCTCAGTACTTGACCTTTACGGGCTAGAATCGGCTGGTACAACGGTACAGCCACTTCATCCAGCACGGCTTCCATATCGGCACCGGTCAAACAAATCCACATCTCATCGCGGAACTTATAAGCGCCGCCGCGAAGGGTCAGCTCAAGTCCGGCTGCGTCATCCGCATTGCCAAGCAGCTTATTCCCCATGCGGAACGAGAGCGGATCCATCGGACCGCAAGGCGGAACGCCGACATCCCAGTACCCCGTACGCCCCGGCCAATCCTGCACCGTCGTTTGCACTCCGCCATCTATGACTTCAAGAGCAAGCTCAGCCGGCTCGAACGTATTCAGAAGCTGTGTATACACATTGCCGCTCAAGCAATCTTCATGGCTAAGCAGCGCTTTGACATATTGCAGATTTGTCGTGACCCCGTAGAGGCGCGTCTCATCGATGGCTTGAATCAGCTTTGCGATGGCATCCATCCGGTCGTCGCCGTGAACGATGATCTTCGCCAACATCGGATCGTACAAGGTGGTGACTGTAATCCCGTCGCGTACCCAGGATTCGATACGCGCATGTTCTGTGAATTTCACTTGATCGAGCTTCCCTGCGCTCGGGCGGAATTGCTGCAGGCAATCCTCTGCATAGATACGCGCTTGAATGCTGTGGCCAACAGCCGGTTTGATCATGGATTCCAGCCCCGTCAGTTCGTTCGCGGCTTCGCGCACCATCCATTCCACGAGATCAAGGCCAAGTACTTCTTCGGTCACACCGTGTTCCACTTGCAGACGGGTATTCACTTCCAAGAAATAAAACGCGCATGATTCCGGATCGTACAAATATTCAATCGTTCCCGCACTGCGGTAGCCAACCTCTGCGGCAAGTCGCTTCGAGGAAGCAAACATCTCTTGACGCACATGCTCAGGCAAATTCGGCGCAGGGCTTTCTTCGATTACCTTCTGATTACGGCGCTGAATCGAGCAGTCGCGTTCACCCAAGGTCACGACTTCGCCGAAACCGTTTCCGAAGATTTGCACTTCTACGTGACGGGCTCTAGCGATATATTTCTCCAGAAAAATGCCGCCGTTCTTAAAGTTCGTCTCCGCCAAATAACGAACACCGTCAAATGCGGCAGCAAGCGCGCTCTCATCCGCGCAAACCCGCATTCCGATTCCGCCGCCGCCGGCTGTACTCTTCAGAATGACGGGATACCCGATCTCTTCTGCCTGCGCGAGTGCTTCGTCAAGCTCCGAGATGAGCGCTGTGCCGGGCAGCATCGGTACACCGGCGCGTTCTGCAATCTCGCGAGCGGAGTGCTTCAGACCGAACATCTCCATCTGCTCCGGAGTAGGTCCAATAAACACGATGCCACGCTCACGGCACGCACGAGCGAATGCTGCATTCTCGCTCAAGAATCCATAGCCCGGATGAATCGCCTGCGCGCCGGTATCGATTGCGGTTTGGAGAATACGGTCCACATCCAGGTAGCTTTCTTTTGCAGGACCCGTACCGATCAATACCGCTTCGTCCGCGCCATCGACATGAATACTGTCTTGATCTGCTTGTGTATAGACGGCAACGGATTGGATGCCAAGCTTGCGAAGCGTACGCTCGATTCGAACAGCGATTGCGCCGCGATTCGCGATGAGAACTTTAGTGAACATGGACATGGTGTTTCCCTCCCTGAATGACTCTTTTTCTCTCTATGGATTCCAGATCAACACCCGAATCGGAGTTGGGTTATAGGCATTGCATGGATTATTTAGTTGCGGACAATTGCTGATTAACACCATCGTCCGGCAGATCGATTCGAGCTCCACATAACAACCAGGTGCGGATACCCCATCGGCAAACCGCAGCCCGCCATCTTCTGACACGGGTACATTCATGAAGAAGTTCACGTTAGGCGCCAAGTCACGTTTCGTATAGCCGCCATCATGTTTGGCAAGCTGCAGCATGAACGTATCGCGGCAGTTGTGCATTTGGAGCTTCTCGTGCGCATATCGCACCGTATTACTTTGAGCGGAACAAGAGCCGCCTACCGTGTCATGTCTGCCGCAAGTATCGGCTACGATCTTCACCAGTTCCTTGCCGGATTCGGCCCGCAGCACGGAGCCTGTCGTTAAGTAGATGTTTCCTTGCCCTGTGATCGTCGCAACCGCACTATAGTGATCTTCCGGATTATCCGCATCGTAGAACAGCGTATCCGCCGCTTGGTTGCCTTCTAAATCCACGATTCGCAGTACTTGACCCGGCTGAAGCTCTTTCATCCAGCCATCCCCTGCCAAAACAATTTCATCTATAATCGCCGTTTCCGGTTGCAGTAAACTTTCGTGTCGGTTAAATGCAGTAGTCATCGTAGTTCCTCCTTATGAATAGTTACGTGTATCTATCTGACCATCGAATATTAACGCCCGGCGAGTAAATAGTACTCCGCCGTATTCTCGAATGCTCTTCGGTTCTCGGACCTAAAATTGCAGCAATAGTCCGTATCCAGATCGACGGCCGGTGCGGGCAATACCTCAAGCTGAACAGCGGCAGTCGGATAACGGGTGCTCGGATTCAGCGGGTTCGGCGTGTTGGATACGACAAGGAGAATATCCATCTCTGTCCGCAATGTTACGGCAGCGCCTTCCTTGCAATGTGTAGGATCGTAAGCCATGCGTCCTACGTCATCGCAGCTGACTTTCGAGAACAAGTTCACGACCGGCCCCATATCGCGAATGCCTAGACCGCTACGAACCAGCTCTACCGCAAAATTCTCATAGCCGCTGCGCAGCCACTCATTTCGAAGCTGCTGATATTGGGTCAAGCCATACTTGGCATCCGTTGAGGCGCGAGTCATGAAGCCCGTTATCGTATCATGCCAGCCAAGATCATCTTCGACGAAACTTGCCATTGCGCGGCCATTATCGCTCATCAGAATATTTCCGCGAGTCAAATGCGCGGTATATTGGGCTTTCAGCGTGTCCGGCATATTGTAGCGCTCCGTCAGGTCGTCAGCGTGAAACATCATGACCGACAAATTGGCGTTATCCTGCAAAGCTGTAAACCGAAGTAATCTCCCTCTGCTAATTCTCGCTGACCATTTATCCCCTGCCCCAAAGGTAGTGCTCCACACGCTTGTCGTCATTGAATATTCCTCCTCGAAAAGTGATCTAAATATAAAAAGCCCGAGAGATTGGTTTCTCCCAGGCTTTTATCCTTCCGTGTTATGCAGCGCGGCTGCACACCATCTCTCGGACCAGACTTACTTGAACGAAACGCTCGCGCAACGGAACCCTAGATGGTTAGTTGTTCTCAATAGCTAACATGAGAACCGATATTCAATTGTTAAAACCTGCTATTGATTCGTATTATAGGGGCGATTTCGGGAAAGTGTCAATCCTTATGTAAGGTATTATTACATTAACGTTCGTTAGGCAATGCAAACAAAGCCAAAAAAAACCTCCCCTACCTGCGTTAAACGCACTTAGGAGAGGCCGATTTGAATTCATCTTAATGACGTTTCGGAAGTGATTTTACATAACGGTCGGAAACATCCATGAGCTGCATCACATAATCATAGTCGCTCCGATAAGGAGCAAGATCCGTCACCGGTTCAAGCGTGCGGATGTTCACTGCTTTGCCATCCTCGAAGCCTTTGCCCGGCACGAACAGAATATCATTGTTGTAGAATGAGCCAGTCGGCAAATAGTATCTCGTTCCGAACACATTCCGGTCCACATTAAGCAGATCATGGCCGAAGGCCGTAAAATGTTCATCCTTCAGCGACACGCCGAGCAGATTCGCCACTGTCGGCATAATATCCAGCTGTCCCCCTACTTGATCGACGACTTTACCTTGTTGACCGGGTGCATGGATGATCAGAGGTATATTAAACCGGCTGACTTGCGGGTCGTATTTGATTCCGAGCGCTTGACTCACGAATGCAGGATCATTATCGTTTGGCTGCAGACCGAAGTGGTCCCCATACAACACCAATACGGTATTGTCCCATTGCCCCGTTGCTTTGAGCTTATCAATCAACGTGCCGATTGCATAATCCGTGTAGTTCACGCCTAGCAGATAGTTGCCCAGCTGTGTTCCTTTCAGCTTCTCCGGAAGCTCCATTTTCATCCGGTCCAACGGAACTTCGAATGGGAAGTGATTCGATACCGTAATAAACTGCCCATAAAACGGCTTGTTAGCATCGCTCACTTCCTGCAGCTTCTGGACGCCAACACGGTATAGCTCCTCATCTGAGGCTCCGAAGCTGTTGTAATGATCGTTCGTGTAATAGGGCTTGTCAAAATAATGATTAAATCCAAGGGCCGCATACAGTTTATTCCGATCCCAGAACGTCACATCATTTACATGAAACGTGTTTGTGACATAGCCGGTCTTTTGCAGCAATTTCGGTAAACTCGGGATATCCCGATCACCGTAACCGGTCGACATCGCAATTTTCGCGGTCGGGTAAATGGACGTGTTGGACATGAACTCCGCATCCGAAGTATTTCCCTGCCCGATCTGCTGGAATACGTGAGGGAAATAGAAGCTTTCATCGGCAAGTTTGTTCAGTACCGGCGTCAGTTCTTGCCCGCCTACTGAGAGATGGATCGGGAAGTTCTGAAACGCCTCCATTTGGATGACGATCAGATTCTTGCCCTTCTGCGATGCGAAATACGCCGCCGGAAGACCACTCGCCCCATCCTTATAAGGATAGCTCGCTTGAAGATCACTTGCTTCCTGCGTAATTTCATCGATATTCCCTTCAGCCGCCACACTATTGTCTTGCGCCGCTTTAATCGCCGCAGATATTTGATAGTTCAAGAAACCTTCCTGCTCAGCTTCGACAAGCTCATTGTCGATTGGCATGCCAACTTGAATAACGCGAGCCGAAAGCGCAAAACTTAGGATTAGAATTAGTGTCATTACGACACGGTAAACCGGCGTAACGAGCGGCTTGCTATAACCGCTATAGCTGCTCCTAGAGCGGCGGCCCGAGCCGCGGACAGCTGAGAATATCCAAATGGCTAAGCCAATCACCAAATCGGCAAAAAATAAGTAATGACTAAATTGAATTGTCGATTCTACGCTGGAACCGATCTTCGTCACCTGATGCAGCTCATACAGCGCCGTATAGGTCGGAACGTTCCCAAAATGCTCAAAATACACAGCAGATGAGAATAACGCGAACGAATAGATGAGATTCACCGCACCGTAAACGGTCGTTCGAAGCTTATTCGGCGTTGCCAGTTCGACTACGCTGAGTATCACCAGGATGGCGCCGATGTCTGCAACGATCCGCGTCAAGTCAATTTCTTGGAACAAGAAATAGCGCAGCAGCAGCATTTTGGCAAGGAATAGAGCAACAGCCATATAGAATAACGGAAGCCTCGCGTTCTTCTCCCGATTCAGAGAAAGAAGCGTCCTCCGCTGATGGATTGGAAAATGATTCATAACGACTTTCTGTACCTTCTTTCTTATAAACTGAACCGTTGCCTGAAGCCGCACTTCCGGCAAAGCTCTTCGACGACTTCTCTGCGCGAGAATCCGTCATACAACCGGTTCGCACGATCGCCTTCAATAATCTCCGAGAATGATGTCTGGTGAATGTTGCCTAAATTGATGACGCCTTCGCCGTCTAAGCAGCAAGGTACAACGGTACCGTCAACCAGAATTCCGGCTTGATTGCGAAGCGCATGGCAGAAGCCTTTGCCCTCGTCTTCTTTCTCCTTCAGATCCGGCCATTTGAATTCCACCTCGTGGTTCAAATACACGCGATCCGCGATCTTAATCCCATTCCCGCGCGTAAACTTCTCTTGAATGCGGAAATCCAGCTCAAACGCGTCTTCAATTTGCTCTAAAATCTCGTGGTTGCGGTTGACCTCCACGTTTACCTCGTTGTCTTCAGCCAAATTCCACAGCCGAAGCGAAACCAACATGTCCGAAGTCGCCACAGCTTCTTTCACGAACGAAAGCACGCTGCCGACGTAACCTTCTTTATCCACTGAGCCTTCATGCCCGTCAAAGCTGTGCAGCGAGAAGTTCATTTGGCGAAGCGCCGGTTTGCCCATAATCTTGTGCTTGGCTTTGTGGAGCAGCGTTCCGTTCGTCGTAATATTCACCTTGAAGCCGCGCTCATGGCTGATGTCGAGCAGCTGATCAATTTTCGGATGCAGCAGCGGCTCGCCTTTAAGATGGAAGTAGATATAGTCCGTATGCGGTTTGATTTCATCTAATATTTTCGTGAAGTCTTCGACCTTAATGAAATTCGCCTGACGTTTCGTTTGCGGACAGAACGAACAGGCCAGATTGCAGACACTCGTAATTTCGATATAAAATTTCTTGAACTTTTTCATCCCGATTAGGCCCCGTTCATACGATCAATATAGGTTGCGGTGCAAGAACATACCCTCCATTATAAATCGCCAATGCAAAAGCTGTCCACTTAAGGACACTGGAAACGGCAGTTTCGGCGTTGACACATCGTTAAGCGCATCTTATAATTGCTATTCATGCGATTGAGAAATGTTATCAAAGGAGCGCGCGCCAATGATGATGAACAAGCTCGTCATCGATTTCTCCCTATTCGATTCTTACTACATACGCGTGTCGCCCACAGGCACTGCTCATCCTTCCTTCGAGATGCCGGCGACCGATTTTCTGCGCGCAGATTCGGTGCACAAGGCAATCGGGGTAGCAGGTTTAACGGTACGCGCTACCGGCTCAGAGCTGCCTGCTTCATTTATGGGCGGCTCCTTATTTCATCTATGCGCGGCAAGGCTTCTCTTGTTGTCACGCTATAACGCGATTCTGGCAATGTCGCTCGATAAGCTCACGTTTCAAATCGAGGATTGCGGGACTTATAATTTGTACGGTTTCAAGCTGAACGAGCTCAGCTATACGGAAATACCTGAAGACGCAGACCGTGGACAGTACGTGCGGGATGCGCTTGAGGCGGATTTTCGAGATGTCATTGGTCCAGCGCTGAACGCCCTCGCTTCTGCCGGGAACTTGAAACCGGCGGTTATTTGGACGCAATTCGGCAGCATGCTGGCTAACATGATAACCAGTTTCGAGGCAAAAGAAACCTCTGAAGAAGTTCGGAAGCGATTCACCCATGCTTCCAAGGTGCTCATGGAGCAGCTTGACCCCGGCTTGTTCGGCAGCAAACGCAATCCTTTCCTGCATACGCCAAGATACGTCGACAGCCCCTACCAGATCGGCGGCAAAATCATGATTCGTTCCGGCTGCTGCATGTACTACTGCCGCGAAGACGGCGACATGTGCTACAACTGCCCAAAACTCACAGCACCGCAGCGCGAAGAGCGCTATGCTCGCATCATCGGCGGAAAATAGGCTGAACGGGTTAGGATCCCGTTCAGCTTTTTTTGAATCCTCTCGCACCATTCCACCTAGCTGCTTACCTCCGCGGCGGAGGCTGAGAGTCAGGAAAACCGACTCTCACGGCCAAATCCACACCGAATTGACGCTGAGAGTCGGGAAAACCGATTCTCAGCACAATCAACAAGCCAACAAACTACTAACCCCTTTCCTTGGGAAACACGCAGCTCCAGCTATACACACATTCAAGCTCGTATGCCTTTGCCTTATACCCGCTTCCACAGATCATTCCTGCATCATTTCACCTTACAAGCGGCATGGTTTCGACGATTGAGCCACTTCGAGAGCGGTATATCCGCTTAAGGGCACCTATTCGACCACGTTTTGCTGCCGTAAGCGGCATATCCGCTATCAGCCCCCAGAAATGGCAAAGCCAGCCGGTTCATTTCACTTTAGGCGACGAGATCCCGCCGCCGCGCAAACACCGCCGACTAGGGTCAGGCTGTCGAGGTCTACTTAGCGGCCGCTAAAGTCACCATCAACAACAAAAAAGGCAACCTCTCGGCTGCCTTCAATCATCCTTCATCACTCACTCGTCAGCATGGCGTGCATTTCGTCCTTCGTCCGCTCCTGCTTGAGCACATGCTCCGCGGATATGTCGGACTTGTTCTCGTTGCGGAACCAATTGCCATCCAGATAGTAGCCGTTGACTCTGGCCATCGAATAGAACGCGCACAGCTGATTGGCGATTCGGATGGCATGTTCTTTGGTTTGGGCCGTATATAACGTATTACCGAAACTGAGTGGATTGTTATTGGATTGTATGTTGACATTAAATGGCCCTTCATCACCTTCTACCTGCTTCACCAAAATTTGGTTGTTGTAGCAATTGAGCAGATAATGAACTGTCATGTCATACACCGCCTTAATCACTTTGTTTCGGCCCGCTATTTGCTGGCCGTACAAACTATTACACACGTCTGCTCATTCCTAAGCAGTTCACCTTATTCTATTCTTCGGCTTCCGAGAAATGCGCTTTACAAAAAGTATCAATAAGCTGCTCTTCCTCATCCTCCAGCTCAGCATCCACGTACCGATCGTTCATGCGCTCATACAGCTCATACTTCACGATGCTTGAGGTTTCGCCGTCCACTTTATAAATGACGCGGATATAGACGCCATTCTCGACGAACAATTCATCATCCTCCGGCAAGTCCACATCCAGTCTAAACTCGTACCGATCGCCGGTTAGAATGCCGAACGGGTCTTTAATTTTATCAACCGAAAATTCTGTAATCGAAATCATTGCCTCATCCCTTCAAATTCCTCAAGTTATGCCTCATGTGTTAGTATATCGTCCGCCTTCAAGCCGAAGCAAACGCTCTTTCGCATCCATCCCGCCGCGAAACCCGGTTAACGCGCCATTCTTCCCGATAACCCGGTGACAAGGCACGACGATAAGCACCGGATTCGCGCCAATCGCAGTTCCAACAGCCCGAACGGCGCTTGCTTTTCCAATCCGCTCCGCGATATCGGAGTAAGAGCAGGTTTGCCCATGCGGGATTTGCTCCAAAGCTTGCCAGACCAGCTGCTGAAAAGCCGTCCCTTTCACACGCAAAGGCAGTTGAAAGCTTGTCAGCTCCCCCTTCAAATAAGCGCGAAGCTGCTTCCTATATCCCTCTAATCGCACATCATCTCTTACCAACATGCATCCCGGATAATGCTTCGCACACCATTCAGCGACTTCATCCAATGAATCGCCGGGCGAACTGACATAACTAAGCCCTTCTTCCGTCGCAACAAGAATGAACCGCCACGAGGCATCATCTAGTTCAGTCCAATACAGATTGTTCATTTTCCCCATCCTCCCCTAATCCTTATTACTATGCGTCATACGATAAGCCGACGGCGAGCTGCCCGTCTCCTTCTGAAATACGGTCGCGAAATGCGCCGCATTCGGGTAACCCACTCTTTCGCCAATATCACTAATCGATAACCCAGATCCGGACAGCAGCTCTTTTGCCGCCTCCATACGTACCCGTTGCAAATACGAAGCAGGGGACACGCCCTTGATTCGCTTAAACGTTCGCTGTATATGATAAGGACTGACATGCGCCAGCTCTGCTAATTTGGACAAAGTAAGCGGCTCTTCGTAACGTTCGGCAATCACTGCAGCAATCGACTCTACCCATTCTTCCTCCGGAAGTCGCCTTCCCTCGGGCTTGCATCGTTTACAAGGGCGATAATCATTAGCAAGCGCAGCTTCCGCATTCAAGAAAATGTGAACATGCTTCGGATTCGGCGTTCTCGATTTGCAGGAGGGCCTGCAGAAAATCCCGGTCGAACTCACGCCATAATAGAACTGGCCATCGTACGAAGCATCACAGCTTGCAATAGCCAGCCACATATCGCTTGTCATCATTGGCATGCAGCTTCACCTCCATGAGAAGAAGTATAACCTCTTTACCGGGTTGATGTAAGCTTTACCGTATGAGAACGCAAGATTACGAAAGCGGACAAGCCCCAAAGTATGATACAACTGATTATGTACTTCAACTAACGCAGCAGTCACATCCAATTGATTTTGAAAGGAGGCCTCCGAACGAGAGATGCACGCCATTACAATCCATCCACCTGCTCCGTTCAGCAGTGCCCATATCATTGATTATTTGCAACGATCCAGTAACGAATGCTTATTCCATGTCGAAAATAACGCTGTACTGCGGCTCATTCCCACTGCGAGCAATCCCGTACTCATACGAATCACGCCTGAACAGAACGATTCACTAAGCATTGAGTTCCCCGCTTTGAACGAGGAACCTTCTCAGGAGCTTCGCGAGACTGCCGCCCGCTATGTGTGGGAATGGTTCGATTGCGATCGCGATTTGCTGCCATTCTACGAATTGGCTGAGCAAGATGATCTCCTCAGAGATACCGTCAAGCAGTTCCACGGACTGCGCGTAGTCGGTATCGATGACTTATTTGAGGCGCTCAGCTGGGGCATTATGGGTCAGCAAATTAATTTAACCTTTGCCTATACGCTCAAGAGACCTTTCGTGGAGCGCTTCGGCTCTTCCCAGGAATGGAATGGCCGATGTTACTTTACCTTCCCTAAACCTGAAACGATTGCAGCCCTCCAGGTCTCCGACCTGACGGAAATGCAGTTCACAACCCGCAAGGCCGAGTACTTAATCGGAACGGCTGCCGAAATCGTCGAAGGCCGTTTATCCAAAGAACAGCTCATGTCACTACATGACTGGACAGCCATCGAGAAAGCACTAACCCGTATTCGCGGAATCGGACCATGGACGGCTAATTATGTACTGATGCGCTGTTTGCGTATGCCCGGAGCTTTTCCGATCGAGGATGCGGGGCTTCACAATGCGCTGAAACACCTCATGGTACGGCCAGATAAGCCATCCATCGCAGAGATCAAACAGCTCTCCTCTACCTGGGGCGACTGGAAAGCCTATGCGACCTTCTACCTCTGGAGGACTCTTTATTAGCACCTACTTCACCCTACCGTTCCTCCGCGCCACCTCTCGTTCCCCGAACATATAAAAAAGCCGCCAATAGGCGGCTAAAAGTCAAATTCATTTTTCTTCTTTCGCGGTTGAGATTTGATCTTATTCTGTACTTTGGGCAAATGCCTCATACTGCGATGCATCGGTCCTTTACAGATCGGACAAGCCTGTTCACCAGCCTCGGCAAATTCCTCACGAACCCACGCTTTACAATCCGCGTTCTTACATTTCCAAATCTTCGTTGCGATTAACTGCGGTTTTTCCTCTTCATTCATAGACAATTTAAAAGCATCCTTTCTCTTGCTGCCTGAACGAAGCTAGTTCGCACGCCATTAAATTTTCAATTGACGATCAGGTAGTTTATGTTATATTATCTAACAAAACAACGTAACTAAATATGCCATACGTTTTCTAGGGTTCCGTAGCAGCCTTTCCGGCATGCTGGTCTGGACCGAGAGAGAACGCACAGCCGTTGCTGTGTTCACGGAGGGATAAAAGCCCGGGAGGATCTCATAATGGGATACCTTCCGCGCTTTTTTTATTTTCAAGCCATCTCTTTTGAAATGGGATGGTTACACGCGGGATGACGGAAGGGTGCTGCACATGAATGTACAAGTCAAACTAACGCCAACATTATCGTTATTTCAAATCGTGTTCCTCGGCCTTGCTTGGATGACTCCGATGATCTACTTCTCGATTTACGGTATTGCTTACGAATCGTCCGCCGGGATGTTAACCCAAGCGTACTTAACCGCTTTTGTCGCAATCATGTTTACTGCCTATAGTTATGGTCATATGTCGAAGGCACACTCAAGCTCCGGATCCGCCTATTCCTATGTGAAGAAATCTATCCATCCCTACCTCGGCTTTCTTGTCGGGTGGGCATTGCTGCTGGATTACCTCTTCTCACCTATTATCGCATGTCTAACGTTCGGTATCTATATGCATGCGCAATTTCCGGCAATACCTGCCTACCTCTGGATGATCGGAATCAATTTGCTCATCACACTGGTGAATCTGCGCGGCGCATCATTCTCAGCCAATCTAAGCAAATGGTTTGTGCTCATTCAAATGGGCTTCATCGCCTTGTTTTGCATCTTGCTCTACCGAGACCTAACTTCCATAAGCGAGCCACTCGCGCCACTCCTCCAACATGAGATTCCCTTCACAACGATACTATCAGGCGCTTCCATGATCTGCTTCTCCTTCCTCGGATTCGATTCCATTACGACAATGTCCGAAGAAACGAAGAACGCAAGCAAAACCATCCCGAGAGCGATCGCTATTATTATTGGGATCGCGATCGTTTTATATGTCGCACCGTCTTATTTAACTCAGCTTGCATTCCCAAATCCGATCCCGTTCACCGACATCGATTCGGCCGGGCTGGAAATTGTGAAAATGGTCGGCGGAGCCATGCTTGGATCGGTATTCATCATTGTGCTCTTATTTGCAATCTTTACGCAAGGAATCTCTTCCGTTTCAAGCGTGTCACGGCTGCTGTTAGCAATGGGACGCGAATCGATCCTTCCGGAGCGCATCTTCGCCTATGTACACCCTAGGCTCAAAACGCCTGCGGTTAATATCCTGATTGTTGGCATGGTCTCCATGTTAGCTTTGGTCATTCGACTCGATACAGCCATCAAATTCGTGAATTTCGGCGCGCTTACCGCCTTCTTCTTTGTCAACATATCTGTCATCTGCCACTATTATGTCAAGGAACGGAAGCGTACTGTTAAAGGCACACTAGCATATTTGCTTCTGCCGGGTACAGGTGCCAGCGTCATCGCCTACTTGTTTCTCCTGCTAAGCAAGGATGCACTTATTATGGGGCTCATTTGGCTCATCCTCGGTGTGCTTTATCAAGCCTATCGCAAGCAAGACGCTCTAAAGCTTGTCCTGCAACGAAACAAATCTTTCTCGATTGAGAAATCAAAAAGCACCCCGTAAGGGGTGCTTTCATCGTTTAAAGTAAGATACAGTTAATCGTTAACTGTATTCGGCGCCGCTCCCAGGCTGCCGTTATCAATCAAGCTGCGTAGATCCGGCTCAATTGCCGCTGGATCCGTCGATGCCGGATATTGCTTCACAACGTTGCCTTCTTGATCAATCAGGAATTTCACGAAATTCCACTCGATTGTACCGGTATGGTAAGGTGCAGGCGCTGCGTCCACTAGATATTTGTATAACGGATGAGCATCTTCGCCAATCACGTCAATTTTCGCGAACATCGGGAAGGTTACACCGTAATTGAGCTCGCAGAAGCTCGCAATGTCCTCGTTCGTCCCCGGCTCTTGACCAGCAAATTGATTACAAGGGAAACCAAGTACGACCAAATTCTCGTCCTTATGGGCTTCATAGATCTGCTGCAACCCTTTGTAATGAGGGGTAAGTCCACATGCGCTTGCCGTATTGACGATCAGAAGCGTCTTGCCTTTATATGCGGACAGCGACTGCTCTTCGCCAGCAATGGTCTTGACGGTGAAATCATAAATGCTCATCGGTAGGTCCCTCCTGAATTGAGTTCACAGTATATTGCATTTAATTAAATTGTATAAAATGATTATAGCCTATGAACACCACTTCGAGCAACCCCTAAAATAACCATTATTCCTTCGTTAACACCTTCTGAAGCACCCTTACGAGCTCTTCCACATCCTGCCAAACATGCGGTCTGACCCCTTGCGGAAGCTGCTGATCCGCCGCTTGGCTTGTCCATATGATCGGGATCTCATTGCCTATCGCAAACCCCGCACGAAGCCACAGTTCCGCACTCGGTTCCGTCACATCCGCCACAAGCAGCTTGCAGTCGCTCACCTCTTGCAGCATCGTTTCAATCGGTTTCGGATCCAGCCGAAGCGATAGATCATCCTCCAGAAACTTCGGTGCATAACCAAGCTGAATCAGTCTCGGGAACACCGTCTCCAGCCATACTCTGCTTACGTTCTCATCATTGCCGCTCAGTAGGACGTAACATGGCTTCAGCGCTTTACCGCTCGCCGTATTGGCTGCTTCTACCCATCCTTTCTCCGTCAGCTTAAATGTTGAGCCGATGCGCTCGATATAAGCTTCTTCTTTCAGCTTCTCCGTGATGAAGACAAGCTCTTGCAAGTTTAAAGAATAGGTCAAATTATAGCTTTGCGAGAACTGATTAATAACTACCGCTTCACCCGGTCCGCTTGTGTGCCGGTGAAGATAACGGAGAAGACGTTTCCCCTTCTCTTCCGTTGTGATTGGAATTTGAGGCGATTGCAGGATCGTTTCCCGGTCCGCGTAAGTGAGAACGACCTTCTCATCGCAATCCGTCTGCTCCCGGATATAAGCCGACAGAATCGGGAACGAATTGCGTTTTTCCGAATAGGACAACTGGCGGTATGGCTCGTAGCTGTCTTCGCGCAATCCATAAGATCCGCCCGGTGCGCACATACAATCGATGTACCACTCGTTTCCACCTTTTCGTTTCACTTTCACAAGCTCATCACAAAATAAACAACGTTTCGATTCTAATACTTCCATTCCTCTAATCACCCCTTCCTTAACGATTCGCAGCAGCCGGCTCCGATTAGGGTGCAAAGGGGATTAAGCTTCTCTCATTATTGTCCCGCGGCATTATCCTGCTGCGCGACGCGAATCCACTTTGTTCCGTCCCAGCGCAGCACATCGCCGGCCGCGATCTCCTTCTCCGCCTTCTCGCGCGACAACGTCAGCAGCTTGCCGTTCACTTCAATGGCAAGGCTCTTCCCATCTGTGGCAACAACTTTCCCTAGCCGTTGAACGGCGCACTTAAACGTAGTATTCGCTTCGTTTTCCATCCCTATAGCCCCTTAAGGTCAATTGAATAAAATAGACGTCCATGTCCGTATGATTCGTTACTTTAGATTATACGCTACCTCGCTGCGAGGGCAACATTCATCAAGCAAACGCCTAGGCTTCATGCGCGAGAAAGCCGATTTTATGCATAAAATTTGCGAAATTGGAAATTTTAAGTACACCGCTAATGAAAGGAGGATCAAGGATTTGAACGATAAAATCACCCCTTTTCAACTGTCCACCTTGCTGGTTACGTTTATCGGCATCTCCAACCATGTCATCCTGATTCCCATTTTACTGGATACAGCGAATCGCGACGCATGGATTTCTGTCTTGACAGCCATTATCCCTTCTTTGCTACTCGGCTTGCTGTATGTATATATGTACAAAAATATTCCTTATTCGTTGTCCACTTGGATGTTCGCAAAAGCGCATAAGTTGATCTGGCTGTTCTTCACACTCCTGTTCACCGTATATTTCCTAACACAGGCGAGCATCAGCATTCGGGATACGATTATGTGGTCCAACTCCTCCTACTTAACCTATACCCCGCAATGGATCGTTGGCCTGTGTATCATTGGCATTAGTTATTTCACAGCCAGAAAAGGACTGGCTGCCATCGCCATCACCAATGGCATTCTGCTGCCCTGGATTATCGCGGCCGGATTGTACGTTATGACCGTGAACTTTCAATATAAGGACTACCACTACCTGTTTCCCATCTTCAAAAATTCAACCCAGGCGATCACGAAAGGCGCTTGGTACACGACATCAGGCATTACGGAGATCTTCCTTGTATTCTTCTTGAAGGACGAAGTGAAAGGGAAGCTGTCACGACTCAATATGAGCCTTGTCGTGCTCATGTTAATTGAACTGACATTTGGGCCATTGACAGGTGTGATCGCCATGTTTGGTCCTTTCGAAGCTACGCTGCTGCGATACCCGGCCTACGAGCAGTGGCGGATGGCCGCCATCGGAAGCATGCTCGGCCAAACCGACTTTTTGTCCATATATCAGTGGCTGGCAGGTGCATTTATCCGAATCTCATTGGCCATCTACATCATACACACGCTGTGGGTGAAGAGGTGGAAACATCCCGAGATTTTGTTCATTCTGATTTCGTTGATCCTTCTAGTGGTCAATCTGCTTAAGCTTTCGGATGTGAATTTTCACAATCTAGTGCGAAACTACTACACGAGTGCCAGTATATTTTGCGGTGTCGTTACAATCGTGATCTTAATTTGCATCTGGACAGGAAAAAACAAAAAGGCGGTGCAGCGAAATGGTTAACATCAGTGAAAGCGATATCCGGCTTTTATTCGAGGACTGCGGCGATGTTACCTTCGAGAGGAACGGCAATTTTCTCTTCGTCTTCTGCCAAGGGCTGTCGAACCGTGAGCAAATCAATGAAATCAGTACGTACGGCGCAGACCTTTGGCGGCAACACCCCGTAATGCTTACATCGCATTGGAAAAAAGAGCTCTCCTTGTATGTGTTTAACGGCGATTTATTCCTTTACGATCTGGAAACAGCTAAGTGCTACGTACAATACGTCTCGGATCCGCCACAAAGAACGACGGAAGAGTCCGTTACGGAAACGTCTACGAAGGGAGCGCGTGACGGATTTACCGAGAGTATCGAGACTAATTTGGCGCTGATTCGAAAAAGATTGGCTACTCCGACACTCAAAGTAGAATCCTTTATAATCGGAGTTCGAAGCCTGACCGCGATAAAATTGCTTTTCATCCAGGATATTGCGAACAAACAGGCTGTCGATGAGGCTAGGGCAAGATTGCGGAAAATACAGATTGATGCGCTCGTTACGAGCTCGCAGCTAGAGGAAGCTATATCGGATCGTTCTTATTCGGTGATACCCCTAATCGACAATACCGGCCGACCGGATTTTGCCGCAGAATGCCTAATCAGCGGCCGTTTCGTGATTTTGCTTAACGGCTCACCGCTAGCCATTATCGCGCCCATTACGCTTACGTCGCTCATTAACTCACCGGAAGATGGCTATTTCCGGTCAGTGATTAGCTCTTTTCAACGGTTGATCCGATTCTTTGGCTGGTTTTTGGCACTGTTCCTGCCCGCTTTCTACATTGCTTTGATCGGCTTTAATTTCGAGCAGGTTCCATTGCCTTTATTAGCTACGATCGCATCGAATCGTATCGGACTTCCGCTTTCGCTTCCATTCGAGGCGATAACGGTGCTCATCTTGTTTGAGCTGTTCAAGGAAGCCGGACAACGACTGCCCAAATCGGTAGGGCCAACCGTAACCGTCGTCGGCGGTATCATCGTAGGCGATGCCGCCATCCGTGCCGGCATTACGTCTCCTACCGTAACCGTTGTGGTTGCAACTACGGTGATAGCCGGCTACACGCTGGTAAACCCGACGCTTAGCGGCATCGTGTCGATTGTTCGCATCGTCATTATGATCATCTCCTCCATACTCGGTATGTTCGGTTTCTTCATGTCCATTTTCTTCGTCGTCTCCTATATGTCCAATCTCAAATCATTCGGGATCCCGTATCTTTCTCCGATTTCACCGCCATCGTGGGGAGATATCGTAGGAGCGCTGCTGAAGAAACCGGCCAATAACATGAGTAAGAGACCGCAGAACCTCCATTTACAGGACGATACGAGGATGAAGGATGGAAAACCATGAACCGGATTTGGAAGGCGGCCCTGGTCAGCTGCCTCGTGTTATGCTTGTGCGGCTGCTGGGACGTAAAGAACATTCAATATTTTAATTTTGTCACTGTGATGGGAATAGATTACGTGGACGGAAAATATCAAGTCTATGCGCAAATCAATGACCTTACAACCATGGCAAAACAAGAAGGCGGCAGCCAAAACGCTAAACCGGTCGTGATCGGAAGAGGCGAAGGCGAGAGCATCGGGATGGCGGTGTTCGATCTGCAGAAGGAAAGCCAGATGCGTATGGATTGGACACAGAATAAAGCCTTTATATTCAGTGACCGCCTACTCGCCAAGGGAATCTTCAATATCCATGACGAATTGATGCGAACACGCGATCAACGTTATACCCCTTGGGTTTTCGCAACAAATGAAAATCTCGCAGAGATTCTTACTACAATGCCAATCACCGGCAGCTCGTACGTAGCTACGCTGTATTATCAGCCGAATCTGTTATTTAAGCAGCTGCAATCTTCCTTTGAGCCCATTCAATATCAGAGACTCATCCGATCTACAAGGGAACCTTTCGAGACGACCTTGGTCGACCATGTGACGCTTTCTAAAAACTGGAAGAAAGGCAGCAAGGCATTCACATTGCCGATCGTGGACGGGCTTGTCGCACTTAAGAACGGAAAGAGCGAGGCTCGATTCAGCCGCGAAGAAGCAACAGGAGTAAAATGGTTAAAGAAAAACACCAGGCGCGGCCTCCTTCCTATCAAAGATGAACAAGGGAAATTCGTTGGAACTGCTGCTTTAAAGAGCATTAAGGTGAAGAAAAAGCCTGCCTATAAGGATGGTAAACGAATCGTCAAACTAAACATCGCCATGGACGCCGCTCTACGGGAGCAGCAGGACACATTCCCACTGGTTGAAATGAATAAACTGCTCGAGAAGAGCTTGTACGACGAAATTATGAAGACCTATGAAGTAGGCAAGAAACGTTCCACGGATATCTACTCCTTGAACGAGGTTTGGTATCGCAAAGGCCTTGCCGTAAACGAAGACATTCCGGGGATAGAACTGCATGTCAAAGTGAAGCTAATAGCTACGAGCATGCTTGAACTGCGGAAGTAACATTTCCGTAAGTCAAGGCAGATTACATTAGTCTTTTCTAATCGTTTTCTAATAATCGCGATCATCCGCTATGCTTCATAGGTCTTTCGACTCATTGGAAAGTGATGGTACAAAATGCTGTGCTATAGTGTTTGTAGGCAATCACAGCGGCCTGTACCAAACTACATTTCAGTGCAGGAGGAGTTCACCATGACTAACACACTAAATCATAAACGTTTAAATAAAAAACTACTGAGCCTTACATTAGGTTTATCCATTGCAATAGGCGGCGGAAGCATGCTTTTCACACCCAATACAACGCATGCAGCGACAGCCAGTTCATCGATCGTGGATGACATCATTGCAACAGGTAAACAATATCTAGGCGTGGAGTACAAATTCGGTGCCAAAACAACAACAACCTCTGTATTCGACTGTTCTTCTTTTGTTCAATACATCTTTAAGCAGCATGGCATTGATCTGCCGCGCTCGTCCAGACAACAAGCAAAAGTCGGTACGAAAGTAACAAAGGATCAACTGCAGCCGGGTGATTTGGTGTTCTCGGATACCAATCATGATGGCGTCATCAATCACGTGAGTCTTTATATCGGCGATGACAAATTGCTGCAAACATACCGTGTCGGTGTAGGCGTAACGGTTTCTAAATTCTCAGGCAGCGCTTGGGATAAAACCTTTGTAACGGCACGTCATGTCATTGCAGATGGCAATACGGGCAATACCGGCGACAACGGTAACAACGATAACGGTAATACTGATAATGGCTCCATTGACGATGGCAACACCGGAGACAATAGCGATAACAGCGGGACTGTAAATGATACGCAACCTGTGCAGTCTGATGATTCCGCAACACCAACGAAAACTTCCGGCAATTCGAATCACCCTTACTGGAACCGATAAGGGCTAGGCTCGGAATCTATCCATCACCATATACAATTATCGGCTGTCCCTAAAGTGCATGTATTGGCTTTGGGGGCAGCTTTTTCGATTTTACCCCGCACATTCAAACGCTAACGAATCGTAGAGGCCTTATGTGCTATTTAGTGTCGCAATGCCTACTTTCGCTCTATCCCACCCGAATAAGGCCCGTACCATTCGTTAGAATTTTAATCATCGGCGGCGAGCACCATTGACAATGCCGTGATTAGATGCAAATTGCCAAGTTGCATCTTATCGCTGCCAGTGACACATACGCCACAACAAAAAGGAGACTGCTTCCCAGGCAGCCTCCTCCATTATTAGTCCCGATCGTACAATAACCCGCCTTTTGTCGTAGACGCGCTTCCGTAAAATTCGGTATATACCTTCTCCGCATAGGCATCCGTCATACCTGCGATATAATCGGACACCATCCGCTCCCAAGACCATACATCCTTGAGCCGCTCGTAGCTTTCCAGCCAATCCGGCGGGATGATGAGCCGCCCTGAGTCCTGTATCTTAAAGCTGTCCCATAAACGCTTAATGATGATCTCACTGCGTTTATGAAGCCGCTGTACGCGGAAATCCTTAATCAGCATCACCCACGCCAGCTTCTTCAAGATCTCCATCGTGCGCAGCAGTTCCATGTCCTGCACGCCGTCGCGAACGAAGGTGACCCTTTTCCAGCCTGTTGCCGGATCATCAATGATTCCGACCCCGCTCACAAACTTCCTCACCCACCGCGCTTTCATCTCTCTGCGCGTACGCGATGGCTCCCTGCCGCATTCCACATAAATGCTTTCCCACTGCTCCAGATAATGATGCAGCGCCTGCTTCACCATCAGCTTCATATCAACCTGTTCCCAATGCATGACCGCGTTACCGGGATCGTTGATGATTTCCTGCATGACGTTCGCGACGAGACGGTCATCCTCGAACAAACTGGGATTCATCTGGATTTTTCCTGCCCGAATGCCATCCTCAATATCATGTGTCGAGTACGCAATATCGTCGCAGAGATCCATGAGCTGCGCCTCAAGTGTCGCGCAGCCATCCGGCATCCCCCAGGCGCCGCGCAGCGCCTTAATCCCTTCCCATTCCATGCTATAGACCCCCTTCAATCGACCGGGGTCGTCTAAGCAGAACGGGTATTTATTAATGGCGAGCAGCACGGCAGCTGTCAGATCGAGCCCGCTGTCACTTCCTGCACGCTTCTCCAGAAACATTAAGATCCGATAGTTCTGAGCGTTGCCTTCATATTTAAGTCCGCATTCTTCCATGAGCAGTTCATTGAGCACTTCTTCCCCTTTATGGCCAAAAGGAGGATGCCCCAAATCATGGGCGAGCGATGCGCATTCCACAACCTCTGGGTCGAGCATTAGTCCCGGATGCTCCTTCTTCGCCAGGAACGAATAATTCTTCCCGAGCTTACGGGCCACTTCTCGCGCGATTTGCGAAACTTCAAGCGAATGCGTCAGTCGCGTTCGATAGTAGTCACCGGAGCCTGCTCCGAATACTTGTGATTTGCCCTGCAGGCGACGAAATGCCGGAGATTGAATTAATCTGGCATAGTCTTTCTCATACTCATCCCGATCCTCGCTGGAGTGGATGTTCTCGAAATCAAATAACCGCATTTTACGTACGTTCATCTGCATTCGCCTCCGTTTCTCGCTGTCTTACCCTCATTCTATGTAGAATGAGGGCCAATAGCAAATAAAAAACCTCACAAGCTGACGTTCAGGGATAGAAGCCCTGACGTCAGAAGGTGAGGTTGATGTTTGTCCGCGGAAGAATTAGCCTTCAAGCAGCAATGATTCTGGATCTTCGAGCAATTGCTTCACTGTAACGAGGAAGCGAACCGCTTCTGCACCATCTACGATACGGTGATCGTAGGATAGAGCAATGTACATCATTGGACGGTTCTCCATGCGCACATCGTCAATCGCCATAGGACGAATTTGGATTTTGTGCATACCGAGAATACCGACTTGCGGCGCATTAAGAATCGGCGTGGAGAGCAGCGAACCGAATACGCCGCCGTTTGTAATCGTGAACGTGCCGCCTTGCAGATCGTTCAATGCCAATGTGTTGGCACGAGCTTTTCCTGCAAGTTCCGCGATTTGCTTCTCGATTTGAGCAAAGCTCAGACGATCGGCTTCACGCACAACCGGTACAACAAGGCCTTCTTTAGCAGATACTGCGATACCGATATCGTAGTACTGTTTCACAAGGATCTCGTCGCCTTGAATTTCCGCATTCAGCAGCGGGTAAGCTTTGAGCGCGCCGATTACGGCTTTCGTGAAGAAAGACATGAAACCAAGACCGATGTCATGCTTCTCTTTGAACGCGTCCTTCCGGCGTTTTCTAACTTCAAGAATCGCCGTCATGTCGACTTCGTTGAACGTAGTCAGCATTGCAGCCGTTTGCTGCGCTTCTACAAGGCGCTTCGCGATTGTAATACGGCGGCGGGACATCTTACGGCGTTCTGCCGGTTTGCCCGGCTCAGCTGCAGGAGCAGACGCCGCAGGAGCTGCTTGTGCGCTAGGTGCTGCAGCAGGAGCTAGCGCAGCCGTGTTATGCGCTTGGATATCTTCCTGACGGATACGGCCCATTGGATCTTGAGCTTGCACTTGCGTCAGATCAATGCCGCGCTCTCTTGCAAGCTTACGCGCTGCAGGCGTTGCAGAGAACACAGCGGCATTCGCATCAGAAGCAACCGGGGCCGGCGCTGCGGCCGGAGCAGCCACTGGAGCCGGTTCCGCCGCTGCCACAGGCGCTGCCGGCGTTGTTGCCGGCGCTACCGGCGCAGGCGCTGCCGCAGGGTCGCTGCTAGGCGACATTGGCTGAGGAGCTGCTGCACCGGAGCCGCTGCCGATCTTACCGATCGTTTCGCCTACCGCTACGGTATCTCCTTCGCCGCGAAGAAGCTGCTCGATAACGCCGGCTTGCTCCGCACTGATTTCAATGTTGACTTTATCCGTTTCCAGCTCAGCAAGCACATCGCCTACATTCACGCTGTCACCGGCTTTGACATGCCATTTAGAGATCGTGCCTTCTACGATCGATTCTCCCATTTCGGGTACTTTAATTTCACTCATGGCTGTTCTCCCCTTTAGTCGTCGTTGTTAGAGTACTGCGATTCAGCGCAACGGAAACGATACGTTGCTGCTCCATGTTGTGTACGTATTGGAATCCGCTTGCCGGGCTCGACCGTTTAGGACGACCGATGTAACGGACGGTTGTATTAGGTGTTACACGTGCGCGGATCCGCGGCTCGACATAGTTCCATGCACCCATGTTTTGCGGCTCCTCTTGAACCCACAGTACTTCTTTCACATTCGGATAACGGTTGATGATTTGTTCAATATCGGATTTCGGGAACGGATACAGCTGCTCCACGCGAACGATATGAACCCAGTTCCATTTATCCTCGGCTTGTCCATCCTTAAGCTCCAATGCGGCTTCCAGATCGATGGCCACTTTACCGGTACAGAAGATCAGACGCTCTACTTGTGCCGGCTGCTTGCCAAGACCCGGCTGCTCCAGCACTAGTCTGAACGAGCCATTGCTGAATTCAGCTGGGTCCGAAGCGACGCTAGGATTCCGGATCAAGCTTTTAGGCGACATCACGATCAGCGGACGCGCTTCGTCCGTATTGATAATCGCGGCTTGACGACGAAGCAAATGGAAGTATTGCGACGCTGACGTCAGGTTTACAATCGTCAGGTTATCTTCCGCTGCCAGAAGCAAGAAACGCTCAAGTCTCGCACTGGAATGCTCCGGACCTTGACCTTCATAGCCGTGAGGCAGCAGCATGATCAGACCGGACTTTTGCGACCATTTCACACGGCCTGCCGTGATGAACTGGTCAATGATCACTTGCGCGCAGTTGGCAAAGTCGCCGTATTGCGCTTCCCAAATAACAAGTGTTTCCGGGGAGAACACGTTGTATCCATAATCAAACCCAAGAACGGAAGCTTCGGCAAGCGGACTGTTATGAACCGCGAAGGAAGCATTGGCTTGAGGCAGCTTGTGAAGCGGCGAGAACGTCGCATTCGTTTCTACATCGTGCAGCACGATGTTACGGAATGCGAAGGTTGCGCGCTCCGAATCTTGTCCGCTCAAGCGAATTGGCGTACCGTCGGATAGAATGGATGCAAAAGCAAGCGTTTCGGCCAAGCCCCAATCCACCTTGCTGCCTTTCTCCAGCGCGTTAGCACGGCGCATCAGAATACGTTCAAGCTTATCGTGCACCTTGAAGCCATCCGGCCATTTAAGCAGCTCCTCATTAATCGCGCTGAGCTTCTTAAGCGGAACGGAAGTAACGACTTCTTTCTTGCGGCGTTTGCTCGTATCATCAATTTTCGGCTGCTTGAATGATTTATCGCTCGACTTCACTTCATCGAGTGCAGCTTGCAGCTTTGCAAGACCAGCTTGCCTAATAGCTGTAACTTGATCCTCAGACAATAGCCCCTTCTCTTTCAGCTTCTCGCTGTAAATACGGCCGACAACCGGATGGTTGCGAAGCTTCTGATAAACGAGCGGTTGCGTTGTTTCCGGGTCGTCCGTCTCATTGTGACCGTATCGGCGGTAGCCCACCATGTCGATCAGGAAGTCTTTGTGGAACTTCTGACGGTATTCACATGCCATCCGAACCGCAGCAATACACGCCTCCGGATCGTCGGCGCTAACATGTACGATTGGGATTTCGTATCCCTTTGCAAGGTCACTCGCATAATGAGTAGAACGCGAATCTTTGCTCTCGGTCGTGAAGCCGAGTTTATTGTTGACGATGATATGAATCGTTCCGCCGTTCTCATAACCCGCAAGCTTCTTGAAGTTAAGCGTCTCCGCTACGATACCTTCACCTGCGAACGCGGCGTCGCCGTGCATCAGAATCGCTGCTGCGCTGCCGAAATCAGGTGTTGGATAGCCGGCTTTGCTGCGATCGTCTTGCGCTGCGCGTGTGTAGCCTTCTACGATCGGATTGACGTATTCCAGGTGACTCGGATTGTTTGCCAGCGAGATACGGGTTTCAACGGTTTCGTTCTCCTTAAGCGAGCGATGCGCGCCTAAGTGGTATTTCACGTCGCCGGTCCAGCCGATGTTGATGCCCATCGCGCCTTCCGATGGCAGCAAGTCTTTCTCTTTGTTTGGCGAATGATGGAATTCAGAGAAAATAGCTGTGTAGGGTTTGCCGAGAACATGCGTCAATACGTTCAACCGTCCACGGTGCGCCATACCCATCAGAATGTGACGAGCGCCGTCATGCGCGAGCTCCCGGATGATCTCGTCGAGCATCGGCACAAGTGTATCCGTTCCTTCGATGGAGAAACGCTTCTGACCTACGAACGAGCGATGCAGGAAAGTTTCGAATTGCTCAACATCAATTAAGCGTCCAAGCAAAGCGATCCGTTCTTTGGCGCTCATCGGTTTGCTGGCCATGCCGATTTCAGCTTGGCGATGGAGCCAAATCCGCTCATCTTCCGCATGAATATGCCCGAATTCAAAACCGTACGACTTAGTATAAACTTCTTTCAAATGCGCGATAGCTTGGGCACCTGTACGAATCGTTTCCGGTGCTTCCTCCCAGATGAGAGAAGCCGGAATGGTGTCCAGATCTTCCGATGTAAGCTTAAATGTCATCGGCTCGAGCAGCTGCGTGTCCGGTGCGGCAGATAAACCGAGCGGATCATTGTCGGCTGCAAGATGACCGTAAGTACGGATATTTCGTACAAGCTTGCCGGCGTCAACGATTTTCTTCAAGAAAGCAGGATCAATCGATTTAATGCTATCAGAGCCTGAAACGCCGGATGCGAGCGGTGGATTCACCTTTACAATTCCCTTTGCCGATGTGGACGGCGGTGGTCCCCATTTCGCAAAGGAATCTCTGAATGCTGGCTCAACCGATTCAGGGTTTATCAGGAACTTCTCATACATTTCCTCGATATACCCTAAATTCGGGCCATAATAGAGTTCCCATGGCGACTTCTGACTATTATTCTCTGCTGTCATTACAGGCTACCTCCAACTATTTAGATGCGCTTATTTAATTAATTAACCCTTTGTACGTCCATCCATACATGATAGCAGAAACATCATAGTTGGGACAAATGAACAGGCAAAAGTCCATGGAATGTTCATATTTTGAGACTTCAATCCCCGTTGACAGAGAAAATGCATACTAACGACCGAGAAATGCAAGTAAATCAGCACCTAAATTCGACAAAAAAAAGAAGTCCCGAAGGACTTCTACTCTTTTTATAAGGTGGAACGCTCACCCAGCTCTTCCGCATCCTCGGCTTGCTCTGCATCATCGATCGCTTCTTCTGCAGTTCCCCGTGCATTCAACATCAACATCGTGATCAATGCAAAAGCGATCAAAGCCAAGAACGGAATGGTGACATAACCGCCAAACCAGTCGAGATAATCATCGCTGCACGGAACGCCGACCGTGCACGGAAGCATTTTGGCCAGAGCCGGAATTTGCTGTTCCGCGTAATGATAGATGGAGATCAATCCGCCCAGTAGGGAAAGCGGCCAAATGTACGGGATCAGCTTGCGGTCGTTGCGGTAGCTCGCCATTCCGAGGAGCACCACAAGCGGGTACATGAATATTCGTTGATACCAGCATAAATTACATGGGATAAAGTGCATGATTTCGCTTAAATATAAACTGCTGCCCGTAGCGACAATCGATACGATCCACGCCAAGTAGAGCGCGTATTTGCTAAAGAACCCCAGTCTCGATGACGTTTGGATCATTTGCCCTCGCCGGCCAGCGCGTTGTCGATAGCCTTCTTAATACTTGGATAGTCACCGAATTCGCCTTTAAATTCTTCGCCGTTAATGAACAAGGTTGGCGTGGAATTAACGTTAGCGGCAATTGCAGTAGACTTATGTTTGCTGACTTCAGAGGCATAGGTGCCTTCTTCGATATCTTTCTTCAGTAAATCCAGATCAACATCGATCGCGTTATCTTTAGCCAGCTGAACCAGATATTCAGGCGTAGCCCAAAGCGTGTGCTCGTCTTGCTGATTCTTATAGAGAACGTCGAAATATTTCCAGAAAGCGTCATTATTCTGATGGTAGACGGATTGTGCGGCCAGAGCGGCTGTCGTCGAATCATCTCCGATGAACGGGAAGTTCATGAAGTAGATGGCAGCCTTGCCCGACTCCACGTAATCTTTCTCGATCTGCGGCTTAATTTGCTGACTGAAGATTTGGCAGGACGGGCATTTATAATCGCCGAACTCGACAATTTTGACCGGCGCATCCGCTTTCCCCAGAATAGGCAGCTGTTCGTAATCAAATGCGGTCGGATCTGCCTTCGGCGTGAAAATCAGGGCTGCAATGATGCCCAGAACAACAACGATACCCGTTCCCCACATCAGCTTCTTCATAAACTTGCGCTGCTTCTCCAATTTCTCTTGCTCGGCTTTACGTTGACTCTTATACGTGGATTTCTTCATTGGCTGCGACATATTTGCTTCCCATCCTTTTCTATGAGCCTATTCTATTTAAATTGTAGAGAACGACATACTAGATGTCAATTCATTCAAACGCTCAGAACCTGCGGCTTAACGCCTGCCGGAAGAATGCGTTCAACCTGCTCCATTACCCGCGCATCCGCCAGTTCTTTGCCCATCATTGTAATCATCCCCGTATCCTCGCGACCTCGAATTAAACGTCCCAAGCCTTGCTTCAAACGAAGCAGCATATGAGGCATGTCCACGGTTTCGAAGGGGTGCTCGGCATCTCTGCGTTTGGCTGTGAAGACAGGATCGTTCGGTGGATACGGAAGCGACCACATCAGCACATGCGACAGCGACGGACCCGGAATATCAAGCCCTTCCCATAGTGTGACCGCACATAGGACACTGGCTTCATCACTTTGGAACGACTCGATGAGATGACTGATTTCAGCTGTTCCTTCAAATAGGAAGCGGAAAGCTGCGAAGCCTGGAATCGACGCGATATCCGTTTTGAACTGCAGCAGCTCTTCCTTGGAAGGGAACAAGATAAGCGCTCGTCCTTCCGATTGCTGAAGCCGCTGCAGGGCAAGCTTGAGCTTGTCAGCCTGGCTGCCAATCGGCGCAACCGCTGCGCTCATCTGCGTCTCATAATCATAAGGCGACGCTACCGAGAAGGATAACGCCTTCTGGATACCCAGACTATCTGCGATATAATCAAACGAATCATTGACGGACATCGTAGCGGAAGAGAACACAATGGGCATGTGCTTCGAGAAGACACGCTCCTCCAGAATCTCCTTCACGAGCTTCGGCATAATGACAAGCGTAATGCCGTCCTGCTCTTCTTCGATCCAAGTGATCAACCCGCTTGGCTTCTTAAATAAATTCAGCGCCAGCTGAAGCATCTCGATATGCTCTTCCACAATGGTGAGCTGATACGCATCGATCGTGAACATCCCGCTCTCGAAGACAAGCTCCTCTTCAATCGCGGCTAGCACCGCCCCGAAGCGAGTAACTTCCTTCAACAACCGATCTGACATGATCACTTCACGCCGATCCGACGCTGCAATGGAACGGCTGCTGGAATCCAGCAGCCTGAAGAGATGCTCGCTCTGCTCGATGGCTTCGTCGATCGTTACAGCAAGCGTCTCGCGGATTTCTCCTTGAAGCAGCCGCGTAATGATGGATTCAAATACGTTGTGCTTCAGTTTATAGGTGAGCGCATTCTGAGCAGCAGTCTCCAGCAGATGACCTTCGTCAAATACGACCGAGCTATGCTCAGGCAGAAGCGGAAGCTGTCCTTCGCGTTTACGCGCCTCATACGTCCACACATGCTCCATATAGAAGTCATGGGAGCAGATGATGATGTCCGCTGCCTTACGGTAGTGCTCCCTCGAGAGCGTCTGACCGCAGCGGTGTCTCCTTGAGCAAACCAGGCAGTCCTGGAACACATCCCAGCCAACCGCTTTCCACTGATCGTCAGTCAAGTTCGGGTAATCCTTACGATTGCCATAGGGATAGAAGGCTTGCATCGTGCCCGGGTTATGGACGAAATCGGGCAATGCAGCATGCATGTCCCGATAAATCTCCGTATCCGCGAAGCCGCCTCTTGCATCTTCGAGCTTGTTCAAGCAAATATATTGATCCATCGATTTGCCCAGCCGCGCATCAATCGTCAAATCCAGATAACGGGCCAGCTTCGCGATATCGCCTTCCGGCTTCACCAGCTGCTCGATCAGCGATTCATCCGCACAGGCAATAATGGCCGGTTTTCGCGTATATCGTGCATAGTTAATGGCATAAAGCAAATAGACGAATGTTTTCCCCGTCCCTACGCCAGCCTCTGCAAAAATCGTTTGTTTCTCGCTATAAGCCCGTTCCAGCTGAAAAGCCATATAGATCTGCTCATCTCGGATTTCAAAGCCGGCTTCAGGCAGCCGTTCATAGAAGACATCCGCAATCCAATCGCTGGCTTGCTGGACGAAGGATTCTTTCGGGTCAAAGTCAAAAGGGTACTTGTTCACCAGTTTCAAAGCCTCCAGCATTACTCAATTTCGAACAACATTCAAACCGTAATCATACCATGTTTCCACTCAAAAAGGCTAATCCATCTCGTGGATTAGCCTTAATGAAAGAATTGCCACCTGTGCTTACACGACATCGAATCCTTGATCTTCAATCAATGTTTTGATGCGATCCAGGGATATCGATTTCTCCTCATAATCGACCGTGACCCGGTTACCGGGCAAGTCAACCTTTGCTGCTACGCCGTTCTTCTTCAGCGCTCCCTCAATACTGTTCACGCAATGCTGGCAGGACATGCCCTTCACTTGGATGGTAGTTGTCATTTGAAATCGCTCCTCTTAGTCAAAGTTATTTGCGGAATCGTTGAAGCCTTAAGGCGCTGAGCACGACTGATACCGAGCTCAGCGCCATCGCAGCCCCTGCCACCCAAGGGGCGAGCCAGCCGGCTGCGGCAATCGGGATACCGACCGCATTATAGGCAAGTGCCCAGAATAAATTTTGCTTGATGTTGCTCATCGTTTTCCGGCTAAGCGCGATCGCCTCGGGAATGCTGCTTAAATCACCGCGCATCAGCGTAATATCGGCTGCCTCGATGGCAACGTCGGTTCCCGTCCCCATCGCCATCCCAATATCAGCGGTAGCCAGCGCCGGCGCATCGTTAATACCGTCGCCGATCATCGCGACTTTAAGTCCTCGCGCTTGAAGCTTCTTCACTTCCTCCGCTTTGCCTTCCGGTAAAACTTCGGCAAGAACCGTACGTATCCCTGCTTGTTCAGCGATTGCCCGCGCGGTAGAAGCGTTGTCTCCGGTAATCAGTACAACTTCCAGGCCAAGCGCCTGCAGCGCCTCGACTGCAGCGCGAGAGGTCGGTTTGATACGGTCCGCAACCGCGAAGTAACCTGCGTACACGCCATCTACAGCTGCGAGAACGACCGTGTTGCCTTCATTCTCCAGTTGTTCAACTTGCGTTTGATCCGCAAGCTCGACATGGTGCAGCGCAAGCAGGCGGCGAGTGCCGACAAGCAGCGCCTTTCCTTCGATGCGCGCCTCGATCCCGAAGCCGGGTATCGCGGAGAACGATTCAATGGCCGCTGCCTTTTCGATGCCTTGCTCACGAAGTCCGGCGACAATCGCATCGCCAAGCGGATGCTCGGAGCTGCTCTCGGCTGTAAGAACCAGCCGCAGCACCTCTTCTTCTTGAAAACCGGACTCGATCTGATAACGCGTCAGCTTCGGTTTCCCTTCCGTCACGGTTCCCGTCTTATCGAGCAGCACGGCGTCAATGAGATGCGCGCGTTCAAGGTGTTCTCCGCCTTTGAACAAGATGCCCAGCTCGGCCGCTCTGCCTGAGCCTGCCATAATCGAGGTCGGCGTCGCGAGACCAAGTGCACAAGGGCAGGCAATCACGAGCACCGCAATCGCTTTGCGCAGCGCCTCCGGGAATGCCCCGGGCTCAAGTGCAAAGTACCATAACAGAAATGTCACCGCAGCGATTCCGATGACAATAGGCACGAAAATGCCTGAAATAACGTCCGCGATTCGCTGAATCGGCGCCTTCGAACCCTGCGCCTCCTCCACAATTCGGATAATCGAAGCCAGTACGGTCTCTTTGCCTACCTTCGTAGCTTGCATGACCAATGCGCCGTTTCCGTTAATCGTGGCCCCGATAAGCGGATCGCCTGCCTGCTTCTGTACAGGGAAGCTCTCGCCGGTAAGCATCGACTCATCCACGGAGGAGCTGCCTTCCAGCACAACGCCATCGACCGGGATCTTCTCCCCAGGCTTAACGGCGACGAAATCACCGGGCTGCACCTCTTCAATCGGCAGGCGAACCTCTATTCCTTCTCGCAAAACGACGGCTTGCTTCGGCGCCAGCCCGATCAACGCGCTAATCGCTTGTGAGGAGCGGCCCTTGGCCAGCGCCTCGAGCAGCTTGCCAAGAAGCAGGAAGGTGATGAGCAGCGCGCTCGTTTCATAGTACAGTTCAACACTATGCATGCCTTGCCCCAGGGATTCCAGCGTCTGGGCTAAACTGTAGAAATAAGCCGCAGATGTGCCGATCGCAACTAACACGTCCATATTGGCGCTTCTACCGCGCAATGCCTTATAGGCACCTATATAGAACGGAGCTCCTATTACGAATTGAACCGGTGTTGCCAAGGCAAGCTGCAGCCAAGGGTTCATTAACCAGCCCGGAATGTGAAGAAAAGATGCAAAAGCGAAGTGATCCGCCATGGCTAACAGCAGCGGCAAGGAGAGCAGCGCTGAAATAAGCAATCGCAGCTTCAGCTGCCTCAATCCGGATTCTCGTTGCTCGCTGAGCTGCGACATTTCTTTATGTAGCTCAGCATGAAACCCTAACTGATCGACTTTGCTCATCACATCGCCAACAGCGATGACAGCTTCATTATATTCCACACGAGCGGTTTCCATCGTCAAATTCACGCTGGCACTCGTGACGCCTTCAAGTCTCGACAGCCCCTTCTCGATTCGAGAAGCACAAGAAGCGCATGTCATACCGCTAATCTGAAGCGTAGTCTTCTGAATCGCCACTATAGATCCATTCCTTTCTTCGATCTATATACCTCCGGAGGGTATATCCTCATAATCATTCTAACATACCCCATGGGGGTATTGCAAGAGGTGTAAAAAAGACCGCACAGCCTGCATTTTCGGTCTGTCGGTCTATTATTTCATCAGCTTGTTCATGGTCACAAGCAGTTCCTTTACGACTTCATGATCCCCCTGCTGGATGCGTTCGATTACACAGCTGTTCATATGATGTTCGAGCAGCAGCTTCCCGACGCCATTTAAGGCCGACTGAGCGGCAGCGATCTGATTGAGCACATCATCGCAATACGTATCCTTCTCAATAAGTCCCTTCAACCCGCGAATTTGCCCTTCGATTCGGTTCAAACGCGTAATCAGGCTGTTCTTAATTTCATCGGTATGCGCACTGCGCCGAACAGAACCGGCGTGATCGTGGCAATGTTCTTGTTTTTGCTCTTGCTCGCTATGGTTCATCCCGCAATCCCCCTCTTCATACCAATCACTATATCATACCTCCAGGGGGTATACAACTTCGTTCGTGCATGCAACGATTCGGTCGACTAACCCTGGTACAGAAACACGGCTGCAAGCACAAATATACCAAGCCCGAATACGAGCGGATGCAGAATCGGCGTCTGCTTACTGTCTCCCTTCGCTTCCGTGGTCGCTTCTCGTGATTCTTCCCGGATTAGCTGTAAAACAACCAGATGAATGAATACATACAACACATCGACGAAAAGCACCATCATAGCAGCATGTTTGCCCATCATGACGCCAAGCATCGCACCCATCATGCCCCCCATAATCCCGGCGAGCATGCCATCAAGCGCAGCCATCGTACTAACCGGCTTCCCTGCCAGGTAACCGCAGACAAGCCCAAGGAGCACGGAGGCTGCAGTCGGGAACGTCAAATCTTTGGGATATAAAACGCCTGCGATCGTACCAATGGAGACGCTTGTCATCATCCCGATCGTCATGGCAATCATCATTCCTGCCATGCAGCTTAGGAACGCACTTCTACTATATGTACGGATTATCGACCAGATGGACATGCCTGCAACCCCAACAATGCTACCGAAATAGAAGTAATTCATCGATCAAACGCCCCTTTGTCACCTCATCATTCCATGATAGTATTCGGTGTCGCATGTCAATATTCATTCGATGAAGAATTTCTAATGCATTTCTCATAGTTCGGCTGAAACCCTTGTCATTCCTTGTGAATCCGCTTACCAAGTAAATGTTGGAAGTTTTTTATATGCTATAGTGTTTTTAGGTCATTTGTCCCAGGCGAACATGCTTCATGGGAACTACATCACAGGGGGAACTTTAATCATGAACACTAAAATCGGCAAATTTATTATGAGTATCACATTAAGCTTCTCTTTGCTGGCAGGCGGCACAGTAGCACTGCAAGCTACACCGGCTCACGCAACATCGGCTGCGAAAGCAAGCGGCATTATCAGCACCGCCAAAAAATATCTCGGCACACCTTATAAATATGGCGTCTCTACGTCAACAACTCGATACTTCGATTGCTCTTCTTTCACTAAATATGTGTTTAAGAAGTATGGTACTACGCTGCCGCGCACGTCCAAGAGCCAATCCAAAGTCGGTACTTATGTAAGCAAAAGCAATCTGAAGCCAGGCGACTTGGTTTTCTTCTATAAACCGATTCACCATGTCGGCATCTACATCGGTAATGGCAAAATGATTCATACCTATGGCAAGCCGGGCGTCATGATCTCAAGCATCAAATCCGGTTGGTGGAGCGATCACTACGCTACAGCACGCCGCGTATCCTAGTCTAGTGGCGAATAAAAAGGGAAGAAGCGCTCATAGCTGAGCGTTTCTTCCCTTTTTGAGTTTCGTATGCAGCAAGCTCAATCCGGGCACCTTAACATAATAGCGCGGCTTCGCGACACCGATTAACTGCGAGCTGTAAATGCCGTTATGTCCGGAGAACATATAGCTGACTATACAAGCTAGAAGCATATAGCCGGCTCCGGAAGTACCGAAGAGCTCTAATCCTAGCACGGCACAAGCCAGCGGTGCATTGGCCGCTCCGCTGAATACCGCAATCAACCCAAGTCCGGCCAGAAAGGCGACACTTAAATGCAAGAGTGGCGCGAGCGCATTACCGAGTGCGGCACCGATAACAAACAGCGGCGTAACCTCTCCACCCAGATATCCGGTACCGAGTGTGACGACCGTAAAGATCGTTTTCCATAAGAATGCGGCAGCCGGCACCTGCTCCTGAAAGGATTGTACCAGAAGCGGCAAGCTTAACCCCAGGTATTCACGGGTATTAACGGCAAAAACTAACCCAATGATGACCAAACCACCTACAAAAGCTCTAATCCAGCCAAGCGGTACCCATCTCGAGGCCATTCGTTTCACGAAAAGAATCGCGTAGGTAAACAAGAGACTCATCCAACCGAACAAGATGGATGCGATCAGCACTTTCAGCAGAACACCCCAGCTAAATGAAGGAATACCGCTGCCCATACTGTATGCAATATGATGAATCCCCCAAGCCAGCGTTGTATAGTTGGAAGCAAATGCTGCAATGAGACAGGGTAGGATCGCGTTATACGAAATTTTCCTGCCCATGGTGACCACTTCAAGCGCAAAGACCGTACCCGCCCAAGGCGTCCCGAATACAGCTCCGAATCCGGCACTTATTCCACCTAACAGCAGGATTCGTCTGCCGGCTGCACTAACCTTAAACGTCCTTCCGAACCAGTCGGCGATACTGCCGCCCATCTGAACGGCTGTCCCTTCTCGGCCGGCTGAGCCGCCAAATAAATGGGTGATCCACGTACCGAGCAATATGAGCGGAGCCATGCGAATCGGAACTCGTTCATAGAGGCCCAGCTGTTCGTCGCTCCGACGTATTTGCTCAATTATGAGATTATTACCCTTAGCGGTATTCGCCCCATACTTCACAAATAAGTAGCTCATTCCAGCTCCAGCGATTGGCAGAAGCAGCAGCATCCAAGAAAAGGAATTCTGAAGATAAGTTGCATATTCGAGTCCGGCCAGAAACAAAGCGGCAGCCGTACCGACGGCAATCCCGGTTAACACGCTGTACATCATCCACATAAAACTTTTACGCATCATCGTCATCGCTATTGTCAGCCCTTACACCCTATTTGCTCCCTATCATAGCCGCTTCACAGCTTCATAGGCAATAAACTTCTGTAGTCAGGGTATAAAAGGCATGCCAAAACGACCATCCTAAATGAGAACGGAGGTGAGTTCAGATGGCGAAAGATGTTCTTTGCGAAGTTAATTCCTGCAAGCATTGGGCTGCAGGCAACCATTGCAACGCTTCTTCCATATATGTGGTGAGTAACCGCGGGAAACAAGCGAACAATTCCGAAGAAACGGATTGCAAAACCTTTGAAGCAAAAATCTAAGGTAAGTTCTTGGTTTGTTTAATAAAACAGGATGAAACAACAACGAGCCGTCTCGACCAGAAGGCGGCTCGTCCTCGTCCTGTCCCTCTATACCGTAGTATAGCCAACAGTGATAATAATTATCATTGAGAATGGAAATTACAAATATTTTTTACGCTTGCCAGTTCTTTACGTTCTCACGGAAACGTTTGTAGATCCAATCGTTAACTTCCCACAGATCCGCAACCGGTTGGTTCGTGTGCGGAAGCGTGTGCATGTAGCCCGGAGGTCCGAATTCAGGTACAACCGTTGAAACAGCATGTCCTTGCGCCGCACGGCTTTGGATCATTTCTTTCCACCAGCCTTCGAACAGCGACACTTCATACGCGTATTCCGGTGCAGATGGATCCGGCACTTGCGGTCCTTCCGCATAGCCTACACGCGCGTGAATATGGAGCGTACGGGAAATCGCAAGCTCGATGTCCGCTCTGTTATCTTCCAGATGCGACTCGCAAACGCAAGTCCAGTGGCTGAAGTCAGCTGTGATCTTAAGCTCAGGGAGCGCTTCAAGCAAACGAGCTGTCGTCCATGGCGTGAACATCGCACGTTGACGGTGCGTTTCATGTCCTACCGCAAGGCCAGTTGCACGTTCTACGGCAAGCGCTTGTTCGAAGAAGTTAACCTGCTGCTCGAATGTCATGTGATCGCGAGCGCTGTGGGAGTTCACGAATAGCGGTTTAAACGAAACCGCGCGCTCCACTTGCTCAGCGAAGCTGGCCGCATGATCAGCGCCGCCTGTGAAGATTTGCGGGATAAAGTCGAATTTGAACTCTTCCAGCAGTTCCTTGAATTCATTTTCTTGATCGGCTTCGGGCATCGGTGTCTCGACACCGTCAAAACCTGCTGCTTTAATCCGGGTAAACATGTCCCGGTATGTGCCTTCCATTCCCCACAATGCTTTCAAAAACTTCGTTTGCATGTCATGTTCCTCCTCAGACCTATACCTGTAATAAAATTACCACGCTTTACTATACACGTGTCCGTCCAAGCTGACTACTCTAATTCTACGGTTTCTCTCTCATAAAGCCGAAGCTGCTGCGTGGCAAATTCCAAGTACAGCGGATGGGTTTCAAGCAGCTCATCATGCGTTCCGCTTCCGGTCAATTTGCCTTTCTCGATGAACAGAATTTGATCCGCATCCACAACCGTTGACAGCCGGTGGGCAATAACCAGCGTCGTTCGCCCCGCCATTAAGTTCTTAAGCGCTTCTTGAACGACAACCTCCGATTTACTGTCAAGACTTGATGTCGCCTCATCGAGCATCAGGATCTTCGGATCACGCAGCAGCGCCCTGGCAATGGCAATCCGCTGGCGTTGACCGCCGGAGAGCTTGATTCCGCGTTCCCCGACTTCCGTATCATAACCATTTGGCAGCTCGCTGATGAAAGTATGGGCATAGGCCATTTCAGCCGCATGGACGATCGAGGCGTCACTTACTTCATGATCCATGCCATAGCACAAATTATCTCGAATCGTTCCGGCAATCAGCGGACTTTCCTGCGAAACATACCCGAACTGGCTTCTCCACGACCTTAAATTGTAGTTGTCGATGGATTCCCGGCCAAGCTTAATGGTCCCGCCCGTTGGCTCATAATATCGTTCCAGAAGAGAGAATAGGGTTGTTTTCCCGCCGCCGCTCGGCCCTACGATCGCTGTAACTGTCCCCGGTTCTACACGGAAGTTGAGATCCGTCAGCACGGGCTCGCCATTCGAATAATTGAAACTGAGATCATTCACGGAAATAACTTGATCCGCACGATCCACCGGCTTGCCGCCTTCGTGATCTTCTTCCGGTGACTCCAATATGGTGATGATTCGTTCCGTGGCGCCGACTGTTTTCTTGAACTGTGTGAAGAAGAAGTAATTTGCGTCATCGGCATTACAATTTGGATCAAATATAGAATGAAGGCAACGAGTTCGCCGGCCGATAGCGCGCCTGAGGCCACCCGCATCCCGCCGTAACCGATAATGACCACAAGCAGCATCATCATAACGAACATCATAAGCGGTGCGATCATCGCCTGAATACGCGCTTCTTTCAGACCGAAGTTGAACAAACTGCTAATTCTCGTGCTGCCGGCTGTATATTCACGTTTCTCGGCATTCATCGATTTCACAAGTCTAACCTCGGAGAGAACCTGAGTTAATGTAGTCGTGAACGATGCCGTTTCCTCTTGCAGTCCCTTCGAAACGATGTACATTTGACGGCCCAGCGGGACCAGGAAAACGGCAGCAATCGGGATCACGCCGAGCATGACTGAAGTCATTTTCCAATCCATGTAGAACAATACGGCAACCGATCCGGTTACCGAGATAATGCCGGTTAAGAAATTCGTTAAATTCTCAGAGATAAGCTGCTTTACGACACCGGTGTCATTGGTCATTCGGCTAATCGTCTCGCCCGTGCGGTGATTGTCATAATACGGAATGGGCAGTTTCAGCAGCTTCTTCCACAGCTTGTCGCGCAAGTTGGCCACGATTCGCTGCCCTACCGCATTCAACATATACATGGAGAACCCGCTGGCTAAGGCTTGAAGAACGAAGATGCCGCCGAATAGCGCGATTTGCTGCCAGCTAAGATTGCTAATCGAGAAGCCGTCCACGAGATTCTTCGTAAACAACGGGATGATCAGCGAAATTAATGTCCCGATCAAACTCATCGATATAGCTGTTATTAATAGACCTTTAGACGGCCTTGTTTGACCGATTAATCGCAGCAGCGGTTTCCAGCTGCCGCTTGTTTTTGCTTGTTCGTTCATGGTGATCAGTTCCTTCCCCTGCGTATCTATTCTGTAGTATGCGTTAAGCATAACAGCGGTTTTTGAACAGATTATGAACAGAACGGAAGGATATGCTCGAACAGCAGTTGTTTGGCCGCCATCGCGCTGCTCTTGCCCTCAGGCTCCTTACGGATGGCAACAACAAGATCATAAGACGGTACGATGCAAATGTATTGTCCCCCATAACCTTTGGCGAAGCAGTAGTCTACCACGCCGTTATGCGCCACAGTCGATATCCACCAGTGATACCCGTATTCACCGAATATTGGAGGCTCGTAATGCGACAGTCCTTTGTGATGTACCGAGGTTGAGGTTTCGACCCAGTTCCGCGGAATAACCTGCTCCCCCTTCCATAGCCCGCCCTGCAAGTAAAGCTGGCCGAATTTCGCCATATCCCCGGAAGTCATATGAAGCCCCGCTCCGCCTTCGTAAATGCCATTGTGGCTGTTCCATCTCGGTTTGCGAAATCCCAGCTTCTGAAACAAATGCTCCTCCGCATAGGCATAGGTTGTTTGTCCGGTCGCTTTCGTCAGAATGGCTGATAATACATGCGAGCCGCCTGAATTGTAGGCAAATGCTTCCCCCGGGTCATGCACCATTGGCTGCGAGAGAATGAAGGAGATCCAATCGTCTGTACGCTTCATTTTCCAATACGGCTTATCGAAATCAGGCCAGTCCAGTCCGGACGTCATGGACAGCAGATGCTTGATTCGAATGGAACGTTTGCGTTCATCGTTTCCGATAATCGCGGGAAAGTAATCGGCTATCGGCTCGTCGATGCTATTGATATGGCCTTGCTCGATGGCGATTCCGATTAATGCGGAGAGAATACTCTTCGTACAGGAGTAGATCGCGCCTACTCGGTCGATGTTCTTGTCATGCCAATCCCAGAGCAGCTCGCCGCCCCGGAGAATGACGACATCGTTTATTTTCCATGTTTCCAGGTGTTTGCGTAGTTCGTCCGTGTAGAGCTCTGACCGATTCGATGACGCTGAAGTCAGTACATCCATGTGTAAGTAGTTCCTTTCTTACTGGCTGTATGGGTTGCTTGCATGTAAAATAAGAGTAGCTTGACAGATCCAACCAAATACCAAATGCGAATAAACCGGAGGTAATAAACAGGATGGCTCTTATTCAATGTGATTTCTATTCGGAAGTGCTTGGCTTGTCCATGTCGATGAACGTGATTTTACCGCAGGCGGCTCCCTCACAGATTGGAATGGCTTCCCATGCCGGTCAGAAGAAACATAAGACTTTGTTCCTGCTTCACGGCTTGTCGGATGACCATACGATCTGGTTGAGACGAACGTCAATTGAGCGTTATGTAGCAGCACTCGGCATCGCTGTTGTTATGCCTGCCGTACATCGAAGCTTCTATACGAATATGGCGTTAGGCGGCAATTATTGGACCTTTATAAGCGAAGAGCTCCCCGCGATCGCCCGCTCTTTCTTCCCGCTGTCCGACCGCAGAGAAGATAATTTCGTTGCTGGCTTGTCGATGGGCGGTTATGGCGCGTTTAAGCTCGCTCTGAATAAACCGGAGTCCTTCGCAGCTGCCGCAAGTTTATCTGGTGCACTTCATTTGAAAGACTTTAACGATCGCTCATCTCTTGATTATAACCTTATATTCGGTTCACCGGAAAAGGTGGACGAGCTGCCGAACAATTTGTTCCTGGCCGCTGAGCAGCTGGCTGCATCCGGAAAACCGGTTCCGAAGCTCTACCAATGCTGCGGTACCGAGGATTTCTTATACAGCCACAATGTGCTGTTCCGAGACCATGCGCGGAGTCTTGGGCTGCCGCTTACCTATGAGGAAGGGCCGGGCGAGCATGAATGGGGCTATTGGGATAAGCACATTCAGGATGTGCTGGCATGGCTGCCGCTTGAATAAAAACAATAAAGCCGCGGAAGGGATGAGCTTGGAGGCTCAATCCCGACCGCGGCTTTGTTTGGTTTGCTTAATCCAGTAAAATGGGCGAAATCGCTACGCCTGACGGGAAACTGCCTGTTGGCAGAATCGCAATCGGCAGCTGACTTGCAACCTCTATTACCGCAACGTAGCCAAAGGTTAATATCGTCACATACACCTTCAGTCCATCCGCGGTTATCGCGATATCGCTCGTATTACTGCCCGCGGGCAGCTCAATACGGGTTAAGATCTCATTGCGCGACAGATTGATGACCACGATCTCGTCGCCACCTCGGCTTGCCACATAAGCTAATGCGCCATCCGGCGTAATCACTAGCTTCTGTGGATCATTGCCCGTATCCAGCTTAATCGTAGCCGTAATTACTTGCGAAGATGTTCGAATCGCATATACGCGTTCAAACTGCACATCCGTTACATACGCTAGCTCACCGTCCGGAGTAAAAGCGATCGCAGATGGTTTGGCTCCATGAGGGAGCCTGATCGTTGATATAATGGCATGGGTGATCGTGTCCACAACTGCGATGCAGCCTTTATTGATTAAGCAGCAGTACGCTTTCTGTCCATCCGGCGCGATGGCTACCGCAACGGGGTCACTACCTGGTGGGAGTGGGATCAACTTGCAGAGTGAACGCGTTTCCGTATCGATGACGACAATATAATCTTCCACCATCGTCGTCACGTAAGCTTTGCCGCTGTTACGCGACACGGCAACCGCAAGCGGCACCGCGCCTACCGGGAACGTAATTTCACCGGCGATGGTATGCGTGAGCGTGTTGATGATTTTGACCGTTTTATCGCCCTGGCAAGTCACTAAAACTTCTCGCCCATTCGGGGTAAAATCCAGCTGACGCGGACTGCTGCCAACCGGAAACGGGATCGTTGCCACTCTCGTATTGGTTGCCGTCTGAATGACCGTCACGGTGTGACCGGTATGATTCGCCACATAAGCGTGCATCATTTCATCCATCAGCGACGACATCACCTGCAAATTGTGCTGATCGATCATCTCGCCTTTCTCGTCGAGCTCCGCCATTGTAGCAAACACCTCACCGGCCGCAAGACCGTTTGCCGTAATACTGACGCCAAACTGATCCAGCTCTTTGACCTCATGCTGGACCGTGAAGGTGCCGCTGGAATAACCGACAGGCTGCAGCTCTACGATAGCCAGCCTGCGCATAACAAGCTTGCCGTATCCCCCTCCTACTTGATCACCGTTTACTAGATTCGAATCCATTGATGCCGCCGCTTCGGTTGCAATCGTATACACCTGAATGCCTGCCGAGGCCTGCTGTCTTCCGCGATTCATAACCGTAATTCTAAGGCTCGCCGTTCGTCTTCGTTCTCGATTTATCAGCAGTCCAGTGTCCAAGATCGGCAAAGGGGACGCCTCCTCTACTCTTCCATTCCTCTATCGTATGAGATGCTAGAGAAAATGGCGCGAGACATATCACTATGCCGTGCTGGTAGATTGTGCAGGCTCGGTTGCATCCAATCATTTAGCCCAAATAAACGTCAATCGTGACATCCTCTTCGAATCCGATCGCCTGATACACGCCTTGTCCCATCTTGCTCGCCAGCAGAACGGCAAGCCTTCCGCCGGCGGCATAACCTTCGCTTGCGGCATGCGCAGTCATTGCGCTTCCTATGCCTCTGCGGCGATAGGTTTCCAATGTGGCTACATTATAGATGCCGATCGTTTCCCCATCGTGAATCGCAGTTGCCGCTGCGGCCGGCTGGCCATCCATGAAGCCTATGTAATGGCGGAAAGCGGCCTTCTCGCCAATAGCGGTGTCTTCGCTGAATTGAACGAGGACATCGCCGGCTTCACCTTGAAATCCGAATACGGGCAGCACAATTTCTCTAAACCAAGACATCTCGGCTCGCGTTCGGATCGGTTGGATGGTCAATTCGGGAATCTCCGGCGAAATGTACGTCCAATCCAATAAGGAAAGCGACATCCCTGACAGGCTATCGACTTTCTGAAGTCCGTTCGATTCGAGCGTTTGCGCTAAGTTCCCGTAATCGGCGTCATGAGACCAAGACAGCCAAGTGAAAGGAACGCCCCGAGCCTTATATCCTTTAATTATGCTTGCGATGTCGTCCCCGGTCCCTTTATCGCACAAAGGTTGTTGATATGCAATCACACTGTTGTACAAGGGATGAGTGAGATCAGATTCATAGCGCATGCCCTTTGGCGTTTGCTCCAGCACGATACGAGGATTTACAAGACTTAGTTGTACTCTGGAGAAAATGACATTTTGCTTGATCTTCTCGGGTATGTTTATCATGTCGCATGACCTCACTTGTTTCGTTATTGCTAGATTAATTTACTCGCAAAAAAGCACCGTTCGCAGCCGAACGGTGCTCGATCATGACTCCGTATTATTTCGTCAAACCTCTAAAACCCATGCCGTACACGCCCGGAAGCGACGTTTCTTTGCCAAGCACAGTGGCTGCCTCGAGCGTCCAGTACGGATTCCGCAGCATACCTCTTCCGACAGCCACGAGATCTGCGTCTTCATTGCCAATGACCGCATTGGCGAGCGAAGGTTCGTCCAGTCTACCGACGGCGATTACAGGGACATCCAATGCTTGCTTGATTGCTCTGGCCATCGGTACTTGGTAAGCAACATGCGTGCCCGGCCTGCCATGCGCCAGAATCGGGCCTTCGCCGCCGGAGCTCACGTGGAACATATCCACGCCTGCATCGCGATACGCCTTAGAGAATGCAATGCTTTCATCAAGGCCATAGCCGCCGTCAACGTATTCTCTAGCGGAAATGCGCATGATTAGCGGCATGTTTTCCGGCATCACGCTTTTGACAGCACGGATGACTTCGCAGCCAAATAACGTCTTGTCCTTGCCATATTCATCGGTTCGTTTATTGGTATAGCCGGATTGAAATTGGTGAATCAAATAGCCGTGGGCGCCATGAATCTCGATCGTATCCACGCCGGCTTTAATCGCGCGTTCAGCCGCCGTACGGAATTTCTCGACCATCGCCTTCGTTTCTTCCGTCGTTAACTCTCTTGGCGTTTTGGACTTCTCGTCGAACGGGATCGGCGAAGGTGCGACGGGAACTTCAGCGTGCTCGGCTTTGCGTCCGGCGTGAGCGATTTGAATGCCCACTTTCGCTCCGTATTCATGACATGCATCGACGATGCGTTTGAGCGGTGCGATTTGTTCGTCAGACCACACGCCTAAATCGAAATCCGTAATCCGGCCGTCGGGCTCGATGTCGCTCATCTCGATGATCACAAGCGCCGCTCCACCAATTGCCCTGCTCACATAATGCACGTAATGCCATTCTGTGGGAATTCCATCATTGTTCCTGACAGCATATTGGCACATCGGCGGCATGACGACTCGGTTTTTCAGTTCCAAACCCTTGATTTTAAAGTCGTTGAACAAATTATACATGGATTCGCATGCTCCTTTATACCTTCAACTGCTTCTTGGCAGTGGTAGTGGTTGTGATAAGTACTCCGTAACTGTACCACTCCAAAATGGATGATTGTACTACGTTTCTGTTTGGTGGGTAATAACCAATCGTTATGACGAATGATGGGCAAATGCGATTAAATGAAGCCTAACAACTGTTTGCAGACGGATTCTTCGCGAGTAATAACCGAGATTTGGCGTATCGTCGCAAAATCCGTAATGGGAATGACTTTAATCGTATCCTTTTTCTGAATAATGAAGATTTCGGGCAGAATCGCAATCCCCAGGTTGGCATGAACGAAACCAAGAATGCTTTGTCCGAGTTCAATTTCTAACGCAATGTTCAGCTGATTGCCTCTGTCGGAAAATTCTTTCTCGACTAACATTCTTACATCGCAGCCCTCAGGCAGCATGACAAACGTTTCATCCTTAATTTCCTCAAACTGAACCTCTTCTTTGTTACCGTATATAGGATGGTTTACATTCACGAACAGGAAGAACCTCTCCGTAAATGCAGGTGTAGTATAGAAAGAGTGCTTAACCCCTCTGTCATCGAAAAAAGCAGCATCGATCGTGCCATTATCCAAATTCGTCAGCAATTCGAAAAAGCTATAAAACACCCGTACTTTGATCTCCAATTTTGTTTCTGCCTGCTGATTGCCTGCAATGCGGCCGGGCAAATAGATCGTCGCGATACTTGGCCAAGAACCGATCGTCAGTACGACCTTCCCTTCATCCTGACTAAGCGTAATCTCCCGTCGCAGCGCATTTACTTCATTAAGGATGCGTTTGCTTCTTTCGAGCAGGATCTGACCGGCTGTTGTCAGGGATACGCCGACGGACGAGCGCAGCAACAATTGGGCCCCTAACTCAACCTCCAAGTTGCGGATTTGCTTACTCAGAGCGGGCTGGCTGATATGCAAGGATTCGCTGGCTTTCGTTAAGCTCTTCGTTTCCGCCGTCTGCTGAAAGGCTTCCAGCCATTCAATTCTCATCTTCATCCCTCATAACGTTTGGTTACTCCCGGTCAAACATAGCGGTAGTACAATCTGCAGGTCTGCGGTGTTACAGTATGGATACAGCAAAAACAACGACAACTACATCGTCGTTTTGTTCTTTGTCTGAAACGATAATTATCCAAGGCAGAGTCATGCAGAAGTGATGAATTGTTCTTGGTTATAGTGCGCTGCGCTTCATAAAAATATTTCGAATCGAGGAGTGATAGATCAATGACAACAATAACTACAATGGAACTCACTGCAGGACAACAAGTAATGCGAAGCTCGGCAGCTTCTTGAGCAGCTTACCGCCCAACATGAACAGAAGCTTGCCTCCTATTCAGAATCCGATTTACGGCAAGACGCTACCGTTGAAGCCTTTCAAGTTACGGAACCGATTGTCGAAGTGCTGCATCGCTTAATCGGGCACGAGGCGCATCACAAAGGACAACTATTCGTATATGCCAGCATGCTTGGCGCAGTTCCGCCATTTTATGCAGATTTGACTGTATAACCTTCCATCGAGTTCACTTACATTCACATACAAAAGACCGGCTAAATGCCGGTCTTTTTTGCGCTCTCATTAAACCTCTACCGCAATATGGGAGAACGATGTGAAATCGAATAATCCCTTGTCCGTCAGCTTCAAGTGCGGAATGACGGGCAGTGTCAGGAACGACAAGGTTAGCAGAGGATTGAAATCCTGCGAAGCCCCAATCTCGGTCATTGCAGTCATCAGCTTCTTGAGTCCCTCATTCACTTCCGTGTAGGGCCGGTCGGACATTAAACCCGCAATTGGCAGAGGCAGCGATGAAAGGACCTCTTGGCCGGCTACGACCGCCGCTCCGCCCCCGATTCGCTTCAATTCAGCGATCGCGAGCAATATTTCTTCGTCGGAAACGCCAACCGCCACAATGTTATGGGAATCATGCGCCACAGTAGTTGCAATCGCCCCTCGCTGCAGTTTGAAGCCTTTGACGATCCCAACGCCTACATTTCCGGTCGCCTGATGTCGTTCGATCACGGCCAGTTTCAGCAAATCACTGGCTGTGGATGGCGAGAACATCCCTTTCTCATCCGCAATGACTTGTTCAATAAGTTGATTTGTTACAAGGGAGTTCGGAATGACCTCAATGACGCGGCACCGATCGCCTGTGAGCGGGATAGCTAATTGAGCCGGCTCGACCTCTTTAGAATTAAGTCCGGGCAGATTGCGGTTCATGCTGTCCATCGTCCGATCTATTGGCGGGAAAGCTTCTTCCACTAATTTGCCGGCATCCACTACGCAGCGGCCGCGCTTATATACTTGATGGATTTGAACTTGTTCCAGATCGTCGAGCAGCACCAAATCGGCTTGGTAACCTGCTGCGATTGCACCATGCCGATAAAGGCGGAAGCACTCCGCCGCATTCAACGTTGCCATCTGGATGGCGGTAACTGGATCGAAACCTTTCGCCATTGCAAGCCTTAGAATATGATCGATGCTGCCTTCGCTGAGCAAATCGTCGATCAGCTTATCATCGGTGACGAAAAGGCAGCGTCTTGCATTTCTCGGCGTGACGACAGGCAGCAGCGCATCAAGATCCTTCGCGACCGTCCCTTCGCGGATCATCAAGTACATGCCCATGTCGAGTCGATCCTGCGCCTCTTGCAAGCTGGTGCTCTCATGATCGGTACGAATGCCTGCGGCCATATATACATTTAGCCCTTCGCGGCTTATTCCGGCAGCGTGCCCGTCCATTAAAGCACCTGCTTCATGAGTCGCTTCAAGTTTATGCAGCATGCGTTCCTCCGTATGTTCAACGGATGGAAAATCCATAACCTCGGCCAATCCCAATACATTGGCATGGCTATAGAAAGGTTTCAGATGCCCTGCGTCAAGCTGAGCCCCATTACTTTCGAACGGAGTTGCCGGTACGCATGAAGGCAGCATGACATAGCTGTCGATCGGCAAACCTTCGGCAGCATCGAGCATGTACTGAATACCCGCAGTTCCCGCGACATTGGCGATTTCATGCGGATCCGTAACGACCGTCGTGACTCCGTGCAGTAGCGAAACGCGAGCGAATTGCGGCGGTGTAAGCAGCGAGCTTTCGATGTGGACATGACCGTCAATGAAACCAGGTACGATATAACGTCCCCCAGCATCGATAATTTCTTTTCCCTCGTACTTGCCGATTCCGGCTATAACGCCCTCAACGATCGCGATGTCGCCTGTCATTACCTCACCTGTAAAAACATTTACAATTCGTCCGTTACGGATGACCACATCCGCAGGTTCCTGTTTGGCCGCGACTCGGATAAGCGGACGCAAAGCTGAACTATTTTGCACCATTATTCACACCTCTGTTCCTGTAATAAAACAAAAAATCCCGATCACAAAAACGTGTAAGCGTCATACACATTTTTGTAATCAGGATTTTACGGCTCCTGGTAGAGACCCTCAAACCATATTATTGAGGTTATACAACTTCCTATCAAATTGTCGTAATTGTACAACATCCGGCAACCTAAATACAAGGTGCTTTAGTGCCCCATCATCATAGCCGCATCCGGTTCATCTCCGATACTTCTTTTATCCTCTTCGTTCAATCTCGGCTTGCGAAGAATTAACGAAAGAAGGACACCCGCGGTTGCAATGCATGCGGACAGGAAGAACGTATCTCCATACCCCGCGACTACTGCAGTTAGCGGGTTTGCTCCTTGTCCGGCGCGTGCAGTATGGGAAGTGATCTGTGCCGTCAGATATCCGGTAAGACCGGCAACCGCGAACGAGACGACAACTTGTTGCGCAGCTGTTGTAAGAGGCGTGACACGGCTAACCAACCGCCTAGGCGCCGAGTTCAGTACATGTGTATTCAGCGGCATCATGGAGAAGCCCATGCCAAGGCCCATCATGCATATGGAAACGATAATAAGCCACAGACTGGTGTCGACCGATACCGTAGATAAAATAAACAACGCCGCGGAAACGACAGCTAGTCCACAGAACGCAAGCGGCCTTGCCCCGATTTTATCAAATAATCGTCCGCTGATCGGCATCCCAATTCCTGCGCAAATCGCCTGCGGCATCAGAATCCAGCCGGTCTCCAAAGCTGTGTAATGTTTGACGCTTTGCAGGTACAGCGGTACGATCAGCATGGCCCCAAACAACGCGAGCTGCACGATCCAAGTCAAAATAATCCCGCGCGTAAAGTCAGACGATTTGAATACTTTCAGTTCCAGAAGCGGCTGCTCCTGCCTTAATTCCACGAATATAAACACAAGTAATGCGATTCCGCCAACGGTTAGCCCCGTAATTGCACCAGTCGATGACCAGCTTGTGCCCCCTTCGCTCACACCGAAAGCAAGCATCGTGAATGCAATTGGCGCAAGTAACATGCCGATGACATCCAGATGAGGTGCTTTATGACGATCGGACTTTGGCAAATATTTTACGCCGAGAATGAATGCAATAATGCCGATTGGCAAATTGATAATAAAGATCCAATGCCAGCTGACCGAATCCACTAACCACCCTGACAAGACGGGGCCGAAAGCCGGCGCCATCAGCATCGGGATGCCCAATACACCCATGATCGATCCGCGGCGTTCAGGAGGCGCAAGCTTGAACACCATCGCCATCCCGATTGGGGATACCATACCTCCGCCTAGGCCTTGGATAACCCGGTAAATAATGAGTTGCTCCGGCGTCTGTGCAATCCCGCATAAGAGCGAACCGATGGTGAACAAGGTAATCGTCAGCAGAAAGATCTGCTTGGAACCGAATTTATCCGTCAGCCAACCCGCTAGCGGAATGACAGCGGACAAAGCGAGCGTATAACCGGTAACCGTCCACTGGATGGTCTTCAGATCCGTGTCGAAATAGTCCACCAGATGCGGAATGGCGTTATTGACGACCGTACTGTCGAGAATAACCATGATCATACCCACGATAATGGCCATAAGTGGTGGCATTATCTTTTTCAGCGAGAAGTCGTCTTTGTTCGGTAATGATTGCGATGGAGTCCGTGCAGACATGTTCGATCCTCTCCTTTCTACTGCTCGTTAGGTTCTCCCTCAGTCCACGATAATAATTAGCGAACGAAGCTTATGTATCTGGCAAGCCTGCACGAATTCGGATAGTTTCCCTAGCTCCCCCCCTCAGCATTGGGTTGCCATAAAAAAAGAAGTGAAGCCATTCTTCACCTCTTTGCCTTCCTCCATATTCATCTAAACAGGCACAACCCGATAAACGTTGTTCTTCCCTACATTTTGTTTGATCCGAGTTGCCACCCGCGACAATTTCACCACATCCGTCTTCCCATTTGCATCTTTCGTTACGATTAACAGCAAGATTGTGCCGCGTAGTCTGGCGGTATGTTGGGGGAGTTCGGTGGAAACGAAATTACCCAAGGACGATGCGGATACCCGATTTCTAATTTGTCCGTCGATATCCTTTACCTTAGCCATTCTTATGGGATGCAGCACATGGGGATGCGCTCCGAGCACTACATTCACACCATTCTTAAATAACAATTGCATAAGCCGGATCTGGCTGCCATCGGGGTAAGGTCGAAATTCTTTCCCGAAATGAAGGCAAGCGATGATAAAATCCGATCTCCGCTTCAAATGACGCACATCCGCTATCATTTTCTTCCGGTTTAGCCGGTTCACCAGCCACGTCTGCGGCACTGATATCCCGTTCGTTCCTTTCGTATAAGCCAAAATGCCGACTTTGATTCCCTTCACGTTCACAATCAGCTTCCTTCGGGCTTCTTGAGCTGAACGATTCGTGCCCGTATGCCGCAGACGGTTGCGGTCGAGGACGTTTAATGTCCGCTTCAAACCGGACACTTTCCCGTCCATGCAGTGGTTATTGGCCGTGCCCAATACATGGAAACCCAAGCTCCGAAGCGTAGCGGCGAATTTGTCCGGGGAGTTGAACAATAGTTTCCCGCGTTCCCCTCGAAAACCGGCACCCGAAAAGGTCGTCTCCAGATTACCTATCGTCAAATGGGAATTTCGCAGATAGGGCTTCACTTTGGCAAAGATCGGGGCGAATCCGCCTTCGCGCTGGGCCGATGCGATCATTTTCTTCTTCATCAATAAATCCCCGACTGCCGCAATTGTGATTCTCATCGATCCGCCTCCTCCGGCAATTTGAATTAAAAAAATCCGCGGAAATAAACTGCCCCCCATATATTAGACTCATCTAAAAAGAGGGGTGCAGATCAAAACCGCGGATCGCACTTGCTCATCATCTCGTTTCTCTGTGCAGCGTTACCTTTTTATGCGTCGGGCAATATTTGCGAAGCTCCAGACGCTGCGGATTGTTTTTCTTGTTTTTGGTCGTCATGTAGTTGCGTGTCCCGCATTCCGTACATGCCATCGTAATCGTTACGCGCATGAATTCATCACCTTCCTTTATCCCTAATTTATGAATGAAGGCGCCTGGGTGACAATCCAAATCAACAAAGTAGCTGATACTTTACATCCGGAATCATGAAACTGCATTGCCTCGAACCTCTCGCTACTCTACTTTTTGAGCAAATAAGGCCAGTACGGTTCGTTAAATAATCAACCTTGGTGCGTTGCCTGCAAAAAAAAGGCCAACCAGTAAATTCCGGTTGACCTACTCCTATAAAAAAAGCCAAGCATATCAAGCTGCTTAGCTCTTTCCCACTATCTAACCTGTCGGACCATCCGCGAACAATGCGCGCAGCTCTTCCAGCCTCGCCAGCATATGTTTAAGCTCAATCGCCAGAAACTCTTCGTTTGCGGCTTCGAACGCCGCTTTCAGCTTCGCTAAACTCTCGGCAGCTTCAGGAAGCAGCCTAAACGCTTCTTCAGCATGTTTGTAAAATGGATGGACTTGGACCGCCTGCGGTTCTGTCATCGAAACTCACTCCTTGCACGTATGTAGGTAGTCTATACTCTACCATTGCGCAAGCCGCTTTGCAAAATCCTGCCAGTTCAGCTTCCTCTATACGTGCTGTAACCACCCGGCGCGACTAGCAGCGGGATATGATAGTTGGACCTCGCATCCTCGACGATGAACCGAACGGGCACTAGGCTTAGAAACCGCGTATCGCCAAAATAACCTCCAACATCAAATACAAGTTCATACTCGCCAATATGCAATTCGCCGCGGCTAAGCAAGGGCGTATCCACGCGACCATCCGCGTTTGTCTGTACTTCTTTGATCAGCTGCGGCGCTTTGCCAAGCGAGGAATGAACCCACAGCTGAATCTTCATCCCGGCAGCCGGCTTCCCTTGCGACGTGTCCAGAACATGTGTGGTCAATTGTCCCATCATGGCGATGCGACCGACTTTGCAGTATTATTGGCCATCGCCTTCTGAAAATCAGCGCTCTCCAAATCCGCCCTAGTCAGCGAGAACCCTTGGAACCCATATGGCGGCCTAGGCTCCGTATATACACCGGCTCCCGTGACCGGATCACGATCGACGATCGTTTCCCATGTGCGGTTGTTGGATTCGAAGCTAACCTCCTCCAGCTGCGGGAATCTGGTTAATAGCTGTAAGCCAATTTGACAGACCAAATATTGAATAGACGGAGATTGGATCGCGTGGAACACCTGCTGAGCCAGATCGCGAATTTGCTCCGCCGCCACATACGCGCCGCCACTTCCATCAAACGCATCCGCGACCTTCGAATACCGCCAATGAAGATTCAAGTAAATAAACAAGGGACGATCATAGCTTTCGGGTAATGTCGTATATTCATCTCGAATAAATCCGTAGAATGAGCTGCCGCTCACTTTAATAAGCTGTAAATCCGCAATTCCGCTGGACTGACCGACAACGACGACTCCATCATCGACAGAGCGCTTCATCGCTAAGCATGCATGGGCATGTTCGTTGTGAGATCTGCGAAACACCAATCCGCTCTCGTTAAATCCCCCATCCCCGCCAACCCGAATGGACTGGAACGGAATGCGATCGGCAGCAATCTCAAGATCCGTAATATGCGGGTATTGAGCGAGAAAAGCTTCCGCGACATAGGCCAGGAAGCCTTCGGTCGTACTCCCATCAAACGCCGCAGCATGCCTTAGAATAAAATTTTTCATCGAGTCGGTAGCTACGACATGCGTGTTGTCACCTTCGCTGAACGAGCCCAGCAGCACCTCGCTGCTGACCGAGAACGTCACATTATGCGCAAAAATAATATTGGATTCGCCACAATACGGTGATTCCGGAATCGGCGCTACGACAAGCGGAGCCGCATAGGTTCGATAGGTCAGCACATCGCCTTTGCCATAATAAAGCGTCCGTCCATCTCGAAGCTTCATCATGCATCATCCTTTCACCTCAAGACTTATTCTTCGATTAAATCTAGCAATCGCAGCTGCGTGATCCGCTGAACTTCGAGCAGCGCTTGTTTGCGCTCCTGCACGGCAGAATGCTGCAATCTTTCTTGCATGGCTGCCAGTAAATCGCCTTTTGTTTTGCCGCGTACCGCCATAATAAAGGGAAATCCGAATTGTGACGTATAAGCCTCATTGAGCTGAGCAAATCGCTTAAACTCGTCCGGGGACAGCTCATGCAGCCCTGCCCCTTGCTGCTCGGCAGAGGAGAAAGATGTCATCGTCATTCGGGTCGCCAAATCCGGATGCGCGCGCAGCAGCTCGGTTACTTGTTCTTCAGGAACCGAGCGCACTGCAGCCAGCATCGCTTCATGCAGCTCGTTGACGGAATGAAAGGGCTTTGCTTCCCAAGCCTTCTCCGCTACCCAAGGCGAGTGTTCGAACACACCTCCGATTTGACCGACGAACATCTCTTTACTGAGCGTATTCAGCTGCCATAGACTTATGCTCATGTCCAATACCCCGCATGTACGGCCGCCGTCTCCGCATCGATTTCCGGGAATGGCCCAATCACTTCTATCGGCTTACGTCCGCAGGCAAAGACGTCTCTGCAAGGCAAATTTAACGTTAAATTCCGTTCATCATCACCGGTCAGCTCGATGAGCCGTTTCTCCGACATGCCATAGACGACTTTGCCCACGTTCCCCCAATAGATCGCGCCTGCGCACATGGCACAAGGCTCAACGGAAGTGTAGAGTGTATACTGCCAGAGCTGCTGCTTCGAAAATGTTCGCGAGGCGTTCACCATGAGGGTCGTCTCCGCATGACCGGCACAGCTGCCCGTTGTTACCTCCACATTGCCCTGCTCCAGAACGATGGTACCGGCCGGATCGACCAAAATTGCGCCAAACGGCGTATTGCCTGAAGCTATTGCCTGCTTGGACACTTCAATGGTTTTGCGCAAATAATACAAATGCCGTTCCTTTTCGTTCATGGCTGATCCCTCCCTTGTTCAATGATCCGGTGTACCGCGCGAAAGATTCCCCCATAGCCCGTACACCGGCATAAATTGCCTGATAGCGCCTCCTCAACCTCTTCAAGCGTTGGGCATGGCTGCTCCTGCAGCAGCGCGGTTACCGAAACGATCATGCCAGGCGTGCAATACCCGCATTGGTAGCCGCCTTCGTCGAGAAAGGCCTGCTGAACCGGATGCAAGCCTTCTCCGGCGATGCCTTCAATGGTCGTAATTGCCTTCCCGTTACATTGATAAGCCATCGTCAGGCAGGCATTGACCGCTCTGCCATCCACCAACACCATGCAGGCGCCGCAGCGCCCGATTTCACAGGATATTTTCGTGCCGGAGAGCTCCAGATCTTCACGTATGATCGCCAACAATCGTTTACTCTCAGGGACATTCAACTGTACTTCTTCGCCATTTACGGAACAGTTTAGCGGAGAGGAAGACCATTGCTGAAGCTCAGACTCATTTTTCATAGGTCTTTCACCGCCTTCACCGTAAATGTAGGCCGTTCCAGCAGCTCGAGCGGATCGATTGGGAGCTTATTCAGACGCCTTCCGATTGCGTCGTGCACCGCTGCTAATATGGCAGGAGCAACGCCAACCGAACCGATTTCGCCGACTCCCCGCGGTCCGAATCCATCTCCTTCCGGCAGCTCTTCGATCGCCTCGACATGAATGACTCCGTTAGCATCCTTGATCGTCGGGATTAAATAGCTGTCGAGGTTAGCCGTCATATAGCGACCTTCCTGCATGAGCGCTTCCTCAGTCAGCGTATAGCCCAGCGCCATGATGCTGCCGCCTTCGATTTGCCCCAGATACCCTTGCGGATTTACGACCGGACCGGCCGCTACGGCATGATACTGTTCAAGGACGTGTACGCGTCCTGTCAGCGTATTGACTTCGACCTTCGCGACCACCGCAGCAAAGGTGTATAGATAATGGGCTCCCGTCCGCGGAAACGAAGTGGCAGGAAACGCGAATTTCGTCTCGGCACGGATTACTCGACCTGCACGCTCAGCCAGCGCTTTGTAGCTGAGCAATATTTTACCGTTACCGCTGCCGCCGGCTTCACCCTTGCTCCATATACCGCCTGCGCCAACACGCAGCTCCTCTTCAGGAAGGGCCAGTATTTCAGCTGCCGTGCCAAGCAGGCTGCTTACAAATGGTGGCCGCAGCTGCTGCAGCGACTTCCACATCATCGTTGTCGCTCTGGAAGCGGTCGTCGAACCGCTGTCCGGCACTGCATCGGTGTCGCCGATAATGAGGCGCAGATCTGACGGCGCGAAGCCGAACTGCTCAATCAGCATCAGCTCAAGGGAAGCTAATAGCCCTTGCCCGCATTCCTCGTAGCCGAACTGCGCTTCAATGACGCCATCTTCGGCCAGCACCAGCCTTCCGCCTGCAGGATCGGGTATGCCGGCTCCAAGACCGGCTCCATGCATAATGAAGGCTGCCCCTATGCCGGTATGAAGCCAAGGTTCAGACGGAGCAGACCGCTGCTTCTGTTGCTTTTCCAGCCACAATGGCGAAGCCTCGACCGCATCCCATACCTGCTTCGCACCGTCAGTCGGTGCTATTGGATGACCGAATGGCCCCGGATCAGCCTTCTTTCGCATATTGTGCAGCCGGAACGCCCAAGGGTCCATCCCGCACGCCTCCGCCAGGCGATCCATCTGACCTTCCAGCGCAAATATCGCCTGATTGCCGCCAAAGCCGCGAAACTCGCCGGACATTCCGTTGTTGGTATAGACAGAGACACTTTGTACATCGAGCGTTCCATATCGATAAGGCCCGATCACATGCTCGGTGGCAAAATGAAGCACTTCCGCCCCAAGCGTCGCATAAGGCCCGGTGTCCGCCGTTATTGATACTTGATGTGCCAGGATACTGCCATTCCCATCAATCCCCGTTTTCATCGTAATCGTCATCGGATGCCGTTTAAGCCCGGCCTTCACCGACTCTTGCCTGGAATTGTGAATCTTAACGGGACGATTCGTCTTGAGAGCGAGCAACGCGCCATACGGCTGAACGTTCAGTTCATCCTTGCCGCCGAAGGAACCGCCGATCGGACTGGATAAGATGCGAATGGCCGTCTCCGGCATCGCCGTAATGCGCGAGAGCTGCAACCGATCCATAAACCCATGCTGCGTCGGGGAGTGAACCGTCAGCCGTCCGTCCGCTTCCGGAACGAACAATCCTCCCTCGGTTTCCATGTACGTATGCATTTGTCGAGGCGAGAAGTAAGTCTCCTCCACGATATGGACGCAGCCTGCGAAGCCTTCCCCGATATCACCGCGAGCAAATTCAGTTTGATGCAAAATATTCCCCTTTGCATGAAGCTTCACCGCATCCGCAGCCATTGCCTTCGAAGGACTGTCCATAATCTGCAGTTCTTCATAATCGACCTCAATCAGCGACAACGCCCGTTCTGCCAGCTGAGCCGTCTCGGCAGCAACACAAGCAACCGCGTCGCCAACGTAACGAACTCGATCCCAGCACAGCACGGGTTGATCCTGAACCGCAATGCCATAACCATTCAAACCGGGGATATCCGCATGAGTCAGTACCGCATGAACACCCGGCAGCTGTTTCGCTTTATCGGTACGGATGGCTACAATACGCGCATGAGGATAGGGGCTGCGCAGCACGCGCCCGATCAGCATGCCCGGTACTGTCCGATCCGTGAGATAAGCAAGCTTGCCCGTCACTTTATCAGGACCGTCCGGCCTGATTCGCCACCGCTCCTTGCTGGAGCTTCGGTTAAGCAGCATGTTCATCGCCCTCCCGTATCGCTAGCTAGCTAGCTATGTGTTGTGTTGCATTATTCGCCCGAAGTAGTCATCGCGCTGTTCTGCCATTGCTGCCACAACAATGCCGAAATCAGCCCGGCAGCCGTTCGTTTGCGATACGTCGCCGAAACAAATGCATCTCCCTTCGGCCGCGCCTCCAGCAAAACCTGCTCATACAGCTTCTCCATCAGCTCGGAGCTCATGACGGAATTTTGCAGCAGCTTCTCAGCGTCGTATAGCCGATGTGGAACCATCTGCCCCCCGCCTACAGCCATCCGGATGCGGACGATTTCACTGCTCGGTCTAGCGATGTCGCAAGAATAAGCGACAGTCACGACAGATGGCGTAAAAGCCTCGCGTCTGCCAATCTTCTGATAGACTTCCAATCTCCTCACATGCGGGTTCGCTTCCGGCAGCTGCAGCTTTAACTGCGTCAACAGCCGTCCCTGCGGCGCCGACGCCTCACCCAACCCCTCGAGCCACCGGACCAGCAGTTCACGCTGTATGCTTCGTCCATCATGCCAGAGCAGCTCAGCATCGCTTACGATCAGGGCAGGCAGGATATCGCCGGTTTGGCAAGCGATGTTTCCCCCGATGGTTGCAGCATTGCGAATAGAAGGCGCGGCGATCGTGGTCACGGCATCTACGATGCTCTTGTAATGCTCACCTAAGAACGGGTCGCGCCGAAGCGTCGTTAAGGTAGTTAGCGCGCCGATTGTCGTTTCCTTCGAGCTGAAGGCGATCCCTTTCATGCCTGGGATGCAGCTTAGATCGATGAGATGCCGCGGTTTAGGCGCACCGTTCTCCCATTGCGCGGAGAGCCAAGTGCCGCCGGATATAAACGCCGCTTCATCGCCGAAGCTCTGCTTCAATCGCCAGGCTTCCGCCGCGTCCAGCGGATGCCAGACCGAAGGATTGTCATGGAAGTTCTCCTTGTCATTGCCTGTAATGCTCATCGTTCGATCACCTCCTTACCCAAACGAACAAACGGATCAGAATCGTTGTTCCCGATAATAAGGCATGCCGAGCGCTTCAGGTGCGCCGGACGGTTTGTTGCGGTTACGCCAGCCTAAAGCCATGAGTACGAGAATGGTGACGAGGTACGGGATCATTTTCAGAAAATAAGAGGGGATTTCAACGCCAATGAGCTGCAGCCTGAAGCCGATTGTACTTAGCAAACCGAAGAAATACGCGCAGAATAACGCACGAATGGGGTTCCATCTGGCAAAAATAATGAGAGCAACGGCGATCCAGCCTCGTCCTGCCGTCATCCCCTCCGTCCAAGTTGGCGTATACACGAGCAGCAGATCGGCGCCGGCGATCCCGATCAGCATCGAACCCGCAATGACGCAGCCATAACGGAACGCATATACACGGATTCCCATCACATCCGCTGTCGCCGGACTGTCGCCCATCGCGCGTAAATGCAAGCCCCAAGAGGTGCGATAGATGAACACATGCATCGTGATCACAAGCAGGAAACTAAGCCAAGTAAACAAGTCCAAGCGGGCAAAAACATCACCGACCACCGGCACTTGCGCAAGCCAAGGCAATCGTATCATGGGGACGGCATGCGCGATGGGAGTGCCGCTGATGCTTTTCCCCAGATAAGCGCTCAGACCTGAGCCGAACAGCGTCAGCGCAAGTCCGGTCACAATTTGGTTCGTCCGCAGCGAAATCGTAAACGCCGCATGCAGCAAACCAAGAACAGCGCTTATCCCGATGACGGCGAGCAAGGTGAGTGTGAGATTTTCGGTATGCAAATAGGTCAACCCCGCCATCACAGCGCCGAGCAGCATCAATCCTTCCGCCCCAAGCTGAATGATGCCGGAGCGTTCAATGAGAATCCCTCCAAGCGCTGCGATCAATAGCGGCGTACCGGAAGAGATGGCGACCTGTATCAGCTGAATCATCGTTTCCATAAGCTCGACACTCCTCCGTTACACGTTTCGGCGCAGTCGTAAGCGGCCAATGAAGCCCCCGGCAATGAGGAAGAATAGAATTGCGCCTTGCAGCATATTCGAGATCGATGACGGCAAACCGATCGTTTGAACACTGTAGCCGCCGACGATCAGCCCGCCGAACAAGACGGAAGAGACAATCAAGCCGAGCGGGTTCAGCTTAGCAAGCCAAGCGACGATAATCGCCGTATACCCATAACCCGGTGAGATCCCGTACATCAACCGATGCGTAACGCCCGACACCTCGCTCATCCCGGCAATGCCCGCTAAGCCGCCGCTGATCAGCATGACAAGCAGGATATGCTTACTCAGCGGAATGCCCGCATGCCTTGCTGCTTCCGGGTTCGCTCCGATCAGTCGAAGCTCATACCCCCATTTCGTATAACGAATCGTAATGGCATATAGCGCAGCTGCGACGAGTCCAATAATGAGGCCGGCATGGAGTCGCGTACTTCCGAGCACGGGTAGTGATTGCGCAGCGGTGAACATGGGTGTACCAGGAAAGTTAAAGCCCTCCGGGTCACGCCAAGGTCCGAAGACCACGTAATCGAGCGCCAGCAGCGCGACGTAATTCAGCATTAGTGAGGTAATCAGTTCGTTAACTCGAAAATAAATGCGAGGTAAAGCCGTAAGCAACCCCCATATTCCACCTGCCAGGATGCCGAACAAGGCCATAAGCGGAATGGAGAAGTAAATCGGCAATGTCGGAAAATAAACCGTAACCGCGGTCGCTGCAATTGCCCCTGCGGCAAATTGCCCTTCCGCTCCAATATTCCAGAACGAAATTCGGTAGGCTATGGAAACGCCGATCCCGCATAAGAGGAGCGGTATGGCTTTAACGAGCGTTTCTGACAGGCCGTACGAGCTGCCGAACGCGCCGGTCACCATCTTCTTATATACGATGAGCGGGTTCATCCCATTCATGGCAATGAAGACGCCGCACACGATAAGCGCCAGAACAATGGAAACAACGACGACCCACCAAGGATTTCGAACGGAATCTCCAGGTTCCACTACTAGCCGGAGAGGGAACCGGCGCTTTGTTTCAACCTGCTGCGGCAGTGAATGACTGACAACGGGTTGGTCGTTCATATCACTTCCTCCCCTTCACCGCTCTCATCTCGGACCCCTGCCATGTAGAGACCGATTTGCTCTCGCGTAGCTTCCTCCCGCTTCATCTCCCCAACAATCGACCCTCGGCTTATGACCAGAATACGGTCAGATAGACGAAGCACCTCATCGAGATCCTCGGAGATGAGAAGGACACTTCCACCTGAATTGCGAAGCCGAAACAGCAGCTGGTGCACACTGTTTGCAGCTCCAACATCCAAGCCCTGCGTCGGATGCACCGCAATCATCAGTTTCGGGGACTGATGGATTTCACGCGCGAATACCAACTTCTGCTGATTGCCGCCGGAGAGCTGACCTACAGGCGTGCCGACATCAGGCGTTCTTACATCGAATTGCGCAATAAGCTGCTGTGACCAAGCCAAATTGCGTTTGATCCGAAGAAATCCTATTCTCGTCCGTTCACCGGAACGATAGGACTTCAGCAACAGATTATCCGTTGATCCCAAGCTTCCGGCCAATCCGCTGCGCATCCTGTTCTCGGGAATATGTGCAATCCCGGCCTCGATGAAGTCTCTAACTGAAGCAGAACGCATATCCTTGCCTGCAAAACGGATGGCTCCTCGGCTTATCGAGCGAAGTCCAGTCAGCACTTCCGCCAGTTCCTTCTGTCCATTGCCTGCCACACCGGCGATGCCGACGATTTCCCCTTCGTGTACATGAAGCGAGAGACCCTTGCACGCCGTCCGGCCATGATCAGCCATCACTTCAAGCTCTTGCGCGGAGAGCAGCAGCTCCCCGCGCAGATGCCCGTTTGCGGTATGCGGCATGTCGATGATCGCCTTTCCAACCATCAGCTTCGCTAAATCCCGTTCATTCGTATCGGTTGTTTCCATTGTTACGATCATCTTGCCTTTACGCATGACAGAGATTCGATCCGAGGCTTGCATCACTTCACCGAGCTTATGCGTGGTCATAATGACGGTTTTGCCTTCCTTCTTCATCGCCTCCAGCGTCTGAAAGAGAAGTTCCACCTCACCCGGTGTGAGCACGGAGGTCGGTTCGTCCAAGACGATGATATCCGCTCCCCGGTACAAGGTTTTCATAATTTCTACGCGCTGCTGCTCGCCAACGGAGAGCTGCCAGATCGGACGATCAACATGAATCGCAAGACCGAATCTCGCCGCAATGGCCTCGATTTCTTCCTGCTTTCTCTTCATCCAGCCGACACCTCGCCAGATGGAAGTTTGCTCGCCGAGTATAATATTCTCCGCGGCAGTAAGCGTAGGAACGAGTCTGAAGTTCTGAAAAACCATTCCGATGCCCTGCTTCATCGCATCCTTCGGCGAACGAATTCTCACCTGCTCGCCGCGGAGGTAGATGGCGCCGCCAGTCGGCTGGTACACACCTGAGAGCATACACATCAAGGTGCTTTTGCCTGCCCCGTTCTCACCGAGAAGCGCGTGAATTTCACCTGCTCTTGCTCGAAAGTCCACTTCGTCGTTAGCGATCACGCTTCCGAAGCGCTTCACAATGCCTCGCATTTCAACAGAGAAGCTTCCCTGCATGACGAAACGCCTCCCGACGATTGAATTACTTCGGAATCGTGCCGACGACCCCTTTGACGAACCAATCCATTTTGAGAACAGCATCCATGCTCATGGTTTCACCGGCTTTCACTTTCTCTGCTCCGCTTGCATCCGCAATCGGACCGGTAAACACTTGCAGCGAGCCGTCCAATACCTTCGCTTTCGCATCCTCCACTTGCTTCTTTACGTCTTCAGGAATCTTCGCCCCCAGCGGCGCAAGATCGACCATCCCGTCTGCCATCGAACCCATAAATTGTTCGTTCTTCCACGTTCCGTCCTGCACGGCTTTCACGATGCTGGTGTAATACGGTCCCCAATTCCAAACGGGGTTGGTCAAATACGCATCCGGCGCATATTGGCTCATATCCGAGTCGTTGCCGCCTGCGAACGCACCGCGTTCGGCCGCCGCTTGAACGGTAGCAGGCGAATCTTGATAAGCCATCAACACGTCCGCACCTTTATCCAGCAGACTGATGGCCGCCTGGCGCTCCGTATTCGGGTCAAACCAAGTGTTAGACCATACGACATCAACCTTAATTTCCGGATTCACGCTTTGAGCTCCTAATGCAAACGCGTTGATATTATAAATAACTTCCGGAATCGGAAAAGCGCCTACATATCCGAGATGATTCTTCTTCGTTACCTTTCCTGCCGCAATGCCGGCTAAGTAACTGGCTTCGAAATTTTTACCGAAATAAGTACCCATGTTGTCAGCTGTTTTGTAGCCAGCCGTATGTTCGAAGATGACCTTCGGGAATTTCTTCGCCACGTTCAAGGTGTAATCCATATAACCGAAGCTTGTTGTGAAAATAATATCGTGGTTCTGCGCCAGCTCTGTAATGATTCGCTCCGCATCCGCACTCTCCGGTACGTTTTCTACCGTGTCGGCTTTGATGCCCGTCTGTTCTTCCATATACTTACGCCCTTGATCATGCTGATACGTCCAGCCGCCATCGCCCGGCGGTCCGATGTAAACAAACGCGACACGAGGTGTTTTCGTTTCTGTTTCCGTGGCGGCCGTGTCTGTGTTTGTCGCCGTGCTTGCATTCGAATCTTCTGCCTTAGCCGTGTTAGTAGAGGTTGATGTCTTATCTTCGTCGTTCTTGCTGCTGCAGCCAGCCAGCACCATGACAAAAGCGAGAATGGCAGTCAAACCAAACGTCATTGCCCGGTTACGAAGTTTCATACCGTTCCTCCCCAAACCTTATCTATATTCATCCCAGGTTCTGCCTGGGACGTAATTCCACTATAAGTCCACGTCATGAATACGTCAACTTATATTACATTAACATCACTCGTATGTTACTTCGCATTCCATTGCATCCGCGACCATATCAGCCTCGCTTTCTCCAGCTGATCTTTGGTGTCAATATCGATGAACGCCCATTCCGCGGCATAGCGAACAACTTTCCCCCGATAATCAGGCGATTTCAGCAGCTTCCTCGCTCCGGCATCCCCTTCAAGTTCACTCAGCAGCGGGAACATGGACTTGTTGAAAATTACCGGCGGACCTGCAATGTCCCCGTATCCACTGGCCACATAATCGACAGTCGGATCCTCTTGAAACACCGATACCAAACGCCTAAGCAGCGTTGCGGATACAAACGGTTGATCTGCTAGCGCAATTAACACGGCATCCGGATTTTCCGGCAACAGCGCTTGAATGCCGCTGCGAATGGAGTACGACATCCCGCCATGCGCTTCTTTACATGGTGTAATCCGATATTTAGGCAATACACCAAGCCGTTCTTTCCGATCATATAGCCAAAGAAGAGGATCATCCGGCCGCACAACTACAGTCAACGGGTGAAATCCGCAGCTGCGTAATTCCTGTAATCCACGACTACCCATCGTGATACCCGGGGCCAATTCAAGAGACAGCTTTGCCTCCCCCATCCGTTTGCTCGAACCTGCAGCGAGATAGATACTGCCAATTTTCATCCCAGTTTCGCCCCCTCAGTTTTGGTTTGCCCGGCAAGCAGCGCCGAAGCACGCACTGAAATCAACTGCGCCGCTACGCTGATTGCAATTTCCTGCGGCCCTTCTGCACGGATCGGCAGCCCCATAGGAGCAAACACATTTGCAGAATGCTCCAACCCTTCAAGTAAACGCGCCGCCCTTGATCTCGAGCCTAACAGTCCAATATATCGCAGCCCTAAAGGAATCGCCTGACTAAGCATTTCGCGATCTTGCCGCAATTGATGGCTGCACAGGATCAGATAGTCCTCGCTTCCGAGATTAAGCTTATCCATTAACTCGCTAGGAGTCCCGATGACAACCGTTACGTTAGCGCAATAGCTGGCGTTACGCCCCCGTTCTCGCCAATCAGCAATTACGATGCGAAACCCAATATCTATAGCTACCTTTGCTATAGCAGCAGCATCTTGGCCATCCCCGAAAAGAATTAACCTCGGCTTCGGCGACCAAACACAGACAAGACTGCCTCCTCGCTGCCAAGTATCTAATTCGATAGAAGCGATCACAACATTACTGCCAATACACGCGCCACCTTCATCAACGAGCGTATACTCGATTCGTGCGCCATCCCACCGTCTGCTGAGTGCAATCGTTTGCCCGATTTGCATGCGCCAATCCGCTTCTTGGAGCAATCGCCGCAATCCATCTCGCACAGCCTCCATAAGTACGGTTATCTCACCACCGCAGCCGACTGCTTCGCCCCAAATCACGTCCGCCTCGGACATGAGGTTGTAGCTCACTAAGACAGGATTTCCGCTCCTCAGCACTTCTTCCACTCTCGCATCCAGATCCTCTTCCAAGCAGCCGGGACTTAAACTCCCAACCCTCCTGCCGTTAGCAAAAAACAGCATAGCCGCCCCTTCTTTGCGATAGGAGTGACCGCTTACACGAATAATCGTGGCCAGAACAGCCGCTTCTTCGCTTCGTTTATCTGCCAGTTCGACCAATATCGGAGCCATATCCACCGCCGCCACCTCCTAGATCTCACATACAGGTATCATAAAGGAAAACATCAACTAGCCATATATGTCATGTTATATAACATAATAGGATGCTCTATGAAAATATTCAAGAGAATAATGTAATGTTAATTTACATATTGTATGCAAAAAAAACCTCCTCGCTGCACGTCCCAGACGTTGCAGTGAGAAGGTTTTATTGAACTTAATCCGCGAATCTTATTGCATATAGGGGTTCGGTTGAGAGCCGGCTTGGTTCGACTGCGAGCCAAGCGAACTCTTCACTTGTGCCATGGCTTGCTGGATCTTCTGTTGAATGAGCTGAATTTGACGCTTCTGCGCATCCATTTGCATTTGCAGCTGATTCTCGGCAAGCTTCAGCTCGCGCTCAATGTTGTACAGCTCCTGAACAACCTGCTGAACCTGCTGTGATTTAGGGTCCAAGCCAGCATTGCGAAGCGCCTGCTGGGCCTGAAGCTGCTCTTGCTGCTGTCTTTGCTTGATCTGTTCTTGGAACTGCTCATAACTCAGCTGTTGACTGTTTATGTTCGATTGACCTTGCATCTCCATAGTGAGCCTCCTGTGCGGTATCCTTATTCCGCATTAGATTGCCCCTTCAAGAGGATGATTATGTCATTTCGTACCAATCAGCGCTTTAGCCCTCCATCACGGCGGACAAGCTCCTCCAGCAATTCATCCGAAATCGGTTGTTTTCCATAACGCACGCGCTGGTAAGCAGCAAGGAGCGGATTTGTTTCAACAGCGCCATTTATCCTGCTGAGCGACTGCACATCCGAACCAATTTCATTCGGCGTCAAATGCGGCTTAAACGAATACCCCTTCTTCACGAAACTGCCCACCCAGCGGCGATACAAGTACCTAACGCGCGCTTCATTATCCGCAAGATCCTTCCACTTGAGCTTCTGCTCTTTGGAACGGTTGCGCCATGAAGTGAACCGATTGCCGGTGCTGCGAATCCGTTCCACTTCATCGACATACCCGCTTGTCGTCCGGGCCGCATCCCTGCGGAACAGCTGGGCGAGTTTATTACGGAGTTGTTTCAACCACTCCGGCAGCTCCTTCAGCTTGCGAAGCACGAGCCAGAGTACAAATCCAAGCATGATAGCCGCGATGCCGTACAGGATGATCTCTACCCATAGCGGCAGTCCCTTCGACGCACCATCGATCGGCGGCATTTCGGGCATTTGCTGCGTCTCGGCCCCGGTTGGCGGCGCGGCTGATTTGTCCCCGCTTCCGCTTAATAGCCCCCCCAGAAGATCCTTGACTTCTCGGCCGAGAGCCCCAAACATCGCCTGCAGCTGGTAACTGAGCACAATGAGAACGGATACCGCTGCAGCAACGCCGACGAAGAGCCGATTATGTCTGCGCACGGTATAGTCTACGATCGGTTTCGCATCTCCGGAGAGCGTCTCTCGGCTAACCGTACTGCGATTCGTCTGATACAGCGTCAGGCCAAGCGTAAGCAAGCCTGCAATCAGATAAAAGGTGTGATACGTGCTGAAGCCATCCTTAAATTGATACACGACTGATCCGGCAAAATAAAACGATGTCCCCATCACATAGGTTCGCGGCAGGTGACGCAATAACGGGTGTGTCACCGGGTAACTCGAACCCCGAAACAGGGCAGCCGTCAAATAAAGGAACGGAACAATTGCATCTACCGTCAAACCAAACAATAGAAAGCAGCTTGCGGCCGATAGAATCACAGCCAGGACGCCTCTGCCAAACGAATGCGCAAACTTCACCAGCAAGTTAAGCCCGCATCCGGCCATATAGCCTGCAAGCAGCAGAAGCATCATCTCAGGCAACGGCAATTCAAATTTCGGTTTCCATACATAAATAGCAAGATAGATCGGCATAAGCAGCAACAATTCGATCAAACCCGATACGATTAGCGAGAAAATAGGCTGAAGCACGTTTCCTTTTGCATGCTGGGCACTCATCCGGCAGCGACCTCCACTCCCGCAATCGGCAGCCAATCTACCGAATGGCCGTCACTGCGAAGCTTTGCCATTTCCCGCTCGATGGGATCACTCATGAAGGCCGAGATGATGACGACATCGCAGCGTTCCTCCCACTGGGAGCTGAGCTGCTCCACCATCGCATCGAAAGGCTGCGTACGCACAATAACAAGCTTCGCGAGCTGACCGTACAAATGCGTCAAATGCTCGCTTCCGCTTCCTCGTTCCACCTTCATGACCGTTTCCGGATGGTCCAGCTCATGGCCGTTGCTCGCGAAGGCCGTTTCAACGCCTTGCTCGGTCGCATATTGCAGAATCGCAGCCGCATAACGGATGCCTTCTTCTATGAGAGCCGGATTGTTGACTGCTTCCCACATCCCGGCATGATCCTCAACGTTCAGCAAGACGATAAGCCGGTAATCTGCCGTGTAGTCGCGACGGTGGACCTGCATCGAGCCTGTGCGCGCGGTGGCGCTCCAATTGATCATTTTGAAAGAATCGCCCGGACGGTACTCCCGAACGCCGCTAATGTAGAAGGGATCTTCCACGATCCATCTGCGCACCGCGATATCGCCCTGCCAGCTCCGTGAAGGAAGCTGAATTAGCGAACGATCAGCAGGCTGCGGGTACACGAGCAGCTCCACTTCAAGCGGTACGGACCGCCATGAGCTGAACATCCCGAACAGATCGCCAAACGTCAGCGAAGCGCTGGTGAGCCGGTAACAGCCCCTCGAAGCTGCCAGAACCGTGTGGCGGCGCTTCAATTGTTTATTGCCCATAAGGCTGAATAGGCTGCGATGATTTTGATAAAATTGTCCGTGGCTTACCGCGAAATTGGAATCGCTTTCGAATTTCAATCCGGTGTGCAGCAACGATTCGACACGAAGCCACGGCACAGGCACTAATTTACGGTTCACTAACCGCTCCACCATCTCAATGCGGTCGCCCTCAAAGCAGGTCGCCACATTGAACGTCCGCGAGTACGTCACGCCTTTCATCCCGAAGTAGCGGAAAATATACCGCTGCACCACGATGACGAAGAGCGCGCTTAGAATATACCAATGAATGCCCATGCTTCATCTCCCTCCACGGCCGGCTTCCTTAAGTCCGGCCGACAAGCGGCGAATCCGCTGGCACCGAGACAGATCCAAGAATGCTTCTGATGACCTGCTCCGCGGCTTCAGGACGCATCCGCTGTACGCTTCTCAGCGCGATACGGTGAGCGAGCACCGGCACCGCCATAGCCTTAACATCATCCGGCAGGACATAGTCCCTGCCCTTGATTGCCGCATGCGCCTGGCAGGCACGCAGCAGCGCCTGGCTGCTTCGCGGACTTGCGCCGAGCGCCGCATCCGGATGTACGCGGGTCGCTTCCACGATCGCAAGCATATAGCCCAGCAGGTCCTCGCTCACTTGAATGCTCGTGTACAGCTGTTTGGCGGCTTCTATTTCGTCCGCTCCGATAACCGGCTCCAACTGCTCCAGCGGGCTGTCCGCCATAAACCGCTTCATGATGGAAATGCCTTCCTCCGTAGTCGGATAGCCCATCTTGATTTTGAACAGGAAGCGGTCAAGCTGCGCCTCCGGCAGCGGGAACGTCCCCTGCTGCTCGATCGGATTCTGCGTCGCAATAACGAGAAACGGACGACCAAGCGCATGGGTCGTGCCATCGATACTTACTTGTCGCTCCTCCATACACTCCAATAAGCTGGACTGCGTCCGCGGAGTTGCGCGGTTGATCTCATCTGCCAGCACGATGTTCGCGAACAGCGGACCCGGCCGAAATTCAAATTCGCCGGCCTTCTGATTATAGAAGTGTATGCCCGTCAGGTCGGACGGGAGCAAATCCGGCGTAAATTGAATCCGTTTGAACGCGCCGTCAATCGACTTGGCAAGTGCTTTGGCGAGCAGCGTCTTCCCAGTCCCCGGTACATCCTCCAGCAGCACATGGCCGGACGTTAGAATAGCGATAATTAATTTGTCGACGATATCTTCTTTCCCTACGATGACTTTACTGACATTGGAACGAATTCGATCTGCCGTTTGACTGATTTTACTTAAACTCATCCTGCCTGCTCCTCTCGTTTTCCAGCGAATGGAAGTACATCCTCTCAAGTATACCCCCATTCTAGTAGAGAGGCTAGACCCGATTGAAGACCGTTAGCGAAGCTCCGAAAGTCCCCTCATATAAGGACGAAGTGCCGGCGGGATATAGATCGAACCATCCTCGCGCTGATGGTTCTCCAGAAGCGGTATCAGAATTCGCGGCGTGGCGACCATCGTATTATTAAGCGTGTAGGCATATTGCGGTTTGCCGTTCTCATCCATATAGCGAATATTCGAGCGTCTGGCTTGAAAATCAAGCAGCAGCGAAGCCGAATGCGTCTCTCCATAGCTGCCGCGGCTCGGCATCCAAGTCTCGATATCGTACTGCTTATAATTCTTCTGCGACATATCGCCGGCGCACACCGCAACCACTCTGTACGGCAGCTCGAGAAGCTGCAGCAGCTCTTCACTCGTCGCTGTCATTTGCTCCAGCAGCGATAACGCCAGCGGAAGATCGGCAGCACACAAGACGACCTGCTCCACTTTCGCAAACTGACGAACCCTATATAGCCCTTGCACGTCGCGACCCGCCGATCCAACCTCGCTGCGATAACATGGGCTAACAGCGCCAAGCCGTTTCGGAGTCGCGAGATCTAGAAGCTCCCCGCTATACAACGAGATAAGCGGCACCTCCGACGTCCCGATCAGCCACTTATCCTCCCCTTGAATGCCGAACGTCTGGTCGCGATTGGCCGGAAAATACCCCGACGAAACAAGCGTTTCCTCTTTCACCATAGCGGGCACATCCATCAGGTCGAAGCCTTTATCCATCAGCATGTCGAGCGCGAGCTGCTGAACGGCTCGGTGCAGCTGAAGTCCGTAATTGGCCAGCACATATTGCCGCGTCCCGCCAATCTTAACCCCGCGCGCAAAATCCACCATTCCCAGCCGCTGTCCGATTTCCACATGGCTTTGTGGCAGGAAAGTCGCAAAGTCGGGAATGTCCCCGACTCTGCGAAGCTCAACATTGTCCTCGTCGCTGGCTCCAAGCGGAGTATCCGCCGAAGTCAAATTAGGGACGCGCAGCATCAGATCCTCGTAGCGGAACATAGTCTGCCGATACTGCGCCTCCGTTTGCTTAAGCTGCTGCAGCAGCTCCGTCGTTTCCCGTTTCAACGGCGCCGCTTCTTCCTTACGGCCTTCGAGCATCAACTGCTCAATCGCCTTCGAGCGTCTGTTTCTCTCCGCACGAAGCGTTTCCGTTATTTGAAGCAGCTCTCGCCTGCGGTCATCGACCACTAGGAGCTCTTCGATCGATATCCATATCTTTTTCCAATCTGCGGCTTGTTGATATTCCTTCGCTTGCTGTCTGATCGTCGTGATGTTTAATATGGTTAGCACTCCCTTTGTTTTGTTTAGTCGATGGAGACAAACAAAAATACGCGTTCCTTTTGTCCCATAACAATGGGACGAAGAACGCGCTCGCGGTGCCACCCAAATTAGCCAATCGCATGATCGACTCTCTCAGATCCGCCGATAACGGTGCGGTACCGGAATGCTTGGAGAGCCTGGAACGGCAACCGAATTGCCGTCAAACTCTGTACGCAACGCCTCCGAGTTGGATGCTCATCATCGGCCTGTGTGCTTATTGCTCGTTAGTATAGCAGAGCGATACTCGCGATGCAAGGGGCAGTCATGAATGACGGCTTGAAAAATTACAGAACGGAAGAAATAAGCTCTTTGTCGAGCACTTCGCGCTCAAATGCTTCTACATACTTGGTCATGCAGTTGCAATAGTAATCTCTTCTGCAGATTGGGCAAGGAACCGTAAGAAGACGGTTAACACCAATCAATTTCCAATCCGGCTTCTTCGTGAAGATCAGTCGGCATTGGGTGTTATCGGACATTGTAACGACAAAATGATATAGTCCATCTGCTACATTAATGTCTGCAGCTGCAAAATCTTTAATTTTCATATTGAATTTCATAATCAATCTCCTGTTTTGTAGATTTGAAAATTCCTTGTAAGCTTATTAAATTTGCGGTCGAATGTCAATTCATTTATATAGTTTACCCATGCGGGAACGGCTCGAAACGTGAACATCTGTCCAATCTCGCGATTAAGAGCCTATCTAGCAACAAATAAAGAGCAGCCCCCGAGTCAGGAGCTGCTGTCCAAGCGAATCTTAAGCACCCGTTTGCATCGCAAGCGACTGCTGCATCTCGAATTGCGTCATATAAAGCTTCTTGTAGAGACCATTTTGCTTCATTAGATCATCATGTGAGCCTTGCTCGGAAATGCGGCCGTCTTTAACGACGAGAATGATATCGGCATCGCGGATCGTGGAGAGCCTATGCGCAATAATAAAGGCTGTACGGCCTTCGAGCATCGTGTGCAGCGCGGCTTGAATGTGCTGCTCCGTTTCTGTATCTACGCTAGATGTAGCCTCATCCAGAATCAGAATGCGCGGATCAGAGAGCAGCACCCGCCCGAAGGCAAGCAGCTGGCGCTGGCCGACGGACAGCTTCGAACCACGTTCCTCCACCTGGGTCTGATAACCGTCCGCATATTGGGAGACAAACTTGTCGATGCGCACATTCTCCGCAGCGCGGCGCAGCGCCTCATCGGATGCATCCTCGTTGCCGTAGCGCAGGTTCTCTTCTATTGTACCGGAGAAGATAAACGAATCTTGCAGCACGATCCCCATCTGACGTCTTAGCGACTCCAGCGTAACATCCTTCACTTCCTGGCCATCGATCAGAATACGGCCTCCGGTTGTATCATAGAAACGCATGAGCAGATTGACGATCGTACTCTTTCCTGCACCGGTGGGACCCACAAGCGCAACACGCTGCCCAGGTTTAATATGAAGATTGATATCCTTCAGCACATCCGGTTTATCCGCTTCATAGCGGAACGCTACATTCTCGAATACAACCTCGCCTTGGATCGTCTTCATCGGCTTCGCATTCGAACGATCCTTCACTTCCGGCTCAGAGTCCAGAATTTCGAAAATCCGTTCAGCCGAAGCCATTGCGGATAGTACCTGGCTATACACTTTGGAGAGCGCGCTGAGCGGTCCCCAGAAACGCCACAGGTAATTGATAAACGCCATAATGAAGCCCAGCGTTAATTCGTTATCCATTACAGCTTGCGCGCCGAACCACAGCACAATGCAGGTGCCGATCATCCCGATCATCTCAACGGATGGGAAAACGATCGATTCCAGCGTCACAGCCCGCATGAACGCATTCTTGTTGCGCGTATTCAGCTTCTCGAACCGCTTGTTGTTCTCGGATTGACGAGAGAACGCTTGAATGACGCGAATGCCTTGCAGCGTCTCATTCAAATTGCCGTTGATTGCGGACATCGTTTTACGGGAACGCGACCAAGAGCCTTCGATTTTGGATTGCATTTTGCCAACAACCAAGTAAAGGAGCGGCAGTGTAATGAAGGATAACAAGGCCAGCTTCCAATCCATCCAGAGCAGTATGACGACGATGCCGATCAGATGCGTAAACTCCATCACCAGCGTAATTAATCCACCGTTGATGAGCTCGCCAATCGCGTTCGTGTCGTTCGTGATGCGGGACATGATCTTACCGGCGGGTCTGCCATCGAAGAAGCGGAATGATAAGGATTGCAAGTGATTGAATAATTGCTGACGCAGATCAAACAAAATTCGTTGTCCGGTAAAATTGATGAATCTGGTGTGCAGGTAGCCAAACAGCCAGCCTGCTGCTCTAATCCCCAGCAGGGTAAAACCAATCATATTAATGACGAAGAAGTCTTGCTTCAAGATCCCTTCGTCAATGATATACCTTAGCAGCAGCGGCTCCGCGAGACTAAGACCCATGTTGAATAGGACAATAACGAGGACGATGCCAAGGACTTTGCGATAAGGGAGGACATAGCGAAACAATCGCTTCATGTACGCACGGTTAAACGGCTTCTCTTCTAAATCTTCGCCCGAATCCCATTCGACTTGACTCATTGAGGTTTCCCTCCTTTATGACGTTAATGATTATTTTTTATGCCATTAATGTAACGATTATCTGGCTGCTGCAGCCTCTTGCATCTGGAACAGATTTCGGAAGAACCCTTCTTGCTCGAATAGTTCTTTATGCGTTCCCTGCTGCACAATCTTGCCTCCGTCAAGCACGACAATACGATCCGCACGTTTTACGGAGGATAGTCGCTGCGCGATAATGAACGTTGTGCGTCCCTTCATAACCTCGAGCAGCTCCTCGTGAATAGCGGATTCCGTAGCCGTATCGACGCTTGCCGTTGCTTCATCCAGCACGAGAATCGGCGGATCCATCAGAATGGCGCGCGCAAGCGCGACACGCTGCCGCTGTCCGCCGGACAGTCCGACGCCCCGCTCGCCGATAATGGTGTCATAGCCATGCGGCAATGTTTCGATGAAGCCATGAATTTGAGCTTTGCGCGATGCCCATTCAATCTGCTCTTGCATCGCTTCCGGCACCCCGTATGCGATGTTCTCCCGAATCGTCGCGGAGAACAGGAACGTCTCCTGCGGTACGATGCCGATTTTGCGGCGGAGCCCTTCAAGCTCATAGTCCCGAACATCCACGCCGTCAATCAGCAGCCGCCCTTGGCTGACATCATAGAACCGCGACATCAAAGCGATCAAGCTGCTCTTGCCGGAGCCTGTTGCGCCAAGCACGGCGATCACTTCACCCCGCTTCACCCCAAGCGAGATATCCTCCAGAATACCGGCGTCTTGCTCCGGATCTTGATCGGCGAAGTGGAAGGAGACACCTTCGAAGCTGACATTCCCTTCGATTCGTTCCGTATCCTCGTTCGCGCCTGACTCCGAGCTGATATCTACCGGCGTATCCAGCACTTCGAACACACGAGGCGCGGCTTTGATCGCCTGCTGCATGATGTTGATCTGCCAGCCGAGCATGTTAAGCGGCCAGATGATTCCCCACGTATACCACTGAAACGCCATGAACGTACCCAGTGACATTTTACCCTTTGCCACGAAATAAGCCCCGACCCACACCATCGTCAGAAAGACAAGACCTCCGTAGAAGTTCATCAGCGGGAACGATTTGGCCTCAAGCTTCGCCCGGTCCATATTCGTTTCGAAGTTCTGATCGTTGCGTTCCTCGAACTTGGATTGTTCAACGTTCTCGCGGGCAAATGCTTTAACAACGCGAATACCCGAGATATTCTCTTGCAAGGTTGTCGTCAACTTGCCCATTTGCTCTCTAATCTGACCCCAAGCCGGACCAACCTTCTTGTTAAACTGGAACAGCGCCAGCAGCAGCAGCGGAACGCTCGCCATACAGAGCAGCGTAACCTGCCACTGGATGAACGCCATGAAGACGATTGTGCCTACAAAAGTCATGACCCCTGTAAACATTGCCATCGCACCGAAACCGATAAAGTTCTTCACGGATTCGATATCGCCTGTCATCCGGGACATCAGCTGCCCCGTCTGCGCTTTATCGTAGTAGCTGAAGGACAACCGCTGCAGATGGTTATAGAGCTGCTCCCGCAGCGTAAAGACGACATTTTGCCCGACAAGCTCTTGCGCTCGGCCTTGGACGAACATCGCGATACTTTTCACGACTTGAATGCCCGCCAAACCTAGTATCAAAGCAAGGATCAGCTTCACATTGCTATCGGCAATGCCTTCGTCGAAGATCAGCTTCAGCATCCATGGCGCGATCAAATCAATCAGCGTTCCAAGCAGCATCATCAGCAGCGAGATGACGACCCATCGCGTACTCGGACGTAAGTAGCGCAATAAGCGAACCAAATTTTTCATTGTTGTATTCCCCCTTTAAACAACACATGCGCAGGTTCCATGACGGCAACAAAAAAGGAGACCTCAAGCCACATGGCTCAAGATCTCCTTATACACAGACGGGTATACAGCTACTTAAGGCTGCAGTCTGTGAAAGAAGTCGGGCCGATGGACCTGAATAAATTCTTCATGCGCACATCAACAAAAGTGTTTACCATGTCCATCGCCCTCCTTTCGTCGTTTTCCGTTAATTGGAACATCCAAATCTTAACACCACTTCCGGCAGCGCGCAAGAGGCTCTCGTGAAATTTATTTTCGCCGATAATCGGTCTATATCAGCCCAAATACGGTCATGCTCCCTTTATCAGCGGTTTACAAATCGCTGGAAGGCTCGAAATCCGCAGCCGTAATTCCTTGTTCAACCGCGAATTCGAAATCCTCGATATCATATACCTGGACAGGCACTTCAGCCTCCAGGAGCTTATCTTGAAACTCGAATTGATCCGACAGCAGAGGCACGCTAAGCTTCATGGAAGTCAGCAGCAGCTCCGTTTCGATCGGGTCAAAGTATTCGCCGTAATGCGCGTTATCCACCGCATGCACGATGGTGAATTGGATCTTATCATCCAGCAGCAGCGGTGAACTTTCACGCCAAGGCATTTGCAGCGCGCGCTCAATCTTCTTCTTGTTGAACGGGTCCTCGAAGAATGCGATAAGCTCGCCGATCTTACCTTTCACATGGGCGTCGTCCTCGGGATCATCCATAACGGGATCCGTTCCCGCTTTCATATCGTAGAGTTCCATAATTGTCGAATATGGCAAGACAAAATCGACAGGCCGGCTTGGTACGAGCAAATGACCATATGTTGCTACCATTACGGCTTCAATGACAAATCGCCGTCGCATTCTATCTCCCCCTTGTAATAGGGAGTTTGACTGTAGTCAAACTCTCTCTGATAAGTGTTAGCTTATTATACAACATAACCAATCACGTACACAGAGCTAAATGCTTGTTTTACAGGAAGCAACTGCTTGGAAGCTGTGCTAAAATAAGACTGGTCCCTGCCCTAATGTTAAATGTGTATTGGAGTTGATCCCGAACTTATGCATAACGAACAAGTAATCATCGTCGGTGCCGGTCCATGCGGGCTGGCTGCAGCTATTGAATTGCAGGCAATAGGCATCGACCCGCTTATGATCGAGAAGCGCAATGTCGTTCATTCGATATCGCAATACCCGACCTACATGCACTTCTTCAGCTCCCCGGAGCTGCTCGAAATCGCCGGTATACCGTTTACGACGGCGAACGAGAAGCCGTCCCGCGTTGAAGCGCTCAATTACTATCGCAGCGTTGCTCTGCGGCGTGAAGTTCGCATAAATGCGTATGAAGCCGTTACGGCAATTCATCCGCAGCAAGACGGCAGCTTCGTCTTAGAGAGCTCCAACCGTCACGGCGAGTTACACCGCTATCAAGCCAAAGCCGTCATCATCGCGACCGGCTATTTCGATCACCCGAATGAGCTTGGTATTCCCGGTGAGAAGTCCGATAAAGTGACGCATTTCTTCCGCGAAGCCCATCCCTACACCGGCATGCAGGTCGCCATTATCGGCGGCAGCAATTCGGCGATTGATGCGGCTCTGGAGCTAGAGCGAGTTGGCGCGAAGGTCACCGTCGTTTATCGTGGCGAGCAATATTCTTCGAGCATCAAACCTTGGGTGCGCCCGATCTTCGAGAGCCTCGTCTCGAAAGGACGCATCCAGATGCGCTTTGCTTCCCGCGTCATTGCGATCCATCCGCGAAGCGTCACGATCGAAAGTAACATCGGATGCGACGAGCTGCCAAATGATTTCGTGCTTGCTTTGACCGGATTCCATCCGGATCGCGCATTTCTTGCCTCCTTCGGCGTAACGATCGAGGAAGAAGGTTACCCGACTTTCAACGATGAGACGATGGAGAGCAATGTTCCGGGTATTTATTTGGCCGGCGTTGTCGCTTCGCGGCGGGAAGCCAACGAGATCTTTATCGAATCCGGGCGGTTCCATGGTCGGAAGATCGCCGCGCATCTCATGCGAACTGGCGCATTATCGTAATCATCACAAGCGCGCATATTTAGCAAACGAAAGAGGCTTTGAATCCCGATACGGCGCAGCCGCTTTCGGTAGATTCAAAGCCTTTTTGGTACTTTTATAGACTCACGATTGGCTGAACGCCGTCCTCATCGATGCCCTGGAAGGTCATCACCGTCGCGATCTTCTGCAGCCGGATATATTCATTATGCAGCAGCTCCGTTCGGAAATACGCAAACATGTAGACGGCTTCGATGAAGGTTAATGCCGGATAAACCGTGATGTTCTGATTGCTGAACGGATTATCGAGCAGCACCTGCCATTCCCCGCTCCGCTGGTCCTCCGATATGGATTCAAACACATGCCGCTTAGTCCGAATGATGCCTGTGAATTCGCGCCAAATGTATGTCCACGACGGGCTTGTCCGGCCTGGCTCGGGTACTGCAAGCTGCCCGCGCCGCAGCAGTTCTAGCGCAAACTCACCTTCCTCATCGGTAAATGCACGTAAATACTGCCGGAAGTCATCCAGAAATCTTCGAATTGCCGTGAATCCTCCCGATCTGAGCTCCAAGCCGAACGCCTCTATTTCCACATCAGAGCTCAGCCCTTTGATCTGCTGAAAATAGGAATGATCCGTCACATCCATTCGCCTCTTACCCTCCTACACTAACACTATGACTTCAGCAGCGTGATGGCTCCATCTTGCTCTAGCACTATTTTTCTAGCCGGATTATTGTTCAGCTTCACATTAAACAGCTTTAACCGCTCTTCCTTCACTTCAAGAAGATCCCAGTCTGCGTATGGCTCGATGAAACTCCTCTCGACAAGGGCCTGCTCGGCCAGCTGTTCCGCCGCATTTATATCCTCCCACCAGAGAGCGCCATAGTATGCAAAATCATACACATTTCTCAGCATTCCACATGCGATTTCTCCGGTTATGCGATGACGCAATACGATGGGCATTGTGCTCCGGCTCCCCTTCTAATGGTAAAGTTCAAAACAAAAGGCGCGGCCGATTATTCGCCGCCGCGCCTATCAGATCCTACAAGTATAAATTCTCGTGTTTCGCTTTCAGGCGGAGCCAGCGGCGTTCCACTTCATCCTCGAACGACTTGAGCGCTTCGGCATATTCCGGGCGCGTCATATGTTTGGTTTTGCCCATATTCTTAAGCCAGTCGCCAAGCGGGATTCGTTTCCCCTTCTCTTCCGGGTTATACGTAATCGTCGTGACGCCTTCTTCAACCTCATACATCGGGAAGAAGCACGTGTTAACGGCTTCATCGATCAAGGTTTGACCGATTTTCTCCTCCGAAAGCCAGTTCAGCGGACAGGAAATGAGGATTTTCCCATACACAAGTCCGACATTCTGCGCATAATATTGCGCCTTAGCCGCTTTGCGGAGCAGATCCTGCGGCAGCGATTCCGAGCCTGTAAATACGTACGGAATGTTCGTAGCTGCCATAATTTGCGCCGTATCCTTGTGGTGGAACAGCTTGCCGCCTTGATGTTTGCCTACGTTGGAAGTAGAAGTACGGTGTCCAAGCGGTGTTGAATACGAAAGTTGAGCGCCCGTATTCATGTATCCCTCGTTATCGTACTCCAGAATGATCATCTTATGGTTACGCAACGCGCTTCCGATTGCTGGCCCCATTCCGATATCCATCCCGCCGTCGCCTGTAATCATGACGAAGGTGAAATCATCCTTCAAGCCATATTGATCCAGCTCGCCGCGGCGTTTGCGTTCCCAGAACATCTCAACAACGCCTGACAGCGTTGCAGCGCCGTTCTGGAATAAGTTATGGATATAAGTCGCTTTATGCGAGGAGTACGGGAAACCTGTCGTTACAACCATTGCACAGCCGGTTTGGTAGAGGGCGACAATATCGCCTTCAATCCCCTTGAAGAATAACTCCAAGCCGGAGAAGATACCGCAGCCCGGACAAGCTCCATGACCCGGCGCAAGCCGTTTCGGTTTCTTCGTCAGCTGGCGTACAGGAGGAACCTTAACCTTCAGCTTGCCGGTAGTCTCATCACGGTCAACCGTAATCAGTCCTGTCTTCAGCTCCTCATACTTGAGCGGTTCAAGGACGCGCTTCGGCGCCTTCTCCGGATCACCCGGCGTGTGGCCCCAATAGTCGAACGGAACATCGACTTTGCCTGATTGTGCCGCCTCGATAGCCAGTTCGAACAGGTGATGCCCGTCTTCCGCGTAGAAATCTTTGCCGCCCAAACCGTAAATCCGGCTGATGACGAGCGTGTCTCGAACGCCTTGCGTAAACAGCGCCGCTTTAATTTCATTCGTCATGTTGCCGCCATGACCGCCATAGGAATCTGCGCGATCGCCGATCGTGACCGCTTTGACGCCTCGCAGCGCTTCGGCGATTTGCTTCGCAGGGAACGGACGAATCATATTCGGCGCAATCGAGCCTGCTTTAATCCCTTTCGCACGCAGCTGATCCACGACGTCTTTGATAATTTCCGATGCGGAATTCATCAAGAACACTGCGACTTCAGCGTCATCCATCCGATACTGATCCAGAATTGGATAGTCGCGTCCGGTTAGTTCCGCATACTCGGCGCGGATACGATCGAACACCTCGCCTGCGTTATACATCGCCATCGACTGCTGATAGCAGTTGTTGATATAATCGGGTTCGTTCATGTAAGGACCAACAGTGATCGGATTGTTGCGGTCGAGCACATGCTTGAAGCCTTCCGGCGAATGCTCGCCAACGAAAGCATGTACATCGGCGCGATGGGCAAAGGTTTGAACGCGGCGTTTCTGATGCGAAGTGAAGTAACCGTCTGAAGCGACAAGAACAGGCAGACGCACCTGCGGATCTTCGGCAAGCTTAAGCGCCATAATGTTCATATCATACACAGCTTGCGGATCGCGGCACATCAAGATCGGCCAGCCGGTATTGAGTGCGAAGTACAAATCGGAGTGATCGCCATGAATATCGAGCGGTCCGGAAACCGAACGGCATACGAGATTCATAACCATCGGGAAACGCGTACCGGATTGGACCGGCATTTGCTCCAGCATATATAAGTACCCATTGGAGCTTGTCGCATTAAATACGCGACCGCCGGCTGCGGACGCGCCATAGCAAATTCCTGCGGAACCATGCTCGCCGTCTGCGGGAATCAATTTAATATCATGCTGCCCGTTCGCTTTCATCAGATCGAGGAACTGGGCAACCTCTGTTGATGGTGAAATCGGGAAATAACCCATAACGTGATAGTTAATTTGATGTGCGGCGTACGCCGCCATCTCATTCCCTGACTCATAGACCATACGCTGCTCTACTTTACCTCTGCTCACTTCTTTGTTGATTTCAATGGCCATTGTATCGCTCCTCTCTTCCGTGCAAACCCTACACGACGTTAATTCGCTTTTGCCCAATCAAACTTGTGCGGCACTCGGTGTTGTTCGCCGTAACCATCCGTCTCGCGTTCAGAAGCAAGCGCTTCGGTCGGACAAGCTACGACGCATTTCAAGCAACCCTTGCAATATTGGTAATCGATTCCCTGCAGAAACATTTGCGGACGACCCTTCTTATCCGGCTGCTCTTCCCATACGAAGCAGAAGTCCGGACACGCAGTGTCGCAAGCTGCGCAGTGAATACATTTCTCATCGTCAAAATGCGGCATCATGCCTTGCCTTGAAATACTGATATCCTTCAGCACGCTGTTCCCGGGATTTATGATCATCCCGCCCATTGGCTGCGTCTCATAGCCAAGTGATGGAACATCCCACCGTGTCGGCTGAGGCATGCTCTCCCCCTCAGGAAGCACATACGTCTGGAACTTCACTTCATCGAACCCGCGTTGGAACGTTCGCAGTGCCGGTTCGACAGCCTGCGGATATTTCTTCTCCAGCGACTTCCGGATTATTCCTTTCATATGCTCAAAATCCAGGAAGGTGCAGAGTCGGAATAAAGCGCCAAGCATCGCCATGTTCACGCGATTGTTCTCTTCAAGCGAAATGCCTGTAGCATCAATTACTGCGAGTGTACCAGCGGACAATTTCATTTTCTGCTTCAATTCATCGGTTGTTTTGCTAGAATTCACCAGCACCATGCTGTCCTCGTAGATCCCGCTGATTACATTAACGGTTTTGGACAAGTTCTCGTGAAACACCCCAACGATATGAGGGCGCTCGACCGGTGTCGTGTCGCGGATATTCGTCTCCATATCGCAGAACCGAATATGCGCCTTTACCGGCGAGCCTTTCTTCTCTGATCCATAGGAGGAGAAGCTGACCCCATTGAAACCGCTTCCAACTACACCCGCTTCAGCTAACATCTTTCCGGCCAAGTTAGCGCCCAATCCGCCTATTGATTCCAATCGAATTTCAAAGAATCCAAGATCATTCTGTTTTGGAAGTACCGCCACTTGCTCCACTCCCTTCCCGAATTAACTGAATACTTATATAATTCACAACTATCAGTATACCATTACATGGAAGTGGCGAATAGCGTTTCTTTCCTAAACAGGATCGCAAAAACAGTAATACAGACGAATGTCCCTCATGCTGTTCTAGTACAGCTTGTCCCAATTCAATAAACAAAGCTAACACAGCAGCTGTTCATTTCCGACATGGACAGCCCTGCATTCCCGAATCATGGCCGCGAATTGCGGCGCTGATAGTGCCTTAATTCCTTCCAGCCGATTTGTTTGATTCCCTCGTAATGCATCACATCTTGTACTTCTTTATCACGGAAAATATCCATTTCCATCCCACGTTTCAGCGGCTCTGAGTGAAAGGCGGTCAGCTCGTCAGTCACAAGCGCCGGATGGATAATTAGCTCGGATACGCCTGGCTTTAGCCGTTTCAGCAAGGCAATCATCTGATCCTTAAACTGCGCATACGTTTCCCCGGGCTTCGATTGAAACGGCAGCGCCACGAGATAGTCCAGCACGACGACCCCTCTTCGATCAGCTTCTGCTGCATGCTTAAGTGCCTGCAAAGCCAGCTCCGGAGGCGCAGGTGCGCCCGATTCCAGCTGCAAGAACCGCGGAAGCCGAAATGGCAGCCGATAGCCGGCACACACATCAAACACTTCCCCCAGAAAATGTCTTCCGGTCTGCAGTCCATATAAGCTTCCCATATGGTTATCCGTGTGAGTTACATTAACGCCCATCTGCAGCGCCATCTCAACCTGTGCAATGAGCTCCTGTTTCACCTGTTCCGCGTCAGCCCTGCGCTCGAACGATTTGGAATCCCTGTGAAAATACCCTTCCATCGTTACTAGTGACTCCGTTGATCCGCCGCGGTAAACCGGCCCCCATTTCATCACATCCCATTCGCTCGTCAGCGTGAAGTGGACGCCGACATCCATGAGCGTATGGCTGGCGCTCCATACTCCCGCTTCTCTTGCCCATGCGCAAGGCATCATGATGGTAGCCGATGAAACAATTCCGCCCTCAAGCAGCTTCTGAATGCCTTTATTGCTGGAATGACACAAGCCAAAATCATCCGCGTTAATAATCAACAATCGATCATTCGGTCCGTAACCCAGCAGCTCAGCCGTACTCTTCATCTGCATGCCTCCCCATCCGCTTCAGCATGTATGCTTCCGGTTTTCCGAAATATCACATTATAATGTTATCTATATGAATAAAACAAGGCCGATCATTCTCCGCGGCGGAGATAGATCGGCCTTACATGTCCTATGAGATCAAATGGCGACGAAACGAGTTCATCAGCTCATCATGCCAACGATCGACCCATACGCAAACGAAAGACGCGCGATCAATCTGTTCCTGCCAAATAGCGTCCGAATCCAGTCCTGCGAACAGCCTGCCTGCAAAATGAAGACATACATCGATCATCCGCAGTTTGATTAACGCAGGAAGCATCATTACTTCTTCTACCGTCAGTTTCGCCGCTTCACCATAGCCGCTGCAAAACAGCTGAATGCGCCGAAGGGCTTCTTCATGGTCTTCACTTGGAAACTCGGCTAATGCAACGGCGAGCTCCATCGCTCTTGCATCGATCGTGCAAAATTCAAAGTCCAGCAGACCCGTTATCTGATTTCCAACTGCTACAGCATTCGTGAACACAATATCGCCGTGGATCCATTGCTCCGGCAGAGAAGCCAGCTGCTCTCTTAACGCCGTTAATTGTTCGCGCTCACGCAGAAGTCCATCCAGCTTCTCTCGGCTGTTTAAGAGTCGTTCAGAGCGTTCACAAAACCCCATTAGAACATCGCGCGTCATCGAGCCGTGGTTTTCTTCGAGCTCGTAATACGGTTTATATTGAGGCACTGTTTCCGGATTCAAAGTTAAATGGGCCAGCGCATTAGAAAGCTCTCCGGCCGCATGGCCAAGACCGGCTATATGCGATTCAAGCTCAGGTTTCGGCCTGTTCCCGTAAATATACCGATATAAGGCTGCCAGTTTGCCGTCTGAGCCTATCGTTATCGAGTTGTTTGCGTGATTGAGAACCGTTCGAGGTACTTCAAATGATAACTGCTGCCTCTGGAGTGCATTTAATATCGCATGCTCCGTAATAATTAGCGCTTCGTCACGATGGTTCTCATATATGCGGAGTACGAACTTGTCCGCACCGGAGTAAACCATGCGAGTTGTATTGTTCATCCCGCTCTCTTCTTGTACAAGCTTCCGATTGGAATCAAGCGTATAAGCCTTCAAGTATTCCGCATATTCGCCCTCTTTGATTTGAACCATGTAAGCTGCTGCCCCCTGTCGGTCGCCATGACTACCTTCTGCAAATGCTCTTATTCGGCCTCCAGTTTCTCCAGCCTTTTATTCAGCGTTTGCTGCCAGCTTTCCGACAACTCCGGGATAGCCAGCAGCGTGAGCATACCAGCTTTGTCCTGTTTGTCGATGTGCATGACCCGGTTTGCTTCTGCAATCGTAATTGCAGCCGGATGCCTCTTCGTTAGGAGCAGCTCGTCCCCTTGCTTGACATGGCCTTCAGTAAGCACGCGCAAGTAGAAACCGGTATAGCCGTTTGTCTGCACCTCAAGCGCAAGGTCCGGCAATTGATGCTTCATCCCGAGCTTGTAGCAGGGCTGTCTGGGCTGGCTGACTTGAACCACGGTTTCGCCTACGCTCCAAACATCTCCAATACACACTTCATGCTCCGTCAGTGCGGAAACGGTGAAATTTTCGCCAAAAGCCCCTGGGAGTACTTCGCGCTCCCAGCGTTCTTCCCAATAGGGGAAATGTTCTGCCGGGTACACACAAACAGCCTTGTCCGCGCCGCCATGAAAGACGAGATCGCCTTGCCCATCACCCTTCAAGCCGGTACGAGATAGATATATAGGCTGCGCTCCAACCGGGTTCTTATTGATGCCAGTGCTTATATCTTTCTTACCGAATTGTACGGTTTCCGGTAAAGCCGTATTAATCGAAATCAATGTTCCAAGCTCCATACCTGCTCCTCCTTCAACGAGAACTGTATATTACAACGAATTATAAGCCGGAATATGGAAGCTTTGCAATCCTTAATGCCGTTAACAATACTGATTTTGACACGATTTCCCCTATTCGATCACGTTGTTACAGATCGTGTCGAAAGTGCTCCTTTCGTGTTGTTTCATGCGCTTCCCCGGGAAATAGTCGCGAGCATTTGGGGAAATATTTTCCGCGGACAGCGTCTATATTTCCCCAATGTCCGGGCCATGTTTTAGAAGTAGAAAGAGCGGATTCCTAATGTTGCGGGAATTTTCTTTCAATTCTGATACATTCATCAATCGATCTTCGGCTGAATCGAATCGAGCCCACAACCTTGAACGGGACCTTCTTGAGCAGCGCACGGTATTTCCACTCGATGAGTAGGCCGCCTATCAACACTGCGAAAGCTAAGTAAAGAAGAAGAACAGGATCCAGCAATACAAATGAGGCAGCCGCGCTCCCTGCAAGCCAGATTACCGCGATCGAATCGACGTACTTCCCATACGCGCCAAGGTTCCACGGTCCTTTTAGCTTCGAAAGATTTCTGTGCGTTATTTCCCCATAAAACTTAGCTCCAATTGGAAGTGCCAGTGCGATATGCAGCGTTCCTACACTTAATAAAATCAGTTGCGCAAGTGTGTGCTGCGGTGTCATCGCACCGGCTGCTAACGCTTTGAGCACCAATGAAGATATACCTGCGAAAATAGATACAACAAGCACCGCGCGAAGCGGAGTACGATACAGTACGGACACCGCGGAAAGTCTGCCTGAATAAGGCACGGCTTCATCCCTTGCCATGGCGAACAACGTACGAGTCGCTGCCGCCATAGACGCATTTCCATTCATCCATACGAACGAAACAATTAGCAGCAGTAGGATTGCATTGCTCAGCGCTCCCCATTTGGTCCAGAGCGTCACGAACCAAGTACTGATGTCTGAATAAGCGGCTAATCCTTCACTACCCAGCGGAAAAAACATGAACACAAGCGCGAACAATATAAAGCCAAATAAACCAAGCGCAACGGATGAGAAGAAAATGGACCACGGGACGTTAATCCGAGGGTCCTTCGTTTCCTCAGCCATCTGACCTGCAAAGTCGCTGCCCAGAAACAGTCGCTGCAGCATAAGCATCCCGATTAAGATCACAGGCCGGCTATCGGCCGTGATGCCTGCAATTGGATCCGTGCCGGCCAACATCTGAAACGGATAGTTAGCCGGCCAAGCTGCTGCAACGAAGAATAGAAGGATCATCAACCCTAACAACAGCTGCAGCCCGGAAGATATTCCTGCCAGTTTGCCAAGGGAATGAACCCCTCTCACATTCAGTAGAGCTTGCGTGAGAAACAGAACAATAAGGAGCACATAGTACAACTCCCCGCCGCCGGCATAGCCTAAACGCTGAACCATCACATTATATATCCAATCTGCCAGCAGCAGATTTGTCGTCACCAGCATGATTACCGTACCCAGGAAATGCAGCCAGCCCGACCATAAGCCCATTCGGCGTCCGCCCGCGGATAATGCCCAGTGATAACAGCCGCCTGCGGTTGGCACGGCAGAAGCAAGTGCGGCAATAGAGCTTGCCGTCACGATACCGAGGAAAGTAAGAATCGGCCAACCGATTCCGATGACCGCCGGACCACCGGCAGCTAAAGCAGGGCCAAGCAACAGAGCCGCTCCCCCGATAAAAGATAAGGAGCTAAAAGACAGCCCAAACAAGGATCGTCCGCCCATATGCCGAGTCAATTGCTGCGCAAACCCGATTCCGTTCAGATCATGCTTATCCTGCATATAGCGCACATAAGGCGAGAAGTGATGCAGGGATTGGTGCAAGGACCGCTTCGCGCCGCGCTCCGCCGTCCGTGCGATGAAGAGGGCGAGACCACATGCACATGCGAAAATCAAACAACCAGCCCATAGCAAAAACAAAGTCGCCACCCCCCTACTTGACTCTATGAGCGCGGCAATCCCATCAGCACAACTAAAAAATCCGCCGGCATCGAAGCTGCCCGGACGGATTAAATCATACATGTTTATTCAACTGGAGGGTTATGCTCAACGTTGCAATCCTTTTTCCTCAAGCTGTTCAACACCCGATTCTTCACTTGCTCGATATCAAACGGCTTGGTGAAAAACGATTGCACGCCCAGCTGTTTGGCTTCCTCCATTTTAAGCGGATCCCCGAATGCTGTAATCATCGCAACCTGCACCTGTTCATTCCATCGGCGAATGCCATGGAGCGCTTCAATTCCATCCATATCCTGCATCTTCAAATCAAGCAAAATGAAGTCAATCGCTGTCGTACGAACGGTTTCAATCGCATCCGTGCCGCAGGTCGCCTCATAGACTTTCATCCCTTCAAGCTCGAACAACTCTCGGAGCAGCATTCGGATTGCCGCTTGGTCGTCAACAATGAGAATACTGCACGTCGGCCAGCTACCTCGCGCATCCGATTCGGCATTCGATGTCCGATTAAGCTCCGCTGGATCTTGCTGCGTCAGGACTTGATACATCTGGCTTCGATGGTTACGGTCAATGACCGGTTTATTATTCTCGTGCTGTCTTCGTCTGATCAGGGTAATAGTCAGAATAACGCAGATTAGCAGCAATATGAGAACATAAATCATAGGATCTCCTCTAATACAGTTAATTGTTCACATCCATTCGGCCAAGCGGTCCGTTCGGATTAATGATATCGCTTAGGTCATAGACGGAAATCGGAAAATACGGAAACCCGAAAGCATAAGGAGCAAGCTCGTATAACGCAAAATAAATGACAAGCGAGCGATCCGCGATATAGAAAGGCTGATCCGGCCGAATGGAATGGAATGGCTCTAACGTGGCGATTTGTCTTTCATCGATTTGAGCCTTGATGATATCGGAAAGCCTGCCGACATAGTTACTGCCTGGTTTGAAAAGCTCAGACAGCGTGTATGACTTGCCGCTGCCCGTATCGAAAGTTAGAGACTCCTGAAGCGTCAGCCCGTGTGCTCCGCCCGTAAAGGCATAATTAAACAACGATAAGCTTAGAATGTCCTTCTCGTTCGTCTTAATCTCAAAATAGCCTTGCATATCAGCGCGCGGATCCTCAAGAGAGCCTTGATTTTGCACAAGCTCGCTTACCGTTCTGCGTATTTTACCGTTAATCGTATTGCGCGCCGCTGTGTTATGAAGTCCGCTTACGACCGGAACCCAAAGCTCGGCTTTCGGGAACGTGACACGGGAAGCGTGGATAACGGCCGGAAACTGGAATGCCATGATGGAACACCTGCCTATTCTAGGTTAATGCTCCATTGTATGCCGATTCCCATTTAGATGACTCTTCTCATCTCATGCCATTCAATGCCCCCGTGCGTGGATGCCGAAACACCTAAATATTCAAACCCTAATCCTTCATAGAAAGGGATTAGATGCGGTTCACACATAAGAACGATTGTAGCGAGCTGATCGGCTTCAGCTTGTTGAATAAGCGCTCTCATAAGTGCAGTCCCGATTCCGCTGGAACGATGCTCAGCAGCGACTGCAACGGACAGAATCACGAGATGGTTTCCACCGCTCTCAGCACTGTGCGCACTCTTGACCGCATCGCTCTTGCAGCTGCTCTCCGCTGTACGAACACCGCACGACAGTCCAATCAGTTTGTTGTTCTGCCAAGCGGACCAGAAATAGCCTGGGAAATGTTTCTGTCTGAACGAAAACGATTCCCGGGTAGCCGCTGCCTCAACTGAATAGCAAGCCAGTTCTAGCTTATGTGCGGCATCCAGCTCATGAGGTTCTATCGGTCGCAGCTCGTAGGTTACGGAAGTACTCACAGCAGCATTTTCTCCCGCTCCGTCATTCTTCTGCCTTTGATATCCAGCACGAGCTTTCCGTTGTTCAAGCCGATAATTCGATCCGCGAACCGTTCTGCCCAGTCACCCTGATGCATGACCGCTACGACCGAAATCCCTTGCGTCTGGCACATCTTCTTCAAATCGGAGAGTACTTGCTCTGCCGCATGCGGATCAAGTCCGGATACCGGTTCATCGGTGAGCAACGTCTTTGCACCGTGTACCAAAGCGCGTGCCATAGCAATGCGCTGCTTCTCTCCGCCGCTCAGCTTATCGCCCTTCTGATGCGCTTTCTCGAGCAGTCCCATCTTCTCGATCATATCCATGGCACCCATATAGTCATCGCTGCGGATCATGCCTGTCACTCTGCGCCAAATCGGTGTTTGGTGCGCGGTGCCGATTAATACGTTCTTGAGCGCGGTCCGTTTGCCGATTAAGGTAGGCTTCTCTTCGAGATAAGCCATCTCGCGGCGGATTTTCATTTTGCCCAGCAGACCTTTTTTGAGGATATCGACGCCGTCCACGATATAGGAGCCGCCGCTCCATGACTCTCTTAACGCTAAGCATCGGAGCAGCATGGATTTACCGCTTCCGCTCGCCCCTTTGATGGCGATAAATTCACCGGGTTCTATGTTAAAGCTGATCCCGGAGAGCACCTTCGGCCCGCCCGGAATTTGTTTGGATAATTGATCGACTTTTATCATGAGTGGCGCTCCTTTATGAATGCATTTGCTGTTGAATGCGAAGTGTTCTATGTAAGCTATTAATCTAGTTTAAGTTAAAAAAATAATAGTTTCCATACGAACAAATGTTTGCTATAATAAAAACAGGAACACACGTTCTAAATTCCCGCCAATTGTGAGGAGGCTAACCATCATGAATAACTGTGAAAACTATCGATTTATCGAAACGCATCGACCATTCCGGGATCTAACTTTTAAGTTTTATTCCAACGGCTCCTTGACCATTATCGACAACAGTGCTGATGAAGTCATTAGCCCTCGCGAATTGAAAGGAGCAAGCTACGACTTCTATGTTCGTAAGAGAATCGCATATATTAAGCAGGATCTCACTGCTAAATTAAATAAGTATGCCTAACAACTCACAGTCTCTATATGTGTCCTCAGATGCCTTCTGGCTGCTGACCATATAGAGACTGTTCCCTGTTCCTAATCTGCCGTATGTATTAAGGCAGCTGTTTGTTAATGCCGTTTAAGCTTGAAGGTCTGCTAGCTAATTTCTCCAGCTTCTTTAATTCGGAAGAATAACTTCTCCCCTCCGATTCACTTCCACCGTTTTTCTTATTGCTGTTCCGATTTGTTGGCATTCATCATTCACCTCCACCTACAGTATTTGTAAATGTTCCCAGTACTATTCGATTTGACGGCGAATCCCAAGATGCGGTAGATTGAATCTACACAGCGGAAATCATCTGGGGAAGGAGCCGTGCCTAAGATGAAACAAAGTATTTTATTCGATCTCGATGATACGCTTATTTACTGCAACAAGTATTTTTACTTCGTCATTGATCAATTCACAGATCTCATGACAGACTGGTTCAGGGGTTATGGAATTTCGGCTCAGGAAATCCGTGACAAACAAACCGAAATCGATATTGCCGGCGTACATGTATCCGGCTTTAAGAGCGATCACTTCCCGCAATCCTTTATTGGAACTTATCAGCATTTCTCCGATCTACTGGGGAGAGCAATATCCCCTGTAGAAGTAGATATGATGTGGAAATTAGGAAGAAGTGTTTACGATCATGAGGTTGAACCCTATCCGTTCATGGAGGAGACCCTCGATGAATTGGCTTCCAAAGGTCACGAGCTGCACCTTTACACCGGCGGGGAAATGTTGATTCAACAACGTAAAATCAAGCAAATGCAGCTGGAACGGTATTTCGGACCGCGCATCTATGTGCGTTCAATGAAGAATATCGAAGCGATGGAGAACATATTGCGCGACGGTAAATTCGATCGCAAATCGACTTGGATGATCGGTAACTCCATTCGTACCGACGTGATTCCCGCCCTAACTTCGGGCATACACGCTATCCACATGAAGACTGATTCCGAGTGGGCGTACAATATTGTCGGTATTGATGTGGAGCCGAAAGGCGCATTCCTCACACTGGACCAGCTCCGGGATGTTCCGACAAGTATTCAGACTTACCTGAATCAACGCGGTTCCAACTAACCAGCAAACAAGAAGAGGCTTGTCCTGCACAAGAGTCAATGACTCCTGTGAGGACAAGCCTCTTGTTCGTTCTTACTGGGCAGGTACAAATTCCACTGCCCCGGTTGTGTTATTCACCAGCGTCAGTTTGCCTGTCTCACTGGTACCGTCTTCCCGCTTGAATGTGGAGGATCTCGTAGTACCGCTAACTGCCAGCGCCTTCGCCATAGCCGCGGTAACGAGACGTCCCTGTTGTTCCTTCCAGATGACGAACGTACAGCCTTCCCTAAATCGCATACAGCCATAACCGCGTTTACCTTCTACAAGTTCACCGCCGCAGCCTGGCCGAGGACAAGTTGCAATAACCTTCGGCGAGCTTGCCGCCGATTCCGAAGTTGATGCCGCTCGTGTGGCTGTGGCAGTACGAGCTTGGGCACCGCTGCTTCCAGCCGCCGAGGTGCTTGCAGACTTCGATCGAGATGAAGCTGTACTTCTTGCGGCTGGACCCGAGCCCGAGCTCGAGCCAGCCTCTTTCGTCTTCACAGCTTTCTCCTTCGAAGATGTCCGCGTACTTTTCTCGCCCGAAGCGGATGCTCGCGCTCCCTTGCCTCTGCCTTTAGCTTCCCCGCCAGCTTGCCCAGGCTCTTCGAACAGGCTCGCGTCTGCTTGTCGCTGATGCTTCACTTTGCCGACAATCATCTCGGCAAACTGCTTCACCTTCGCAATGAACTGCTCATCCGACGCTTCGCCCTTCGATATCTGATGCAGACGCTGTTCCCAGCGCCCCGTCATTTCCGGCGAAGCGAGCAGTTCGACGCCGGCACCGCGAATCAGCTCGATGGCTGCGCAGCCCTTCGTCGTGATATCAAGCCGTTTGCCAGTCGGCTTGATATACCCGACATACTTCAGCCGCTCGATTGTCGCGGCACGAGTTGCCGGTGTACCCAGCCCCGTTTGCTTCATCGCATCACGAAGCTCTTCATCCTCAATCGATTTGCCGGCACTCTCCATCGCTTTGAGCAATGTACCTTCCGTATACGGCTTCGGCGGTTTCGTCGCCTTCTCAAGTGCATCTGCGCCCTCACAATGCACCGGCGCATCGGGGTCAACCGAGAACGGACGATCGGTCTCAACCAGATCATCCTCTTGCTCGTCCGTCGCATCATCGGATTTCTTCTTCGACCTGCTCTTTGCTTTGCTCGCGTTGCCGTCATCCTGATCGCCAAGCACGACTCGCCACCCGGCATCCAGCTGTTCCTTCGCACGTGTGCGGAACTGCTCCTCTTCCACCTCTGTCAACACTTCATGATTGTTATAGACAGCCGGAGGATAATAATGAGAGAGGAATCGACGAACAATCATATCGTATATGTTCTGCTCTTCCGTGCTTAAGGTGCCGGGACGCTTCGGCGTCGGCAAGATCGCATGGTGATCCTCAACCTTCGCCGGATTACAAACGGCCTTATTGCCTTTATGCACCCTGCTGCGATCCGCACCATTGGCTAAATCACCGTAAGACGTTTGTTTAAGCATGTTAAGAACATTTCCCATTATTGGAAGGTTCTCTTCCGTCACATAGTTAGAGCTTGTCCGAGGATACGTAATCACTTTATGTTTCTCATAGAGGGACTGCGCAATATCGAGCGTTTTCTTCGCCGGATAACCGTACCTCCCGTTCGCTTCGCGCTGCAGCAGCGTCAAATCATAGAGCCGGTAAGGATATTCCTTCGATTCCGTTACGGTATAGCTGACAATCTTAGCCGGCTTCCCCGATACCTTCGCGGCAAGCGCTTCAGCCTGCTCGCGTTTCGTGATGCGATCACCTTGCCAGACGCCTTTATAAGTAAAGTCCTGCTGACTGAATGAAGCTTGAACGACGAAATACGTCTCACTGTCAAAAGCCGTAATTTCCTTATGCCGATCGTAAAGCAGCGCCAATACAGGTGTCTGTACCCGTCCAACCGACAGCAGCGTTTTGTGGCGAATGGTAAATGCCCGCGAAGCATTCATCCCAACCAGCCAGTCCGCTTCGCTTCGGGCTTTGGCAGCGCGTGTCAGATCATCATAATCCTGGTCGCTGCGCAGCCCGTCAAACCCGCGGCGAATCGTTTCCGGGGTCAAATCGGAAATCCACAGCCGATCCGTCGGCTGCGGCATTTTCAAATATTGCCGGATGAGATGGAAGATCAGCTGACCTTCGCGCCCGGCATCGCATGCGTTAACAAGCCGATCACAGCGCTTCGACAGCTCGCCAATGATAGCAAGCTGATCCTTCGTCCGCGCATTAGGCCACAGCTTGAAGCGATCCGGAATAATGGGCAAATCCGCTTCATTCCATTTCTTATACTTAGGATCGTACTGATCCGGCTCTGCGAGACTGACCAAATGGCCGATCGCCCACGTAATAATGTAGTGCTCGCCCTCCAAATAGGCGCGTTTGTTCTGCGCCTTCGGTTCTACGACAGCGGCGATTGTCCGGCCCATATCGGGTTTCTCTGCGATAATCAATGTTTTCAAGCAATCGCCTCTTTACCGTTCGTTAACCAACATAATCTGACGTTTCATCGCATCCAATATCGCTCTAACGCCTTTCGACCAATTGACGTCTTCGGCATATTTCGTATTGATCCAAGTGAGTGCGTCGACATCGTCAGGTCTTCCTTGACTTTTATGTACAATCGTATTGCTTGCGATCTTCGCAGACTCGCTGATTGTTGTATTAAACTCTTTCCAGCTGTGAAACACATTAAACGGATTGTTCGCGATCTTCTTTGCGTCTTTGTGCGTCTTCGGTACAAAAGCTTGTTCTTGTCCGGTAATGGCGAACAGCAATAGCGGATGGATATCATGCTCCTTGGCCGCATTTACGATTGCGCTAAAATAAGGCTCTTCTGCGAGCAAAGAAGATTTCCCCGTCAAATACTGAACAAGCCGTTCTTTGTTTACATCTACATATCTCAGCTCACTGGGCAGTTCATTCTTATACTTCTGCACGATAGTATTAGGCGATTGGGGGATTGGCGGGCTCGCAACGATAGGTTGTCCAATCTTAGGGAGCTGAGCAGGAGCAGTTGGCGGATGCAAGGTCCACCAGCCATAGAACAGCGTTGATGCGCTAAGCGCCACAGTAAGGAACAGATAGCTACTCGTCTTCGTCCTGCTGCTTGTAGCGCCATTACGGCTGCCGGGAAGCGCGATGATCTCAGCCATTCGATCCGGCGCCCGATAATAGCCTGCCACTGTGCCAATAACAGCATCCCAGGCTTCAACTTGCAAGTGGGGAGAGTTCGCAATATGAACGCCTTCATCGATAATCCCTTTGAACACATCCGTTTCGATCGTCACGCCAAGTCGCTGCTCCACCCATTCGTGCAGGGCATGGAAAAGCTGAGGATCACGATAATCGAGCCTCAGGCATGCTTCAAAAATATGCTTCTCATGAACGGGGACTTGCTTCCGCACCGCGATGCAGCGCATCAACTCGGTCGAAACGCCCAGCTTCTGTTCCTGCGGAAACGCCGGCAATTGTCGCAGGACAATACGCTGCATCGCATCCGCTACAATCTCAGCACGGCGATCGCTAGGCAAGTCACCGTACTTATGCTGAACATAATGCCTAATTTTATGAATATCCGTCGGCGTAAGAACACCTGCAGCTGTGGTGCGCAATCGAATCTCCTCCCACCAAGAAACGATAACCTACAGCTCATTTTACCACATCTTACCTTAACCGATAGAGAGATTTGCGATCTGCCCTTGGATTTCTGCGGATTCAATATACGCAGTGATCTGTTCCTTCTCGTCCGAGGTGAACTGGAACTCGCAATCACAGCCCTCATCCAGCGGTACAATCTGAGCAATGACGCCGCCATGCGTACAAATCACTAATGCCGTTAAATCTATTAATCCGTCAGGTACAGGTGTGGCTTGATCCACAATCATATGCAGCTCGATATCGATCCATTGCTCATCGCGTCGTTCGATACGAGGAATAAACGTCATAAATCGCAGTTGCGTAATTTGCTCGGACCCGTATTGAATCATCTTTCGTCCACTCCTTCGTTAAACGAAATAAAAGCGCCCGTAGGCGCTTTGCATTCCGAATCGCTTCATTAAGGAAGCATCGTTGTTCCCATCAAATAACGGTCCACTTCACGCGCAGCCTCGCGGCCTTCGTTGATTGCCCAAACAACCAAACTTTGTCCACGGCGCATGTCGCCTGCAGCGAATACTTTGTCAACGCTCGTTTTGTAGTTGCCATACTCGGCTTTTACATTCGAACGACGGTCTTGCTCAAGGCCAAGCTTCTGAATCAGCGTGTTCTCAGGACCTTCGAAACCGACCGCGATCATAACAAGATCAGCCGGCCAAACTTTCTCTGTACCCGGAATTTCGGTATAGATTCTGCGACCTGTTTCATCGACTGTCCGCTGAATTTGTACCGTGTGCAATTCTTTCAGGTTGCCGTTCTCGTCACCAACGAATTTCTTCGTCAGTACGGAGAATGCGCGAGGGTCTTCACCATAAAGCGCGCGAGCTTCTTCTTGTGCATAGTCAAGCGTATACACGTTAGGGAATTGCGGCCATGGGTTCTTCTCTTGGTCACGCACTAGCGGTGCTTTACCAACTGTACCGAATTGCGTCACCGATTTACAACCGTGTCGAAGCGCTGTTGCTACACAGTCAGTACCTGTGTCGCCGCCGCCGATCACGATAACATCTTTATCTTTAGCCGAAATATAATTACCGTCTTCCAAGTTGGAATCCAGGTAGCTCTTAATGGTACCGTTCAAATAATCCATTGCCAAGTGAACGCCCTTCAGATCGCGGCCTTCAATATCAACTTCGCGCGCTTTCGTAGCACCGCCGCAAAGGACAACAGCATCAAATTCGTTCATCAATTGCTCAGCCGGTACGTTTGTGCCGACTTCCGCATTTGTAACGAAGTTTACGCCTTCCGCTTCCATCAGATCCACGCGACGCTGAACCACTTTCTTGTCGAGCTTCATTGTTGGAATACCGTAAGTGAGCAAGCCGCCGATGCGATCTGCACGCTCATAAACCGTTACCGTGTGGCCCGCTTTGTTAAGCTGCGCCGCGCAAGCCATTCCCGCAGGACCGGAGCCAACTACGGCAACCTTCTTGCCGGTACGCATAAGCGGTGGCTGCGGAACGACCCAGCCTTCTTCGAAGCCTCTGTCGATGATGGATTGCTCGATTGTTTTGATCGTAACCGGATCACCGATCAAGCCAACCGTACAAGAGCCTTCGCACGGAGCCGGGCAAACACGGCCAGTGAATTCAGGGAAATTGTTCGTTTTGTGCAAACGATCCAGTGCCTCGCGCCAAAGTCCACGATAGATGAGGTTATTCCATTCCGGAATAAGGTTGTTCACCGGGCAGCCCGATGCGCCTCCCGGAAGCTCGATACCTGTATGGCAATAAGGCGTACCGCAATCCATGCAGCGCGCGCCTTGCGTTCTCAGCTGATCTTCACTAAAATGCTTATGAAATTCATCCCAGTCCTTAATCCGTTCTAGCGGATCGCGGTCAGCAGGCAGCTCGCGTTTGTAGTCCATAAATCCAGTAGGTGTAGACATGATCGCTTTTCCTCCATCCATTTTCCCATTACCGAATGTTCGTTATCTCTCTAAAACTATATCGGGAATCGACATTGAATTCAATATCAAACTTTACCATATAAAACCTGATAACTATTTACAATATCTTAGCAACTTGGCCTAACGCAATAAATGGATTTTCCGTACAATCATTTGCACTTTATCACATAATGTTAGGCATTTGCCAAACAAATCGAATTTGCACTAGCGTGCGTTCCTGACATATGTAACGATCGTAAAATCGTATGCATTTTTCTCATCTTTCAAGAAATGCTCTCGATCCTGCACAGTCCACTCATCCATATCGAAAGTCGGAAAATAGGCATCCCCTGCCACATCCGCTTCGACTTCCGTTAACCATAGCTTGTCCGCATAAGGCATAAACAGCGAATAGATCTCTGCGCCGCCCATAATAACAAGCTCTTCGCCTTCATTATGGCCATACTGAGTGATCACTTCTTGGGCGGAATGAGCAACCTCGCAGCCATCCGGCCTATAATCCATGCTGCGGGTCAAGATGACATTGCGACGGTTCTTAAGCGGTCCGCTAAGCGATTCGAACGTTTTACGCCCCATTACGACCGTTTTGCCCGCTGTCGAACGCCGAAAATGCGCCATCTCAGCCGGCAGACTCCACGGCATGCCGTTGTCGATTCCTATCACGCGGTTACGTGCCATTGCGGCAATCATTGCAATTGTCATGATTGGCACCCTCCCTTATATCGCTACTTCCGCTTTAATCGTAGGATGATGCTGATAATCGGCAATCTCGAAGTCATCATAGACATAGTCAAAAATCGATTCCGGTTTCCGCTTAATGATCAGTTTCGGCAATGGCAGCGGTTCACGAGTCAATTGTAGTTTTACCTGTTCAATATGATTGCTGTAAATATGAACATCCGCACCGGAGTAAATAAACTCCCCCACACCCAGATCACACTGCTGGGCAATCATATGGGTGAGCAGCGCGTATTGCGCAATATTAAACGGCAGCCCCAAGAACGTATCGGATGAACGCATCGTCAACATGCATGAGAGTTTCCCGTTAGCCACATAGAATTGGAATACAAAATGACACGGCGGAAGCTTCATATTGTCGATCTCCGCAACATTCCACGCACTGACAATATGGCGCCTTGAATCCGGATTATTCTTGATCGATTGTACTACGGCTGCAATCTGATCGATACGGCGACCATCAGGTGTCTCCCAAGCCCGCCACTGCGACCCGTAGACCGGACCCAGATCACCGTTCTCATCTGCCCATTCGTTCCAAATCCGAACGCCATTCTCTTGCAAGTAGCGAACGTTCGTATCTCCCTTAAGGAACCAGAGCAGTTCGTGAATAATGGATTTCACATGCATCCGTTTCGTCGTTACCAGCGGAAAGCCTTGATTCAAGTCGAAGCGAAGCTGACGACCGAACACGGATCTTGTTCCTGTTCCTGTGCGATCTTCTTTCACTACCCCGTTATCCAAGACATCCTGAAGCAAATCCAAATAAGCTTTCAACGTCCGTCTACCCCCTCTCCATCTCTCTACAAAAAAACCGCTTCCTATTAGTTTAACATTTAAAGGCTCTTCTGTCTGTCCTGTTTTCGCTGCATTCTAAGTTCGTAGCGATCCGGTGCGGACAGATGCAGCGCTTGTTCTTCCTCATTCTGCGGAATTATGCCCGGAACAGGGGTCGACTTGCCATGCTCATCAAGCGCAACAAAGGTGAAAAAGGCGGTGACAGCTGTTTTGCGTTCTCCCGAATAGACATTCTCGGTTTGAACTTTCACGTAGATTTCCATCGAGCTTTTACGAGTCCATGTGACGAAAGCTACGACGTCGATCATATCGCCGACTTTAATTGGCGCAACAAAATCCAAACTATCGGTCGATGCGGTTACGACCGGTCCGCGTGCATGACGCATGCTCGTAATCGCCGCAATCTTATCCATGTACTCCATGACTTTACCGCCGAACATCGTCCCGTGGTAATTCGTATCCGACGGGAAGATCAGCTGCATCATCGTTGATCTCGATTCGTCCGTGGTCTTCTTCATCACTTCGCTCGTCATTGCAGGCAGCCTCCTTGGCTATATGCTAAAGAAGAAAGAGGCCCAGCTGCAGAACAACTGCGGCGTGACCTCTTGCATTCCTGTAAGCCTTGGTTATTTATTGATGTTCATCTTATTTGGCAATTGCGTGAATCGGGTGTCCCAGCGCCACTTCAACCGCATCCAGAACGATTTCACCAAGCGTTGGATGTGCATGGATCGTCAGGGCGATATCTTCAAGCGTTGCGCCCATTTCGATTGCAAGTCCCAGTTCAGCGATCATGTTGGAAGCTTCAATACCCGCGATTTGAGCGCCGAGTACAAGGCCGTTATCCGCATCCGCGATAACTTTGACAAAACCTTCGTTTACGCCAAGGGACAACGCGCGTCCGTTGATGTTGAACGGGAATTTGCCAACCTTCACGTTGTGGCCTTTTTCCTTTGCTTCCTTCTCGCTGTAGCCTACGCTAGAGCATTCAGGATCGGAGAATACCACAAGCGGAATGCACTTGTAATCGATCTTGCTTGGCTGTCCGGCAATGGCTTCTGCGGCAACGCGGCCTTCATACATCGCTTTATGCGCAAGCGCAGGTCCTGCGATGATATCGCCAATTGCGTAGATGTGCGGGATGCTTGTACGGCACTGCTCGTCGACTTCAATCAGACCGCGATCAGTCATCTTCACATCGATCATATCCAGGCCAAGCTCGCCATCTGTATTTGGACGGCGTCCAACCGTTACGAGCAGGTAATCCGCTGTCACTTGTTTGTCTTCGCCACCGACTGTGTATGTTACGGTTACATCGTTGTCTGTTTGAACCGCGCTCTTCGCTTGAGCACCTGTTACGATATCTGCTTTCGCGCCTTTAAGCTTCTTCGCCACGAGCGAAGACATATCGCTGTCAAAGCCGGGAAGAATCGTATCGGAGCCTTCGATTACCGTAACCTTCGTTCCGAAACGAGCGTACATTTGACCAAGCTCGATACCGATGTAGCCGCCGCCGATGACAACGAGGCTCTTCGGAATTTCAGGCAAGGACAACGCTTCTGTCGAAGAAACGATACGGCCGCCGTAAGGGAATGCTTTCAGCTCAATTGGACGGGAGCCTGTTGCAATGATGCAGTTCTTGAAACGGTAGCGCGGAGCTTCTTGTTCATTGAATACACGTGCTTCTGTATCGCTGATGAACATCACTTCGCCGGCGAAGAATTGAATTTTGTTGGCTTTCAATAGTTGCCCAACGCCGCCGGTCAATTTCTTGACTACGCCGTTCTTGAACTCTTGAACCTTGCTCCACTCCACTTTCACATCGGATGCTGTGATACCGAAGGAAGATGCGTGAGAAATGGATTCATATTGGTGAGACGCCGAGATTAGCGCCTTGGACGGGATACAGCCTACGTTCAAGCATACGCCGCCTACATATTGTTTATCTACAACAAGCACACTTTGGCCAAGCTGCGCAGCGCGAATTGCCGCTACATAGCCGCCGGGGCCTGCTCCAATGACGAGCAAATCAATATCGAGTGATGCATCTCCTACTACCATGGTTTTAAACCTCCATTACAAGTAATTGCGGATCAGCCAGCAGCTGTTTAATGTAGTTCATGAAGTTTTGCGCTGTTGCGCCATCAATGAGACGGTGGTCAAAACTTAGGGAAAGCGCCATAACCGATGCTGCCACGATTTCGCCGTTCTTCACAACCGGCTTCTCGGAGATACGGCCAGTACCAAGAATGGCTACCTCAGGGAAGTTGATAACCGGCGTAAAGAACATACCGCCTGCGGAACCGATGTTCGTAATGCTGATTGTGCTGCCTCTGAGCTCGGAAGCAGTAAGCTTGCCATCACGGCCGCGAGTAGCCAGATCCTTGATTGCATCCGCAACCATCCATACGTTCTTACGGTCAGCATCCTGGATAACCGGAACGATCAAACCGTTATCTGTATCGGTAGCAATACCGATGTTGTAGTATTTCTTGTACACGATCTCTTGTTTCTCTTCGTCAAGCGTCGCGTTCATAATCGGGAACTGACGGCAAGCCGCTACAAGAGCTTTCACGATGAATGGCAGGTAAGTCAGCTTAACGCCTTTCTTCTCTGCGATCGGCTTCGCTTTCGTACGAAGCTCAACGAGTGCAGTGACATCCACTTCATCCATCAGGGTTACGTGAGGCGCAGTGTAAACCGATTTAACCATCGCGTTCGCAATCACTTTGCGAATGCCTTTGAATGGCACGCGCTCCTCAGCACGGTCGCCGACTACTACAGCCGCTGCCGGTTTCGAATCTGCTGCTGTTGGTGCTGCTGCTGCTTCTTGAGCCGCAGGTGCTGCTTGTGCCGCCGTGCCGCCGCCTGCAGCAATTGCAGTCACGTCCTCGCGTGTGATGCGGCCGTTCTTGCCGGAGCCCGCTACGCCAGACAGGTCAACGGCCTGTTCGCGAGCAAATTTGCGCACGCTTGGCGTTGCCAGAACCAAACCGCCAGCTGCTTTAACAGGAGCCGGAGCTGCCGCTGGTGCTGCCGGCGCAGGAGCAGGAGCCGCTGCAGTCGTTGGTGCCGGTGCTGCCGCAGGAGCTGGTTCTGCCGCCGGAGCTGGTGCACTGTGGCTGTCGCCAGCCGGTGCTGCTTGCTCAGGCACATCGCCTTCTGCATCGATGATGGCAACAAGCTCGCCAACATGGCAAACCTGTCCGTCCTTTACGAGCACTTCAAGCACTTTACCATTTACAGGACAAGGAACTTCAACAATTGCCTTGTCGTTCTGTACTTCCATGATGATATCTTCATCCGTTACCGTAGCGCCTGGCGTAATATGCATTTTGACGATTTCGCCTTCATGCAAGCCTTCGCCCAGCTCCGGGAAACGATACTCGAATTTTGCCACGTCCCGTGACCTCCTTCTCTGTCTTCACAACCTGCTCTATGGTGGGTTTATCTATTAAAAGTTCAACACTTGGTTTACTGCTTTGACGATACGAGCAGGGCTTGGCAGCCAAGCGTCTTCCACTTGTGCGAACGGGTAAACCGTATCCGGACCCGCTACGCGCAGTACCGGCGCTTCCAGGTGAAGGATTGCGTTCTCGTTGATTTGAGCAATGATTTCCGCAGCTGCACCGGATGTTTTCTGTGCTTCTTGTACAACGATTGCGCGGTTTGTTTTCTTGATCGAGGAAACGATCGTCTCGATATCAAGCGGAAGCAGTGTACGAAGATCGATAACCTCTGCTTTCACGCCGCTTTTCTCAAGCTCTTCAGCCGCTTTAACAGCGGTGTGAACCATAAGACCGTAAGCAATGATCGTGACATCGGAACCTTCGCGAACCACATTTGCTTTACCGATTTCGACCGTGTATGCCTCTTCAGGCACATCCTGACGGAAAGCATGGTATAGGTTCAAATGCTCCATGAAGAATACAGGGTCGTTGTCGCGGATAGCCGCAACTAGAAGACCTTTTGCATCATAAGGGTTCGAAGGCACGATTACTTTGATACCAGGCGTTTGAATCGCCAAGCCTTCAAGGGAATCGGTGTGAAGCTCAGCTGCCTTAACGCCGCCGCCAAATGGCGTACGGAATACGATTGGCGAGTTGTAGCGTCCGCCTGAGCGGTAACGCATACGTGCTGCTTGGATAAACATTTGATCCATCGCTTCGTAGATAAAACCTACGAATTGAATTTCTGCAACCGGGCGGAAGCCTTGAAGCCCCATCCCTACTGCCATACCCGCAATTGCGGATTCAGCAAGCGGTGTATCGAAAACGCGATCTTCGCCGAATTCGCCTTGTAGTCCTTCTGTCGCACGGAAAACGCCGCCAACCTTACCAACGTCTTCACCGAAAATGTAAACGTTCGGGTCATTCTTTAGTTCCACACGCATTGCGTCGCGGATCGCTTCTTTCATATTCATTTGAGCCATTGTCGCGAGTTCCTCCTTAGCTAACTTCGATAGTCATCCCATTTATTGGAAATCGGCTTTTTGCGCTTCCAGGTGAGCAGGTGTGTGCTCGAACATGGAATCAATCAGTCCGTTCACAGTCATTTTCTCTGTTGCTTCTGCTTTCTTGATGTGCTCGTTTACAGTCGCTTTCGCTTCCTCTTTCACGCGGGCTGTATCTTCGTCAGACCACAGACCTTTCTTCTCAAGGAATTTCGCGAAACGAGTGATTGGATCTTTCAGGCTCCATTCGCCCTCTTCATCCTTCGTACGGTACTTCGTTGTATCATCCGCCATGGAATGCGGACGGAAACGGTAGGTCAGCATCTCGATCAGCGTAGCGCCTTCGCCGTTGCGGCCGCGCTCAGCAGCATCGGATACCGCTTTGATAACAGCAAGAACGTCCATACCGTCAACTTGCACGCCGCGAATACCGGCAGCTACTGCTTTGTGTGCAACCGACAATGCAGCGGTTTGCTTGGCGTATGGCGTAGTGATCGCATAACCGTTGTTTTGAACAACATAAATGACAGGGAGCTTGAATGCGCCGGCAAAGTTCATGCCTTCGTAGAAGTCGCCCTCAGAAGAACCGCCGTCACCTGTATAAGTAATAGCAACGCGCTTCTCGCCTTTTTTCTTAAATGCCATAGCAACGCCGGTAGCATGAAGAATTTGAGCGCCGATAATGATTTGCGGCATAAGAACATGAACGTCCGCAGGAATTTGACCACCGTGCTGATGTCCACGGGAGTACAGGAATGCTTGATACAGAGGCAATCCGTGCCATACGATTTGCGGCATGTCGCGGTAGCCCGGGCAAATGAAATCATCTTTGTTAAGTGCATATTCGCTTCCGATCATGGAAGCTTCTTGACCCGAAACAGGTGCATAAAAGCCAAGACGACCTTGTCTTCCCAAGTTTACGGCACGCTCATCCCATGTGCGCGTGAAAACCATACGATACATAATTTCTTTCAATTGCTCATCCGACAAATTCGGCATAAGCGCTTCGTTGACAATTTCCCCTTCAGGAGACAAAACGGAAAGTGGAGTTACCGGCTCCGTCTGAACTTCATAAGGCAGCTTGCTCATATTGTTCACCTCAGTTGAATATTTGAAAAAACGAGTATCCCTGTTATAGAATGATTATAAACCTGTTTAACCGAAATGGTCAAAGCATAAAGCACAATAAACCGTTGTATTTTGCAACATTTGATCTATTAGCCTGCTAAATTGTATATGTAACAGAACTATCGAACTAGTATTACAGTATAGTACAACAGGGCATAATCCTAGCAAAAGCTGCATTTGTTTCCTCCCTTTTGTTTACCCACAACACGTCCAAACCATGCAAGGGCAAAGGAGTTTTTATTCATGACCGATCCTCGTTATTTGAAAAGAACGATTGTAAAGGATGTCATTACCAGTCGAATGCTGCCGGAAGGCTCGCGTGATCTAAGGGTATATTTACCACCGGGCTATAATGAATTACTTAGTTATCCGGTCGTCTATTGCCAAGACGGCGAACAATTTTTCAACTTTGGCCGCATCGCAACGATTGCCAACCAGCTCATTCTGGATGAAGGCATTGAGCCATTCATCATTGTTGGCGTTGATGTGGACATTAAGCTGCGAACAGCGGAATATGCACCGAATGGCGAGCGCCATCACGGATATGTCACCTTCTTCGGTGATGAACTGATCCCCTATATCGAGTCCAAGTATGCAGCCAGGCGGGATTCTGACGCTCGGATCCTCGCAGGCGATTCCTTAGGAGGATCTGTCAGCCTGCATATCGCGCTCACCTACCCCGAATTGTTCCATCAAGTTATTTCCTTGTCAGGGGCGTTTTATCCCGCATCGCGCGAGATTGCCAAGAACGCTTCCGATCTCAGCAAGCTTGAATTGTTCATGATCGTAGGTTTGCAGGAAACGGCGTTTAAATCGGATAGCGGTGTGTACGATTTCGTCGCGATCAACCGAGAGATGAAAGCAATCCTTGACGCCAAAGGAGCCGCAACCCATTACAGCGAGCATGATGGCGATCATGTGTGGGGCTTCTGGCAGCAGTACATTCCTAACGCTCTTCGAACGTTTCTACACCCTGAGGCTTAATAGACGCTTCATATGCAAAGAGACCGCATCCCATCGTTCAACGGGAGTGCGGTCTCTTTGTTTCGTTTACAATTGATGTTCTCGCCGAATTCGCTCCAGCAAATTCTCGCAGCCTTTCGATACAAGGCCATAGACCTCATCGAAATTGCCTGTGTAATACGGGTCTGGCACATCATCGCTCGACTCATCGGGCAGCAAATCCATAAACTTGAACACTTTGGCATGTAGATCAGAACGGCTTCCGAAGAGCGCATGCACATCCCGCTCGTTGGCACTGTCCATGCAGATGATATAGTCGAAGGTCTGATAGTCGTCGATAAGCACTTGTCTAGCTCGCATTCCCTCGTACGAAATACCGTAACGATCCAGCAGCCCGCGCGTACCTTCATGCGGCGGCTTGCCGAGATGCCAATCTCCCGTTCCGGCGGAATCGACTTTGATCCGGTCCTCCAGCTCGCGTGCCTTCAGTTGATGCCTCAGCACGGCTTCGGCCATCGGCGACCGGCAAATATTTCCCAGACAAACAAATAATACGCTAATCATGATTCTTCTCCTTTTTGTTGCTCAATCTTGGCAGCTTCAGCGCGCTCTTTATCCGAATAAACCGACTGCGCGAGCGCGTATTTCAATGATCGCCTCGGCAGCCGCCAGTTGTAGTGCACGGAGAGCATTCTGAAAATAATAACGATGACGAATAAAATTAATAATTCCACCGGGGATTCGAAAAACCCCAACCCGATCGCAGCGCCTGCGGCAAGCGCCCAGACGGCATAGATCTCATCGCGCAGCACCAGCGGCTTACGGCCTGCCAGTACATCGCGAATCATGCCTCCGCCAATACCGGTCAACATAGCCGCAACCATAACTGCGCTTAGCGGATACTTGCCCGTTGCATACAGCGCCCCTTGAATGGCAAAGGCCGATAACCCGATGGCATCGAAGAAAGCTTCGCTCTTCTTCCATCTATTGATCCACTTGACCGGCATGACAAATGCGATTGTCATTGCAATTACGGCGGTCTTCAGCAGCATGCCCTGCGTCCAGATCGTCGTAATCGGGACGTTGATCAATAGGTTTCGGATTACCCCGCCGCCAAACGCAGTAACAAGTCCGAGCACATACACGCCCAAAATATCATACTCTTCTTCCATTGCTACAATCGCACCGCTGACCGCAAATGCAATCGTTCCGATAATACTGAATACGGTGAAAATGTCCATGTCCATCTGTAGATTCATTGCTTGATGCCTCCGCGTGTCTCCGCTCAATATGATCCTTACTCATTTTAGCCGCGGCTCGTCGAATCTTCAAGCGTTACATTTTCCACTTCCTAAGCATTTCGTCTGGTCAATGATTCTCCCGGGAAGTATACTGGCGTAAAACGCTTCGGTTCTCGAATGGACACGAACGATTGTAAAGGCAGGTCTACCTATGATTTCTAAGCGGATAGTGATTTTTACAGGCGGACGACTTGGCCGGTGGGCGCTTGATCTTATTACCCCTGACGACTTGCTGATCGGAGCAGATGCCGGCGCATTATTCCTCGTCGAGCACGGTCTGAAGCCGTATATTGCGCTTGGCGACTTCGATTCCGTTACATCAGCTCAATTGGCATACATTCGCGCGAACAGCGGTGAAACACATGACTACGATCCGATCGACAAGGATTATACGGATACGGAGCTCGCCTGGCGTCTTGCGCTATCTAAACAGCCGCAGCAAATCGTCATGGCAGGCGCCCTCGGTACAAGGTTCGACCACTCGCTGGCGAATGTTCACCTGCTCCGAATGGCGCAGCAGCAAGGAATCGCTGCCTCCATTGTAGATGAACACAACTGTATTCAGCTTACCGCGGATCAGACAAAACTATTTAACGGCAGCTACACTTACGTATCCTTGCTGCCCTTATCTGAATGTGTTACAGGCATAACGTTGACTGGCTTTCAATATCCGCTGGACGAGGCTACGCTTGAAATCGGGCAATCCCTTGGCATTAGCAACAAGCTGCTAGGCGAGGAAGGTCAAATCTCCGTCAAGCAAGGGATGCTGCTCGTCATACAAAGCCGGGACTAAAGGTGGCTTGGTGAAAAGCCACCCGATCAAGCTCTTTCGACACAATTAAGCTTTCGGTTCATCCGGCGGTGTGACAATGGTTAATCCCGGGACGTATTTACGCCCCATTAGCTTGCGTGATTTACGATTCTCCTTCGTATCGAACACGATATCCATGTCATAGCCCTCTTCCAGTTCCGGGTACAGCTGTGTACTCGGAATGTAGAGCGACAACCGCTTGCGGTTGAAGGTCATCTTGTTCTTCTGCACCTGAACCACCACATCGCCACGTTCATTTGCCGTTTGATAAACGATTCCTGTCCGTTTGAGCGGATAAATCCAGACACAATCCCCGACTTCGAATGGTTTCTTGATGACCGCTGCATTTGCAACTGCCTCATTGCGTTTAACTTGAGCTTTTGCCTCTTCTTTGTTACTTACCCGCTTCAGTTCTTCATCCCATCGCAAGGCAGAGTTAGCGTCAAACTCGCCAGCGTTTAACGGCTGTTGTTGGTTTGAGCTAGCGGCTTTAGCTGCCACAACGCGTTCCTCCGCTCGTTTGATTACATGCTCAGGCAATCCAAACCTCCTCGCAATTGCAAAAGCATAGCTGTCTCCTGCTTCCCCGATTTCAAGCTTATAGATCGGCTGAAGCGTATCGGCATCAAAAGCCATACGGGCATTCGTGCAGCCCTTCATGACGGAAGCAAATCGTTTAATTTCGTTAAAATGTGTCGTTGCGGCCACGAGGGAGCCGCGTTTCAGAAGCTCTTCCAGAACGGCAATGGACAAAGCGATGCCTTCACCGGGATCGGTTCCCGCAGCCAGTTCATCCAGCAAAATAAGCGAGTGAGCATTCGCTCTGCGCAGCATGTCGCTGAGGCATTCCATATGCGCAGAGAACGTGCTTAACGATTGCTCGATACTCTGACCATCGCCGACATCTGCCATGATAGTCTGGAATAACCCCAGCTCCGTTCCAACCTCGGCAGGGATAAGCAGCCCGGATTGCACCATCAGCGCGAATAGCCCAATCGTCTTGAGTGCGACGGTTTTGCCTCCTGTATTGGGCCCTGTAATAATGAGCTGACGCCAATCGCCTCCGATTTCAATCGTAAGCGGCACTGCTTTGCTCCCTAACAGGGGATGCTTAGCGCCGATCAGTTTCACATAGGGTTTGTCGACAATCGCAGCTTTAACGCCATTAAACGTACGAGAAAGCTTCGCTCTGGCAAAAATAAAATCAAAAGATGCCATCGCCTCCACATTCCATTTCAACTGTTCACCCTGTTCTTCTGCCAGATCGGAGAGCTGTGAGAGGATCAATGTGCGTTCCCGCTCCTCTTCACTCTTCCACATTTGCCACTCTGCCTGGAGATCAGCCACATCCACCGGTTCAACGAATAACGTTTGACCGCTTGCCGACTCATCCCAAACCGTACCTGGTACCTGTCTTCGAAGATCGCGCTTCACCGGGATCACGTAATGGCCGTTCCGTTTGCTGACCAACTGATCCTGCAGCGCGTTCTTGTATTTCCCTAGCAGCTGATTGAGCTTGCGCTCTATTCGCTCTTCGGCGGCTGCAAGATGCCTGCGAATGTCCCCCAACGCAGGAGAGGCTTGATCAGTCAGCGAGCCATGTCGGATGCAGCGCTGCAGCTCTTTGGCGAGCTCCGGACAGTCATACATCGAATCGGCGTAGCTGCTGATCGTCGGCGCAGTCATTCGTTTGCTGTCCATATATCGTTTCATTTGCCCGATAGAGGTAAGCCAAACGGCCAGATTGCCGAGTTCCTGCTCGCTGTAGATTTTCCCTTTTCCTAGCAGCGCCATGAAGATTTCCATCCCCTCCATGGCAGAGATCGGAACGCTTGCACCGGTGGCCAGCAGCGCCGCAGCCTCTTCTGTTTCTCCAAGCCACGCCTTCACCCTGCCGGGCTCTGCGCTTGGTTCATGTCGCTCGGCGAGCGCTCTGCCTGCTTCAGAAACCGTATAAGTAAGCAGCATGTTTTTGATTTTATCGAATTCCAATTTAGTTAATGACGCGTTATTCATGTGTGGTTACCCATCCTTTTTGGTGTTTGTATTTAAAGCTAAAAAAACAGGGACGGAACGCATACGCATCCCATCCCTGTTCATGGACTTCTCAGTAAACTCACTCTTCGATTCGACGAAGAAACCTGCTCCCGGCTGGCAGAATGCGGATTTCCCGTAGAACGAAAAAAGGCGTGCTCGAAAGAGCACGCGAATTTACCGTCCAGTAGGCGGAAATTGTCATGTTCTTAACTCATTGGTTGCCACGCTTCCGTGAGATACAGCAATATAAACCTACTCCAATTAGAGAAAGTCCACTTGTATATCTAACAAAAGCCGTGCACCCGGCAGCGCTTCAGGCGCCGGGTATTATCCAATTTAGAAGTTAAGAACCATAACCCGCATTAAAATTTCCCCTTACTGCTTAAAGTTACCTTTATAATAGCGTCTGTATTCGTCCCAAGTCAAGCGGCATTTGCCTAGACAATGACCGAGAGTCCGGCATGCGCAAATGTTACATTTGCGGGTAATCCGTAGTTTCGCCGTAGATCGATATCATGCGACATATGCGTAAACATTGTCTTGGCGGGCTTTATCTCCTTGAGCAAAGCCAATGCTTCTACGACATCATAGACGGAGCGCGTCTCGAAAGGATATGGCTCTTGATAGAAGCTCGTCCCTAATATGAGCAAGTCTAAGTCTGCCAACGGGACCAGCTCATCGCCTTCAAGCGCAATCGAATCCGAACAATACGCGAATGCTTTTCCTCGTTCGGCATGCGTGAATCGGAACGCGTACGCATATCCGTTCTTGCCATGGTTTACTTTCCACGTCTGCACATCCCAACCGCCGAATTGAAGCGGTCCTGTAATCGGGTGAAATTCAATATGCGAAGATAACCACGGAAACCGAGTTAGTATATCCCGAATAACATCAGGCATCGCGTATGCTTTCCCTTTGCAACCCAGCCATCTGCATAGATCTGCCCACTCCGGCAAGCCAGCGATATGGTCGAAATGAGCATGCGTAATTAATACGGTTTCGATCCGTTTGAGCCCTGCTGCTTCCATTTGAGCGCGCCAATCCGGACCGCAATCGATCAGCATCGTCCCAAACTCTTCATCGGCGAGATGAACGAGCGAACGCAATCTGCGATTCACTCCGCCTGACCTCGCCTCCTCACATACCTTACACGAGCAATAGACGCGAGGAACGCCCATTGCATCACCTGTTCCCCAGAAGGTGATTGTCGTCGCCAAGACGGATTCCCCCATTCCTACCTGCGCTGTTGACGCACTGCCTCTCTACAGTGGTTTTAGCGCAAGCTTGGATTGTCCTTTCAAGCCTTCGACCATGGCATACCATTCATCCGGCTTATTAGGCAATGCCGAATAGTATTCCGTCAAGAACGCCACCACGAGCGATGCGTCCAGTTCAGTACGGTTCTCGTCTTGAGGCAAGAAGCATAGATCAAGTCCGCCGACAGCCGCTCCATCCTCTTCCCAAGAAGGATGCACATAAGGGAAGTCAATTCTCATGTAGCCGATGTGCGATAACACCTCACGACGAACAAACGGATTCATCGGATAGACGCCGCCAAATTCATATTCTGCCACAGTAGGATTGTAAATTTCCGCAAACATCCCGATCGGTTCGGTACCGCTTTGCTGTGCCAACCGTTCTAGATCACGCGCGCGGTTGCGCATCAGAAACCGGCCTACGCCCAGCCCTGGACGACCGACGATTGTAAAATCCGTCATCGCGACTTGCATGCCGGGATAATAGCGATATTCTGTTGTGCCGACAACCTCTCCCTCGTGAACAGCTACATAGACGTGAATGCCCGGATCTTCAAGAGGTCCAACCCATTTCTCATAAGCGAGTACTTCTTCCTTCGGGAAAATCGTTTTCATCAAGTCATGCATGTTCTTGAATAATGGATGATCGATCGATTGAATGCGTATGTAGTCCATGGCTTATAACGTCCTCTCTATTCGTGTATAAATGGATTCTTCCACTCCAGGAGCGCGGCATATCCACAGGACTCTTCATCCTCCAGATAGTGCTCCGCAACGCCGACAGGCATACGCCCACAGCGCAATAGAAACGAAATCACGGGATCGTTGTACAGCCCCGTAGTAATACCTGTTACGTAATCCGCGGCTGACACTGTATCCGAATACCGATGATAACCAGGCATCCGACCGCCCCCAAGCAGTCTGCGCAGCTGAAGATGAACGACAACCTCATACATGCTTTGCATGAGCCATTTGCCGATGCCGGCTTTACGCATTTCAGGAATGACGCATAGATCCACGACGTAAAGCGTCGAGCCTTCCGGGTCGTGATTGCGTATGTAGCCGCTGTCCGTGACAGCTTCCCAAGTATGCTCGCCCTCTAACTGCTGCTCGTTCACTCGCAGTCCCGTCATAGAGCCGATTAACCTGCCATCCATTTCCGCGCACAGAGCGCCTTCCGGAAACCGAGTGATATGCTCGCGGAGCTGCGTCTCATTCCACCATAGCTCGGAAGGAAACGGGGGCGGAAAGGATTCGCGCTGAATGGCGATCATCCCTTCAATATCAGAGAAATCGTAGTTGCGAATCACAATCTCGATTGGTTTGCCCATCAGGTAGACAATCAGCTGCTTACGCATCTCTCACCCTCCCCTCCTCCGGTAATATTGCCTACGATTTAAGACCAATCACAGTATAAATCGGTGCGACGATCGCGCCAAGTCGTGACCGAACCCGCAGCACGCACATCATGGAGCAGCTGTACATTAAGATCGGCGACAACAAGCATATCATCGTTAATGACGCCTTCCGTCATGATGCCGGCAGGAGGAAATGGAATATCGTTCGGTGAAATAACGGCCGCTTGACCATAATTAGCCCGCATAAAATCAACCTTGCGCAGCGACCCCACCGTTCCTGTCGTCACGATATAAACCTGGTTCTCGACTGCCCTTGCATGACAGCAGTAACGAACGCGGTAGAAGCCATGCCGGTCATCGGTGCAGGAAGGACAGAAAATAATGTCCGCCCCTTTCGCCCGGGCCATCCGGACCACTTCCGGAAACTCGATATCGTAGCAAGTAAGCATCGCAATTGTGCCATGCTCCGTATCAAATACGCGCAGGGATTCGCCATGCGACATATTCCATTCCTCGCGTTCGGTCGGCGTCATATGCAGCTTTGCCTGCTGCTCCACGCGCCCGTTCGGGTAGAACAGATGCGCCGCATTGTTCAGCTTGCCGTCCCCGGCATCAATGACATGTGTGCCGCCAACGATGTGCACTTGATATTCTGCCGCAAGTGCTTTAAACAAATCGAGGTATTGTTCCGTAAAGTCAGGTAGTCTTTCAATGGACAGCGGACGCCCCTCTTCATCCCCGATGGAGAGCAGTTGTGTCGTGAAAAACTCCGGAAACAGAATAAATTGAACCCCGTATTCAGATGCATTACGAACGTAGTGCCGAACTTGATCGGCAAATTGTTCGAAGCGTTCGATATCCGCCAGCTTGTACTGGACGGCACAGACACGCAAACTCCCCATAGTTCTCCCCCGCCTTTGTTAGCTTTGAACATTACTTGCGCAATGGCAGCGCAATTGAAATGGTTGTTCCTTGTTCAGGCTTGCTGAATACATCGATTTGACCTTCATGCAAATCCACGATCCGTTTTGCGATGGACAATCCAAGTCCGGCACCGCCGGTCGAACGGCTTCTGGCGCTGTCTACGCGGTAGAAACGCTCGAACAAATGCGGAATTTCATCCTCGGGTATACCCATTCCTTTGTCCGAAACCGATATCCGAATAACGCCTTTATTAGCGCCAAGGGTAACATCGATCGGATCTTTGCTGTATTTGATTGCATTGTCAATGAGGATGACCAGCAGCTGCCTGATTTTGTCCTTATCTCCGATCATGCGAACATCTTGTTTGCCTGTATGTACACGAATCATGCGCTGGAAAGTGATATGAAGCATATCCGCGGTTTCATCCGTCAGCTGCACGAGATTGAAGTTTTCCAAGTTGAGCCAATCTTCCTGCTCGGCTTGCGCCAGCTGCAGCATCGATTTGGTCAAATTCTGCAATCTTCGTGATTCCTTGCTGATCGCTTCAATCGCTTCATCCCGAATGTTGGCATCATCGCGTCCCCATCTTTTCAGCATGTCTGCATAGCTGGTAATAACCGTTACCGGCGTCCTTAGCTCATGGGAGGCATCGGCTACGAACTGCTTCTGCCGTTCGAACGTACGATCCAGCCGGTCGATCATCTGATTGAACGCACGCGCAAGCTGAAGCAACTCAGCGGATTGATCACGCTGAGCGAGCTCGATCTGTCGCAGCTTCCCGCTGCGGTCAATTTCCCTCATCGTCTGCACCATGTGCTGGATCGGCGACGTTAATCTGGAAGTAAACCAATAGGTTCCGAAGATCGCGAACAGGATCGCGCCGATGCTTGTGATTGTCAGCGCAATGACGAGCACCTGCAAATAGCTGTCCAGCAGCGTCAGTTTCCGGTAGAGCTCCAGCGTACCGATCACTTGACCGTCGTGAAAAAGCGGTACCTTCATAAACAGCACGCGTCGACCTTCCAGAAAGAACATTCCGGTATCATGCTGACTGGAAAACTCCGACTTCAGCGCAAGCAGCTCGGAGTCAGAGCCTTGCGAATTCACTATTCGTCCGCCTCGATCGACGATGCGAATGAGCTCACTGATGTTATAGAAATCCCGCAGCAGCTCACCATTGGCTAACTGCGTGGGGTCGACGATTCGAGGATCCTCGAGCAAAATATTCACTTTATTCGTCAGCAGCTGATCTTCGCTGCGAATCGTGATTTTTATCACAAATAAATAAACAAAAATGTTAAACAGGATCAATATAAAAATGAGCCAAAAAATCGTGAAAAACGTAAACCTTCTGCGCAGCGTCATGCATCCGGCTCCTTGAGCATATAGCCGACACCACGAACCGTGTGGATGAGCTTATGCCTGTACCCTTTATCGATTTTCTGGCGCAAATAACGGATGTATACATCCACTAAATTCGTCTCGCCGATGAAATCGTAGCCCCATACTTCGGACAAAATATCTTCTCGCGACTTCTCTTCATTCCGATGCTCCGCCAAATAAACAAGCAGCTCGAATTCACGCGGGGTGAGTTCGATCGCCAGATCTTTGCGGAATACCTTGCGTGTACGCAGCTCGATCGAGAGATCCGCTGCTTTCAGCACATCCGGACTCTCCGTCTCCTTCGGCTGCTGCTGGAAAATCCGCAGCAAATTGCGAACGCGCGCCAGCAGCTCTTCCATCGCGAACGGTTTGGTAATATAGTCATTGGCACCATGCTCGAAACCGCTTACCTTGTCTGGGATCGTGTCACGCGCCGTTAATAAAATAATCGGGATTTGATTGCCGGATTGCCGCAGTCTGCGCAGCACTTCGATTCCATTGAGCTCTGGCAGCATCACGTCGAGCAGGAGCATATCCCATTCGCCGTTATTGGCTTGTTCAAGTCCGCTCCTGCCGTCTGCGGCACGACCGACCGAATAACCTTCATGCTCTAGCTCAAGCTGAAGAACCCGTGCAATACCGTCCTCATCTTCGATGACAAGAATGCGTTCGTTCATTCTCGCTGTACACCCACTTTGTTATAGACTTAATCAGGACTAGCCCGTTCCCACTATCATAAAGAAGCAAAAGCGCCTTTGCAAGCAGCAAAGCCGCCAATCAAAAGCTTGGCGGCTTTGTACTCTACCCGTTTAGTTCATTGCGTGCTGCAACGACCATTGTTCAACATCCCACACCTTCGTTACCCAATCCTCATAGAAATCAGGTTCATGGGAAACGAGAATGATGGTCCCTTTGTAGGACGCGAGCGCACGTTTAAGTTCTGCTTTCGCATGGATGTCTAAATGGTTGGTCGGCTCATCGAACGCAACCCAGTTGCTTTCACGCATGAGCAGCTTACATAGACGAACCTTAGCCTGCTCGCCACCGCTGAGCTGGTTCAGCGCGCGCGTAATATGCTCATTCTTCAGGCCGCAGCGTGCCAGGGCAGCGCGTACTTCATGCTGATTCATGCTGGAAAACTCGTTCCACACATCATCCAGCGGCGTTAAATTCGGTGCTTTCACCTCTTGCTCGAAATAAGCAGGGAATAAATAGTCACCGCGGTAGATCGTGCCGCCAAGCGGATCGATTTTGCCTAGAATCGTCTTCAGCAGGGTCGATTTACCTACGCCGTTACTGCCGACAATCGCAATCTTATCTCCCCGCTCCACAAGCATATTCATTGGCGGAATCAGCGGTTTGCTGTACCCGATCGTGAGTCCTGTTGCTTCGAAGACGGTTTTGCCGCTTGTGCGCGCTTCTTTGAATACAAAGGTCTGCTTCGCAGCTTCCTCCGGCTTCTCGATACGCTCAATCCGGTCAAGCTGCTTCTCACGGCTCTTAGCCCGGCCGCTCGTTGAAGCACGCGCTTTATTCTTCTGTATAAACTCTTCTTGCTTCTTAATGTATTCCTTCTGCTTCTCGTAAGCATCGATATGCTGCGCTTTGTTCATGTCCGCCATCGTCAAGAACTTCTCGTAATTAGCGGCATAACGCGTGAGCTTCGTGAACTCCAAGTGATAAATAACATTCACGACCTCGTTCATAAAGCCCGTGTCATGGGATATAAGAATAAAGGCGTATGGATAGTTCTTCAAGTAGTGCGTCAGCCATGTAATGTGCTCTTCATCCAAGTAGTTCGTCGGCTCATCGAGCAGCAGAACCATCGGTTTCTCCAGCAGCAGCTTCGCCAGCAGTACCTTCGTACGCTGTCCGCCGCTTAGCGATGCGACGTCACGATCAAGACCAATGACACTCAATCCGAGACCGTTGGCCATCTCATCGACCTTCACATCCAGCAGATAGAAGTCTCCGATTTCAAGCTCCTCTTGAATTTCGCCCATACGAACGAGCAGCACTTCAAGCTGATCGGGATCGGCATCTCCCATTTGGCCCGCGATCTCATTGAGCTCCCGTTCCAACTCCAGCAAAGGAAGAAATGCATCTTTCAGCACATCACGTATAGTCTTGCCCGGAACAAGCTTCGTATGTTGATCCAAATAGCCGTATCTGACGCGCGGTGTCCATTCGACCTTCCCGCTGTCCTTTAACAATTTCCCTGTTAGTATATTCATCATCGTCGACTTGCCCGTACCGTTCGCGCCAACAAGTCCGACACGTTCGCCGGCGAGCAGCCGGAAGGATACATTTTTGAATAAAGTGCGGTCACCGAAGCTATGGGATAATTCCTCTATCGTCAATAAACTCATGATCAAGCTCGCTTTCCAATGATAATTAAGCGCCTTAATTGCTGCGCTCGCAACTCATTGTATCACAGGATGTGATGGAATGTGCCGGGAGACTGCAACTATTTCTTGCAAAATAGGCTGAAAGGCGCGTTCCAGAAGGCTTAGCCAATTTTTGTGGGACGTTGCCCACTTGCCTGACCAGAGCAAATCGGCCAGTTGATCGGGCGGAAGCAGAGGAACAGAACAAGCCGGTTTCTCAGGAATAGCATTCAGCCATTCACTCCGATTGCGAAACGATATGTCTTTATTTGCAACCCAGTAAGTCTTGCGGCCGGCCTTCGAGCGTTCGAAGCAAATGCGTTCCGCCGATTGCAATCGCTGCGGCGTCCATTTATAGGCGGAGGGATCCACCACGAAGATCAATTCATCGCATTGCGTTAATTCAAGTGCCAGTTCAGAGTTAGTAGTCCATTTGCTGGAAATATCCGTAAGAACGACTGGCGATTCTGCCGACTCTGAAATAAGCCGATATTTAATTGTGGGTTCCGCATCAGCAGATAGGCGGCGATCAGGCTCAAGTGCATGCCATTTGAGCAGCCGAGATGGCGAATGAAAGGTTCGGTATTTGCCTTGCCATGCTTGCTGCGACGTCGACCTAAGTCGAAGCTGTAAATCCGGTGCGTACAATAAGGCATGCCATTCCGGTTCGAGCTCCGGATGTTCGATCGCTGTACAAGAGATCCCTTGGCGCTCGAGTAAATGTGCAAGCGAAAGGGTTGTGAAGGTCGCACCTGCGCCGGGTGAAAGTGAAGCCACCATGATGGCACGACGGTGAATCTTCCGGTGATGAACAGTTTGGACCATGAAATGATGTGCTGTAGGTGGCTCGTTGGCTAAGCATGCTTCAAGGGCATACTTCGCCTCCAGCATTGTGCTGTATCTGCTTATTGGATTCGGATCCAGCATGCGGGATAAAACCTCAGACATCTTATTGGGCAACCAGCTCGGTAATGATCTGTTCGTTACGGCTCCTTCCTTCGTGTTGTACCGGTTGCCACCGCTTAGTAGGTAATAGAGCAGTGCACCTAGTCCAAATACATCCGTACGCGCATCACTTTGATGCACCCCTTCCTGTTCCGGTGCCGAAAAGCCCGGCGTTCCAAGCATGACCGTATCGTGTGCTTTCCCCGGCTTGAATTCTCTGGCAATCCCAAAATCAATCAAACGCACAAAACCTCCGCGATCTATCATCACATTCGTCGGCTTCAAATCCCGATGAATGATCGGCGGGCGCTGGCTGTGCAGGTAGTGCAGCGCGTCGCACAGTTGACTTCCGATTGCAACGATGTCCGCGAGACGAATTTCACCGCCGCGAGAAGTCAAATCAGCTTGAAGCGTGATTCCGTCAATGAAATCCATGACAACAACTTCACAGCCCAGTTCTTCGATACACGGAAAATAATCCACTATTAACGGCAAATGAGGATGGTTCAATCGCATCAGCAGTGCTGCCTCTTCTGCTCCGTTCACACTTTCGAGTTTAGCAGTTGAAGCCTTGAGCGCACGGAGCTTCCCATGTAAACGCAGATCCTCTGCCGCATAGACCTCGCCCATGCCACCTTTGCCAATTAATCGGACAATGCGGTATCGGCCTCCGATAATAACGCCATCCTTCAGCAAATCCTGATTCCTGTTTGTTGTGCTCATCCAATCGCCTCCCCAGACAAGACGCAAAAAAGCACCTCGAACGTACAGACATGGTCTGTTCATTCGGGATGCTTTCCCGTATCTTGAAATTGTTTAAGTGTGGTTGTAACTCCGGTAATCGGCGAGCGATGATCGGTAATCTTTCATCGATATACCGTACCTTCTATCGTTTCACTAAGTATAACGTAATTTCGTCGCGATTGTGAAACAATTGCTTCGCTTTCTTCAACTCGAATGCCGATTCCAGCTTGGAGATCACGTCGCGAATCGTCTGCAGCGGCTTCTTATGCATTAGCTTAATTGTGATGATCGCCGTTGCGCCATCTGTCAGCGCATCCGTTTTCTCCAATACAAGCTTCGCCATCTGCATCGGACTCCAGCTCATATCGCACACGAGCAAGTCAAACGTATTCGCCGGGAAGTTCACATCCGACGCGTTCTTCTTCATCTTCGTAAGACGCGGGTAAGCTGCCAGCGTTGGGTGCAGCTCCGCAGGGTCAATCGCCGTCACGCGCAGTCCGCGCTCCAGCAGCAAATGCGTCCATCCGCCTGGCGCAGCTCCGATATCGAGCGCTTCGCGGAACGTTTCGAAGTACACTTTAAAAGCCCGCTCCGCTTCAAGAAGTTTAAACTTCGCCCGCGAAATCTGGCCTTCCTCGCGTTGAAACCGTACCGCGCCGCCCGGCCAGTCCGACAGCTGCTCGGCAGGCGTACCCCAGCCCACATACAGCTCCTCGGACGCTGCAAAGATGGAGAAGATTTGCTCCGGCGATTGCATCGTCGTTTCTCCGCCCAGCTCCATGATCACAGCATCCAGCACTGCCTTTGTATCAGCGGCAGAGTAGATGAACGGCGTTCCGTCCATTCGTCTGAGATGGATAGCCGTCGTCCCTTCCTCGCAGCGCATTCTTGCGCTGCGCATCAGCTCCGAAAGCGCCTGCAAATCATCGGCATTGCCATGGATCGGCAATGCGCGGTCAATCGGCTGTATATGTCTTAAGAATATCGGTTCATTAGTCTGGATAAGATCCAGCATTTCTTCTCTGCTTAACGGAACCTCCATCTTGAATACTTCGCCTGCGATAAGCTGCGTAAATTTGATGCCGTTAATTTGCCTACGAAGCTCTTCCATTGCAAGCGACGCAAAACCATGATTAGCTGTTCCAATCCAATGACTCACTGCTGTTTGCCTCCTGATAATGCTCGAATCCATGGCCGGTCATCGGCCCATTCTACGGCCACCGGCCAGTCGTACGCACGGCTTAGCCACTCCGGACTAAGCACTTCCTTCTTCGGACCCGCAGCTACAATGCGCCCGTCCTGCACTAACGCCACATGAGTAAATAGCGGTATGATTTCTTCCATATGATGCGTTACATACACAACGGTAATATCGCGCTCACTTAGTCTGTTTAGATCGAGCAGCAGCTTCTCACGCTCGTATAAATCTAAGCCCGCGCATGGCTCGTCCATAATAAGCAGCTTCGGATTGGACATCAGCGCACGTGCGAGCATCACCTTCTTCCGCTCACCCTGCGAGAGAGTAGCCAATGTTTGATCTGCCGTATACAGCAAGCCCACTTCATCTAGGAGTCGCAGCGCCTTCTGACGGACCTCTTCATCGATTGTTTGGTAGAAACGCAGAAACGCGTATTCCCCTGTAGCAACTACTTCCCAGACAGGATCGCGCAGCGTCAGCTTCTCGATAACCGATTGACTGATATAGCCGACAAGCTTGCGAACTTCCCGAACATCGCATTCCCCGAAGCGATTGCCGAGTACATCCACGGTTCCGGAAGAAGGGAATTGGTAGCCGGTCATCATTTCCAGTAATGTTGTTTTACCGCAGCCGTTTCGGCCTAGTATAACCCAGTGCTCCCCTTTGTTGATTTGAAGATTGACGCCGTCAAGGATTTGTCTTTCTTCACGGCGAAACGTTATATCTTTCAACGTAATCATGGTTTTCCCTCCCAGGAGTTCACATCTAGATGATCTGAGCTGCCTGCTCTAGGCAGGCATTGGACCGTTATGAATATGAATATCCAGCGGCGCATGCTGGGTTAATAAATGCACCATTTGCATTCTGCCCGCAAGGCTGGACGTATGAAAGTAACAGGATCGCGGATAACGGCCGCTCGTTACGATATATTCTGCAACGGCTAGACCATTCGGCTGCCCCCAGCCAAGTTCGAAGTCAAGCGAGAGGATATCCACTTCCTCATGCTGCAGCAGAAGGATGCATTCGGCAGCCGTCTTAGCAAGGACAAATCCCTGCGGGCACGGGCGATAATCGTCTAAATATACGTTAATCATGCTTCGCTTACCCCTCCTAACCGTTGGATCAGCTCCAGCTGTCCCTTGTGCGTACCATCTTCCCCGGATGGCGTTTCCAGCACGAATGGAACTTGCTTCAGCAGCGGGTGACGCAGCAGCCAGGTTAGGCCTGCTTCACCGATATAACCTTCACCGATTCTCGCATGGCGGTCTCGCTTATCACCGCTTGGATAGACGGAATCATTCAGATGAATGGCAATCAATTCTGAAATGACACCAAGCTCTTGAGCTTTATCCATCCACGCTGCGTCAGGACTTCCATCCCATACTCCACTGGCAAAGAGGTGACAGGTATCCAGGCAAAAGCCGATTTTGTGCGGATCGACACAAAGGTTGCGAATTTGAGCCAGCTCCTCCATCGTGGTTCCCATGAAGGTATGCTCGCCGGATTGGTTCTCGATGAGCAGCTTTGCTTTACCGTTCCACTGTGAAGTAACCGCGCTTAAAGTAACGACTGCATTGCGGTAGCCCTCCAAAGGATCCGGTCCTTTATAGACGCCAAAATGCACCACGACCCCAAGCGAACCGCAAGCTTCGGCAATAGCGAGATCATTTAGCAGCGACTCTACGGTTCTCACGCGATGCTCGGCATCTTCGGCCGCCACGTTAGTGGGGTAAGGAGAATGGGCAATGGATACAATCCCCCGCTCCTCACAGAATATTGCACACCGCTTCGCTTCACTGTAGTCAATCTCTTTGACGGAAAGGCTTCGGGGATTTTTCGGAAAATATTGATAAGCGACAGCACCGTACGCTGCCGCTCGTCTTGCCGCTTCCTTGTAACCGCCTCTGGTGGAAACATGAAATCCGGTCCGCATCGGCGTCTACCTATCCTTCTGACAAACGGGACAGTAGAACATCTTACGCGAGTTAATCTCTTCTTGAACTATGGTCCCTCCGCAGTTCAAGCAAGGCTCTCCGCCGCGATCGTAAACGAGACACTGGTTATTGTAACCGCCGGTTACGGTATCCTCATTCGTGAGCGGCATCTCCATGTAACCGCCATGAGCTAATGCCGATTGGAGCACCTTGTGCATAGCGTTGTAGATGCGTTCCCATGATTCAGGTTCAATCGCAGCTATCTTCGCATCCGGGCGAATTCTCGCTTCGAAGGCAATTTCATCTGCATAGCAGTTGCCGATGCCTGCAATGACGCGCTGTTCGACAAGCGCTGTCTTCAGGGAACCTCTGCGCCCTTTGAAACGTTCCTTGAATTTCTCCAGCGTCAGCCATTTGTCGAACGGCTCCGGTCCAAGATCGGCTAAACGCGCGATCGTTTCCTTGACGGTCAGCAGATGGATGTAACCTAGTCTCAATCCAATAAAGCACAGCTCCCCTTGCGGAAAACCAATCGTAACCTGCACGGTGCGGTCCGTCCGCTGCTCGGGATCGATACCGCGCGCTTCAAAGCGGATCATACCGCCCAGCATCAGATGCAGCAGGAGACGTTTCCCGTTATCCAGATGCAGGATCAACATTTTGCCGCGACGCTCTACGAACCAGACGGTTCTCCCGATCAGCTCCTGCTCGAAGGTTTCCACGGGAACGTTGATTGACTTCTGTCGCGTCACCTGCACATTCATAATCGGCTGACCAGAGATTCGCTCCGCCAGCATCTTGCGATAATGTTCCATTTCCGGCCATTCCGGCATCGTGCTTCTTCCTTCCTAACGGCTCTGCTGACCATTCGCCAGCTGTTCGCCTATAAACTGCTGCAATGTATGTAGGTTATCGATAATGACCGTTGCCTCACACCCGGCTGACGCAAGCAGTTCCTTATAATTGTCGCCTGTTGCGAGCCCGGTTAAAACAAGGATCGACGGACAATCTACCGCCTGCGCTGCTGCGATATCCGTAGCCGGATTATCGCCGATCATCCATGTCTCGGATGCTTGAAGCCCCAAACGTTTCAGCGCAAAATCCATTAAGATCGCCGATGGTTTCCCGATCACGACAGGTTCAACGCCGGATGCCGCACGCAGCATTGCTCCAATCGAACCTGCCCCCGGAACGAGACCATGTTCTGCAGGCACAAGCAAGTCCGGATTCGTCAAAATATAGCTTGCGCCCCCGCGGATAAAAGAGACCGCTTTGGCTACTTTGTCATAGGTAAGCTGTTTATCGATTCCCTGCACGACGATATCCGGCTCTTCTTCTACCAGCTGCAAGCCTGCATCCTGAAGGGCTGTTCGAAGGCCATGCTCTCCGATGACATGCACTCGCGCACCTGGTTGCCGCTCCGCGATATAAGCCGCAGCACCTTGCGCCGAAGTACATACTTCAGATGGATTCGTCTGGATTCCCATCGCGCTTAGGCGGTCAGCGAAAGCCTCAGGCGTAGCCGATGAATTGTTCGTTACGAATAAGAATTGAATGCCTAGCCGACGCAGCGCCGCGATAAGCGCATCTGCTCCCGGAATCATAATGCCGCCATGGTACATCGTTCCGTCCAAATCAATGAGCAGACCGCGAAGCGAATTGACGCTCATGGATGTCCACTCCTCTGCTTTGCTTGCTGTTATTGTTTTTTGTTTATCTTTATGCGCAAACGGTCGATCCGTTTGCGAAGCCCATCAAGCTCTGTGCGCCGATTCCCCTTAAGTCGCAAGCCTGAAAGTCGTCGCTGGGCAATTGCTAATGCTGTTTCAGCCAGAATAAGAGCTTCATCCAGCTGCTTCGTCTTGTGCTCATAATACATCGCAAGCTCAATATGCGCTTCATAATCCGGCCAAGCAGCCCGTGCTGCTTCATCTACAGCCTTCTGCCACAATACCACAGCACGCTGCCAATTTCCACATTTCTTGTCTCGTTCCGCCAGTAAACACAAGCCCTTGAGCGTTGGACGAGGATGCTGGGCTGCGGCTGCATACAGCGGCTCAGCAAGGTCCGGTTTTCCCATTTTCTCCAGCCATAGTCCTGTACGCAGCAATTCCTCCGCTTCCTCCGGCATCGGAACCGTTCCCGTTCCTATTCTTCCGCCAAGCAAGTGTCCAAACCGGATCGCGAGTGTAGCCAACGAGAGCATATCGATTTCATTGTGTTGAAATACGCCGAGCAGCGGCTCGGGCTTCCTGTCAGCTAAATACTGAAAATAGATTGCCGGCGCAAGAGAACCCGGCACATCGTCAAGTCTGGTAATGCCAAGACGTTCTTCTTCCACATGGCTTAAGCGACATGAGACAAGCGTATTTCGCCAGACAGACCTGGAGGGATGCAATAAATCAATATGGATGGGCTCCCATTTGAAGGTGCGGAAGCCGTTGAGGATAAACCGATTGTATAAGACAGGCCAGTCGAATGTCCGACCATTGTACGTGACTAAATGGGTGAAGCTGGGAAGCAGATTGCATAAATAGCCGATCATTGCCCGTTCCTCTGCCGGATGACGAATAAGCATTTGCTCCACAATGAATACATCATCCTGCAAATAAGCGAGTCCCACCATGAAAGGGACATTTCCCGCTCCCACACCGAGTCCGGTGGTTTCTAAATCAAGAAACAGCAGATTTGTATAACCAAGGTCAACGGAATCGGGTTTGCGAAATGCATCAAGGTTGATCTGAGCATCGGTGAGTTCGAGCAACTCATGAATCCCATGCTTATGCGTCAAGGGATAGCGGATTTCCCGTACAAGAAATGCGCCTTCCGTCGATTGCACGATGCGAACGCCTAGCTCATCCCAATCCGAAGATAGCGTGTCATCATCGGCGGCAACTGCTGAGACAACCCCGACAGACGCAGTTTCAGCCTGCTCATCACTGTGGTTGACAGGCGCTTCTCCCCCTTCAGCAGCAACAGGCATATCGGCATGCGTAACCATACCGGCTAGTCGTTCTTCCTGAGCAACCTGCGCATTCTTCAGTCGCAGCAATCGATCCCTTAGCCCGCTCATAATCCCTCCAATATGAACAGCGATTTTTTCTTCGCATTCATGCCTACGATTTCCGTACCAATACAGGAAGGGCAGCCCGCATCGCAAGGGCATTTCTGTATTAGATTTTTGGCGGCTGCTTTAATATCATCGAATCTCTTATAAACGTCTTCCGCTAGCCCGATACCGCCTGGGTAATGGTCATAGATGAATATCGTTGGCAGCTGCGAATGTTCGGCTCTAATCTGAGAAACGACATGGATATCGCTTCGGTCGCACATGACATGAACAGGCACAATGTGCCTAATCACATGGGCTATTCCCATAAGCAGCTGTTCCAGTGTTTTCGTTTCGATCGTAGGGTCAACCTCATTGATCTCTACCCAAGTAGCGCTGGTGTGCAGTTCTTCCTCAGGGAGCTTGATAGGCCCGTATCCGATGTTCTCGAAACTGGACAAGCGGATTTTTTTGTACATCGTAGCCATGACATTGACAGCCGCGTCGCCGTAATGGATGGAAGTCGTCTTCCTTTGTTTCGATAAATCGATGGATAAGACCTTTAGCTTAACCGCCAGATTGGCGTCGGTATAATACTCTACATCTACTTCTCGAACATAAGCTTTCTTATGCTCCCAGTCCAGCTTCTCTACTTGAAACTGTACCCCTTCATGCAAATAAATAGCTTCATCATGCAATAGTGTCATGGCGCTGAATCTGTCCATCTCGCCGATTATTTTAACATTGCCTCTTTCGGATTGGTCGATAATGACGACATTTTCTTGTGCTGCTGAGCGCAGGCTCACTTCGTGGGCAGGGAATGATTGATTGGCCCAGTAGAATGCCCCTCCGGCTTGGGTAAGCACTCTTTCTTCTACCAAATATTCCAGTATGTCCGTGATCTCCAGCGGACCGAATTCTTCCCCCAATTTGAGCGGAAGCTCGTAAGCCGCACATCGCAAATGGTCAACCAGAATCAATAAATTCTCCGGGTTAATGCGCGCCGATTCCGGGGATCGTTCGAAGAAATAATCAGGATTTTGCACGATATATTGATCGATCGGCGTATTGCTGGCTACCATTACGACCAATGCCTCGCCATGACGTCTTCCGGCACGACCTGCTTGCTGCCAAGTGCTCGCGACACTGCCGGGATAACCCGACATGATGCAGACTTGAAGCTGCCCGATATCTACGCCGAGTTCCAGCGCGTTCGTACTTACGACGCCTACGATTTCCCCGTTCCTTAATCCTCGTTCGATTTCTCGACGCTGATTGGGTAAGTAGCCGCCTCGATAGCCTCGAATGGATTTCCCGCCCAGCTCATTTTTCACTAGTTCCTGAAGATGACTTAGAATAAGTTCTACTCTTACTCGACTGCGGGCAAAAACGATCGTTTGCACCTTATTGGCCAGAAATTGCTTAGCTAATTGGTTCACTTCTACCGTTGCGCTTTTCCGTAGATTAAGAGGTTTATTGATAATGGGAGGATTATAAAAAACAAAGTGCTTCCTTCCCCTCGGCGCACCGTTATCGTCAACCAAGCGCATCGGTTTACCCGTAAGCTGTTCAGCCAGCTCCCTCGGATTCGCGATTGTCGCCGATGTACAGATGAAAATCGGATCGCTGCCATAAAACTTGCAAATACGCTGAAGCCTTCGAATGACATTGGAAACATGGCTGCCGAAGACGCCTCGATAGGTATGCAGTTCGTCAATGACGATATATTTGAGATTGCTGAATAAGCTGATCCATTTCGTATGATGCGGAAGAATGGCGGAGTGAAGCATATCCGGATTGGTAATCACGATATGGCCGACACTCTTTACAATTTGACGAATTTCCGGGGAAGTGTCACCGTCATAAGTGAAACTTTTGATGTCGATTCCCATTTCGGCAATAATTTCGTTCAGTTCACTCTTCTGATCCTGCGCCAGCGCTTTGGTAGGGAACAAATATAACGCACGACTGGCGTCGTCCTCGGCAATAGACTGTAAAACGGGGAGGTTATAGCAAAGCGTTTTCCCTGATGCAGTCGGGGTTACCGCGACCATATTCTCGCCTTTACGAATGGTTTCGTAGGCGGTGTGCTGATGGCTGTATAACTCCTCAATGCCTCGTTTCCCTAAAGCCGCTTTAATTCTTGGATCTACGCTCTCGGGCATAGGTTTGGTTCTAGCTTCTATCGGTTCAACTTCGTGCCAGTTGATGACATTCTCATTCACTTTTAATTCCTGTATAAGTTCGGAAAGATTTTTCTTGCGAATCATAATCATAACCCCCGTGATAGAACGACTGTTCCCCTCATTATAACCGCTTGCGTTCAAATAAAAAAAGCCCTATTTTTAACAAACGAAAGAAGCCGCCCTGTCGCAGCTTGCGCTCGGACGGCTTCTTTCACTTGCCACCATAGATGCTTTAGATGGAACGCTTCACTTGGAACTCTGCATAATCAAACGCTGCATCTGTCTGAGGGAAAATGGTCCGGGCATCAGCCACCAGCTCCGCTACTGCTTCATCATCGAACCTGGAGCTGAAATGGGTGACTACCAGCCGCTTGACCCCGGCTGCAGCCGCAATCTCGGCGGCTTGGCGAATGGTGGAATGCCCGTAAGCTGCCGCTTTCTCCTCCATCCCGCCTGCGAAGGTCGCTTCATGGACAAGCAGATCAGCATCCTTCGCCAGAAGTATCGCATTATCGCAAGGAGTTGTATCGCCGAGAATGGTAACAATCCGTCCCGGCAGCTGCGGACCTACTACATCTGCCGAAGAAATGGTACGACCATCCTCCAGCGTAATGGATTCACCGCGTTTCAGTTTGCCGTATAATGGCCCCGGCCGCACGCCTAGTTCTGCTAGCCGCGCCAGATTAAGCTGCCCATGCTGCGGACGCTCTGTAATCCGATAGCCGAAGCATGGTAACCGATGATCAAGCTCGGCTGCCTCGACGAGGAATCGATCATCCGCTGCAACCTCACCGGCTGTAACCTCAATCACTTCAAGCTCATAACCAAGATGAACTCCGCTATGTAGGAAAATAACGTTCAAATAGTCTTTCAAACCGGCCGGACCATAGATCTGAAGCGGACCTGCCCCTTCAAAATACGTCCTGCTGCTTAATAGCCCCGGCAATCCATAGAGATGATCGCCGTGTAAATGGGTAATAAAGATTCGTTCCAATTTATTTAACTTTAATCCGCCGTGCAGCAGCCGATGCTGCGTACCTTCGCCGGTATCGAACAACCAGAACCCGCAATGCGGTTCAGGGAGACATAGAGCAATGGAAGTAACATTGCGTGTTTTCGTTGGTCTTCCTGCGCTTGTACCGAGAAACGTGAGCTGCATATGCATGCTCCCTCCAATCTCCATCCTTATGCTATCTATAACAATACCCTCCAAAACTGCGTCTTAACACGCAAGTTCGGAGGGTACCTATGCTATCTGTTACGCTTTCTCTACATTGAAATACTGCGCTTCCGGATGGGCGAATACCATTGCGGAAACAGATGCTTCCGGCTCCATCATGAAGCCTTCTGTCAATTGCACGCCGATATCCTCCGGTTTCATCAGCTCGAACAACGGCTGTTGATCTTCCAGATTCGGACAAGCCGGATAACCGAACGAAACGCGAATACCTTGATATCTAGCGCCATGACGCTGTTTCATCGTCATCTCCGGATGATCCGGGAAACCCCAAGTATCGCGCATCAAATGATGGACGCGCTCTGCCATGGCTTCCGCAACCTCAAGTGCTACAGACTGCAAGGCATGGGAGCGCAAGTAGTCGCCGTTGTCTTTCAGCTCGGTTGCTTTCTCTCTTACGCCTTCACCTGCTGTTACAACGAGGAAGCCGACGTAATCCATCACGCCGCTCTCCACGGATTTCAAGAAATCCGCCAAGCAGAGGTAGGGCTCGACTTGCTGACGCGGGAACGTGAAACGTTTGATTTCAACACCGGGCTGGCTCGGGTCATAAATAATGATATCGTTGCCCGATGATTGCGCTGGGAAGAAACGATACATGCCATTGGCTTTCAATAATCCTTTTGCAGCATCTGCAAGCAGCCCGTCAACGGTTTCCTTTAAATTCACAGCCTTCTCATTGCCTTCAGCAAGAAGCGTGTCCACGTTACCCTTTAAGCCCAAATGATGGCCAAGCAGCATCTGCATATTAATATATGGCACGATATGCGGAATAGGCACATTGCGCAGAACATGACGTTCTGTATCCGGCGGGATATAAACCGGCGCATCCTTGGAAACATTGGATTTCACTGCACGAGTCAGCTCAGGGAGCGGCTTCTTCTCCGTTTCTTCCAAGTAGCCGGAAGCTTTGAGAGCAGCCATTTCCTCCTCATAGACGAGACGATGTTCTTTGTCCATCAGCTTGTTGGCGATGTCCAAACCATCCATGGCATCCTTTGCATAGAGAACTAAACCGTCATATTCAGGTCCGATCCGATGCTTCGTGAATTTACGAGTCAGCGCCGCGCCTCCAACCAGGATCGGAGCGTCAATGCCTGCACTGCGCAAATCCTGCGCGGTCAAGATCATCTGCTGCGCCGATTTCACGAGAAGACCCGAGAGACCGATCGCATCTACCGGCTCTTTGCGGTAAGCTTCAATAATTTGTTCAGGCGGCACTTTAATGCCTAGGTTAATAATTTTGTAGCCATTGTTGGATAAGATGATTTCGACCAGATTTTTACCGATATCATGGACATCACCTTTAACGGTTGCCAGTATGATTTTACCTTTAACCGCCGTTTCATTCTTCTCCATGAACGGTTCAAGATACGTAACGGAAGCTTTCATTACTTCGGCGCTCTGCAGCACCTCTGCCACGATCAGCTCATTCCCGTTGAACAAACGTCCGACTTCCTCCATCCCTCTCATCAGCGCGCCGTTGATGATTTCTAGCGGAGAATATTTCTTCAACGCTTCATCAAGATCCGGATAAAGTCCTTCCTTCGTACCTTCGACAACGTATGAAGCAAGGCGCTCCTCAAGCGTCAATGTCGAAATCTTCTCTTTCTTCACAACCTTCTTCTCACGGAAGGCCGCAACGAAAGCCGCCAACGTCTCATCGTTCGTATTGTAGATCAATTCTTCGGCCAGACGGCGCTCTTCTTCCGGAATGGATGCATACCGCTCCAGTTTCTCCGTATTCACGATTGCATAATCAAGACCAGCCTTCGTCGTGTGATACAGATAGACAGAGTTAAGCACTTCGCGGCCAGCATCCGGCAATCCGAACGAGATGTTGCTTAGACCTAGAATCGTCTTCGCCTTCGGATACTTCGCTTTAATCATCTTAATGCCTTCGATAGTCTCAACTGCTGAACCGATGTATTGCGGGTCACCGGATCCAACAGGGAACATATTCGGGTCAAAAATAATATCTTCCGGGTTCATGCCGTATTTCTCGGTAAGCAGCTCGTAAGAACGAGTGGCCACTTCCATCTTCGCTTCGCGCGAAACCGCTTGTCCACGCTCATCGATAAGAATACAAACAACCGCTGCCCCATAGCGATGTATAAGCGGGAGGATTTTCTCGAACTTGGATTCACCATCCTCCAAGTTAATGGAGTTGATGATCGCTTTCCCTTGGGAATACTTCAAGCCCAGCTCAATAATATGGTCGTAGGTGGAATCGAGCATGAGCGGTACTTTAATCTTCTTCACAACTTCAGGCAGAAATTTATGAACGGCATTCGCTTCATCAATATCCGTATCCTGCAGGTTGATATCAATAACATGCGCGCCGCCTTTTACTTGTGCACGGGCAATTTCGGACGCCTCATCATACTTCTCTTCTTTAATGAGTCGTTTGAATTTCCGTGATCCGGAAATGTTCGTACGCTCCCCGATCATAATCGGGCGGTTATCTTCTTCAATATAGACCGTCTCAATACCTGAAACTGCCGGTGGATGCTCACCCGGCTTCGTACGCGGCGCGTAATTCGCCAGTGTGTCGGCCATGGCGCGGATATGATCCGGCGTTGTGCCGCAGCAGCCGCCAGCGATATTAATCCAACCCTGCTCGGCGAAATCAGCGATTTTTCTAGCCAACGATTCCGGTGACTCATGATATTTCCCGTTTTCATCCGGCAAACCGGCATTCGGGTAGCAGCTGACGGCTGCGTGCGAAATCGCGGAGAGCGAACGAATATGGTCACGCATAAACTCAGGTCCTGTCGCACAGTTAAGCCCGATCGAAATTGGCTTCATATGCTCAAGCGAAATATAGAAGGATTCAATATTCTGTCCGGCAAGTGTCGTGCCCATTGGCTCAATCGTACCGGAAATCATGAGAGGAAGCGTAATGCCTGTTGCTTCATAAGCTTTATGAATACCGATTGTGCCGGCCTTCACGTTTAGTGTATCTTGTGAAGTTTCCAGCAGCATGGCGTCAACGCCGCCTTCGATGAGTGCGATGGCTTGCTCATAATAGCTCTCTACCAGCTCGTCGAACGTAACTCCGCCTGTTACAGACAGCGTCTTCGTAGTAGGTCCCAGTGCTCCGGCTACGTAACGAGGCTTGTCCGGAGTGGAGTATTTGTCCGCAGCTGCACGGGCAAGAGAAGCCGCAGCAAGGTTGATATCCCTTGCTTTCTCCGGAATATCATATTCGGCAAGAACGACGCTCGTCGCGCCGAACGTATTGGTTTCGAGAATATCTGCACCCGCAGCTAAGTAAGCTTCATGGATGCCTTGGATCACATCGGGACGTGTCAGAACGAGCATTTCATTACAGCCGTCCAGGTCTTCGCCGCCAAAATCATCCGGCCCCAGATCCGCCTGTTGAATCATCGTGCCCATCGCCCCGTCGAGGATGAGAATTCGTTTTGCGAGCATGTCCTGCATTGTCGGTTTCGTCAAAAGATGCACTTCCCTTCCGATAATCCAACTCACTGCCTTTTTTGAGTCTAGGCGTGGTCGATTCAGCAAAAATCATTTCCCTATACTCTACCAGAATTCACCGCGCGTGCAAAGAACCTTTTCAGGTCAATCGTTTTGTTCTATAATTATTCTGATCGGAATTACGATTTTTGTGAAAAGAGGGATTATTCGATGGCAGAAATTCGAATTCGCAGCACGGATGAGCGCATCTCCGGCGAAGAGAACGTCCGCGCCTTTCTAGAGAAGCAAGAAGTACTTTATGAGCACTGGGACGCAAGCAAGCTTCCAACGGAACTTCATAACAAATTTGTCTTGAATGATGAAGAGAAGCAAACGATTCTTAGCACATACGACGATGAAATCCGCGATCTTGCAGCGCGTCGCGGCTACAAAATTTGGGATGTTATCTCGCTCTCCGATGCTACCCCGAACATCGAGGAATTGCTGAAGAAGTTTGAGCAGATCCACATCCATACCGAAGATGAAATCCGCGGCATCGTATCCGGACGCGGGATCTTCATCATTAAAGGTGACGAAGAAACCGGTTATTTCGATGTTGAGCTCGAAGCTGGCGATGTCATCTCTGTACCAGAGAACAAAGCGCATTTCTTCACACTGATGGACAACCGCGAAATTATCGCTGTCCGCCTCTTTATCGAGAAAGACGGCTGGGTCGCTCACAATATCGAAGATCCTGCTTTCGCATAATAACCTGTATCGAAATAAGAAGACCCGTCCTCGGACGGGTCTTCTTTGTTATGCTTCTATAAGTGCTGCATGCCCCCGATTTAGAGAAGCAAAGGCAGCAATTCTTCCAGATGCTTAATTTCATGCGAAGGAATAATTTCATCGGAACGCGTCATGCCGTGGCGATTAATCCAAACGGATGTCATGCCGATCGTATTTGCACCCAGAATATCCGTTGTGAGCTTGTCTCCTACCATAATGCCATGCTCTGGTTCAACGCCGAGACGCTCTAGGGCATGATGGAAGATCGCAGCAGCCGGCTTGCCTTGGCCAAATTCACCGGAAATAATTATATGATCAAAATAAGGGACGATCGCCGGAACGCCAGCCAGCTTCTCACGTTGCAGATCAGGAGATCCGTTCGTCAGCAGCAGGAGCTTATACTTTCCTTTCAGCTGATCCAAGATTGCAAACGTCTCTTCGTATACATAAGGACGGCTTCGACGTTCAGCCGGGAACTGTTCGGCGAGCTGAGCGCCAAGCTCGGCATTGTCCACGCCCAGCGCCTTCAGGCCGCGTGTCCAAGCTTCACGGCGATAGGCCGGAGCGAGCTGCTGGAGCTGGCGGAACTCCTCTTGTTCCCCTTCCAGAAAGTTCGCCCACAGCCCCTCAAACGGATTGATGCCGATCATTTTGGTAAATGGGAACGTTTCATAAGACTCATAGAGCGCACGAGCTTCGCGGCGAACGGCTTCTTCCAAGCTTTTCGCATCTACTCCGGTTTGTGCTGCAGCGGATTGGCAGGTCGCATCGAATGCTTCCTGCACGCTGCGGTCATCCCATAATAGGGTATCGTCGAGATCAAATAAGACTGCTTGCTTAGCCATAATCGTGTCTGCACTCCACTTCCGAATTATTTTTCAGTAAAGGAAATTCCATGCTGCGCGGAGAAAGTCCGCAAACGCTCCGACATTTGATCCGTCGGGAAACGGTTCATCACACGCGAGAATACCCAGTTGCCGCCTTTATGCTGTTCAACAACTATGTACCCCTTCTGCGAGGAGATGGCCTTAATGTTGTTCACATAGATCGAGCGATCGCCGGTGAACCGACGGGAGCGAATATAGTCACTGCCAACCGATAGATACGGACGGCGCAGCGTGAATAGCAATGCTAGGATGACATAACAAGCTACGGTCAGCCAGAACATGTTGCCAGTCTGCTTGTACGTATCCGCCGTAACCGTCACGATTACATAGAAAAGGATGAACAGCAGCAGGAATGCCGGCATCAAATAGCTTCTTCCTTTATAGGTGTCTAGCTTCTCGCCACTTGATTTGGCAGCCATAAGCGGTGCCTTTCCATGTTTCTTACGTTGTTTGTTAATTTGAGCTTGGTTCTTCTGTACTTTACGTTCCCACGATCTTGACAAGGGTGTTCCTCCTTCATAATCTTCCACACGCTGTAATCCATCTTGCTCTAAGTTAAATGGGTCGAGCGAATTTCGCAATAAATCGGTTCGGATATTCGCTGGGCAATGCGCTTACTTCATCCAGCTTGTTCCATACCGAATCCGGCATCGTCCAGCCGATCGCCCCCATATTATCTTCAAACTGTTCCAAAGTGCTTGCACCAAAGATTGGCGAAGTAATCCCCTTGCGTTGAAGCAGCCAAGAGAGCGCGACTTGAGCAGGTGTTCGCTCCAGCTCCTTTGCTGCGCTTAGTACAGCTTCAAGCACTGCGAAGTTACCTTCGTTTGCCCGAATTGCCCATGAGCTCTCACCCTGCTTGGACGTTAATCTCCCGCTTACAGGCTCCTCTTTCGTATACCTGCCTGTCAGGAACCCGCCGCCTAATGGTGCCCAAGGGATAATACCAACATTCTCTTCCAAACATAAGGATAGCATTTCGCGATCCATCTCACGACTAACCAAACTGTATTGCGGTTGAATGGAGATAAACCGGACATATCGATTCCAATCGCTGGTAGACAAAGACTTCATTAACTGCCAGGCGAAGAAATTGGAACAGCCGATATAACGCACTTTACCTGAAGTAACCAGATCATCGAGTGCGCGAAGCGTCTCTTCAATCGGTGTAGCGTGATCCCAAACATGCACTTGGTAGAGGTCGATATAGTCGGTATCAAGTCTCTTCAAGCTTGCTTCGACGGCATCCATAATATGCTTTCTGGAAACCCCGACGCCGTTTGGATGATTCTCGGTCGCGAATCTCACTTTCGTGGCGAGAACAACTTCGGAGCGTCTGTCTTTAATCGCCTTACCTACAATCTCTTCCGAACGCCCGGATACATATACGTTCGCTGTATCGAGGAAATTGCCGCCTTTCTCGAAGAAACGATTCATCATCTCTATCGAATCCGTCTCGCTCGTTGTGTTACCGAACGTCATCGTACCTAAACAAAGCTCCGAAACAGCTAAACCGCTGCGGCCCAGTAAACGATATTGCATGCTACATGTCCTCCTTCGAATAGACTGCTGCTAATGCTTGATCGTACCTTCCCCGTCCTCTTCGTCTTCCACATATTTAATGGTATCGAGTTGATTACGGAAGTTTTTCTTGAAATTCTCAAGATATAAACGGCGAAGCTCGTCGCGTTCGACCAGTTCCTCCGGTGATAACCCTACTGTTTTGTTCTTTCGGGAGAGTTCATTAATACGGGCGATGATCTTTTCCATTTCCATTATGCTCCTTTCCTGATTCGGCCAACATGTCATTCTTTACTTTGACATTTTTAATTGCCCATTGTCAAGGCGAAATGGCCCTATCTGGGGCTTGAATCGACCTGTCTTGGCCGTGCTTTATCCGCATCTGGTTCGCCTTATTATTACGTTATGCCGCTAGAAATGAAAAAAGCCTGAGCAGTGAAGACTCAGACTTGTGAATGCGGATCCACTCGGATCGTAATGTAAGGATGTACTCCTACTATAAGAAGCTGAAACCGTGCATCTATTTATTCAACGGGTATAATCAAGGATTGTCCGGCTTGCAGCGAACTAGAGGTCAAGTTGTTTCGTTGTTTTAAGTTGAATACAACATGGCGAATATCTTCACCTTCTTTCCGAATACTGCTTGCGATGTTCCATAGCGTGTCACCGGACCCAACAACGACGATCTGCTCCGAAGCTGTAGGTGCTGCCGGATGTTCGCTGTTCGCTTGGCTTGTCATCAGTGACAGTCCTGTGAAGAGCAGTACGAAGAACAGTGTTGCTGCAGCAAGTCTCATTAATAAGCGTTCTGTTCTTCTATCTTGCCAAGTGCGCTTCACAGCGCGACTATTGCGAGTTTCACCTTTATAATTAGAAGAGTAAGTGGACATCGTTGTCATCATTCTCCAGCACCCCAAACGTTTGTTCTATTTGTTAAACTTAGAATAACACGAACATTTGTTTGTGGTCAAGCGTTTTTGGAACATTTGTTCGTAAAAATATGCGAACCTGTGTTTCTCGAACTTATGTTTGTACGAACTCCGGTTCTGTGCTATAATTTGACACAAATGAAACTTTGGAGTGATTCCGGTGTCGAAACTTTCAAACCGCCAGCAGGCGATACTAGAATTCATTAAGACGGAAGTACGCGAGAAAGGCTATCCGCCTTCCGTTCGTGAGATCGGTGAAGCGGTCGGACTCGCTTCCAGCTCAACTGTCCACGGCCATCTTGATCGCCTGGAGAAGAAAGGCCTTATTCGCCGCGATCCAACCAAACCTCGCGCAATCGAGATTTTGGACGGCGAAGACAACGAGATTCCATTCCCGCTTTCCATCGCGAAGGTTCCTGTAGTAGGTAAGGTAACTGCCGGTGTACCGATTACGGCAACAGAGAATATCGAGGATTACTTCCCCCTTCCGGCTGACAGAGTCGGCGACCACAACGTCTTTATTCTTAACGTCGTTGGAGAAAGTATGATCGAAGCAGGCATTCATAACGGCGATTACGTCATTGTCCGCCAACAGCAAACCGCTTCGAACGGCGATATCGTCGTTGCAATGACAGAAGAAGACGAAGCTACTGTGAAGACCTTCTATAAAGAAAAGGATCATATCCGTCTTCAACCGGAGAACTCGACGATGGAACCGATCCGTCTGCGTAACGTCTCCATTCTAGGTAAAGTCATCGGACTTTTCCGCGACATCCACTAATACACGCATCAAAGGGGCATTTCCTTATCGCTGCAGCAGCGATCGGAAATGCCCCTTTTCTGTCTGCCCCGCGCAGATGTGCCTCCGTTATGTCAGCTAACCTACAATTCTCGGAACAACAACTGACGATAAGTGAATTTACTGCTCTTGTACTTGAAGTTTAAAGCAATGCCCGAGAAATCAATTTGAATGGATTTCAGCGCATATGCCGTTACTTTTTGTCGAATCAAATTGGATAATCGAGTTCGATTCTTATTGTTCACAGCTGCGGCTACCGCTGCAGCGTATGTTGAAGAAGATAAAAGCGCTCTGTAGAAAGGCAAGACCGCTCTAGCAATAGCGCGATGAATCGGAGTGGAGAACGTAAATTGGGTCGACCCCGGTGGTATCGTCGTGCCGGCGGAATATAGCAGGATCGGTTCCGGAAACTTGAAATCAAAGAAATAGCCAATGCCGTTTGTAGAGAAACCGTCCAAATCAGCAGATGGCACCACGGATTTAAACAATGCCGATAAAGTATCTAAGTCCGCGCCTCTTATAGCCTTCGACCACTTCAACGCATAGGAATAGCTCTGTACAATTTTCTTAAAGAATGGCACCATCGTTGCTGCTACGTGTTTTAATATCGCCCCGGTAAGACGAAACGGTTGCTCCTCTTTTGTCGCTGCTTTCTTCCTCACATAGGCTCCTCCTTCATGAATGGCTATTGTGGCATACTATGCGAAAGCAGAGGTACAAGTGCGGACACACTTCCTCCCATAGACGCAAAAAAACCCTCAACGCCGGATGGCATCAAGGGTTTCGTCGGTTCTAGTAGAGCGTCAAGTACTGATCGCGTTCCCACTCGTGGATTTGCGTACGGTACATGTCCCACTCGATTTCTTTAAGCTCATAGAAGTGAGCAAGCGCGTGATCGCCAAGCGCTTCACAAATGACTTCGCTGCGAAGCAGCTCTGTCAATGCTTCTTTCAAGTCATCCGGCAAGGTAGGGATGCCCTCTTCGATACGCTCCTCATCCGTCATCACGTAGATGTTACGGTCAGTCGGAGCCGGCAGCGGAGTCTTGTTGCGGATACCGTCAAGGCCTGCTTTAAGCATAACAGCAAGAGCCAGGTATGGATTAGCCGCGGGGTCTGGGCTGCGGACTTCTATCCGTGTGCTTAGACCGCGCGAGGCAGGAATACGAATCATCGGACTACGGTTACTTGCAGACCATGCTACGTAACAAGGTGCTTCATAGCCCGGAACCAGACGCTTGTACGAATTTACTGTAGGGTTAGTAATCGCTGAGAAAGCACGTGCATGGTTCAGTACACCGGCCATGTAATAACGAGCTATTTGGCTTAGGCCAAGCTTGTCGCTCTCATCGTAGAACGCGTTCACGTTGCCGCGGAACAACGACTGGTGACAGTGCATACCGGAACCATTTACACCGAATAGCGGTTTAGGCATGAACGAAGCATGCAGTCCGTGCTGGCGAGCAATCGTTTTGACAACCAGCTTGAACGTTTGAATTTGATCGGCTGCTTTAATCGCATCCGCATATTTGAAGTCGATTTCGTGCTGGCCCGGAGCCACCTCATGGTGAGAAGCTTCGATTTCAAAGCCCATTTCTTCCAGTGTCAATACGATTTCACGGCGGCAGTTCTCACCAAGATCCATCGGAGCAAGGTCGAAGTATCCACCTTGGTCGTTAAGCTCTGTAGTTGGGTTGCCTTTCTCATCTGTTTTGAATAGGAAAAATTCCGGTTCTGGACCAACGTTCATTGCAGTAAAGCCAAGCTCGTCCGCTTCCTTCAGAACGCGCTTCAGAATGCCGCGCGGATCTCCGGCAAATGGCGTACCGTCAGGCATATATACGTCACAGATCAGACGGGCAATACGATCTTCTGCAACCCACGGGAATACAACCCATGTATCAAGGTCCGGATAGAGGTACATGTCGGATTCTTCAATCCGCACATATCCTTCGATGGACGAGCCGTCGAACATCATTTTGTTATCGAGTGCCTTTTCCAGCTGACTTACCGGAATTTCGACGTTCTTGATCGTTCCCAGCAAATCGGTGAACTGAAGTCGAATAAACCGGACATTCTGTTCTTTGCAAATACGTCTGATGTCATCTTTGTTGTAGCTCACAGAATCATCTCCTTAAAGGCTAATTAGTTTGCATCATTTTACTTTTTGTTATAGAAACGGGACAGCTGGCCTTGAATCATAGATGCTTTGCCAGGTCTCTTCTCTAGCAACTGCTGCTTAAGCAATCGATGCAATTGTGCATCGGAGAGCTCCCGACGCTTCACTTCCGACAGCTCGCTGACGACTGTCGCGTCTTCGGATTCCTTGGATACAGGGTTCATTACTTGCTTAATGCCCGCAATGTTAACGCCCTTCTCGATTAACGATTTAATCTCTAGCAGCCTCTCCACATCGTTGAACGAGAACAGCCGCTGGTTCCCAGACGTACGAGCGGGCACTATCAGTTCATGCTGCTCGTAGTAACGGATTTGCCTCGCGGTCAAGTCGGTCAACTTCATGACGATGCCGATCGGAAAAAGCGCCATATTTCTGCGTATTTCGTCACCCATGTCGCATCAACCTTCCAGTTTCTGATATATGCTACCATTGTACCGCTGTGCCAAAAACGTGTCAAGTCGTGTGAGGTTTAATTACAACCAACTCGCGCTCAGCTAGTACCGTTAAAGCATTCAGAACACCGTATTTGACGTGCGCGTAAGTAAGTCCGCCTTGCATATAAGCGATGTACGGTTCCCGGATCGGAGCATCCGCTGACAGCTCCAAACTGCCGCCCTGCATGAAGGTCCCCGCAGCCATAATAACGGGGTGTTCGTAGCCAGGCATGTCCCATGGTTCCGGCACTACGTGGGCATCAACGGCCGATGCTTTCTGTACGCCCTGTACGAAGGCAATCAGCTGTTCTGCTCGCTCGAAGCGAATCGCTTGGATCAAGTCCGTGCGAGGTGCATCGAAGCGCGGATTGCTTTCGAAACCTAACAATTCGAACATGGCGGCGCCGAAGACGCTGCCTTTAAGCGCTTGTCCCACCAAATGCGGTGCCAAGAACAAGCCTTGGTACATCGCACGAAGCGTGCCAAGCGTCGCTCCAACCTCTCCGCCTATTCCCGGTGCTGTCAGTCGGAAAGACGTCAGCTCTACAGCCTTCTTGGTACCGGCCACATATCCACCCGTTGGGGCAATACCGCCGCCGGGATTTTTGATTAACGAACCTGCCATAAGATCAACGCCGACTTCCGTCGGTTCCAGCTCTTCCGTAAACTCGCCGTAGCAGTTGTCCACGAAGACGTAGACATCGGGCTTCAGCGCCTTCACTTGCTTGACCATCTCTCCGATTTCAGCGACGGTGTACGAAGCACGCCAGTCATATCCGCGCGAGCGCTGAATCCCGATGACTTTGGTGCGTTCTGTCATCCGCGATGCCACGGTTTCCCAGTCGATAGAACCATCAGCTAGCGGAGCTACCTCCCCGTAGCCAATGCCGAAATCCTGCAAGGAGCCTTTTCCATCACCGGGTTTGCCGATGACTTTATGCAGCGTATCATACGGTTTCCCCGTTATGTATAACAGCTCGTCCCCTGGGCGAAGAAGCCCAAACAATGCGCAGCTGATCGTATGGGTGCCCGATACGAAATGCGGCCTGACAAGCGCCGCCTCCGCGCCCATAACGTCTGCATACACCAGATCCAGCACTTCGCGTCCGCGATCGTTATAGCCGTATCCGGTCGATCCGTTAAAATGATAATCGCTTACGCGGTGCTTCTGGAAAGCATCAATAACTTTCCACTGATTGCGCTCGCTGATTCCATCGATAGAACGAAAAACAGGGGCGGCCTGCATCTCCGCAGCCTCCGCCCACTTCGTTAATTCCAGCCAATTTTCACTCTCTTGCTGTTTCACTTTCCTCTGACTCTCCTCATGTAACTCAACTTATTCGTTATACTTGCTCCGCATAGGCTGCCAGCCGATGTCCATGCACTTCGAAATCTTGCTTATTCAGCTCTACGGTCAGCTTAATAATGTCCCCATCGACAGCTTGCTCAATGACGTCGCCTGTGCGGTAAGCTAACGCGATCAGATCGCCCCGATCGGCCGGAAGCTTGAATACGCGCGTATCTCCGCTAAGCTTATCCTGGACCGTTTGCAGCAGTCTTTGCAGATCGTCCTTATTGAACGCGCTCATAACCAGGGTATCTTGACCGCCTGCCGCTGCACGTATGAACTGATGATCGTCGCCTGAGCACATATCGATCTTGTTATAGACCATAATCTGCGGTTTGCCGTCAGCGCCAAGCTCGCGCATGATGCTGTTCACGACCGAGATCTGCTCCTCGCGCATTTCAGAGGCACTGTCAATGACATGAAGCACCAAATCCGCTTCGCATACCTCTTCCAGTGTTGCCCGGAATGCCGCAACCAAATCATGCGGAAGATTCTGGATGAATCCTACCGTATCCGTCAACACCACTTCTTTGCCGCTCGGAAGTTCCAAATTTCTCGATGTAGGATCAAGCGTTGCGAAAAGCTGGTTCTCAACATACACATCAGCCTGCGTTAATTCTCGCAATAGCGTTGATTTACCCGCATTCGTATATCCGACTAAAGCCACTTGCTGCACTCCGGACTTCCGTCTGCGCTCACGGTGAAGTGTACGATGTTTCACAACCTCATCCAGCACGTTCTTCAAATCAGAGATCCGATCCCGGATATGACGGCGATCGGTTTCAAGCTTCGATTCACCGGGACCACGTGTCCCGATACCGCCGCCAAGCCGCGACAGATTCTTGCCGTGCCCGGATAAACGCGGAAGCAAATAGCTTAGCTGCGCAAGCTCAACTTGTATAATCCCTTCCCGGGTCTTAGCACGCTGTGCGAAGATATCGAGGATCAGCTGCGTCCGGTCGATGATTTTCAAATCCAATGCTTCTTCGAGATTACGAACCTGCGCGCCGGAAAGCTCCTGATCGAAGATTGCCGTTGTCGCGCCAAGCTCCTCCGACATCGCCTTCAGTTCCTCGACTTTGCCTTTGCCGATAAACCACTTCGTATCGACTTTCTCTTTGTTCTGCGTCATGGATGCAAGCACTTCTACGCCTGCAGTTTCGGCCAAGCTTACAAGCTCCTGCAAAGAATGCTCCGGATCGCTTGAACCCCGTTTAATATTAGGCGTCACCAAACTGACGAGTATCGCTCGGTCCTGTAAATCCGTATCGGTATCATAGGTAGATTGCCGCATCGGTTAATTGCCACTCCTTCATACGTGCCGGTTACTTTTCCCATTTCAGATCTTCCGGTCGAACTGCCATCAGCTCTTGTTTGCCCGGCGATCCTGTAGGATATTGATTCAATAAACGCACCGCTTGGTGCCGAAATGCCTTCTCGATCACGTTGCGCACATATCGTGCATTGCTGAACGCAAACATGGTCATCGTCTTCTCTAACATCAGATGCTGCCGCAGCTTAAACACGGACTGTGGCATGAGCGTGTAATCCCGATCCTTGGCCATCAGCTCCGCAATTTGAATCAGCTGATCGATCGAATAATCGGGAAAATCGATTTGTATCGGGAAACGCGATGGAAGGCCGGGATTGGTAAGAAGGAAATGCTCGATTTCGAGGGGATAGCCGGCCAAAATCAACACAAATTGGTTCCGATGATCCTCCATTGCTTTGACGAGCGTATCGATCGCTTCTTTCCCAAAATCCTTCTCTCCGCCGCGAGCCAAGCTGTACGCTTCGTCCACAAATAACACGCCGCCCAGCGCCTTGCGCACCAAATCACGTGTTTTCTGCGCCGTATGCCCGATATATTCGCCGACGAGGTCCGCCCGCTCCACTTCGATCATATGCCCCTTGGAGAGCACGCCCATCTTGTTAAACAGCTTGGCAACGATTCTCGCAATCGAAGTTTTGCCCGTCCCGGGATTCCCCGTAAAAATCATATGATACACATGCGAACCGCCTGTCAGTCCGGCATCCGAACGCATCCGGCTGATCTGCAGCAGCGCATAGATTTCATAAATAAGCAGCTTTACATTATCAAGACCCACCATCGAATCAAGCTCGCGCCCAATTTCGAGAAACGGATCATTGGGAGATAACGGCTTGGCAACCGCTACCGGCTCACTCTCCAGCGCTTGCGCCGAGCTGCTTGTGGATGCATAAGGCTCACTGCTGCGCAGCACCACATTGATCTGCCGCGAAGGTCTGCCGCTGCCGTTCCCTCCTGTTGATACAACTCGTTCGTCCATCTGCTTCATCACCTATCCTTCGCTGAATCATCGGCATAAGCTGCACGTATAATCCATTGTATTCTAGTGATTTCAGCCATATTAACAGTTTTCAAGGGGAACGACACCCTATTGAACATTAGAACGAATTCGGCAGCCTAACACCCATTCGGAGCAGCAGTTCATCCATTTTCCACTTCGTAAAGGCCAGTACTTCGCGAGTTTGATTGAACGTAATAGACAAGACTTGAGACTTCAGTCCAATTGCGGCAGTTGCTGCAGGGTAGTCCAAATACGAAGCGATATCGGCAGCTCTCGGAGCGTGAAAATCATGCGAGATCAGCAGCAGACTCTTCCAGCCCCGCTTCATCGCCAAAGGTTTGCTAAACAGCAGGTTCTCATAGGTGCTTCGGGAATCTTCCTCCAGCACCATTCGTTCAGACGGAACCCCTTTGGCGGCCAAGTAATTACGCATGCCTTCCGCTTCTGAAACCGTTGACCCATTATGATCATGTCCCCCGGACAGAATAAAATACTTGAAGTTACCCTGCTTGTACAATTGAAAACCTAAATCGAGACGCTCGCGCAGTCCAGGGCTTGGCTGATCAGACCATAGCGCTGCACCGAGAATAATGGCCGCATCCGCTTTGGGTACAGGCTTTGGCATATCGTAGCTGTTAATGACCCACAGCAGATAAGCACACCAGAAAGCGCCTAAGGCCACAACCCAAGCGCAGATCCGCAACAGGAGAACGAACTTGTTCGATCGTTTGCGGGCACTGCGCTTATGAGGTCGTTTAGATATGACCGTTTGCTTCATGATTCGCTTAGCTCACCGTTCTGGGCAAGTGCCTTCCGATGCTTCAGACTCAGCGTGAAATAACGGAATCGTCCGTTACGTATCGTGGATAAGAGCCGCCCTGCCGTCTTGCGCGCGAGCGCGGCGTCTTTGTTCGTCACCGTTCCTTGGCTTACTGCTTCCTCCAGCTCATCTTCATCAAGAAGAAACACCTCACCGCTAGGCAGCACAACAACATCCAGATACAAATCATCAAACCAAGGCACCTGCTGATCCGTCAGGCCTTGTGTCTTGCAAATATCGATATACCATTGAACGACTCGGTTCTTATCGTCGAACATCGTCGTTACGACAAAGTGTTCACCGCGAGGAAAATGCTGCATCCACAAATATCCGCGGTCAGCCAGGCATAATTTCCGCCCATTGTATTCTTTCCAAAGCGGTTCGCGCAATTCGTGAATGCGGTAGAACGTCACAAGTCCTTTAAACTCGTCTGCGTCCATCGCGAGGCACGTATAGCTTCTTCGCAGGATGCGGCGCCAATTGGCTCGGTCAGAAAATTTTCGTTTCATACGGAACGACCTTTCCGTTAGGATCGCGCCCTTAGATTGCGGCGCAGAACGCGTACAACTGCACGACTATTTCATGTCTAAGTGTCTTGCAGCAGGGTAGAATTACCTCATTAAAAAAAGCTTACCACAACTTACCGTCTATCTCCAGCGACCCGGGAAAATAAACCAAGCCCTCCTTGTCCGAGCACAAAAATAAGGAGAGCAGCGCCGGCTGCTCTCCTTGTGGGACTACCTTATTTCTCCGAAATGCTGACCGATTCGATCGTTACATCTTCTGTCGGCTTGCTGTCCGTCGCTTCGCCGTTACCGGGTCCAACCGGGGTATTCGCAATTGCAGTTATCGTCTCCATACCCTTCGTCACTTTACCGAAGATGGTATAATTCGGCTGCGAGTTCAGGAAATCGGCGCCTTCACCGGTACAAATGAAGAACTGGCTGCCGCCGCTTTCCGGTTGACCTGTATTCGCCATTGCAAGAATACCGGCTTCAAACTTATGCCCGTTGTTAAACTCATCGGGAATGGTGTAGCCGGGACCTCCCGTTCCGTTGCCCAGCGGATCTCCGCCTTGAATCATGAAATCCTTGATGATCCGATGAAATTTCACCCCATCATAGAACTTCTCTTTCGAGAGAAAAACGAAGCTGTTTACAGTCTGAGGCGCATCCTTCGCAAACAACTCTACCGTAAACTCACCTTTGTTCGTCTTGAACGTCGCGTTGTAAGTCTTCTCTTTGTCGATTGCCATAGCAGGCATTTCCGACCAAGACTTCGGCGATCCTTCTTCTTCGGCAGCACCGCCGCTTGTGTTGTTACCTACCGCTTCAGTAGGCGTACCTTGGTTCTCTTGAACCGAATTATTAGTTTTGGCTCCACATCCAGCCGTTACGATTAACATGGCTGAAAGGATGAATACGAGTGCAGTCCGGTTCATCATAATCTGAAAATCCTCCAAGCGTTGCGTAATGTTAGTGCGTCGATTACTTTGCTGCTTCGTTCAGTTAAGGCGTTGTGGAAGGGGGCGTATTAGTCGCCCCATTCCCATTCGTGTTCCCGTTGCCGGCATCAGGCTGTCCGTCCGCCGGAACGGAACCGTCTCCAGGCGTATTGCCGGAGTCGCCCGTGCCATTACCGGGGTTCGTGCCATTCCCGTTACCGGGCTCGGTCGGCTGTCCGCCGTTTCCAGGCGTTTCGCCACCGTTACCCGGTGTTTCACCGCCATTGCCCGGGGTCTGACCACCGTTATTCCCATCTCCCGGAGGCGCAGTGCCGTCACCCGGCAGCTCTTCGCCCGGCGGGGTTTCATTTCCATCTCCCGGAGGGATTTCCCCGCCAGGCTCTTCCGTTGGCGGCGGCGTAATCTCCGCTTCAGGAATCACTACGGTCAATTGATCGGAAGGTGTCCCTTCCATATCTTTCTTAGCATCGTAGGCCGTTACATAATAGGTGTAACTCATTCCTGGCACAACGCTCATGTCATTAACAACGGTTTCTAAAGAATCGAGCAGCTTGGTAAAGGTTTTCTCGCTCGCTTCCTTGCGATAAACACGATACTGCACGCCTTCCCCTTCAATCGGTGACCATGACAGCTTCACAACCGCGCCCGCCTCATCATAAATCGCGTTGAAGTTCGTAATGCCAACCGGTGGTTTCTCTTCCTGAACATCGGAAGGTTTGGCGAAGCTGTCTTTCTTCACGCCTTTTATGGCGTCTTTCATGACTTTCCCGAACATGGCGGCGGATTGCGCGCTGCTCTTCTTGATCATATGATTCTTATCCGTAATATCATAGCCCATCCAAACAACCGCTGTCCATTCAGCCGTATAGCCGGCGAACCAGGCATCCCGATTGTTACCTGTTTTCAAGCCCGGAATACCATGCTGCGTCGTACCCGTTTTGCCTGCTACCGGACGATCGATACGTGCTGCCGTACCGGTACCGCCCTTCTCGGTTACAGCCTGCATCATATCTGTCATATAGTAGGCAGTTTCCGGACTCATCAGCTGTTCCGATTGAGGAGCTTCATATTGGTAAAGCACTTCCTCGTTCTTATCGGTAATTTTGGTCAAAGAATGTGGATCTACCGACTTGCCTTCATTTGCGAACGCGCTGTACGCACGTGCCATATCAAACGGAGTTACACCATTGGTTAATCCGCCGAGGCCGATCGCAAGGTTACGGTCTTTGGAGCTGTCGAGCTCAAAGCCCATTTTGTCCGCGAACTTCAGACCGGTTTTCACGCCGATTTCGTTTAGCAGCCACACGGCAGATGCATTGCGAGACTCTTTCAACGACTGACGCATAGCGACAGGTCCGATATATTTCACTTTGTTCGAGTCGGACGGGCAGTACGAGCCATAGCATGTTTTCACATCCTGCAGAATCGACCATGGGAACCAATCGCCGCTCTCAATCGCCGGTCCGTATACCGTGATTGGCTTAAAAGCCGAACCCGGCTGGCGTGGTTGAACCACCCGATTCAATCCTTTGTTCACATAGTCGCGGCCGCCGATCATCCCTTGAATCTCACCGTTTCGGTGATCAACGATGATCATTGCGCCTTGCTCCTGCTTGTCGTCGACACTCTTCTCGAAGTTGTCGTCGTCTTCAAATTCTCGCGCCATAACCGATTGCGCCTGGGTATTCAGCGTCGTATAAATTTTATAACCGCCGACCCGCAGCTCTTCCTCGGTTAATCCGCTTTTCTCAACGGCTTCATTGACAACAAAATCAATGAAAGTAAGGTTGGAATCATCCGCAGTTTTCGTTTGATTCTCCGGACGCTTATACTCAACAGCCTTCGCTTCATCCATCTCGGCCTGCGTAATATAGCCTTGGTCAAACATAAGCTGCAGAACGACCGAACGACGCTCTTGCGAGTTAATCGGATTATTAATCGGGTTATAATTGCCCGGTGCTTTCGGAATTGCGGCTAATGTCGCCATTTGCCATAGCTTCAGATCTTTCAGATCCGTGTCAAAATAAAAGCTCGCCGCTTCTTTAATCCCATACGCACCTTTACCGAAATAAATCCGGTTCAAGTACATCGTAATGATTTCGTCTTTCGTCTTCTTGTGCTCCAGCGCTACCGCTATTGAGGCTTCTGTCGCTTTACGGAAGAAGGTTTTATCCTGTGTCAGGAACAAGTTCTTCGCGAGCTGCTGGGTAATCGTACTGCCGCCCTCAACCGCGCTGCGGGCAACGATATCCTTGACAATCGCTCTTCCGATCGAATAGAGGTCAATCCCGGAATGCTCCTCGAAGCGGCGATCTTCCGTCGCAATGACGGCTTCGCGCATTAGCAATGGAATATCCGCGAATTCCACCGTTTCCCGGTTGCCGCCAGCCTGAGACAGCTTGGTAACTTCATTGCCCTTCGCATCATAAACCGTCGATGACTCCGGTAATATGAATTTATCTTGGTTCTCGGCAAGAATGCGTTCGCCGTTCAAAATAATCAACAAATAACCGATGATGCCACATACTATGGCAACCGCTCCGGTAAAAAACAACCAGACGGCCCATTTACGTTTTTTGTTGGTTTTCGTTTTCTTACCTTTCTTCTCTACCTTCTTGTTCCTCGTGCTGCGTGGTCCATCAGCCATAAGCTCAGGTCCCCTCCAGTTCTGTCACTCCTAAATTGTGCACTCTCTCTATTTATACCCTATATGAGTAAACGGCAACAGGAGGTTTGAAACATCTTCATCAAGTGCTCTCCTGCCCATCAAAAAAAAGAACAACCCTGCACGTCGCAAGGGTTGCTCTGTCGTGCCGCTATCCAATTAAACGTTACATGTTCTGAAAAGGTTTCAAAACATGCGCTCCGGAAGTTACGCTTCGTTGTCTTGAACCTGCATGAGCGAAACATTGCGCTGCGGGGTAAAGGTCGAGATCGCATGCTTGTACACCATTTGCTGACGGCCTTCGCTGTCAATGACGATCGTGAAGTTGTCGAATGCTTTGATGACACCGCGAATCTGAAAACCGTTCGTCAAATAAACGGTTACCGGCACGCTGTCTTTGCGGAGTTGGTTCAGAAATGTATCCTGAATGTTGATTGATTTGTTCATTGCGCGTTACCCCCATCGTCAAAAGGTTGGTTAAAAGTATATTCAATATCGATCTTAAACTTTCCTGCTATTATACCATAAATTGCTTGCAAATTCTTGTGAAAATTTTCATCGGTGTCAATCCAATGGATATCGCTCATATGACGGAACCAGGACAACTGTCTTTTGGCAAACCGTCTTGTATCGCGCTTCAGCAGTTCCACGGCCTCTTCTAGCGTGAGATGACCTTCTAAATAAAGGACAATTTCCTTGTAGCCCAGCCCGTGCATCGACACTGCGTTGGCTGGAACGCCTTCAGCCAGCAGCCTCTTCACTTCATCCACAAGACCTTCATCCATCATCGCACCGACTCGCTCATTGATCCGTTCATACAGCTTCGCGCGGTCCATTGTGAGCCCAATAATACAGAGTTCGAACGGGGAAGTCTTTTTCTGTCCTTCCAGCTGCTGCGAAACCGTCGTACCTGTCAAATGATGCACTTCTAACGCGCGAATGACGCGGCGCTGGTCGTTTGGATGCAGCCGATCCGCCGCTTCCGGGTCGACGGCGCGAAGCCGTTCATGCAGCGCTTCTGCGCCATGCGCAACCGCGTAGAGACGCTGCTCTTCCCGATAGGCATCATCGGAGCCTACTTCGGCAAAATCATAGCCGTATGCGACGGATTCCACATAAAGGCCTGTACCGCCTACGATAAAAGGCAGTTTGCCGCGGCTCTCAATCTCCGGAATGAGCACGGCGCAGCGCTCTTGAAATTCCGCGACTGAGAAAGAATGGGTCGGCTCGCAAATATCGATCAAATGGTGCGGAATTCCTTCCCGCTCCTCCGGTTTGATTTTGGCGGTACCGATGTCCATTCCTTTATACACTTGAATGGAGTCGCCGGATATGATTTCGGCATTGAACGCTTTGGCGAGCTCCAGGCTTAATCTTGTTTTACCGACTGCTGTCGGGCCAATCAGCACAAGCAGCTTCGGCTTGTTGCTCTCTGTTTGGGTTGTCGCTGAGCTCATGTTGGCAGAATCACTCCGTAAGCTATTTTATTAATATGCCGTCGCTCGAAGCCCAGCCGCTCAAATTCATCGCTGCCTTGGTGCTCCTTGAGGACAACCATCTTGCGGGCTACACGGGTGGCCTGACGAACCGATTCTTCCTGAAGCGCATCGTTGTTGGCGAGTCCCCGCAAGGGCTGCAAAGCAGACGAATCATGCATCGGCTTGCGGAACATCGGATCGAAATAAACGATATCCACGCTCTTATCCGGCAAAGCGGCCAGGTAGTCGATGTGGTTCGTAAATTGCATCTCTATACGGCGCAGTGCCGCGTTTACGTCCGCATGCTCGGTCTCGTACGTCTTCAGCCCTTCGCGAACGACGGTGTACAGCATCCTTTCGCTTTCAAGCGCCGTTACGCGGCCTTCCTCGCCAACAGCGTAGGCAAACACCAATGCATCTGAGCCCAAACCTGCCGTACAATCGATAACATAATCACCCGGCTGACAACCGGTGAGCGAGATGAGCGGGTCGGCTTCGCCTTTGCGCATCCGTTTCACGCGAACATAAGCCATGCTGGGATGAAAATACAGCGGCTCCTCCGATTCCTCATAATAGCGTAGTCCTCGGTCGTCTGCAACAAGCAGGCGGTTGTCGTTGTATTTCGTTTTGAGCAGGCTGAGCGAGTCCTGTTTACGCGGAACGTAGCGCCCTCCAAGCTCTTCTGCCAGACTTGCGGCATAGGCTGTCTGCTCTGGTGTTGGCTTGTGAGGCGTAGTGACGATCATGACATCACCCGCTTAAACATCTTCTCCAGCTGATAGGTGGTCATATGGACGACAATCGGTCTGCCATGCGGACAGGTGTAAGGCTGGATGCAGGAAGCAAGTCTTCGCAGCAGTCCCTCGCCTTCTTCGCGCGTCAGCCTGTCATTCGCTTTGATCGACGCTTTGCAGGAGCACATGATCGCAGATTTCTCTCGCATCTTCCCAATATCAATCGCTCCCCGTTCGCCGATGAGCCACTCTGCCATCTCTTCGATGACATTGTGCTCCTCTCCTTCTGGCAGCCACTCCGGATAAGAGCGGACTAGGAACGTATGCGCCCCGAACGGTTCGAGCTCTACACCGGCCTCCTGCATGTAATGCAGCTTTCCTTTCAAGGCGGCAGCCTCCGATTGCGTAAACTCCATGGTCAGCGGCACGAGCAGCTGCTGGCTAGCCTGCTCCGGCCTGCTGAATTTCTCGAAGAAATATTCATAATTGATCCGTTCATGCGCGGCATGCTGGTCGATTAGGAAGAGTCCTTCTTCGTTTTGCGCGATAATGTACGTGCCGTGAAGCTGGCCAATCCAGTACAGCTCGGGAAACGATGGCGTTGCAGGATCACGCAATGGCTGAGATTCAGCTGCATAGCTAGACGACACAGCACGTGCGCCGGAGAAGTCGTTTGACGAGCTCGCAGAGCTGTTCACCTCGGAGTTAGACGTAAGCGTACGCTCAGCTGCGGTATCCTCAGGTGCAGTGATCTGCTCAGCTTGGCTTCCTGCGCTATTTGGCGCGTAGCTCAGCTCGGATTCCCGTGCAATCGCCCCCTGTGTACTTGGAGGCGCATAGAGTCGTTCGGTCGCATCCTTAGGGATGGCAGCTCGGTTGGCTCCTGCTTGCCAATCCGGGTTATAAAATTCGCGCCCCCCTTGCGTACGAGAGCTGGCATTGCTGCTGCTCCCGTTGGGCTGCGCCTTATCCGCCATAGCGGAATTCTCATACGACTGCCGCCCTTGCGGCGGTTGAGGCGCTGGAGCCGAAGCACCGCTTGGACTAGTACTTGCAATCGCTTCTTCAGCAATTTGCAGAGCCGCGGCGATTTCAGCTGCGGATACCGACTGCCCGCTTGATGGGGCTACCGGTGGAGCAGCTTTCGAGAACGTATCATCCGGTTGGTGGAAAGAGATACGGTCCTGAACGAATAGCGGCTTCGAACGGTCATTTGACGCAGCCGGGCCCGGGATATGCCTCTGCTTACCGAGCGCACGTTTGACGGCTTCCTCAATAAACTCGCGCAATTCGGCCTCTTTGCTGAAGCGCACTTCCATTTTGGAAGGATGGACGTTAACATCCAGCAAGCTTGGATGCATGCCAAGCTCAAGCACAACCAGCGGGAAACGGTTGATCGGAAGCAGCGTGTGAAAGGCTTGCATAATCGCTTGATTGATCACGAAGCTGCGGATGTACCTGCCATTTACGACAATGGTAATCCCGTTGCGGTTCGATCTCGTCTGCTCCGGCTTCGAAATATACCCTTGCAGCTCATAATCCGGATGTTCGCCGGAAACCGGCAGCATCGCCTTTGCCGTCGCCGTGCCGTAAATTGCCGCAAAAGCTTGCAATCGATCGCCGCTTCCGAGCGTGCGAAGCAGCAAACCGCCGTTATGCTTTAATGTGAAGGCAATACCGGGATGCGCGAGGGCAAGGCGATTCACATAATCCGCAATATGTCCGATCTCCGTTTGGATCGTCTTCATATACTTAAGCCTGGCAGGTGTATTATAAAACAGCTCGCGCACGCTAATATCCGTTCCTTGCGGCGCATTCGCTTCTTCATTGGCGGTAATCGTGCCGCCTTCGATGACAAGCCTGCGGCCAAGTCCTGATTTCTCCGGCGATGACACGCATTCAACGCGGGCTACAGCGGCGATACTCGGAAGTGCTTCGCCGCGGAAGCCGAGGCTTGCTATGCGGAACAAATCTTTGCTGGACGAAATTTTACTCGTTGCATGTCTGTAGAACGCCGTCTCTATATCATCGCCCTCAATGCCGGAACCGTTGTCTGTCACGCGTACAAGGGTTAGACCGCCCTCTTCAATTACGATATCGATGGCACTGCTGCCTGCGTCAACCGCATTCTCTACGAGTTCCTTCACAACGGACGATGGCCGCTCCACCACTTCGCCTGCGGCAATTTGGTTGGCTAATTGCTCGTCCAAAATACGGATTTTGCTCATCTCGACCATACACCTCCTGAGCTATCAATGCTCGTCGTTTAGCTTGAGCTTCATATCATTCAGCCATTGCATGGCTTGCATTGGCGTCAAATTAAATAGATCCAGCTTCCGAAGCTGCTCTGCCAGCTGCTCCGCGCGCGTATTACCTTTACGCGACTTTCCTGCGCTTGGAGCCGCTTCTTCAAATATGGAAAGTTGAACGACCCCCGATGCTGCTGCAGGCTCGGGTACATGAACAGGTTCAACGATATGTGGCGGCTCCACCGCTGTTGGAGCCATAGCTGTTGGTGCTGCATAAGCTGCGGCAGCCTCTGCGACATAAGGAAGCTTAATCGCGGCGGCAGCTGCTAAGTTTTCTTGATCCGTGTGCAGCTCAAGCAGCGAATACGCGCGCTCGATGATGCTGCCGGGCAATCCGGCCAGCTGCGCGCAATAGATCCCATAGCTGCTTCCGGCCGCTCCGGGGACTAGTTTACGCAAGAAAGTGACATTGTCGCCGGTTTCTTGAACGGCCATGCAGGCATTCGCCAAACGCGGAAGCGTATCGCCCAGATGAGCCAATTCATGAAAATGCGTTGAAACAAGCGCTTTACAGCCCACTTCATGATGAACAAACTCGATGACCGCCTGTGCGATCGCCATGCCTTCGCCCGTGGATGTTCCACGTCCCAGCTCATCGATAATCACCAGACTTTGAGCGGTCGCTTTCTCCGTCATGATCTGAATATCTTTCATTTCTACCATAAACGTACTCTGTCCGCCGATCAGATCATCCGCTGCGCCAATACGCGTGAAGATACGGTCAATCAGCGGGACTTCCGCGAATTTCGCCGGTACGAAGCAGCCGATTTGAGCCATGATGCTGACAAGGGCGACCTGGCGCATATAGGTGCTTTTCCCAGCCATATTCGGTCCGGTAATTAGCAGCATCGAAGCTTTGTCTGCGCCGTTCGCAAGCGATGTATCATTAGCAATGAACGCTGCGTCCATAACCGCCTCAACAACGGGATGACGACCTTCCTGTACGACAAAATCATACCCTTCCGTCACATTCGGCTTCACATAACGCTGCTCGCCGCTGACGGTTGCAAGGGATTGGAACACATCCAAGGCAGCGAGCACTTCGGCAAGCTTCTGAAGACGGTGCAGATGAGCGCTCAGGTGATCACGAAGCTCTACAAATTTGGCATACTCCAGGTCGACCATTTTGTCCTCTGCCTCGAGGATCAGCGTTTCTTTCTCCTTCAGCTCCGGGGTTACATAACGTTCTGCGTTCGTTAGCGTCTGTTTGCGTTCATAACGGCCTTCAGGAAGACTTCCAATGTTCGCTTTAGACACTTCCAAGTAATAGCCGAATACTTTGTTGTAGCCGATCTTCAGTGACTTAATTCCGGTTGCCTCGCGCTCTCTGCGTTCCAGCTCTGCAAGCCACTTCTTGCCGTTCACGCTCGCTTCGCGAAGCTCGTCCAGATAGCTGTCATAACCAGCCCGGATCAATCCGCCTTCACGTACGGAAACAGGCGGTTCTTCAACGATAACCGTCTCGATCATCCCAGCCAGATCAGCGCAGTGATCGACGTCCTTCACCAGCTTACGCAAGGTCTCGGAGTCTGAATCCGCACATAGAGCAGCAATGGCAGGCACGTGCTGAAGGGACGACTTCAATGCATTCAAATCACGACCATTCGCGCTTCCGTATGCAACTCGGCCAACCAGTCGCTCCAAGTCATAGATTTCATTCAATTCACGGCGCAGCTCATCACGCAATATAAAATTGCCATACAGCCTGTCCACCGCTTCAAGCCGCTCATCAATCGCCGACTTCGACAGGAGTGGTTTATCGATCCATCTTCTCAGCAGCCTTGCACCCATCGAGGTGCGAGTACGATCTAACAGCCACAGGAGTGAGCCTTTCTTGTTACGGTCGCGTACCGTTTCGACTAACTCCAAGTTTCGTCTTGTAAACGGATCAAGAATCATATATTGGTTCGGCTCGTAGACCGAAATACGTCTGACATGACCTAGCGAGCGCTTCTGCGTCTCATCCAGATAACCGGTCAGCAGGCTGACTGCGCGATGTCTGGCAGGTGCCAGAGCATCCAGCGTCAATTGGCTGAATTGCCGTGCCAGCCGCTCCGGATCCATCGGGGTTCGCTCCGTAAAGAGGACCGGACGGTTCCAAACCGCTGCTGCCGAGCGAAGCTGCTCCATCGCTCCCGCATCGCCGACAATCTCAGAAGGATGATAAACGTTCACTTCATCCGTCAAGGCTTCTTGTGCGGCGGAGAACGAGGTGACATAAAGCTCACCGGTCGTTAAATCACATGCGGCAACGCCGAACGCGCCGCCATGCTCTGCCACGGCCACAATGAAGTTGTTCGCTTTATCGGCGAGCGACTTCGATTCCATCACGGTACCCGGCGTTACGACGCGGATGATCTCGCGACGAACGACCCCTTTTGCAGCGGCCGGATCTTCTACCTGCTCGCAGATCGCAACTTTGAAACCTTTCTCAATTAAGCGAGCTATGTATCCCTCAGCGGAATGATAGGGAACGCCGCACATCGGAATTTTCTTGTCGCCCCCGCCCTCTCGGCCAGTCAATGTAATCTCCAGTTCCCTAGACGCGTTAATCGCATCGTCAAAAAACATTTCATAAAAATCGCCCAGACGGAAGAACAGAATCGCGTCCTTCGCGCCTTCCTTGATGCCCAAATATTGCTGAATCATCGGGGTATATGCAGTCATGCGGCCCCTCCTATATGAATTTACGTATATTTGCGTGCTATGAACAAACAGACCTTCATTATAACAGAAAAAGCGCTCCGGTTGGAGCGCCTTAGTCTGAACTACATATGTAAGTCACACTGACTTGCTTGTTGCTACTTGGGTTGCACAACCGACGGAGGAGCGAATTTCGCGGGTTTGCGTTGCTCCCAGAGTTTGTCGAGCTATCCCAACTCGCCGACCGGTGCCGCACTCATTAATGGTAGTTAAGAACTGAGAATGGCCAGACATCTTATGCGGAGTGGCTAGCTGCTTAATCGGCCAACCTGTTCGCTCTTCAATTGAATCTCACCATTTGAGGTCTAAGAACGGTACCACATACCTTTCTTTGACCTCATTTCACCATTTGCCGCCTATGAGCGGAACTACGTACCCTATTGTTGACGCACAATCCATCACAGCATTCATGAACGCATGAACGGTATCCGTTACCTCTCAAACCGCCAAACGTTACTTCAAAGTCCGCTCTTCAACTAACTATTTCCGTACTTACTTCATGCGACGCTTGCCCACCAATGTGCCACTTTGAAAACTGCTCTCTTCGTGCAGTCTTCTACTGAACTGGTTACCATGTAGACCTCTAGATGTGCTTCTTTCACCAAAATCACCGCTTTAGCCTCCATGTAGATCCCTGGACGCGCTTCTTGCACGAAATTCGCTGCATTTCCTTCTATGTAGACCTCTAGAGGTACTTCTTGTAATTTGTACTATTCTAGCTCTTTTCAGCGTCCTCCCACCAAGGAGTTGCTCTAGAGGCTACTCTTAATCTAAATCCACCTTTTTTTCGTCAATGTGTTGCCCTGGGAGCTACTCTTTCTCTAAACTAACCCTTTCTCAACCAATGTGTTGCCCTGGAGGCTACACATCCGTCGCTGGCATGCTCATCTTGGGATTGTGTTGCTCCCAAAGCTACACATCCGTCCACTGCCACGCTTTCACGAAAATGTTTTGCTCCGAAAGCTACACATCCGCCGCTGCTGCTCTTTTGCGAAAATGTGTTGCTTGCTCCTGCCTAACCGCGATAACAATCGTACATTTGTTGTCGCGATTAATCTCTAACGAACCCACAGGGTCTTATTTATGCGAAAAAAGATGAATTTTTTTTCTAACGAACCGTGGAGGAGCTATTGAGGGTAAATAGAGCGGAAAAAGGCTACCTGATCCCAAATAAGACCTGTATGGTTCGTTAGATTTTCAACCCGCCTGTTTTCGCCCAAATAAGGCCCGTACGGTTCGTTACAGTCCGAGTGACACCCTACTCAAGCGACCTAACCGAACGATTCGCCTGCGTAACTGGCCGTCTATCCTCGCCACTCCCGAGTGGAATCCGCCACTTCGTACGCAGATCCGCTTCCGTGTCCCACGTCTTCCCATCGCGAATCGCAATGAGCAGCGGTTCAATCCATTGCTCCAGCTCCCGATAGGAACTCGTCGAGGCCATCGACGAGGCCAGCAGCTCCAAACAGCCGCGCAGCTCGGCGCTGTCGCCTGCGTAATAGGCGGCGACATACCGCTCCTCTTCCGCGGGACAATAGCTCAGGGTGTTTGTTTCACGCGCGCAAAGCAGCGCCAAGGCAAAAGCAGCCTTCGCAGCCAGCGGCGAAACGAGCCAGCTCGGCAGCGTCCGATACTCGAAGCCGCCATGCGGCTGAAGCCGGAAATCGCCAAGAAAGCCATATTTCGGACGGCGCGACTTTTCCCCAGCCGACTCGATCATGGCAAGCGGGAACGCTACATAGCTGTCCAGCAGGCGTATCAGCCTCCCCGTCATATAGACGCCACTGAGGTGGATGTGGCCGCCTAGCGCAAACCCTGCGGCAGGCATCCCCCCTGCCGCCCAGCGCAGCACCGGCTCGCTCGGGATCCTTTGCGAAGCTTGCTGCAGCAACATGCGGATGTTCCGCGCAAGCTCATCCGGCATTGCCGCCGGAGCAGGCCGGAGCTCGGCGATTGGATACCGTATCTGCCCTCGCACCACAACGGCATCGCAGCCGGCGCCATGCCCGCCCTCCAAGTAGCGGGCAGCAGACACCACCTTGCCTTCACCGTCAAGAAGCAGAAATTCAGGATCAGCCCCAATCAGAATGGACGATAAAGTAGTTGCTTCTGCCTCGCCCTCGCCCTCGCCCTCGCCCTCGCCCTCACTCTCACCCGCTTCTGCTCTTTCTCCCCCATCGACTCTCGCTCCCGCCCCCAACTCCCGCTCTAACCGCAGCACCGCTTCCTTCCAATGCCCTTGCCGATAGTCAGCCAGGGACGGAAGCGTGATACGCGCGACAAAGCACCGCCCCTGCTCCCCCTCAGCAAGCTCGACGATGCCATTATCTAATCCGCAAGCATAGAGTGCCCGAGCCGCTAAACGGACGAAAGGTTTGTAACGCGCGTCCTCGGGCAGAACTTCCTTATTCACTTCGCCCAGCAGCACATCAGCTTGGCCGCTAAGCCGCTTTCGTTTCCTCTCCACAGCGATTGGCAGCAGCTGAAACAACGAGACTTCGTAGCTCGCGATTCGATTCTCTCCCTGTTCATCTCGCCATATCGCCGCGCCAGCACGAACGATCCGCCTGCGCACCTCCTCCTCGTCCCAAACGGAGAAAGCCGAAGCGCCGGCATTGATGACAAGCGGCTGCTTGGCCAATTCGCGCCACCCGGAAGCCAAGCCTAGCCCATTACGCCCCACAAGGACGGCATCCTCGGCGTCGGGGCTGCCATCCCAACCTGCCCCTTCCGTGCTACCGCCGAAAGGGACGACTTCTGCTCCACTGCTCAACCAGACCCTGCCAGCCATCGCCGCCCACTCCGATCGCACTCTTTTGCAACGAACAAACGTACTCCGCTATTTTTCGAAAAAAAAGAGGGCTCTCGCCCTCGAATCTTTCCCCGCTCTCGCATACGATACACTAACCTAACTGTAACCCGCGAAAATTACAGTTCGTCGTCGAGCAGCTCCGGATCCAAATCTTCAAAGTCACCATCATCACCGTAATCGTAATCTTTGCCGTCATCCGAACCACCCGGCAAAGTAGCTACCCACACCTTCGTTTCAGCAACCAGAACGACCGCAAACTCGCGCTCCACGCGAATGACGACGCTGTTGCCGCTGGACGAAATGTTAGCTTCAATGCAATTAGGCTCTTGCGTTGACTCCGCAGATACTTCCTCGGTCGAAGCCCGGTGCTTCGGATCGAGATAGGAGAGCGGCACATGTTCGACGTAGGATAATGTTTCTTTCGCTACGTCAGTCTGCGAGTTTTTGTTGTAAGAATACCAGATGTTGACATCGTAAGTACCGATAACTTCGATCCCGTCTCCGGAACGGACCGCCTCATATTGGTGATTAATAATCCAAGCGCCCAAGATGCTAGTTGGGTGATGAGGCGGCGTAACGTTATGAGTTACTGTGGAAAACTTACGACCTTTGCCGCAGACAGCTTTGGTAATAATTTCTCTAGCCTTAAGCTGTTTATCTGCATAAGCCATCGATCTAACCTCCTCCATACAATCATTCAATTAAAGTGTATGCAGGACATTCGTCTAGGGTGACTATTTCTTTTTGACATGTACAAATTTTATAGGCTAATTCATATTATTAGCAGAATTCCATTAAACGTTTGCTTCGCGCGCGGCAGCCTTCAGGCTGTTTTTCTGTTTTTTGAGCCGTTTTGCGATCGAGAGATAGCGCTGGAGCTCATGCACCACGTGCAGCAGCGCCGCACGCATTTCGAATTCATCACGGGTTACGGGAAGCGGCATGGAAGGGAAGCGGGATTCCAGCTGCAATCTCATCTCATCCACTTTTCCCTCGTACACCTCGGATTTCACATCGTCGGCCAAATGCTCGAACAGCTCTGCGACAAGCTCGCCCTGCGGCAACGATTCATAGACTAGCGCCAATTGCGTTAACATCAAACTGATGGAGTCCAGCTGCTGCTGACGCATGTCAAAATAATTCGGCCAATAGCGGCTGTACGCACTGCCTTGCCCCCATACCCGATTCTCGCGGGCGATCTCCGAACGCCGGATGCCTTCCTCAATCGCCTGCCCCGCTTCGAGCAGCTCTTCTCCATTCCATACAAGCGACGGCGAGCGCAGCGTTGCAGCCATCGTTTGAAAGATCCGGCCGAACTTCTCCTCCGTCACATGTCGGAGTTCAACTAGCTTATGCTCTTCCTTCGGCATATAGAGCAAATTAATGACGGTTGCCCAGCCCAAGCCGGTCAGCAGCAGCATGATTTCGTTGCCGATCAACGCAGTTGTAACTTCTTCCTTCGCATAAATATGAAAGACGATTACCGCGCTCGTGACGATACCGTCCTTAAGATGAAACCGTGATAATATCGGAAAAGCAAACAGGACGAAGAGCGAGATCGTCCAGAGATGGAAACCGAGCAGCATAAATAATAATGAAGCAAAGAATAAACCGAGCACAGAGGCCATGAATCGGTCGAAGGCACTTCGCAACCCTTTCATGCGGGTGACTTCGACGCCGAGAATGGCGAGCAAGCCCGCAGACAGCGGCGGGTCCAGACCGAGATAATGTGCCGTATAAAGCGCGGCAAGCGCCGCTATAGCGGTTTTGATAACGCGGATTCCCATAATTGCTCCTTAGTAAGATAGCCGATAACTGACATTCTACGCCCACGCAGCTCCCAGCACGGACGAGATGAGAAGTGGCGGACGAGAGAGTCCCAGCTTATTTTAGCACTATCGTACCCCTCTCCTAAGAGGCGAGTCAACTATAAGACTTGAACACAACGACGGCATTATGTCCGCCAAAACCAAATGAATTACTCACGCCAATTTGCAGGTCAGCCTGCCTTGCACGATTCGGTACATAATCCAGATCGCAATCCGGATCTTGATTCTCCTGATTGATCGTCGGCGGGATGATGCCTTCCTGCAGGCTCTTCATCAACGCAATCGCTTGCGCGCCGCCCGCAGCGCCCAGCATATGACCTGTCATGGATTTGATCGCGGAAATCGGAATGTGGCCGGCTTGCTCTCCGAATACCCGTTTAATCGCAATCGTCTCCGATAAATCACCAATGTGCGTGCTTGTTGCATGGGCAAAGATGACATCCACCTGATTAGGATCGACGTCGGCCTCACGGAGCGCTGCCTTCATAGCCAGATAAGGTCCATATCCTTCCGGATGAGTCGCTACCATATGATACGCATCTGAGCTTGCACCATAACCGACAACCTCTGCATGAATGCGCGCATTTCTCCGTTTCGCATGGGCTTCCGATTCCAAAATCACAATCCCCGCACCTTCTGCCATCACGAAGCCGTCACGCCCCTGATCAAACGGCCTGCTTGCTTTGTGCGGCTCCTCATTGCGCGTCGACAAGGAAGTCGCGTTGCCGAAACTAGCTAAAGAGATTTCCGTTATAGCCGCTTCTGCACCGCCTGCAATCACAATATCAGCGGCTCCGCTTCTGATAAGTCTGAAGGCTTCACCAATGGCAGTATTACCAATGGAACATGCGGTTACCGGAGCGAGCGTCGGACCATGTGTACCATAACGGATGCTGATCATCGCCGCAGCCATGTTCGATATCATCATCGGCACCAGCGTTGGGCTAACGCGTTCCGGGCCGCGTTCTTGCAGAATCGCATCCTGCTGAAGAAGGGTTTCGATGCCGCCGATGCCCGAGCCCACGTAGACGCCGATGCGTTCCGCATCCACTTCTTCCTTCTGAAGTCCGGCATCCGCCCAAGCCTGGTCTGCGGCTGCCAGCGCGAACTGACAGAATCGATCCATGCGTCTGGCTTCTTTGCGGCCAAACAGCTCATCCGCATCGAAATCTACCACGGTACCGGCAATCTTCGCTTTATGGCGCGTAACGTCAAACCGATCTATCGGCCTAATGCCGGACTGTCCGCTCTTCAATGCCTCCCAATAGGTATCCACATCAGACCCTAAAGGCGAAATAATCCCCATTCCGGTTACAACTACTCTTTCCATCGTTTTCGTACCTCCTTGGAATCTTCTCTCTTGTGATGCTATGGTGTCATATTCGTTATCCTATTACAAGTTGTCGTTTATCCTAGTATAATTAACACCATACTAGAAGCATCCTTGAAGACGGAGTGATGGACATTGAACAATCGATCCCGGCTCCAGGCGCTATCGACGTTCCTCAAAGCAAAGCGAACATCGCTCTCTCCTGAAGCAGTCGGTTTACCAGCCGGCGGACGCAGAAGGACACCGGGCTTGCGAAGAGAAGAAGTCGCGCAGCTGGCAGGTGTTAGCCATACCTGGTACACCTGGCTTGAACAAGGACGAGATATTAAAGCGTCTATGTCTGTGCTAGACGCGATCTCGACGGCACTGCGACTAACTTCCGATGAACGAAAATATCTATACGCCTTAGCACTCGAAAGCGGCGCAGGTCCAAGCGGCATATTGGAAGAAACAGCGCAAATCAGCCCTTCACTGCGCCGCATCCTGCAGGAGCTTCGCAGCTGTCCTACTATAATATCGGATCGGCATTGTCAGATCGTCGGATGGAATGAGGCGGCCTCGCATGTCTTTATGAATTTCGAGCAGCTTCCTACCTCTGAGCGCAATATGATCGCGCTTTTGTTTGAACGTCAGGAATTTAGAAGGCTGGCTGGGAATTGGGAGCATTTCGTCAGCGGTTTTCTTGCTATTTTCCGTGCTTATTACGGACAGTATGTGGACGATGAATGGTATGAGCATTTTCTCAGCCGAATGAAACAGACCCAATCTGACTTTGCCGCACTTTGGGAGAAGAGCCAGGTAAGTGCCGCTCCGGAAGTACTAATCGAATTCCGGCATGCCAAGGCAGGCAAGATGCACTTCCAGCTTACGTCCCTGCAGGTACATGGCGAAACCGACCTGCGCTGCAGCATCTATACGCCGGCACCGGATTCCATGACCGAGAGGAAGTTAGAGCAACTGATGGCCAAGGAATCTGCCGAGTAGCACCCGCTCCAGTATAGAAAGAGGCCGCTGCCGGCGATTTCTCGCAAGCAGCGGCCTCTCTTCTACGCCGATTGTTACAGCTTATAAATTGCAGCGTATTTCTTCTCCAGGTATCGAACCAAGTAATCCGGATCAAGCGGCTTACCCGTAATGTCGTTGATCAGCTCGGACGGCGTTCTCAGCTTACCGTACTGATATACTTTATCTGTCAGCCAGTCTTTAATCGGATGCAGATTGCCTTTCTCGACATTTACCCAGAAGTTCGGCATTTCGCGCTCAAGTGTATCTGTGATTTGGGCAGCATACATATTGCCAAGGGAATAGGATGGGAAATAACCGAATGCCCCTCCGGACCAGTGCACATCCTGAAGAACTCCTTCTGCATCCGTTGGCGGTTCAATGCCCAGATATTCTTTATATTTCTCATTCCATAGCTTTGGAAGCTCCGATGCTTTCACGCCTTCATTAAAGATCAGCTTCTCCATCTCATACCGGATGATAATATGCAGGTTGTACGTCAGCTCGTCTGCTTCAATCCGAATGAGAGACGGCTGCACGACATTCGTTGCGCGATAGAAATCTTCCATCGGGACTTCAAGCTGGTTCGGGAAATGCTCCTGCAAATCACCGTAGTAACGGCTCCAGAAGTTTAAGCTGCGGCCGATCACATTTTCCCAGAAGCGGGATTGCGATTCGTGGATACCCATCGACGTCCCCGTACAAAGCGTAGTACCGATAAGGTCTTGGCGAATATTTTGTTCATACAGCGCATGTCCGCCTTCATGGATCGTCCCAAACAACGCGCTGGTCACGTCATCGTTAAGGTAACGCGTCGTAATCCGCACATCACCAGGGTTAAGACCGGTTGCAAACGGATGCGCGCTTTCGTCGAGTCTGCCGCCGTTAAAGTCGAAGCCCATTTGATCCAAAATAAATGTGCTGAATTTCTTCTGCGCATCCTTCGCGTACGTCTGCTTCAAGAACCCCGTTTCCGGCTGATGCGGCGAAGCGGCGATTGCAGCAGATAACGGTACGAGCTTCTCACGGAGTCCCCCGAACACGCGGTCCAGCTCTTCCGTCGTCATTCCCGGCTCATACATATCCAGAAGCGTGTCGTAGCGTGTACCTTTGACGCCCCATAGGTCGATGAATTGATTCGTGTATGTAATGATCTTATCCAGATAGGGTTCAAACGACGCGTAGTCGTTGTTCGCTTTGGCCTCTTCCCAGAAAGTTTCCGCCTGCGAGGTAAGCACCACGTAATCCTGATACATCTTAGGCGGAATTTTCACGCTGCGGTCATATTCTTTACGGGTCTCAGTCACCAGACGCTTATGAACCTCATTCAGACCTTCATATGCGCTTGGCTCTTCCAGTGCTGTCAGCCATTCGCCAAGCTCCGGAGCAGTTGCCAGCTTGAACATTTGACCGGACAAATTACCGATCGATTGCGATCGAACATCCATACCTTTGCGCGGAGCGCCGGTACGTAAATCCCACGAGAGCAATGCGAGTGACTCCTCGTAACTTTTGATAAGTCCGATCCGTTCTACAAACAATTCCAATACTGCTGTGCTATTTGTCATCAAACTGTCATCACCTTTCCATAACGTTTACCCGCTACTACTTGATCATACTTTTTGCAAACCGTATAATCAACCTAATCCTGGCTTTGTACGCAACCTCTATGAAAGGAGTTTTGACATGCAATTTTCATTTACATCATCAGCTATCGAGCAATTGTCTCCTTATATGCAAGGCGGCGGTAAGCATCTTAAGCTACTGTACGACACGGAAGGCTGCGGCTGCGTTGTCAGCGGCGTCCCGACCTTGCAGCTTCTCGATCAAGCACATCCGGACGATCGATTAGGCAGCGGAACTCCCTATTCCGTATGGTACGAACCCCGCTATGAGGTGTTCTTCGAACCCAACCTCAAAATTGATTATAATGAAGCACGCCATTCGTTCAGCTTAAAGAGCGACAGCCAGATTTATACCGCCAACTTGCGGTTCATGAAAGTGTAAAATGATTTACAAATAGAGAAAGCATTTTTCTTATCTTGGGTAGGAGGGAAACCAATGAGTAATATTAATGACATTCTAGCCTTTAATGAGCAATTTGTTGCCAATCGCGAGTACGAGAAATATTTGACGGATAAATTCCCGCACAAGAAGATGGTCATCGTAACGTGTATGGACACTAGGCTTACCGAGATGCTGCCGAAGGCGCTAAATTTGCGTAATGGCGATGCGAAGATTATTAAGAACGCCGGTGCCATCGTGACGCAGCCATTCGGCAACATTATGCGGAGTATTCTCGTTGCCGTATATGAGCTGGGAGCTGACGAGGTCGTTGTAATCGGACATCACGAATGCGGGATGACGGGTCTCAACCCCGAACTGGTGATTTCACATATGCTTGATGCCGGTGTAACCGACGAAACCATTCGCACGCTTCGCAATTCGGGTATGCACCTGGAACGCTGGCTGACCGGCTTCGATAACGTACAGGAGAGCGTTGAGCGCAGCGTTGGTATTATTAAGAATCATCCATTGCTGCCTGCTCACACACCGGTGCATGGCTTGATTATCCATCCGGAGACAGGCAAGCTGGATCTGATTGTCAACGGCTACGAGCCTGCTGCCGAATAATTAATCGATATCAAAAAAAAGCTTAGCCGCCAAGACTGCCGCAATATGCGCAGCGCTTGATGGCTAAGCTTTTTTCTATTGGTATTCTACCGTTTCTTCTCCTTCGCTGCAGCTGCGCGTGCGGCAATTACGTCACTACGATCACGCAGCGTGTGGCGGTTAATAAGCGCTTCATCCATACGGCTTGACGCTCCCCACACATACCCTTCCCGCTCCGCCGCCCTCACACATCGTGCGTGCAATTCCGGATCAACAAACGGCAAATTCATATCTACGAACGGCTCGGAACCTTCGATGGCTTGGATTCTTTCAACAATCATCGCAATCAGCTGCTCGCCGTTCAGACCAACTTCATGCAGCTGTTGCGCGTTAAGTCGCTGCTCGGCTTGACGCAGGATTTTCAGCGCACCTCGATTATTCTGCCTTCTGTGATGATAGGATCCGACCGCAATCTGAATGAGCGCAACCCATGTCGAGCCTAACTGGTCGCCGGTATGCTCCTTCCAATATTCCTCGAGCAATTCATGGCATTCAAAATAATCCCGTGTTGCATGAAACTCGTATAGAAACGACTCATATGCCGCCGGATATTGCTTCGATTGCAAGTATATCCCCCATTTCCGTAAAATCATTCGTAAAAAGAGAATGAAAACTGAAACCTTTGATTATATTAGACGTAATTGTACTGAATGGCAATATAAGCTGTTTAGCAGCAAATCAGGAGGAGACACACAGATGAAAAAGGGTTTATTATTGCTGATGGCTTTCACGCTATTTTTCGCGTTCAGCGCAGGGTCAGCTGATGCGAAGCCACGGGGCAAGTTTTCTTCACCGAAGAAGAGTTACACGTCAACCCCTTCTAAACCTGCTGACAATGTTACTAAAAGTACTGGCGGGACAAGCGGGACGACGAAATCAGGGGCAGCATCCACTACAGGTAAACGCGGTTTCTTCAGCGGCGGCAGCTTTATGAAGGGACTTATGATTGGCGGGCTTGCAGGTTTGTTGTTCGGCGGTATGTTCGGCAATCTTGGTTTCCTCGGAGACATGTTCGGATTAATCATTAATGTGATAGCTATCTATATTATCATTGTCGCGATACGGGGTATATTCCATTACTTCAAGAATCGCAACAAACCCTCCCATCCCGATCAGCGGAGACCTTACTAAGCGATGAGAATCTATACGGATGAGATTATTAACGCTGTTTGCCTCCATATGGCAGAACGTAGAGGCGTCTCTCCGACGGATGTTGAAGTACAGCTGTCATGGGATGAAGAATACGGTTATACTGCGGAGGTTTGGATTCAGGGACGCAGTCAATATTTGGTGGAAGCGAACTTGCTGGAAGCCATTGAGCAATATTTGTTTAAGCAGTATCAGCTTCGTAAATTCCGATCGCAGATTACATTGGATGCGGATGAAGAGTTTTGGGCGGATATTGAGGATTAACCGAAACGGGATTGGCGCGGAAGCGCCGAATCCCGTTTTTTGTTTGTAAATATCGGAAAATGTCATTTTCTTCGCAACCTCCTCCCCTATTCTACGTCTAATAGAGTAGATTCAGAGAGGAGTGTTCGATAAGCAGATGGTTATTCGTAACAAATGGACGTTTATTATCGCCGCTGTTCTGGCTATTCAAGCTATTTTGTCGACGATATCAACGACCAATAGTGATGCTGCCGGTGCATCCGCAGACAACACGACTAAATTTCGTGTCTACCACAACGATGCTGCCATGAAGGAATTTGCTGCCGAGAGCAGCGCTGTTGCTTACGCTAAGCAATTTACGTACACACACGTGGAAAAAATCGCGAATCGGGAATGGGTTTGGGACAACCTTCCGAGGTATAAGGTTTACGAGAACGGCGTTACTTCGAGCGGTCGGGAATTCCGTACACTGGCTGAAGCGCAGCGTTTTGCCAGCAAAGCTCGTTTTGCACAAATCCGCGACTTAGAGAAGCCCGGATTCATTCAAAGCACTTATCCAAACTACCAAATGTATCAAGGCGATAAAACGCTGGCGAACTGGTCGTTCGTGACCCTAGCCGATGCGAAGAAAGCAGCAAAACCTTACGGCAACATCCATATTATCGAGCTGGCAACCAATCAGTGGGTATGGGATAACCTTACTGAAGCACAGAAAGCCGCTCAGCGCAAAGCGCCGCTAACCTACAGCATTGTAACTGACAGCGTTCAAGATAGCGCACCAGCTTACAGCTTCTTGTTAGATGCGATCCGTGCTTCTTTCAAAGTATCACGGAGCAGTGTTGTAAATACAACTACAGGTCAAATCGTACATAGCAATATCCCAACTTTTACAGTCGTCCAATCCGGCCCGGTTCTGGCCTCCTACTATAGCATTCAAAGTGCGATTCAGTATGCCAAATCGTTGTCCGGCGCGTCTGTAGTGAAGAACGGACTCACATGGTGGACGAATGTTCCTTATCTGGCGGTTTATCAAGGCGACCAGAAGCTGCGCGCTTTCCACACGCGCAAAGGTGCAATCGATTTTGCCAATTCGTATGCAGGTTCAACGGTAATGACAACAGACCTCCGACCAATCTGGAACAATAAGAAAGCGCTCCAGCTTGTCGGGTGGAACGGAACGTCCCGTACAGCAACCGTACTGGATCAAGTCAGCAAAACACAAGGACTTGATGTAGATTCTCCATCATGGTTTGAGCTTGCGAGTGCAGATGGCACCTTTACGGACACTTCGGATCCGGCATTGGTTCAAACGATAAAGGCTTCCGGAATCAAGCTGACTCCACTCGTAAGCAATCAGTTTGACGCGGCACTGACAAGTGCATTTCTACGGAATGCATCTGCAACCAATACATTCATCACCACCCTCGTTAGTAAGCTAGCAGCACTCGGTGCCGATGGTGTTAATATCGATTTTGAAGGCATGGCTGGTAAAGATCGTGACTTATACACCGAATTCGTTCGTACGCTTACAAACGCAGCGCACAAAGCCGGTTTATCGGTTTCCATCGATTTGCCAAGAGGCGACGTAAGCTGGGATGCCAAAACCGCCTACGATCACCGTGCTCTCGCCGAAATTGTAGATATGATTATGATTATGGCTTATGATCAGCACTGGAAAGGCAGCGATGAAGCTGGATCCGTTGCTGAATTGACTTGGGTTGAGGATGGCGTAAAGCAGTTTCTTGCCTATGGCGTTCCACGCAGCAAGCTGATGCTCGGCATCCCGTTCTACGTGCGGGAATGGCGTATTGATGCAACAGGTAAACTGGTGGACAACAAAGCCATCTATATGAGTGACCTGCCCCGTATCATCGCTGAACAAGGCGCTACTCGCACGTTTGATGCGGCAGCCGGTCAATGGAAATACCAATATATGGGTGAAGATGGATATACTCATGTATTCTGGGCAGAAACAGCCGACACCGTGAAGGCACGCGTCAACATTGCGAAGAAATACGATTTGGCCGGCGTTGCCGCATGGCGTCTCGGCTACGAGCAAGCAGATTTGTGGACCATGCTCCTCCAACTCAAGTAGAAGCGTCTGGCCAAGTGGTACTTCGGTATCTCGGTATGGTATGATATTGAAGATCTTGTTCGGCCATTCACTTCATAACCGTTAGGAGACTGCTGTATGTCCAATTTAAAAGAAATACAATCCCTCGATGAGTGGAATGCGGCATTTGAAGCATCCAGCTCGCGTCCATTGGTCGTGTTCAAACACAGTACGACATGTCCGGTAAGCGCTAATGCGTACACGGAGTTCTCGAATTACTTGAAGAATAACGAGGCTGCTTCAGCTGACACGGACTTTGTTCTGGTCAAGGTCATTGAATCGCGCCCGGTGTCGAACCAAATTGCGGAAGATACTTCGGTTAAGCATGAATCCCCGCAGGTAATCCTAATCAAGGATAAAGCGAAGTATTGGACTGCATCCCATTGGTCCATTACGGAAGCACATATGTCTGCGGTAATGAACTAATCCATGAAGCCCCCTGATCGAAGCGTAAAGACGCTTGGATTAGGGGGCTTTTTTGTAATGTTTATCTCTTGAACATAAACCAAATATTAGAAATTGCTAAGACAAATGTCCAAGCGATCAGGCTATAGCGCGCATTAACTAGTTAGAAATATGGATCGGAGGGCTCTAACTATGGCATGCGATAATTCTGTTACAGCATTAACCTGCTGTGCGAATGATGAATATGTGCAAGACAAAGTATGTACACCATGGAGCGGCACCGTCGTAGCAACCGATGTGTTGCTCATCATCTATGTCAATAATATAAGTCAAAATTTGGTGGGAACCGGTTATATCCAATATGATGATGGACCGGATGACATCGTTTTAGATGTACTTAATAGCGCAGGTGCGCCGATGATTACCCCCATTACCCTTACTCCTGGCATGAGTTTTGCTTTTACTTACCGCCGTTTCGGTTCTATCCGGCTAACATTACCGGGAACAACCGCTGGTAATTATCAGGGTGAATTCTGCATTACTACCCGTTATACCGTTTAGAGTTTTCAACTAGAGGAGGGATATGTAAATGTGCAATTCGGCACTTAGTTGTTGTTCGGACAAAGTCATGGTGCAAGATAAGGTTTGTACGAACTGGCAGTTTACGGCTGCTGGTACCCAAACCGTTTATGCAGATAATTTATCTCAGATCATTACGGGCACGGGGTATGTCAAAATCGAATCCAGTACAGGACCGATTACGGTCAACTTTCTCCGAAATGCGGCAACCATTCAAACGATCATTATACCAGCAGGAAGCAGTACATCATTTACTGTAGGCCGCTTTGATACGATTACCTTAACGGCAACAGCAGCGGCGACCGGCGAGTTTTGTATCACCATCCGTTACAACCTCTAACGTGTTTAAGGCGGCTCCCCAATTTATATTGGAGAACCGCCTTTTTCATTGTCAGCTCGAGAGCGATAGTGTAGTCGATATCACATATTTCCCCTCGACATACGTAAATTCATTGCCTTGTGTTGGAATACGAACCGCTCTAATTACTTGCCCGATATAATTAACCGTACTGCCGGGAGGTACCGTCATGCGCTTTGTCTCTATCCCTTCAATATCGACTTCAAGAGCTTGCGTGCTGCTGGCGCTTGAGAAAATGCTTATTTGGGTCACCGTAAGATAAGAGGCAACATCCAGCTCCCATAGTTGAAATTCGGGCTGTTCTCCTTGGACCATTAGGCTTCCACAGCATTCTTTCTCTAAGCTGAAGGTTGTTTTCTTCGCAGGTGGATCGCGAGGATATACATAAGGTGGCTGCGGAAGGATGACATTATTGGTTTGCGGCGGACATAAAGGCGATGGGTGCGATCGCCAGTTTCTTCTGTGCCGATGACTGCACTTATTGGTCGGCTCACAGTTTTTTCTTATACGGTTAGAGGGCTGCTTCTTGCGACATAATGTCCTTTTCAGCATACTCCCCTCTTTCAAGAACCTAAATTAAGAAGCTTTCTGATATTAAATGCCTGTTCTCCGCTCTTTGCCATTCGTAAGCAGATTTATTTCCACTTTCTGTTAGGTCAGTTCATGCATCGACCAAACAACGCCTCGCGTAGCCCCGCTTCCTATATTGATTGATATCGTTAACCCATCGGAATTGTAAAACAATCCTACGACATCGCCGGCTGTAAGCGCGACGTCGCCTGCCAGCGTGATCTCACCGTTTCCGAGTACAGCTCTTAAAGTTAACACCAAAACCACGTTCACATTTAGCACGGGGAGAAGACCACTTACTAAATTAGTCGCCGTTGGCGAAGTACGCTGCACTGCAAAAAAAGGATTGATGCCAGCGCCTAGGCTAACGGACACTGCGGCAGTCGTTATATAGTTGATGGTCGCTTTGATTGCGTATCTGCCCGTAACCGGCACCGTGAAATTACCCGTCGTCGCGTTAAAGGCTGCATTTCCATAATAAGGACTCGCGATAGTCCAGTTCGTAAGTTGCGTACTGGTCGTTATAGAAAGCGTAGCTAAGAACGCTGAAAAGCCAGTTGCTGCAAAATTCGGCCCTGTGTCGCCCGTCACTCCTGTAGCCCCCGTCGCTCCTGTTGCCCCTGTCTGCCCCGTCGCCCCAGTCGCCCCTGTCGCCCCTGTCTGCCCCGTTGCCCCTGTCGCTCCCGTTGCTCCCGTCGATCCAGTCGCACCCGTCGCCCCTGTCTGCCCCGTTGCCCCTGTTGCTCCCGTCGCACCCGTCGCTCCTGTTGCACCCGTCGCACCCGTCGCTCCCGTCGCCCCTGTCGGCCCCGTTGCTCCCGTTGCTCCCGTCGCTCCTGTCTGCCCCGTTGCCCCTGTCGCACCCGTCGCACCTGTCGCTCCTGTCGACCCCGTCGCAACTGCCGGACATATCGGGCAGCATTGCCCGCCTCCTCCTTTCGAGAGCCCATTGCAGCTCAAAACAGAATAGCCTGAGCAAGAACAATGTCTGCGCAGCGAGCTTTCTAAGTAAACGTCGCCCGATTTAGAGTTTCCGTTTGGCATGACTACGTCCCTCCGTCCCCTATACCTAAACGATCTACTAGTTCTACAATTTCTCTATTACTAGTAGATGGTCATTATCCTTCATCGCTTGTACTCAAGCCTGTGGAGCATAAAATTTGGCTATTTAACAAGCCACAACAAAAAAGCCTGCCACCTATGTGGCAAGCTTCAACTCCGCTATTGCTTGCATTCATCTATTCTCTGCCTCGCCTCAGCAACCGCCTTACTCTACACCTGCCCAGTCACTGCTTACCTTTACTACCCCCGCGCCATATCCTGCATTTAGCCCGCCATTACATTTGCAGCTAAGCAAACACCATATTTTTCCCATAGAAAATCTCGTCCATTTCCCACTTGACGCTCTTCTCGATTTCCAGCTGCTCTTCCTTGCTAAGCGTGTCCTTCGTGTACCCGAACAAGTAGTTGTTCAGATCAAATTCCCGCAGCTTGCATTTCGTGTGAAAAATATTTTCCTGATACACATTCACGTCGATCATCTGATACAAGTCTTGAATTTCTTCCGGGATATAACTCTGAATCGAGCTGATTTCGTGGTCAATAAACAGCTTGTGGCCGTGGATATCGCGCGTAAATCCCCTTACCCTGTAATCGATAATCATAATATCGGTATCAAAGGAGCGAATGAGATAGTTCAGCGCTTTAAGTGGAGAAATCTCACCGCAAGTGGAGACGTCTATATCTGCACGGAACGTGCTGATGCCTTCATCCGGATGGTACTCGGGATACGTATGCACGGTGATATGGCTTGTATTCAAATGCATGGCAACGCCATTTGGAACCGGTCCGGGCGATTCCTCGAACGATTCATGTGTCGCCTGCTCGAGCGGACCTTCCGATACAAGCATCGTTACGCTTGCCCCTTGCGGCTCATAATCCTGCTGGGCAACATTCAGCACATGGGCGCCGATAATTTCGGCTACCGTTTTCAATATCGAGGTCAGTCGATCCGCATTATATTGCTGGTCTATGTAAGCGATATACGATTCACGTTCTTCTTTCGTTTTGGTAAAGCAAATATCATACATATTGAAGCTTAATGATTTGGTCAAATTGTTAAAGCCATGCAGCGTAATGCGCTGCTCCGATGTTAAGTGCAAATGAGCTCCCCCTAAGTGTAACGCCTCCGGCGCGGAAATAAACAGCTACACTTAGCATGGGAAGTCCGGACGGCTTCTATCCCGGAATCGGATTATTTTTCTTCTTCTGTAAGCCGAGAGGGTCATATTCTCCTTCATAATGATACGAATAGCGATTATCGATTCGGACATAACCGTGGATGCACGCCGCGCGATCCCTACGGAACACGCAGGAGTAATTCTGATTGTCCCGATTCCCTTCGGCTACAAGTATTTCATCAGTACCACATGCCAGCACAATCCCGATATGATCATGCGCATGTTCAGACAGCAGCTTCTCGTAGATGACGATATCGCCCCGCTGAGGTGTGAAACCATTTTGCCCATCGCGATAGAAACACTCATTCTCGGGCAGCTGTGACCATTCCAGCCACGCCCCTACGCCGGCGAACCGACACCCACTATTCGGGTAACGAATCGGCAGCAGAATTCCGGCAAGCCTGCAGCAGTGATACACGAAAGCCGCACACCAGCTGCCTTTCAACAAGTTATAGATATCCGCGTCCGGCCAATACCGGCAAATCTCCCGGTAGGTCCGATCACCCGGTTCGCCGATAACATGTTGAGAAGCCAGCTGCTCGGCAATATCTGCAAGCAGAGTTTCGTTTATCTATTTCGCCTCCGTCTATCACTTCCGTAGGAGTTCTTGCCTCAACGGCCACATTCCCACTTGGAAGCGCAAGCTCGTTTAATACCCGTTTAAGCCGTGTCCCACCATGCTGCCCCGAGATAGCATGACTTGAATGTTGAAAACATCGCTGCAAAACGATGGCATCCTTGACGATTTCGTCATAGGGTCCATGGATCTGATCCCACTCGCCGTGGTAACAAATCGCATGAATGATGGCATGCAGCTCTTCCTGACTAAACAACCCCATATCGCGAATTAACGGTCTTACGGCTTCAGCGCTATTAACGCCGGGAAAGTCAGAAATGCCGGTTTTGTAGTAATAATAGTGATGAAGCAGTCCTGCAATTGCAGCGAGCTCTTGATTATACCCTCTCTTTAATGCGAGGACTGACGCGAACGTAGACACACCATGCAAATACGTGCATGCTTCTTCCCTAAACGCTGCGCTATCTACCGACTTCAACATGTCATGCAGCGTTATTCGTATACTTTCATACCGGGCATGCTGTGAACCCGCTCCCACTTCAGCGTACATGCATCGTACCCATGCCACGGAACAGCACATTATGGCGCCAATTTGGAGCAGCATCCGCAAAACGCATCTGCGGATAATGTTTCAGCATCGCAGCCAGCGCGATTTCACCTTCTAATCGAGCAAGCGGAGCACCTAAGCAGAAATGAGCTCCCGAAGCAAACGCCAAATGGCGATTCGGCGTACGCCCGATATCGAATTGATTCGGATTCGCGAATTGAGCCGGATCGCGGTTCGCCGCACCAAGCATCACTTGTACAACCTGTCCTTGGCGTATTGTCTGCCCGCCGAGCTGGTAATCGACAGATGCAAGTCGTGAAGTCATCTGCACCGGACTTTCATAACGCAATCCTTCTTCTACCGCAGAAGGAATAAGATTAGGTTGTTCAATTAACCGCGCATATTGATCCGGATGGTTCAACAGCGCAAGCATCGTATTCCCAATCAAATTCACGGTCGTCTCGTGACCGGCTACCAGCAGCAATACGCAAGTAGCAATCAGCTCCTGCTCCGTTAGCGCATCTGCTTGCTCTTTTGCGGCAAGCAGGTCGCTGATCATATCCTCGCGCGGCGAAACCTTTCGTTCTGCAATCAAACAGCGGAAATAGTCTGTAATTTCGACAGCCGCTCGTACCGCTTGCTCTGCGAAATCAGGGGTTTGATCACCGCCGCCTTCGAGTATTCTTGCGAATACATGCGACCATTCCTTAAACATCTCGCGGTCTTCGGGAGGTACGCCCAGCATTTCGGCAATGACGATAACCGGTAATGGAAAAGCGAATGAATGGATGAGATCCGGTTGATCCTCTTCTGCCATCTGCTCGGCAAGATGCTCCGCAATGGATCGGATATTCTGCTTCAGCCGCTCCATGGAACGAGGCGTGAAGGAGTGACTGACAAGCCCTCGCAGTCTCGTATGTGTTGGCGCGTCACGAAGCAGCATCCAGTTATCAAGAAGGTTATTAACGGGCTCCCAAGGCGAATTTTGCGACTGCGGCTGCTGTTCCTCATGCTGATGCTGAGGCATCGCATTTCGATGCTCGCGGACAAACAGCGGATCCTTCAAGACGCGGTTGACGTCCTCATAGCGGGAAACAACCCAGAAGTTATGCCATTCCAGATAACGAACCGGTTCGTGTTCGAGTAGATAATTGTAGAACGGATAAGGATTATCATGCACCTGAACATTATAGGGTCCAAACCATGATGCGATTTCCGAGATTTCAAAGGTACGCGATTGATTTTGCAACAGCTCCACGCTCCATTTCTAGTGTTGTGGTAAGGACTTACAACCTTTGCTCCATCAAGTCCGCGATCCGATTCGCGTTTACATCCGATGATTGTCTCAACCCTTGGATCACTTTCGTCCTTCGTTCCGTGGAATGATTCTGACTTAATTTCCATTTACCTTCAAAACGCGTGACTCTGATCTTGAATCCGGCAATCATAGTCATGAGCTGCTCATTAAAGGAGGACTGCATATCTGTGGTCCACGGTGTTTCCATGGAGGATTCGTAGTTGGTGATGGTTCGGTTCAAGATCCCGGCAAGCTCATCTTGAAGGGTGACAGGTATATACTCGCCGTACACATGAACAGCTGTATAATTCCAGGTAGGGACGGTGCGTTCCTCTTGATACCAGGTCGGAGAAATGTACGTATGAGGACCTTGAAAGACAACTAACACTTGGCCTTCTATATAAGTCCAGTGTGGATTGGTCTTCGCCATATGCCCAAGAAGATAATAATGGCCGTTTTCATCTTGCTCGATGAGGAAAGGTAAATGTGTCGCATAGGGTTCTCCATTCGTCTGCGAGAATAAAGTGCCAAAGCTATGGGCTTCGATGAACGAAACCAACTCCGGAATGTCCGTCACTTCGAAATATTTAGGTATATACAACTGCTCCACCTCCTCTTTTCTAATTTTTTACATGCAAATAGTACGTGAACGGGCAGCTAAAAGTTGCATGGTTTGAGAGGACGAATGAAAACAAGAAAGGCGAATAGCATGTGTGCTATCCGCCTGTAACCTTCAAGTTATCGTCTCTTATGCACCGGAATCCAAATCTCACTTCTAAAGGTCGGTGACGTCATATCCTTACTTTCGTTCCATAACAGCTCAGGACCTTGGGTTTGTTCATAGCTCGATGACGGGAACCATTCGGAGTAGATCCGTCCCCAGACATTTTGCAGCGTGTCAGGGAATGGTCCGACTGCTTCGAACACTGCCCATGTACTTGGAACCACTTCCAGCTTCGCCATACCTTCCGGACATTCGAGCGTTGTAGCAACGCCGATATAATGATCGAGCTCGCCTTTTTCCTCCATACGCTCTTCTGAGAAGTTCGTCGATGCACTAAGCATGCCCTGCGGAGATATATTAGACAGACTCTTCAGCAACCGAATTTTCTCTTCGGTTAAGCTGCCCCACATCGCCGCAATTTCCGGATTTACGCCGTTGAAAATAATAGGCACTCTTCTCATCAGCCCTACGATGCGGAAAGCTTCTTTCTCTTCGATACGGAAATTCATTTCATCTCCTCCTTTAATCGTGAATTGAAATGTCATTCTCGGAAACGCTTTTAACGTTTGGCCTTTGGTTCGCGCTTCCGTCGGCGTTAGACCATGCAGGCTTTGGAATGCTCTCGTGAACGCATCCGGCGAGTTGTACCCGTATTTAACGGCAATATCAATGATTTTCATTTCATTGCTGCTTTGCAGCTCGAATGCCGCGAGTGTAAGTCGTCTTCGACGAATGTATTCGGACAACGACACCCCTGCCAGGAATGAAAACATCCGTTTAAAATGAAACTCGGAGCACATCGCCAGCCTTGCGACCTCTTTGAAGTCAATCTCCTCCGTCAGATTGGCCTCTATATAGGCAATGGCACCATTCATGTCCGCCAGCAAATTCATGAGTTCCTCCCTCCTACAACTATAAATTAACAGAATGAGCGCCGTGCAGTCCGACTATTCGTGCACGATTATGCAGGATGTGCTTTATCTATGTAATCTCGTAGATTGATCAACGAATGCAACTTGTTCATCAAGTATTGGAATGACTGAACTCGAATCAAGCTCCGATGCCAGCCTAACATCTTGCTCATATCCGATTGCTATCAACTCTTGGCCTGAGCTGCATGCCATAACCATTGCTGTCAGCTCGCTGCGGCATGCTTCGAACACTGCCGCCGCACTTCTCGCTTCAGGTGATAATGTGCGTGCACCCAGTTGACTAAGAATAGCGCCGGCTGCCAGCATATCTTCGAAGCTAGGCCGTAAACTCCCGTCGCTCCACCGCTCTCCGGAAGCGATAACCGTCACAATTCCTCCTCGCTCACGAATATAGTGCGCAGCTGCACTCGCATTACGCAGACTTGCAGCGATAACTTCGCATTGGCTGTCTTTTGCGATGAAAGAACAGGTAGCGCCATTAGGCGAAGGCAGCACAATCCGGCTTTTTTCTTCCAGGAGCGTTAATTTAGCTGGCGATAACGATATCGGTTCGCCTCGTTTACCGGCAAGTAAGGCGTTCTTCTCACGAGCATATTCTGCCGCAGACGCATCCTTGAAGCGATAGGGGAAGACTATACCTTTGCGACCGAGAACGATATCTACACAAGTTGTAAAGGATAGCACGTCTATGATGACAATAAGGTCCGAGACAGGCGCTAAAGCGCGCACGCCTTCATATCCCCATTCAAATCGCGCCGTGTAGCTGGTTTGCTGATATACTGCGGAGATTGTCATGTTATCACCTCATGGGCAGCGTGTAATCTCCTAGACTTTACCACATTCCTGGGTGATGCGTCTCCTCCTCGTTCGCCTGCACTGCGGACTCGATAGATCTCCTGCTTTGCCTTCGCTAGTCCACTGCTGCAATCCACAGACGTCTGAATACCCTCATAATTTCTCAGCATGAAAGCATTGATCATACGTAAAATGTCTTGCCCGTTTCCGCAGTCAAAAATCGCCTCAAAGCTAGTTACAGCATACGATTCATCGACGATCCGCAGTTCATAATCCGGCTTCCGCAGTTCATGATACAGATGATACCGATTCCCTTCATGCTGGAACTCAGCCATGTACATCCCCGGACAGCCACCGAGTTTCGTCGTATTTGTAATCCTCACTTGCGTATCGATGCCGTATCCCTTCGCATGCACCGACCATTTCTCGTTTATTTTCTGTAAGTACATCGCCCACCTCGTGTCCATGCTCGCGTTTCCTAAGAATAGGATACCCGCCAATTCCTTGCGACAACAGCAAAAAACCGCTTGATCCACGATATATTCGCGGACCAAGCGGCACCTCTTGCTAGGATCTTTTCTTACGAGTCATAACATCGAATATTACGGCAGCAGCCAGTACGGCGCCGCGAATCATATATTGATACGAAATACCAACACCGAGCAAGTTCATCCCGCTGGAAAGGGAAGCCATGACAATCGCTCCAATAATGGAGCCCGTTACTTTACCAACCCCGCCTGCTGCGGATACGCCGCCTACATAGGCTGCCGCAATTGCATCAAGCTCGAACAATGTCCCTGCCGTTGTCGTTGCCGATTGCAAGCGTGCCGTGAACAAGATACCGGACAGCGCGGACAGCATTCCCATCGAACCGAAAACGATGTACGTGATCTTCTTCACGCTGATACCGCTCAAATGCGCGGCTTCCGGGTTGCTGCCGACTGCATAGATATGGCGGCCCAGCACCGTTTTGGACGTTAGAATTTGATAGATAACGACAACGAGCAGCATAATGATTACGGTCCAGGAGAAGCCGTTATATCCCGCGATAATCCATGTGATATAAGCAATGATCGCTGATACGAACACAAGCTTCACCATGAAGATGTTCTTGGAGGTTACTTCAAAATTGTATTTAAGTTTGTTTCTGCGCTTAGAAACTTCCATCACAATATAAAGCAGAATAATGAATAGTCCGAAGATCAAGGAAAGTAGGTTTAGTCCGTTAATCTTCACAATCGAAGGGATAAATCCGTTCCCGATTGCGTTGAAATGCTCATCTTTAATAATAATGGTCCCGGTTTTCTCGGTTACGTTAAGCAGTGCGCCTCTGAAAATCAACATTCCCGCCAAGGAAGCCACGAAGGAAGGGATACCGATTTGCGCAACGAGGAATCCATTAAACAGACCGACTACAATCCCCAATACGAGGATGATCGGAATGGTCAGATAGAAGGGTACGCCTAGCTGCGTTAAGAAAATCGCTGCGATCGCACCGAGAAACCCGGCTGCAAATCCGACAGATAGATCAATGTGCCGAATGACGATGACTAGCGTCATCCCTACAGCGAGAACTGCGATATAGCCGGTTGCATCAAGCAAATTACTGATATTCCGTGATGACATGAATAGGCCGTCTGTCATGATAGAGAATGTGAGCATGATGACGAACAAGGCGATATACATGCCATATTCACGAATATTCACTTTAATTAACGACTTTGCTTCGTTATAGAAATTCACAAGTCTTCCCCCTATTGCGTTGCAAAATGCATGATTTTTTCCTGATCCGCTTCTTCTATGGACAGCTCGCCCTTCATGCGGCCTTCTGCCATGATATAGATGCGATCACTCATTCCCAATACCTCACCGAGCTCGGAAGAAATCATTATGATGCTCATTCCCTCGCTGATCAGCTTGTTCATGATTGTGTAGATTTCAAATTTGGCACCGACGTCAATCCCGCGAGTTGGTTCATCAAGGATCAACAATTTCGGTCCGACAAAGAGCCATTTGCCGAGCGATACCTTCTGTTGATTACCGCCGCTTAAGTTACCGACGATTTGCTCGATGGAAGGGGCTTTAATATTTAACGACTGCTTGTAGCTATTCGAGATACTCACTTCTTCATTGCTGTTGATAAATCCGCGCGATGAAATCTCATGAAGATTCGCAGCCGTTATATTGCTCTTAATATCTTGAATCAGGAAGAGACCATCGCCCTTGCGGTCTTCCGTCACATAAGCGATACCTGCAGTAATGGCATCCTTCGGATGCTTGAATACGCTTCGTTTGCCGTCCAGATACATCTCGCCCTGCAATTTATACGACTTCGGGTTACCGAAAATGCTTTGTGCCAATTCCGTTCGTCCGGAGCCCATCAAGCCGGCAATGCCGACGATTTCTCCTTTTTTAACTTGCAAATGAACGTTCTTCACAACGCTTCGACCCAGCTTCGGATCATAGGCAGACCAATCTCGCAGCTCCAATATTGGCTCTCCGAATTGCTTGTCAGCCCGTTTCGGATAAATATCGTCGATCTCACGACCAACCATATTCTTGATGATGACGCTTTCGGTAATTTCGCCTTTGGACGCATCGAGCGTACAAATCGTTTTTCCATCGCGAAGCACGGTAGCTTTGTCTGCGATCGCAATAACTTCCTTCAGCTTGTGTGAAATCATAATGCATGTAATGCCTTGGTTCTTCAGTTCACGCAGCAATTGCAGGAGATTCTCGCTGTCATCCTCATTGAGTGCAGCCGTAGGCTCATCCAGAATGAGCAGCTTCACTTCTTTGCTTAACGCTTTGGCAATTTCGACAAGCTGCTGCTTCCCGACACCCAGATCTTTGATCAAAACCTCCGGGTTTACAGTCAGCTTCACCTTTTTCAGCATTTCTTTCGCTCTGACGATCGTTTGATTCCAATCCACGAACGCGCCATGCTTCACTTCGTTGCCTGCAAAAATATTCTCATACACCGTCAAATCCGGAAATAGCGCCAGCTCCTGATATATGATGGCTATGCCGGCTTTCACGCTGTCGCTGATCTTCGAGAAGCTTTGAACACTGCCATTAAAGACGATATCTCCTTGATAGGTACCATGCGGATAAACACCGCTTAACACCTTCATCAACGTAGATTTACCTGCACCGTTCTCTCCGATTAAGCAATGGATCTCGCCCTTCTTGACCTTAAAGCTAACATTCGAAAGTGCTTTAACGCCCGTAAACTCCTTGGAAATCCCATTCATCTCTAATATGAATTCACTCATGTCTGTCGCTCCTTACCCAAACAAGGCTTACAAGCAAGGAATAGCGATAGACGATGCTATCACTATTCCACGTTACTTGCTGATGATCTGCTTAACTTACAGCCCTTGGAAATCTGATGCTTTGTAATACTCGGAATCGATCAGCTTCTCTTTTACGTTTGCTTTGTCGACTACGATAACGTCCGTTTGTTTTGCCGGGACATCGATCTTGCCATTGTTGTATGAACCTGTTGTTTCAGGCGTATTGCCATCCAAGATAGAGATCGCCATACCCATTGCGTCTTTAACCAGGTTACGAACATCTTTGAAGACCGTCATGGATTGTTTGCCGTCAATTACATATTGAACAGAAGCTTGCTCCGCGTCTTGACCTGTTACTACGAAGCTTGTAACCGCTTTATCAGAAGCGAATACATCAGCGATCGAACGAGCAGTCCCATCATTTGGCGCCAAGATCGCTACGTCGCCTTTCATGTCAGCTGCTGCCGCAGTCAAATGGGTTTGTGCTTTGTTCTTAGCTTCGTTTGCATCCCAGTTCGTTGTTACTTGGCCAATGATTTTGCTCAGTTGATCGCGGGACAGTTCAGCCGTATCCTTCAAGCCTTCAGCTTCGCTGGAGTTCGCTACTTTGAATGTACCGTCAGCGATCTTAGGCTGCAGCACTTCCCAAGCACCTTGGAAGAACAAGAATGCGTTGTTATCGGAAGCAGCGCCTGCGTACAAGTAAAGCGGCTCGCCGTTTCCTTTAGCATGGTCAACCAGATATTGCGCTTGTGCTTTACCAACTGCGATACTATCGAATGTTACGTAGTAGTCAACTGCATCTGTTTTCGTGATTAGGCGGTCATAGGAGATAACTTTAACGCCGGCATCTTTAGCTGCTTCTACTGCAGCTGCGGCAGCGTCGCCGTCTTGCGGACAAATGATAAGGACTTGGATACCTTTATTGATCAGCGTCTCCACGTTCTCTTTCTCTTTCGCAGAAGAACCTTGGCTGAACAAAATTTCCGTAGAATAATCCGTGCCGTCCAGTGCGGCTTTAAAACGCGTCTCATCCTGCACCCAACGCGGCTCATCCTTAGTCGGCAATACGATACCTACACTCACCTTTTTGCTGTCGCCACAAGCAGCGACGATTGCTGCGAACAGCATAATAACAAGTACCAGTGCGATTGATTTGAAACCTTTTTTCATGATTTGTTTTCCCCTCTCAATATACTAAAGCGTTTACAAAACCAACTATAGCACCGGTTAAACATCATGAAAGCGCTAACGTATAGCACTTTTTTCATACCATCTGCACTATTTTGACTTTCTGATCGTTACGGGTACAAAAAAAGCGGTAGACCAGCTCCTTCGCTGATCTACCGCCTCTTCTTATTTCTCCGTCCGATAAATATCTGCCCGCTGATGGAAGCCATCGGCAATAATCGTGGCATCCATGTTCATGCGATCTACTGCAATGGGTTCAAGCAAGATGGCAGGCACATCGATTTTCTTATTAAATACCGTCTTTACCGTGCTTACTTTCTCGCCCTTCGCCATTCGAACCGCCAGGTCTGCCGCAGCCTCCGCAAGCTTCGGTATCGGCTTATAGACCGTCATCGTTTGGGTTCCTTCCACGATCCGCTGCGCGGCTGCGAGCTCGGCATCCTGCCCGGAGACCGGAATTTGGCTGGCCATCTGCTGGGCGGCCAGTGCCGCGATGACGCCGCCTGCCGTTCCGTCATTGGCTGCAATGACGGCGTCGATCGCATTAGGATTGGCTTTCAGCGCTTCCTCCATGTTCGCTCTGGCGTTTGCAGGGATCCATTCCTTCGTGAATTGATCATAGACAATGCGTATGTCTCCCCGATCCACGAAAGGCTTAAGCACCTTCATCTGCCCTTTCTTGAACATGTGCGCATTGTTATCGGTGTCTGCGCCTTCAATCAGCACATAGTTGCCTTTGGGCACCTTAGACACGATAGCTCTCGCCTGAAGCTCGCCGGCCTTCTCGTTATCGAAAGAAATATACAGATCGACATCGGCATTCAAGATCAGCCGATCATACGAAATTACTTTTATGCCCGCTTGATGTGCTTTAGCGACAATAGCGGCTCCGGCTTCGGCGTTATGGGGCACGACTACCAGAACATCCACACCATGGGAGATCATATTCTCCGCTTGGGCAATTTGTTTGGCATCATCGCCATTAGCCGCTTGAACATCTACCTCTGCTCCTAGCCGTTCAACAGCGGCTTTAAATAAATCCCGATCCTTCTTCCAGCGTTCTTCCTCTAACGTATCGAGGGACAAGCCAATGACCACTTGATGATTATTATCCGTCTTGACTGCTGCTTGCGATTGGCCAACCTGCTGTTTCGGATCTTGCCCGGCTCCGCCAAGTGAGCAAGCAGAAAGAAGCAGCGTAACACCTAATAAGCTAAACAGCAGCTTCTCTTCAAATTGATTTCGTCGCCAACCATGCCTCACGGTTAACCTCCTTATCCGAATTCAACTAGGGCTGCTTCTTGTTCACCGGACGCAGCAGCTGCTTTCGATAATCCGTCGGTGAGTGCCCCACAATCTTCTTGAAGACGCGGCTGAAATAATTGGGATCATTATACCCAATCTCGAACGTAATTTCCTTCAAGCTCATTTCCGACTCCAGCATCAACTGCTTGGCAGCCTCCATTCGGCACTCTGTCAAATAATCGATATAATTCATGCCAAAATGTTCTTTAAACAGCTTGCTCACATAGAACGGGTTTCGATCCGCGACAGCAGCCAACCGCTCCAAAGACAAGTCCTCATGCGCGTGATCCTTAATATAATGCTTCAGCTTCAGAAGCAAGCCTGACTCCAACTCGCCATTATTCTGTGCCGCGGCCTCCGCAATGCTGGTAATGAGCACTCGCGTCTCCGTGCGAAGCTGCACATAGCTAGTCGTTTGTCCTTGATAATATAGCTTTTGGATATCCACGCCCATTTCCTGCAGCATCCGGCTTACGATGATCAAGACTTCAAATACGCGCTGCTGCGCCATTGCAACGCGCTCTCCCGCTCCTTCATAGATGTCAATAATCTGCCTAACCAGATCGTTCGCGGCTTCAAAATGACCTCGGCGAACGTCTTCAAGCACATTTTTCTCCAAATCCATCGTCAGTCTGCTAATGGACTTGCTTTCATGACGAGGCAAATCCTCATACAGGCAGAAACGCGCAGGCAAGGACAGATCAACGGATGCAAGCATCGACTCATGATACGATTTACGCAGTTCTTTCAAGTCGCTGTATAAATCGCCGATTCCGGCAAAAGGCTCGTAGCCGCTATGACGCAAGGCAGCCTGCACCAGCTTCCTGCCCATAATGATCGCGTAGCTGCGGTAGGACTGCTCGCCTTCCATGAAGAGAATAACCGGGATTTGATTGCCGGTATTTTTACCGATCCAGCAGTGGACATTCCAATCGGCCAACTGCTTCACAATTACGGCGTGAAGTCCTTCCAGCTCCTCGTGCCGGCCGTGTTCAAGTCTGCCCTCAGATGCCGATTCCGATAGCAGCAGGTTGATGACGAAGCCGCCTTTCGTCGCGGGCAGCCCCAGCAATTCAATCATCTCGCTCAGATGCACAGACGGTGCATCGTCAAATAACAATTGGGAAACGATATCCGCTTCAACGATGGGAAGCATTTTGCGCAAGCGCTCCGAATCCATGCGCCGATGCTCCGACTCCATCCGGTTCGTCCGTATTTCCTGCACGACTTTTCCGATCGTTTCTTGGATAACCGATGTTTTGCTCGGTTTAAGCAAATAGTCGCTAACCCCCATTTGCAGCGCCGATCTGGCGAACTCAAACGTATCAAACGCAGTCACCACAATGAATTTAACCGTTAAACTAAACGTCTTAATTTGTTCAATCGCTTGAAGCCCGTTAATGCCGGGCATCTTGATATCCATCGTAATCAGATCCGGCTTGAGCAGCTCCGCCATTTCGATCGCTTCTCGTCCGTTGGCAGCTTGTCCGACAATTTCGACCTCCGTGAAGCTCGTTTCAATGATCCGCTGGAGCGCCATACGCTCGATCGGTTCATCATCCACAATCAATATCCGAATCATAGTTTGGGCCTCCTCGGAAGCGTTAACGTAATGCATGTTCCTTCTCCGATCTTCGAATCAATGTGTATAATGTCTTCAACCCCGTAGAACAGCTGCAGTCTGTGCAGCACGTTCCGAATTCCGATGCCGGTGGAATGCCCCTTATAGATGGAATTATCCGTATCGGCCAGCAGCCGTTCAATCTGTTCGGCATCCATCCCTTGCCCCGTATCGGACACCTCTACCGTGACATGCTCCTCATGACTCTTCACGCGAAGCGTCAGCGTGCCGCCTTCTTCTGACGGTTCAATGGCATAAATAAATACATTCTCCGCAAGCGGTTGAAGAATGAGAATCGGCACGTCGATATCGAGCCCCGCTTCATCAATTTCACGCACGACCTTCAGCCGATCCCCGAATCTCGCCTTCTGAATCGCCAAATATTCTTCCAGCACCTCAACCTCGTCCCCGAGCGTCACTCTGCTGTCCATCCGACGTAAATTGTAGCGAAGCATCCCGGCAACCGAGCTGATCAACTCACTTGTTTTGTCAGCGCCGGCCAAATACGCCTCCTTCGACAGCATATTAAGCGTATTGAATAGAAAATGCGGATTGATCTGGCTCTGCAAGCTCTTCAGCTCACTCTCTTTCAGCATCAGCTTATGTTTGTGCAGATCATATTCCAGCTGCGCCTTGCTCTGAATTTCATCAAACAAATTCCCAATATTCAAACGCATCGTATCCAATGTTTTCGCTAGGAACGACATGTCATCATTGTTATTGATCTCAATGGGCTTGTGGAAATTCCCCCGCGACAGCTCCCTCGCCGACTGCGTCAGCTTAAGGATCGGCTGTGTCACGCTGTTCACGAATCGGAAGGAGAAGATGAGCAGCATGAGCGATACAAGCGCTAGCGTCCAGAAGCCCATCTTGAGCAAATCGTCGCTGCGCTTAATGATTTTGCGGTAGAAGGCATCATAGGTCTTCTGTTCTCCGCTGATCAGCGTCAGAGTCGCTTCCGAAATATATTTGGAAATATTGGATGCCTCATCAAACTTCTTCGCTACTTCGTCCTCATTGTTGTCCTTCTGAAACCGAACGACTAACCCCATCGCTTCCGTTTGGCTCTCAAGCATATGCTGAAAGTTGTCGAGCAGCATGGCATTGTTCGCATTGCGAAGCCAATTGAGCTCCGATTTGGTGTGCAGCAGTTTATTATTATCGTCGAAATACTGCTCCAGGCTCTCTTGGGAGAGCGACATTCTGTAGTTGTTTAGCGAAGTAAGCGCCTGCTGGCTTTGCTCCGAGGCTTGGTTCATCAATAAATACCGCTGCAAAATCTCGTTATATTTCTCCACCGTCCGCTGATTAAACAAACTCATCGACAGCCAAATGACGGCCATGATGATCCAGATGAGAATGGACAGCAGCATCATTTTATTACGGATCGTATTCACTTCGCCCCACCTCCGTCATCGGAAGCGCCCACAACACTGATCGGTGTAAAGTATCGCTTGTTGAGCGGGAGCTGATCGCTGTCCAGCCACCGTTTCATCAGATCGACGCTCATCTGCCCCATTTCCTCATAATGCTGCGACAGTCCTGATTCGATCAGTCCTTCTTTGATCAATTTGACCGTTTGTGGCGAATTGTCGAACATGAATACGTCATATTCATGCATACGTGAACGGGAGTCGCCGGCCTGAACGATGCTCTTCCCCGAATCAGTCGGTAGTCCGATGAAAGCATTCACCTTCGGATAATGATTCAGAATATCATTGGTTTGCGCATTCGCCTGCACATGCTCGTTATCCTTTGAAGCGTAAACCAATTGAATCTCCTTGTATTGTGCCAGCACCTCACGAAGACCCTTCTGCCGCAGTTTGTCCGTATCCGAGCTCTCCATGTTCGTAATGACGCCAACCGTCCCTTGCCCGTTTAAGGCTTCGGCGATATGTTTTCCCATTACGATGCCTTCTTGGTAATGATCCGAACCGACGTAGGTCTTCCGCAAACTCCCCGGCGCGTCGGAATTAATCATCACAACCGGTATCCCGCGAAACGTCGCTTTATTCACGATCTGCACAAAGTCTGGCCGGTCCACGCCCTCAATAATAATGCCATCCACTTTGGAAGCGATTGCAATATCAACCTGCTTAATGAGCTCCTCGACATTCGAGCGATACACTCCCCAGAAGTCGATTAACATCCCATGGCTGGCGGCTGCCGAGCGAGCGCCTTTCTGGATTTCGTTCATCACGTAGCTGCCCTGCTCTTGCGATATGATGACAATATGCGGGGCAGTCTGGTTGCCCGCACTTTCCATGTTGCCGGACATACCGAGATCGTCGTTACGATATAACATCAAATATAACGTTATTGTCAACGCAACCAGGCAGATCCCCACAAATAAGGTAAAGAAAATAGGCTTTTTCATATTTTCTCCTAAGTCATTAGCGATTTTCACGTAATTCTAACACGATTCATCTATTCTGCACAGTTCTCCTCCAAGCATCATCATAAAAGCTCAATAAATGTTCGAATATACTCATGTTTTCTATTCCATCGGTAAATGATACAATATGGCAATGAAGACCAAAATTCTTCATCCAAACCACTGAAGGAGTGAATGGAATGTCAGTTGATGCTTACCTGAACTTTCAAGGAAATACCCGTGAAGTTATTGAATTTTACGCGGAAGTTTTCAATACTGAAATTACGAATTTGACGACATTTGGCGAAATCCCGCCGCATCCTGATCATCCGCTGCCTCCAGGCATGGAGAATGGCATTATGCATGCCCGCATGAATGTACTCGGAAGCAACCTCATGTTCTCAGATACATTCCCAGGGATGCCTTTTACAATGGGCAATAACATTAGCCTTGCAATCGTTGGAGAAGATGCCGACGAACTTAGACGTATTTACGCGAAACTAAGCGAAGGCGGATCGAACAGCATGCCGCTTCAAGAAACGTTTTGGACGAAGCTGTACGGCATCACAACAGATAAATTCGGCATCACATGGCAGTTTAACCTAGGCCTATAACATCGATAATGAAACGGGACAAGCCTCTGCGGGCTGTCCCGTTTTTTCGTTCATAAATTGAGGCAATCGACTACTGACATGTACATAATCACCTCCCTGATAGATTCATATCGTATAGAAATAGGATGGGAGGCTGAATGATGGGAAGATTACGCAGAGGTACGACGATTATTAACATCACGTACAATATTTCAATCCACAATGATCGTCGCCGATTCACCTGGATCCAGAAGGCTCAAAGCGGCGGACAGATCAACAAAGATGTAGGATTTAACGCCAACCAAGGCGGTCAGAACGCCGTGAATCGCAGCAAAAACATTCAAAAAGGGCCACGTCCGGACAACGGGACGACTAGCGGGCTGAGCGGCGTTTGGTTAAGTAAACTAGTGAAATAAGAGCGATGTAGGGCGTCCATGTGGACGCTTTTTTCTTTGTCTAAGAGGGACCCTTTATTATTGCTTTGACACGTAGAGTAATCTGTGATAAATTTACTCCATCAGATAGAACTATGTCAGATAGAGCACTATGTGGCAGAGTAAATGACAGATCTATTTATTTTGTACAGGAGGACCATACATGATTCGAAGTGATATCATTCGCGGACATCTCGATGCGATTATTTTGCGGCTGATCTATGAAGAAGACCGCTATGGCTACGAGATTTCCAAAGAAATCAGTTTGCGGACCGGGGATCGTTTTCAAATCAAGGAAGCCACGCTGTATGCGGTCTTTCAAAGGCTGGAGCGCAAAGAACTGATCGAATCGTACGTTGGCGATATTTCGCATGGCAGCAAGCGGCGTTATTACAAGATCACCAAGCTCGGCAAGGCTTATTTGAAGGAAACCGTTGAAGAATGGCTGGAAATCAAAGAGATCGTTAATATTTTCATGGAGGGATTGTAGGATGAAGAAGATTAGTGCACATGTTGAGGAATGGTTTCAGGATATTCCGGACAGCGAACAGAAGCAGTCCATGCAAGAGGAAATTACGCAAAACTTAGAGGAAAAAGTGTACGATTTGATGCGACGCGGCAAATCCGAGGAAGATGCGATCAATAAAGCCATCGTAGAGTTCGGCGATATCTCTGATATTAAATTGGAATTCGGCACCACCAGCAAAGATCCGGTTTCCGCTCGAAAGCAATTTGGACTGCATCTGGGTTTCTCGCTCTGGGGAAGCGGATTAATTGTTGCCCTCATGGTATTTATCAACTTGTATTACTCGCCGGGCACGATTTGGTTCGTCTATCCTACATTCGCCGTCGCTTGGTGGCCGCTTGTGATGTTTTACAAGTGGCTCGGCTGGAAATAAGGAGGTCATAAGATGACAAGTCCCCGCGTCGCTTTTGCCGTGATGGGCAGTCTGATGAGCGTTGCTTTCCTCATTCTCGTGAACCATCTGACTTCGCCCGGTTATCTGTGGGTCATTCATCCCGCTTTTGCCATTATTCAATGGCCGATTGCGATGTACTTTGCCGCTTCCGGCAGGCTCAAAGCCTATTCCGCAGTTACCAGCCTGCTGATTATCTTGTACCTCATCGTGGAGAATATTACGCAGAGTCCTGAACATCCATGGTTCTTATATGCGGCTTTCGCTATTATTTGGTGGCCGATCATCATGTATGCCGGCCGCTTCGCCGGGACGCTCCGGATGGCGCTGATCGGCAGCTTCTGCATCATCGTTTCGTACGGAGCGCTTAATTTGCTGCTCTCACCGCAATTTCCATGGATCATCTTCCCTGCTTACGCTGCCCTTTGGTGGCCGATGTCCATTTATTTCAGCCGCAGCCGCAGGTGGTTTGAGTTTGCCCTATGTGCCTCACTGCTGACCAGTGCTTTATTCATTATACTGAACGCCGTTACTTCTCCTGATCATATCTGGGCTATCTATCCTATATTCGCAGTCATCTGGTGGCCGCTCAGTATGCATTACTACGCCAAACGCCCTCCTATTTGATCGCTCTTGGTGCAGGATGCTACAATGATATCAAAAACGTAAAACGGAGAATCGCCTATGCCCTCATACATCATGAAAAACAATCGAGTCAACGCACGTATTCTGGCATCCCAAGCTGTAGCAGCGGATGCCCCTGCCGTCATGGAACTGCTGGTCGGCGCAGCCACCTGGCTCAAGAGTAAAGGCTCCACGCAGTGGAGTGCCCTTCTGAATGGTGACGATTACCATAATGTAGTCGGTCATATCGACAAAGGCGAGCTGTTCCTCTTCAAAGATGGCGAAATATTAGCCGGAATCGTCCTGCTGATGCAAGTTCCCGGAGAGTGGGATCACGGCTTATGGGGCAAGGAAGGCCATGAATCGATCGTCTATTTGCACCGCTTGGCGATCAGCCGTGAATACGCAGGCCAAGGCCTCGGAGCGGATATTGTCCGCTGGGCCGAGGAAGGCGTATCCTTCCCAGGGAAAGATCGCATCCGACTCGATTGCATTGCAAACAATGAGAAGCTGAACGCCTTCTACAGCGGGCTCGGCTATACCTACAAAGGAACTTCGCCTAGCGGGTTCTGCTTGTACGAGAAATTTTATAGCTAATTAGTAATGCTAAAGCTGCCTTTAAAGTGTATTCACTTTTAAGGCAGCTTTTGTTTTGCTCGGGACCGGGTGGGGGCGACTAAAAGTTGCAGGATAAGCATCATTTCATCCCATTCAGTTGGTAAGCATGGTCAATGCCGACCAAACTGCAACATTTCCAAGCGATATCGGAGCCAAACCGTGTCTTGAGGCGAAAATGTGGTAAATAGCGCAATATTTACTCTACGAGCCCTCTTCAATAACTGAAATGTTGCATAGCTGGCAAAATTGTTGCTTACCGAATAAAGATTCACACCTCACGCATGACTTGACTCGCGCGCTAACGAACTCCAGAGCGCTTATTCCAGCTAGATGACGGCATTGGAAAATCTAACAAACCCTACGTACCCTTTAAATCTAACGAATCGTAGGGGGCTTATATGCTCCAAAAAACGAGATTTGAAATTCTAACGGATCCTACAGGCCTTATTTGCTCCAAAACCCGTGCATTTCTGCTCAATTCATCTAAATAAGGCCTCTGTGGTTCGTTAGAATTTTAGAGGTGCTTATTTCTCCAAAATAATGCCTCTACGGTTCGTTAGAGCTGCGAGGGTTTGTGAGAGGCTGTACAAGTTGACTGGGATCGCTTGATGAGGGGCTGCTGCAACGTGACTGGTCGGGAGGCTATTTTCGGGCTGGGCGACTCGTTAGTACGGCAAAAAGGTGGCAAAAGGGTTAATCCCTTCGCCACCTTGCTTGATTCAGTGTGTTCTGTTCATATGAAATGAAGTCCGCATAACTAGGCTGCTAGAATGCCCAGTTGCCTCCGCGGAACAGCGGTTCCGGTGTGCCGTCTTGGAGAACGCCGTCGATATCCAAATCCTCGGTGCCGATCATGAAATCAACATGCGTTAAGCTGTGATTCAAGCCGCGTTCCGCAAGCTCCTCTTTGCTCATCGACAAGCCGCCTTCCACGCAGAACGGAAACGCGAAACCGATGGCCAAGTGGCAGGCTGCGTTTTCATCAAACAGAGTATTGTAGAATGTCAGGTTCGTATCCGAAATCGGCGAACGGTAAGGCACTAATGCAAGCTCGCCCAGATAGTGCGAGCCTTCATCCGTTTCAACCAGCCCTTTAAGCGCCTCGTAACCAACCTCAGCTTGATACGCCGTAATACGTCCTTCCGTGAAGGTGATCGAGAAGTTGTCGATCAGATTGCCGTTGTAGCTAAGCGGCTTGCTGCTGACAACCGTTCCGTTCACGCTAGTACGCAGCGGAGATGTGAACACTTCCTCCGTTGGCATGTTCGGGATAAAAGTTGTTCCTTGCCCGTTACGTGTCCCCGCGCTTACCCAAATATGACCTTCCGGAAGTCCGATCGTCACATCGGTTCCTGCCGAACCGCGATAACGCAGCTCTTTGTATCTGCGCTCGTTAAGACGGCCGGCTTTGGAACGAAGATTGTCGGCATGCTCGCGCCATGATTGAACCGGATCGGCTGCATCCACCCGCGTCGCTGCGAAGATCGCTTCCCATAGGGCATCTACGCGCTCTACAGCCGGAAGTGCCGGGAACACTTTCTCCGCCCATTCCGGCGTCGGTACGGCAACAATCGACCACGATACTTCATTGCTCAGCGTAAACTTACGGAACGGCTGCAGCGCAGCTTGCTGGGATTTAGTCGCAAGACCGATCCGGGATGCATCGATTCCGTTCAGCAGATCCGGGTTCTCGGCAACGACCCAGAGGAAAGCTGCCCCCTCTTCCGCTAATGCCACTCGTCCCTTCGCATGCCATTCCGGGTAATAGGATAGTCCGTCTTCCGGCGATTTCTCAAGGCGCGTACGAGTAATTAACTCATCGCTCCAGTCGACATGTACATAGCTTGCTCCTATTTCATAGGCACGTTTCGCCACTTCTCTGACGAAATCAGCTGCTGCGATTTGCGAAATAATACAGAGCTTCTGACCGGGCTGAACGTTAACTCCGACCTCTACGGCAAGTGCCGCGTATTGCTCCAGACGATGTTGGAATGATTTCATTTGATCGACTCCTTTATGTAGGGGTAATTCCTCAAATCCTATAACCTGATACCGATTTCCATTATACCAGCGCGTGATTGGCAGATGCAAAAACACCTGAAAGGCAGACCGACTTCGGGCCACCGTTCAAGTGTTTTCCTACCTTACGTCATTTGAAATTGGGCATGATGAAGTCTGCTATAATGGCCGCCGGCTTCAAGAAGCTCTTCATGTTTACCCTGCTCGGATACGCCATCCTCAGTAACTACGACGATGCGATCGGCATTCTTAATTGTTGCCAGACGGTGCGCGATAACGAGCGTCGTACGGCCTTGCGACAGCTCTGCAAGCGACTGCTGGATTGCGGACTCCGTCTCGGTATCGAGCGCAGAAGTAGCCTCATCCAGAATAAGAATTGGCGGGTTCTTGAGGAACATCCGGGCAATGGCAACACGCTGCTTCTGACCGCCGGACAGCTTTACGCCTCGCTCGCCCACGATCGTGTCCAGCCCCTCAGGCAAGGATAGAATAAATGACTCCAGCTGTGCTCGTTTCGCAGCCTGCATCAACTCAGCGTCTGTTCCGTCCATCTTGCCATACTTGATATTATCGCGAATCGTTCCCGAGAACAGGAATACGTCCTGCTGGACGATACCGATCCCTTTGCGCAGTGAATTCAGCTTCATATCGCGGATATCGCGGCCGTCGATCGTAATGCCTCCTGAGTCAACGTCATAGAAACGGGGCAGCAAGCTGCATAACGTCGTTTTCCCGGCTCCGGAAGGACCGACGAACGCGACTGTCTCGCCTTCTTGGATGGTTAAGTTGATATGCTCGAGCACTTTAGATTCATTTTCGTATCCGAAGCTGACATTGGTAAACGCGATATTGCCGCGCAGATTCTCTACAACGATTGCATTGGGCCGATCTGCGACCTCAGGTTCCGTCTCAAGCAGCTCGATATATCGCTTGAAGCCTGCAAAACCTTTCGGATAGCTCTCGATAACCGCATTGATTTTCTCAATTGGCCCGATAAACACGTTTGCGAGCAATAAGAATCCGACAAACTCCCCTATTGTCAGCTCTTGCTGAATGACAAACCAAGTGCCGCAGACCATAACGAACAGGGTTACAAAACGTTTCAACATGTAGCTGAGCGAAACGTTGGCCGCCATAATTTTGTAAGAAAGCAGCTTGGTTAAGCGGAAACGCTGATTGTTGACTTGGAACTGCTCCTTCTCGAACTCCTCGTTCGCGAAGGATTGAACAACGCGCATGCCGCCAACATTATCTTCTACGCGCGCATTAAAGTCCGCAATATCGCTGAAGAGCTGATGGAACGCCCTGGTCATTTTCTTGCTGAAGACGATGGCCAGCCATACCATGAGCGGTACAACAACAAAGGTGAGAAGCGCCAGCTTCCAGTTAATCAGCATCATTAATGTGAATGCGCCTACCAGCGTCATAACGGCAATAAACAAATCCTCCGGCCCGTGATGGGCCATTTCACCGATTTCAAGCAAGTCATTGGTAAGCCGGGACATCAAATGACCTGTCTTCGTATTATCAAAGAATCGAAATGAGAGCTTCTGAATATGATCGAACAGCTTGCGGCGCATATCGGTTTCGATATTAATGCCCAGCATATGCCCCCAATAGGTTACGACATAGTTAAGAAACGCGGTAAATGCATAAATGGCAAGCAAGGCGATACAAGCCCAAGCGATCAGGCTCCAGTCTTTCCCTGGCAGAAGCTTATCCACGAATTGATTGACCGCAACGGGGAACCCCAGCTCCAGAAAGCCGGCGAAGATGGCACAGCAGAAATCCAGATAGAACAGCCCTTTATAGGGCTTGTAGTACGTCATGAAGCGTTTAAGCATAGCGAGAAATACCCTCCCTTACTGTTGATATTGCTGTATGAATGGTTATTTGGCCCGTGTGAGCAAGTACAGAAAATACGGTGCTCCGATAATGGCAACCACAATCCCTGTTGGCACATCGTACATACGAGCAAGTGTATCTGAGATAATGAGCAGCAGACCGCCTGTAACTGCCGAGGCTGGCAATAAGTACGTATGCTGCGGACCAACAAGCCTGCGTGCCAAATGAGGTCCGATCAGTCCAACAAAAGCGATTCCGCCGCCAACCGCTACACAGGAAGCGGCTAGTGCAACGGCTGCCCCGTACAGATACAACCGTTCACGGTTAAGTGCCGTACCCAGCCCGGAAGCCGTCTGATCCCCTAAATTCAGCACGTCCAGCACACGTGCCTTGTAGTAGACAAAGGGCAGTAGCACGACGATCCAAGGCAATAACGCCAGGACGAAACGCCAGTCCATGCCCAGCATGCTGCCTGCCAGCCAAACCTGAACGAATTTAAATTGATCCGGGTTGAGCTTCAGCGTCAAGACGAGCATAAGGGCCGAAATCCCGGCAGCTACCGCGATTCCGACAAGCAGAAGGCGAATGGTCGAAATGCCATAATGACGTCTATAGGAGAGACCGTAGATTAGTGCGGCTGTAGCCCCTGCTCCAATCATGGCAAGCAAAGGCAGCAGAAAAATGGCATGGTTTATCGGTGTGACGGATATATACAGAATGACGATCAGTCCCGCTCCTGCGTTAATACCGAGGATCCCGGGATCGGCCAGCGCATTTCGCGTAACCCCTTGTAATATGCAGCCCGACACCGCGAAACCGGCGCCGATCAGCAGTGACATTACGATCCGAGGCAGACGGAACTGGTAGAGTATCAGTTCTTGATTAGCCGTCCCATTGCCAAGCAGTGTATGTATCATATCGCTAGGCGAGAGCCTCAATGTGCCTGTACTCATACTTATAATGAATACAAGGATAATGAGACCGCCCATCAACCCTATTATTGTGTATGCCTTCTTCTTCCGTGCCTTCTCTGCAGGAGTAACTGTAAAGGTGTTCATTACAGCTCCCTCCTTTCTTTTATCGCCAGATACAGGAAGAATGGAACGCCAATGACTCCAATAAGTGCACCCAGCGGCGTTTCGGAGTATGGATTGAACATACGGGCGCCAATGTCCGCAACGATGAGCAAGAGCGCGCCAAGGACAGCAGAGCACGGAATGATCCACCGATAATCGACGCCTACCAAATACCGTGCGATATGCGGAATGATGAGTCCTACGAACCCTACAGCCCCAACGACGCTAACCGAAGCTCCGGCTAAAATAAGCACGAGGATCGTTCCGATCAGCTTTATCAGCCCGGTACGTTGCCCAAGACCAATTGCAATTTCTTCACCAAGGCTTAACAGCGTTATCGAACGCGACATCATGATCGCAATGACAATACTGCCCAATATCCAAGGCGAAATGATACGAATTTGCGCCCATTCCACGCCTGCCATGCCGCCGGCGAGCCAGAAGGCCAGCTCTCGGCCTACTTGATAATGAATGGCGATCGCGTCACTAATGGCAAGCAGCAGCGCAGTTACGGCAGCGCCTGCAAGAACCAGACGCACCGGCGTAAGGCCGCCTTTGACAAACGCCCCTGTTCCAAACACAAGTGCAGCAGCCGCAGCGGCGCCAAAGAATGAGAAGAACATGAGATTCACGAATGACATACCGGGAAAGAACGCAAAACATACCGCCAGCAGAACGCCTGCACCGGCATTAATGCCCAGCAAGCCCGAGTCTGCCAATGGATTGCGCGTCATTCCCTGCATAATCGCACCAGCTGCGGCAAAAGCCGCTCCTGTAAGCGCACCTGCCAATACACGCGGAATACGCAATTCCCTGATGATTTGGTGCTGAGTCAAATCCGAATTAAAGTGAAAGAGCGCATCCCAAACCGTCGATAAGGATGTGTCAGCGGCTCCAACACAAATAGATATAGCAGCAGTTAGAACCAATGCAAGTGTACCGAAAATAAGGATAAGTAGGGCAGCGAGCGGCCGGGAATGAATGGCCAATTGCTGTGTTTGTGAGGATGATTGAACGTCCACTTCAAAATAAACCACCTTTGCACGGATGACAAACCTATAGCTTGATGCGATCATTGAGAATTATTTTCATTTCCATAATAAAGAGTTCAGCGCCTCTTGTCCATTTATTTGCCCAATGTTTCCTAAGAACGTGCAAGTTTAATGTGAAAAAGGTACCATTCCTTGAACAAGTCTCAGATGGAGGCGATTCTCATGGATTCCAGCATCGATCGCGGGATTGACCGTCTGGTTCATCACCTGCTTGGCAAACAAAGTCAAGACGGCAGTTGGCGACTTGGATTCATTGATAGCGGAACGACCACTGATGCGGCTGCAATTATGCTGTTCACCAGCGCCGGCATTCAGAAGCCAGCGCTAATCGCTTCCTTATGTGAGCGAATCTTAACCAAGCAGGGCGCTGATGGCGCTTGGCGTGTATATCCCGATGAAGAGGATGGTAATCTCGCCGCGACGGCAGAATGTTATTTTGCCTTACAATTTGCCGGTCTATCACCTTCTAATCCCCGAATGAAGCAGGCTCGCGCGTGCATCGCCAAGCTCGGAGGACTCTCGCGTATCAATAGCTTATTGTCTAAATTCCTGCTTGCGGTTGTCGGACAATATGAATGGCCGCGCTGGTTCCCTGTTCCACTCTCACTGCTGCTGCTGCCTCCAACCTCGCCGCTTCACTTCTTTCAGTTCTCCGGATATGCTCGTGTTCACATGGCCCCGATGATGCTGCTCGGTTCTACCAAGCCTGCTTTCACGCTTCCTCACATCGAACCCCTTCGCTTCCACTATGAGGATACTTCGCTTGAGCAGCTGTTAGAGCAGCAAAACAGTTGGCAGCAGCATGTATCCATGCGAGTCCCCTCTTTGCAAGGATTATCGCCGCTTACGGCCCTTAACAAGCAAGGTACAGCTCGCGCGCAGCAATACATGCTGGATCGAATTGAGCCGGACGGTACGCTGTACTGTTATGCCAGTGCGACCATTCTAATGATTCATGCGCTTCGCGCATTGGGATTCGAAATCGGTCATCCTATAATCATGCATGCTGTTGCAGGACTGGAGTCACTACTGCTTCGCGATAATCATGATCTCACGATGCAGAATACGACCTCCACTGTATGGGATACCGCATTAATTAGCCACGCCCTCCAAGCAGCAGGCGTACGCGCCAATCATCCGAGCATTCGATCCGCGGGCGATTATTTATTGAAGCACCAGCATTCCAAGCTTGGCGACTGGAAGCTGAACGTGGAGCATCCGCTGCCAGGCGGCTGGGGCTTCTCCGACTCGAATACGATAAATCCGGATATCGATGACACTACAGCTGCCATGCGCGCCATTCATGGACTCGCCAATGAGGTTCCTTATCAGCATGCTCAGGAGCTCGGCCTGCAATGGCTGCTGTCCATGCAAAACGCCGACGGCGGCTGGGCGGCATTCGAGCGCAATGTGAACAACAAAATCATCAGCTGGGTACCGCTCGATGGTGCGGAGGATGCCGCTACGGATCCATCAACACCGGATTTAACCGGCAGAACGCTGGAATATTTGGGCAGCCATGCCGGGCTGACAACCGCTCACAGCCGATTCATGCGCCGAGCTGCAGACTGGCTCTATAGCGCGCAGCAGGCTGACGGTTCATGGTATGGCCGCTGGGGCGTCTGCTATATCTATGGCACTTGGGCTGCGCTCACCGGCTTGATCGCCGCCGGTGAGTCGCCAAACCATCCGCAAATTCGCAAGGCCAAGGAATGGCTTCATCGCATTCAACTGCCAGATGGCGGATTTGGCGAATCCTGTCGCAGCGATCTTGTGAAGCGATACGTCCCGCTCTCCTATTCCACGCTGTCGCAAACCGCATGGGCGCTCGATGCGCTTGTCGCCGTTAACGATCAGTCCTCCCCTGCCATGGAGCAAGCATGCGATTTTCTGTTACGTGCATTAGATTCGGAGGACCCGCTTCCAAAGAAGTATCCGACCGGTGCAGGATTGCCCGGCTATCTCTATACGAGATATGAGAGCTACCCTCTGGTATGGCCGCTTCTCGCACTGGCAAATTACCGCAATAAGTTTGGAGGCAGCTCGACTTCAGCCAATTAAAGCCCGTAATCGCGAAAAAAAGGGACTATTCCGCACGCACGCAATCGCGCGGCGGAAAGTCCCACAAGCCGGTAACTTGAAATGCCAACTGCTTAAAAAAATAAAATAAGTTCAATTAACGCTGCAAACGCCAGTACATATCGTTCAAACGCAGCTCATTGCGGAATGCGAGCGGATTTGTCGAATGATCGATGATCACACATTCAATGCCTGTCATCTCTGCCCAGTCCACCAGCTGCTCAGCCGTAACCTCATACGAGAATACCGTATGATGCGCGCCGCCTGCCCGGATCCACGCTTCTGCGGAATCTTTCAGGGATGGCTGCGGCTTCCAAAGCACGCGTGCAACCGGTAGTTTCGGCATATCATGCGGTGTTTCTACAGCATCGACAATGTTCACGATGAGACGGAACCGATTGCCCACATCAATAAGCGATGCGTTCACGGCTTGACCGCTGCGACCGTTGAAGGTCATACGGGCTGGGTCAGCTTTGCCGCCGATGCCCAGCGGGTGAACTTCAAGACGAGGCTTGCCTTCGGCGATCGTCGGGCAAATTTCAAGCATATGCGCGCCAAGAATGAGTTCATTGCCCGGCTCCAGATGGTACGTATAGTCCTCCATAAAGGAAGTCCCTTTATTGCCGGCAATCGTCTTCATCACACGAGTAAGCGCCGCTGTCTTCCAATCGCCTTCGCCGCCGAAGCCGTAGCCTGCCTCCATTAAACGCTGCACCGCAAGCCCGGGAAGCTGCTTCATGCCGTGCAAATCTTCGAAGGTTGTCGTGAACGCCGTGAAGCCGCCTTCTTGGAGGAATGCTTTCATTCCTAGCTCAATACGAGCCTGCTCCCGGATCGATTCCCACTTCTCAGCATTGGAGCGTGTTTCAGCCGCGATCTCGTAAGCCGCTTCGTATTCGTCGGTCAGCGCATTCAGCTGCTCTTCCGTCACTTGCGCGATATAAGCTGCCAAATCTCCGATTCCGTAGCCGTTAATCGACCAGCCGAACTTAATTTGTGCTTCAACCTTATCGCCTTCTGTAACAGCAACCTGACGCATATTGTCGCCGAAGCGTGCTACTTTGAGCGAGCGGCCTTCTGTGAATGCCACCGATGTGCGCATCCAGCCGGCAATACGGCCACGCACCTCAGCATCCTCCCAGTACCCTACAACAACTTTACGGGCAATGCCCATGCGTGCACCGATGAAGCCGTATTCACGGTCACCGTGAGCGGATTGATTCAAGTTCATGAAATCCATATCAATGGAGTCCCAAGGAATATCGCGGTTAAACTGTGTGTGCAGGTGAAGCAGCGGCTTGCGCAGCTCGGATAATCCGGCAATCCACATCTTCGCAGGCGAGAACGTATGCATCCAAGTGATCAAACCCGCACATTGCTCGTCCGCATTAGCTGCCGCGCACAGGCTATAGATTTCTTCGGGCGTGGTTAATACCGGTTTAAACACAACTTCATAAGTGATCGCTTCATCGCGATCCAAACCCTCTGCAATGATTCGGGAATGATCTGCAACCTCTAGCAGCGTTTCCGGTCCATATAGATGCTGGCTGCCGGTAACAAACCAAAATTGATAACGTTTAACCTGTATCACGTTAATATTCCTCCTCATGATCCTGAATTCATCGTTAACTTGTACGAACATGATAGCAGAATAAATCACCACATCGGTACTCATACAGACATTTTCGCTAAATCCAAGCAAAAGACCAGAGTATGTACAGCTGTAAACTTGTACGTACAACTACTACCAACCCCATTGTACGCTCCTGCAGATTTGTTTTCAATACTTAATTATTAACGTTTCTATACTTAACACTTGACACTGATACACTTTGTATCATAAATTACTATTAGTGGGGCCGAAGTGTAGCTTTTTCACTAGTAATAGTTTGCGAAGAATGACGTAAGGAGCTAGAAACTATGACGATGGGAGATCGATTAAGGGAACTTCGACTTCGAAAGCACATTTCACAAGAAGAAGTCGCCAGGCAAATTGGCATTACCCGTTCTGCTTACAGTCATTACGAAATTAACAACCGCCAGCCGGTCTATGAAACGTTAAAGAAGCTCGCTATTCTTTTTAACGTATCACTGGACTACATTATCGGCGGTGAGGCTGCAAGACCAGAAACGCCTGTAACTCCTGAAGCGATCGAAATTATCCGTATTCTAAACGGCATGGATCAGGAACGCCGAAAGCAATCCATCGATCGGATGATGGCGGTTATCAGGCAAGCTGACTAACGCTTCGCAGGGTTGCAGGCAGCGCGAACCAGATCATTGTCCCTTTATCCAAGGTACTGACAGCACCGATTGTGCCGCCGTGTGCTTCCACAATTTCTTTGGCAATCGCGAGCCCCAAGCCGCTGCCACCCTCGGCTGAGTTCCGGGAAATCTCTTTCTTGTAGAACCGGTCGAAAATAAAGGGCAAATGCTCTTCCTCAATTCCGCTGCCTGTATCGCTAACGGTTACGATGGTCCGTTTTGCTGTCTCATCGAAGAAAAAAGAAAGCGCTATCTCGCCCCCCTTCTCCGTATGTTTAATCGCGTTGTAAATGACATTCGCAATAACTTGATCCATTCGCGGCAGATCCAGGCGCAGCATGATGCGGTTCTGTTGTTCCATTTCATGGGCATGACCCTCCTGTTCGGAGTGCGCACTGTGAAAATCGCATCTGAACCGCATACCGCTGCTGATGACATCGATTTCGTAGAGATCATGCAGCTGTTGAATCCAATGACTGAGCGGAACATCCGCAAAGTCGAACCTCGTCTGTCCGGCCTCCAGCTTCGTCAGCTCGAACAAATCGTGAATCAATCGATTAAGTCCGCCGACCTTGCCCAGCATCATTCGCAGATAGCGCTGCTGCTGCTCCTCCGTTTTGACCACTCCATCTTGAAAAGCTTCCAAGTAGCCTTGCAGCAACGTAATCGGCGTGCGCAGATCATGCGAAATATTCGTCATCAGATGCCTTCGTGACGACTCCGAACGATGCAGGTCCCGATTCGTCTGCGCCAGCGATTCATTCGCCTCACTCAGCGCGGTCGTCCGCTCTTCGATACGCTCCTCCAAATGCACATTCAGCTCTCTCAGCTCACTTGAGACATGCTCAACCTGGTACATGGCGCTGGAGAACCTTTTCGAAATGATAAAAGACTGCATCAGCATAAAGAAGAACAATCCCAGCGGAATCAGCTGTGCATATAGAAGCCATTCGTTGTAGAACAGCATGTCATTCAGTACCGTAACGACGAACACCGCTACCCCTGCCAGGACAAACGCAGACCCGATCCGTTTGCGAATCTTCGCCGTAACCAGGATGATTAGCGTATAGATGCTCACAGCCACAACGTAAATTTGAAACCATGAAATCTGTTGCGTGTACACGATTGCAGGTGTGAACAGCACAAAGCCGACCAAAGTGGTCCCAATTCCGATTACGAAAGGGATCACGCGTTTGGATGCATCCATCGGAAAGAGCCGATACACGTACAAATACCCCGCCACTGCGCTTAGCGAAAAGGCGATATATTCGATTTTCATCCCAATCTCCCAAGACAGCGGAATGAGCTGTAAAATATAATTTTCGCCGGTTACGCCGGCTCTCGCCGCAATGAATAAGCATAATAAACCAAAATGAATCGTAAACTGCTCCTGCCTGCGGAAAGCATACAAACCGATGTGATAGATCCCGATGATAAACAAGCTGCCCAGGATGAGCATTTCCTGGATGGAAGCTTTCATCTGATTCGCGACGAGCGTGTCGCTGTTGCCCATCTTGAGCGGAACCCAGATGCCCCCTTTGCGATGCTGGAAGTTGGATACCTGCACGACAAAATCCAGCTCCTGCTTACCTTCTACATTAAACGATACAATCCGCGGGAATTGCTGCGCCTTCGAAGAGCTTCGGCTCGTCCCGACGATCCCTTGTCCGGCAAGCTGCTTGCCGTTAATCCAGAACTTATAGCTGCTGAAAATATTCGGTATGCGCACGGCAAGCACATGATCCGTCGGTTTGATGAGCACCGTTAATTTATAGGTAGCATAGCCTTGTCCATTCTTAATGCCGCTGTTTCCCGGGTAGCTGTTCCAGGAACGAGGAACCGTTACATGCAAACCCTCATATCTCATGGCTAACTCAGGAGTCAGCAGCTGTCCGCTGAAGAACGTCCATTCCCCAGTCAGCGGGAGCTCGCCATCCCTATCAAACGACCAATTTCGAAGATCAAGAATACCTTGTTTCGCAGCAGGGTTCTCCTCGCCGCTCTGCGTACTGCAGCTTGCGAGCAGGAGTATGGGAAGTAAAAAGAGTAGAAACGATCGGAATAATCGGCGAATCATAGCAGCCTCCTGAAAAATCGTTGATTGCTCACCCCTCCCTCGATTCGCTATAATAGCCTAGGAAGAGGGGGAAGATGGAGATGAATGGTAGCAAAATTCTTGTCGTTGACGATGAAGCCGATATTACCGAGCTGATTACTTTATATATGGAACGAGAAGGTTTTGAAGTACATACGACAGACAACGGTGAAGATGCCGTCCTGCTCGCAGCCGGTCTAAAGCCGGATATGATCCTGCTGGACATCTCACTCAAGAATCTGGATGGTTTCGAAGTGTGCAAGCACATCCGAACGATTTCCAACGTTCCCATTTTGTTCATAAGCTGTAAGAGCGATGATACTGACATTATACATGGACTTACTGTAGGCGGCGATGATTATATGACCAAGCCGTTCAGTCCAAGTCAGCTAGTCGCTCGCGTTAAAGCACATCTGCGCCGTCAATCTGTGATCGGTCAATATTCGATCGACCGTGCGGTAGGCGAAGTGCTGGAATACGATGGTTTACGAATTGATTTGCCCGCGCGGACCGTTCATCTGGGCAGCAAAGAAGTCTTCCTATCGGCCAAGGAGTTCGAGCTTCTCGTCCGTCTGGCCAAAACACCGAACCGCGCTTTTGCACTCGATGATCTGTACACGATCGTTTGGGGACATGATAGTATGGGCGATACTCGTACATTGATGGTTCATGTCAGCAATTTGCGCAAGAAAATCGAGCCCGACCCTGCAAACCCGATCTATATTGTCACTGTTCGGGGAGTAGGCTACAAATTCAACGCCAAGGAAGGTTACAACACACATGTACAACGCTGACTTATGGAAAGATTACGAACTTCTCGATACCGGCAACGGAGAAAAACTCGAGCGCTGGGGCGGCTACGTGCTGCGCAGACCCGATCCCCAAGTTATTTGGCCGATCGCGAACGAAAGCGGTTTATGGAAAACAGCAGACGGCCACTATCACCGCAGCTCCTCCGGCGGCGGCGAATGGGAGTTCCGCACCAAAATGCCGGAACGCTGGTCCATCTCCTATGGCGAGCTGAAGTTTCATATTAAACCGACAAGCTTCAAACATACGGGCCTGTTCCCGGAGCAAGCCGTCAACTGGACCTGGATGATGGACAAAATCCGCAAAGCCGGTCGTCCGATTCGCGTGCTGAATTTGTTTGCCTACACAGGCGGAGCTACTGTCGCTGCCGCTGCAGCCGGCGCAGAAGTGTGCCATGTCGATGCTGCTAAAGGCATGGTGCAATGGGCCAAGGAAAATGCCGAGCTATCCGGTCTTAGCACCGCTCCGGTTCGTTACATAACGGATGATGTATTCAAATTCGTGCAGCGCGAGCAGCGCCGCGGCAGCAAGTACGACGCTATCATCATGGACCCGCCTTCCTACGGACGCGGACCGAACGGCGAAACCTGGAAGCTGGAGCAAAATCTTTACCCCTTCCTCGAGTTCTGCACAACGATTCTTACAGAGAATCCGTTGTTCGTGCTAGTGAACTCCTACACGACCGGACTGTCGCCGACAGTTCTTCACAATATGCTGCACATGACGGTTGGACGCAAACATAAAGGCTCCATCCACTGCGGCGAGATCGGCATCCCGATTTCCGCTTCCGGGCTTACATTGCCTTGCGGCATCTTGGGACGTTGGGAGGGTAAGTAAGATGGGTCATGACCCTGTTACAGCGCCGGCCCCGCTTCTGCCTGTGCTGTATGAGGACAACCATCTGCTTGCCGTCATTAAGCCGCCGGGCCTCCTTTCGCAGGCCGATGAAACGGGCGAAATGGATATGGTCACGCTGCTGAAGGACGATCTGAAAGCCCGCTATCAGAAGCCGGGCAATGTCTATGTCGGACTAGTCCATCGTTTGGATCGTCCCGTTGGCGGCGCCATGCTGTTCGCAAAGACGTCCAAAGCAGCTTCCCGCCTATCGGAGTCTGTTCGCAGTCGTTCATTCGATAAGCTGTATGTAGCGGTTGTTCATGGCTCCCCTGCGGCAGCTGCCGGCCGATTGCGTCACTTCCTGCGTAAAGATGCGGGCAGAAACATAGTTACCGTGCATCAGAAGCAGATACAGGATTCGAAAGAAGCCATACTTGACTATGCGGTAGTCGCCAAGCTAGGCGGACTCTCCCTCATCGCCGTGAAGCTGCTGACCGGGCGCTCGCATCAGATCAGGGCTCAGTTGGCCGAGATCGGCTGTCCGCTCGTATTCGATCGCAAATACGGAGCTCCCGCCGTTCAAGGCGAACAAGATATTGCCCTATGGTCGACATCCATCGGAGTAGCGCATCCGGTTACGAAGGAATGGCTTACCATTCATGCCCTGCCACCGAGGACGGAGCCGTGGAGTCGGTTTCGCGATGACGATTTCATCCGGGCACGTTCAATCCTGCCCCTGGAAGGGTTGTAGGGCTTATGAATAGACGCAAATTATCGCTGTTCAGCCTACTCGTCCTCGTCCTGCTCATTCTAAGCAGCTGCGGGAGCAGTCCGCACTTGGAGCCGAATCATAACCAACCGGAGAATGTCGCGCAGGAACCGACGCCGGATGAGGATCCACTGGCACCGGCACCGGACACGGACTCGGAGCCCGCTCCAGAGAACGCTGGTGACGCTGCTAATCAATCGCCAAATGATGACGCTAATTTATCCCAACCTGACAATCAAGACGCTGAGAGCGCGCCTCCAGCGCCTGAGAAGTCGGTTGACGCGCTTTGGGTGGCTGTTGGCGACGTAATGATGCATATGCCGCAGCTTCCCGGCGCCTATAACGAGAAAACAAAGAAATATAATTTCGAGCATTTCTTCAAGCCGATGAAGCCGATTCTTGAGCAAGGCGATTGGACGCTGGCCAATCTCGAAACGCCGATTGCAGGTAAGTCGCTTGGCTATTCGGGTTATCCGCGCTTCAATGCGCCGACCGAGCTTGGCGACGCGCTCAAGTATGCCGGCTTCACGACCATTACGACAGCTAACAATCACGCTCTGGACCGCGGCTCCAAAGGCATTGCACTGACGCTTCAGAAGCTCGGGGAGCTTGGCTTCGAAACGAAAGGTACGGCACGTTCGCGGGCGGAAGCCGACCGAATTGTCATCGCGAAGCGCAAAGGCATTGCAATGGGACTGCTCGCCTATACGTATGGTACGAACGGCATTCCGCTGCCCAAAGATCAGCCCTACGCCGTCTCCTTGATCGACGAAGCTAAGATGATCAGCGACATCAAGAAGCTCCGCGAGGCTGGCTCCGATTTCATTACGGTCGTGCTGCATTTTGGCATCGAATATCAGACCCAGCCGAACGAGGTGCAGAAGAATCTGGCGCGCAAGCTGATCGCTGCCGGTGCCGACATCATTGCCGGCTCCCACCCGCATGTCATTCAGCCTTACGAGATGGTTGAAGCGGCTGAACCGGACGGCTCCGTAAGAAAAGGACTCATTATTTATTCCATGGGTAATTTCATTTCCAATCAACGCGGTGATTCGAAGGATTACGGCGTCGTCTATAAAGTGAGCATTCACAAAGACGGTCCAACAGGTAAAACGTCCATTCAGAATGTGGAGGCGCTCCCTACTTGGGTGCACCGGGTAACCAGCAAAGGCGTGACCAATTACGACGTTGTTCCGCTGCAGCAGGTGATTGCCTCCAAAGCGCTTAAAGACCTCTCCGGAACGGATTACACGTCGCTCAAGCAGATGTACCATCAACTCATGAAACGGTTGAAATCGATGTCCGGCACGCCGTTCAAAGTAACAGGCTAGGCAGATAGACGTAAAGAAACGGCTGTACTGGGATTCATTTTCCGGGACAGCCCTTTTTCTTTATATCCATGGCTTAAGGACTACAACGGCTATCATTACTAACTCACGTAGAATCGAAAATGTTGCAACAAAAAAAAGCCTGTGCGCTGCAGTTCCTCATCGGAACATGCGGATGCACAGGCCTCTTTCGATTGCAGCAGCCCTCTCAGACCGTACTTATTCGTTCACATATGTACAACCTACGAGTTGGCTACTTTGCCAAGCAGATAGACCAGCAGCTGCTGATTATGGGAAGAGATCCGGTCGAGCGCTTCACTGATGTAAGCATCGCGCACAGCAATACCGCGCGCAGCTTCGATTTGCCCTTTCTCGGTCACTGTGACCCATACAATGCGCCGATCGCTCTCGTCTCGATTCCGCACGACGAGACCGCCGCGCTCCATTCGATCAAGCAGCGTCGTAATTGCAGCGGGTGTCGTCTCCAAATAGCCGAGCAAATCCGAGGGTTTCATCGGTTGATGCTGGAGCAGCAGCTCCAGTACACTCAGTTGTCCTTCCGTTAATCCGGGAGCCAGTTCTTCCTCCAGATGCGACTTCCATTCCTTCGTCATCTTCATCCACAACCGGGCAAATTCCGCAGAAACGATGACCATCACCCGCCTTCTGTCCGATTTTATCTTATACCTTATTATACCATGCCGAAATGTCGAATATAAGGTTAATGCAGTTAATATTTTGTCTGACTAATCGCTACGAAAGAGAACCATTTGACAAGATTAGACATACATTGGTGGTATAGGCTGTTGTACCGGCTCGAAATTAGGAATGGAGCGTGATCCGCAATATGGAGGAGCGCAAGCTCGAACTTGTACGTAAATTATCGCAGATCGGCATACAAAAAGACCCGCAATGGGTCGACCGGCTAGATGAACCGGCCCCATTGTGGGTCGTGCTTGAACTTATTGTAGAAATGATGGAGCGACGCGATTCTCCCCACCAGCCGTTTGATTGAGCTTTACAAATCGGCCCGAACGAAGAACGCCGTTAATACATCCTTCTTATCGACCGCTGTTACCGCGCGGCCAGTCGATTTTCGATCATCAATCGGCGCTTTCTCCGTTGAAACGATCTGATTCGTGCCGGCTGCCGTTAACAGCACCAAGTCACGAGCTTCCTTGCAGTGAAGGCCGCCGATGAGACCAACTCCATTCGAGCGGACCCTGCTGCCTTCCTTAAATTCGAAGGTTGCAACACCTTTGCCGCCTCGCCCTTGGATTGGATAATCAAGCAGCAAGGAACGTTTGCCGTAACCAAGCTCCGTTAGGACAAGCACTTCGCCTTCGTCACCCGTCACCCACTCCGCGGCGACAATTTCATCGCCTTCGCGAACGGTAATGCCTCGTACGCCTGCAGCTACACGCCCCATTGGATTGACTTCACTCTCAGGGAAACGGATACTCATGCCGTTCTTCGTAATGAGCAGCAGCTCTTTACTGTTGTCGCTAAGCGACACACGCAGCACATCATCGCCATCTGCCAGCTTCACAGCCGCAATCGCAGTGGAACGCGATGATTTATATTCTTTCAGCTCCGTCCGTTTCACTTGTCCTCGTTTCGTGACGAAGACCAGCGTACGATCCGGCACTTCAAAATCCTTCACAGGAATGACGCTAATAATGCTGTCGTCCTTCGGCATTGGTACGACATTGACTACGGCTGTCCCGGTATCTTTCCATTTGAACTCCGGAATTTGATGGACAGGCAGTTGATAGTACATCCCTTTGCGCGTGAAGAGCAGCAGCTGGTCGATCGTATTGACATCGATCAGCGTGCGAATAACGTCGCCTTCCTTGACGCCGGCACTTCCCAGCTCGCCGCCGGAACGTGTGAACGATAGCTTCGAGGTCCGCTTGATATAGCCGTCTTGACTCAGTGTAACAAGTACGTCTTCAGCAGCGACGATAACCTCAAGGTTCACCTTCAGCTCTTCGACTTCGCCTTGAATGCCGGAACGGCGGTCGATGCCGAATTTCTCGCGAATTTCCAGCAGCTCTTCTTTGATGACAGAACGCAGCTTCTTCTCGCTGTCCAGAATCGAACGTAAATACGAAATCTTTTTCTGAATATCCTTCAATTCCTTCTCAATCGAAGTAATCTCCAGATTCGTCAAACGGTACAATTGGAGCGTCAGAATGGCATCTGCTTGGCGCTCTGTAAACGTGAACTTCGCGACGAGGTTCTGCTGTGCATCCTGCCGATTCTTCGACGCTTTAATCGTGGCGATGATTTCATCCAGAAGGTTAAGCGCCTTCGCCAAACCTTCCAGTACATGAGCGCGGTCTTCCGCTTTCTCAAGCTCATACTTAGAACGCTCGGTAACGACTTCTCTCTGATGCGCGATGTACGCGGTCAGCATGTCCTTCAGACCAAGCTGCTTCGGCGTTTTGTTCACAATCGCAACCATGTTGAAGTTGTAGGCGACCTGAAGATCGGTTTTCTTGAGCAAATACGCCAGAATGCCTTGCGCATCCGCATCCTTCTTCAGCTCGACTACAATGCGAAGACCGTTACGCCCGCTTTCATCGCGAACCTCGGCGATGCCTTCGACCTTCTTCTCGATCCGAATGTTCTCCATCGCTGTGACAAGGCGGGACTTGACGACTTGATACGGAATTTCCGTAATGACGATCTGCTGGCGTCCGCCCTTCATGTCTTCAATGATCGATTTGGAGCGGTGGTAAATCCGGCCCTTGCCGCTTAGGTAGGCGTCTCGGATACCATCTTCACCCATGATGAGTCCGCCTGTCGGGAAATCGGGACCTTTCACAATCTCCATCAGCTGCGCAAGCTCGATGTCCGGGTTGTCCATCATGGCATTACAAGCATCGATTACTTCACGCAAGTTATGAGGTGGAATTTCCGTCGCGAAACCGGAGGAAATCCCGCTTACGCCATTGACGAGCAGGTTGGGATACCGCGATGGCAGCACAACCGGCTCTTTCGTCGTATTATCGAAATTGTCTTTGAATAAGACCGTTCGTTTCTCAATATCACGAAGCAGCTCCATCGCGATTGGCGATAGACGCGCTTCGGTATACCGCATCGCTGCAGCTGGGTCATCATCGATCGATCCCCAGTTTCCATGGCCATCGATGAGCATATGCCCCATTTTCCATGGCTGCGCCATACGGACCATGCCTTCATAAATGGAGGAATCGCCGTGCGGATGATAATTACCCATTACATCACCGACCGTCTTGGCCGATTTGCGATACCCTTTGTCAGGCGTGTTGCCTGCATCATACATCGCGTACAAAATACGCCGTTGCACCGGTTTCAATCCGTCTCGTACATCGGGAATGGCGCGGTCCTGAATGATGTATTTGGAATAGCGTCCGAATCGGTCACCCACGACCTCCTCAAGAAACGCCGGCAAAAACTGTTCCAGGATACTCATGCCGAAACTCTCCTCAACTGTTATTCAACATATTCGGTAAAATCAACATTCTCAACGATCCAGCGTTTACGCGGATCTACTTTGTCGCCCATGAGCGTGGAAACACGGCGTTCCGCTTTGGCTGCATCTTCGATTTGAACCTGAAGCAGCGTACGCGTCTCTGAATTCATCGTCGTTTCCCACAATTGCTCGGGGTTCATCTCGCCGAGTCCTTTATAACGCTGCAGCTCGAAGTTCTTGCCGAACTCCTTCAAGTAATTCTGGAGCTGCTCATCCGACCAAGCGTACCGGACGGTCTCGAGCTTGCCAGATTTACGCGTAATCTTATAAAGAGGCGGCTGCGCGATAAAGACGCGGCCCAAATCAATCAGTGGCTTCATGTAACGGTAGAAGAACGTCAGAAGGAGCACTTGAATGTGCGCACCGTCCGTATCGGCATCCGTCATAATGATGATTTTGCTATAATTACACGATTCCGCGTCGAACTCAGGTCCAATCCCTGCGCCTATCGCCGCGATAACCGCCTTGTATTCGTCGTTTTTAAGAATATCGAGCAGCTTCGCCTTCTCCGGATTCATCGGTTTCCCCTTAAGCGGAAGAATCGCCTGAAACTTGGAGTCGCGGCCTTGCTTCGCGGAACCGCCTGCGGAGTCACCTTCGACGATAAACAACTCCGTCCGGGTAACATCCTTCGACTGTGCCGGCGTCAGCTTGCCGCCAAGGTTGGAGCTTTCGCTCTTCTTCTTGCCGCTGCGGATTTCGTCGCGCGCTTTGCGTGCAGCTTCGCGCGCTCTTGATGCCTGAACCGCTTTCTTCAACAGCATTTGTGCAACCTGCGGATTTTCCTCCAGGAAAACCTGCATTTTGTCAGAGACGATTGCATCTACGGCGCTTCTTGCTGAAGAGCTGCCGAGCTGATCCTTCGTTTGACCGACAAATTCGACTTCGGACATCTTGATGTTGATAACCGCCATCATGCCTTCGCGAAGGTCGTTGCCGTCGAGATTCTTGTCTTTCTCCTTGATCATTGCGTTCTTGCGGGCATAATCGTTCATAACACGCGTATATGCGGTTCTGAATCCGGTCTCATGCGTACCGCCGCCGCGTGTTGGGATGGAGTTTACGAACGAGGCCAAGGTTTCCGTGTAGCCGTCGTTGTACTGCAAAGCCACCTCAACTTCGATTTCATCACGTTCGCCTGCAAAATGAACGACATCGTGCAGCACAGTTTTATCTTCATTCAGAAACTGAACAAACTGCCGCGCGCCGCCTTCATAGTGATACTGGTCTTGTTTGCCGCTGCGATCGTCCTTTACCGTTACCTTTAACCCGGAATTCAGGAACGCAATCTCCTGCAGCCGCTCAGAAAGCGTATCGTAATTGATTGAAATATTACCGTGGAAAACACGTGTATCCGGTTTAAAGGTTACCTTCGTACCTGTACGGTTCGTATTGCCGGTGACGACAAGTCCCGTTACCGGTTCGCCGACATGCTCTTTGCCATCGTTGTCGACCCAATACTCGAAGCGCTGCTTATGTATTTTACCGTCCCGGTAAATTTCCACTTCCAGCCACTCCGACAACGCATTCGTTACGGATGCGCCTACGCCGTGCAAACCGCCGGATTTCTTATATCCGCCGCCGCCGAACTTACCGCCCGCATGCAAAATCGTAAAGACAACCTGCGGCGTGGGAATACCGGTCTTATGCATGCCGGTAGGAATGCCGCGGCCGTTGTCCTTAACAGTAATCGAACCATCATTATGGATCGTTACGTCGATGGCAGAGCAGAACTTTGCCAGATGCTCGTCAACCGCGTTGTCGACGATCTCCCAGACAAGGTGATGCAAGCCCGAAGTGCTTGTGCTGCCGATATACATCCCGGGCCGTTTACGAACAGCGGTCAGCCCTTCCAGCACCTGGATGTCGTCTGCACCATAGCTGTCGGCACCCAAATTCGCTTCGCCCGCAAGATTTAACTGCTCAGTCATAGGGTCCTCCTAATAAATTTAATTGCGCTTCCTTGCATTCTTTTTCCATTCAAGCCGATTCGCTCACTTCAAGCTATTCTAATTCATGATGTCCTGTTTCGTAAAGACACCGAATGAAACGATAAGTCCGATTGCCGACCAAATCGCAAGGATAATCAAGGAAAATGAAAGTGTCATGCCTTGAATTGGCGGCGGGGAGCCCGCTAAATAATCGGTTAACTGCAAATTGACCGCGAAAACATATTTGGCACTTTCCCATGATGATGACATACTCGACAAGATCGTACCTGCGATGACAGCCGCCATCATCGTAACGATACTCGCCGCCGTGCTTCGAACAAGAACAGATACCATGAGCGCCAGAATGGCAACGGTCATGGATGAGACCCAGATCAGTCCACCTTCCATGAGCACGAACAGCCACTGTGGAACGGCATGTACATACGAGCTCTCAATTGTTGAGCCCTGGATGACAAATCCTGTAAACACCGGTATTTTCCAGCCGGAATACCCGAATACCGCGCCTGATATAAGATAACAGAGAATGGCGCTGACCACAACGGTTAATGAAACATAGAACGTTAAAGCGACGAGCTTGCTCAGTAAAATTTTCCAACGCCTTACAGGTCTTGTGAGAAGCATCTTAATGGTTCCCGTCGAACGTTCGCCGGACACGAGGTCAGAGGCAATGGCAAGCACCAGCAGCGGATAAAACAGCGTAACGGCATTCGACATAAAGCTGCGAGTAAAGGTTACACCATTAGGTGAGTTAGGATTTACATCGTGATCCAAATAATACTGAAGCTGTTGAACGGCTATTCGGCGATTGCGCTTCCACTCCTCCGGAATACGGTCGCTGGAAAGCATATTTTGATACTCATTGATCTGCTGAACGAGCTGATTCCGCCAATCCGCAAAGTTTTTTCGGTTGGTTTCCGCTATTTTCATTTGGGCATACGTAAAGATCGGAATGAGTACGAGCAGCACAAGCACGACGACGTAGAAACGCTTCTTCTTCCATATTTTCAGCGTCTCATTCTGAATGAGCGGCAGCAATCTATCCAATGCTCTCACCCTCCGTCATTTGCAAAAATAGTTCTTCCAGCGTTGGTGCGATCTTTTGTACCGAAACGACGCCAATACCGGCATGTACGGCTTTCTCAACGATGGCTGAAATGCGTTCCGCCCCCATTGAAGTGATGATGGCATCGGTCAAGCCCGCCAATATGCTTTCATCGATCCGATGCTCGCCATCGCGGATTAACCGAATGTTCTCCTCTGCTTCAAGCAGCTGTCTTCCCGCTTCTGTCTGGTCAAATTGCCACACGACATAGCTGCCGGTCTGGTTCACCAGTTCGTCAACGGCACCGACAGCAAGCACTTCCCCATGGCTGATAATGGCAACACGATCGCACATCAGCTGGATTTCGCTTAACAAATGGCTTGAAATAAACAAGCTCATTCCCTGGTCCGCAAGCATACGCACGAACTCGCGAAGCTCTTTAATCCCTTTCGGATCCAATCCATTCGTCGGCTCGTCCAGAATGAGCAGCTTCGGTCTGCCAAGCAGCGCCTGTGCGATGCCAAGACGCTGGCGCATGCCTAGCGAATACGTCTTCACTTTGTCGTGAATACGCTGCTGCATGCCGACGATCGCAACAACTTCGGCAATGCGATCTTGACCGATGCCGCGCTGCATACGGGCAAAATGCTCTAAGTTCTCCCAGCCGGTCATATAGCCGTAAACCTCCGGATTCTCGACAATACAGCCGATATGGCTGAGTGCTTTCTCCGGATCTTGCTGCACATTGCTGCCGCAGATAAGAATCTCGCCCGATGTTTGCTTGATCAGCCCCACAAGCATACGGATCGTAGTCGTCTTCCCAGATCCATTGGGACCGAGAAAACCGAAGATTTCACCGCTTTTCACTTCAAAAGAGACGTTTTTAATGATCATTTTGCTGCCAATCCGTTTCTTCACATCTTTAACGGAGAGGACGACTTCTGTTTCCGATAGGGGTTGTAGACTCATTAGACAGGTCTCCTATTCCAGTGACTGCACGATACGTGCCGCAATTTGTGCATAGCCTTCGTGGTTCGGGTGAAAATGATCGTTCGACAGATAGCTGTCAATCGAACGTTCAAACATATCGAATGAAGGCACCATGGTCATGTTCGGATACCGGTGCAGCATCGAATAGGCTTCCTCATTCCACTTCTGAACCTGCAAACTGCCGTCTCTAAGGTCCGTAATATTGTAAAAAGGGTTATAAAGGCCCGTGTATACCACTTGTGCGTTTGGATTGATTTCATGCAGCAGCTTGATCACTTTCGATAATCGGTCGATGCCTTTGGGGAGCTCCTTCTTCACCGTATCCAAACTGATATCTCCCGTCATTTCCCCGGCAGATTGACCGTTTGCGATTTGAAACAAATCATTGCCGCCGATGGTGAAAACAATTAGATTAGCTTGCTGCAAAGCGTAACGATAACCCTTGTCCGTACTAAGCAAATGAGCGAGTTGATCTGCCCTCAGTCCGTTTACAGCCAAATTATTGTTTAATTTGACAGGAATCAGCGGATATTTCTTCTTAAGCAGCGCTACGACCTGTTTGACATAACCTTCGCCTGTTGCGTCGCCAGTCCCCTTCGTCAGCGAGTCGCCAACTGCGGTAATGTTGATTGCCTTACTGCTCCCAAGGTCGCTTGATTCCGGCAGCGCCGGCTTTCCCTGGTCCCCTGTGTATGCTTCGGCATGCGGATACAGCATGTCCTTTACCGCATAGCCAAACCCGCCGATCATCAGCAATGTCGAGACCAGCGCCGAAATCCCAATCGTTCTCCATAACACGCTTGATGATGCGCTTCTCATGCTTCCAACTCCCCTTTAAAACGCAATAAATTCTATAATGTTTAAAGTAATGCTTTCGGCTGTAATTTGCAAATTTCACCAATTGCCGTAGATGCAAAAAAAGCCGGTATGCGCCGCCAGCAGCCCCCGTAAGGAAACCGCTGACGTTATTTCAGCATACTCGGCGAGTCTATCGCGCGATATTTTATTCGTAGTTGATGGTGAGGGAATGCGCTGCTTGTTTAGCCAGCTCACGTGCTTTCGCGCAGTCATCGGCTGAACTGAGGGCAACTGCCATACGGCGGCCCGGTTTCGTAACCGGTTTGCCAAACACGCGCACTTGCGTATTAGGTACCGACAGCGCTTGCACCAGCCCGCCGATTTGGAAATGCTCCGAGTCGCGGTCAGCTTTGAGCGTATAAGAAGCACCAGGCGTCAGCAGACGGATGGTTGGAATCGGGAAACCCAGAATCGCTCTTGCGTGAAGCGCAAACTCAGATAGATCCTGTGTCACCATCGTAACCATGCCTGTGTCATGCGGGCGAGGCGAAACTTCACTGAACAGCACGCCATCCTTCGTCAAGAACAGCTCGACGCCGTAGATACCGTAGCCGCCAAGCTCCTCCGTTACTGCGCGAGCAATTGCTTCGGCTTCTTCGATTTGCTGTGCCGACATTTCATGCGGCTGCCAGGACTCGATATAATCGCCGTCCTTCTGTACATGTCCGATCGGCGCGCAGAACGATGTGCCCGATGCCGAACGTACCGTCAGGAGCGTAATCTCCGACTCAAAATGGATAAATCCTTCGACGATTACACGCGTTTTCTTCGCACGGCCGCCTTCCATGGCATAATTCCAGCAAGCTTCAGCATCTCCTTCTGTTTTGCAGACGCTTTGGCCTTTGCCGGATGAGCTCATGATCGGTTTAATTACGCAAGGCGTGCCCAGTTCTGCCACTGCGGCTTTAAGCTCGTCCAGCGTATCCGCGAAGCGGTATGGCGCTGTAGGCAAGCTCAGTGTTTCTGCCGCTAAACGGCGAATGCCCTCGCGGTCCATCGTCAGCAAAGCTGCCCGTGCCGTAGGAATAACGCGATAGCCTTCCTTCTCCAGCTCCACCAGGGCGGAAGTCGCGATGGCTTCAATTTCAGGAACGAGCAGATCGGGTTTCTCCTGCTCAATCAGTGCGCGAAGAGCAGCCGGATCCAGCATATCGATCACATAGGAACGATGTGCGACCTGCATCGCCGGAGCGTTCTCATAGCGATCGACAGCAATCGTTTCTACGCCAAGGCGCTGAGCTTCAATGATAACTTCTTTGCCAAGCTCGCCGGAACCGAGCAGCATAATTTTACGAGCCGTAGATGAAAGCGGTGATCCATACATATAGAAAAAGAACCTCCTGGAAGAAATGTTTTCTTCCATTGTGGAGGTTCTTTGGCGAAAAATCAAGAATTATGCCGATAAAAAACGATACTGCGCTTCAATCAGACCATTATAGGTGCCTTTGTGACGAATTAGCTCTTCATGGCTGCCTTGCTCGACGATTTGACCATGATCCAGCACGACGATGCGGTCTGCATTACGAATGGTGGACAATCGATGCGCTACGATGAAGGAAGTCCGGCCTTTCAAGAGCTTCTTCAAAGCCTCTTGAATTTTGAGCTCGGTTTCCGTATCGATGCTAGCCGTTGCTTCATCCAGAATCAAGACGCGCGGATCAGCGAGCAGTGCTCTCGCGAAGGACAGCAGCTGGCGTTGTCCCATCGACAAACTGTTGCCGCGTTCTTGAACCTCCGTATCATACCCGTCCGGCAAACTCATGATGAAATCGTGTGCATCTACTGCAGTAGCTGCTTTTACAATTTCATCGTCCGTAGCGTTCAAACGGCCAAAGCGGATATTCTCGCGAATCGTACCGGAGAAAATAAACGTATCCTGCAGCACGACTCCGACCTGCGAACGCAAGCTCTCGATGCTGACGTTGCGAATATCGATGCCATCGACGCGTACAGCGCCTTGCACCGGATCATAGAAGCGGCAGAGCAGATTCATAATGGTACTTTTGCCTGAACCGGTATGTCCAACCAGTGCGATCGTTTGTCCGGCTGTAACATCAAGCGAAATGCCTCGAAGTGCCGGACGGCCTTTCTCGTATTCGAAGACGATGGAGTCGAACGACACATCTCCGCGGATACGCGGGAGTGCGGCTGCATTCTCCTGCTCGCCAACTGTCGGTTTCTCATCGATAAACTCAAAGATCCGCTCAGAGGAAGCCATGGCGATAAGCAGCTGTGCGTACATTTGGCCCAGCCTGTTAATTGGCTCCCAGAAGTTGCCGACATAGTTGGCAAATCCGACGAGCACCCCCACCGTAATGGCGCCGGCTTGAATCAGATGCGAGCCGTACCAGAACAGAATCAACGTACCGATCGCGGAGGTGACTTCGATAATCGGCCCGAATGCCTGGTTAAGGGCAGAAGCTTTATTCCATGCTTTAATATTCGTGTTATTGATGTTCGTGAAGAAGCTGAAATTGGACTTCTCCTGCGTATAAGCTTGGGTAACGCGCATGCCTTGAATACTTTCGTTCAAATGCGCATTGATTCGCGACTGCTTCATCCGTACATCCTGCCATGCGAAACGAATCCGTTTACGCAAGGCCGTAGAAACAACGAACATAAGCGGTACTGTAATCATGATGGCAATACCGAGCTTGAAGTTCCAAGCCAGCAAAATGACGACGATCCCGACAAGCTGTACACAGTCCATCAACAGGTTGACTACGCCGTTCGTGAACAAATCCTGAAGCGCATTGACGTCATTCGTAATACGGACCAATACGGAGCCTGCTGGCCGTTTGTCGAAGAAACGGAATGACAGCTTCTGAATATGTTTAAAGAGATCCTCGCGCAGATCATAAATGACCTGCTGGCCGATTACATTCGTATATCGAATCCGGTACGTGTTAGCTGCCCATTGAATAATATAGAGGGTCAACATAATCCCCGCAAACAGGTAAAGCTTGCTCAGACTCGGATCTCCGCCGTCCTTCGGCTGAATCGCTTCATCGATCGCCATGATGATGATGGCCGGAATGGCCAGACGCGTAAGCGTTCCGAGCACCATCATGACGATAATGACAGGCAGTAATTGTTTCCGATAAGGTTTCATATACGAGAATAAACGGGTAATTTGAGACCAGTTAAACGGTTTCTCGATCGCATCGTCATCCTTGTAGATGAAACGCTCATGACTGCCTCGCGGCTGCCCTTTCTGCTGCTGCTCCTCACTCACTGTGCGACCCTTCTTTCTGCTGCTAATTCGGCTGTGGCGGCGCTGGGACGGTCTGCATATTGGATGTTATACGTATCCTGATATGGACCAGTCTGTGCAACTAATTGCTCATGCTGCCCGCGCTGCACGATATGACCATTGTCGAAGACAAGAATTTCATCCGCATGGCGAAGCGACGAAATCCGGTGTGCGATAATAAAGGTTGTTCTACCCGCCATAAGCTCACTGAAGCCGGCTTGAATTTCATGCTCGGTCTCCATGTCTACGGCGCTTGTAGCGTCATCGAGAATGAGAATACGCGGATTCTTAATCAAAGCGCGCGCAATGGCAATCCGCTGCTTCTGACCGCCTGAGAGCCCCATCCCGCGCTCACCGACGATCGTGTCGTAGCCTTCAGGAAGCTCCATGATGAAATCATGCGCTTTGGCCAGCTTCGCTGCCGCTATGATTTGATCCATCGTGACATCTTTGATCGCATACGCGATATTGTCTCGAATCGAACAAGAGAACAAGAATGTTTCTTGGAATACCGTCGCGATTTGGGAGCGAAGGCTCTCAATCGAAATGTTGCGAATATCTTCACCGTCGAGCGTAATACTTCCCGTCTTGATGTTATAAGCACGCATCAGCAGCTGGATCACGGTCGATTTACCGGAACCGGTACCGCCGAGCATCCCAATGACCATACCCGGTTTGGCATCAATGTTCACATTGGTCAATGCAGGCGCTTTATCCGCATAATTAAATGTTACATTATGAAATTGCACATGGCCTTCAATCTGGCTCTCATCCAAAATTGTCGGAGATTCGACATCTTTCACATGTACATACTCGTTCAGCAGCTCAAGCAACCGTTCGCCGGAAGCTTTGGACTGCGTGTAGTTATTGATCAAGAAGCCCATCGCCCACATCGGGTTGATGATGTACCATAGCATACTGAAGAAGGCAACCATCTCACCCAGCGTAATCGAACCCCGGATAACGAGTGTACCGCCGGCCACAAGCAGAATAACCGCACATGCGCTTGCCAGCAGCTCCATTACCGGGAAGAAACGTCCCCACAAGCCGGATGCGGCAATTTGGTTTTGTTTGTAGGCCGCGCTTCGCGCCGAGAACTTATCCATTTCGAACGATTCGCGGGCAAAGGATTTGACGGTACGTACGCCTGTAATATTCTCTTGAACCGCCGTCGTCAAATGGCTCATCGCTTGACGCATTTCTCTAAACGCCGGATGAATCAGCTTCTCGAATCGCAGTGCCACAATGACCAGAAACGGCATCGTGACAAGCGTAATCAGCGTGAGCTGCCAGTGAATGGAGAACATCATCGCGGCTCCGAAGATAATCATGAGAAACATGTTGAAAATTTGCGCAAAACCGAATGCGATGAAATTTCGAACCGCTTCCAAATCGGCAGTTAGACGAGACATCAAGTCGCCGGTTTTCGCCGTGTCATAATACTGAAACGACAGCGATTGCAATTTCGTGTAACACGCATTTCGAAGTCTGAATGCGACGCGGTTGCCTAGCCGACCGCCGAAAAACCCGTGTAGAAACTGAAAACCACCCTTTAAGGTAACGACCCCTACGACAGCGAGCGATAATGCAGGCACCCACTCAAATGTTTTGGGAACGATGACTTTGTCGATCAGTACTCGAAGTAAATTCGGATAGACTAGTCCGAGCGCGGTCGCGCAGATCAAAAAGCCGATCGAAGCAATCAAATTTCTGCGTTCGACCCAGTAAAACGGTTTAAGTTGCCTGAAGACGTCCAATGGGTAACCCACTCCCTGTTGCAATTTTATGAACCTTTTTATGAATATGAATGAATATTAACAGCATGAGTCCGGTACGGCAAACAGAGTGCTGGGGCATATAGTTGACAATATTCGCTTCCTCTTCCATCTCGGGTAAAGTTTAGGGGGTATTCTCCGATATCGTCGTAAATCATTGCCAACATGCGCATATTGCTCCGTTTTTGCACATTTGCCCCTGTTTTTGCAGGATTTCATTTTCACAAAATAAAGAAGCTTATCCGGCCCAGATCGGGCGCCGGATAAGCTTCTTTTCTTGTTAAGTATGGATTTATATGGCAAGTAACGCTGCATGAACATTGCGCAGTTCTTCTACATCGGCATTATCGGACAAGGAAGCAAGCTTCCCTTCGCTGAATGCATCCAAATCCTTGCGCAGTGTATCCGCACAGTGCATCATGGCTTGATTCCACAGCTCCGCGTAACGGATGCTCCATGCTTCCTCGGCCGCCTGCAGCCAGCGCTGCATAGGCGCTGTCAGTTGCGTTTCCAGTTCGCTGCGCAGCGCGGCTTTGCCGTCGCCTTCGAAGAAATGGCGAGGCGACTTGAACTTGCTCCAAAGCAGCTTCGTATCGATTTCCTTCGCTTGCCATGGCGGCTGAGCCTCCGGGCTCTCCGGCTGTACCGGCTTGAAGTCGGAGGCTTCGAAGCCTTGAAGCTGCGAGCCCGCTTCTGCGGCAACCTCCGTGAACTTCTTCACGGCCAGCTTGCCCAGCATGTTATCCAAACGCAGCGAAGTCGCTTCAAGCTCCTGAGCAAGCTCAATTTGCAGCAAACGCTGAAGCTCCAGCCATGACGTCCACATCGCTTTGCGCAGATCCCTTCCATCGTCCTGCAGGGACGATGGATTGAATGCGAAGTTGTAATGATCGCCGAATCGGAGCTGTACGCGCTGAAGCACATAGAACAGCAGTTCCTTCAGCTCTTGCTGCAGCTTCGCGTTTGGCTGCGGCTCTTTCAGTTCATCCACAAGGCTGCGCGCGTGTGCTGCATGGGCGATAATATCCGCTTTGGCCTGCTCGCGGCTAAGGGCATCGCCGGAAGCAGCCTCCAGCCAGTTCGCAATTGTGCTGCGTGCACGCGCAAGCTCTTGCTCCGCTGCTGTTACCGCCAAAGCGCCGAGATCGCCGCTGGTGAAGCTTAAGAAAGAGGCTTCGAACGCGCCGATACCGGACCGCTCCATGAGTGCCTTGTTATTCGTGCGTTTCCCATCCAGCGCCTGAAGGCTGGAAACCGGGAACATGCGCGGAAATCGGATGCCATGCTGCTGCAGGTTCCGTTCCACGTGTGCGAGTACGCCGTCCCGTTCCTCTTCGTCCGCTGCCAGGTCTGCCGCGTTGACGATGAAGAACATTTTATCCAATTCAAACTGATCCTTCACGCGGCCAAGCTGAAGCAGAAACTGACGATCGGCCTGCGAGAAGGCATGATTATAATAGGTGACAAACAGAATCGCGTCCGCGTTCTTAATATAATTGAAAGCGACGCCTGTATGCCTTGCATTGACAGAGTCAGCTCCCGGCGTATCCACGAGCACGATACCCTGCGCCGTCAGCGGATTGCTGTGGTGCAGCTCGATTTCGCTGACAAAACAGGACCGCGACTCTTCCGCAACATACAGCTGGAATTCTTCGCCGCTTACGGCCAAACGCTGGCCCAAATGCGCTTCATGGGCTGCCCAGCCTTTGGCTGCGGCTTTCAAGAAGCTGTAATGCGGGCGTCCGCCGGCATGCACGGCATCCGGTGTCAGTTTATGAATGGTTTGCAGCAGCGCATCATCGCTGAGCGCCTGTGCGTCTTCCCCCAGTAAGTTAAGCGAGTAGCGCAAATCGTCCAGCATCGCCTCGCGCGACTTCATCAGTACCTTAGCCGTTCCGTGCGGATGCTCCGCGGTTGGCGGTACGATGCGATTGACCGCAGCCGTCGTCGGATTCGGCGATACGGGCAGCACCGCCTCGCCGAGCAGCGCGTTGGCGAGCGAGGATTTGCCCGCGCTGAATGCACCGAACAGCGCGATCGTGAATCGGCTGCTGCGAAGGCGCTCCGCCTTCTCGCGCATGCCGTGCACGGCCTGGGCGAGCGACGCATGCGGCGCCAGCAGAGCGGCCGCTTTGCTCAGCCGCTCCGCTGCTTGGCGCTGCGGCGCGAGTGCGTCTTGCGAAGCGCCGGGGTGTGCCGGCGCTTCCGGGTTTTCGCCGCCGGCGGCAGCCGCGGCGGCGGTCGCGCCGGCTGCGGCTGTTGCCGCGGGCACGGCCGCGGCCGTGCCGGCGCTAGGCGCAGCCGGCGGCACGGCGCCGGTGGCGCTGTGCGCCGCGCTGCCGAGCGCCACCGGCTTCGGCAGCGCCGGGCGCGGCGGCGCCGGCGGCAGCAGCGCGGCGAGCCGCGCGAGATGCGCGGCCGCGCGCGCTTGCAGCGCGGCCAGCTGCGCGAGCGCGCCGGCTTGCAGCGCGAGCGCGCTAAGCCGTGCGCGCAGCGGCGCCGAGGCAGCTTCGCCAGCCGCGGCTGCGCGGTCGCCGAGCGCGTCGATGAGAGGCATCGCGCTCTTGCGGAACAATCCCTTTACAGCCGCTGCAAGCTCGCGGCTGTAAGTCATCGTATACTCGTTTCCCATTACGGCGCCAGGGTTAACGAGGGAGATCAACAGGTCAGGCGTTAACAACCCGCCGAACGTATCCTTCAACTGCTTCTCAAGAGCTTCATCCCGCCAGCCCATCCGATCTGCAGTCCGTCGCAGCAAGTCAATGACATGCCATTCGATGCCAGCCTGCACGAGATCGGATAAATCTTTGAAGAAGGCTTGAAGCCGGCGCTCTTGCTCAGCAGCGGTTTTGGCTCCGGCAAATAGAAGACCTGCTTTAAATCCGCTCTTGCGGCTCTCCAGAAAAGATTGTGCCAGATCCCGCGTTGCCGCGGGCGTTATATTCGCATTATCGAGGATGCTTTGCACATCGAGGCGAGTTTTCACGCGCAAACTCTCCGCTTCAGCTGCATGAACGCGCAGCTGCTCCTCAAGACCGGCGATTTCCTCACGAACTCGCTCTGCTTCCCCTTCGCCGCCTGCTTCAGCAAGCAGACGTTCACGCTCAGGTTCTGCCTGCTCATCCATCGCTTTTCCGTGCATCCGAACGACATAACGAGCGGAAGCATCAACACTGCACAGGGCAAGCGGTCCGCGGATGTCAGCAAGCGATTCGAACAAACCTTCGAGTGCGGTCCATTCCGAGTGCGGGTGGTTCGGCTCACGCAACGACAAATAGACGATACCGCTCGGCTCCAAATGCCAGTTCCCGAACGCTTCGTCAACACTTTGTTTATACGCTTCAAATGTCAGTTCGCTCTCCCGATGCTTATCAATTTGATTCACGATCAGATAGAGCGGCTTTCCCCACTCCTTGAGTTGTTTGGCAAACGTAAAATTGATTTCAGACTGTACGTGATTGTAGTCCATTACATAAAAAACGACGTCTGCCAAATGAAGCGCCGATTCGGTCGCCATCCGGTGCGCGTCGTCAGTGGAATCAATGCCCGGCGTATCCAGCAGCACAGTATGCGTGCCTAGACGCGGGATCGGATAGGACAAGGAAATGGACAATACGGTTTCGCCGTCTTTACAGTACTCGTTTACTTCGTTGACCGGAACTTCGAGCGTTTGCTCCTGCCCGTTCACCAGCTTCTTTATGGTCGCTTTCGCTTCCCCATTCTCAATGCTGACGACATTCGCGCTCGTCGGTATCGGACTTGACGGCAGCAATTGCGTACCGCAAAACCGATTGACGAGAGTAGATTTCCCCGCTGAGAAATGTCCGCAGAAGGCAACGGTCAACTTGCCGTTCCCTAGCTTATCTCGCAGCTCAAGCAGCCGCGCTGCATCTTGCGCATCCCCGGCGGCTGCCATGATCGGCGATATTTCTGCAAGCGAGGTGTCCAGCGAATGAGCAGCTTTTTCAATCGTTTGGCTCATTTCTCTCTCTCCCTGTTTCCTACTCATTCAGACGAACTTGAACGTACTAGATGTTATACCAGTTGTACGGCAGGTACGCAAATCTCAAATACTTCGCCATGTTGAAGAATCGTAATGTTGCGCTCTTTCTCCTTCATGACAACACACTCAGGCTTAAGTCTCATACGTTCAATATATTGATCCGGTACGTCGCCTGCTCCGCTTACTGTCACGCCTTCCACAATAATTTCTTCATTTTCTTGCGGTGGGGATTCCATGATTTGCTCATAAATATCAGAGAATAAAGCGAAGTCTTTCGTGTATACGGAAATGCATTTCATGTGGGATCATCCTTATCCATTATGTTTTGGGTCAAACGTCTTATTACTTAGCCTTTCGGTTTAGAGCCGGTTTCATACGCAGTTTGCCTTCTTTGCAATAATCTAGCATTGGGCAAACCGGACAATTCGGATTCTGAGCCTTGCAATGGTATCGTCCGAAGAAGATCAATCGATGATGCGTCTCTGTCCATAGTTCTCTGGGAACAAGCTTCATCAATTTCTTCTCGACTTCAAGCACGCTATCATCAGCCTTGGCGAAACCAAGCCGCTTGGATACACGCTCCACATGCGTATCCACTGCAATTGCAGGTACCCCAAATGCGTTGGATACTACAACATTTGCCGTCTTCCGGCCCACGCCTGGCAATTTCGTCAGTTCCTCATGCTGCTGCGGTATTTCTCCGCCATAGTCATCTAAGAGCATACGGCATAACTTCTGAATAAACAGAGCTTTGTTGCGAAATAGACCAATCCGTCTGATGTCGTGCTCAAGCTCATCCAGCGGAACAGCCAAATAATCAGCCGGTGTCTGGTACTTTTGGAACAAATCCGCCGTCACTTTATTGACCGTTTCATCTGTGCATTGCGCAGACAACAGTACTGCGATCGTCAGCTCGAACGGATTGCGGTGATGGAGCTCGCAATGTGCGTCAGGGAACATCTCGCCGACGACACCTAAAAAATGATCCATTTTCTCTTTCGCCTTCAACCGATCTCTCACTCCTATTTGAACCATCGAATCAAAGTGTAGCGAATATTGTCGCATTAATCAACTGCAAATGACCCTTAAATGAGTGAATTTGTGCAGGACTTCACAGAATTGCAAAATAAAAATGTCCCGGCCGATTTCACCGGGACATCAGTCATTCCTGCTGTACTTACACCTTCGCGATTTCTACCAATACGTTCTGGTAGAAATACAGCAGAATCGCATCGCCATCTTTCAATTGAGCGATCGAAATTTGCTGGTCGCCTTGGGTGACTTTCGTAGTCGACGTTACGGCATACGTGTTCAGCTCGGTTAGAGTAGCTCGCTTAACAGAAAGCTCGCCGGTAGCAGCGTTGTACTTCCAGAACTTCTTGCTGATCCCGCTGTTTACCGTTACAACGACGCGATCTTTAGCGTCCTGCTTCACTTCAACGCGGTCACCGACTTGAAGAACCGCAGCAGAGCTTCCCGTTAGCCCGTTCTTCACAACGGTATAAGAATCGCCCAGCGTCACGCTAGTAACGACTCCGTTATTATCAACGATCGCCATGGAACTCGTGTTTACTGCGGTCAGCTTGCCGTAAGTGACTTTTACAAGCTTAAACGAAACTGGGCTAAAGCCAACATATTGAACATTGCCGGTTTGACCTGTTTTCAGATCAGCCAGTGTGATCTTATCACCGCGTTCATTGTAAAACTCCATGAGATTCGCATTCAGATCAAGGATGGAACCGTCCGTTGTCTTCACCTTCAAACGTTTGCCTGCAACATCAGTTGAGGATACACTCGTTTGCATGGATGTTTGTACCTGAAGCGTGATGACTTTATCTTGATTTGCATTCAGCAGCGCGGTCACGGTATCGCCTACTTTAACATCTGCGATCGTCGAAGATGTTTTACCGTTAATTTCAATGACATTCGGCAGCTCGAACGGAAGCGTGATGATCGAACCGTTACTCTGCGTGATTGAAACTTGGTTCGAATTAATAGCTGCGACCGTTCCGCTATATTTGTATACGAATTGAATGAGAACCGCTTTATTATCGGTTACTCCGATGGTCAGCTTCCTGTTCTTCGACAGCAGTGAGCCAGCAGCACTTACGGCAACCGTTGATCCGTTCAGATCGATTCTTGTTTTATCGGTCAAGTAAACTGACATCGGATTTCCGTCTTTATCTTTAAAATCCAAAATCCGCGTATCACTTTCATAATTTCGAACGGTTGCGCCAATCAGCAGCGTAACATTGCGATTTACAACTTTGATCGCAACCACTTGATCATTCGAATTCAGCGAGATATCAAGAATATCGCCTTTGACAAGGTCAGCAATTGTTGTGCCTGTCAAACCGTCGATTGTTACATCCACTAATAGCGATACGAATTTTGCTTCCAGAGCGCTTTGAGCAGTTCCTGCATTTTTCACATATTGAATCGTCTTGCCATCGCTGCTCGCCGAGTAGAATTCTCCGCGTATTAGCTTGGACGAAGTTTGCGTAATCGTGATTTTGGTCACTAACGAATTTTTCACTTCGTACGAAATGGCATCGCCAACACGAAGCTGAGACAATCCGCCATCCAAAATCTGCCCCTGCCAAATGACATCCACCTGCGGGGAGACATTAAACTTGTACTCGGATCCGGATACGCTGTCTTTCACCGTTACAGCTGCCGAAGCCGTATCAACCGCGCTAATGGTACCTTGACCATTATTGTTAATCGGAGCCGATTGTACTTTAATGGAGAGCGCTTGTGGTTTCGTTCTGTATGTATCGCGCGTAATCTCCACTTCGCTGTCTTTCGCCAAAGCACTCGGTTTAATTACCGCGCCGGCTCCATCTGTCACGACAGTCGCACTGCTATACGTAATGGCAACCGGCTCATCGCCGATCCACATCCAAATCTTACTATCGTTCACTAGGACGCGATCCACTGTCCCTTTAAGCTTCTCCACTTGTTTGGCAGCGTCAAGCTGCTCGACATAAAGCGCTTTGTTCCCACTCGATATTACGAGCAGTTTCGTATTCGGTTCGAGATCCGCGAGCTTAGAAGGTTTCTCGGAATCGAATCGATACACGTAAGTGTCCGGCGTCATATCAATCGCAGATTCTTTATCGTTCTGGTACAGATGAACAGAAGTTGCGTCAATGCTGGTCATCACAGCCGTTTGTTGACCCGTGTAATTTACCGGGAATTGCGTTTCTGCTCTGCTGAAGATGGTCGCAATCGATGCGCGCGTGATGAAGCCTTTGGGATCAAAACGATCTGCTGTAATTCCTTTAATCAGCTGCAGGGATACGGCAGCATTCACATAACCCTTGTAATCTGCCCCAACTTTACTTCCATCGGAGAAGCTACTTGGATTATTTGCTTGCGCCTCGGCTTCTTTCTGCTTGCCAATCGCTTTCACGATCAGCTTCGTAATCCATTCGCGCGTTGCTTTCTGCGTGCCCCACGCGGAGCCCGGATTTGCTTCTGCAAGCTCGAATTCTTCCTTCTGATCTAGCAAGCCTTCTTGAAAAGCAAGAATAATATAGGGTTTGAAATAAGTGCTGACTTCGAACGTGTCCGGGAAGACGATGGCATCATCCACCTTAACCTCTTGCTCTTTACCGATAAAACGGATGGCCAGCGCGATCGCTTCCTGCTGCGACACATTATCCGCTGGTTTGAACGCACCATTCGTTCCTTTGACGATCCCTTGTGTGGCGAGCTTGGCGATATGCTTCTCTGCCCAGTGGCCGGCAGGCACATCGCTGAATCGTGTAGACGAAGCTGTATCGGCATACGCTAACGAACCGCCTACTGCAGAAAACCCTGTAAGTACTGAGAAAACCAACATCGATGAAACCACTTTAACCCATTTCTTCTGCTGCGGCATATTCTGTGAGCTCCTCCTTATGGTTTAGTAATGGGATGATCGATTTCTTCATGGCCCATTAAACTATCGACTGCTTCACCATCTACCAATAGATCGATGGACGTAACATCCTGCAGCTGGAAAAACGTGCGTGTCAGTGCTTGTATAGCAAGCATTTCGCCAGGCGCACCTAGTCTGGCTTCATCAGGTAAATGAAGGTCTAAAGTAACTGCAGCTCCGTCTTGTTTCGCGCTAAGCAGCTCGGCATGCTTCCATAAAGAAGCCTCTCCCTTTAAGCCATCCTGCTGGAGTGCAGTGAACATCGCTTTCAGCTTATCCTTCGGATCGCCGTACTCGATATCAGACTTCTGCTCATGAAGCTCCATCATATCGTCGTCCGTATAGAAAACAGAAATCTGCTCTTTTACAAGCGCAGGCTCATCAGGCTGAGCAGGCTCCGTTGGCGTATTATTAGCTTTATTAGCTTCCTGTTCATCCGAAGTAGAGGTATTGTTAGTTCCATCTGCCGGCTGATCTTGAACGGCTCCGCCTTGTGTCAGCGGTTCAACCCGATTGCCGCAAGCGCTAAGGGGTACGATAAGTGCGGCCGCAACGATTACCGATAATAATGAAGTAGTAATATGACGTTTCATCGGCATTCTCCTAGCTTAGTTTTAAATATTCTTTAATGCCCGCTACGATTTCCGCAGCGATTTTGTTCTGTTTCGCATCATTGAAGAGTACGGAAGAATCTCCGCTGTTGGAGAGATATCCCGCTTCCAGCAATACCGCCGGCATAGTCGTCTTCTTGATAACTCTGAAATCGGCTTGTCTTACACTGCGATCCTTGAAGCCTGTCCCAGCAACCAAATGCTTGTGTATTACTTTCGCCAAGGCAATACTGTCCCCGCGTGAGTAATACGTCTCTGAGCCCGTAACCGTTGCACTTTCCGTCTTATTCGCATGGAACGAGATAAACAGATCGGCTTTTAGATTGTTTGCAAAATCTGCGCGATCATCAAGCTCAACGAATGTATCGTCGGAACGCGTAAGATACGGCTTGATTTTCGTTTCTTGATCAAGGAGCGCTTTGACCTTTAACGTAATTGCAAGATTGTATTCTTTCTCTTGGCGGCCGTTTACACTAAGTGCACCTGGATCTTTGGCGCCATGGCCTGCATCCAATACCACTTTATAAACCTTATCCCCCGGCGTTACCGGCGGTGTAACTGGCGGTGGGCCGGTTTGCTCCAAGACATCAATTCGAATGGCATGATCTTCTTTCACCGTCTGAACATTCGTCGGCGCCAGAAGGTCCAACACCACCCTTACCGTATCCGGCTTGTCCGAATAATACGAGTAACGCACCTTCTGAAGTGTAGGATGAGAATCAATCAATATCTCGCCAAGCTTCGTGGAGCTGTTTAACTGCGTAAAGGCAGGCGTGAATGCGGAATTAAAGTTCATATAAGGCAGGTCGATGACAACGCGCTCCGGATTATGAAGCACTTCTGTTTTGACGTCTTTGAAATCGCCTTCATAGGATAGGTAAATACTGCCTAAACCATTATACTCGATTGATTTGAGACTTGCAGAAATATCTGCTGGCGGCGGATCTGTTACTGGGCTTCCCCCGTTTCCATCTCCCGGGTTCGTTCCTGGATCGGGAGTTTCAGTCGGCGGATCTACTACCGGTGGTGTAACAACCGTTTGCTGGAAAAGATGAACCGAACGGGATAGCTTGTCCCAATATACACTTAACCCGAATTGCTCACTGATAAAACGCAGCGGCACCATTGTAGAGCCATCCGCATTGAGAGCCGGCGCGTCCAGAGCGACTTCACGGTCGTTCACAATGGCACTCTTATCGCCAATTGTCAGTACCATGTTCGTATCGCCATTGGAGATGGTTACATTCGGCTTCTCCCATGCCACATCAAAACCAAGCCCTTCCGTCACCGTTCGGATCGGAACGAGCGTCGAACTGCCAACAATGCGTGGCTCAGCGGCACTTTGAAGCTGTTTTCCATTCAGATAAAGCTTTGGTGCTTCCGCTGCTCCCACGAGACTGGGGAACAAAGAGATCAAGAGTGACAACAGCAACACAGCGGACACAAACTTCTTCATCTTTCACCTCTAAAACTATTTATTTCGTCTTCCAGCAAGCCTTAATTCGACGAAGACTGCAGACAATGATTAGACGCAGTTTGTCAGAAAAAGTTGCGTAATCAGGAAAATTGTAACTATCGGGTGTAAACCAAGCATATCGCACGAAAATTGCTTGTGGATGAGCGTTTTTCGAGGATAATCGGAGTTGTTAGCGGATATGCCTCTTTCGGTTGAGCGGCGTTTAATCCGACTCTCAACCTCGCCCTAACTGCAAAATCGCCGCAGAATCAAAAAAAACAGCCCCAATCATCAACGGATGATTGGGGCTGCCCAGTTCAATTTAGAATGCGACGCGGCTTGCTTCGTATGCGGAGATTTTGTCTTCGTGTTGAAGCGTCAGGCCGATGTCATCCAAGCCTTGAAGCAGGAATTGACGGCGGTGCTCATCGAGGTCGAAGTCGATGTGCAGTCCGGCATCATCTGTCAGCGTTTTATTTTCCAAGTTGACATTCAGCTTATAGCCTTCTGTCTTCGCCGTGCGTTGGAACAAGTCTTCAACTTGCTCTTCGCTCAGACGAATTGGAAGAATGCCGTTCTTGAAGCAGTTGTTATAGAAGATATCCGCGAACGAAGGCGCGATAACGACTTTGAAGCCATAATCGAGAATCGCCCAAGGCGCATGCTCACGGGAAGAGCCGCAGCCGAAGTTAGCGCGGGAAATCAGAACTTCCGAACCTTGGTAACGAGGTTGGTTAAGGCTGAATGACTCAATTACGTTACCTTGCTCATCCCAGCGCCATTCGAAGAATAGGAATTGGCCGAAACCGCTGCGCTCAATACGCTTCAAAAATTGTTTAGGGATAATGGCATCTGTATCTACGTTTACGCGATCTACCGGGGCAACAAGACCCGTTAGCTGTTTAAATTCTTCCATGATCGTTAACTCCTCTCGTCTCTCTTGCTACTAGTTCAATACTTCGGATTTGATTTTCCAGTCGCGAACGTCCGTGAATTTACCCATGATCGCAGCAGCTGCGGCCATTGCCGGGGAGACCAAGTGCGTACGTCCGCCGCGGCCTTGACGGCCCTCGAAGTTACGGTTGGATGTCGATGCGCAGCGTTGACCCGGTTGAAGAACGTCTGGGTTCATCGCAAGACACATGGAGCAGCCAGCGTCGCGCCATTCGAAGCCCGCTTCCGTGAAGATCACGTCGAGGCCTTCTTTCTCAGCCTGGATCTTAACGCGGCCTGAACCTGGAACGACAATCGCTGTAACGCGGTCGCTAACTTTATAGCCTTTTGCAATCTCAGCAGCGGCGCGCAAATCTTCAATCCGACCATTCGTGCAAGAACCGATAAAGACGTAGTCGATGTCGATCTCACTCATTGGCGTACCAGGAGTAAGTCCCATATATTCAAGTGCTTTTTCAGCTGCTTTACGCTCGTTCTCAGTTGGAAGCTCAGCCGGTACCGGTACGTTCTTCGTGATGTCGGTACCCATCCCCGGGCTTGTACCCCAGGTTACTTGCGGGATCAAGGAATCAACATCGAACTCAAGAACGGTATCGAACTCAGCGCCTTCATCCGTTGCAAGCTCTTTCCAAATTGCAATTGCGCGATCAAACGCTTCGCCTTGCGGTGCGTATTCACGGCCGCGCAGGTAATTGAAAGTAGTGTCGTCAGGAGCGATCAAACCAGCGCGTGCGCCTGCTTCGATAGACATGTTACAAACCGTCATACGCTCTTCCATCGACAGGCTGCTGATCGCTTCGCCTGTGAATTCCATTACATAACCAGTACCGAAATCCGTACCGTATTTTGCAATGACGCCAAGAATCATATCTTTAGCGGTAACGCCCGGTTTACGGCTTCCTGTGAAACGAATTTCCATGGTTTTCGCTTTGGACTGCTGCAAGCACTGCGTTGCAAGAACGTGCTCAACCTCGGAAGTACCGATACCGAAAGCAAGAGCTCCGAAAGCACCGTGCGTGGAAGTATGGCTGTCGCCGCAAACGATTGTTTTACCAGGATGCGTCAGGCCAAGTTCAGGTCCCATAACGTGAACAACGCCTTGGTCGATGCTGTCGAGGTCGAACAACGTTACGCCGAAGTCTTTGCAATTTTGCGTCAGCGTATCAATTTGCTGCTTCGAAATTGGATCTGTAATGTTGAAACGATCTTTCGTAGGCACGTTGTGGTCCATCGTTGCGAAAGTAAGGTCCGGACGGCGTACTTTACGACCCGTCATACGAAGGCCTTCAAACGCTTGCGGAGAAGTTACTTCATGGACAAGCTGCAAATCGATATAGATTACGCTCGGTTTACCTGCATCCGCATGAATGACGTGATTATCCCAAATTTTCTCAAACATCGTTCTTTTCGCCATTATATTCACCTCATAAGTTCATTTGCTCGTAGCAATAATTCAATGTAGCCATCATATCATTTCTTTCTTCATTGATCTAAGATATAATATCTATAACAGCAATAGGTACGGCCTATGAAGATAAAACATGTAAAAACTTGGTTCTGGAGTGGTCAATCATGGAATTTCGCCAACTGCAATACGTCATTCAAATTGCCAAAGAAAAGAATTTCTCGCGCGCAGCGGAGAAACTGCATATCGCACAGCCTTCACTCAGCCAGCAGCTGTCTAAGCTGGAGAAAGAAATCGGCGTGCTTTTATTCCGGCGGACCACGAACTCCGTTGAATTGACGCACGCAGGTGCTGTGTTTGTAGATAAAGCACAGAACATATTAGACAATATCGAACAATTGAAGCAGGAGCTCGACGACCTTGCCCATATGCGCAAAGGGAAGCTCGTTGTAGGCAGTTTATCCATTACCGGTTCGCACGTGCTGCCAACTGTACTGCCTATCTTCAATAAAAGGTATCCGGAAATTGAAGTCGTCCTTGTCGAAGACACGCCATCCAAACTAGAGCAATTGACCGCAAGCGGCCAAACCGACCTTAGCTTACTTGCACTGCCCCTCTTCGAGCCTTCGCTGGAGTGGGTTCCCATTATTGAAGAGGAAATCGTGCTCGCAGTTCCGCCTGATCATCCTCTGGCAAAGTTAAATGAACCGATTCACATTGACAGGCTGAGCGCTGAACCTTTTATCGTACTGAAGAAAGGCCAGGGCTTCCGGCAAAATGTATTGGAACTGTGCGAACAAGCCGGCTTCGAGCCGCGCATCGTATTCGAGAGCACGAATATCGAAACCATCCAGTCCCTCGTGGCTGCGGGTATGGGAATCACGTTTGTACCAAAGATGCTTATAAGGGATAAAGTCGATGAACGGACGCCTGTCTATTTAACGATATCTGCGCCTACACCGATTCGTACCCTCGTCATAGCAAGCCGTAAAGGCCGCTATCTGTCGAGAGCGGCCGAGGCTTTTATTGAAACGATGAAAGCTACATTAATAAAGTGAAGGACGGCGGTCTTCGAATACCGGAATCTTGGCACGGACAGCGTCTACGAGATCCAGATCGATTTCCGCCCTTATAATAACTTCCTCTTCTCCCGCTTCCGCTACAATTTCGCCCCATGGATCGATGATTAAAGAATGACCGAAGAACGAACTCGTTCCGCTTGTTCCGCATCGATTGCACGCGATAACAAACATTTGATTCTCGATAGCTCTAGCGGTTAATAGGGTCCGCCAATGATGCAATCTCGGGTTTGGCCACTGAGCCGGAACAAACAACACTTTTGCGCCGCCAAGAGCAAGCTTACGTGCCAGCTCCGGGAAACGGATATCGTAGCAAATCATCATGCCTGCATCGGAATCAGCCACTTCGAGCGTCCCCAGCTTCTCCCCTGCTTGCAGATGCTTCTCTTCATCCATGAGGCGGAATAAATGAATTTTGGAATAGTCCGACACCACTTCGCCGTTCTCATTGAACACATAAATCGTATTATAAACGCCGCCATCGCGTTTCTCCGCTATGGAACCTCCAATAATTTGCACCTGGTGCTCACGGGCAAAAGCTGACAGCAGCGCTTTGGTGCGCTCTCCGTCCTGGTCTGCGATCTGCTCGATCTGCTCAAGCGCGTAACCGGTGTTCCACATCTCCGGGAACATGATCAGATCAGGCTTAACCGGTCCTGAAACAGCTTCGTTCAGCCTCTCCTCCAGCCTTGAAAAATTCGCTTCGGGATATCCCGCATCAACGTGCATCTGCACGACTGCAAGCTTTAATTTCCTCTCACTCATTCGATTGCCTCCTGAATTGCTCAGTTTTACCTAATCATATCGTCTCATGCTTCGCTGTCAAGATGGGCACTGTAAAGAGGAAACCATCCTGTACCGATTAAGGAGACTGCGTAAATGAGAAGATGGAGTACAAAAATTGTATCAGCCCTGGCACTGCTTTTGTTTCTGGTTCTTCCTGCTGTGGTTAGTGCCGGAGCACTGGATGACGGCGGTGCTATGCAGCGGCCAGTGCAGGCTTTCGATGTCGTTGCGGGCAAGGTTGTTAAGAGTGTCCCGAACAATGCCGAGTTTCAAGGTTACGCGAAGTCATGGCTGAATTCCGTAACCGGAATGTCGCCAAAACTGCAGGCCGAAGACAAATGCGGTTATGTGTTTCGTATTCCGCTTGATCAGCCAACCGCTGTGAAAGCAGGTGCTCTACAGGTCATGACGCAGGATGTATTCCTGTTCTATTGTCCGAAGAAACCTCAGCTGCTGCTTATTTTTGACGAGAACCGTAAGCCTTACCTGCTGCAATTCAAAGCCAATATCAAGCCTTTCCTTAAAGCGATGGATCTGTAAGTAATTGAAAAGTACCGGCTCAGCTTCACTCCACCTCGCCGCTTTAGGAACCGGGCGCTCGACACTCATTCCAACATTATGCTACATTTAGGCTTAGATTAACGGTGGAGTGATAACTATGGATGGAATAAAAACAGTTCAAATCAGTCCGGCGGACCGGATGACCGGTTTGCCGGCACAATTCTTTGCCGGACTTGTCCGCAAAGCTAATGCACAGGCAGCCAAGGGCCGCGATGTCATCAATTTGGGGCAGGGCAACCCGGATCAGCCTACACCGCCTCATATCGTAGCTGCGCTCCAAGAGGCAGCTCCGAACCCGATGTATCATCGCTATCCGCCATTCAGCGGATATCCTTTTCTCAAGCAAGCAGTCGCTCAGCGGTATAAGGAAGATTATGGCGTTGACCTCGATCCGGAGAAAGAAGTCGCCATCTTGTTCGGCGGCAAAACAGGTCTTATCGAAATTAGCCAATGTTTACTGAATCCCGGTGATATCTGCCTCGTACCTGATCCCGGCTATCCGGATTATTGGTCCGGGGTTGCACTTGCGGGCGGCAAGATGGAGTATATGCCACTGACGGCCGACAATGCTTTCCTGCCGGATTACAGTGCGGTATCGCCAGAAATTGCGGATAAAGCGAAGCTTATGTTCATCAACTATCCGAACAATCCGACCGGCGCTGCAGCAGGTCCGGAGTTTTACGAGCAAACGGTCGATTTCGCCGCCAAACATGGGATCGTTGTTGCAAGCGACTTTGCTTACGGCGCGATCGGTTTTGACGGAAAACAACCCGTAAGCTTCCTGCAGACACCCGGAGCTAAAGAAGTCGGCGTTGAATTCTATACGCTGTCGAAGACTTACAATATGGCCGGCTGGCGTGTCGGCTTTGCACTCGGCAATCCCGAAATTATTTCATTGATCAATCTCATTCAAGATCACTACTATTGCAGTTTGTTTGGCGGTATTCAAGCTGCCGCAGCTGCAGCGCTTACAGGTCCACAGCAATGCGTAACCGATCTCGCTGCTACTTATGAGAGCAGACGCAACGCCTTGTTCGGCGCGATGGACGAAATCGGCTGGAAGGCTGCGAAGCCGAGCGGTTCTTTCTTCTGCTGGCTGCCGGTGCCTAAAGGCTATACCTCCTCTTCCTTCTCTGATCTGGTCTTAGAGAAGGCTGACGTCGTACTTGCGCCAGGTGTCGGTTTCGGCACATATGGTGAGAATTACGTGCGACTTGGTCTTCTTGCCTCTGAAGAACGGCTGCAAGAAGCGATTCATCGCATCGGTAAACTGGGTCTGTTCGAATAATCAAAAAATAATCTTCACTTTGCCCATAAAGCCTGTCTTTATGGGCTTTTCTTTGCTTTACAGTACCAGGCAGACATGGTATGATTCTCTTTAATTAAAAACCATTAACGTCTTGATGGGGCCAAGTATGCACTCCGCAATGCGACCAGAGAGTAAATTCGTTCGCTGTGAGAATTTACCGTTATTGCTGCAGAAACCTTCCCCGGAACGGCCGGCGATGAGTCGGACAGCGACCTGCTGTTATCAGGTCTAAGAAAGCGGAACGGCATGTCAATCATAGCCGTTAATAAAGGTGGTACCGCGGAAGTTAAACTTTCGTCCTTTGTATATACAAGGATGGGAGTTTTTTTTATTTTCTAGGAAAGGTTTGGGAGACATATGACAGATACCATTGTAGTCAAAATCGGCAGCAGCTCCTTAACCTCCGATGAAGGCGGCATTAATCGGGAACGAATCGCCTTCTTTGCGCACGAGCTCGCTGCCCTCCATGAAGCAGGCTACCAAGTGCTGCTTGTCACCTCCGGTGCCATCGCCGCCGGATTCAAGAAAATCGGCTATCACACTCGTCCGAAGCTCGTCCACGAGAAGCAAGCGGCTGCGGCCGTCGGTCAAGCACTGCTTATGCAAGCCTACCAAGAGGCATTCGCGTCATATGGCAATCATGGCGGTGTCGGCGTTGCGCAAATTCTGCTTACCCGGGCCGATTTCTCCAACCGCAAACGGATTCAGAATGCGCTGATGACCATTGAAGAGCTGCTCCATCGGCGCATGCTCCCGATCGTGAATGAGAACGACACCGTAGCAACGGATGAATTGAAGTTCAGCGAGAACGATACGTTATCCGCGCTAGTCGGCAATCTGGTCAAAGCGAAGCGGCTTATTATTTTGACCGATATGGATGGCCTTTATTCCGAAGATCCGCGCAAGAATCCGAACGCCGTTCGATATGACCGAGTTGAGCAGATTTCCGATGATATTCTGCGTGTCGCAGGCGGAGCAGGATCGTCCGTTGGAACCGGCGGAATGCGCTCGAAGATTGAAGCAGCGCGTATCGCGATGCGCGGCGGAGTTCCGGTATTTATCGGCCGTGTCGTCGAGCCCGGCGATTTGAATCTAGCCGTTTCCGGTGTCGGCAAAGGTACGTATTTCGAAACGAGTCAGCACAATCTGACGACAAAGAAACAATGGCTTGGCTTCCATTCCATGCCGCAAGGCCGCATCTTCGTCGATCCCGGAGCAGAACGAGCGCTCCTCGAAGGAGGCAAAAGTCTGCTGCCAGCCGGCATTCGAACCATTGAAGGCGATTTTCATCCCGGGGATGTCGTCGAAGTGTTTAATGAACAGCAGCAATCGCTTGGCCGAGGTGTCGTCAATTATGCCGCTTGGCAGGTGCAGGCCGTTGCCGGCCTAAGTACGGAAGAAGTTCGCAGACGTGTTGAAGTAACCCGGATAGAAGTCATTCACCGTGATGAGTGGGTCACGCTAAGAGCTTAAACGACAGGACTTATGAGGGAGAGAGACCATATGAGCGAAGTGCGGGAGAAAGCGGCCCTTGCCAAACAGGCTGCGGGTATTATGAACCGATTGACAACGAATCAGAAGAACGAAGCCCTTCTCGAGATGGCCAATGCCTTGATTCAATATCAAGATTCGATTATTGAGGCGAACCGGATCGACATTGAACGTGGACGCGAGAACGGTACGAGTGAATCATTATTGGACCGGCTGACGCTTACTTCGGCACGTGTCAAAGATATTGCGGAGGGACTTCGCCAAGTTGTGCAGCTAAACGATCCTGTTGGCCTTACTCTGGAATCATTCGAACGTCCGAATGGACTGCGCGTCGACAAAATCACTGTACCGCTCGGCGTTATCGGTATGATCTATGAAGCCCGTCCCAATGTAACAGTCGATGCAGCCGGGTTATGCCTGAAGACCGGCAACTCTGTTGTCCTTCGCGGCGGTTCTGCAGCGCTTGAATCCAACCGTCGTATCGTGGAAGTGCTTCGCGGTGCGCTTGCCTCCACTTCAATGCCTGCCGAAGCGCTTCAATTGATCGAAGATCCATCCCGTGCCTCCGTTGACGAAATGCTGAAATTAAACGGCCTGCTCGACGTCGTCATCCCTCGCGGCGGCGCATCATTAATTCGAAATGTTGTTGAAAATGCAACCGTCCCTGTCATTGAAACAGGTGCCGGCATTTGTCATACTTACTTGGACGACAGCGCGAAGCCTGCGATGGCATCGGATATCGCATTCAACGCCAAAGTACAGCGCCCTTCCGTCTGCAACTCCATGGAGACGCTGCTTGTCCATGAAGCTTTCGCCGAACGTCATCTTCGCGAATTGGCTGACCGCTTCCTCGCGGCCAATGTCGAGCTCCGCGGGTGTGAACGAACGCGCGCCATCGTTCCTGAGGCTAAGGCTGTAACCGAATCGGACTATGCAACGGAATATAATGATTACATTATGAATATTCATATCGTTTCCGGCATAGATGAAGCCATGCGCCATATTAGCCAATACGGCACGATGCATTCGGAATGTATCGTTACGGAGAATCAAGAGCACGCTGATCAATTCATGCAGCAGATCGATGCGGCTGCGGTTTACCATAACGCTTCCACCCGGTTTACGGACGGCTTCGAATTCGGCTACGGCGCCGAAATCGGCATCAGTACCCAGAAGCTTCACGCCAGAGGACCAATGGGATTACCTGCACTGACTTCAACCAAATTCCGCATTTATGGCAGCGGACAAATCCGCGGATAGAACAGGAGGATTCACGATCATGACGATACTTTCATCTTCTAGTGTTTCAACTGCAATTGGCTCGCTTAAAATGTGTTTCTACGGTGCAGGCTCCATTGCCGAAGCGATGGTTCGCGGACTGTTAGACCGCGGCTTGACCGAGCCGGGTCAAATCAGTATGATGAATCGGCAAAACGCTGCGCGCATGGAAGAGCTCGCGTCGCGATACGGCGTGAATACATCCTCTCTGGAAGCGGAGAAATCCGTCATGCTTCAGGAAGCGGATATCGTATTTCTAATGATGAAACCGAAGGATGCTGCAGAAGCAATCAGTCAAGTGCGGGATCTTCTGCATCCCGGTCAACTCATCATCTCGGTTATTGCCGGCATGACTATTCGCACGTTGGAAACGCTGCTAGGCAAACCGATGCCGATTGTTCGTACGATGCCGAATACATCAAGCACAATCGGACTTGGTGCGACAGGAATCAGCTTCTCCGCCTCTGTCACGGGCAATCAGCGTGACCTCGCCGAAACGATGTTCCAAGCGGTCGGTTTAACGGCGGTTGTGGAAGAACAGCTGCTTGAGGTCGTTACAGGGTTGTCTGGCAGCGGGCCTGCCTATGTCTATTACCTAATGGAAGCTATGATTGTAGCAGGCAGCCAGCTTGGTCTTACTGAGGACGCCGCTCGGGAGCTGACCGTTCAAACCGTACTAGGAGCCGCGCATATGGTGAAAGCTACTGGGGAGAACCCTGCTGATCTGCGCCGCAAAGTGACCTCGCCTAACGGCACAACGCAAGCTGCAATTGAGAAATTAGATGCAAACCATTTCTCGCAAGCCGTTATCAGTGCGATTACACGTGCTGCTGAACGCGCTGCTGAAATGGGAGCAGAGATTGAAAGGAAAGCGACATCATGAGTGAGCAAGCTGTATGTATAGCAACCTACCGTTGTTACGATGACAAAGCAGATTTTCATAAGAAAGCACAAGGAATTGCTGTAGGCTTAACCGTCGGCAGCTGGACGGACCTGCCGGAAGCGCGTAAAGCGGAGATGGAGAAACATCTGGGCCGCGTTATTTCCGTAGACGTTCATGAAGGCGCCGCTCCGGGAGAGCGGTATGCCGATCTTCTCATCGCCTATCCGGATGTGAACTTCAGCCGTGACCTCCCTGCCCTTCTCGTTACGGTATTCGGAAAGCTGTCCATGGATGGCAAAATCAAACTGCTCGACCTCGATTTCTCAAGCAATTTTGTTTCAGCTTTCCCTGGACCGAAATTCGGTATCGAAGGTGTTCGGAAGCTGCTAGGCGCGAACGAGCGTCCGCTGCTGATGAGTATCTTCAAATCTGTAATCGGACATGATCTCCCTAACCTGCGCGAGCAGTTCTATCAACAAGCGCTGGGCGGCGTAGACCTGATCAAGGACGATGAGATTCTATTCGAGAACCCGCTTACCCCGCTCGAGAAACGGGTTGAAGCGTGTATGGAAGCTGCGCGTCAAGCAGAACTGGTTACAGGGCAGAAGCTGCTGTATGCCGTAAACTTGACCGGACCAACGTCCAAGCTTGCCTCTCAGGCGAAAAAGGCGATCAACGCAGGCGCGAACGCACTCCTATTCAATGTGCTCGCCTATGGATACGACGTCCTGCACGAACTAAGCAGCGACCCGGAAATTTCGGTACCTATAGCGGCTCACCCTGCAATGGCCGGTGCCTTGTACCCTTCTGTACACTACGGTATTGCCGCACCGTTACTTCTTGGTAAGCTGATGAGACTTGCCGGTGCGGATCTTGTTCTATTCCCATCGCCATACGGCTCTGTCGTCATGCCGCGTGAAGAGAACTTAGCGGTGCAAGCAGCGCTGATCGATCCAGCCCTGCCGGTTGCGCCAAGCTTCCCGGTTCCGTCTGCCGGCATTCATCCCGGGCTTGTTCCGCTTATATTGCGAGACTTCGGCACCGATGTCGTTGTCAATGCAGGCGGCGGCATCCACGGACATCCGATGGGAACAGCCGCTGGCGGACATGCTTTCCGCATTGCCATTGAAGCCGCAAGAGCAGGCATTTCTCTGCCCGAAGCAGCGGCGAAGCCGGGTAACGAAGCGCTTCAAGCCGCGATTGACAGCTGGGGGTACAAAGAATAATGACCATGCACAGCAACGCTGCATCCAGATCACCACAGCGCGTTATCTTTTGCGACTTTGACGGCACCATTACGGAGAACGATAACATTGTTGCGATCATCAAGCATTTCAATCCGCCCGGCTGGGAAGCGATCGTGAACGACATCGTCGGGCAACGCAAGACGATCCGCCAAGGGGTTGGCGAGCTGTTCCGACTGCTGCCTTCTTCGATGAAACGGGAAGTTGTCGACTATGCCATTACCAATGCTACTATCCGTGCCGGGTTCGCTGATTTGCTGCAATACTGCAAAGAGAATCAAATTGAATTCTACGTCACTAGCGGCGGCATCGATTTCTTCGTCTACCCGCTTCTAGCGCAGTTTAGCATTCCGGAGAATCATATTTACTGCAACGGCAGTGATTTCTCAGGCGATCAGATCGAAATTACATGGCCTCACCCTTGTGAAGGCGAATGTAAAACCGACTGCGGCATGTGCAAAACGACCATTATTCGCCGCTTCCCTAAAGGTCAGTACGAGCGCATTCTAATTGGCGACAGCGTGACGGATTTTGAAGGAGCGAAGCTTGCTGATCTGGTATTCGCACGCTCTCATTTAACGCAGAAATGCAAAGAGCTCGGACTTTCCTATCACGAGTTCAAGACGTTCCATGACGTCATCGATGTATTGAAATTGCAGGAGGCGACAACCTAACGATGTCATTTGCGCAGATTGCATTAGAAGACAAGCAGCGCGTGCTTGCAGAGCTTACTGAAGTGAAGAGCCTCTTCGCTTCCCGGGGCTGGTTTCCGGGAACGAGCGGCAATCTTTCGATTCGAGTAGGCGACTTCTCGCCGGAGGAATTCAATTTCGCCATCACGGCTAGCGGCAAAGATAAGTCAATGTCGACGCCGGAGGATTTTCTGTTCGTCGATCAAGCAGGTAAACCGAGCGAGCCCACTCGCCTCAAGCCTTCGGCTGAAACCTTGATCCATTGCGAAATCTACCGTCAAACGGGCTGCGGCGCGATTTTCCACATCCATTCCGTCTATAACAGCATCGTCTCCGAACTATTCTGGGAGCGTAAATCAATCCCGGTGGACGGTGTTGAACTCATTAAAGCCTTCAATATTTGGGAAGATGACGCCCATATCGATATCCCGATCGTATCTAACTTCACACATATTCCAAGCATCGTACCGGAAGTTACGGAGCGACTTGACCCGCGTATTCCGGGCATCATGCTGCGTAATCACGGAATTTACGCTTGGGGGGCTAATGCCTTTGAAGCGAAACGCCATCTGGAAGCATTCGAGTTTCTGTTTGAATACGTATACCGCTGGGAATTGCTGCACCGCAAAGGCTAATGGATGCAGCACGATGAAAAAGGCGATAGAGGCAAGCTGCCTGCAGCTTATCTTTATCGCCTTTTGTCTTGTGCCGTGCTCGGCTTCAGCTGCTGGGCAGCCAGCACAGCTAACTCGATTTTGTTAATCGCGAGACAATGTTCTTCGGAGATGACAAACACCTCCGGCATCGGAAGCTGTTCAAAATATCCCTCTACCTCACTTAGCTCCAGAAACCAATCCGTACGACTGCCTATCTCTACAGGTACATCCTGCCAAGCTGCGGTCAGCTCCGGACTAGCTAGTTTCTTCGCTCCTCGCTTCAGCTTACAGCCATCCAGCTTCTCCACATAACTTCTTGTCGATTGGGATCGCAATTGCTTCGTAAATAAATGCGGGGCATAATCGGCTCTTGAGCCTGTATGATGCACGGCACGTACGAACGCCAGTACCCCCTGATGCACCTCTGGAACGCCATATAGAATGGCATATAGTCGTTTCCCGAATTCAATTCGCTCCTCCAAGCTGCGGAAATCCTCAAGTACCAATCCTGCAAGCTTCATAGCCCCTTCGTACGGTGCGCCATACGGCATAAATACAGCATTCGTCTGTAGCGGCGTTTGCAATAGGAAGGCAGGCTTTCGAATGACATGCTCCTTGAAGAACGTACTGCGAACCAGCGGTTCTTCAATGACATGCTGCTCATTCACGATAAGTGCGGTGGTCAGAGTGGCTGCATCTTTCCGACGCCAGAATTGCGACCAAACCGGACGCATGAAACCGGACACGCCAAAGGCAGGCAATAACGAGAAGAGCTCCCGCCCTTCCTTCCGCGAAGCCTCGTAGAGTAGCAGCTGGGGATAAGCATCTTGAAAAATCATAGCATTCGCGCGTTCCAGCAGCAGAAACGTCTGCTTGCGATAGGCGCGATCAAGCAGCCGCGGCAGCAGCTCGCCCTGCAGATCCGTCATATTCCAGCCGCCATTGCGGGAAACCAGATGGGCCAGCAACGCCCAGTGCAGCTCAGGACTCCGAAAATAAACGGCGCGATACGCCTCGGTACGAGTCACGTTGTTCTGATTGGCGATCTCTGTTTCGTGACGAATCCGATGGATTAATGCACGTTCCTGCTCGTTATACAACTCGGACAGCTGCTCTTTAGGCAATTCTGTCGATTGCTCCCCAAGTGACTTCCAACCTGCTCGCAGCTCCCGGACGAACTCCGGCTTGAGCTCCACTGGAATCGCGTGCTGCGCCAGCTTCGAAGAAGCTCGTTTCGCCCGCCGCTTCGCCGCTACATAAGCCACGATTCGTGCAGGCAATCTGCGCAGTACCAATAGGATTCGCTTCATCACTGAAGGGTTCGTGCTGCCTTGATGCTCCATGCGCTTCGCCACTCCTTTCATTATGGGGCGACATCCGTTTCTTCTTGTCCACGGGTATACAATTTAGTATGGGCTTCTCTACAATCAATTAGCCGCCCGTAGTATACTGGAGAGAATAGGACGAATATGTGCAGGAGGTCTGCAGACGATGTGTGGACGTTATACCATTACAGTATCTTTGGAAGAGCTAATGTTACGTTATTGGATTTCTTCCACGAATGTGCCTTACAATCAGCCCAAATATAATGTGGCCCCTGGTCAAATGGTGTTCGCCATCGTTGGCGACGGAACGCAGAACCGGCTCGGCGAGCTCAAATGGGGGCTTGTCCCTTCATGGGCAGACAGCCCGAAGGTTGGCAACAAAATGCTCAATGCGCGCTCGGAGACCGTATGGGAGAAACCGGCATTCAAGCAGCTCATTCGCCGCAAACGCTGCATTATTCCGGCCGATGGTTTCTATGAATGGCGGCAAGATGAGAAGGACAAGCAGCCGATGCGCATCGTGAAACGCGACCGCAAGCTTTTCAGCATGGCCGGGCTATATGATACATGGGTTTCTCCGGAAGGCATTAAACTGAGCACCTGTACGATTCTGACAACAGAGCCTAATGAGCTAATGGCCCCGATCCATAATCGGATGCCGGTAATCCTCCACGAAGAGCATGAAGCGATGTGGCTTGACCGCTCCATGCAGGATCAACAGCAGCTCCATGCGCTGCTGACCCCCTTCCCGTCTGAGCTGCTTGAGGCGTATCCCGTTGGCAAAACAGTCGGCAGTGTGGCGAATGACGATGCTTCATGTATCGCACCTATTTGAATGCACCAGCACCAGATGAGCAAAAAAAAACCGCCGATCCAAGGATCAGCGGAACATAGCCCATAGCTTGATAAGGTGAATCGTGTTTGAAGGATCGATTTTTTGACCGAGGATGAAGGCAATTAATTGCTCTTCTTGCTGCTCCGTAAGTGACTCTTGTAAGATGCCGGCTGACGTCTTGACTAGCTTCTTTACTTTCGTGCGATCCTGTAAATCATATTTGGTCACACCATTTAACAGCATCTTCATACGATCCTTCACGACCGGATTCTTCATCTTCAATTTCACACGCTCGACCAGCTCGGGCCGGATACCATATTTCGTGTAGCTCATCTTATGGCTAGCACCTCCGTCGGCTTCTTAAAGCCATTCGTTGTACTATATGCTAAGACAGCCACTTTAAAAACTAGTCCAAGAGTTCCCCTTGAAAAAGTTGCTCTTTCTTCAGCAAATCACGCAGTCTGGCATAGGCCGCTGCCGTCCAGAAATCCGGCTTCGCCGTCATCTCAGCCGCATCGTCCCGGGCTTCCTCGAGCACTGCAAAATCGGCCGCCATGTCGGCCAGCTTAAAGTCCGGAACGCCGCTTTGCTTCGTCCCGAAGAAATCGCCGGGTCCCCTCAGCTCCAAATCTCGCCGCGAAACCTCGAAGCCATCATCCGTTTCCGTCATGATTTTCATCCGCTCGCGACCGATTTCCGATTTCGGATCGGCAATCAAAACACAGTAGGATTGATGGCCGCCGCGTCCTACTCGCCCGCGCAGCTGATGCAGCTGCGACAAGCCAAACCGCTCCGCATCCATAATGACCATCAATGTAGCGTTGGGCACGTCGACCCCGACCTCCACGACAGTAGTTGCTACGAGCACATGCACTTCATTCTCACTGAATGCGCGCATCACTTCATCTTTGTCAGAGGTAGTTAACCGTCCATGCAGCAGTCCGATCTTTAAATCCGGGAAAGCTTGCTGGATTTGAATATGTAAGTCGATCGCATTCTGCACATCCAGCTTCTCCGATTCCTCGATGAGCGGGCATATAAAATAACACTGACGCCCCGCCTCTACCTCGCGTCGAATGAAGCCGAGCACCCGGTCCAGCATATTATGCTTGACCCAATTCGTCTGAATCGGCTTCCGTCCTTGCGGACGTTCGCGCAGCGTAGATACGTCGAGGTCGCCGAACGCCGTAATCGCAAGCGTTCTGGGGATCGGAGTCGCAGTCATCGTAAGCACGTCGGGATTCATCCCTTTGCGTCGCAATACACTCCGCTGGTTAACGCCAAACCGGTGCTGCTCATCGGTTACTACTATACCGAGACTGCGGAAATTAACGCCTTCCTGAATAATGGCCTGCGTGCCAACGATCACGTCAATAAGCCCCATCTGGAGTCCTGCCAGCACATCGCGGCGTTTCTTCTCCGTCAAGCTGCCTGTTAACAGTGCAACCTGCAGCCCAACACCGCCTAGCAGCTTCTGTAAGGAGCGATAGTGCTGCTCCGCTAAGATCTCCGTCGGCACCATCAGCGCCCCTTGGTGACCCGCTTTATAGGCGGCAAATAGCGCAATCGCCGCTACGACCGTTTTCCCGGAACCAACATCGCCTTGCAGCAGTCTGTTCATGCAGGAAGGATGGCGCATATCGATCAATATCTCGTTAACAACCTTCTTCTGCGAATCCGTCAGCTCAAAAGGCAGCGTACGAACGAAAACCCGGATCGATTCCGCATCAACCACATGGGCGACGCCATCCATCCGCTTGCGGTTAATCGTGCGATACGCCTGCAGCTTTAACTGGAACAAGAACAGCTCTTCATAAACAAGTCGGCGGCGAGCTGCTTGCCCTTGCGCGATATCTTCAGGCTGATGAATCTGCTTCACCGCATCGCGGCGCAGCATGAGGCCATGCTTGTCCATCAATTCAACAGGCAGTATCTCTTCCACCATCGGACCGTATTGAAGCAGCGCTTGCGCCATGATTTTGCGTATCCATGGCTGTGTCACGCTCCCGCCAACGGAGTAGACGGACTGGAGAGTCCCTGAGCGCGAGGCACCTTTATCAGGGAACTCGGATTCCGACACCGTGATTTGCAGCCGCTGCTGCTCCCACTTGCCCGTCAGAACGATATCCCGGCCGGGAATCAGCTGATCCTGCAAAAAATGCCGATTAAACCACACGGCCGTCACTAATATGCCGTCGATCACTATCTTACAGGTTAAGCGAGTCTTAGCACGGCCGAGCCGCTGCAGGAGCGGATTGCCCATAATCTTGCCTTCAACGGTCGCTTTCTCCCCATCCTTCGTTTCCCCTAAGCTCCGAATCCGATAATCTTCATATCGAAACGGAAAATAATCCAGCAAATCTGCGATCGTATGAACGCCAAAGGCGTGAAGCTCCAATTCCTTCTGAGCACTCACGCCTTTCATTTGCCGGACCGTTATTTGATCCAGCTTCATCCCCATTACCTCACACCCGCGTAATAAATAAAGCAGCGGCACCCGGACCGGCATGCGTTCCGATAACGGAGCCGATCTCGGTTTGCCGGATGCTGCGTATGTTAAGCTGTCCTTGCGCCAGAGCTGCAAGCTCAAGCGCCAGCTCGTTCTTATGTGTCCACCCGACTGTCATTTCAATCGGATCATTGCCGAAGTCGTTCTTGAACAAGTCGATAATGCGCTGCATCGCTTTCTTGGTTCCGCGCACCTTATCCACTGCCGTTACTTCGCCTTCGCTGTCGATCGTCAAGATCGGCTTAATGTTAAGGATCGAACCAAACAAAGCCGCTGCCTTGCCAATTCGACCACCCTTCTGCAAATACTCAAGCGTATCCAGCAAGAAGTACATGCGGCGATCTTTAATCATATGTTCCACCTTGGCGACAATGGCTTCTTTGGTTTCACCCGCAGCCGCCATCTCTGCTGCTTTAACAGCCAACATACCGCAGCCATAAGACGCGGATTTGGAATCGATCACCGTGATATCGCCGGGCACGTCAAGCAAGGTTGAGCCTAGAACCGCCGATTGATAAGTGCCGCTTAGTGCAGAGGACAGATGAATCGAGATAATAGAAGTGTCCTTCCCTGAACCGAGCACACGCTCGTACGCTTCCATAAACTCTACCGGAGAGGGCTGTGAGGTGGTAGGCAGCATATCCGCTTTGGCCAATCGCTCATAAAATTGACTATTCGTGATGGTAACTCCATCGAGAAACGTATCCTCACCGAAAAGCACCTTAAGCGGTACCATTTCGATATTATGCTGCTCACGGACACGCTTTGGAATATCCGCCGTACTGTCCGTTAATATCTTGATTGCACCCATTCCAGCACCCCCTATTCCACTGCAAATAGATATGGATAAAGCGGTTGCCCGCCTTCATGTACTTCGAGTTCTGCATGTGCAAAGGTTTCGGTTGCCCATTGTACGAATTCCGCAGTTACGGCTTCGTCTGCTTGTTCACCTGTGAGAATGGTGACCAGCTCACCGCCGTCTTCCAGCATTCTGGCGAGCAGCTCCCGGCAAGTTTCCTGTAAGCTTGGGGAAGCTGTCACAATGGACTTCTCCATGATGCCGATATAATCGCCTTCATGAATGGTAATGCCGTCAATCGATGTATTGCGTACCGCATTGGTTACTTGGCCCGAACGTACCTGCTTAGCGGCTTCGCTCATCGCTTCTGCGTTCTCTTCAGCAGTACCGTCTTCCTTAAAGGCCAGAACAGCTGCGAGACCCTGCGGAATATTCTTCGTTTGTATAACGGTTACATTTCGTTCACACAGCTCAGCAGCTTGCTGCGCAGCTAAGATGATATTGCCGTTGTTCGGCAGTAAGTAAATATGCTCAGCCGACAGCGAGTCGATCGCATTGACGAAATCCTCTGTCGATGGATTCATCGATTGTCCGCCGGATAACACAACATCCACATTGTTATCCATGAAGATCGACGCGATCCCTTCGCCCATGGCCACTGCGATGATGCCGAATGCTGCCCACTCATGAGCCGATTCCGCCGTGATCGAAGCCGCAGGCGTGCCCGTCAGCACTTCCGAGACTGCAAGCCCAAGCGCCGCTTCCTCCACAATCGCCGTTTCCTTCAGTGGATCCTCAAGGACATCAGGTGCTGCCGATGTACTGCCGCTCAGCTGTGCAGCTTCATCATGAAGTAGATCACGGTGCTGCTCTCGCATGTTAAGAATATGAATTTCAGTTAGCTCACCGTAAGGCAGCGCATAATTCAGCACGTCCCCCGGCTTGCGTGTATGAACATGAACTTTAATGATTTCATCGTCAGCAATGACAAGAATCGAATCCCCGTCTCTGCTAAGCATGCCTTTAAACAAAGCTTCGTCGAAGCGCAGCACATTGCGGCCTGCAAGCTTCCGATTAATGAAAAATTCCATATCGTATAAAAATTCAATATTCTCGGTTGCCAAGCGGGATTGCGCGCTGGATGGCACCAGGTTAGGACGTGGAACCGGTGGTGCTGGCATAGCCTTCATCGCCGGGAACACCTCTGGTGAGGCTGCCTCCGAACCTACATGACTGTCATCCACAGTTCCGCTGTTTTCAGTTAATGCACGCAGAAAACCTTCATAGATGCAAACAAGTCCTTGACCGCCGGAATCGACTACCCCAACTTGTTTAAGTACGGGCAGTAAATCCGGTGTACGTGCAAGCGATTCATTCGATTTCGTTACAACCTCGCGCAGCATCTCTGTCATATCTGTTGTGCGCTTAGCAATTGATACCGCATGTTTAGCCGTATCTTTCGCAACGGTTAGGATCGTCCCTTCAACCGGTTTAACTACGGCCTTGTAGGCCATGTCTACACCGTTCTGAAGTGCAGCAGCAAACTGCACCGGATCGATTTGATCCAAGTTGACGATACTTTTGGCGAACCCCCGGAATAACTGTGACAAAATAACGCCGGAATTCCCGCGTGCGCCCATAAGCAATCCTTTAGAAAGCGCTTCCGCAACTTTGCCTATTGCTGGGGAGGATTTGCTCTGCAGCTCGCGTTTTCCTGACGTCATCGTTAAATTCATATTCGTCCCGGTATCACCGTCCGGAACCGGGAACACATTCAGCGCGTTAATGCGCTCAACATTACTTTGCAAACTTTCCGCTCCGCTCAGAACCATACTTGTAAAGTCTGAGCCGTTAATAAAGCGTTTAATCAAACGTATTACCCCTTCCTACCGAGATACCCGTACGCCTTGGACAAAAATATTGATGACGTCTACCTTGACGCCGATGACCTCATTCATCACATATTTCACTTTCGACTGAATATTATGTGCGACCTCGGAAATTTTTGTGCCGTAGCTAACGATGATGTACAAATCAATGTGTAAGTAGTCGTTCTCTCGGTGGACTTCAACACCGCGCGATAAATTATCTCGACCGAGCAACTCAGCAATTCCGTCTTTCAGCTGCTTTCTTGAAGCCATACCTACCAGTCCATAACAATCCAGTGCCGCTGAGCCGGCAAGAACGGAGATAACATGGTCGGTTATGAATACATTGCCTAATTCCGAATTAATCTGCAGGGGCATGGAAAACCACTCCTTCACCGTTATTATTATGGACTAAATAACATTGTACTATAAATAATGACGATTTTGAAGCCCAATGCCCATTTTACGACCATTTTCTGCATTTTAAGCGCTTTATATACCTTAGGGATGGAATCTTCAAATGCTTGATGAATGTGATTTGTTATGTTATTATATTGGAGTCTGTTTATTTGCAGTGATTCTTCAAGGGAGGTGTATTTCATGTCTCGCAAATGTTTCATTACTGGCAAAGGTCCAGGGGTAGGCAACCATGTTTCGCACGCTAACAACAAAACTCGCCGCACTTGGGGCGTTAACGTTCAAAAAGTTAGAATTCTTGTTGACGGCAAACCAAAACGTGTTTATGTCAGCACTCGTGCTCTGAAAGCCGGCAAAGTGACTCGTGTATAACGGCATTAAGCCATGGACAAAAAGCACCTGATTCCATCAGGTGCTTTTTTGCATGTCTAGGCACAGGAGGGACCAAATGCTGTGCTCTGTGCTCAGGATGCTGCATGTCGAACCGTTCCTTAGCGCGACTTCATACCTTGCTGGCAGCCGCTAGTTCTTTTGGAACGTATTCAGAATCGCCTTCACGAAGCCACCCAAAAACTTCGGCAGCTTGATCGTGTAAAATTTCATGCTCCACCCCTCCTAAGAGTTTTGCCTCAGCAAAACCGTTCATAAGCATAAGCTCTAGTTTTGCATGTGCGTGTGCGTGAGCAAAACGTTCTTCGTATGCTGAATAAACATCCGTAACGGTCCTCTCAGCCTTTTTCACACAAAAAAAGGCTACAAGAACGTTCGTTCATGTAACCATCCTATGCGATCTATGATTGTCCTATTCCAAACCCGAAGTCATCAGCCAGCTGTTAGGCCGTAGTCATTGGATGCGCCCTGGCATAAAGTACTACGGCAATCAAAACGGTAAAGAAAAGAAAGAACAGCAACGACATTACACCAAATACGATTCGCGAGCGCAGTGATGTAAACCGCTTGAAATAGAAGATTGCAATAACAAGTGCAAGAATGGAGAACAGAAAATTGACGCCAGTCTTTACATTTGGAAAGATCGCCAGCATCAGGCCGCAGCCTAAACTAAACAGTGTGCATAGTAAGCCTTTCTTTAACCATTCGGGCATCTTGAGTCCTCCTACTCCTATCGCAGAGCTGATATGGCCGCTGCGCGATCCTGTTCAGTGAATACGGCATTGCCGGCTACAAACACATCGGCACCCGCTTCTCTGACAAGCTTCGCAGTGGTTGCATTGATCCCGCCATCGACCTGGATCAGCATGTCACCAAGGCCGCGCGATTCAAGCAGCGCGCGCAGCTGACGAATCTTCTGAAGCGATTGAGGGATAAACTTCTGGCCGCCGTAGCCCGGGTTCACGGTCATGATTAGAACCATATCCAGGTCATCCAGCACGTTCTCCAAGACGTTAATCGGCGTAGCCGGGTTCAGCGCGGCGCCGACAGGCAATCCGGCTTCTTTGATTTGGTGAATAACGCGGTGTAGATGAACGCATGCTTCGGCATGCACCGTAATACGATCAGCGCCTGCTGCTACGTAAGACGCAATATGCAGCTCCGGACGTTCGATCATCAAATGAACATCGAACACAAGCTTCGTGGCTGGCCGAACAGAACTAATGACAAGTGGTCCGAACGTCAGTGTAGGGACGAAATGGCCGTCCATGACATCAATATGAATCCAATCCGCTCCGGCACGATCCACGTCTTTGATTTCGTCTGCAAGTGTCGCAAAATTAGCCGACAATATCGATGGTGCAATGATAGACATTTCAGTACCTCCGCTTTTTCTCTTTCATTTCCTCCATGAACAGCACGTAGTTGCTATGGCGGCTAGGCGCAATTTCTCCGCGTCCCAGCGCTTCCAGCACCGCGCACTCCGGTTCATGAATATGTGTACAGCCACGGAATTTACATCCGGAAGAAAGCTCTCGCATTTCTCTGAAACAAGTGCCTAATTCTTCAATTCCCAGCTCGGCAAAATCCAACTGACTAAAGCCAGGTGTATCTGCAACATAACCCCCGCCAATATCAACAAGCTCGACATGCCGGGTCGTATGCTTACCGCGGCCAAGTCGGTTACTGATTGCGTTTGTCTCGAGCGTGAGGCCCGGTACGAGCGCGTTGAGCAGCGAGGACTTCCCTACGCCGGATTGGCCGGCGAACACCGCCAAATGGCCTTGTAGGCGCTCTGCCAGTGCCGGAGTTCCATCGCCTTGCCTTGAGCTCGTCACAAGCACCTCATAGCCGATCGGTTGATAAATGCGAAGCACATCGTTCATGGCAGTTCGCGCTTCTTCGGAATCCTCGCCATCTTCAGCGAGATCCTGCTTGCTAAGGCAAAGTACTGCTTGGATGCCCGCATGCTCGATATGAACTAAAAACTTATCCAAAAGCTGCAAGTTCAGCGCCGGCTCTGTGACCGAGAAAACCAGAACAGCAAGATCAATATTCACAACAGGCGGGCGAATCAGCTCCGAACTGCGCGGTAAGATACGGTTTACGGCTCCTTCGCCGTTCTCCGTCTCTTCGTATTCAACGACGTCGCCGACGAGCGGGGATTCGCCGCGTTTCTTGAAGATGCCGCGGGCTCTGCATTGGATCGGCTCCACATCGGAGGAAGCATCGAGCGGCCTTACATAATAATAGCCGCTCAATGCTTTAACGATCCTTCCTGTTAAATCGGTCTTGTTATTGGTCGGTCTCGTTTGTGGTCGTATTGCCATCAGTTGGATTCTCCTCAGTTTGCGCCGGCTGATCTGCCGGCGGCGTTTCGGTGCCCGGGACCGTTTCCGGCGCTCCGGTTTCACCTGATTTTACATCTTCATACGTTTTGGAGAAGGTGTCGGTAAATTGATTGTCTCGATAAATCGTAACCATCGCTTCCGTGTTTGGATCAAGCACGACCTTAACCGGGAAGGACTGTGTATCTTTAATTTTCCGTTTGCCCCACTCAATATTCTCACCGCGGGCATCCGTATACGTAATGCGGATTTCGCTTGTTTTGCCAGCTACTGCAGGCGATATCACGATATTGAACGTGTATTCAATGGCTTCTTCCGGTAAGCCGGAGCTTACAGTGATCGTAATCGGCGCTCCTTCGGAAACCGGAGCCTCGGGATCAAAAGGATACTGTGCAATTACGGTTCCTTTTTCCTTATAGCTAGGCTCGCGAACGATATCCGCTTCGTTAATTTTGAGGCCCTTGGACTTCAAGATCGAAATGGCCTCTTTCTCCGTCTTATTAATCAGATTCGGCATCGGGAAGGTTTCTTTCCCTTGGCTGACCGTGAAATTGAATTTCACTGTCTTCGGATCAAATTCAGCTCCGGCCTCAGGAGACTGCTCCAATACGGTACCGGGCGTCTCATCGCTGAAGGTTTCATCCTTCGTAATATTGTCTTGGGCTACGCCCAGAGCAACCAGCGCTGCCACCGTATCCTCATAGGACTTGCCGGCATAGTTGCTGGCTGTCGCGAGCTTAGGCCCTTTACTGACGTACAGCTTAATGAATGAACCTACCTTCACCCGTTGATTTGGCTTGGATTGCTCATAAACGACGTCCTTGGGAACCCCTTCTTTATCGGTATAAATCGAGGGCTCTTCCACTTTAAGGCCTGCATTCTCCAGCATGGTGCGAGCTTCCGTTTCTGTCTTATTGACCACATACGGTACATCGACCTCTTCGATATCAAACCAGCTTAGAACGGTCATGGCTCCCCAATAGACAAGAGCAATAATAATCAACGTTGAAGCAACGGTCACGACAGGCTTGACCCATCTGCGCTTGCGCGGCTCCTCTTCAAGACCATTTGAATTCCAGCGATCTTGATCGGGCGGCTGCTCGGATGAGATTTTCACTTTCTCCGATGTGCCGGACTGCTCGGTTTTCACATTCGAAATCGTGTCGGTCATCTTATCGACGATGCTGCCGCGAATCGCTGGCATAACACGTGTCTCATCAAAATCAGAATTGGCGAATGTGATCTTCGGTTCCTTCAATCGCTCCGGCTGCAAGCAGGTTTCCAGATCGCTGAGCATTTCCTTGGCGGATGCATAACGTTCAGCCGGATTCTTCCGCATCGCACGCAAAATGACATTCTCCACACTTTGCGGTATGTACGGATTAAGCGTTCTTGGCTCGGCGAATGTTTCTTGCAAATGCTTCAGTGCTACGCTGATTGGGCTCTCCCCTAAGAAAGGCAGCTTCCCCGTCACCATCTGGTAAAGCACGATGCCAAGCGAATACAAGTCGGATTTCTCGCCGGTTACGACGCCCTTCGCATGTTCAGGTGAGAAATAATGAACGGAACCCACCACAGAACCTGTTTGGGTAATCGTCGAAGAGGTAACCGCGCGTGCAATGCCGAAATCGGTTACTTTCACGCGGCCGTTCTTGCCGATGAGTATATTATGTGGTTTGATGTCACGATGAATGATTTGATTATAATGTGCATGCTCAAGCGCGTCGCAAATTTGAATCGCAATTCGAACCGCTTCCTCCGTTTGCAACGGTGCACGCTCTTTAATGATTTCGTTTAAATTGTTGCCTTCGACATATTCCATTACGATGTAATGCGTATCGTCCTCTTGTCCAACATCATAAATACTGACGACATTGGAATGCGAAAGAGAGGCTGCCGATTGCGCCTCACGTCTGAAACGGCGAATAAACTCCTCATCGTGTACGAACTGCTGACGCAGCACTTTAACCGCTACATTACGATTGAGCAAAATATCATGGGCTTTGTATACAAGCGCCATGCCGCCTCCGCCGATGCGTGTAATAATTTCATATCTTCCGCCTAGTTCATGTCCTATCATGTCGATCACCCCTCGAGCTCTGTGTCTTCGGCATGATGCAGCAGCACTACTGTAATATTGTCGTCTCCGCCGGCATCAAGTGCCAGCTGTACGAGTTGATCTGCCTTTTGATCCAACGTAAGATCATCCTGCCCTAAAGTCTCCACGATTGCTGAAGTACTAGCCATAGTCGTCAGACCATCGCTGCATAACATAAGCAAATCACCGGCTCGCCAGGAAGTGCAAATGATATCGACTTCAACCTCTTCATCCGTGCCGAGTGCACGCGTAATTACATTTCTTCTCGGATGGACCGCCGCTTCTTCCGGCGTAATCTGACCCGATTTAACCAACTCTTGAACAAGCGTATGATCCTCAGTAAGCTGAGTCATGACGCCTTCTCTCCATTTATAAACCCGGCTATCGCCGATGTGACCGATGACTCCGTTATCGTCTTGTATAAGTGCGGCAACTATGGTCGTTCCCATATTATGAAATTGTTCGTTGTTGGACGACATGTCAAAAATAACTTCGTTCGCTTGCAGAATAGCCTGCCTCATAAGCAGCTTACGCTCTTCCAAGGACAGCCCAGCAGCAACATCCTCCAGCGCTTCCCGAAAGGTGTCTACCGCTAGTTGGCTTGCCACTTCACCTGCCTTGTGACCGCCCATACCATCGGCAACTATCGCCACAGTCAGGCCGAACTCGTAAGAGTCCGACCAAGCTGTGTCTTCATTAATGGATCGAATACGCCCAACATCGCTCCGATAAGCGATTTTCACAACTCATCACCCCGCCGTAGACTCCATATGTTTAGCACGTAGTTGTCCGCAAGCTGCTGCAATGTCATGACCTTGTTCTCTGCGGATGGTGGCATTGATATTGTTCTTCTCTAGAATGCGGTGGAACTCGAAAATCTGCTCGCGCGGGGTTCGCACATAATCGCGCTCCGGCACGTGATTGACCGGAATCAAATTCACGTGGCATAGCATGCCTTTCAGTACGTCAGCCAGCTCTTGAGCGTGCTCGCTTTGATCATTCACGCTGCCGATCAAGGCATACTCAAACGTGATCCGGCGTCCTGTCTTGGCAATGTAGTTGCGGCAAGCTTCCATTACTTCCTCGAACGGGAAGCGGCGGTTAACCGGCATCAATTTCGAACGGAGCTTGTCGTTAGGCGCATGAATGGATATCGCCAGATTGATCTGTGTGTTCTCTTCGGCGAATTTGTACATGCTTGGCACGATGCCGCTTGTCGAAACCGTAATGTGACGCTGGCCGATATTCAGCCCTTTCTCATGGATCATATTACGAAGGAACGTCATTGTCGCATCATAGTTCTCGAACGGCTCGCCTGAACCCATGATTACGATACTCGATACGCGCTCTTTCGTTGCATCAAGCATTTGCTGCGCCACCACAACCTGCGCGACGATTTCGCCGGCAGTAAGGTTGCGTTTCAGACCGCCAAGCGTCGATGCGCAGAATGTGCAGCCGATCCGGCAGCCGACTTGCGTCGTCACGCAGATGCTGTTGCCATAGTTGTGACGCATAATAACCGTTTCGATTGCATGATTGTCATGCAGGCCGAAGAGGAACTTCACCGTACCGTCCTTCGACTCGAATTTCGTAATTTCAGTTAGCGTAACGAACGCAAAATGTTCTTCCAGCTTCTGCCGAAGACCCTTCGAGAGATTGCTCATCTCTTCAAAGCTCTTCACGCGTTTCACATAAAGCCACTCGAACAGCTGAGTTCCCCGGAAAGCAGGCTCGCCATTCTCTTTCATCCAATCTTGCAGTTGATCTAACGTATAGTCGTAGATGAACGGTTTCATCGTTTTTACACCTGTTTCTTTTATCAAAATATGTTCTGAGCCCTCTTGATAAGAGTGCCCCTGATTATTTTACCACAAACGCCCATAACAGGCCACTTGATGCTGTCATGGGCGTTTGCATGCTGTGCAGCTGGTTAGTTAACTCGTTTCAACCGGGCAATAAAGAACCCGTCGCTTCCAAACTGCTGCGGCAGCAGCTGAACCATCCCTTTGAAGTTCTCATCGATAACTTGGCCTTCTTTAAGCGGCCGCAGAATATGCGAGGACCAATTGGCATCAAGCTTGTAGTCAGGCTGACTCGCCAGAAACTTCTCGATTTGCCCTTCATTCTCTTCCCGTTCGATCGTACACGTACTGTATACGAGCGTACCGCCCGGCTTTACGAGCTTCGCGGCCACTTGAAGCAGATCGGTCTGCAAAGCAGCAATCGCGTGAACATCAGCTTCGCTCTTCGTCCATTTGATCTCCGGCTTGCGTCTGATCACTCCGAAACCGGAGCATGGCGCATCGAGCAGCACCAGATCAAAGCTCTGCGGCTCGAAGCGCGAAGCCAGCTCGAGCGCATCTCCGGTTATCGCTTCAACGGCGTTTAAACCAAGACGCGCGGCTTGTTCTTCGATTAGCTGTTTCTTGTGCGGATGGACGTCGTTCGCGTACACTTGCCCGCGATCCTCCATCAGCTCGGCCAGATGCGTCGTCTTGCCCCCGGGAGCTGCGCAGCAATCCAGCACTTTCATACCGGGCGCCGGCGCGCACACTTCCGCAACAAGCATGGAGCTCTCATCTTGGAGTGTCCAGAGTCCGGACTGATACCCTTCTGACTGAGCAAGGTTCCCGCCTCCATTAACGATGATGGCTGCATCGGCAAGCTTCGATGCAGTTGCGTCTAACCCATTGTCCGTAAGGAGGCCAATGGCTTTCTCGCGAGATAAGCGCAGCGGATTCACGCGCAGGCTGCTGTGCGGAGGCTCATTGCCGGATGCGCAAATTTCCTCCGCTACAGCCTCGCCGTAGCTATCGATCCAGCGCTTGACGAGCCAATCCGGATATGAATGCGTGATGCCGATCCGCTTGACCGGATTCGCATTCTCAATCGGCTCTTTCAGTTCAGACAAGCTGCGCTCCAAATTACGCAGCACACCGTTAACCATGCCGGATATCCCGCTGTGGCCGCGTCTTTTGGCAATCGAGACGGCTTCATTCACGGCAGCATGCGCCGGTATGCGATCAAGCAGCAGCAATTGATACGCACTCATGCGAAGCAGCACGAGGACCCAAGGCGTCAGCTTGTTAAAGCCTTTCGTGACGAGCATGTTCAGCCTGTCATCCAGCAGACGCTGATGCTGGATCGTGCCGTACACCAGCTCAGTTGCCAGACCGGCATCTTGCCGCGATAGCTGTGCATCCTGCAGCGCACGGTTTAATTGCAAGTTGCTGTACGCTCCGGCTTCTGCCACCTTCACAAGCGTATCCAACGCAACTTCGCGCGCTGTTTTACGTCTTGGCGGCTGCTTCTGCTGTTGTTGTTTCGCACCTTTTACTGCGCCGTTTGGTTTCTTGCCGCTGCGACCTTGCCCGGTTGCAACGCCTCCTGACCCTTTACCGCGATTGTTCGGTCCTCCGCTCATGCTTCACCACCGCCGAACAATGTGCCCACTTCAAGTCTGGCCCCTTTCAGCCATTCCACGGCATCCATCGCTTTCTTCCCTGCAGGTTGAATATTCGTCAATAGCAGCGAACCCTCACCTGTTTGTACAAGAATTCCGTCATCGGACAGGTTCGTTACCGTGCCAGGCAAGGCTTTGTCATTGCTGCGATCGACGGCGTGGCAGCCCCACACTTTGAACGGCTCGCCATTCCAGATCGTAAAACCGCCCGCCATCGGGGAAAGTCCGCGAACCTGGTTATAAATTTGACTCGCTTTGCGGCTCCAGTCGATCCGTTCATCTTCGCGGGACAGGTTTGGTGCGTATGTAGCTTCTTCGTGATTTTGCACGATCCGATTCGCTGTTCCGGCTTCAATGGCAGGCAATGTTTCTGCAAGCAGCTTAGCACCGGCCACAGTAAGCTTCTCAAACAGCGTACCGGAAGTATCCTCCTCCGCAATCGGTACCTCGACAACGCTGACCATATCGCCCGTATCCAATCCTTCAGCCATGTACATGATCGTAACGCCGGTCATGCTCTCACCATTGATAATGGAGCGCTGGATGGGCGCGCCGCCGCGATAACGCGGAAGCAAGGAGCCGTGAACATTGATACAGCCCAGACGCGGAACGTCCAGCACCGCTTTCGGCAGGATCTGTCCGTATGCCGCAGTGACAATCAGGTCCGGCTGAAGGTCGGCAATCTGCTTCACAGTATCGGATCCACGCAGCCGTTCCGGCTGAGCAACAGGCAGTCCGCGAAGAAGAGCCGCTTCCTTAACCGGAGGCGGCGTCAACGTTTTTTTGCGACCTTTCGGGCGATCAGGCTGTGTGACCACCAGCTCAACGGTATGTCCTGCGGCAATTATGGCTTCCAATGATGGAACGGCAAACTCTGGCGTTCCCATAAATACGATTCGCATTTATTCACTCTCATTTCGGGGAGGACGGCTAGCCGTATCGTAGATCGAAACCGCAATATCCGTAAACAATACGCCATTTAAATGGTCGACTTCATGCTGAAAAGCGCGCGCCAAAAAATCAGTCGCTTCCATCTCAAACGTTACGCCGTTACGGTCCTGCCCTCTTAGTTTAATGCGTTGTGCACGGTTAACATCACCGCTGATTTTGGCAATACTGAGGCAGCCCTCAGGTCCAAGCTGTTCGCCTTCAGCCTCGATAATCTCCGGGTTTACCATTTCAATCAAACCATGATCATCGCCAACATCGACGACGATGACGCGTTTGGAGATGCCTACCTGCGGTGCAGCCAGACCCACTCCGTCCGCATCGTACATCGTCTCCGCCATATCGCGAAGTAATTTATGCAAATTAGCATTAAATTTCGTTACCTCTGCCGCGCGCTCGCGCAAAACCGGATCCGGATCTTGAACAATCAGTCGAATAGCCATCATTTGACCTCCTATAATAAAAATTTAAACTTATAATATCACTTGCGGATCTACGTCAACGCTGATCTGCACAGGCGGTTGACCCTGCGGTCCCGAAATCATGCTGATCGCCTGCTTCAACAGGTCGATGGCCCCAACGTTTCCACGATATTTTATCATACATTGAAAACGATAGCGATCTTTCATACGCGGAATAGGAGACGCAACCGGACCCAAAATATCGATAAATCGGCTGCCATCACTATCGATCCAGCCTTTCACACCGGATTCATAGGCTAGCTGTCGAAGCGTGGATGCGAGCTTATCGCCTGCCGTAATAAGAAGCGTCAGCTGTTCATCCGATAAGGTCACTACAATCAGCCTGCAAAATGGCGGATACGACATGAAGCGACGATGCTTCAGCTCCTCCTGCACGAATGCCGAATAATCATGATGCTGCGCCGAAACGATCGCATAATGTTCCGGATTGTAGGTTTGCACGATAACTTCACCTAGCAGCTCATGCCGCCCAGCGCGGCCCGCAACCTGTGTAAGCAACTGGAACGTCTTCTCCGCTGCGCGGAAATCAGGCAAATGCAGCGACGTATCTGCGGCAATGACGCCTACTAAAGTAACGTATGGAAAATCAAGCCCTTTCGCCACCATTTGCGTGCCGAGCAGCACATCTGCTTTGCGCTCGCCGAACATGGTCAGCCATTTCTCGTGCGAGCCTTTCTCGGTCGTCGTATCCACATCCATCCGAATGACACGAATACCGGGAAACAGCTTGGCCAGTTCTTCTTCAACCCGCTGCGTACCTGTACCGAAGAATCGAATATGCTCGCTTTCGCAAGTCGGGCATTTCTCAGGTGCCTGCTCGGCATGGCCGCAGTAATGGCAACGCATAACGCGCGACTTCTGATGAAAGGTCAGCGAAATATCGCAGTGCGGGCATTGCGCCGTATATCCGCATGAGCGGCACATCACGAAGGTCGAATAACCTCTTCGGTTCAGCAGCAGCACCGACTGCTCGCCTTTCTCCAAGCGATCCAGCAGCGCCGCGTGGAGCTGGCGACTGAACATGGAGCGATTGCCTTCTTTGAGCTCATCGCGCATATCGATCAGATGGACCTTGGGCATCGGACGATTGCCGACCCGGTGAGGCATGGGAAGAAGGGCTGCCCCGCCTGACGCGTTTGCTCCTGAATCAGATGAAACCGAAGTGGAGGTAAGTATGCGTGAAGCAGCAGCGTAGCTTTCGAGAGAAGGTGTCGCTGAACCCAGAACAACCGCAGCGCCATGCTGCCTGGCACGTCTAACAGCAACATCCCGGGCATGATATTTCGGACTTTCCTCTTGTTTGTAGGAAGACTCATGTTCTTCGTCAATGATAATTAAGCCTACACGCCGGAATGGGGCGAATACAGCGGATCTTGCCCCGACTGCAACCTGCGCGCGGCCTTCGCGAATTTTCCGCCATTCATCGTAACGCTCACCGTTAGATAGCCGACTATGTAAGACGGCTACGGAATCGCCGAAACGCCCTTTGAATCGCTCAACCATCTGCGGCGTGAGAGCAATCTCCGGAACGAGGACGATCGCCTGCCGCTCGTACTGTAAGCAGCGCTCGATTGTTTGCAAGTACACTTCCGTTTTGCCACTGCCTGTGACACCATGGAGCAAAAATACGCGAGACGCCTCCGCATCCAAGGCTTCCGCGATTTCTTCATAGACAGCCTGCTGGCCTTCCGTTAACGGAAGCGGCTCTGTACGTTTGAAATGACGTCCTGCGTATGGATCACGCTGCTGTTCAACTTCACGGAGTGTAATAAAACCCTTATCTGCAACGGCGCGAATTGTGCTGGATGTCGTTGACAATGTCTCAACAAGCGCAGTCATTGTAATCGGTTCGCGGTTTTCCAGCATGTAGCGAAGCACTTCTTGCTGTTTGGCAGCGCGTGCTGAGTAATTCAATAACGCTTCTTGGGCCAAAGCCTCATTATCCGGCGGATAGATCGTCAACACTTTACGAACGGACAGCCGGTCCTTTATCGTAACTTGCTCCGTCAAAATCCCCAGCTTAACAGCCTGCTTGATTGCAGCAGCTTCATCCGGAAAACGTTCCTGTAAGGCGGCCATTCGAACCGGACCTCCGCTAGCACGAATAAACGCAAGCCATGGCGCTTCCCCAGCACCTGCCTGAAGCCAAGAAATCTCCTGTTCTTCCTCTGAGATCGTCACGACAGAGTCGGCTTTCCCTTTGAGCGCGGCAGGAATCATCACTTGAAGTGCAGTGGTAAGCGCGCAGAAATATTTCTCGCTGATCCATTGGGCCAGTTCGACTAAGTCGGGCGATAGTGGCGGTATATGATCTAAAAGCTCAGCAATCGGCTTCAGTTTGTTCATGTCAACATCCGCGTAATCAGCGAGCCCAATGACGAATCCCTGTAATACACGGCCCCCGAATGGAACGCCTACTCGACTGCCAACCTCTACCCAGCCAAGCAGACCGGCGGGAATGGTATAGTCAAAAGGCCGATCCGTCGCACGGCTCGGCACATCTACGATGACTTTGGCAATCATTCAGCGGCCCCCTTGGCCGCTGCTGCCTTGGTTTGCATCCGCTGTGTAATGATAGTCATTAAGCGGTCCGCAACTTCCCGTTTGCGAAGCATCGGCATCGCTTCCACAAGCCCTTCCTCACCGAACAGCTGCACAATATTCGTATCGACGTTAAAGCCTGCGCCTTCTTGCGATACATCATTTGCGACGATGAGGTCGCAATGCTTGCGAACCAGTTTGTCCATCGCATACTGCGCTACTTGATCGGTTTCAGCAGCGAAACCAACTAGGAATTGATGTTTCTTCTTTTCGCCCAGCGTCTTAAGGATGTCCGTCGTCCGCTCAAGCTCGATGACGAGCTTCTCTTCTTTTTTCTTTATTTTGCGGTTTGATCGTACAACCGGCCGATAATCCGCGACTGCCGCTGCTTTGATCACCAAATCTGCCGTATCATAACGCTCGAGCACGGCTTGCAGCATGTGCTCCGCTGATTCAACATGCACGATGTGCACGCCTTGTATCGGCTCCACGCTCGTACGAGCTGCAATAAGTGTAACGTTCGCCCCGCGATTCGCTGCTGCTTCTGCAAGGGCAAAGCCCATTTTGCCGGATGAATCATTGGTCAGGAAGCGTACCGGATCCAGTCGTTCCACGGTTCCGCCTGCTGTAACGATTACGTTCTTACCCGCTAAATCTTGGCTCTGTTCGAACCATTGCTTCACAGCCTGCACGATTTCTTCCGGCTCTGCCAGACGACCTTTGCCGACATATCCGCAGGCGAGTAATCCGGTTCCCGGCTCTACGAAGCGCGCTCCGCGTTCCGCGAGCAGTGCCATGTTATGCGCGACAGCAGGATGATCATACATATGGACGTTCATAGCAGGCGCGATTAGGATCGGCGCCGTCGTTGCCAGAAGCGTCGTACTCAGCATGTCGTCACCGATGCCATGTGCCATTTTCGCTAAAATGTTGGCTGTTGCCGGTGCAATCACGACCAAATCCGCACTGTCCGCCACATTGATATGCGCTACAACCGATGGATCGAATTCGTCAAACGTGTCGGTGTATACGGTATGACGCGACAGGGTTTGCAACGTAAGCGGCGCAATGAACTTCGTTGCCGATTCCGTCATGATGACACGTACGTTGGCACCTGCCTGCACCAATCGGCTGCACACGGTCGCCGCTTTATAAGCTGCGATTCCGCCGGAGATGCCAAGTACAATTGTTTTTCCTTTCAGCACCTATGATCACTCCTCTTACGCTGTAGCATCATGAATGGATAAATCCTAAAATGTTAAAAAAATAACAACCGCTAGGGTTGTTATCGTTGTGCTTCATGAATTTCTTAGTCCTTCTTGTTTAGCGTACTCTCTACTACAAGAATGTCTTGGTAGATTTCTTCAAGGGCAATCCCGACGTACTTGTGGGATCTTGGGGAACGAATTTCTGTTTTGCTTCCGTCACGAAGCATTCTTGCACGACGCGATGCTGCGACAACCAAGGAATACTTGCTGTCGACCTTCTTCATCATTTCATCAATCGATGGATATAACAACGTTCCTTCACCTCACTCATGCTAGGCTTTCTCGGAAGCTTCTTTCACTTCCTCAAGCTCTGCGATAAATCGGTCACGACGGCAATGCTCTGCTACGATGATGCTCTGTATGCGATGACACGCAGCGTCAATCTGATCATTCACGACTGCATAATCGTAATAATGAATAAGATTCATTTCTTCCACCGCTACGGTCATGCGATGGTCAATAATATCGGCATTCTCTGTTCCGCGTCCGGTAATGCGCTGTTTGAGCACATCAAGAGAAGGCGGCACCAAGAAAATAAAGACACCCTGTGGAAACTTCTCTTTGACTTTTAACGCGCCTTGCACTTCAATTTCAAGAATGATATCTTTGCCCGAAGCAAGTGTACGCTCAACAAAATCACGCGGCGTGCCGTAGTAATTACCGACATATTCCGCATACTCCAGAAGCGCATCCTTCGCGATCATATCTTGAAACTGTTCTCTTGATTTAAAAAAATAATTAATGCCGTCGATCTCACCTTGACGAGGTGAGCGTGTGGTTGCCGATACGGAATAAATGAGGTCACCCTGCTTATGCCGAAGTTCGGAACAAACCGTTCCCTTGCCTACGCCCGATGGGCCGGATAATACGATTAACAATCCTCTGTTCATAATACTCCCCGTCACTATTCGTCGTGATCGTCATCCTTAGTCGACAGCCGATGCGCAACCGTCTCCGGTTGTACGGCCGAAAGAATAACGTGATCGCTGTCCGTAATAATAACAGCGCGTGTGCGGCGTCCATATGTTGCATCAATAAGCATATGACGGTCGCGTGCTTCTTGGATAATCCGTTTAATCGGTGCCGATTCCGGGCTTACAATCGAGATGATTCGATTGGCGGAAACGATATTTCCGAAACCGATATTAATGAGCTTAATGGCCATTTCTGTTCCCCTCCGGTATCTCCCGTGCATGATCATGCAATTGAACACGATGTATAGATAAGCGCAAGAATGATGGAGTCGAATCTTCTGCCGGAACCTTCATGATTGATGACAGAATATTGCATTATTCTTGACGAAAAATGTCCGGAGCATACGTTCGGCCAGCCGATTGCTTACAAGATGTGTACCGATAGTCAGGTCCCCTATTCTATCGCATCCGAAGCGGCATGGCAAGTGCATCCATTGACTATTCTAATTCATTTTTACAATACGAACAAGTATTATTGCATAAACACAAGAAGAAACAGCCGGCGCCGTTCATAAACGATGCAGTACGTTTCTTCTTTCAGAATATTCAGTGCCGGACGAGCTTGGTCGGGATCCGGTCTGAAATATGGAGAAAAACGGGATTAACCCGTTTTTCCATTCGTTTTTCGCCAAACATAATCTGTCAGCTGCACCGTCATTTCATAGAACATAAACGGTGTGATCAGATAAATGCCCTTGAAGTATTCCAATGCTGTATCCAGTAATTCCTCCGCGATTCGAACGCCTTCCGCACGTCCTTCTTCGCCTTCCAAACCGGCCATCCGTTTGCGAACGTCATCCGACAGCTGAATTCCCGGTACTTCATTGTGCAAATATTCGGCGTTACGCCCGCTTGCAAGCGGCATGATGCCGATGAAGATCGGAACCGACAAATGCTTCGTTGCTTCCGCAATGCGTACGATCAGTTCTTTATCATATACCGGCTGCGTCATGATGTAATCTGCGCCGGAATCTATCTTCTTCTCCAGACGCGCAATCGCCTTGTCCAAATATTTGACATTCGGATTAAAAGCGGTGCCTGTAATAAAGTTTGCTTTCTGCTTAAGCGGTTTGCCCGAGAATGCAACGCCCTCATTCAACTGCTTGATCATGCGGATCATTTCGAATGATGTCAGATCATATACAGAGCTGGAATCCGGCAAATCGCCGAAACGAGCCGGGTCGCCTGTCACGGCAAGGACATGGTCGATGCCGAGTGCATCTAACCCCATCATATGCGACTGGGTACCGATCAAGTTACGATCTCGGCAAGCGATGTGCACAAGGGGGCGAATGCCGACTTGATGCTGTACTAGAGACGCCAGCGCAATGTTGCTCATCCGCGTGACCGCTAATGAATTGTCCGCCATGGTCACGGCATCCGCTTTAATTTCCTTCAGCGCTTTCGCACCATCCATAAACTTCTGAATGTTTAAATCCCTCGGCGGATCAAGCTCCACGATTACGGTATGGCGCTCTTTTACCAAATCTACAATCGTTGGTTCCGCTTGTTTGGGGCTGTTTTCTGTTCGTACCGGTTGCGGCGCCGAATGCACGACGATACGCTCCTGCTGAACGGGCAGCTGCTGCGCATCCAGCTGAACCGGTTGCGGCGTGTACCCTTCCAGCGATTTTGCAATGGCCGCGATATGCTCCGGTGTTGTTCCGCAGCAGCCGCCGATAATCCGAGTGCCGCGGTCCGCGAATTTACGAGCCGATTGCGCAAAGTACTCCGGCGTCGCCGAGAACATATATTTGCCGTCCACATAATCCGGAATACCTGCATTTGGAAAAACAGAGAGCGGCAATACGATGTCGCCCACGATTGAATCGATCGCACGCATGATGCCATTCGGGCCGCTTCTGCAGTTGAAGCCGACCACGTCCGCTCCTTCTTGCTTCAGGTTGTCGAACGCGACAGCAAGTGGTTGTCCGTCTTGGGTAACCGCTTCTTTCTCGACGGCAAACTGGCAAATGACCGGAATATCCGAGAGCTTGCGAGCGATACGAAGCGCCAGCAATGCTTCCTCCAAGTCATAGAACGTTTCCAGCAAAATGCCGTCAACACCTGCATCCAGCAGCGCACTCATCTGCTGATGAAACAGCTGCTCCAGCTCGGTTGCTGCGATGTTCTTGCGTTTGCCTGCACGTATCGAACCGACAGCGCCGACAACATAGGCATCGCTGCCCACTGCGTCTCTTGCAATCCGGACACCTGCACGATTGATCGCTTCAACTTCATTATCCAATCCATAATGAGAAAGGCTTGCCAGGTTCGCCGAGAATGTATTCGTCTCGATGACCCGTGCTCCCGCTTCATAATAACGACGGTGCACATCTGCGATAACCTCTGGACGCAATACATTAAATTCTTCGTATGAAACGCCGACAGGGAACCCCATCCCGTAGAGATAGGTTCCCATCGCGCCGTCCCCGGTCAAGATGCGCGCTTGTAGCGCTTCCCGTAAATCCGGTTTCATTTTCAAAACTCCTTCTTACTATCCTTTGATTCTTAGACCGTTCCGCGGAATACTTCTGCTGCAGGTCCGGTCATGTAGACATGGTTATTCTCTTCGTTCCATTCGATCAACAGGTCTCCGCCTTTCAGCGATACCGTTGCCGTGCGATCGGTGTACCCGTTCAACACGGACGCGACTACCGTTGCGCAAGCGCCGGTTCCGCATGCCAGGGTTGGACCTGCGCCGCGTTCCCATACACGCATATCCGTGAAGTCTTTCGAGCGAACCGTTACGAACTCCACGTTGATTTTGCGAGGGAACATTGGATGCACTTCAAGCTTCGGTCCCCATGCAGCAAGATCAAAGTTAACTGCATCGTCCACATAAATCACACAGTGCGGGTTGCCCATCGATACGGCCGTGAATTTGAACTCGCGTCCATCCACTTCGATCGATTGATTGATGACCGGATTGGCATCAATGGTTGTTGGCACTTTCAAGCCTTCGAGAATCGGTTGTCCCATGTTGACGCGCACCAGTACGGCTTTGCCGTTCTCGACTGTCAATTGCACTTCTTGCACACCTGCACCAAGCGTTTCAATGGTCAGCGTTTCTTTATTTGTTAAGCCGTTATCATACACGTATTTCGCTACGCAGCGGATCGCATTGCCGCATTGCTCTGCTTCGGAGCCATCGGAGTTCATGATGCGCATCCGGAAATCGGCATTCTCTGAAGGTAAAATATAAACAAGTCCGTCGGCACCTATGCCGAAAAAGCGATTGCAAAGCTGTTCTGCAAGTTCAGCTGCGTTATCCGGTAATTTCGTTTCTCCTTCGACAACAATAAAGTCATTGCCCAGTCCATGCATCTTCGTGAAATTCATCTACTCGCACTCCCTTTTGTCCGATCGAACTCAAATAAAATTTTTATATACTCCATTATAATTTATTTAGTGTACCTTAATCTTTGCATTATTGCATCACTTTGTTGCACTAAAAGGGCATCCCCCTAAATCCCCCTTCGAAAGGGGGACCCCGAGGACTCCCGCCCTCTGGACACCCGGAATGGGATAACGTTTGTGCCACACAGAAGCGCTCCCGGGTTCCATGCGTGCTCGTCCTCGCTTTCGTCCCATTCGGGACACGCCTTTACTTTAAGCGCCTACTATCCACCTGGTGTCCCTACGGGACCATCATAACGTGATCCGCCTTAGAGGCGCATTAGATCCGGTGCGTGCTAGGGTCGCTTTCGTCCCGTTCGGGACACGCTTTACTTTAGGCGCTGGGGGATGGATTGCCAGTGGTCGTCTTCGCCGACCAGGCAATCTGGGGCCGCCTGTTTCCTGGCGGAGAAGTTGGTTTGGGTGGATTGCCAGGCCTCTATGCGGCCTGGCAATCTTGGTGCCCGCGCTTAATAGCGGGCTGCCTGCGGCACTGAAATGAAGAAGGGAGTCGCTATTTTAGCGACTCCCTTCTTCCTCAAACAAACTCAACTGTACACTAACGCTAATCGCGTAACACCATTTAACCAAACCAACATTAACGCCAATCCCACAACTAATCTGCTCTACTCTTTTCTCAAAACTAATCAAACGTCTTCCACCACACGCCGGTCCACTCTTCGACGAGCGGACTGTTGTTGGCTTTTACTTGGGTGCTGAGCCATTCGCCGAAGAAGAAATCGGTTATCGCAACGGCGTCGGCGACGGATTCGAATCGATAATCGGTGCGGATCGCTTCGTGGTTGAAGCCGTATTCGTTTTCGAGTGCTGCGTAATAATCGGTCAAGAAGTCCGGTGGATTAGGGATCGAAGAGCCCGTGCCGAAGTTTTCGAAGATGATTAAAGTACCTCCGGGTTTCAAGACTCTGCCGATTTCGGCCATGATCACGGACAAATTCGACCTCCAGCTACGGTCTCCGCTGTTAGTGGAGTAACAGATGGTCCAGCCTGCCGTTACAAGGTCGGCACTATCATCCGCTAGAGGTAACTGATCGTGCTTAGCAACCTCGGTACGCCAGTTTGATAGTCCAAGAGCTGACAGTTTGCTCGAAGCCACTTCAAGCATGGCACCGGAGGCATCAGTTGCTGTAATGGTGGAAACAAGTGGAGCGAGCATCGTTGTTAATCGGCCTGTACCGGCACCGATATCGAGCGCGGCCACTTCGGACAAATTGGGTACGATTCGTTTGATGGTTTGCGGCAAATTGTGATTTACATCCTCGAACGAAACAAGCTGGTCATAGCGTTCCGCTTCACTTTGATAAATTTGATCATGGTCTGGCATGCGTTTCCCTCCTAATTTGTCTTTCCTCGCTAGCTTAAGGGTTTACGCAAGGTGAAGGTCAATGTTTGCGCACCGCGTAAACGACATGAATCCATGGATTCATTGCTTGCGATACGGTGATATAGTCATGATCTCTGAACCACTCGAGCAGTTCATGCCGATTCGTAGGATGCTTCGTGGTATCCGGCTTCGGACTCGAAATACCATCATACATGAGCCCAGCCAAACAAATTCTCCCGCACGGCGACAGCACGCGATCCATTTGATCCAGCGCGAGATGCTGCTGTTTTTCATTCAGATGATGCAGCGCAAAAGCCGACACAACAAATGCAAAATGCCTGTCCATGAACGGAAGCGCCAGCGCATTGCCAAGTTTAGCGGTCATCGCCGGAAATCTTGCCCTGCATTTGGCCAGCATTTCTTTGGATTGATCCAATGCCGACATATTAGCTCCAAGCATCAGCATCTTACCCGCTAGATTACCTGTTCCTGTTCCGATATCGAGCCCCTGCTCTCCTGACTTCGGAGATACCCACTGTACGATAAAATCCAGCGCCGATTCGTATTCAGCTTGAGATAATGCAGTTCCTGTCGACAGCATAGCTTCAGATCGATCGTAAATAGCCGCCAGCTGATCGAAGACCCATGTATCGAGCCAAGTAGCTTGACTATGCTGAATCAGTTTCAGCTCTTCCGTTAATTGAAACAAATCTTCCGTGTCCAACTGCTGCTTCTGCTCGCACCTTGCAATCAGCTCGTCGAGCATGCCGATCGCATATTTCCACTCCACCCATTTTGAAGTCATTGCCATGCGCTGCAATTCAAGATAGTGATGAACGGTGACAGAATCCCCTTGATCCAGTCTTAACATAAGTGCTTTGATCTGTTCAATGCTAAGTCCCAGTTCGCGCAAGGACGAGATCGTTTGTAGTCGCCACGCTTCGCTTTCGGAATAATAACGGTAGCCGTTCTCTTGCCCGCGTTCCGGTTTAAGCAGACCCTTCGATTCATATAATCGTATCGCCCGCGGTGTTATATTCAGCTGTTTGGCCAAGTCGTTGATTTTCATCCTCCGCCTCCTGCACCAAGTATAAACTATAACCTTAGGGGAAGGTTAACCGCAAAAAAAGAAACCGGCGGCATATCCACCGGTTCCTTCGCTTATCTAGTAACTGATTTAGGCCCGCTAAGCGGCCAATTCGATTTTTTCTTCTTCTCGGTTGTGCCGAGTACGCTGCCGATGCCCATCATGAAGGTCGGAATGCCCGCTGCCACAATGACGAGGCACCAATCGCGGAAACCAAGCGGAACGGTCTTGAAGATCGGCTGCAGCGCTTCGATATAGAGCACGCCGAGCATAAGCAGAACGGACGACAGCACCGCTAACAATAAGGATTTATTTTGCAAAATATTGCGGTGGAAGATCGAACGGGAGCTGCGGCAGTCAAATACATGAATCAACTGTGCCATAACGAGTGTGGCAAATGCGACTGTCTGTGCATGGATCAGATTAGCAGGATCTTTAGGCGCAATTCGGAGCGTGATCCAGAAAGCGGCTAACGTGCAAACCCCGATTAGAATACCTCGACTTATGATTTTCCAGCCCAACCGCCTTGCAAAAATATTCTCTTTCGCCGAACGCGGCTTCTGCTGCATGAGATCCTTCTCCGCTTGGTCGACGCCCAGCGCCATCGCCGGTAATCCATCTGTAACCAGGTTGACCCAGAGAATTTGAATCGGCACGAGCGGGAGAGGAAGTCCGGCCATCATAGCCAGGAACATCGTCAAAATTTCGCCTACGTTGGATGCCAGCAAATAGCGGATAAATTTGCGGATATTCTCATAGATACCGCGGCCTTCTTCGATCGCTGCCACGATACTGCTGAAATTATCATCGCTGAGCACAAGTGACGCTGCTTCCTTCGATACGTCCGTTCCGGTGATGCCCATTGCAATCCCGATATCCGCGGCTTTAATAGCAGGTGCATCGTTGACACCGTCGCCTGTCATGGCGACGACATGGCCCTTGCGCTGCAGCGCTTTTACGATACGAAGTTTATGCTCCGGAGACACCCTCGCATAGACATAAATGTTGTCGATCAGACGATCCAGCTGCTCTTCGCTCATTCCGTTCAATTGCTGTCCGCTGATCGCCAGACCGCCTCTTGGCATAATGCCAAGCTGGCCGGCAATCGCTTCTGCAGTAAGCTGATGATCGCCCGTGATCATCACGGTCTTGATTCCTGCACGGCGGCAGTTCGCAATCGATTCGCGAACTTCGCGGCGCGGCGGATCGATCATACCCGAGAGACCTACGAAGATCAGTTGGTTCTCCACATCGGCTTCATCTTCTGCCGCATCATGCGATCGCAAATCCCGGTAAGCGAACCCTAACACACGCAGCGCAGCTTGCGCCATGTCTTCGCTTGCATTGTTTACTTTTTGCTTCAACGTTGCTGTAAACGGAACGACTTTGCCGTCCCACAGAATGTATGAACATTGCTCCATCAGCACGTCAGGCGCCCCTTTGGTACATACAAGGCGGCCGCCTTGGTGGCTGACGAGCACGGACATCCGTTTACGATCCGAGTCAAACGGGAATTCCTTTACCCGCTGATACAGTCCGTCAAGTGACTTTAATGTGACTCCGAGCTTGGCTGCAAGGACTGTCAAAGCCCCTTCTGTCGGGTCGCCCTTAAGCACCCATTCATCCTGAACGAAGGTTGTTTTGGACTTCTTCCGTTTCGCCTCCTGCTCGTCGTCAATACGAGTGACAGTGGCGTTGTTGCACAAGGCCGCGATTTGCAGCAGCCTGCGCAGCGGTTGATGCTGCTTAAGATCGACTGCTTTGCCGCCTTCGAAGCAAGAACCCATCGGTTCATAACCATCTCCGGTAACATCCATCCCTTGACCGCCGATCCACAGCTTCGTTACGGTCATTTTGTTCTGCGTCAGTGTACCCGTCTTGTCCGAACAAATAACAGACGCGCAGCCGAGGGTTTCCACGGAAGGCAGCTTTCGTACGATGGCGCGGCGCTTGATCATCCGCTGAACACCGAGTGCGAGTGCGATGGTTACGATTGCCGGCAACCCTTCCGGAATTGCGGCAACGGCCAAACTAACGCCCGCGAGGAACATTTCATAAGCAGGTTGTCCGTGCAAGATACCAGCAACAACCACCATTACGGTCAGCGCCAGTGCGACGACGATGAGGATTTTGCCGAGCTGCTCAAGACGATGCTGAAGCGGTGTTTCCATGGTCTCGGTCTGCTGAATGAGGTTAGCGATTTTGCCCATCTCGGTGTTCATGCCGGTTCGAACTACGATCCCTTTTGCCGTGCCGCGAGTAATCATCGTTCCCATAAATCCAAAGTTGCGCATGTCTCCGAGCGGGAGCTCCTCTGCCTTAATCGCCAAGCAGTGCTTGTTGACCGGAACGGATTCTCCCGTCAATGCAGACTCCTCCGCATAACAGCTGTTCGCCTCAATGAAGCGAATGTCAGCAGGAATACGATCTCCGCTTTCCAGCTCAACGAGGTCTCCCGGTACCAATTCACTTGCGGGCACGACGATAGACTCGCCTCCGCGCAAAGTCTTCGCCAGCGGTGCGGATAACGCCTTTAGTGCGCGAAGCGATTTCTCGGCTCTGAATTCCTGCACAAACCCCAGTATCGCATTGATGACAATGATGGCCACAATCGTGATCGCATCCAAATATTCGCCGAGCAAACCGGAAATCAACGTTGCCCCCATGAGCACTAGCACCATAAAATCTTTGAACTGACCGAGGAACAGCATAATCGGAGGAACCTTCTTCCCCTCCGTCAGCTCATTTCGACCGACTTCACGCAAACGTTCCGCTGCTACACTTGGTGCAAGACCGGTATCCAAAGAAGCTTGAAGCGCCTCAGCAAGCTCGCTTGTTTCCATCTGGTGCCACTTACCTTGTTCCATGCCCCGCCCTCCCTCCTGTTACTTGCCGCCTGACGGACAGCCTATATGGCCTAAATGTATTCGGACAAACTGCAAAATATCCCAGCTTAGGACTTAAGTTTTTGTCTCGAATATGGCATGATAGTGAAATGAAACAGAAACAAAGGGGATAAAGAGCATCATGGCATTGGATGGAATCGTTACTCGCGCCGTCACGCATGACCTGCAAACCTTAATCGGTGCGCGCATTTATAAAATACATCAGCCCACTTCACATGACCTGGTCTTGCAAATTCGAGGGAACGGTGCGCAGGGCAAGCTGCTGCTATCGGCAAACCCGACCTATCCGCGTGTCCACTGGACCGAGCAGTCCTATCTTAATCCGATGGAAGCGCCGATGTTCTGCATGCTGCTTCGCAAATATTGCGAAGGCGGCGTCATCGAAGCGGTGCGCCAGGTCGGAAACGAACGAATCATTCACCTTGATATCCGGCAGCGGGACGAACTTGGCGATACGTTCTACAAGCGGATCGTCATTGAGCTCATGGGGCGTCACAGCAATATCATTTTGCTCGACGTCGCATCGGAGACAATCCATGACGGCATTCACCATGTTACGCCTGCGATCAGCAGCTTCCGCGTCATCATGCCGGGTACTGCCTATGTAGCGCCTCCTGAACAAGGGAAGGAAGATCCGCTCGCCGTCACGGATGCTGATCGATTCACCCAGGCGCTGGTAAACGCGGCGGATACACTGCTTAACCCGCCGGTTCCTGATGAGGACAGCATTCACTTCGGTACGGCACCTAAGCCGCTTTCACCAAGCTCGCTGACTCCTGATAAGCTGCTTGTTGCTGCATTTAGCGGGATCAGTCCTTTACTAGCCAAAGAGCTTGTCTACCGCGCCTTGAACAGCAGCACGGTCCGCTTCAACGAGCCTACTGATGATGTGAAACTAACGGCGCAGCTGCTCTGGCCATCATTCCGAGCTATGATGCTGCAATTCGCCGAGCATCGGTATGAGCCGCAGCTAGTCACCTTGCCGCACAATGGCAAAGCCTCTTTCTCCGTTACTGCTCTATCGCATGTAACTGGTGAGAAGACGGATTATCCAAACGTAAGCGCCTTGCTCGAAGCATTCTACGGCGATAAAGCACTCCGCGATACCGTGAAGCAGCGTGTTTCGGATCTCATCCGCTTCCTCCAGAATGAGCGTAACAAGAATGAGAAGAAGCTGGAGAAGCTGGAAGAAACGCTGCGGGAAGCGAGCGAGGCGGATCATCTCCGCATTCTTGGCGAGCTCCTGACGACGAACCTGCATACCTTGAAACGCGGAGACAGTTCCATAGAAACGATCAACTATTACGAAGAAGAGCAGCCGATGATCACCATTCAGCTTGATCCGCAGCTCACGCCTTCCCAGAACGCTCAACGGTATTTCAAGAAATATACGAAGTATCGGAACAGCCTCACGATCGTTGCCGAACAGATGGAGCGCACACGCGAGGAAATTCAATATTTGGCTTCACTGCTCCAGCAGCTCGAAAGTGCATCGTTGTCGGATATCGACGAAATTCGTGACGAGCTTGCCGAGCAAGGGTACATGCGCGCTCGCGAGAAACGCGGTGCAAAGAAGAAGAAACCGAAACAGCCGGCGCTGTTATGCTATACATCATCCGAAGGTGTAGCCATCTATGTAGGCAAGAACAATACCCAGAATGACTTCTTGACCAACAAGACCGCAGCTCCGAATGACACCTGGCTGCATACCAAAGATATTCCGGGCTCCCATGTTGTCATTCGCGGAACAACCTTCAATGATCAAACTCTTGAAGAGGCCGCCATGCTCGCCGCTCATTTCAGCCAAGCCAAATCATCCAGCTCGGTGCCCGTGGACTATACGCTGATCCGCCATGTGAAGAAGCCTAGCGGAGCCAAGCCGGGGTACGTGATCTACGATCATCAGAAAACACTGTTTATCACGCCGGATGAGCAGCGCTTGAAAGAGCTGCCTTCCCACATCAAAGCGTAGACTGCTGAAGGACAAACAAAAGAGGGGTTATCTCACCAGCCGCATGTTCGCCGGCATGGCTCAGATAACCCCTTTTCTTATTCTCTTCCGATTCTGCTGGTCATTACAATTTCTCGTATATATTGACTGCCGAAGCAATCTTTGCAGTCGTATAATTCGCCACGCTCGAACTTCTCTCCGAGCTCAAGAAGCGCGGGCTTGATTACTTGTGAAAGCAGCTGTTCCATGGAATGAAGGGCTTTAACCTGCTTATACACCTGATCTGCGCCTCGCAAATCCACTTGTTCCAAGTAGTGCATAAGCACGTCGACAGGTCCTTCTCGTTCAGCTGCTGAATGGCCTCGGGCGAATTCCGTCTTCTCCTCCGAGCTGCTGCCCAGAAGCCGCTTCTGCTCCGCAACCGCCATGCCTATAGGTTTGCCTTCATCGACTCGGGACTTTAACCAACGAATGATTTCAATATCCTGCGCTGTATAACCGCGGTAGCCATTAGGCATACGCAGCGGGTTCACCGCCTCATATCTCTTCTCCCACTTCCTGATTAGCTGCGTAGACAGCCCTGTCAATAAGGAGACTTCTTTGATTGTATAAAGCCCGTCAATCATGGCATCTACCTCCGTGAAGGATTGAGTTGACCCAGTACGTCCATCGGGGCAGTTTTGCTTCCCATTTCGCCGTGAAATACGACGCCATGGCGTTCGCCGTGAAAATCGGAACCTCCGGTAACGATCAGATTATACTGAGCTGCCAACTTTAGATATCGCTCTTCATCTTCGGCCGTGTGATCCGGATGATAGACCTCGATTCCCTTTGCCCCTTGCTTAATGATCGACTCTACGAGCACATCATTTCCGTATATACCGGGATGCGCAATAACACTTGTTCCGCCTGCTTCTCGAATCCATGCCAACGCTTCAAAAGGATGCAGCCGCGGCGGGTTGGCATACGCTGCGCCGTCTTCGCCGAGATAACGGTCGAACGCCTCCTGCATCGAGCTGACATAAGCTTTGGCAACGAGTACGGCAGCGATATGAGGACGGCCGATCGAACCGCTGTCCTTCCCTTGCGCACGTGCCGCTTCCATGACTTCTTCCATCGTTATGGGGAGACCGAGTTCGCATAACTTGGCGATAATCATACTATTTCGCTGATCTCGCGTATTGCCTAACGATGCTAATTTCGTTTTCCATGCAGGCGTATCCCAGTTAATGTAATATCCCAGTATATGTATGTCGCGTCCTTCTGCGACAGTACTTATTTCTACGCCCGGCACTACCGTGACTCCCAGCCGCTCTCCCGCTTCCATTGCTTCCGCCAGTCCATCCACGGTGTCATGGTCCGTGATCGCAATAGCTCCAAGGCCGCGTGCCTTTGCCATTTCAACGTTGTCCGCCGGCCGCTGCATGCCGTCGGATGCCGTTGTATGCGTGTGCAAATCTGCACGAAGCTTCATTACAGCCATTGACGCAAGTCTCTTTCTCTCAAGAAGCTGAGGAAGGTTACCGCGGATATCGGCAGCAGCGCCGACTTCAAGAAGATTGAATAGAACTGCCGTTTAAAACGGACGTCCCGGATTGGAATCGCCTTGATTAAACCAAGCGCAACCTCGTGCTTGATCGAAGAGCTAGATACGAAAGAAATGCCAAGTCCCGCTTCAACGGCTGATTTTACCGCTCCGGTGCTGCCAAGCTCCATGACAATCTTCATCTCCGAGAGATCCATGTTCTTCACTCGAAGCTGCTCTTCCATGACCAGCCGAGTACCCGAGCCTTGTTCACGGAGGACGAACGGATAGCTCATCACTTCCTCCAGTTCGACGATCTTCGCATCTGCCAAAGGATGAGACTTGCCAACGATGAGCTGCAGCTCATCGCTCATTACCGCTTCCATATGCATGTCCGGATGGTTGACAGGCGCTTCAATCAAGCCGAAATTCAGCTGATGATTGACGATCTCTTCCATGATTTGCGCCGTATTCATCACTTTCATGCTAATGGAGATATGCGGATATTCCTGTCCAAACGGACCAAGCAGACGAGGCAAAATATATTCTCCGATCGTCAAGCTGGCACCAAGCTGCAGCCTTCCTTTGAGCTGTGTTGTGAATTTGGACATTTGGATGTCCGTGTCACGAATTAAATCAATGCTGCGCTGAGCGTAAGGCATTAGAGCACGCCCTGCTTCTGTCAATTCAATACGCTTAGTGGATCGTTGGAGCAGCTTCGTGCCGAAGTAGTCTTCCAGCGATTGCACCTGCATCGTCACCGCAGGTTGCGTCATATGCAGCGCTTGCGCTGCGGCAGAGAAGCTTCCGCGCTCTGCAACGGTATAGAAAATATGGAGTTGATGAAAATTGAGCGCCATGAAGGGCATCCCTTCCTTTCTGTTAACATTCATTATACAACAAACTATGGCAAAAACTCGCTTCCAAATTAAAAAGCATGAGCGCGAGCACCCATGCTTCTTCTATAATTGAGAAATATTATTTCCGTTTCCTACTATTTTTAATTAATGTCATTCTTCTGGAATGTCTGAGCCAAGAGTAGTATGATTTCAAATCACGTAGTTCAATAGTCTCAGACATTCGTCCGAGAAATGTGACTACTATCATCTTGTGCAGCGGGTTCCCCGCCAAATCGGTTTCTTTCTCCAGTACCGCAAATTCGGCAACGAATACGAGATCGTCGTCAATGAGGTACACATCCTGCTCGTTTCGGTAATAAGGCTCTATTCTTCCTTGTTTCAAGCATTGCCACATATAGTCCGCAATATCTTCAAAGCCGGTCTTCACGCTTTCCACGCGATCTGACCAACGGCTCTTGGCATGGTTCGTGATGACGATATCAGCCACTTTCTTGTCACCAAGTACGACGTGGAACGATTCATATGTGTTCCATCTATCCGTCATCTTGTCTTTCATCGCGATCCACCCCTCCTCCCCGGCAGTAGGCCTTATGATCTATATGTACTTTCCATTTAATTGTAGCATGCCTGTCACATTTTTCAATATTAAAATAAAGTCTCCCCAAAAATGTAATTTTATGGTTGTTTAAATATAGGAAAAAGCCCCAACTGCAATACCAGTCAGGGCCTCCTCTTACAAACTATAGAATCGTGTCTTATCCGGCACGCCTTGCGTATATTCGGTCTTAATTTCATTGCGGTATGAACGTTCGATTCGCTTCACGAAAGGCAGGCGCCCCATGTTGCGAACGACCTCGTCAGCGCGGTCTGCGTTCATGTACATGACAACATAGTGCATCTTGCGGGACATGTAATGCACTGTGCCGTATTTCTCCAGCGAACGGGCAGCCTTGAGATCACTTACCCATACAATATATCCGACGCGTTCCGAAAACATGCAAGCTCCCCCGTTTCTCCCTCTCTTTGCTTACCCGCAGCCCCCGCTGCCGCAGCTGCATGAACCGCCGCTGCCACAGCTGCCGCCGCCTTTCGGAAGCGGATCATTGCTCGGAACCTTAATCGTTTCCGATACTGAGCTTGCGATTTGCTTCGCAATATCGTGCAGCAGATCATCAACCTGCTGCTCGGCAGCTTTGAAACGGCTGACGCATTCAATCTCGTTCAATTGCCGCTGAATCGCTTCCACTTTATCTTTGGCAGCATTGAAATCCGGATGAAAACGTCCGAACCGCTCGCAATCGACAAACTGCTCTTTCGCTTTGTCAAATTGCTTGACGAGCAAGTGCACCTGCTCATCTTGATCTACTACTGTCTTCCAATATGCATATTCGGCAACTTCAGCCGATTGGTTTACCATATCGCCAATTTCGTAAGCGTTTAATAACAGCTGTCCCATATCAAGCGAGGAATGATCATTCATTTCAAGCTCTATAGGGTCTGATAATGGCATTGTTTGCATGATATCCGCCCCTTTATGAACACTTGGCTTGTGCCTAATTGTTATCATACCATACCAATCACCGAAAAAGGTAGAGGAAGGCCGTATCCCGGCGCTAAAAACTGCCAATATCCGTTGGCAAAACGAGCATCATTTCCTGCCACATCTCTGGCATAAGTTTGGCAGGCGCATAACTCTCCTCAAGAACAAAATGTCCCATGACGCTCCAGCGGCCATCCTCGTCTACAATACGTTCGGGAACAAACGGCTTAACAGCGCCTTCACAGCATAGTTTAACCGGAGTTCGCCAGCTTAAAGCCAGTTCCATCAGTTCCCTTCGTGTGGAGCTGTGATAGGCTCTAAACTGCTTCAGCCACATTGACGGCACATCCTCAATGCCAACGAACATGGCTTTTATAGGCTGTCTTTCGGTTAGCAGTTCGTACGCCTGCACGACATTGCCATTTTGAATAAGCGGCAGCGGCTCTATGTATTCGGTTAGCTTTAGAGCATCAACCGTAACGGTCTGGCTTTTCGGAATGATCCCAGGAGCATGGTCGAATGCTTGGACAATGACGGCTCGTACCGTTTCGGGAAGCGTTTCCCCGGAATGGGTCTCTAAGAAATCAATTACCCCTTCGCTCGTCGTATGAAGCAAGGCGTTCTGTTTGAAGCTGCGGGCATCCAGACGATACACGGCCATATGGTCGGTACGTTTCCGAGCCACTAGCCGTTCTATCTGCCAGATCGTACGATATGAGCAATCGCTGGGAACATAAACATCGCCATCCGGCGTAATTTGCACTTGTCCCTCATAGGTGTCTGTTCTCAGCCCTTCTGTGTCTTCATGCTGTAAAGTATGAGGAGGAATGCGCCAACGGAGTACCTTGTCGCCTTGCTCGTCCGTCGCTGTTTCCATCCACCCTAGCGCACCTAGCAAACGGCTCCATGCAGTAATGGCAGAGGATGGGAGCGGTTTTGCGATAGCAGCTTGACGAAGCATGTGCTGAGCATCCAAATCGGCAATTCGAAACCACCGGTAAGGCGGCAGCATGCACAGCAGCGCAATACCTGCTGCAGCCGAAGGGCTTCTTTCGGTGTAAGTGCCGATGATTTCTGTAAGGAGCTGCGTCTCCCTCAGCATGGGATCCCTTTCGAGCCAACTGCCCCATATGTCCTCTTGAAGTGCGTATGTATTCTGCAGTTCAATCAGCCACTGATTTTTCTTTGCGATATCAAGAAAAAAGGCCAGCTCCAGCGGATAAGGTTCCCCGAGTGCTGCAAGGGATAATTCTGCAACTGCATTGAGCTGGTTGCTTTGTATTGAAAGCTGCTCCGTGCATTTTATAATCGTGCGCTTCGTCAGTACGCCTTTGGCCGTTCGTTTCATCCCGGTGTTTACCAGCTCTGCCATCACATGCAAGCATTGGAGGCTTAGCGGCGGTGTATAACCGCTCTCTTCCATGGAAACGATATGCCAAGCTTCAACCTCTATCGGGACATGTATGATATCGGCTCTGCGTTTATGCTGCATGCTGATCATCGCCTCATACCAGATGAGGTATATGTCACCGGGAAGCAAATATTGCTTCTCTCCCCAGCCTTTGCGTACGGCAAAGAGAATACCGGCTTCCATGAGCTGAAGCAGTCCATAGCGCAGCTCCGCTCCCGCCACGCCGGGGCGAGCAGCAAGCAGCAGCTGTTCCTCGCTGAACGGCAACGGGCCGAATGCGCAGAGCACAACCTCTAAGGCAGTCGCAGCTTCCTTCGATAAAATCGACCATGCTAACTCAGAGTCGGTTCGGCTGGTCATGACTTCCGGCCATGTCCCAGCTTTACTCATGCGCCAAACCGGACAAGCGTTTATTTCTTCGATTTGCGCTCCAGTAAGCCGATCCATGATTTCTTGTACCTTCACAGCGCGGCCTCCCGAAGCTCTTGAATCGACTGCTCTGTATTATCTTGCAATGACAGTTCCAACTCCGACCATTCTTTAAGTGCATAGGTGTAGCCTTGTTCCAGCAAGAAGAGCTGCCTTCTGCTTGCATAATCAGTTTCCTTCGTGCCCTGGGAAACAACGGTATAGAACCATGCTTGGTTATCCCCGCGCTTCGGTCTTAATATTCGGCCAATCCGCTGAGCCTCTTCTTGACGCGAACCGTAACTTCCCGATACTTGGATCGCTACTGCGGCATCCGGTAGATCAACCGCAAAGTTCGCAACCTTCGATACGACAAGAACCGGAATGAGGCCGGCCTTGAACGCTTCATAAAGTGCAGCCCGTTTCTCATGCGGCAGCTCGCCGGTTAAGACCGGGGCTCCCAGCTCCTCAGCCAGATGGTGTAGTTGTGTCAAGTATTGTCCAATTACCAGAGCCGGCTTTCCTTCATGGAATTGAAGCAGCCGGCGAACAACTTCGATTTTGGCAGAGTTCTCACCTGCTATTCTCACCTTCTCCTTCTCGGTACCCGCAACATAACGTTGAATGTCCTCATGTGCGAGCGGCAATCGAATTTCAGTGCAAGATAACGAAGCAATCCACTGTCGCGACTCCAAGGTCTTCCAAGGCAAGTCAAAGCGCTTCGGACCAATTAACGAGAAGACATCCTCCTCATGACCGTCCTCTCGAACGAGCGTTGCCGTCAAACCAAGACGCCGCGTTGCCTGTAAGTCGGCTGTCATGCGAAATACCGGTGCAGGGAGCAAATGTACCTCATCATAGATGATCAGCCCCCAGTTCCGCTCTCCAAACAGTCTCATATTGCTGTATTCATCGCCCTTTTGCCTGCGGTTAGTCAGTATTTGATAAGTAGCAATCGTCACGGGGCGAACTTCTTTGGCAGATGCCGCATAGGTACCGATTTCCTGCTCGGTTAAGGTCGTTTTATCAAGGAGCTCCGTTTTCCATTGGTGAACCGACGTCACATTCGACGTCAGAATCAACGTGTCGCAGCGTAATCGTGCGAGCGCTGCAATACCGATGATCGTCTTTCCCGCACCGCAAGGCAGCACAAGCACCCCGCTTCCACCGTCCGCTTGACCCTCACGATAGAAGAGATTTACGGCTCGCTCTTGATAATCGCGCAAGTGAAACGATTTGCCGCTCGAGGCTTTCTCCCGAATCTCCACCTCGAGCGCTTCACCATGCCGATATCCGGCCAAATCCACTACCGGATACCCCAGACGAATGAGCTCTTGCTTCAGCAATCCTCTGGCTTCCAGTCGGACTTCTCGCTTCTCTTCGCTGCATGCAGGCAGAAGAAATGCAGCAATCGTCTTGTTTGCACTAAGCAGCTTCAGCAGTTCTTCCTCACCCAGGAGCAGCAGCTCCCCTTCTTTGGTTTGCTGCAGCATCAGCTTGCCGTAGCGGTCTGCCAGCTTTCGAATCCCGCTTGAAACCTGAAGCGGAATTTCATAGCAGCTCTGCTCGGATAGTACTTGAATCATGTCTTGTGGTGTCATCCCGGTGGAGGCTGCGTTCCAAAGCGACATCGGCGTGATCCGGTACGTATGTAGATGTCCGGGCCGTTTCACTAAATCGGCAAACCGGCTTAACTGCTCCCTGGCTGCTTCCGCATCCTGATGCCGTTCATCAAGAAGCACGGTAAAATCAGCCTGGACGCATAAGGGGCGAAGCTCGCGTTTATACATCCCATCATCTCCTTGACTCGCTCATTTTGCATGCATGTCGCCTAATGTTTCTACCCTCAGTATTTAAAGTTTCCGTCAGGATTATGCATACAAAAAAGCGATTCGGCGGTTAAACGCCAAATCGCTTCTTCAGTCATTAATGGATAATCGTTTGCTGCTCGTTAAGCATCTCCTGCGAGATGCTGCTCAAAGCATCGCCCGCCTCATCGACGAATATCTCTCGAACCGCCAAATCGCCTATGGCAACAATGCCGACCAAATTTCCGTCTTCGATTACAGGCAGCCGGCGAATTTGATGGGATGCCATCAGCTTGGCGGCTTCATCCACCGTCGTCATGGCATCGATCGTCACAACATCCTTCGTGATGACTTCCGCGACGGCAGTGGAACCCGAATGTTTCTCGGCGTAGCCACGTACAACCAAGTCGCGGTCCGTTACAACCCCGATCAATTTCTTCCCATCCACGATCGGGACAAAGCCAATATCATGATCCTTCATCAATACAGCTAGCTCATAAACATTATCAAGCAGTGTCGCTGTCACACAGTCGGTAGACATTAATTCCTTCACTTGTCGCGTCACGATTGCAGTTCCCTCCTTGATGAATCGCACGAACACGCTGCCGCATGCATGGACTTCAACACTAGGGTTGCCGTTTGTCGACTTTTTATGAATTAGAAATTGATGTTCCTTCCGCTTCTGCCGCATAGTCTTCCGCCATCGTAATCATTAGCTTCGCCGCTTTCAGCATCGCCCGCTCGTCCAGATCGAATTTCGGATGGTGATGCGGATAGGTAGCTCCACAAGCTTCGTTGCCTGCGCCGACGAACATGAAGCAGCCCGGAATTTCGCGCAAATAATAGGTGAAGTCTTCCCCAGCCATAATCAGCGGAGATTCCTGTACGCCATCAGCGCCAAACACTTCAGGTGCGACTTTGAAAAATCTTGCCGCTTCGTCCGCATCGTTCACAACCGGAGGATACCCATCCCGGTACTCCAGCTCCGCTGTAGCGCCATAAATGGCCGCTGTCTGCGTCACGATCGTTCTCAGCCTGCCCTGAATTAATGCTCGGACCTCATCGGTGAACGTACGTACCGTACCCGTCATCCGGCAGCGCTCCGCAATGACATTGGCCGTCGAACCGGCGTGGATCGAACCGATCGAAACAACGGCCGGATCAAGCGGGTTCACATTTCGGCTTACGATAGATTGTATCGCCTGCACAATCGCCGAAGCGACCACGACGGCATCCACGGTTTCATGCGGTAGACCGCCATGTCCGCCTTTGCCTGCGATATCGATATAAATTTCATCAGGCGCAGCCATGAACGGCCCCGGCTTCGTTGCTGATAAACCGTAAGGAAGCGGTGTCCACAGATGTACGCCATAGATCGCATCGACGCCTTCGAGCGCCCCGCCTGCGATCATCCCCATTGCGCCGCCGGGAGAAACCTCTTCGGCAGGCTGGAAGATCAATCTTCTCTCTCCTGCAAAATGTGCTTTATTTTCACTATAGAAACGGGCAATGGCAAGCATCGTTGCCGTATGCGCATCATGGCCGCATGCATGCATAACACCGGGTACTGTCGAAATGTACGCCGTCTGTTTCTCATCTTGAATCGGAAGCGCATCGATATCGGTTCGAAGCGCAATAACCGGTCCCGGCTTGTCGCCATAAATGGAAGCGACCAACCCATATCCTCCGCCGACTCTCGTCTTCACTTCGCAACCTATTCCCGCTAGCTGCTGCTCAATCCACCGTGCTGTTTCTTTCTCATGAAAAGATAATTCCGGATGTTGATGCAAATATCTGCGCCACTGTACCATATTCGGATAGACAGTTTGCAGCTGTGCCTCCATCTTGCCCGTTATACTCACGCTTACAAACCCCCTCGCTCACAATTGACTTATCCCCTATTGTACCAGAATGAGAGAGTGAACTGAAATTTGTTTTTTGGCGATTTTAGGGAACATTTTTCGTAAATATGTCACTTTTTGCGCCTTGTGGCTACTGGAGTTAGGCTTGCACTGGCCCATGAAAAATACTATCATGAATAAGAAGAAAACCTGTTCTGAAGCTTGAAGGAGGATCACCCAATGATTATTGAGAATACAGGCCTGAACGGCATGACTAGCGACCTCGCGCACCTTGACGAGTCGGCGGAGAAGCTTGGCTTTGTTCGCTGGCAATGGGAATATTACCGCGCTACGTACGACCTGAAGCTGGAAGACCGCACAAACCGTGAAGAATACTTCCTGCGCTTCAATGTCCGCGCAATTGAAGGTAAGCTGGAGTCCTCTCACGCTGTGCTGCAAGTGGAATCCGTTTATATCGGACGAGCTACGTTCCCGCATGGTCTAGACTATGAATCGCCTGTTCCACAGCCGATTCTAAATGCGGCAACTCAGCGTCTGCAAGAATTAAAGAAATTGCTTGCCTAGCTGGCTATGAAGCCACAATCGACGAAAACAAAGACAATCGGCCTGCGCGGCAGGCCGGATTTCTTGCTTCTGGTGCTCACGCTGCTGTTAGTCGGATTTGGTCTTGTTATGGTTTTCAGCGCAAGCTCCAACACGGCTGTAATTTCGAAAGCTTCGAATTTTGACGCCTTGTATTATACGAAACGACAGCTGATGTGGGCCGTCTTAGGAACGATCTCGATGTTCATCGTCATGAACATCCCTTATACCGTGTTCAAAAAAGGCTTCATCCTCTACTTCATCCCCGTTATGATTACGCTCATTCTGGTCCCTTTCATCGGCAAAGAATTAAACGGTGCGCAGAGCTGGCTCTACATTGGGCCGATCGGCATTCAGCCAACCGAATTCGTCAAGCTGGGTCTCATCCTTTATTTAGGCTCACTGATTGCCAAGAAAGGCGAGAAGTTTAGAGATTTCAAAAAAGGGCTTGTCCCGGTCTTCATCATTATCGGAATCATTTGCTTAATAATCATGATGCAGCCCGATTTAGGTGCTTGCATCGTCATCGGCGCATGCTCCCTAATTATTATTGTCGCCGGCGGCGCCAACTTGAAGCAATTGTTTCTCGCGGGGATTATTATCTGTTCCGTTGTCGCATCCTGGGCCAGTATTTCCATTATGAACGATCATGACAACTGGCAATACCGGATTAATCGCTTCACGGCATTTATGGACCCGACTTCGGATGAACAGAACAGTACCTTTCACTTATCGCGTTCTTTACAAGCGCTTGGGCACGGCGGGATTACCGGCGCAGGCTTCGGGCACAGCGTACAGAAACTTAAATATTTGCCTTATCCCTATAGTGACTTCATTTTCTCCATTATCGCCGAGGAATTCGGCTTTATCGGAAGCTTGCTCTTCTTGCTCTTCTATTTATTTTTCCTCTGGCGAGGGCTACTCGTTGCTGTTCGATGTCCGGATAGCTATGGCACCATCGTCGGGGTCGGGATCGTGGGATTGTTCGCTGTTCAGACACTCGTCAATATCGGCGGTGTAACAGGCGCTATACCGATTACAGGTGTAACCTTACCGTTTGTCAGCCACGGCGGCTCATCTCTCATTGTTTCGTTAATAAGCATGGGTGTCCTGCTCAGCATTTCGCGTGAGTATAATAAGCCGGAGAAGCAACAGCAACAGCAACACCGCAGTAGATAAATCAAAAAGGCATGCCCCGCTGGGGCATGCCTTTCTTGTTGCTAATGCTTATTTCAACCGTGCAAGCTCCTCGACTTCTTCTTCCTTGAAAGCAACACCTTCAACCTTAATGTTCACTTCAACGACGTGAAGCCCTGTCATGTTCGCAACCGTTTCGCGGACATTCTCCTGCAGTTGGCGGCATACCTCTTGAATGGGAATGCCATATTTCACGATAATTCTTAAATCGATCGCGGCTTCCAGCTGGCCCACTTCGACCGATACGCCTTTTTGTGCGTTCTTCCCGCTTAGGCGTTTCGCCAGCCCTTCGGAAATGCCTCCTGACATAGCAGCAATGCCAGGAGTCTCAAGTGCAGCCAGTCCCGCGATGGTGGCGACTACGTCGTCTGAAATACGTATGATGCCGGTTTGAAGTTCTTCTGTCATGCCACTCACTCCTCGTTCACCTTATGTTTCCATTGTAATGTAACGGCACATCCGAAGCAAGGCAATTACTTTGAAGTTTGTATGATTCCGAACCGATTTGGAAGTAATCACAATCGTTTTCTCATCGTGATTCCAACCAACGGTGGCCGGGAATAAGCAGCGTTCCGAGCAGCATAATAGCAGCCATGCATATTCCTGCGGCTTTACGTGAGAATAACGTATAAAACTTATGATGTTCTTCTCATCTGTTCCACTACCTGTTATCGTATTCCAACATGAATACAGGCTCGAGAAGTTGTCAATCATCTTTGCATTTTGTCGATTACCAAGTTTACACATTCGCCATTTTCAGCTATAGTGTTAACAGATTTCCAATATTACCACTTGAAGAACGAGGTGCCTTTGACTGTGAATCAGAAATTGTTTTTTACATTGCTTCTCGGGTTGTTTGTACTAAGCGGGGTTAGTCATTATGCGCATTTCGGCACGACCATTGAATTCATTATTTCAGCGGCCGCGATCTTGTTTGTTGCCGGATTCTTGGGAAAAGCAACCGAGAGCGTCGCACACTACGCCGGTCAGCGGCTTGGCGGTTTTCTGAATGCTACGTTCGGAAACGCGGCGGAATTGATCATTGCGATATTCCTTGTCCGCGAAGGACTATTCGATATGGTTAAGGCCAGCATCACCGGCTCCATTATCGGTAACCTTCTGCTCGTATTAGGTGCCAGCGTCTTTCTGGGCGGTTTGAAATTCAAAGAGCAGAACTTCAATGTGCAGCTGGCCAGCCACAACTCTTCATTAATGATTTTGGCTGTCATTGCACTGGGTATTCCTGCGATCTTCATTTCCAATCAGCATTTCTCGGTAGAAAGCACCAAATTCCTCAGCATCACGATAGCGATAATTCTCATCGTCGCGTATGTGCTCTGGCTGATCTTCTCCATGGTTACGCATAAGGACATTCTCGAGGATGTCGAAGAAACAACGCCGGATCACGGCGAGGAAGCCGCATGGTCGAGAAATATATCCGTCTTGTTCCTCATCCTGGCAACCGTTATGACAGCTTTCGTCAGCGAATGGCTCGTAAGTACATTACATACGTTTACAGCTGATTTCGGCTTCTCTGAAGTCTTTGTCGGTGCCTTCCTCATTGCAATCGTCGGTAACGCGGCTGAACACAGTGCAGCGGTCATGCTCGCGATGAAAAACAAAATCGGAGCTGCAGTCGAAATTGCAGTTGGCAGCAGCTTGCAAATCGCCCTTTTCGTTGCACCGGTTCTGATTCTTGTCAGTACGCTGTTCGGACCTACGATGGACATCGTGTTCACTCCGATTGAGCTCGCAGCCATTGCCGTATCGGTCTTTATTGCCAAGTCCATCTCGAAGGACGGCAAGACGAATTGGTATGAAGGCGCTTTGCTCTTGATCGTTTACATCATTCTGGGCATTTCGTTCTACCTGGTCTAGCATAAGAAAGACGTACCGTCAGATGACGGTACGTCTTTTTTGTTGCATAAAAAAAGAGCAGCTGCGAAAAATCGCGGCTACCCGTTTAACGCTTCATACAGCTGCGCTAAATTTCTTTCTAATTTGTTGATGATTTCTTTGCCGACGGATTCACCGACAAGTCCTGCACGAATCGCAAAATCGATTTCTCTGGAAAAGCCGTATATTTGAGTGTCCAATACTTCTTCATAAAGCGGACATTTTCTCGTCGCCAAATTTTCCATTTGCACTTCGATCAACTTTTCGATTTTGGTGGCATCCTCGTGAAGGAGATTGAGCGCTTTTTGATGCAGATGAATAAGAACATCGGATGAAGACATCGTACTCCTCCTTAATGCGTGATACTAATCCATTTATCTATTCTTTATATTAGTCGAAAACAACGGAATGTACAAGGTCAAAACAATAAGCGCCCCACCGATATCTCGGCGGGGCGCTATATGTGATTATGATAAACTGCTATTCAACTACGTTTACTTTAAGATTATGTTTCTCAAACACTGCTGCCAGTGCCGCTTTCGCTTCTTCAGCGTCAGCACCATGGACGTGGAGCTCGTAGGAATGTCCGCCGACCAGTGTCGTGAATAGACCGAGGATGCTCTTAACGTCAATGTATTTATTCTCGGCTTGGAGTACAATGGACGATTGGAATTTGTTAGCCGTTTGGGAAATATCTACGATTGCCGCGTTATTGGACATGGGAATCCCTCCATAATTTAGTTACTTTCGCTAGCTTCATTCATCATAACCCGATTCTTGTATTCCTTCAAGGGAATTTTACTTTAAGTTTTCCGGATTCAGGCCTTCGAGTTCAGGAATAACAAAACGTCCATCCTTACGGATTAAACGATCATCGAAATAAACTTCTCCGCCGCCGTATTCCGGCCTTTGAATAAGGACAAGATCCCAGTGAACAGCGGAACGATTGCCGTTATCGGTTTCCTCGTAGGCTTGTCCCGGCGTAAAGTGCAGGCTGCCTGCGATTTTCTCATCGAACAAAATATCTTTCATCGGGTTCAGGATATACGGGTTAAAGCCTAAGCTGAATTCCCCGATGTACCGCGCACCTTCGTCCATGTCCAAAATTTCGTTCAGCTTCTCGGTGTTGTTGCTGGTTGCTTCAACGATCTTGCCGTCTTTGAACGTAAACTTAATGTTCTCGAACGTTACGCCGGAATATACCGAAGGCGTGTTATACGTGATCGTACCTTGAACGGAATCGCGAATCGGACAGCTGAATACTTCGCCATCCGGGATGTTCTTCTGGCCGGAACACTTCTCGGCACCGATCCCTTTAATCGAGAAAGTCAAATCCGTTCCAGGGGAAACGATTCGAACCTTGTCCGTTTTGCTCATCAGCTCCGCAAGTGGGTCCATCGCCTTGTCCATCTTCGCATAATCAAGGTTACACACGTTAAAGTAGAAGTCCTCGAACGCCTCTGTGCTCATGTTAGCGAGCTGCGCCATGGAATCGTTCGGATAACGCAGAACAACCCACTTTGTACGCTTCACGCGCTCTTCGGAGTGGATCGGATGACGGTAATATTTTTCGTACAGGTTCATTTTGTCACTAGGTACATCGGCAAGGGAGTTAATGTTCTCGCCGGCGCGGATTGCTATGTAACCGTCCATCGCTTCCATCCGTTTCAAGTCAAACGATGCCCACAGTTTAATTTGCTCTTCCGTTGCATTCATCAGCATCGAGCGCAATACGGAACGGTCACTCGTCTCAACGAATGGACGTCCGCCTTTCTTGGCCACTTCTTCGATGATGCATTTCGCAAGCTCTCGCTCCGATCCAATCATATCGATAAGGACATTTTCTCCAGGTTGTACATCGATGGAGTATCCGACTAAATTTTCTGCAAGCTTCTGCATTCGAGGATCACGCATTGTTCAATAACCTCCAGTTAATAAATTCACTACCTATCCTACCATTTTTCCAGCGCTGATGCACGAAGGCTACAATTGGCCGCCTCCCATTCGCGTGAACACCATCTTCGTAACGCGCGACTCCTTCCGATCCTGTCCTTCTGCTTTGTACTGCAGCGTTGTTTTCTCCTCCAATTGAAGAGGCAGCAGCTTCTTGCGATCAATAACCAGGCGGCAGCTGGATTGCACGCGAAGCGTGGACAGCATCGCTTCAAGCTGTGCCTTGGAACGGCTGAGTTCTTCGTTCCACTCTTTCTCAAGCGCACTCTCGGTGCCCGCCGCCGCTCGTTTGCTTTGCATCTTACTGTTGGCAGCTGCAGGCACTTTCTTCTCAAGCGCGCTAAATTCGCCCCGGAGCGTTTGCACCCACGTCGCCTTCGCTTTTGCCTCATTCGAAGTAATACGTAATACCGCGGTTCGATTACCGGACTCTGAGGGCATCAATTCCGTAGTCTGTGCGTTGTTCTCCAGCTGTCTGAGATACTCCAGAGGATGAATGGATCCGCTCAGCGAATTCGGATTATTTGCCTTCACCTTCACATTGTTATGGTTCTCAACCGTACCTTGAAACGTCATCGCCTTCATCGGGGATAATCCGGTAAGACCAATACCCGTATCTCCTGTAAAAGCATACCGGTCAACTCCAGACAAGCCTGACACAGATAGGGAAAGCAGTTCTCCCGGCGATTTATTGTCTACTGCTGAATTGCAGCCGATAACCGTAAGCATGATTAAACAACATGTCATCCATTTCATTACTTGCATGCGATTTGCCTCCAGCCCATACCGTTCTGCCTATCTCGCTTAGCGTCTGTTGCATCGACTGTCTTTATGTAACGGAACAACAAAAAAAACGGCAGCCATAAATCGCTGCCGTTTCAATCGTAATAGTAAGCTATCCAATCATGATGCGATTTCGTCCATTCTTCTTTGCCTCGTACAGGGCCATATCTGCCCGATAAAATAAAGATTCGACACTGATCTTCTCTTCCTCGAACGTCCACTCCGACAATCCACAGGATACGGTCACCTTCGGTTCCGTATGCAGCTCCACCATACTGCGGATACGTTCAGCGATTCGATAGGCTTGCATCGATCTGATTTGAGGCAAATACACGGCAAGCTCCTCACCGCCCCACCTTGCAGCGATATCACTATCCCGTATACAGGAACGAATCACTTCACTCACGACAACAAGAATGCTGTCTCCAATAAGATGACCATAAGTATCATTGACTTTTTTGAAATGGTCGATATCCACCAATACGAGTGAGCCGCAAGGGTCTTTCCTCTGTCGATACTGAATCTGTTCATTCAAATAATTTCGAGCGTACAGACCGGTTAAGTTATCCGTAATGACCATCCGTCTCACTTCGGCATGAAGGGAGGCATTCGAAATCGCAAGCCCGATGTGAGTGGTAAGAACCTGAAGCAGCTTGTAGTTCTCGTAGGAAAAGTAGTTTGCGCTCTTGTCGGACACCATAATCACTCCGAAAATATCTGCACCGGACATGACCGGCGCAGCAATTAGCGACCTAGAGCCTGTTTCGTCCATGAGCTTGGAATCAACAACGCGTGTAGCCCAATAATCCGAAATGATGAGCGGCTCCTTCGTGCTATGAATGATGCCGCAAAATCCGTACGCTGTGGAACACTGCTCCCCTACCACAGAAGGCACATTGCTCGCCGCGATTTGAAAGTTATGATTATCATTCGTCAATTGGATCAGATGGCAGTTATCCGCCTTGAAAATATGCAGCAGCTCCGTCATCGCAAAATCGAATACCTCATTGAGGCGCAGCGATTGGTTCAGACGTTTCGCTAATTCATTGATAAGCTGCAATTCACTGATCAGCAAATTGGATTGTTCAAAGAGCTTGGCATTCTCAAAGGCTGAACCGGCCGTATCCGCAAGCATGACAAGCGCCCGAATTTCGGCGTCTTCCCAATGGGTCGTTTCCATTACGATGCTAAGAACACCGTAAACGGCTTGTTTACCGCTCATCGGAACGGCTACCTTCGTGCGGTTCTCTTCCGTACTGACAATCGGCTGCCCGGAAAGAAAGGATCGAGCATATATATCTTCTGTACTATGCCTTAGCATAAGCGGTTTGACCCGCGGATCATTATTAACATGGTCTTGCGACAAATATAAATTAACATCAGCGAGCGGATACAATTCAGCCATATCCTGCAGTAAAACTTGTAGCACCAGCGATACGTCATTCTGATCATGCAGCCTCTTGGCTACATTAAACATTGTATCTTGATGCCGGGCTTCCTTCTCGCTGAGCTTCTGCCTGTTGTGCAGATCCCGGACGACCATAACATCAAAACGATGATAGAACATTTGACGGATCAGGAGCGCGGTCGTATGCAGCAACGATTGAAGCACATCGCTTGTGCCACGTTTGATGAGCACTAATGTCGCCATGCATTGCGGTTCAGTTGATCGATTAAGCAACGGTACCGCTATCCGATCAGCCTTGTTTATATCGAATTCCCCATGCTGCGCAATAACTTGTCCCGCAGTACTGAGTAAGGCAAGTTCAAATTCAAGCAAAGGCGAATTCATTGTCCTTGCTTCTTCCAACCACTGTTGGAAGCTTTCCTTTAATAGGGAAATGATAGCTGAATCATCACTATCATGGATATCACCTTGCGGAAATGATGACATTGGCTGCTGCGTATTCAAGAGAATGTCAGCCTTATTGTCTATCTTACTCGTCCAATCAGAATCGATGGATTTCACCGCAGCATCACCTCAATCCATATTGGATGTCCATGTAAATATTTGCTTCTACCATTCTACAACTATACTTGAAAAATTATTGAAATGCACTACTTTTGGCACTAGAGGGCTAGGTCTTAGGATTCAGCCATTTTAAACGGCACGATTCATGAATTTCCCTGGCACTTTTCTAATCCGATTTGCTTGACATTCACCGCTCAACTTATATAATATTTATAGTTGAATACATGGGAACGGTTTTGTGTCACCCTCAAGAGACTGTCGCTAACAGGTCTGCGGCTGAACATACCTGTCAGGACTTCATTGTTTGTACAATGCAGCGTAGACAGCACTCGGCGAAACACCCATTTCAAACATCCCATTTGAAGAAGGAGTTTTACGACACATGTCAAGATATACAGGTCCTAAATTTAAACTAAGCCGTCGCCTCGGCATTTCCCTAAGCGGTACAGGTAAAGAATTGAAACGCGCATTCCCACCAGGCCAACACGGTCCAGGTCAACGTAAGAAAATGAGCGGCTACGGTATTCAATTGCAAGAAAAGCAAAAACTTCGTCACATGTACGGTATGAACGAAAAACAGTTCCGTAACCTGTTTGACAAAGCTTCGAAACAAAAAGGTATTGCCGGTGAAAACTTCATGGCGCTTCTTGAGAGCCGCCTGGACAACCTGGTTTACCGTCTTGGTTTCGCGAACTCCCGTGCAGGAGCTCGTCAGCTTGTATCCCACGGTCACGTAACTGTAAACGGTAAGAAAGTCGACATCGCTTCTTACACAGTATCGATCGGCGATGTAATCGGTCTTCGCGAACGCAGCCGTGCATTGAAATCGATCAAAGAAGCTTTGGCAGGACGTAACTTCCTACCGAACTACCTTGAGTTCAACGATGGCGCGGTTGAAGGTAAATTCCTTCGTCTTCCAGAACGCGCTGAGCTTCCACAAGAGATCGACGAGAAACAAATCGTCGAGTTCTACAGCCGTTAATAAATCGAGCGGTCCGAATAATCGGACCGCTCTTTTTTTATGCCTATGGCGTTATTCGGTCGGTTTAGCTAACTTAGCCGCCACTTCTTGAACTAGGGCTTCTGGCAGCGTTGCTGCTGCGGCTGCCGCATCAGAAGTAAGCTGCGATTTGTTCGTTAACCCTCTAACGAAGGCGTTCAGATCGATTCCGGAGACGCTCTTGAGCATTTCCGGCGCTGTCGCCATCAAAGAAGTCACGTAGTTGCTTAAACGTGCCGCACCTTCCCCATGTCCGGTATCCACGATCGTCAGCTTGTCGATCGCGCGGATCGGATCGGCCACTTTACCGGCCAGCTCAGGCAGCATCTTCACAATGATATCCAGAACGGCCGCTTCGCCGAAGAGCTCGAACGCTCTTGCCAGCTTTTCTTTCGCTTCCGCTTCTGCCGAACCACGGAGCCGGATAACCTCCGCCTCAGCAGTACCTTTGGCACGCTCTGCATCTGCAATGGCCATACCGTCAAGTCGCTTCTGCTCCGCATTTGCACGCGCTTCTGCCTCGATCTTGTACTGCGCAGCATCTGCTTCACGCATCCGCTTCGATTTGTCCGCTTCAGCGGCTTGTTCTACTGCATAGCGGTCCGCATCTGCTTTCTTCTTCACTTCCGCATCATACTGTTTCTCACGGCGCAAAATCTCTTTGCCCTCGAGATCGATCTCACGTTCTTTACGTACGATCTCAACCTGCATTTGTTCTTCGACCACTTGCTGTTTCGCTTTCGCTTCTTGAATCGCGTAAGCTTGGTCAGCTTCCGCTTTAGCGGAATCCTGCTCTTTCTTAAAGGAAGCTACTTTAAGCTCCTTCGCTTTGGACGCTTCCGCGATATTCGTATCCCGAAGCAGCTCGGCCTTCTGTCCTTCTTCTTCAGCTTTCGCCTTCTGAATCCGCGAATCCCGAACGGCTTCCGCTTCCGCAATGTCTGCATCCCGCTTCACTGCAGCGATACGCGGCTTACCAAGCGCGTCCAGATAACCATGCTTATCGCGAACATCCTTGATGGTGAACGATACGATTTGCAGCCCCATTTTCTTCAAATCAAGCGCTGCAATCCCTTGTACCTCCTGCGCGAATTTATCGCGGTTCCGGTACACTTCCTCCACCGTCATCGAGCCGAGAATGGCGCGAAGATGACCTTCCAGTACTTCTTGCGCTTCGCCTTTCAGCGCTTCTGTCGGCTTGCCGAGAAACTGCTCGGCAGCTGTTGCAACATCTTCTACTGTGCCGCCGATCTTAATAATGGCAACACCGTCGCAGATGACCGGAACACCTTGCTCGGTATATACTTCAGGCGTCGATACATCCAGCTTATGGGAGAGCAGCGAGAGGAAATCCGCTTTTTGGAATACAGGCAGAATGAATGCCCCGCCGCCGCGTACGATTTTGATTCGGCGACCGGTCTCGTCAATGGCCGCGTTTCGGCCACCAAGGAAAGTACCGGTAACGATCATCGCTTTATCCGGTCCAACGGTTTTGTAACGTGCCCAAAATGCAAGACCAAGTACGATGAGTACACCAACAACGACTGCTGGAATGACTAAGTAATCTGGAATCAAGTATAAAATCCCCTCTCGGTTGTAAATTACAGCTCCAATAACGAAACAATTAAGGCATGACCTTCAACATGAACAACAACTACACGTGAACCATTCGGGATCAAGACACCGTCTTGGCTTGAGGCAATATGACTGGTAAGGGCTGCGCCTACTCGAATCATGACTTCCCCATACCCTTTCGCCGGAATCGGGATGGACACTTCCCCAATCGTCCCTGCAAGCTCTTTCATCGAATACCCGGTCGAATTCTCTGTCTTCTGCATCGGACGTACATAGAAGTAATAAACACCCAGCGCAGCCGCTATCGCACATAGAACCGATAACAGTATGATCACTATCGAGTCTAATCCTGTATGTCTGTCAAGCAGCAAGCCCGCGCCGCCAAATACCGTGATACCGCCTACGATTGCCATCGGCTGCAAGATCGGATGCCCATCCAGCGACAGGAAATCCAGCATGCCATCGAGCGAAGCGCTTAGCCAATCGCCAAGAACGACGCTTACAATCGCGAATAGAACGCCGCCAACCAGGCAGCCCATGAATAATCCTTCCAAAGCACTCCCCCCTTCATTTATAAAATAAACCATTTTCTAGTAGAACATCCGGTACTTATTACGCAGCTTCTTCACATAAGTTTCGATTGACAGCAATAACTCAGGCAAGCCTTGTCGAAATATAGAAAAAGCTCACCAACGAATTCGCTTCGCAAGGTGAGCCTTTATTATTTGCTAGTGCAGGACGATTTTAACAAATTTCCGCTTGCCAACTTGCACGATGTCGCCGTTCTCCGGTGAAATGGCAGCAGACCAATCTTCAATCTTAACTCCGTTTATCCGTACAGCGCCTTGCTGCACACTCCTCTTAGCCTCGCTGCTGGATGCCTGAAGTCCAAGTGTTGTAAGCAGCTTAAGAATACTGATCGCGCCTTCTTCAAGAGCGCTGCTTGAAAGAGCCGCTTCTTCTATATCAGTAGGAAGAGCACGTTTCTGGAATACGGTAATAAAATGCTGCTCCGCCGCCTCAGCTGCTTCTTCGCCATGGTACATACGGACTAGCGTACGTCCAAGCCTCATCTTCGCATCACGAGGATGTACACTTCCGTCTTCGAGTCCAACTCGCAGCGCCACTAGTTCATCATTATTCATATCCGTTGCCAGCTCGTAGTATTTAACCATTAGCTCATCCGGAATCGACATCGATTTCCCATAGATCTGGTTCGGTTCCTCATCAATCCCAATGTAATTGCCCAGGCTCTTGCTCATCTTATTCACGCCGTCCAAGCCTTCCAGGAGCGGTGTCATAATAGCAACCTGCGCACTTTTGCCATATTCCCTCTGAAGGGTGCGGCCCATGAGCAGATTAAACTTCTGATCGGTTCCCCCAAGCTCAACATCGCTTTCCAGCGCGACTGAGTCATACCCCTGCATCAGCGGGTAGAAAAACTCGTGGATGCTGATCGGCTGTCCGGATTGGTAGCGTTTCGTAAAATCATCCCGCTCGAGCATACGCGCAACCGTTACTTTCGCCGACAAGGTTACCACATCTGCAAAATGCAGCGGGCTAAGCCACTCTGAATTGTAGTACACGGTTGTTTTCGCCGGGTCGAGCAGCTTGAAAATTTGTTTCTTATACGTCTCAGCATTGCGCTTAACGTCTTCTTCGCTCAATTGTTTACGTGTCTCGGATTTACCGGTCGGATCTCCAATCCGTCCGGTGAAATCACCGATAATCAGCTGAACGGTATGACCAAGCTGCTGGAATTGTCTTAGCTTATGAAGCACAACCGTGTGTCCGATATGAATGTCCGGTGCCGAAGGATCAAGCCCAAGCTTTATTTTCAGCGGCGTGTTGGCAGCAACTGCATTCGCTACCTTCGCTTTCAGCTCATCCTCCGGCACGATTTCAACGACACCGCGGCGAATAACGTTCATCTGTCTTTCTACTTCCTGCTGCTGTTCAGTGGTAAGCTGTTCCCATTTCACCATTACGATCGACTCCCTCCGCGAAATAAAAAAAATCCCTCTGTCCTCAAGGGACGAGAAGGATTTGCTCGCGGTACCACCCTCGTTAGAGTCGCTTGGCCAGTGTCAGTTGGGCTGACGCAGCTGCCAATATGGCGGCTCTCACTTCATTTCATAACGGATTCTATCCGGAAACGGACTACTGGCAGAGTCTCTCTAAATAAACGCTTAAAAGAGACCCTCGTTCGTCCGATCAGCTCGAGGCGGTAATTCAAACTGCAGCGCGTACCGGTTCACACCAACCACCGGCTCTCTGGAATCGTCGATCAGCAGTTCTACTGATGCCTGTCAACACGTTTCAATATGAACTTTTCTTGTTTTAGGTTATATCATACAGGTTTAGCTAAAGTCAACTGGAATCCATTTTGACCGCAATTTGACTGCATTTTGTCCATAACTTCCCCTTTGGATAGGCTTAAGTTTAGACAAAAACGCTTTCTCCCCTGCAAACCGTATGGCGATTTATGCTATAATAGCACTGTTAATCGGAGGAGGCTAATCATTTTATGAATCAAGACCGTCAACAGAAAACAAAAGGATACAGCAAATGGCGGACTTTTGGAATCGTGACGCTCGTAACCTTCAAATGGCTATTCATTTTCGGATTATTAATCGGATTGTTTGCCGGAGCGACTGTCGCTGGTTACGTCGCATCCTTCGTCAAGGATGAACCCGTACGCCCTCGCACTGATATTGAAACCAAAATTAATGAGAACGCCATAACCGGATTTGTCTATTTCAATGATGGACAAACACCTGTCGGACAATTGCGTACCCAGGAGGATCGCCGCCTCATTAAGCGGGCAGATATTCCTCCACAAGTCGTGAATGCCGTCCTTGCTACAGAGGACAACAATTTCTACAAACATATCGGCGTCGATTTCAATGGTCTTGCGCGCGCCGTAAAGCAAAAAATACTTAACGAAGAAACGCAAACAGGCGGCAGTACGCTGACGCAGCAGCTTGCCCGTCAAGTGTTTCTCACCTTGGACAAGACAGACAGTCGTAAAGTGAAAGAGATTTTCCTCTCCTTGCGGCTGGAACGATTTATGACTAAGGATGAAATTTTGACAGCTTACCTGAACAAGGTACAGTTCGGTACAGGAAACAGCGGCTATAATCTATACGGTATTAAAGCGGCAGCTAAAGGGATCTTCAACATTACGGACCTTACTCAGCTGAACATCGCACAGTCTGCTTATCTCGCAGGATTGCCGCAGCGTCCGTCTGCCTATACGGCATTCACAAGCAAAGGCAAATTCAACGAATCCGGATTCGCGCTTTCACTCGACCGACAGCACATCGTACTCAAGCGGATGCTTGAAACGGGCCGAATCAGCGCGGATCAATATGATGAAGCACTAGCATTCGATATTAAAGGCTCGCTAGCCAAGCCTACGGAGAAAGCGTACTCTACCTTCCCGTATCTGATGCTCGAAGCGGAACGCCAAGGAGCGGAGATTTTGCTCATGCAGCAGGATCCCAACCTGACGATTGCCGATGTCCGCAAGAAAGAAAATGCACCACTTATCGAAGAAGCAAGGGAACGTCTGCTGCGCGGCGGTTATCACATCTACACGACAATCGATAAGCGCGTATACAATGCGATGCATAAAGTGGGCACAAATCCGGAGAACTACGATCCGGACAGCGAAGAGAAAGGCATGGAGCAGTCAGCAGCTATTATGCTAGACCATAAGACCGGCGCCATTCTCGGCATGCTGGAGGGTCGTGACTTCTACACCGAGCAGATGAACCATGCCACTCAGATGACGCGGCAGCCGGGTTCCACGATGAAGCCAATTGCTGCTTACTTGCCTGCCATTGAGAAAGGCTTAATTCAACCGGCCAGCGTGCTGGATGATGCGCCGATGGTGCTTAAGGACGGACAGAAGGGCTTCCATATTCCCATGAACTTCAATAAGAAGTTCTATGGTCTCGTTACAGCTCGTGAAGCGTTAAACCGCTCCTTGAACTTGCCGGCACTTAAGCTGTTCAACCAAGTAGTGACGATTCCTGAGGCTTGGAAATTCGCTAGGAAGCTCGGCATTACTTCGTTTAAACCAATCGATGAGGTTGCGCAGACCGGCGTAATCGGCGGTCTTAGCGTCGGGGTTTCCGTTGAAGAGCTTACCAACGCTTACGGTGCAATCGCAAACAACGGCGTCTTCAATGATGCTTATATGATTAGCAAAATTACCGATGCCAACGGAGAAGTCGTATACAAGCATGAAGCAACGCCGCTTCGCGTCTTCTCTGAACAATCAGCCTTCCTGATGACGGATATGCTGAGAACGGTAATTTCCGATCCGAATGGTTCCGGTCATATGGTCATGTCTGAATTTAAAAATTACGGCAAAATCCCAATCGTCGGCAAAACAGGCTCCACGCAAAGTTATGGCGATGTTTGGTTCGAGGGCTACACTCCTGATATCACGCTTGGTGTGTGGGTCGGGTATGAGAAGCAAGCCTACTCGTTATCGAAAAACGGTAGAAATCATGCTAAAAACATCTGGTCGCTTATCATGAATGAAGTAACCGACGAACGTCCTGAGCTGTTCCCTACGAAGCAGTTCAGCATGCCATCGGGTATCGTGAAATCGACTGTATCAAGCGTTAGCGGCAAGCTCCCTACAGAGCTTACACGGAGCAACGGCAAGCTGGTTACGGATTGGTTCAACAGCAAATTCCTGCCGAAGGATCCCGATGACGCGCTTGTCAAAATGGCCGTTATCTCGTTCAACGGAGTCAACTACATTCCGCAGCCTACCACTCCGGCGGATATGATTAAGGAACTCACGGTCGTCAAACGCGAGAAACCGCTTGACGAACTTATGCAGGAAATCGAGGCTGCACAAGCCAAATTGCCGGAAGACAGCCGCAGGCCGATGGACATGTACCTGCCGCCGGATGCAGGGCAGGATGCTCCATCCATCGTCGATCCGCGCGTTGAAGACGGTAAGGCACCTTCAGCTCCATCCAATGTGCGGCTCGAAACGGTGAGCAAGTCAAATGCTTACCGCATCGTATTTGCACCGGCACCTGAGAAGGATATCGTCGGGTATCGGTTGTACCGCGCGATCAATGACGGGCCTTTCACTTACACAGGCAGCCCGGTTATGACAGGGCAGGAAAGCCGTTTTGTCAATTACGTCAGCGGCTCGGCAACGTTTAGCTACTACGTTACATCCGTTGATGTCGCAGGCAGAGAATCTTCGCCAAGCATCATCGTAGCGTCCGGAAGCGGCAGCAATCCGCTACCGCCTACGCCGGATTTCACGGATCAAGGGGACGTTCAAGGTACAGGCGATGATACCGGCGGCATACTGCTTCCTGATCCGGGAACAACGAATACGGGCGATAGCGGCTTAGCCGCTCCGTCCGTCCCGGTGAATGTGAAGCTGGAAAGCACCGATATCGGAATAAAGCTCACCTGGTCTGATAACGCAACATCAGAGCAAGTGCTCCAGTACAATGTTTACTACAGCACAACCGAGAACGGCAGATACCGTAAAATCGGCTCGACGGATGAGGCTAGGTTCGAATATGTCTCTCCAATGTCCGCAGGCTACTTCCAAGTGAGCGCGGTCAATGAGACTGGCGAATCCAGCACTTCCAAACCGGTTGGCATTAAATAAGAACAATGAAAGCCGCCAAGCGCATCATCCGATGCACTTGGCGGCTTTTGTTTGTTCAAAGCTTAGTCTTCGATTGTCGACAGATCACCTGTCGGGAGGTTAAGCTCCCATGCCTTCAGTACGCGGCGCATGATCTTCCCGCTGCGCGTCTTCGGCAGTTTATCCTTGAACTCGATCTCGCGGGGCGCTGCATGAGCGGACAAGCCTTCTTTGACAAACTTGGCGATATCCGCCTTCAGTTCATCGGATGCCGTGTAGCCTTCGCGAAGAGCGACAAACGCTTTAATGATTTCACCGCGCATCGGATCCGGCTTACCGATAACACCGGCTTCGGCTACAGCCGGATGCTCGACGAGCTTGCTCTCAACCTCGAATGGACCTACTCGCTCGCCTGCTGTATTGATTACATCATCAATGCGGCCTTGGAACCAGAAGTAGCCATCTTCGTCTTGATAAGCGGAGTCTCCGGAGATGTACCAGCCCTCAATACGGAAGTACTCTTCGTATTTCGCCGGGTTGTTCCACACTTTGCGCATCATGGACGGCCAAGGTGTACGAATCGCCAAGTTCCCCATCCGGTATGGCGGAAGCTCGTTCCCGCTGTCATCGATGATTGCAGCTTGAACGCCCGGAATCGGTTTACCCATGGAACCTGGTTTAATATCCATGCTTGGATAGTTACAGATCAATTGTGCGCCGGTTTCTGTCATCCACCATGTATCATGGATACGCTGGTTGTAAACTTTAAGCCCCCAGCGTACAACCTCTGGGTTAAGCGGCTCGCCAACGCTAAGGACATGACGCAGGCTGGAGAGGTCGAATTTCTGAACGACGTCGTCCCCTGCACCCATAAGCATGCGGAATGCCGTAGGCGCGCTGTACCATACCGTAACTCCATATTTCTGGATCGTGGAGTACCAGTCCTGCGGGCTGAAACGTCCGCCGCGAATAACATTGGCTGCACCGTTAAGCCAAGGTGCGAAGATACCGTAAGAGGTTCCGGTAACCCAGCCCGGATCGGCTGTACACCAGTACACATCGTTCGGTTTCAAATCGAGTACAACTTTTCCTGTGAAGTAGTGCTGAATCATCGCATTATGAACATGGAAAATACCTTTAGGTTTACCTGTGGAGCCCGATGTATAGTGAAGCAGAAGGCCATCTTCGCGATCAAGCCATTCAATCTCAGCTTCATCAGCCGCCTTCGCCATCTCTTCTTTGAAATCAACGATGCCGTCCCCTGCCTCGAAGCCTTCACCATAAACGACGATATGCTTCAAATCCGGCAATTCGCCGCGCGGAATGCGCGAGAGCAATGCAGGTGTCGTTACAATTGCAGTTGCACCGCTGTCAAGCAAGCGGTCTCTGACGGCCGTTTCCATGAACGCTTCGAATAGAGGGCCGACAACCGCGCCGACTTTAAGCGAGCCAAGCAGGCTGAAATAAAGCTCAGGCGTACGCGGCATAAAAATAAATACCCGCTCGCCCTTCCCGATTCCGAGTCCGCGCAGTACATTGGCAAAACGGTTCGACTGACTGGACAGCTCTTGGAACGTATACGATTCGTCTCTATTGTTATCGCTGTAGTAGAGTGCGACATTGCCGCCCCGTCCCGCTGCTACATGACGATCGATCGCTTCGTAGGCCATATTGACCTTGCCCGTTTCAGACCATGAAAACTGTTGTTCAAGCTGTTCAAAACTAAAGTTACCATATGTTTCATCGTAGCTTGTCATGTTGGAGCCGGATGCCGTAGCCGGAATCCGTTCTTGATGCATGTTAGTCATTCTTTCATCATCCTCCTGCCCATTGTGCAACATTTTCTAGCGAGGTCGGCCTCCGTAACGGCTTCCTCTTAGGAATACGCTTACATATTATATCACGCTGGGCCTCGTTCAACCATGCTTTTCAACCCGTCTTTTTTTTGCTATAAGTAGAATAGAACGCGAAAGGAGCCAACATCATTGGAACATCGCAAAAGGATGCAGGCGCAGCGATTGCCTTATCATGATCGAGAAATCGTCCTGGAAGGGCCTTTGCCCGCGGGTGCATTGAAACGGCTTAAGCTTCATCCGCAGTTGGATGCATTTCGCAGACCGGAAGAACAAATGAAAGCACTCATCGAGATTGCCGAGCTGCCGGAGGGACGGATTATTGCCGCTCGCGATGGCGAAATTATAGTCGGGTACGTCACCTTCCACTATCCGGATGAGCTGGAACGCTGGTCCGAAGGCGGAATGATTGATCTCATCGAACTTGGTGCGGTAGAAGTGTCCGATGATTATCGTTCGCTTGGACTTGGTAAACGGATGATTCGTCTAGCATTCTCACAAGAACAGCTAGAGAACGTGATCGTATATACGACGGAATATTATTGGCATTGGGATTTGGAAGGCACGAAGCTGAGCGTCTGGGAATATCGCGCCATGATGGAGAAGCTGATGAAATCCGTCGAAATGGAATGGGTAGCAACCGATGACCCGGAAATATGCGCCCATCCCGCGAATTGTTTAATGGTCAGAATCGGTAAGGAAGTACCTATCAGCTCCATCGAGCAATTCGACCGTGTCCGTTTCAGGCAGCGGTTTATGTATTAGTGATGCTGCAGCAAGCGGCGGAAAGGAAGATCGGACGCATCATGGCGGATAAAACCGTATACATACATCATCCCGAGGCAGGACGGTATAAATTCAATAAAGACCACCCGTTCGACCCGATTCGTTTAACGCTTACGCATGATTTACTGAACTCCGTAAACGCGATCGAAGCTTCATATTACGTCGCTTCTCAGACAGCATCAGACGAGCTCCTCGCGCTTGTTCACCGTGCGGATTACATTGACGCCGTACGCGAGCTAAGCCGCGACACGCCGGCTCCTGAAGCCGTCAAACGAGCAGCTCAATATGGACTGGATTCAGAAGACACGCCTTTCTTCCCGGGGATGCATGAAGCAGCATCTGCAATCGTAGGCGGTTCCGTCCTTGCCGCTGATCTGGTGATGCAAGGAGAAGCGGATCACGCCTATCATATGGCGGGCGGACTACATCATGCTTTTCCTGAGCGGGGATCCGGCTTCTGCGTCTACAACGATGCAGCAATCGCGATCGCGCATATTCGCAAACAGTATGGCGCACGTGTCCTATATATCGATACGGATGTCCATCACGGAGACGGGGTTCAGTGGACATTTTACGCCGATCCTGACGTCTGCACGTATTCGATTCACGAGACCGGTAAGTTTCTATTCCCCGGCACCGGCTTCGTCCATGAACGAGGCATCGATGCCGGCTATGGCACGAGCATTAATGTTCCGGTCGATCCCTATACGGAAGACGAATCTTGGCTTGCTTGCTTTCGTGAAACCGTTGCCAAAGCTGCTGAGGTGTTTAAACCGGATGTTATCATCAGTCAACATGGCTGTGACGCCCATGCCTATGACCCGCTCTCGCACATTCACTGCAGCATGCGCATTTATCAAGAAATGCCTGCCATTATCCATCAATTAGCGCATTCCTATACAGCAGGCAAGTGGGTTGCAATCGGAGGCGGCGGCTACGACCTCTGGCGCGTCGTTCCACGGGCGTGGGCACTTGTCTGGCTAGAGATGTCCGATCACCCGCTTACAGCCGCCCTGCGCGATTCTGACGCGAATGAGCCGCTGCCAGCAGAGTGGCTGGACAAATGGGCCAAGCAAAGCAGCGATCCCTTGCCAACGCATTGGCTGGATCCTGTGAAGGACTGGGAGCCTATGCCGCGCAGACAAGAGATCGAGGCACGCAATAAAGCGACTGCGGAGCTTGCACTCTCGCAGCTATAACAAAAAGGCAGTTCCCTTGACCTCCCCCATTCGTGCGCGGGAAAATCATGCGGAACTGCCTTTTTAACATGCACCAATTAGATGTGCTGAATCATTTCGTCAATAATGCGGTGCGAATTGACCGATGCTTGAACCGTAAATTCTGCAAAGTTTACATGTGCGGAACCATCTGCTTTGTCGGACATGGAACGAATGACAACAAACGGAATGTTATTCATTACGCATACCTGCGCAAGGGAAGCACCTTCCATCTCTGTACAAGCGCCGCCAAGCTCTTCATGCAGCTTCAGCACTTCGGCACGATCCGCGACAAATTGATCGCCGGACAGTACTTTGCCTTTCACGCTGCGCCCCGGGAACAGGGACTCGCATGCATTGTTCGCAAGTTCTACGAGGTCAGCTGCAGCTTGAAACTCCCACACATCCTGAAACGGAATTTGACCGCGTGCGAAACCAAGCGGCGTACAATCCATATCATGCTGCAGACACGAAGTCGAAACGACAATGTCGCCAACATTTAAGCTAGGCTCAACAGCACCGGCAACGCCTGTGAATAATACGCAATCCACGCCTGCATCAATGAGCAGCTGTGTACATACGGCAGCATTCACTTTACCTACACCGGATTTGCAGAACACGACGTTGCGGCCGTGCAGCATACCCTCAACATATTCAATCCCTGCTTTCACAAACGAGCCTGTCTTCTCGACATGCTTATGCAGCAGATCGATCTCTTCAACCATTGCACCCATGATGCCAATCTTGTTATACAAAGCTGTCATTATTTACTCCCTACCGACTGACGGTTCACGATTTCATGCGGAAGCACAACCCGAGGGTTCTCTACGGCTTCCTTCTTCATTAGCTTCGTAAGCAAACGCATCGAAACGGCACCGATGTCATACATCGGCTGAGCGACTGCTGTAAGCTGCGGTCTAACCATGGATGCCATGCGGCTGTTATCCACGCTGATGACCGAGATTTGATCCGGCACTTTAAGTCCCGCATCTTGAATGCAGTGAATGGCACCGATAGCCATTTCATCTGTTGCGGAGAATACGGCTGTCGGAACCGTTTCCAGCTCCAAGAAATATTTCATTGCATCTACGCCGGATTCATAGCGATAGTTACCGATCCGTACAAGTGTTTCATCGTAAGGCAAGCCGGCTGTTTCAAGCGCGCGTTTGTAGCCTTGGAAACGGGCATAACCGTTCGATGGATCCTGCAGCGTGCCGCAAATCATCGCGATGCGCGTATGTCCGCTCTTTATAAGCGTTTGAACGGCATCAAAAGCAGCGCCTTCGTGATCGATATCAACCGAAGGAATCGTTCCATTCTCGTCTGTCGTTGCACAGAGCACGATCGGCACGTTAGCTGTCTTGAAAGCTTGCAAATGCTCGTCCGTTACAGCGCCGCCCATGAACAGCAAACCATCCACCTGCTTCTCAAGCAAGGTGTTAATGACGCGAATCTCTTTATCTTTCTTCTTATCGGCATTACACAAAATAATATTGTAGTGATACATATTAGCAATATCTTCGATGCCCCGCGCTACTTCAGCAAAGATTGCATTCGAGATATCCGGAATAACCACGCCTACGGTCGTTGTTTTCTTACTTGCCAGGCCGCGCGCTACAGCATTTGGACGATAGCCAAGACGTTCGATGGCTTCAAATACTTTCTTCCGTGTCTGAGGCTTAACGTTTGGATTGTTATTGACAACCCGCGACACTGTCGCCATGGAAACGCCTGCTTCTCTTGCTACATCATAAATGGTTACCGTCACAGTCCTTCTCTCCATTAGTTCAAATTTTTATCTCGCGCCGCATTACTTTACCGTAATGATACGACAAAATATTACTTTTCGCAATGAGTACCGAGATGCTCGTCTAATGTTGAGTAGGTAATGCGCCAGTGAGATGCATGCCAGGACACCTTGCCATCGATCACTAATATAAGCTGAGGCGACTCGTGTTTGAGGCTGAGTTTCTCTGAAATGAGGGTTGAAAGCGGACGATTGTCCGGCACTAAAACCATCACCGGCCGGAGTGAAAGCGTTATCGCATCTTCCAACCAGTTTGATAATTCGTCATACGCACCGCTGCTGATCGAGCAGCTGGTACTATGTTTAAACACTAGCAAAGGCTGTTGGAAAGAACCATTGTACGCTTCTTCCCACTGCGCTTCGGTTGTCATCGGAGGGGGCAGCTTCATTCCCTCACTCCCTTCAGGTTCGGCTTCCGTACTGCAGCATGCTACGGCTCAATTGAGCCAGCCGCTTATGTATTTCAGCAGTCCAAGCTTCGTCGCCTGCAGCTTGTGCCACAGCAAACAAATCCAGAAGCATATCGATCCTCTCTTCCGTCATGCGCCGCATTATAACGGGATCGGTCAGCTTACGATCGTGATAAGCCTCTACCAACAAATTTGCCCATTCATTCCATTCGTTAAACAAGAACGTCTGCTTTACTGGATGAGCGCCTAGTTTGCCGATTAAACCGGTCAAATCCGGTTTCACTTCCGGAAACACTTCGCTGCGGTTACACGACTTGCATGAGTAGATTGGAACATTATCGATTTCAACCTTATTCGAATAAATAACGGTACGCAGCTTCATTGGCATGTCGTCGCCGCAAGAACAGCGCTTTTGCAAAGTGGTCCACTCCTTCTCTTAAACAGCAGCAACACCGCACATTGTTAAATAGGTGCTGCTCGACGTTAAAGATATTCGACCATATGCAAAAAAAGTCCTGCTTCTAAGCGAGTTGTAATTTTTGCATCATTCGGATAAGGCAACCAGTCTGCGCCACAGCTTATTCACTATGGGAATCGCAACGACAGCAACGGCAAGAGCCGCACCGATCCCGTCATGCCGAAGATCCGCGATATCCGGCGTTCGTCCGGAAACGAATGATTGGTGATACTCATCTGTAACGCCATATAGCATACAAAGGAGCACGATCACCACTTTGAAAATCCATTTCTCTGCTCGACGGGCGAATCCGTAATCCAGTGCCAATGCAAGCACAAAATAAGCTATAAAATGTCCCCAATCGAAGCTGGTCATCTGCGGAAACAGCTCCTGGAACCAAGGAAGAAACGTATTCAACTGATCGTTCGTACGTGAGGAAAGCAGAAAAATGGTTGCCATAATCATGACCGCCGGGAGGAATCGAAGCCATCCCTTTGCCGTTTGCTTCATACTATCACCTTCGTTACAATGGATAAGAGCTTTATGAATCTAGTAAACGCAAATTACAACGCAACTGCTAAAGGAGGAAAACAGGTGTCCTTACAAGGAAAAACAATTATTTGCCTGCTCGACGACGAGTTCGAGGATTTGGAGCTATGGTATCCCGTTTACCGTGTCCGCGAGGAGGGTGCAACCGTCCTGTTCGCAGGTCCTGAGAAAGGCCGCACTCATATTGGAAAATACGGCGTTCCTGCTACGGCCGACTTGTCTTTCGACGAAGTCGACGGCAGCAAGATCGATGGTCTGCTCGTACCCGGGGGTTGGGCCCCGGACAAGCTCCGCCGCTACCCGAAGGTACTGCAGCTTGTGAAAGAAATGGATACGGCACAGAAGCCGATCGGTCAGATCTGCCACGCCGGCTGGGTGCTGATCTCTGCGAAGATCCTGCAAGGCCGCAAGGTTACATCTACACCGGGCATTCGCGATGATATGGAGAATGCTGGGGCAACTTGGATCGATGAGCCGGTCGTAGTAGACGGTCACATCGTATCGTCACGTCGCCCGCCGGATCTGCCGCCTTACGCGAAAGCCTTCGTTGACGCGCTTCGCGGCAACTGATTCACGTACGCCGGAAATCTCGGGCAGTTACCGTACCGTCCGATAATAGATGATGCAGAAGAAGGGCGGCAACCCAAGGGTTGCCGCCCTTCTCTATGTTCGAGCTTACACTTGCTTCGTCACAGCCGACCGTTCACGAGCAGCTGCAAGTGGTACATCCTGCGAAACTGCCAGCAGCTCATGAATTTGAGCACTCGTTCGGCAGCGGAGCAGCTCATCAAACAATGCCCGGCATTCCTGCTGCTTCAAGGAAAGCAGCCGTTCCTTAACAGGCAATATCGCATGTGCGGACATACTCAGTTCGTCGACATCAAGAGCAAGCCAGATCGGCAGCGCATGCAGATCGCCTGCCATTTCGCCGCATACCCCTACGTGGATACCGCTGCGTTTGGCCGCTTCAATCGTAAGCTTCAGCATTCGCAGCACCGCCGGGTGATACGGCTCATAGAGATGAGAAATCTGCTCGTTCATCCGATCGACGGCGAGTGTAAACTGTACCAAATCGTTCGTTCCGATGCTGAAGAAGTCGACTTCCTCGGCAAGAATATCTGCGATTAGCACAGCAGCGGGAAGCTCGATCATAATACCGACTTCGATATTTTCATTAAAGCCGATTCCTTCCGCCTTCAATTCCGCCTTGCACTCTTCCAGCAGCGCATTTGCGGCGCTCACCTCTTCGACCGAAGAGATGAGCGGATACATGATCTTCACGTTTCCGTAGTGGCTTGCCCGAAGGATCGCTCTTAATTGTGTTTTGAACAAATCCTTCTTGTCGAGACAGATCCGGATGGCCCGATAACCCAGAAACGGATTGCTCTCTTCAGGGAGCTCGAAATAATCCAGCTGCTTATCGCCGCCGATATCCAGCGTACGAATAATAAGCGGCTTATGATCCAGCTTCTCTGCCACGGAGCGGTACACATCATACTGCTCATCTTCCCTCGGAAGCCGGTTGCGGTCCATATAGAGAAACTCCGTCCGAAACAACCCGACGCCATTGGTTCCGCTGCTTAATGCGACATCCAGCTCCTTCAGCGAACTGATATTGGCACTAAGCTCGAATTCCTTCCCGTCCTGTGTAACCGGCTTTACGCTGACAATCCGTTTGAGCTGCTGCTTCTTCTCCCGTTGACGAAGCTGCATGCCTGTATAATGATCGACAAGCGAGTCCTCGGGATGCATATGAACAACGCCGAGGTCCCCATCGATAATGAGCATATCGCCGGTTTGGATCGTCTCTTCAAGCTTGGATTCTATGCCCACAACAAGCGGAACACCAAGCGCCCTTGCCATAATCGAGGAATGCGAGGTCGTGCTTCCAGCCAACGTTGCGATACCAAGCACATGATTGGGGTTCAAATGCGCCAGCTGCGACGGTGAAAGTTCTCTGGCGATGAGCAGGAAAGGCTGCGTATCGGAAGGAAGCGTAATTTCCGGTGCGCCAAGCAGATGCTTGAGCAGCCGGTTCCCTACGTCCTTGATATCCAGCGCGCGTTCTTTCATATACTCGTCATCCAATAGATCGAACATCGTTACAAAATGGTCAATGGCTTCTTTCACTGCCACTTCCGCTGCTTTATATTGACGCTGAATGATGCCTTGGATCTCGTTCATAAAGACCGGATCATCCAATATCGCCAGATGGGCATCGAATATGCTCGTTTCCTCAGGTCCGACAACCTCGCGCAGTTCATCCTTCAAATGCTCGATTTCGACTTTAGAGGTGCGAATGCCTTCATATAATCGATCAAACTCGCGCGCCAGATCAGCGACATCGATTTTCTGCTCCGGCAAATCCCATTCCCAGTTCGGCAGCACGAACGCTTTGCCGATTGCGATGCCGGATGATGCTCCAATACCTTGAATCACGCTGTTTCCCCTCCACCGCTTCTCTCTTTTAGCACAACTGACATGACGGAAGCCTGACCCTTTTTAACCCCTTTAAACGGAGCGAAGCTCCAAGAACTGACCAAATCAGAGTTTGTAATCACCATCGGAGTCGCGAGAGACTTACTCCCTTTACGTATTTTCTGCATATCGAAGGTGATGAGCAATTGCCCCGGTTTCACCTGATCCCCTTCTTGGACGACAGCATGGAAGCCATGTCCTTTCATCTGAGAGGTATCGATCCCGATGTGCAGCAGCACTTCAAGCCCTTCCTGCGTGCGAATACCTATGGCATGCATGGATGGATACACATGAATGATTTTCCCTTGAACCGGAGAGACGAGTTCCCCCTTATCAGGCATGAAGGCTACACCATCGCCAACAAGCTTTCCTGCAAAAATCGGATCCGGCACTTCGGAGAGCGGCATCATCCGTCCTTGAACAGGGGAACAAAACAGAACCCTAGATATATCCCTTCGTATCGCTTTGTCCATTTCCTCCCGTATTAGCTCGGAATAGGTACCGAATACGATCTGGACATTGCCTCCGCCAAGCCGGATGACGCCTGCTGCGCCTAGATGTTTGAGAGCGTTAATGTCGACCAGCTTATCGCTGGAAACCTTCAAACGAAGCCGGGTGATACAAGCTTCCATTTGCACGATATTTTCTTTGCCGCCGATGGCTTGCAGGATGAGCGGTGCACGATAAGGAATATCCCCTGCCCACTCGTCAAGCTGTGAACCTTCTTCCCGCCCAGGCGTTGGAATTTGGAAGCGCTGGATCGCCCATCGGAATAAGAAATAATAAAGCAAACCGAACAAAATGCCGATCGGGATGAGCAGCCAGCCTCTGGTGGCCAGATGCTCATTAATGAGGAAGTCGATCGCTCCTGCTGAGAACGAGAAGCCATGCCGGATGCCAAGCTCGTATGTAACCCACATCATCGCGCCTGAGAGAAGCGCGTGGACAACGAATAAATAAGGTGCAACAAACAGAAACGCGAATTCGATTGGCTCTGTCACGCCGGTTAAGAATGAAGCAAGCGCCGCGGTCGTAAACGTTTTGCGTATTTTCGGTTTTAAATCCTCGCGCGCCTCATGAATAATGGCAAACGCGATTGCTGGCAGCGCGAACATCATCGTCGGATACAAGCCGGCCATAAATCCGCCAGCCGTAGGATCGCCTGCGAAGAAGCGCGGCAAATCTCCGAAAACAACAGTACCTTCAGGCGTGCTATAGCCCCCGACTTGAAACCAGAAGACGTGGCTGACCAAATGGTGCAGCCCGAACACGACTAGAATGCGAAGCACGAAGCCGAACAGAAACACGCCGAAGCCGCCGCCGGAATCGATAATTTCCCCAAGCTCGATTAGAGCACTATGAATATAAGGTGCGAGCTGCACCATAATAATGGCCCATATGGTGGAGAATACACTCACAATGAGCGGAATAAACCTCGGCCCGCCAAAGAATTGGATATATTCCGGAAACTTGATCGACTTGAATCGTTCATTAAAGATACTGGTCACGATCCCGATTATTACGCCTGTAAATACCGTCGGCTCCAGCTCATAATGACTCGCATTAATAATGCTCGTATATATAAACATGCCGGCAATAGCGGCTAAACCTGCCGCGCCTGCATTGCTTGTCATCCCCATTGCGATGCCAAATGCAAATAAATAGGGCAGGAACGTAAACAGCGTATTCCCTGCGGTTAGCAGATGCGTGTGGATGCTGGGAAGTCCCATCGCTTCCCAAGGCAAAGCGCTCAAACTTAGGAATATGGCTGCGCCGGGCAGTACAATCGTCGGAAGCATGAATGAACGGCCAAGCTGCTGCAGATGCCCCATTATGTTCATAGGTTCCCCCCTCTCTTGAATATGACATTTCCCAAAAAAACCTCTACTCCTGATCGTAAGGGTTGAAACCGTCTTTGTCAAAATAAAACGGCAGACCCCATGGTCCGCCGCTCCATTCGATTATGAGCCAAACATTTATGCTTTGCGCTTTCCTTGCGGCAGCAAGATGGAGTCCTCTACTTTGATGCAGCGATCCATAATGACCCGCAGTCCGCCGCGCTCCGCGATTGCCGCTGCTTCATCGTTTGCGATGCCGAGCTGCAGCCATAAGGTCTTCGCACCAATGGCGACTGCTTCTTCCGCGACAGGAGGCGTATGCTCGCTGCGACGGAAGACGTTTACGACGTCAACCGGAAACGGAATATCCTTAAGCGAAGCGTAATTCTTCTCACCGAGAATCGTTTCTGCCCCCGCAGGGTTGACGGGAACGATGCGGTAGCCTTTCGCCTGCATCGCTTCCGAAACCATATACGAGGTACGATCCGGTTTATCGGATAAACCGACTACCGCGATAACCGAGCTTGCTTCCAGAATTCCTTTGATTTCATCTCTTGAAGGATTAGTAAAGGCCATGTGTATACCTTCCCTTCTAACATTCGTTTTCTTAGCTTAGACTGCCAATTTCCTACTCAATCCATTCGACATTCGCGCCGAGTGCTTTCAAATGATCAAAGAAGATCGGGTAAGACTTCGCCACATGATGGGCGTCACGAATACGAAGCGGTTGTTTGGCACGCAGACCAACGACAGTAAGAGCCATAATAACGCGGTGATCGTAATGCGCATTGATTTCCACGCCGCCCTCTACGCCTTCCGGACGACCGTGGACGATAATCTCGCTCTGGCGCTCTTCGACGTTTGCGCCTGCTTTGCGCAGCTCGTTCAAGTAATCTGTAATGCGGTCGCACTCTTTGTAGCGGAGGTTCTCGACATCATAGAATCGGGAGGTGCCCTCTGCGAATACCGCTGCGGCAACCATAGCAAGCACCGCATCCGTCGCTTTATCGCCATCAAATTCAACGGCTTTCAGCTTGCCGTTTCCTTTCACATGAACGATGCCGTTCTCGTGCGTCAGTGGTACTTCCATTATACGCAGCACGTCAACAATCGCGCGTTCGCCTTGCTTGCTGTTCTCTTCCAAGCGATGAAGGATAACATCGGATTGCGTAACCGCAGCAGCTGCAAGTACAGCAGCAGAGCCCGGATAGTCGCCTTGTACAACGTATTTCTTCGCTTCATAACGTTGTCCGCCTGCGACGCGATAGTGCATCAGGTCTTCGCTTGCTTCAATCACGATGCCTGCTTGCGCAAGAACTTCAAGCGTTTGTCCCACAACAACCTTGGATTTCAGGTCGTGAAGCACTTCAATCTCGCTGTCTTCCTCAAGAAGCGGCGTCAAGAACAGCAGCGCGCTGAGGAACTGCGAGCTCACGTTCCCGGATACTTGAATTTTGCCGCCTTTGGCTGCGCCGCCGCGAATGGTGATCGGCAGTCGGCCGTTATTATGTTGTACATCAACGCCGATTTGGCCAAGCGCATCGATCAGATCATCATGCGGGCGTTTGCCCAAGGAATCCGGGTAACGATTAATAAACGTAACATCCGGAGCGAGGGCAGTAATCGCCATCAGGAAACGGAGCACAGCTCCTGCATTTCCTACATCAAGCTCTTTCACGTCTTTGGGATTGCGACCAAAGCCTGTAATCGTAATTTTCTCGTCATCTTCTTCAATAACGGCGCCAAGATCGCGAATACAACGGCGCATAGCGTCACTGTCTTCACTATGTGCGGGGTAATAAATCGTGCTGGTGCCTTCTGCCAGAGCGGCAACAAGCAGGTAACGTGTTGTATAGTTCTTGGAAGATAGCGCTTGAAGCTCGCCTTGCAGCTTCGGCGTTGGGGTTACGAGTACATCCATCTTTAGTCGGTCTCCTTTATATGTAAGTGTTAGAAACGCCTCTTGATGCCGTGCTCAATTTGCTCCACAACCTGCTCTACGCTGAGATTCGTCGTATCAACCGTCAAATGGGCAAACGCATACGCATGCTTCCGGTCTTCGAGCAGTTTATATACACGCTCGCGCACATCGCCTTGAAGCAGCGGACGTGCGGGATCTTCGCTCACGCGGGCAATAATATGCTCCGGATCTGCAGTTAAAGCAACTACGATGCTATCTTGAAGCATCATGGAACGGTTGCGCTCCGACAAGACTGCGCCGCCGCCGGTCGCAATCACGAGAGGCTTCGAACTACCCAGCACTTCTGCGAGAGCAGCTGTCTCTGCAAGCCTAAACTCCACCTCGCCCCGCTCGGCGAAAATGTCCGCAATCGCCTGGCCCTCACGCCGGACAATCTCGGCGTCAATATCGGCCGTTCCGCATTTCAGAAGCTCTGCTAACAGCTTGCAGACCGTCGACTTGCCGGTTCCCATAAAGCCGATGAGGACGACATGATGAAGCGGTTGTTCCTTATGCATGGCTAAACACCTTCCCAACCTGAACGTTAACAAAAAAACATTTTCCAGTGATTATATCATTATTACAGATTAACGGGTATAAAAAATTGGTTTCTTCCGTAGAGTTGATAGTACCGATTCCTACAAATTCATAAAGGAGTGACCTCGATATGGCTCCAATCCCCGAGCCTTTCTCCGCACAGTACCGCGTGGACAGAATCTTTAATCCCGATTATCCGCTTTCCCGTGAAGATGTGCTGTGGACCCTAGAGTATATGAAAAAGAAAATGGCTGACGAAGCGCCTGAATTACTCAGTCTTCCCCAGCCACTCTTATTAAAAAAATTTCAAAGCTTTGCAGAAGCTTCGTTATTCCTGCTCAAGCAGCAGCGCAGCGGATGCGGCCAAGAGTCCGACCGTCTGAGAAGCTGCTTACAGGATGTAATAACGGGTCTTACGATTGAATCCAATTGAAGTGGAATGATCCTTCTTTGTCCACACGCTTGAACGTGTGTGCGCCGAAGTAGTCGCGCTGCGCTTGAAGCAGGTTCGCAGGCAGACGCTCTGTGCGGTAGCTGTCGTAGTAGGACAGCGCGCTCGAGAATGCCGGTACCGGAATCCCTTGCGTTACTGCAGTTGCGATTACTTCGCGCCATGCGCCTTGGTACGATTCCACGATTTCTTTGAAGTGGTCATCAAGAAGTAGGTTAGTCAAACCTGGGTTTTTGTCATACGCATCTTTGATGTTTTGCAGGAAGCCCGCACGGATAATGCAGCCGCCGCGGAAAATCATCGCGATGTCGCCGTAACGCAGGTTCCAGCCGTACTCGTCGCTTGCTGCGCGCATCTGTGCGAAGCCTTGCGCGTACGAGCAAATTTTACTTGCGAACAATGCTTTACGAACTGCTTCGATGAAAGCTGCTTTGTCGCCTTGGTAAGGAGCCGATTGAGGTCCTTTCAGCAATTTGCTTGCTGCTACGCGCTCGTCTTTAAGTGCAGACAAGAAACGGGAGAAGACGGATTCTGTAATAATGGACAACGGCACGCCAAGATCAAGTGCGCTTTGGCTTGTCCATTTACCGGTACCCTTCTGTCCAGCGGAGTCAAGGATAACATCAACCATAGGCTGTTTCGTTTCCGGATCGTATTTGGAGAAAATATCTGCTGTAATTTCGATTAGGTAGCTGTCAAGCTCCCCTTTGTTCCACTCGGTGAAGATCGATTGCAATTCTTCTGTGCTTACGCCCAAAACGCGGTTAAGCAGGTCGTATGCTTCGCAGATCAATTGCATATCGCCATACTCGATACCGTTGTGCACCATTTTCACGTAGTGGCCGGCACCGTCCGGTCCGATGTATGTGCAGCATGCGTCGCCGCCAACTTTCGCGGAAATCGCTGTAAGAATAGGCTCAACAAGTTTATAAGCAGACTCTTGACCGCCAGGCATGATGGACGGTCCTTTCAGTGCGCCTTCTTCGCCACCGGAAACGCCTGTGCCGATGAAACGAAGACCGCGTGCTTCCAGCGCTTTACTGCGGCGCTGTGTATCAGGGAAATAAGCGTTGCCGCCGTCGATAATAATATCGCCTTCATCCAGAAGCGGAACAAGTGCATCAATAGTTGCATCTGTGCCTGCGCCGGCTTGAACCATGATAAGAATTTTACGAGGTACTTCAAGCGATGCTACAAATTCCTCGACAGTATATGTACCGACAAGGTTTTTGCCAGCCGATTCGCTCAAGAGATCGTCTGTTTTCTCACGGGAACGGTTATAAACCGATACCGTAAATCCTCTGCTCTCAATATTAAGTGCAAGGTTCTTACCCATTACGGCAAGACCGATAACGCCGATTTGCTGCTTAGACATTTGATTCTCCACACCTTTTCTCTGTTATAGTAATGACACAGTACGGCGAAGCAAGTACCTTCGCTTGCGGATACAATGATCCTATTTTACTCCTTTTAACCGGGAATGAAAACCTTCTTCATCAGAAAAATGTCGATTCCCACCTATATATTACCACACAAACAAAATAAACCCCCGGTTTGCTAGCACCCCGGAGGTTTATTTCCTATCTTTAATCTTGGTTATTTCAAAGCTCAAGCTGTATCATCTCAGTTCTAAGGGATTGCAGTCTTTCCTTGGACTGCGACATGTCTTCTTCTCGCCCTTCCGTGATCGCTTCATGGAGGACCGAAAGCTCATAATCAAGCTCATACCGTAGCACTGACGCTCGCTCCTCAGCCCTTTTCGACTGAAACGCCTGAATGACTTCCTCTACCGTAACAAATGGTTTTTTCTGATAGATGATGCGATGTTCCATGCCGGACACCTCCACAAGTCGAATGATTTCACCAAACATAATGCTTTCAATGACAATTTGCCTGTCTTTGAACCGTTTGACAACTGCATGACCGCGGGAATCGTTAATCAGCTTCTCCAATAAATCCGACAACTTCTCATCCTTGATTAGATAATCACCGACGATTTTGTATCGGTTGCGAACACGTTGAAACCGAAGCTTCACAAGCTTGCGCCCGCTGCGTACCGAGATGAGAAAATAGACGTCCGTTTCGCTCCAATAAAGCGAATATCCCTCCTGGATCAAATCCCGAATGAGATTTTGGATTTGCCGCCTGTCGAAACGCAGCTCCAAATTGCAGTATTCAACTTCATAACTTTTGTTCATCGGCAATCCCTCCCTTCGTTTGGCTTCATTGACGAAATGTTCTGAATATTCTCTCATATGATTATCTTATACTCCATCTTATGTTCTGGCAACTTGGATTATTGACTATTTTTCGCCTTTTCGAGCCCAAATGGACAAACAAACTTTTTTACGCAAAAAGGCTGCCCCAGACTTGGTGATCAAGTCGCTGGGACAGCCTGCTTTGTACAATTATGCCACCTATTTTCAGATCAGACAAACCATTGTTTCAAAATAATTCCGAATGAAATCGCACTGACAACGGCCCCGGCAAAGCTGTATACGCCGGCGCGAATTCGCTGCTCGAACATCTTCACGATGCCGAAGCTGAGCAATCCAAATATCAGCATAATAAACACCGCGCCTGTAATAAACAAGGCCGCAGATATGGCACTAACGTCAACCAGAGTCACTAATAACACTCCCTATGCAAGTCTATACTTGCATTATAGCCAAGCCCGTGACGTATAGCCAGCAGGGGAACATAGGAAGATCGAACAAATTCGTGACATTTATATGGTGAAAGGGCTGCTCTTATAAAGCTGATTGCTATAGCCCATGGATTGTTGCTGTATGCACGCGTTTGCTTGGCGGACGTTTACGGAGCTTAATCTTGAGCACTGCCCCATCATACACGGCATGGCAGGAACGTGGCAGCACAAGCTTCGGCAGTTTAATGCTTTCATCGCTCTTGCCGGCTATTCCGCTTAGCTTCACGCGATCTTCCTTCACAACCAGACGAATGGCAGATAAATCTGCCGATTCTCCGAGCGGATACGTAACGATTACATATCTCTTGGTTTCTACAATATTAGATGAAGTAGGATTCAGCGCCGAGGTTGCTGCCGGCAGTGCTTTGTTCATCATGCCGCGAACGTAATTCTCGATCCAGTCGGATTGGCGGAAGATGTCGAACCCTTTGGGCAGCTGCTGGCCATCCATCCAATCCTCAAGTTCTTCCCACTTTGATTTCGATGACATGCAAGCGCACCTCCGCCTAACGCCGTTATAGCAACTAGTTTATGCGGGCAGCTTTATAGGCGCTACTGCCGAATGGCGATTTCCAATCAAACGGCAAGGACGCATGTGCCACAAAGTCACATCTAGGCGTTTGCCGCATACGATGTAACAAATGCTCGCTGAACACCAGTCTAGGGAGAGTGAGATGTCATGCCCGCTATTGTTGGCTTTGTCAAAGTAATCAGTGTCGGCTCCAGCGCTGTCGTTCAATTCGGTGATTCCGTTCAAATCTCTCCGTCCAGCTCATCCAAAACGTATGCAGGATCCGGCTCGTTCCTCACTGGCGGTTTGACTAACTCGAACAACGCTGTCAGTGCGACGAATACGAATGATCCGGATGTCCAAGACAATACGAATAATGAAGTTGCTACCGGAGTGAACATCTAATGCAGCTTACTGTTCATCAAACGATTACGATCCACCAGCTTCGTGTGGACAGCGTAGCAAACTCCTCCGTCCTGCAGGTTGGGACGGCTGGAGCGATTTCCTCCCTCTCGCAAATGTACAACTCCGGGGGATTTAAAGAACCGGCACCTATGCTAAACGAAGAGCTCAGCACGGAGAATCCGCTGAACTTCGTTCCGCTGCCAAATCCGAATTAACAAGGAGGTGCCCCGAGCGTATGCAACCGGCAAACACACCGCCTACTCCTTGGCAACTATGGAACGCGTTTAACCAGCATTTTCAAAAGCTGCAATGTCAGCTCGATGAGCAGCAGGCTGTGATTACCCGGCTTAGCAAACAGCTCGAGGCGCTGAATGTTCGCTTGGATGCCGCGGAGTCCAAGCCAAGCTATCATATCGATACGATCCAATATCATTTCGACCAATTAAAAGTCGAGAAGCTCGATGGTACGCTGAACATCGGGCTGCAGCCGCCTAGCGAAGAACAAATTAAAGAGATCGGCCAAATTGTCATGCCGAATGGGAACAGCACGGTTGTCGTCAACGATCCCGGCCATAAGCCGAATAACGACAATCCGCCTGTGAATAACCTCAAGCCCAACGTATTTCCCGCACATCCTACTGCTGGCGGACCGAGCAGTGTGTTACCCGATTCCCCCTATCCGGAAATCCGCTTAGTGATTGATCGGTACCTGGATCAGAATGCCCTGCAGCAGCTCAGTGAGCTTGAAGCCGAGCTAGGCATTTCGCTCGATCCCTTTCACCGCAAACTCATCATCGAGGATATTCGCAAACAAATGAGCGCGAGAATACAATTCTATATTCAAGCCGCGGAACGTGAGGGAAAAGGCAGCAGTTCCTCATCTGAAGGGGGCAATACGCTTAGCGATGCGCAAATCCAAGAGGCTATCATCGGGAAGACGACGCGCGACATCCATGCCGCGCTCCGCAGCTACTTGACCCGATTGCAAAACTCATAAGAAGGAGCCGCCTATCTATGCAGATGCATGTAGTGAACCATGTGCTCGCTGTCGGCAGCATTCAACTCACCGGCGTCGCGAGCGCATCGATACTTCAAATCGGCGATACCGAGGAGATTACGCTCATCTCCATGTTCGATACGCCGCCGGAGTCGGTAATCGTCGGCCCGATTGCACCGCTTGACGAACCGCAAGGTGCAAGCCGCGCGGAAGGCGAAGCCGATGTGTTCAAGAAAGAAACGCTTGAGAAGCTGGAGGAGCTGGGGTTATGAGAAACAATCCCCCGCTTCCGGCTGACAGCGAAGAAATATCGGACTACCCCGTACGCGTATCAGAGTTAGGCGGATTGTACTTAACGAGTGTAGGCGGTGCTTCGGTTGTGCAAATCGGCGATCGGGCAGAGGTCAATGCTTCTCTTCGAGCGCTAGCCGTTCAACGCGCTGCCGATCATGCCGAATCAGGCAAAGTGTATTTCGAATCTTATTCCATCTTCGATCGTGCGACACCGAGCTGGGACCCGCTTGGAATTACAACGGATGACGTGCCTACTTTCATTCGGACAACCAACCTCAAGCCTACCATCAGTGTCGGCTGTATCGAAATCATAGCCGTCAGCAGCGCCGCCAATGTGCTGATCGGCAACGGTCTGAAGATGCGGGCGGAATCCAGGGTCAAACATATTCGCCAATATGCCCGCTCGATGCCGACCCGCTCCTCCCTTGCATCACCTCCAAACCAATGTTAATGTAGGCGGCTGCCATGCAAGGCCGTTTCCCCCTCGGAGCCACTGCTTTCCCAATTGGGCGAATGCGTAATTACGAATGGACCCCGTACAAACGTCCAATCGATTCCGTCTCAAAGGCATATATTACAAATGTGATATGAAACATCACAAATTAACCACTCAGGAGGTATGTACAGTGGGATATATGCAAGGTGTAGGCGGCGCAGGAGTCGGTTGCGGTGGCGGACCAGGCCTTTGGACTAGTGCAGGCGTAATTCTTGTACTTTATATTTTGCTCGTAATCGTTCTTCGCGGCGGCTTCTTATGATCTCGATTTCCCAATAAACAAAAACCGGTCTTGCCTTCGGGCAAGACCGGTTTTTGCATTTATCGTGACTTCGCAGACCGTACTAGGTGCTTGTAAACTCGCTATAACAACGGAAGGTAAACATCCACCTCGGAAGGCCATAACGGATTATGCACCTGATAAACCTCAAGTGCCAGCCCCCGCTTATTGTTGCTTAAGCCTTTTGCCTTGATATAGGCGTGAAGAAGCTCGTAAGGGTCACCTTGATCGACACGGACTTTTACATAACGCTGCGAGGGAATCGTGAACCCGATCATTCCTTCAGGAGCTGCCGGAAGTGAGCGAACCTCCATACAGGATAAATACGTGAACAGCTGATCGCTGACGAACGAAGGACAAACGTAAGAACCGGCGTCCACAAGGTTCTTGATCTCGAATCGGCGGGCGATAAAAGCTTTCAAGTGCTGCTCGACCCGCTTCGGATCGTGATTAGCAAAGACGGACGTGATCGCCATCCCTACATAATGCCGTTCGGGAAGCGTGACTTCCTGTATATCATCCATTGAACTCACAGCAGAATACCCCCATTCAAGAGATAAGCCGAGACCTTCCAATCTTTGGTGTTCAGCAATAGACTAGCTTCCCGCAAACGCTCCGTCAAGCTTATTTTCGCCGGCCCGATGGTCTTCTCCATACACAAATCACACAACGCCTAGCCCGAGCCACACCTTACTTCTTCGAAGCCATTTCTTCGCTCAGCCGGGAGATCAATACGTCAATTGGCATGGAGCCGATATCGCCATGCCCGCGCTGCCTTACCGCAACCGTGTTTGAACTGCGCTCCGCTTCTCCCAGCACCAGCATATACGGAACTTTCTCGAGCTGCGCTTCGCGAATCTTATAGCCCAGCTTCTCGCTGCGAATATCCACCTCTACTCGGATACCGGATTGTTCGAGCTTCCGTTTCAGTTCATAGCCATAGTCTTGATCAATCCCCGAGACCGGTATCACCTTCACCTGAACCGGCGCCAGCCACAGCGGGAACGCTCCGGCATAATGCTCAGTCAAGATGCCGATGAAACGGTCAATCGATCCATAGACCGCTCTGTGGATGACGATCGGGCGATGCTTTTGTCCATCCTCTCCGATGTACGACAAATCGAACTTCTCCGGCATTTGAAAATCAAGCTGTATTGTCGCGCACTGCCAGCTTCTCTTCAGCGCATCGAGAATATGGAAATCAATCTTCGGCCCATAGAATGCGCCGTCTCCCTCATTTACGCGATAGGCAATTCCGCGATTGTCCAGCACCTGTGCCAGCGCGGCTTCCGCTTGGTTCCACAGCTCCGGCTCCCCCATTGAATCCTCCGGCCGCGTGGAGAGCTCAATCCGGTAATCGAAACCGAACACGGCATATATGTCATCGATGAGCGATATAACGCGGCCAATCTCCTCTTCAATTTGATCCGGTCTCACGAAGAGATGGGCATCATCCTGGCAGAATGTCCGTACACGCATCATGCCGTTCAGAGCGCCGGAGTACTCATGGCGATGTACTTGACCGAATTCGGAGATTCGCATCGGCAGCTCGCGATAGGAATGCAGGCTGTTTTTGTAAATTAACATATGACCCGGACAGTTCATGGGCTTGAGTGCAAACGCAGTCTCATCCACTTTAGTGAAGTACATATCGTCTTTGTAGTGGTCCCAATGCCCCGATTGCTCCCACAGCCGTTGGTTCAGCATAAGCGGAGTCCGCACCTCGTCATAATCGCGCTCCCGCTGCAGCTCCCGCGAGAATTGTTCCAGCTCATTACGAATTGTCATTCCTTTAGGCAGATAGAACGGCATGCCAGGCGCTTCTTCCGAGAACATGAATAGCCCGAGCTCCTTGCCTAACTTGCGATGATCCCGTTTCTTCGCTTCCTCAAGCATACTCAGATGCTCTTCGAGATGCGCTTTCTTCGGAAACGCCGTGCCGTAAATCCGCTGAAGCACCGCATTCTCGGCATCTCCCCGCCAGTAAGCGCCTGCTACGGATAACAGCTTAAACGCCTTGATCCGGCCAGTGGATGGCAAATGGGGGCCGCGGCATAAATCCGAGAATTCCCCTTGCTCATAGATCGAAATCTCTGCCGATTCCGGGAGATCACGAATCAATTCCACTTTCAGGGACTCGCCTTGTGCTTCAAAAAAAGCAAGTGCATTCTCCCGATCAACCACTCGCCGGACAATCGGCAGATTCTGCTGCACGATACGTTCCATTTCTTTCTCAATGGCGAGCAGGTCAGCAGGTGTAAGCGGATGCTCAATCGCGACATCGTAATAAAATCCGTCTTCGATAACCGGCCCTACACCCAGCTGCACTGCCTCAACGCCGTAAATCCGCTTCATCGCTTGCGCCATCAGATGAGCTGTGCTGTGTCGTAGAACGGACACTCCGGCATCGCCATCGAGTGTAATCATCTCCACCGCGCAATCCCCTTCAAGCCGATAACTTAAATCGACCTCTTTACCGTTCACCTTGCCTGCCACCGCGTTCTTCCCCAGCGCCGAACTGATGGCCTTTGCCACATCAGCTACTGATACGCCCTCCTCGAAGCTCCTTACACCGCCGTCTTGCAGCTTTACTTTAATCCCATTCTCCACGAGTCTTCCTCCATTCGGATTATTGAACGCAAAAAAACGCACATGTCCCAAGGGACGAGTGCGTTCAGACTCGTGGTTCCACCCTAATTCGACCCAGCCGATCGCGATCAGTCGCGGGGTCCTTCTTAGCATCCGGTAACGGGGATTAATCGGTGCCATTTACAACCGCGACACAGAATCGACGGGTTCAATGTTACGGCTGCAAAGGGGTAACTCCACATCTCAAGGCAGAAGGAGCTTGCAGCAATCGCTCCTCTCTCTGTGCAGCCTGACGTATGGGAATCATGTCTTTGGTCCTCGCCTGCTATGTTGCTGTGTTCCATATTATAGAGTCCATCCGAACAAAGTTCAAGAGGTATCCGCATAATTTTCAGATTATTGCAAATTAGGCAACAAGTTATGTTCCGTCGCAAGCAGTACCCTATTCGCCTCATGGCGCTTCCGGAACCCGATCTTGTACCGATAGTCTTGCAGATCCATAAAAGCCTCAAACCGACTCGATGCCTCTCTCAGCTCAAGCTGCTCTTCGCACAGCATCAGATAATCCTCTGAAACTTCGACCCGATGCATGATTTCATCCTGATCGGACGTGATACTGCCATGACTTGGGAGCAATAGCAGATTGGGGACCGACCCAGCATAAGCTGCGATTTTGTCCAATGTGATCCGGTATGTGGAGAAGGTGTCAAATACAAAGGGGAATTCGATATCCGACACATAATCACCGGTAATAAGAGCTCCGACAGGTTCAACGAAACACATCAATCCGTCGCTATTATGTCCATAGGCCGTGCGGAAGGTCAGTACCGTTTCGCCAATGAAGAGCTGATCGCCATCTTGTTCGATGACATGGTCCACTCGCGGAAATACAATGTTGTACGGCCGGCTAATATAGAACTCATCATCCAATCGCTCGACAACCGATACTCGCTCCGCCTTATCCGGGTGATTGGCAAAAGCCGTCCCCGCTATGACCTTGCAATCCGTGAAAGAGCCATAACCGACAATATGGTCAAAATCAGAGTGGGTAAAAAACAGATACAGCGGCCGATCGCCCTTCACTGCATCCACATGCTTCCGAATAGCCGCAAGCTCCGAAGGCAAATAATTCGGATCTACGATCAAGACAAGATCCATCGTCTCGATGACAAAGCAGTTCGTCTGATAGAGCTCACTTTGAAATACAGAAACCGCATCCGATTGATACGTTAGCATGACTCGCTTCCCTCCTTACAACCACTTTTCACGCCGGCCGACTGTTCTTCCGCACCAAACGGATACGGTTCTAGCGGCGTCTGCAGCAGCGAAGAATACATATCCGCATGCTGCCACGTCAAGCTCTCCAGTGACAACGGATCAAGGCTTACTTGCAGGCCGAGCCCATTGGAGATAATCTCCAGCCGCTCCCCGTTTCGCGTTCTAATCTTACGAACCGTCACACTGGCAAACTCATTGGCAATTCGAATCTCCTGTTCTGCCGACATCCTGCCACCCCCTTCTACAAGAAAATACCTAAACTGCTGATGCCCATCGTCGTATGGTCCAGCCGTACGAACCGTTTCGCGAGCTTCCAGCCGCCTGCGCCGCCGCATTCCCGTATCGTATCTTCGCGTTCACCTGACACCAAGTCGTATGCAGGGCTGTCAAATCGGCTGCGGAACAGCAGCAAATTGCTGATGACGACCATTTCAACCGCACCTTCACTGCTCTCTCGAACATCGGCCAACCGGAAATTCGTCAGAAAATGTCTCGTGCGGGACGGAGGATCCTCTGCCCAGTTGTAGTCCGAGAAGGTCCGCTCCACCCGCATTTGGATAGAGGCCAGGTTCTCGTTCATATGAAAGGCTTGATCGCTGAACGGACTTGGCGCATGACGCTCCCGAGTCAGTCTAATCGGAATTTGATAGCGGATATCGCTCGTTAGCAGCCCCATCCATTCCGCATATTTTCCGTTGTCCAGCAGCTCGGCCTCGTAGATCAGGAAATGCTGCCCCTCCTGCAACAACTGCTCGGTCCCACGTTCAACGATCACGGTTTCTTCTCCCATAACAGCCCCAATCCTTCCCTCAGATGCTGGATTCATTCTTCATCATCAAGCATCGTATTGACATACGATTCATAGAAATAGCGCTGATTGCCTTCCCCATATCGCGGATAGTAGGCGATCCCCGGAAGCGGCCATTCCTCATCCCGTTTCGCCTTGCCCATCCCATTCATCCCCATTTGGAAATTGAGCTTCAAATTGTTCTTCGCAAACCGATTGCCTGCCGTCTGCGTAATGGTTTCCCATGTCATCGAATCATCCATCTCGAAGATTCCCGCCAAGCTAAACGTCGCTGAACCGGCGCGATAGGACGCTTCTTTGAATTCCTGCGGCGTATTCTTAAACATAAGAAACCAGTTCCAAATTTCGATTTGATCCGGACCCTTCGGTCGCCACTGGCGCATACTGATGAATGGCACGGGAGGCAAATCCCGCTCCGGGGTGACGGTCATGAGCAGAAACGAGCTGTTCGGAAAAATATTGCCGAGCATTTCCTTCGAGTCTCGAACGATTTCAAGTCCTTTCGGCTCGAGCCGATCCAGCCGGAAGGTATCGACGATTTCCTGCGGGAAATTCCAGTACGGCATCTCGATGACCTGTTCGGTCTTATCCAGCGATATGTCGACGCAATGTCCATTGCCGGCAAGAATTTGCTCACCGTTCATATTCGCCAGCATGGAGAAGGGCGAGGATCCCACTTCGTAAGCGGAATGGTGCAGGAAGATCAGATGATACGCATCACCGCTGAAGTTCTCCGCTGCAACCTTCCAATTCGCATTCACGATCCAGCGCTGAGGTTCGCCGATGACTTCAAGCCCCTCATCCTGCAGCCCGAACAGCAGATCCAGGTAATACTTGCTGTCGGCAAGATATTCCTCCAGCGGCGGCGTCTCCTTATCCAGACACGCGAAAATCAACCCGTGAATCGTATCGCAGCGCGCTTCCAGCAGCCCCCAATCCTTCTTGTTCAGCCCGTTGTAAGCATGCTGCTGGGCTGGCATTCCGATGAGGTTGCCATTGTTTTTATAAATAAATCCATGGTAGGGACAACGAAAATGAGAAGCATTCCCTTTCTCCGCCCGGCATACCCGAACGCCGCGATGGACGCAGGCATCGAGCATGACGCGAATCTCTCCGGACTCGTCACGGTTGACGATGAACGGATCTTCACCGATATAACGAAGAACATAATCGCCTGCGGATGGAATCTCCGATTCGTGGCCGACGTAGATCCATTTTTTCGTAAAAATCTTCTCCATTTCAAGCTCATACAGCTCGCGGTCGTTGAAGATGCCGATGGGGATAATGCCTTCCTTCAAGCTCTCTCTCATTTCACGGAGCAGCGATTTGGCGTGGCTGTATGCCGGCGCGCCTTTTGACTCTGTTTTCATCGTCTCGCACCTCGCTTTTCTAGTGGTTTAGTAAGGATTAAATTCCAGCCAGCTCGCATATTCGCGAACACTTTCATAGAATGGCCGCGATGGTACATAGCCGATTTCCTCGCGTGCTTTCGTAATATCGAAGGTGCCGTAATGGTCCAGCTCCGAGAACCGGCCATCCCCGACTTCGATTACGGCATCCGGATATAGCTCCTGCACGAAAGCGATCAGCTCGCCGAACGTTGTTTTATAGCCGGCAGTTATGCTGTATACGTAGCTCTTCATGTCCACTGCTTCCATCGCACAGATGCAAGCCTGCGCCACATCCCTCACATGCACATACTGGAAACCATAGTCCCGGCCTTCCTTCAGGTACGTCGGAACTCCTTTAATCGCATTCACGATCAGATCTTTCATGTAGCACTGCATAAACTGTCCCGGCCCATACAGCCAGCCCGGCCGCAGGGATGGGATTTCCAACCCATAGAGGTTGCGATAACCGTAGGCCAGCTTCTCCGTGAATACTTTCGTGGCACCGTACACCCCGCTCGGATGAAGCGGGACATCCTCCGTCACCGTGCCAAGCTCGGCATTGTTGCCGTACGCGTACTCGGAGCTCAGGTTGACCACCCGTTTAATTCCGGATAATCTTGCTGCTTCAAAGATATTCGTCGTGCCAACGGCATTGGTCATGACCGTCTGATAGGGGATATCTATGGCCGTCACAGGATGAGAGATGGCAGCCGTATGAATGATTCGGTCGATCTTATACGTGCGGATTGTCTCCAGAATAAGAGGCAAATCCAGCAAGTCGCCTTGTACATAGGTGAGAGATTCATCTCCCCCGTTATCCTTCACTTTGCGATCGTAGCTGACGACGCGGTAGCCGCGCTCTCTCAGCATCGGAACCAGATTTGAACCTAAGAAACCCATACCGCCGGTTACAAGAATATTCATTTGTTATTCCTCCCTATTTCTCATCTGCCAGCTGCTCGATAAAAGATGGATTGTACAGCTTGCTCATATCCGGAAGCTCATCGATGAACTTCAGGTCCTTCAGAAAAGCACCTACCTGCTCGCCGTTATATTTCACGGACGTATACGCCTCTTCTTCCTTCTGCGATGCCAAGTTGTCGTTCAAATCGTATACTTTCACGCCTTCAAGGGAGACTTTGAATTCCTCCGGTGTAATTTCAGCATGTTTCGCCATAATGGCAATGGCTTCGTCCGGGCTGTCCTTCAAGAAGCTTACCGCGTCGAACCAAGCAGCCATTACATTCTTCACATCCTCCGGACGGTCCTTGATGATGCTTTCGCGGAAAGCGATCGTGTCCATCAGCAGTCCCGGCGTCTCCTTCGAGGAGAATAGCAGCTTCCCCTTGCCGGAGCTTAACGTTTCACTCAGGAATGGCTCCCAGATGACGGCGGCATCGATTTTGCCTGCCAGGAATGATGAGCCCGCGTCCGCAATCGCCATATTGAAGTAATTGATATCCTTCTCCGATAGTCCATGTTGCTTGAGAACCGTCAGCATGAAGAATTGATCTACCGTACCGAGCTCAGTCGCAATTCGCTTGCCTTTCAAATCCTCGAAACTCTTAACCGAGGGATCGACGACAAACCCATCTGCGCCGTCCGAGTAATCGATGATCATCGGAATTTGCAGCTTAATTCCTTTGCCAACCGGAGGCAGTGTGTCACTGAGCGTTTGGCTGTTGGCGTCTACATTGCCGGAATTCAGTGCCGACAAGCCGTCGCTGTAGCTCGGGAACCATTCGAGCTCAACATGAACGCCGTGTTTCTCGAAGAATCCCTTCTCTTGCGCCACATACCAGAGAAAATAGGTTGGGAACGGATTCAGGCCGATTTTGAGCGGATCGCTGGATTTCTCCGTGCCACCGCCATTGTTGCTCGCGCAGCTGCTCAGCAGCAAACCTGCCATCATGCATGTTATAAGGATCGATAATACACGCTTTTTCATGGTTCGTTCCCTCCACTCGATTAACTTAAAGCGATTGTAAACCTTTGTGCTACACAAAAGTCAATCGCAATGTTATATTTTATAACATGAGCAGTGAAGTAGTAGTAAAGCGAGGGGATTCACCGATGAAAGAACGGCTGTCTATTAGCGAAATGGCGCAGCTGCGAGGGATTTCTGCCGAAACGCTGCGCCATTACGACAGAATCGATCTGTTTAAGCCTCAGCATGTCGATCCCCACACCGGCTACAGGTACTATTCGATTTTTCAATACGAGGTTCTGGGCACGATCAAAGAGCTGCGTCAGCTTGGGATGAACACGAACGAAGTGAAGCAATATTTCAATGAACGCAATATTAAGAATTCGACGGACATCTTGGCAGCCAAACACGAAGAGCTTGTCCATAAGCTGAAAGAAATGACGGCACTTGAGGAGAATATCCGTGATAAGCTGGCTTTTCTCAGAGAGGTTATTGCCGAGGTAGGCAGCTCCGCGGTCACCATTCGTCGGCTCGAGCGCCGGAAGCTATTCACGCTGCATCAGAAGATTAACAGCAATCTAGAGCTGTGTTATGGCGTGCTGGGGCTGGAAAACAGGCTTACGGAGACCGCACCGATACTTGCCAGTAACAGGCTTGGCGTCCTGTTGTCACAGGAAGACTTGGAGGCTCGTCGTTTCGAGTCGCCGTCCATGATCTTCGTGGTTGCCAAGCGGGCAACTTCTGTTCCGAAGGGGAATCTGGTGACCATCCCAGCCGGTTCATTCGCCTGTATTCGATACTACGGGGAGCTGTGGAATCGCAGCGAGAGCCTCGATACCCTGTGCCGCAAGCTTGAAGTGGATGATTACGAGATAACGGGGGATGCCCTGCAAATCATGCAAGTGGACATCACGATTACCGATAATCCAAGCGAGGTCATGTTTGAAATTCAAGTTCCCATCCGGAAGAAAACAGAAAACAGCAGCTATGACGGCATATGAGCCGCAATAGCTGCTGTTTTCATTCGTTCTATTCCTTGGCGGAGAGCTCCGCATATTTTGCTGCATACCGCGTCACCGACTGCACATAAGTCGCATGAGACCATGTGAGCGGCGCTACGGAGAGCGGACTGCCGTCAAGCGGATGCAATTGCTCTGGCAGAACCCCGCTTGATAACGCGTGTTCAACTACCCAATTAAGCGTTTCGCGAGGACGGACCAGATCACTTAACTGCTTCGCTGATTCGATTTCGAAGTTCGCAATCCACAGGGTACAGATAATCCAAGGATTACCCGGCACATTCTCGATATCCCCGGACTGCTGGAAATAATAGTCGTTCGTGTACCGTGCCACGCCGCCGACGCTTGTTCGGATGGTCAGCCCATCGCGAATCGCATTCATCGTCTTAATGACGCGTTCGTCCTCAACTGGCAGTACCCCGAATTCCCAAATGCCGAACAAGCTGCTTTCCAAGGTCATATCCTTCACCCAGCGGTTATCCTTCTGGATTAAGCCGCGCGCGAACCTGCCGGATTCTTCATCCCAGAGATGGGTAAGCATCCCGTGTTTGATGGATTGCGCCGTATTGCGAAGATGATCGCTGCGCTCGTAATCCCCAAACAGCTCCGTGAAGAAGGCAGCTGCCATTAATCCGCCGTAAACGGAGGCAACGGTATAGGTCCAGATGCCATAACGTTCTTCCCACAGATCATAGCTAGGCTTCGGAAGCGATAGGCTGTGCTCCATATACTGGCTCAAGAAGGCTGCGCCTTTGCGAATCAGATTGTTATACAGCGACTGCGGCAGCTCAATGACTTGATGCCGAGTATAATCCCGCCACAGGGCAAACAGCACCAGCGCTGTTTCATCCTCTTGAATCGGCAAACGCCGGCTGCCCTGCACGATATACGGATGCCAGCTGGACCCTACCGTCCCGTCGGGATTGTATTTGTGAAACAAATACCCGTCCGGTGACAGCGTCTGCGCGCAGAATTGAAAGAACGGCGCGATAACGCTTTGGAACCCGGCAGCAGACATCGCATCGGCAATCAGCGCACCGTCACGCGGCCACATATAGCTGTAATGGTCGCGGTTGTACTGCAGAATGTCCGTGTCATTAGCCGCGACGATTGCTCCCCGCTCATCGGTTTGCGTCCGAACAAGCAGCAGGCTTAATCGGAACATGTTTGCCGCTTCTTCATTCAGATCGCCCAGATTATTCTCCGCACGGTGGAGCCAGTGCTTCCAATAAATGACGATCCGGCTGAGCAATTTCTCCGGATGGCTTTCCTGCACATATTGATTAAGCGATTTGACCTCTTCCAAGTTCTTGCCGATCGACATCCAGTAATAAATCGTCTTCTCGCCACCCGCTGGCACTACCGTGCGGAAGCTGATCGTACTGTCGACAGACCCTTGCGCGATGGAATTCCCCATCAGCGTTCCGTCCTCGGCATCGCGCCAAGTTCCTTCCGCAGACTGGAACCGTTTGATTCCCGTCGTATATTGCATGATACCGCCTTCGTCCGAGAAGCCGTTAAACATGAAATAAGAAGAACGTTTGTAGTGATAGAGCGTATGGTTCTCCGGATAATAAGCGGCCGTATCCCCTACTTCCGAGCCGTCGATCATGAGATCGTGGTGGAAGAACAACCGGATTTCACGCGGATCGGAACCTAGATTGCGTACAACTACGCGTTTGATGTAGATGCATTCCCGCTGATGAATCCCGTCATTCATATGAAGCTCTACCGCAAGACGGTCATTACGAGCTATGACATTAGTCACGAGGGAATCCTCGATGTAGGACAGCTCAAACTTCCATTCCGGATCTTCCAGCCAGGAGAACTGCCCGCCTGCCCATATCCCAAATCGACAATATTGGCCGCCCACATGATTCAGTTGACCGACGAATGGATAGTAGATGTCACGGATGTAATTGTTTCGGTCCAAATTAATCAGTATTTTACCATTGCCAATTACGAGATGACGGGCCATGGATGACTCTCCTTTCGATTTGGCGCAATCACACTATATAACGACATATAGGCTTTCGCTGAACGCGTCCAGCTGATATCGTCTTTGGCGCCATTAGCCACGATACGCTGCCACACTTCCTCTTCCCGGTAGAATTGGAGTGCCCTGCGGATCGTATAAAGAAGATCATGCGCGTTATAGTTCGTAAAGCTGAACCCGTTACCTTCGCCCGTAAACTCGTTATACGCCTTCACCGTGTCCTTCAAGCCGCCTGTCTCGCGCACGATCGGAACAGACCGATAACGCAGCGCCAGTAGCTGACTAAGTCCGCAAGGCTCAAACTGCGAAGGCATTAAGTATATATCGCTGCCGGCATAGATTCTGCGAGCCAGACCATCGTTAAACCCGAACCAGGTTGTCACTTGACCAGGCTTCTTCATCTCGGCACGGCGGAACATTTGCTCGAACTGCCAATCGCCGGAACCAAGCACGACCAGCTGCACATCTTCCTTCAAGATTTGCTCGAGCACCGCTTCAATCAAATCGAAACCCTTCTGATCGACCAGTCTGGAAACGATACCGATTAGAGGTGTAGACTCCGATTCCGTCAGCCCCAGCTCGCGCTGCAGCGCCAGCTTGTTCTTCCGTTTGCGAGGCAATGATCCTCGGTAGGGAACTTCCACAGCCGGATCATTCATCGGGTCAAACAGCTCCGTATCGATCCCATTCACGATACCGACCAAATCCCCTGAGCGATAACGCAGCAGCCCTTCCAGCTTCTCTCCATACGCTTCCGTCTTGATTTCTTCCGCATAAGTGGGGCTCACGGTAGTCAGCTTGTCCGCATACCGTAGACCGCCCATCATACAGTTGCCCGCACCATAGAAATCAATGCCTTCCGAGCCAAACAGCTCATCGCCGGAACCAAGCAGATCCTTCAGCAGCTCTCGGCCGAATACCCCTTGGTATCTCAAATTATGAATCGTGTACACCGAAGCGATGTCCCGGCATGCCGGGTCGTGCTTGTATCTGGTCTTGAGCAGGAAAGGAATAAGTCCGGTCTGCCAATCATGGCAGTGAATAATATCAGGCCGGAAATCCATATGGTAGAGCGACTCCATCACTGCGAAGCAGAAAAATACGAAACGCTCCGCATCATCGCCATATCCGTACAGAACGCCGCGTTTAAAATAAAATTCGTTATCGATCAAATAGTAGACAATGCCGTCGATCTCGGCCTTGAGCAGGCCGCAGTACTGGTCCCGCCAGCCAAGCCGCACGTTAAATGTGGCGATGGTCTCGAATTGTTCCGCCATCGCGGCCGGAATCGTATCGTACTTGGGCAGAATGACGCGCACATCCACGCCGACTTTAGAACGCAGTGCTTTCGGCAAAGCGCCGGCTACATCAGCGAGGCCGCCCGTCTTAACGAGCGGCACCGCCTCAGAAGCTGCGAATAATACATTCATCGTATGGTTTCACCTCTACTCAACTTTCTTTCTCTCTATCTTCGTAATAGATCGGTCTGGCTGAAATGGGTTGGATTAGATCACTTTCCGCTTCACCGCAAGGAATGGCGATACTTCGGCACCGCGCAGCTCACGACTGCGTTCCACGGTGACATCCTTGTCGAGGATGACATGATCGACGAAGCTATGCTCTCCGATAACGCCGTTCTGCATAATGATACTGTTGCGCACAACTGCCCCTTTGCGTACATGAACGCCACGGAACAGGATGCTGTTAATGACCGTTCCTTCGATGATACAGCCGTTGGCAACGAGTGAATTTGACGTCTTAGCCCCTTCTGCATAGCGAGCCGGCGGCTCATCCTTTACCTTCGTATAGATTGGGCCCGGCTCGAAGAACAAGCTCTTCCACACTTCCGGACGAAGCAGCTGCATGTTGTTCTTGTAATAGCTGTTCAGCGTATTCACAACGCCTAGATAACCATCATAAGCGTAGCTTTGAATATGGAGCTGGTTCACTCGCGACATAATCGCATGGCGGACAAGATGATCCTGCCCTTGTGCAAGCGAAGTGTCCACGAGTTCAAGCAGCAGTTCCTTACGCATTAAGTACATTTCCATCGAGATCAGATCGCTCTCCAGCCGGCCGTAATGATCCTGCATAGCTGTGACGCGTCCTTTCTCGTCGGTTTGCAGCTTGCGTGCTTTACCCCCAAACAACTCCGTTTGTTCTTTCGTAACGACTGTGATGTCTGCACCGCTCGCTTTATGTGAGGACAACATGGCGTCGAAGTCCACATTACAAATCATATGACTGCGTGTAACCAAAACATACTCTTGCGATGATCGCGTGAAATAATCACGGTGCTGATAGAAGTGATACAGGTCACCTCGGCGCACCTCGTTCACATCATCCGTAACAGGGGGCATGATGAACAACCCACTCTGACGATGATGCAAATCCCAATGCTTGCCGGAACCCAAATGGTCAATAAGCGAACGGTATTTGGTTTGGGCGAACACGCCGACCTTCGTAATGCCTGAATTCACCATGCTTGAGAGCGTAAAGTCGATTAGCCGAAACCGTGCTCCAAACGGAACGGTTGCCAAGCAGCGGCTTGTCGTCAAGGTCTCCATTTCGTCCGATTCGTGAATGAGATTTATGACACCTAGTATGTTGGAGTTCATGACTGCTCTACCTCCTGCAACGAATGAGTAGCCGTAACGAGTTCATCACTTCCGATTACCGTAACTGAGCTTGTGTCCGGACTTCCAATGACGACCCCATCGCCGATGATGGCACCTTCGCCAATGATGGCACGATAGATGCGAGCCCCTTTGCCAATCTTAACGTTAGGCATGATAACGGACTCGCGCACTTGACTGTCGAGGCCGGACTGCACCCCATGGAACAATACCGATCGATGCACCAGTCCCTCTACCAAGCAGCCCTCCGTAATAAGCGAGTCTACGATATCTGCGGTAGCCGCCGAATAGTGCGCCGGCCGATTCGGGTTAACGGAGTAAATACGCCAGTCGCGGTCATTCAGATCAAGCGCCGGCTTCTCCGACAGCAGATCCATATTGGCTTCCCATAGACTTTCAAGCGTACCGACATCTTTCCAATAGCCGTTGAATGTATAGGACTGAAGCTTCACGCCGTCTTGCAGCATAGCCGGAATAATGTCCTTGCCGAAGTCATTGCCGGATAACCGATTCGCTTCATCACGAACCAAGTACTGCTGCAACACCGGCCAGGAGAAAATATAAACACCCATCGATGCCAGATTGCTAGTAGGCACTTTCGGTTTCTCTTCAAATGATGTGATGGCACCCTCATCGTCGACATGCATAATCCCGAAGCGGCTTGCTTCCTTCCAGCCCACTTCAATGCACGCGATCGTAACATCGGCGCCGCGTTCCTCATGCTCGCGCAGCATGAGCTCATAGTCCATTTTATAAATGTGATCGCCTGAGATCACTAATACATAGTCGGGGTCATAACGATCGATGAACCCCATATTTTGATAGATTGCATTTGCGGTGCCTTTATACCACATACCGCCCTTTTGCTTGACATAAGGAGGAAGAATTGCCATTCCGCCGTCGCGTCGGTCTAATCCCCAAGGAGTGCCGATTCCGAGATAGGTGTTCAGGACCAGCGGCTGATATTGCGTCAGAACGCCGATTGTGTCGATGCCCGAATGTGCACAGTTGCTTAAAGTAAAATCGATAATTCGGTACTTCCCGCCAAAATGGACCGCCGGCTTCGCCACATCTTTCGTCAGCACGCCGAGCCTTTTCCCTTCTCCTCCGGCAAGAAGCATGGCCACCATACGTTTTCTGCCCATGGACACACTCTCCTTCTATACTGCAACGGCTTGCTGCAGTAGGTGTAATGATTGCTGTCAATCAGTGCAACGTGGTAAAGCGATCATTGCGGTCAAGTGACCCCTTGGCAAATACCAGCAATTGAATAGATAGCGGCGGAAGTTCAAGCGAAATGCTGCACGGCCTTCCATGCCATGGTGTCGGCTTGCTATATAGAACTTCCGGGATGTCCGTTAAGACACCGCCGAAGGTTGCCGCCTCACTGTGAAGTGCGATCCGGTATTCACCGGATTCCGGTACGCCGATTCGATAGTCGGAGTAGTGATGATAGGAGAAATTGCAGACAACAATCGTGAACTCGTTGCTCGCATGTCCGCGGCGCATAAAGACGATGACGCTTTGCGCGGCGTTGTGTACGTCAATCCATTCAAACCCGCCGGGATCGCAATCCCGTTCCCACAGCGATGGCTGCTCGCCGTATATATGATTAAGGGATTTTACATAATGGTGCATGCTCCCATGAGCGCGATAGTCAAGAAGCTGCCAATCAAGTGCCTCAGCGTCTTTCCATTCGTCAAACTGGCCCCACTCACCGCCCATAAAGAGCAGCTTCTTGCCCGGATGCGTCATCCAATAGCCATAGAATAAGCGGAGTTGCGCGAATTTCTGCTCATAGGTGCCGGACATTTTGTTCAAGAGCGAACGCTTCCCATGAACGACCTCGTCGTGTGAAAGCGGCAATACGAAATTTTCAGAGAAGGCATATACGAGAGAGAAGGTAATGAGGTTGTGATGCCGCATGCGATCATTCGGATCAAGCGCCATGTAGCGCAGCATGTCATTCATCCAGCCCATATTCCATTTGAAGTTGAAGCCAAGGCCGCCCATGTAAGTTGGAGAGGTAACGGCTGGCCAAGCGGAAGAGTCTTCGGCAATCATTAAGGCGTCCGGAAAATACTGAAAAACGGTTTCGTTCAATCGTTTCAGAAAGCGGATGGCATCGGTATTCTCCGTGCCGCCAAATGCGTTATAGGTGTAAAGCTCGGGAGGTTTGTCAAAATGAAGATCGATCATGCTGGCAACGGCATCTACGCGCAGGCCGTCAATATGGAATACATCCATCCAGTAGATCGCATTGGAAATGAGAAAACTTTGCACTTCCGTGCAGCTAAAGTCAAAAGCCAGCGTTCCCCATAACGGTTTCTCAGCCAGCTTCCAGTTCTTTCCTTCGAAAATCGGTGTCCCGTCAAACAGCCGCAATCCATGATCATCCTTACAGAAATGACCGGGAACCCAGTCCAAGATGACGCCGATGCCGCGCTGATGGCAGCGATCGATGAGATGCATAAGCTGTTCAGGTGTTCCATATCTACTCGTTGGCGAATAATAGCCTGTCGCTTGATATCCCCACGATTGGTCGAGCGGATGCTCGGTGATGGGGAGCAGCTCAATATGGGTGTACCCCATTTCAACGACGTAATCGACAAGCGCGCCAGCCATCTCTTCGTACGTCCAAAACAGCTCCTTGCCCCAGTTGCGCCAAGAACCAAGGTGGACTTCGTACGTGAGCATCGCTTCGTGATAAGGACTGTCTTCTAGCTTACGCTGATGCCAGTCTCCATCATTCCAGTTAAAATGGAATACTTCCGCAACAACTGATCCCGTGCTTGGCCTCAGCTCGGACTGAAAGGCATAGGGGTCTGACTTGAGCTGCTTTGCGCCATCACCGGTTTGAATTTCGTACTTGTACACCGTTCCCGGTCCTATACTCGGAACAAATAAGCTCCATACGCCGGTTTCGCCAATTAATTCCATCTCATGTTGATACCCGTTCCAATCGTTAAACGAACCAACGAGTCGCACTTGCTTGGCATTAGGAGCCCAAACGGTGAATCGAACGCCGGTTTCATCGCCCAGACGGATCGGATGCGCGCCAAACGTACGGTAACTATGAAACAGATTTCCTTTGTTAAAAAGATATAAATCGCGCATAGAAAGACCGATTGCAGCCGCATTAGCCATAATTGGCATGCACCTCCCCTAGTGTAGCTACTTGTTAAGGTATTGTCATGTTTACTAACGCAGGCGCGATTTTTATTTCATTATACACTCTCTTTTTAAAGTTGGCATCCTATTTTCAGAAAATTTTGATTCGTCCTCCATCTCACCTCCTGTTATCTAGATGTCATATTTGTCAAGAAAAACTTTTGTAAAAATATGGCGCAAAATGAAGAAAAAGCTGTCCGCTAAGGACAGCTCATAGATTCATATAATGGAGCCGATTAGGACAAATTTACGTTATCCGATACTCATGCGGCTTTGTGCCGAACCGTTTTACAGCCAGTCTGCCGTCGCCTTGACTTCACTCCTCTACAATCGATAAGATAAGCATGGTGTAACCAACATATGGAGGTGCGATATGAACTCTTTTACCTTTCAAAACCCAACGAAAATCGTCTTCGGCAGCGGTACGGTCAGTCAGTTAGGCAAGCTGACGGAAGCTTACGGCAAGTCGATTCTTCTCGTTTATGGATCAGGCAGCATCAAGAAAACCGGCCTATATGATGAAGTTATGGCGCAATTGAAATCGATCGATGCGAAAGTCGTGGAATTGTCCGGTATCGAGCCGAACCCTCGTCTAACGTCCGTTAACCGCGGGATCGAGCTGTGCCGCAGTGAGAAGGTTGACCTCGTTCTTGCCGTTGGCGGCGGAAGCGTGCTCGATGCAGCCAAGGCTATCGCAGCCGGGGCACTCTATGAGGGTGACGTATGGGACTTCATGATGCAAAAAGCCGTCATTCGCGAAGCGCTCCCAATCGGTACGATTCTGACTTTATCGGCTACCGGCTCTGAGATGAACGGCAATGCCGTAATCTCGAACTGGGAAACGAAACAGAAGCGCGCATTCGGCAGCATACATACTTATCCGCGTTTTTCGATTTTGGATCCGACGCTTACGTTCTCGGTACCTCGCGACCAAACGGTTAACGGCGCAGTCGATATTATGTCGCATGTATTTGAACAGTACTTTACGCTGACGACAAATGCTCCATTGCAGGATCGTCTATGCGAATCTATCCTTCTCACGGTCATCGAGAATACAGAGCTCGCTCTGGAAAACCCGGAGAATTACGAGGCGCGCGCGAACCTAATGCTTTGCGGCACAATGGCCTTGAACGGCGGCTTGATCAGTGTCGGAACGCAGAACGACTGGGCGTCACACGGCATTGAGCATGAAATCAGCGCCATCTACGACATCCCGCATGGCGCAGGGCTGTCCATTGTGTTCCCGAACTGGATGAAGTATGTGTATCAAGAGCGGATTGACCGCTTCACGCAATATGCTGAACGCGTATGGGGCATTGAACGCGGAGACAAATCGGACGAGGAACTGGCACTTGCAGGCATCGAAGCAACGCGTGCCTTCTTCACACGTATCGGCGCACCTGCAACGCTGGCTTACTACGACATTGGCCGCGATAATTTAGACACGATGGCCAAAGAAGCGGTACTCTTCGGACCTCTTGGCAATTTCAAGAAGCTGAACGAATCGGATGTTCGTCAAATTCTAGAGCTATCGCTGTAAAATAAAGCACATGCAAAAAAGGCTGTCCCAAACGCTCCATCCTGTTGGATGCGGATCGGGACAGCCTTTTTCTGCTTATAGTTGAAGCTGCTTCAAATGATAAAATTCACCTTTGCTTGCAATCAGCTCATCGAATGTACCGATCTCTGCAATACGGCCCTGCTTCATGACGACGATGCGATCGGCATCGCGAATCGTGGACAATCGATGGGCGACGATGAAAGTGGTTCTGCCCTTGATCAGCTCCTGCATCGCTTTCTGCACATGGTACTCCGATGCATTATCGAGCGCAGACGTAGCTTCATCCAAGATAATCACTTTCGGATTACGGATGAGTGCACGTGCGATCGCGATCCGCTGTCGCTGCCCGCCTGACAGCTTGCCGCCGTGCTCGCCCACCTTCGTATGGATGCCATCCGGCAACCGCTTGATCATCTCAGACAAGTTTGCCATTTCAATGGCGGCATAGATTTGCTCATCTGTAATATTAGGCAAGCCGTACACGATATTGTCGCGGATCGTACCGGAGAACAGAATGTTCGTTTGCGGTACAACCGAAATGAACTTCCGGTATTCCCTTAGATCAATAGCATCGATGTTCACGCCGTCGATCGTCAGCTTGCCGCCTGTCGGCTGCAGAAATCCTGTGACCAGGTTGAGAATCGTCGACTTCCCTGCCCCGGATTCCCCGACGAAGGCGATACATTCGCCGGCTCTCACGGTAAGCGTCACTTCCTCCAAGACATGGTGCTCCGATCCCGGATAAACAAGCTGAATATCTTCGAATGCGATTTCCCCGCTAATTTCGCGCAGCTTGATCTTGCCATCGTTGCGCTCAATCTCCTGCGAGTTCAGAATTTCGGTAATGGAATAGATGGATTCGAAACCTTTAGCCATATTCGGATAGGTCGTAATCAAGGCAGATACCGAACCCAGAATCATGCTGAAGAACCCTTGATACATGACGATATTGCCAACCTCGATTTGCCCTTTATAAGCCAAAAAAGCAGTGAACAGCAAGCAGAACACCTGGAACAGCTGGAATGTTACCCAGTTAGAAGCGCCAAAATACGCCTCGGCGATATCGAGCCTGAGTCCCTTCCCCTGCAGCTTTCGCAGCGTACCGTCAATGCGCTCGATCTCCACTTCTTCGAGGCCATGGGCTCTCGTGACCGGTATCATCTCGACCATCTCCGACATCTTCGAGGACATCTTCTCGATTTCCTTACGGAATTCCTTATTGGTCGAGCTGATTTTCTTGCGGAATATCCGAACGAGCAGAATGGCTGCCGGTATCGTCATCACGAAAAAGAGCGAAACCGACCAGCTATTACGAACCGTTATGACGATCGAAACGATAATATTAATGAGTGCCGGCATCAATGTCAGCATCACTTGTTTAGAAAGCTGTTCGACTGCCTCGACATCGCGAAGCACCTTCGACTGAAGCCGCCCTGCTTGCAAGTCGCGATGGTACGTAATCGACAGCTGCTGCAGCTTATGGACAAGCGCGCTTCGAATGCCGGCCTCCACATGTCTGATCGCACGGCTCATGTACGAGACATACCAAGTATGGGTCGGTATATTTTGCAGAATAACAACTACAATGACGGCGAAGTTCAACCATAATTCTCGTTCCGAATGTGCGCTTGGCCGGCTGACAATGTTGATAATGTTGGCGGTCACAATCGGCAACACGAAAATCGGCGCGCTCTTCACGATGTAAAATAACAACGAAAACAGCAGGTTCGTGAAGTTTCCGCGATAAAGGGCAACTAGAAATTTCACGGGACTTTTCTCTTCCAGCGTAGCAGCCTGCTGAAAGGTATGTTCATAATTCAGTCGAGCTTTCTCTATTTTCTCCAATGTGCTCCCATCCCTCATCCGGCAACAAATACGAAAACGTCTTTGGTTATCTTAAATGAAAACGTCAGCTTCGTAAACAGGTAAAACACAAGGTTATACATAGAAATAAAATGCCGGCCCTCGCATTAAGCGAAGACCGGCAGGCTGCCGTTTGATTATTACTCTCGATCGAGCGCGTGATTGCGCAGATCCAGCATCGTTTGCTTATCCCTGCTGCTGCCGGTGAAGCGCTTCCGATAGGAAAGCGGCGTAATTCCAACGTGCTCGGCAAAGGAGCGCGAGAAATGAGGCGTTTGTTTAAACCCGGTTTCATCCGCGATTTTGGAGATCGGCCAATTGGTTTTCATCAGCATCAGCTTCGCTTGATCCATCCGATAAGAAAGCAAGTACTGCTGCGGCGTACAATCAAACACTTCGCCCATACAGCGCGCAATATAGTTTGGATGTAAGCCCATTACTTCACCGAGCTTCGAATTCGTCACGGTCGTGCGGAAATGCATCTTCAGGTAAGCGGCCGCCTCTTCAGCTACTGCAATCGGAGCTTTAGCCGCATCGCTTCGCCAGCCCTCGTCGAAAAGCTGCAGCAAGTGAAGAAACCACTGCTGTCGCTGCCAGAACGCCGCATGCGAAGTACCCATTGCCGCATCATGCAGCTTGCTGAAGAGCGAAATCGCTTCATCCGGATAGGAGAACGTCATCGTCTTCGGCAGCCTGATGGCGTAAGAATAATAATCGCCGCGAAGCGTACCGCAGTTCGTGTCATTTAACTCTTCCCAAGGACCCGCAGTTTGAAAATGAACCCAATCAAATACGGTTTCTTCTGTACATGGTTTCGTTGGATAATGCCATAAATCCGGTCTTAAGATCAGCATCTGCCCTGGACCGATTGCCCAGGAATTCGATTCTTCGCCAATGTATAACGTTCCGCTATGCACAAACAGCAAGTCGAAAACGCCGATATTCCGACGGTTAGGATGTTCGCCGCCCGGCCCGTAAGAGCCGCGGTTGGATTCAATGAAGTAAGGCAGCGGCGGTGATAGAAATGTGAGCAGCGGTTCGGACGACAAGATAAGGCCTCCTAGCAAAAGTGTTGAGTCCGTATATTTTAACAGACATTCGCTTAAGGAGATACATCTTTTCTACGATTCTTGATAAATGTTTATCTAGTCAGTCGCTATTAACGCAAGCAGCTGCGCGTCTGTCCAATCAGCGAGCTCCAGCAGCTTCGTATAGGGATCTCCTTCAAGCCCGAGCGCCTTCGCGAAAGCCGGCTCTGTTTTGAAACCTTTCTCTTTAAGACGTATGATCTCCGATTGAAAAGCATGACCGAACAATGCCAGCATCCGAGCCTCGACAACCATATGCCGGTAACCGTTCTGGTCGCTGGTCTTAATGGATTGCGCGAATATCTCAATCGGCCAACGCTCCAGCGTGAAATTCACCTTGATGCGTTCAAGTCCGGCTACGATTCTTCGAACGATGGTAAAGTGCTGCTGCTGCCCGAACTCCGCTATCATCGCAGCTTCAAAAGCATCAAAGTCTGTCACTTCACAGATCAAGTCCAGATCGCTGCCTGCAATGTTAATCCCAATTGGTACAGTTCCTACAAGGATCGGTACGTATGGTTTAAGCTTCTCAAGAAGCAGGTGCTTCTTCAGCAAATGATACACTTCGACTTGGGTAGGACTTCCCGCCAACAAATAAGCAGGGTCCTTCCAATCCATGGAAAGGAAAGACCCCGCAGAATGCCTAGTGCTCATGTCGTTGCTTTAATGGAGCTGATTCTCCGATTTCCTTAATGCCGCCGAGCTGGGTTGCGAGGAACAGAATAAAGAGGAGCAGCACCAGTCCAATCCCGATGACGGAGCCGTTAACGGAAACATCCATTTGGCTGAGCGATAAATAAATGACAAGACCGCTGACCGTAAGAATGTTCTCAACGAAGTTCTGCACCGCGATTGTTTTACCTGAGCCAATCAGCGCTTTGCCTTCTTCCTGCAGCATCGTATTCAGCGGAATGACGAAGATCCCGCCGAAGACGCCGATTAAGAAAAGAAGAAGAACCGTCATCCACAGCACATAAGTTAACGACGCCGCCATAACGGAAGCAACCATAAAGAGACCATAGTAGAATGCACGATGCAGCTTGCCTGCCGGCACCAGTCTTGGTGTTAGGAATGCGCTGCAAACGACGCCGATCGCCGTAACGCCGATCATCATCGACTGTTGATCGGTATCATCGATCCCAAGATTAAGCGGCAGCCAAGCAATAAGCGCAATGCGCAGCACTGCTGCCGTAAGCCAGAACGATCCGGTGCCGATCAAGGAAAACCGTGCACGGGCGTTGCGGAACAATAAGGAGAAGTCGCGCAGAAATTGAACGGCTTCTTTGCTGTAACGCAAGGAGCTGTTTCCTGCTTTGGCAGGGATCATAAACGTCATGAACAAGGACAGCAAATAGACCCCCAAACATGTCAGCACAGCAGGCAGATCCGAGTTTTCAGCGAGAAACCCTCCTGCCACCGTACCAAGAAGGATCGCGAGAATCGTCGAGCCCTCTACCTTGGCATTTGCTCGCAGCAGCTCGCTTTCATTCGAGGTAAGCTCGGTGAGAATACCGTATTTGCCAGGTGAATAAACTACAGCGCCAATTCCGACAAACACATAACATAGTGCAGGCGGCAGGCCGAAGAGCAGCAGCCCAATCCCGATTGCTTTCAATACATTGCCTAGAAGCAGCACATTCGATTTCGCTTTCTTATCCGCAAAAGCACCTACGACCGGAGCGAGTATAACATAGGCGCAGAGGAACGCGATCTGTATGTAATTGACGGCGATATCCGGATTCGCGACCCCTTGTCGCTTGACCATGCCCACGATGAGAAAAAAGTTCAAATTATCCGCGAATGCGCTTAAAAACTGGGTAAGTACGACCGTATTCAGCGGTGACAGCATACGTTTCATTCTAGTTCCCCTTCCTATTACAAACAGCCAATATGATCTCTCCATCATACCTAATGCCGCAATCGAATTAAAGTAAGATCATGCCATTTACGCAAAAAAAAGACCGGGTAAGCAGCTTCAAATTCGTCTGCTTATGCCGGTCTCTTCGTTTTCGTTTATCGTCGCCTTGAGATTCTGCCGAATCCCACTCTCGTCTTCGGTTTCGAGGATTTACGCGGCGTAAGCCAGCCGCTCGACTTCTTGCTGTCGCCTGAATCGCGCGTAATTTTGCCGGATTTGGGGGGAGCTTTATTGAATAGCCCGCCTTCGCCCACTTTGCTGGAATCCGCATTCTTGGAACGTTTGAAGATGGATCCCGTCCGGCTAACAGTCATTGGCGGAACGGCTTTCTTCTCTTGAACCGACGGCGCGTGATACGTGCCACCCTTCGGCTTGTACTTATCTCGGTCGGTATAACCACGATAATTGCCATTCCCATATCGACCGTTATCGAACAGATCACCCAATATGCTTGCGATCAAATAGCCTTGCAAGAAACTGGAGCTATAGTTATTGCGTACGTACTCCTTGGAATCCACTTCGATCAATGTATCTTCCGGCTTGGCTGCATCCTGCTGCAGATGGACAACTCGGTCCGAGTAGACCAGGAACATATGGTCCGTTTTCTCAGGCGATTGCTGCTGCGGCTTGGACTCATCAATGAGCGCCTTCGCCACTTCAGGTACGCTAACGCCTGTTGCGCGGTACACATAGGACGTTTCATTGCCGCTCCCGTTGACGGACTCGAGCGGATAGTTCTCTTCGATCGTCTTGTTTATGCCGCAAGCGGCAAGAAGAGGAACAATGAGCGTTACAACAAGCAATAATTTGATTAAATAGCTGGCTTTGCGCATCCCACTCATCATCTCCTAACTGCCGCGGAGAACGCGAACATCGGCCGGAAGCACATCTTCACCTTCATAGAGCATGAATCGGCCATCCTGCCATTCAATACGCAGCAGCTTCATATCGTCAGATTGATACTGCCATACATATTGCTCTCCGCCTTGCACGAACGGCGTCTTACCGGTAGCGGTAACGAGGCCGGAATACTGCTCCTCCAAATGGAACACACGGTCATCCAATTCTATTTCTGTAGGCACTTCCTCAACCGAATCGAGCCGTCCATCAATGGAATTGTACAAAGCATACTCCGTACGTTCCCGCTCTTCAATGGTTAAGTATTGGATTGCAGATCCGTCTTGAAGCGTTAGTACAATCAGGTTGCGCTGGCGATTATGCAGCCGGCCCACGACCTGGTACGTAACAAGCGACACTTCGACCACATCGCCGGGGCCAATCGTCAGGACGCTTTTCTCCGCCTTCGCCGGCTCCGGTTTAGCCATTATATTCTTAATCCGTTTGAATAAGCTCATGACGATAACTCCCTATTGTTCAAGATTACAGACACGAACCGATGATCAATGCACCTGCCACGTGGAGCGATCCCGCCAGCAGCGCATGCGACAGTTTGTTGTCTTTCGTGCCTTCGCTCAAGTCAAGTCCCGCAGTGGAGCGCAGTACGAATTCCACGATACTCTCCACGAGCAATAAGATGACAAACGAAATGACGGATACGAGCAGCGCTTCTCCGAGATGATTCGAAGTCGAGATCGACTGCGATAGGATATAAGCCTGAGCGAGCAGCTTCATGACAAAACGGCTCGTCACCGCTACGTTGCCCTTCTTGATTTCTTCCAAATCCTTATACCGGGTAAACAAGGAATCCACCGCCATCAGTATAACTAACAGCACTGCTCCGGCCCCGGTCCATACGAATATTGCTACCATCTCACTCAGTGTCATTCGATTATTCCTCCGTCATCCATTGTGCCGCAGTCCATCTGCAAAGAAAAAACGCCGCAGGGCGTGGAATCAAGCAATGTGCATGATTCCGGCCGGCAGACGTTCTTCCCTAAGCAGCCACTTGCGGATAAAGCTCCATCCGTTACTCTTTGTTCTCGTATTTCTTCATCAGCGCCGCGAGCTCATCATCAACGGCTTTATTCTTGCCGAGCGCTTCGAATTCATCATCGAGCGACTTGGCTTTGCTGTTCATCTCGTTGCTTGCTTCCGCTTGCGCTTCAGCTTGCAGCATCTTCTCTTCCATGCGCTTCAAGCCGGACATCGCCGTATCGGAGCTGAAGCCCGCCATCGATTTGTTAATCTCAGCTTGCGCTTTCGCTGCTTTGTAACGGGCAACGAGCGTTTCGCGTTTGTTCTTCATTTCAGTCAGCTGCTCGCGCATTTCACCCAGCTTGGAGCGAAGATTGTCCGCGGATGCTTTATTCTGATCGTAGCTGACTTTGTATTCATCGCGCTTCTGTTCAGCGGCTTTCTTCTCTTCCAGTGCACGTCTTGCGAGCTCGATATTTTGCAACGAAGCTGCTGTGTGGGCCTGTTCTTCACGTTTCTTAACCAGTGCGTCTTGTTCCTCATACAATTGCTTGAACCGTTTCTCGATTGCGATTTGGGAGGCAACAGCTTTCTCCGCATCCTCTAGATCCTCTTGCATATCGCGGATATATTGATCAGTCAGTTTAATCGGGTCCTCGGCTTTCTCAATAAGTGAATATACGTTCGACAAGGTAAGGTCCCGCAATCGTTTAAATACAGACATGTTTCGTTTCCTCCTCAAAATGGTGTTCGCATGCGTTCATGTTCTCTAATACGACAAGTGAATCCATTCGTTTCACAAATATTTTGCTCTGTTTATTTGACCTACAGACCCTGCTGCAATTTACGCCAATCCGACGGCGACGCGCCTTCCTTCTTCTGGAACCAGGCGCTAAACGAATGGATGGTCGTAAACCCGACTTGCTCGCTGATAAGCTGAATCGAACGGCTTGTGGACCGGAGCAGCCATTTGGCCTCTTCGATCCGACACTGCTGCTGGTACTGTTTGGGAGATACACCATACGATTCTTTGAACAACGCTCGGAAAGCCGATTCTGACAATCCGCACTGCTTCGCCAAAGCGCTAATTGAAATTTCCGAGCTTAAGTTGGCCCTGATAAAGTCTGCCGAAGAAGCTACGGATAAACTTAATCCGCCGCTGCTCTGATGTTGAAGCAAGAATAACAACAACAGATCCATCCATGTCGTATAACATCTGGATTCATCCTGAAGCGGCTGTGAGATCATGCGAAGCCACTGCCGATACAAGCCTTCGTACTGTTCCAGTACCATTGGCGAAAGCATCAGAATCCGCGGCTCCGCTTGAGGCGTAAGCCGGTGGAACAGAGCCATCGTTTCGCTTGGCATATCCAATGCTTCAAGCACAGCGAATCGAATATCCGTTATTCCTGTGTAATCATGCGACAAGTCCGCGGGGATAAGGATGACATTGCCGGCTTCGAGCAGATAATGCTTTCCTTCGCAGCTGAAGCTGCCCCGTCCTTCCAATACAACCGAGACTTCGAAGGAAGGATGGACATGCGCGCCCATGATCCAACCTCCGTCGTGGACGATGAGTGAGCCTTTTACAACCGGACAGGACATTGTCGGCACCGTACTCACTCCTCTTCGCGGCCTTCCCCTAATTTACCATAGGAACGCAAGACAAGAAAAGAGGGACAGTCGCATAAGTGGAGTCATCGGCGATTTCGCAGCGCTTCGATCCATTCACCTACGTTCATTACGTTAGCTTGGCGGGGAAAAACTTTCTCGGTGAGCACGCGATGAACCTCAGGATCGGCATCCAGGCATGCATCCGCAAGCACCGTAAGCTTGAAATCCTTGTCCGCCGCTTCCCGCAGCGTCGACAGTACGACGCCGCTCGTCGAAATGCCGCTCAGAATGAGCGAGTCAATTTGGCGGCTACGGAGCAGCACTTCCAAGTCGCTGCCGGTGAAGGCGCTGACGCGGCGCTTCGTAACGAGCGGCTCGCCCGGTTGCGGCTGCACGGAGTCGTGAATTTGCGTCGCTACGTCCGTTTCGGCCATGCCCCCATAACCGGCGATTGCGGAGAACGTCTTATTGCTGGAGCTGACTTCGGGGTAGCCCTCGCGGAAAGCGATGCGTACATAAATGACCGGAATGCCGTGCTCACGGGCAGCGCTCACGGCGTTTCGGTACGGATCAAGAGCTTCTTCCTTGCCCGCGAAACGCGATACAATGCCGTTCTGCATATCCATGACTAATAGAGCGGTTTTATTCGGTATTGACATCCGTGATACACTCCTTATTGCGATTGTAGTATGAAGCGGAGAACTCTCCTCTCGATACTAAACGGAGCGGTCTCCGCTTGTCAAACCGAAAAGGAGTTAAGCAGATTTATTCTGCCTAACTCCTCTATTCCCGTACACATTCATTTTAAGGTCAGTTCGGGTTCTAAACGCCCCACTTTGCTCTTGCATCCTCCATGCTAACCGTCGGGCCTGCATGCCAGCCATAATGACCTTTCGGCTTAGCGCCGATCCAACGCTCATCAACCGGCTCAGACTTGAGCTGGTATCTCGTATCGGCACTGAACCGGTAACGGTTCGTTTGATTCGTCAGAGAGCCATGCATCGTGTACATGCCGAACAGAATCGCATCCCCTGCTCTAAACTCCGCCGTTGCCCACCGTCCGCCGTATTTGTTAATTAACTCGAGCGGATCGGATGAAAACCAACCATCCACGCGGTCGCGATCCACATCCATCTGTCCATACGTTTCACGGATGCGGTCGAAATGCTGGGACCCGAGCAATATAGCAAGTCCCCCTAATTCATACGGAATATCGTCGAGCGGTGTCCAAAGCGTATACAGGTTCTTCGTCCCGCGCCCCATGTAGACGATGTCATAATGTGCTCCGGTAAACCCGCCGGTCTCTACGGCACGCACCCATTTGTAATCGTACGTGATACATTCGCCGCCCAGGAAACGTTCGAAGAACTGCATCGTCGACTCGCTGTTCACGACATCAAGCAGCTCCTGTGGTTGATTCTCGCTGCCTTGGAAGCCTGCAGCCTTATTGTTTGCATTAATAATGCCTTCTTCCAGCGCCGTGCCAGGCATCAGCTTGCCTTGCTCATTAATCCGCTGCAGGAAAGCCAGTCTTGCCAGCTGTACTTTCGAGCGATTATGAAAATCCCTGATGAACAGATAGCCGTCTTCTTTCAGTCTTTCACGCAGCTTTGCTTCATCGTCTAGGATATCGTTTGATTCTCTCAGTTCGGTCAAATACGGGCCGTTCATTTCCAGCTCGCATTCGCCGATTTTCACCTTTACTGTCATGTCCGCAGCCTCCCATAATACCGTAGTCATTTCTTCTACTTGTAAGTATAGAAATTCGGCGCCGTAATGTATTTATTGAAACCGCTTTAACATTTACGCAAAACATCGATTATGAAACGACAGAACTCCGAACTACTCTCGTTTGCTGTCTTTCTCGTTGCCGTGTTTGAAATTACCTGTCACCTTTGCCATGACGAGCTGAGCGGCTTTGAAATCCTGCCCGCTAATGCGGGACAGAAACTTGTCCGCCTCTTTACCTGCCAACGATGTAACCTGCCTTCCTTTGTACGAAATGAACACCTTGTTGTCTTTTGTCACTCGATAGGTGAAGACTTCTTCATCCAGACGATTCCTTTTGTCAATGTTGCCCATAACGATTAATCACCTTCTCCGGAGATACATGATTGTGAACATAGCTTATGACTATCTATTTCAATCGTCAGTTGTCAAATTCCTTGAATGATCCGTAATCGTCCGGAAAAAAGCACAATAAAAACGCCTCGGAATAATCCGAGACGCTGCGCAAGTTATCCTTGTTTTTGGGTCAGTAAGAGAGTGGACCAATATTTCCGTGCATTGGCATTACGCAGGTGGAGCGTCGCAGGCCTGGCATTCCCTGCCTCACCCGGAGGAGCAAGCAGCAGCTTGTCGCCGTTCAAACCCTCAATAACGCCTGAAATGCGATATCCTTGCTCCAAATACCCATCGATTGCTGCTTTCTCCGCCAGAAACTCACTGTGCTCCGACATGGTGCCGATTCACCCTTTCCCGCTCACGCTTTCACTGACAATCCCATACTTATTGCGACGCAGATAGTGCCCGCTTCCCGGACTCCCAACAAACTGACGATCTCGGATAATAAACTCCCCGCGGCTAAGAACAGATACCGGAACTCCTGTTACAGCTACCCCTTCGAACGGATTGTAATCGACGTTCATATGATGCGTTTCGGAAGAAATAACCCGCTTTACGGCCGGATCGAATATGACGATGTCCGCATCGCTGCCCACGGCGATCGTCCCCTTCTGAGGGAAGATCCCGAATAGCTTCGCGGCTCTGGTCGCAATGATGTCAACGAATTGATTGAGGCTGAGCCTGCCTTTCTCGACTCCCTCGGAATAGAGTAAGCTGAATCGGTCCTCGATGATCGGGCCGCCGTTTGGTATTTTGCTGAAATCGCCTAAGCCGAGCTCCTTCTGTCCGCTGAAATTAAAGGAGCACTGATCCGAGCCGACCGTCTGCAGCTGTCCATTCTTCAGCGCATTCCACAACACCTCCTGGTGCTCCTTCGCGCGCAGCGGAGGTGACCAGACATACTTCGCTCCCTCGAAATCCGGCTTCTCTAGGTATGTGATATCAAGCAGCAAATATTGCGGACAAGTCTCGCCCCATATGCGAAGGCCATCCAGCCGCCCTTCCGCAATTTGCCGTACCGCTTCCTCACAAGTGACATGCACGACGTACAGCTGCGAATCCGCAAATCCGGTCAGCCGGACGGCTCGCCCGGTCGCCTCGCCTTCCAGTACGGAAGGTCGCGTCAAAGCGTGATAGATCGGCTCCGTATGCCCTTCGGCCAACGCTTGCCGGATCAAATAATCGATGACATCTCCATTCTCCGCATGTACCATTACCAAAGCTCCGTGCTCCTTAGCACTCAGCAATGTGCGGTACAGTATGCCGTCATCGGCTTGAAGTACGTTTTTATAAGCCATAAACACCTTGAACGAGGTGATCCCTTCGTTGTTGATGATGGATGGCAGCTCTTCCAACACTTCATCCGTAATCTCGCTAATCATGAGATGGAACCCGTAATCGATGACCGCTTTCGCCTGCGCCTTCTCATGCCATGTACGAATAGCGCTGCTGAGCGGCTTCCCCTTGTCTGTCAGGCAGAAGTCGATAATCGTCGTCGTACCGCCATATGCGGCGGCAATCGTGCCGGTCTCGAAATCATCAGCGGTAATCGTACCGCCAAAGGGCATATCCAAATGCGTATGGGGATCAACGCCGCCTGGGAACAGATAACAGCCCGCCGCATCGATGACTTCCGCCTGGGGCGCTAACCGAAGCAGATCGCTGCCGATTGCGGTTATGATCCTGTTCTCGATAAGCAGATCCGCTCGGCTGATGTCCGCTGCAGTTACGATCTTACCGTTTTGTATGATTTTGGCCATCCTGCTCATGCCTCCTTTCGCCCAAGCGCCGCGATGGCTGCTTGACGTTCATTCCATGTCATTGAGATACCGGAAGCAGGCTGCTCGACCATTTCGATAGCACCTTCGACAGGGCAGACGATCGCGCATAAATTGCAGCCGACGCAATCCTCTTCCCGCACCTTCAAGTAACTCCTGCCCGCGTCATCCGTTAATCGATCGATACATTGATGAGAGGTATCCTCGCAAGCGATATAACACTTGTTGCACGAGATACACACTTCCGTATCAATCTTCGCAGTCACGGCGTAGTTCAAATCCAGGTTTCCCCACTCTGTGTAGCGCTCCACCGAACGACCGATCAACTCGCTGACGCTCGCAATCCCTTTGCCGTCGAGGTAATTGTTCAGTCCGTCAATCATATCCTCGACGATTCGAAAACCATGGTGCATCGCAGCGGTGCAAATCTGCACGCCGGTAGCGCCCATCAGCATAAACTCGACAGCATCCCGCCAATCGGAAATACCGCCGATACCGGAAATCGGCACATCGATACGCGGATGCCTCGCACATTCAGCTACCATGTTCAGTGCGATCGGCTTTACCGCAGGACCGCAGTATCCGCCATGCGAGCCCTTCCCGCCTACATGCGGAATCGTATTCCACGTATCGAGATCGACGCCAGCGAGCGAGTTAATCGTGTTGATAAGCGATATCGCATCCGCGCAGCCTCTAACAGCCGCAAGCGCAGTCGCCGTGATATCGGTGATATTCGGCGTCAGCTTCACGATTACCGGCGTGCGTGCCGCTTCCTTCGCCCAGTAGGTTTGTTTCTCAACCAAGTCCGGCTGCTGACCTGACGCAGAGCCCATCCCCCGTTCGGCCATTCCATGCGGGCAGCCGAAGTTCAGTTCCAAACCGTCGACGCCGACGGCCTCCACCTTCTTGACGATTTCATGCCATTTATCCCGCTTCGGTTCCACCATCAGCGACACGACTAACGCCCTGTCAGGGAACAGCTTCTTCGTCTCCGCGATTTCCTTCAAATTCACTTCGAGCGGCCGATCCGTAATCAGCTCGATATTATTGAATCCCGCAACCCGTTGCCCGTTAAAATGAACAGCGGCGAAACGAGATGACGTATTGATAATCGGATCGCCAAGTGTCTTCCACACCGCCCCGCCCCAACCCGCTTCGAAAGCACGCTGCACCTGATACCCGGTATTCGTAGGCGGAGCAGACGCAAGCCAGAACGGGTTCGGTGATTCGATGCCAGCCAAATTAATCCGCAAATCAGCCATTCGATCGCCCTGCCTCTCCTTGGAATTCAAACATTGTCCACCGCTAGCTGACGATAGATCGCATAGGCTGCAAGCTTCCCTTGCTGAGCGGCCGAGACGACCATTGCCTCCCCTTGCCCATCGCCAAAAATAATATCGCCTGCCGCGTAAATGCGAGGGTTTGAAGTTAAATAGGTAGCTGGATCCACCGTCACGATTCCACGTTTATGCGCCAGTTCAAACTGATCGATCAACGACACATGTCTGGACTGTCCGATCGCTTTTACGACCGCGTCTGCTTCAATGATGAACTCGCTGCCGGGTACGGCTACAGGCCTCGCCCTACCGCCTTCCTTAGCGGACTCGAGCTGCATGCGGATACACTCGATTCCTTTCACCCGCCCCTGCTCGTCTCCAATAATGCGGACCGGCGCGGTCAGCCAGCGAAAAGCGACACCGTCGCTCTTGGCAAACTCATACTCGAACTCGTACGCCGTCATTTCCTGCTGCGAGCGACGATAACAGATCTCCACGTGAGAGGCGCCCATTCGCACGGAGCAGGTTGCCGCATCGATCGCGGTGTTGCCTGCGCCGATGACCACGACATTGCGGCCGCCAAGCTCTGCGGTGAGCGACACTTTCGTTAACTCTACCAGCTCAATGGCATCATATACGCCTGTCAGTTCTTCGCCGGGGATGCCTAACATCGGCACCTTCGCCATGCCTGCTGAGAGCAGAACCACATCATAACCGGCGAGCAGTTCCTCTGCGGAGATATCGCGGCCGACTGCCGTATTCGTGCGGATCTCGACGCCTAGCCGGCGCACCTGTTCAACCTCCCACAGCGCAATCGGCTGCGGCAGCCGGAACGACACGATTCCGTACGTATTCAATCCGCCGGCCTGCTCCTTCGCTTCAAACACCGTCACGGCAAACCCGAACCGAGCCAGCTCCCGCGCTGCCGACAATCCTGCCGGCCCGCCTCCGACGACAGCTACAGACCGCCCGTTACGCTTGCCGGCAGTGAATAACTGCTGTTCATTCTTGATCGCCCAGTCGGTTGCGTAACGCTGTAAATCGCCGATCCTTATCGGCTTGGAGGAATGATTAAGCACGCATGCCCCTTCGCACAGTTCCTCTGTCGGGCATACGCGCGAGCAGCTGGCGCCTACGGGATTCGCATCCATAATGGTCCGAGCCGAGCCGGCCAGATTGCCTGTTGCGATTTTTTTGATGAAGGAGGGAATGTTGATGCCTGTCGGACAAGCTTGAATGCAGGGGGCGTCGTAGCAGTAGAGACAGCGATTGGATTCTTCCGCGGCTTCCTTCGGCCGCATGCCCGCCTTAACTTCGGCAAAATTACGCTTTAACGCTTCAGCAGAAATAAACAAGGCTTATCCCCCTTCCCTTTCGACCGTAGACATGCGTACAATCGTGCGATACAGCAGCTCCACGCCCAGTTCGATATCCTCCGGTGTGGAATACTCCAGCGGATTATGGCTGATTCCATCCTTGCACCTGACAAAAATCATCCCATAATCGCATACATGCGACATCGCCAGCGAATCGTGAAACGGGCCGCTCATCAGCTCAGGCGGCGTGTGTTCAAGCAGCTGAACCGCTTCTTCATGCATCACTTGCTTGATTCGCTCCGCGCAATATCTCGCTTCGCTGTTCGTATCCTCGCGCACCGTGTAGGTTAAACCATGCTCCCTTGCTGCCTCTTCCAGAATCCGCCGCAGCTGTGCTTCCCGCTCTCTCCGGCGCTCCATATCGATATCCCGAAGATCAATCGTGAACGTTACTTTCTCGGGAATGATGTTGCGAGAGTTCGGGAATACGGTCAATGCGCCGACCGTTCCCACTGTCGGAGCCCCCGGCTCGGAGCGAGCCAGCGCATTCAGCGCCGTAATGACGCTGGCTGCCCCAACAAGAGCGTCCCTGCGCATCGGCATCGGCACGGAGCCGGCATGTCCTGCAAAACCCGTCATCTCGACCGTCAGCCAGAGCGGTCCGGATATCCCGCTAACAATGCCGATCGGACGCCCCAGCGCTTCGAGCACCGGCCCTTGTTCGATATGAAGTTCCAGAAATGCGCCGACAGCGCCTTCAGGATAACGAGCCGCTTCGAAACCATCCGGATCACCTCCAAAAGCAAGCAGCGCCTCCCGTCTAGTCACACCTGCAGCGTCTGTCCGCTCAAGCTCCCCTTCTTCCAGCTTGCCTGTGATGCCGCGGACACCAAACAAACCTTTATTGAATCGGCAGCCTTCCTCATCACAGAAGGCCGCGATTTCGAGGGGCATCTCCGGCACAATGCCTTGTTCGCTCAATGTCAGCACAGCCTCCAGCGCGCCGAGCACGCCGATGACGCCATCGAATCTTCCGCCATAGGGCTGCGAGTCGATATGCGAACCGGCCATGAGCAAAGGCTTCCCGGCATCCTTGCCTGCAAGCCGCCCGAACAAATTGCCGAAAGCATCGATTCGGGTCTGCAACCCTGCCTCTTCCATCCAACTTCTGACAAGCAGCACACCTTGCAAGTCCTCCTGCGACAGCGCGAGCCGGCATACACCGGTATCGCCAAGCTTGCCGATTTGTGCCAATTCATCGATTCTGCGATGCAATCGCCCGCTGTTGATCGCCAAGCTCCCGGATGCTGTCATACTTCCTCGACTCCTTCCTTATACGCTTGCTGGTGTGGCAGAAGTTAGTGCCTCGATCGCCGCAATCACGGTTTCTGCTACAAATTCAAGCTCGTCATCCGATGTTATCAGCGGCGGACAAAGCGTAATAATGTTGTTGAAGCCCGGAACGGTGTCGCCGTTCTTCCCTACTAGAAGGCCGCGGCGCCTGCATTCCCCAATGACACTAAGCATCTTGTCTGCGGACGCCGGGAGCTTCGACGCCTGATCCTCCACAAGCTCAATCCCACATGCCGAGCCGAACAATCGTATGTCGCCAACATGTGGATGCGCCCGCAGAACTTGCAGCCGCCGGCCGAGCTCTCGTCCCAAATGCGCCGACCGTTCCACCAAGCGCTCCTCTTCCAAAATGGCCAAGTTCGCCAACGCAACCGCGCATGACACTTGATTGCCGCCAAACGTATTCACATGCCGGAAATGACTGTTCGCTTCCTTCGTCTTAAAGCTGTCGTACAAACTCGCACGCACAGCCGTTGCCGAGAGCGGCGAATACCCGCTGGTCAGCCCTTTCGCCATCGTGACGATATCCGGCACGACACCGTAATTATGATGGCCGAACCGCTCACCCGATCGGCCGAATCCGCAAATAACCTCGTCCATAATGAGCAGTACGCCGTACTTATCGCAAATTTCGCGTACCTTCGGCAAATATTCAGGCGGCGGAACGATCATGCCTCCTCCTGTAATGACCGGCTCCATAATGACGCCTGCGACAGAATCGGCGCCTTCCCAATTAATCGCGTCCTCAATCGCTTCGGCACATTCCAGCTTGCAGCTGCCATAGGTTTGTCCAAACGGGCAGCGATAGCAATACGGCGGCGGCACATGCTCGAAGCCGGCACCAAGCGGCTCGTACTTCAGCTTGCGCTGTGCTTGGCCCGTTGCGCTGAGTGCACCCAAGGAGCTGCCATGATAGGCACGGTGCCTGGCAATAAATTTATGGCGCGTCGGCTCCCCATTTTGATGAAAATGCTGCCTAGCAATCTTGAAAGCTACTTCGTTCGCGTCCGAGCCGGAATTGGAATAGAAAATACGATAATCGCTGCCGAGCCATTCGTTGATCTTCTCAGCCAGCTCGATCGCCGGAACATGGGACTGCATCATCGGCGAATAAGCGATCGTTTTCATTTGCTCATAGGCAGCCCGCGCAATCGTTTCTCTGCCATGGCCGACATTGACGCACCAGAGGCCCGACATGCCGTCGAAATACCTTTTGCCCTCCGCATCCGTTATCCAGCAGCCATCCCCGGAAACAAAAATCAGCGGGTTGTCATTATGAGGCGAAATATGATGCCATACATACTTACGATCCTTCGAAAGCAACTCCTCCGCGCCGGATATCGGTTGATCGCCGCTCATTTTCCCACCCCTTCGCCCATCTCACTCTACTTCTTAGTTCAGTTTATTCCGCCTCTTTCGTCGATATGGCAACGGGTTGTCATTTCTTATTCAGTTGGACAATAATATGTACATACAGTAATGCTCATCCATACCGGGAGGTCAATGATGATGATCGAAGACTGCATTCATAGGCAGATTGAGCTCATTTCCAACGACGGCTGTTATGTACATCGAATTGTGCAAACGAGGCAGGGCGATTCCGTCATTCTGTACTCCCCGAATAAGGGTTTTGATATCCATGCGAGAATTGTGTTTGCATCGGGTATCGCGACCAAACGTCATCTTAATGATCTCAATATGTACATCACTCCGATTGAAGGTCAGCGCGCTTGGCTTCTACAGTACATTCGCATTTTGGGGGAGAAAATCAATCAAGGTTACGGTTCGTTAATGATGGAACAGCTGCTGCTGCGGGCTGTGGAGGAGAATATTCGTTATATCGAGGGACGTATGCAGGCTGCCGAACATAAGGAGCATCTGGACAGGCTCCGTCATTTCTACACCAAGTTCGGCTTCGCAATCGATGAGCAATGTAAAATCCATTGGGCCAATAAAAATTTTTAAAAAGGGACTTGCATAAATTATTTTTTCTGTGGTAAGATACGTCTTGTGTTTCGGTAAAAACGCGCCGGTGTAGCTCAGTTGGTAGAGCAACTGACTTGTAATCAGTAGGTCGTGGGTTCGACTCCTATCGCCGGCACCACTTACCGCGGGACGTAGCTCAGCTTGGTAGAGCACCTGGTTTGGGACCAGGGGGTCGCATGTTCAAATCGTGTCGTCCCGACCATATATACATAATGTATCATAGAATAGAGTTATAGAAGAGAACCTTGAGCGTTATGCTCAAGGTTTTTTTTATTGCATATATGTCGGTCCAGCGCATTGACGCTTTAAATTAGCACATGCTATATTCAGGAAATGATAGAAACGCTTACATCAGCTATGCATGAAAGGATGACCATTGTGGCAAAGCAGCCCAAGATATCGGTAGCAGGAAGCTTGAATATGGACCTCGTTCTGAAAATGCAGCGGATGCCGAAGGTCGGCGAAACCGTGCAAGGCGATGAGATCCACTACATCTCCGGCGGCAAAGGCGCGAACCAGGCCGTCGGCTGTGCACGGCTCGGCGCTGAGGTCAAGATGATCGGAGCCGTTGGCGGGGATGCCTTCGGATCGGAAATTATGGAACGGATGCGGCAATTCGGTGTGCAGACGGAGGCGATCTCCGTACTGGAAGGTGCATCTACAGGCACAGCGACCATCATGCACACCTCAGAGGATAACTGCATTGTGATCGTGCCTGGCGCAAACGGGCAAAATACCGCCGAAAGCATCACGGCGCATGCCGAGCTGATCCGCCAATCGGATTTGCTGATCGTTCAGCTGGAAATCCCGATGCCTGCTGTAGAGACGGCGCTGCGGATTGCACGCGAAGCCGGCGTTCGCACCGTTCTGAACCCGGCCCCTGCCCTTCCGCTTACGGAAGAGCAAATTGCGATGGCGGATTATTTTACGCCAAATGAGACGGAATTCGAGCTCTATTGCGGCACTTCGATTACGTCGGAGGAGCAGTTGTTCGAGCGCATGACCGCTTGGCAGAAGCAATACCCCGGGCAAACCTTGATTGTAACGCGCGGGAAACATGGCATCTCGTGCGCGACTGCCGATGACATCGTCACCGTGCCTGCCTCGATCGTGAAGGTTGTAGACACGACCGGTGCAGGAGATTCGTTCAATGCAGCGCTGTGCTTCGGCATCGCGAGCGGCTGGTCGCTCGACCAAACGCTGCCGCTGGCCGTAAAAGCGGCCTCTTTCTCCGTAACCGTATTCGGCGCGCAGGACGGCATGCCGACGCTTCAGAACTTGAGTTCGTTTGTTTGATGAGAAGGAGCTAAGCGGCTTAGGTGCGCGCTTAGCTCCTTCTTGGCATGCCAATGTAGATTCCTAGACGAGCTTCTTTCTCGCATTCCCCCGCTTTTCCACTAATGTAGACTCCCAGGTGTGCTTCATTAGCCCATTCCCCCACTTTCCCGCCAATGTAGATCCCTAGGAGAGCTTCTTTTTCGCTCATGAGCGGTAACCAGTACCTCTCTTTTGCCCCAAACCAAATCATCACTACAATCGACAACAAAAAAGAGACCCTCTCAAAAGTAGCCAAGCGCTCTTTTGAGACAGTCCCTCCCCAACCCTATATAAAACTCTTCAATGAAGGCGCCTTGCGTACCTTGCTTCCCTGCTCATAGGCATACGCCAACTGGATGAGCCTCGGTTCGCTATAGGCCTTCCCTGAGAACGTCACGCCGAACGGGACGCCTGCGGAGGTGTAGCCGGCCGGTACGATAATGGACGGATAGCCGGCCCGCGCCGTTATGCGCGAGCCAAAGTCGGCCGGGAACAACAGCGCATCCAGACGATGCTCTTTCATAACGGCATCGATGCCTTCGACTTGGCAAAGCCGCAAATCCGTCAGCCGGTCCTTGAGATACTGGGTCTCCGTTAATGTGCCGGAAGTGTTATTTTGAGCGAGCAGCAGTAAGGATTGACCGTACTTCAACGTTTCTTCCGGATGCGCTTCATTGAACGCGATAATCTCCGCTAAGGAGTGTACCGGTGCACTTGCCGGCAGCGCGGAAAGATAGGCATGAAGCGAAGCTTTGAACTCGTTGAGGATGACAGAGGAGTATGCGATTTCTCTGGCAGTCGGGATATTGGCAGGATCGATGATCTCGGCACCCAGCTCACGCATCGTATGTAGCGCTTGATCGAAGATCTCCAGCTGCTCCGGCGTCAATTCCTCAAAATAATAATCGCGCGGGACGCCGATTCGAGCTCCTTCCAGTCCGCCTAATTGAAGAAACGGGGCATACTTCGTTTGACGTTTCCCTAAGCTGCTCCCCATTGCCGGATCCGCCTCGTCAACCTGCACAAGCGCGTCCAGCAGCACAACAGCATCCGTTACCGTCCGAGCCATCGGTCCCGCCGTATCTTGACTATTGGAGAGCGGAAGAATCCCTGTGCGGCTAACTAGTCCGACAGTCGGTTTGATTCCTACCGTTGAGCTCAAATTGGCCGGATTAATGATGGAGCCTGAGGTTTCCGTGCCGATTGCCGCCATACAGAAATTGCAAGAAACCGCAACGCCCGAACCAGCGCTTGCCCCCCCGGTTGGCGACGAAATATGATAAGCATTCAGTACTTGTCCGCCTCGCGAGCTGTATCCGGAGGGCATGCCTTCAGTCATGAAGTTCGCAAACTCGGTCATGTTCGCCTTGCCCAATATAACTGCGCCTGCTTCGCGAAGCTGCTTCACAATGAAAGCATCTTCACCTGCATAAAGGTCGGCAAGCGCGAGCGAGCCCGCGCTTGTATGCATTTTGTCGCCGGTATTAATATTGTCCTTGAGCAGGATAGGAATGCCATGCAGCGGTCCTCGAGGCCCGCGAAGCGCTCTTTCGGCGTCCAATGCATCTGCAATGAACAAAGCATCGGGATTAAGCTCGAGCACGGAATTGATGGTGAGGCCATTCTTGTCGTGCTCAGCAATGCGCTCCATGTAGATCAGAACTAATGCTCTGGATGTGATTTCACCGTTTTCCATCGCGGCCTGCATATCGGCTATGGTTGCTTCTACGATTTCAATGCTCATCTTCTTCCCCTCCAGCAATGGATAAACGCCTCTCACACACTATCTAGTTCTATTGTACATGATCGCTATGAAATTTGTGGAAAGAAAAGAGCCTAGATCCGGTAGAGTCCCGCACCTAGGCTTCATGTCCTTGCAACTCCGATATTACTTGTTACTTCCCTCTTCTCGATTCATAGCCGTCACCCCGGTACGGGTTAATTCCAAGATTCCATACGGTCTAAGCAATTCAATCAATGAATGAATTTTATCTTGATCTCCAATAACCTGTACGATCAGACTATCCATGCCCATATCGACGATCGAGGCACGAAAAGATTCAACGATGCTTATAAGCAGCGGTTTCACTTCGGACGGCGCACTTACTTTGATAAGTGCAAGCTCGCGATCAACCAGCGGATACGCGGTTAAGTCCACGATTTGAATAACATCGATCAGCTTATTTAACTGTTTCCGCACTTGTTCGAGCCTGTTATCATCCCCGGACGTCAAAATAATCATGCGGGACAATCCCGCTGCTTCCGACTGGCCGACTGTTATGCTTTCAATGTTAAATCCGCGGCGCCCGAATAATCCGGCAACTCTCTGCAATACGCCCGGATGGTTGTTTACAAGAACAGAAATCGTATGTCGTTTCATGATTCATCCCCCATAATCATGTCATCAATCGTGGAACCGGGGGAAACCATCGGATATACATTCTCTTCCTGGTTAACAACAAAATCGATTAGTACAGGCCCCTGTATTTCCAGTGCTTCTTTCCATACCCGGCGAGCCTCTTCTTGATTGGTTGCCCTGAGCCCTATAACGCCATAGGCTTCTGCCAATTTCACGAAATCCGGACTGCCAGAGAGCTCCATATGACTAAAACGATTATCATAAATGATTTCTTGCCATTGTCGTATCATGCCGAGGACCTGATTATTCAGAATAACGATTTTCACGGGAATGTTATGAGCAGCGCAAATCGCAAGCTCTTGTGCACACATTTGAAACCCGCCGTCACCATTGACGGACACCACAAGCCGATCCGGCTGACCTACCTGTGCCCCTATTGCAGAAGGTAAACCAAATCCCATTGTTCCAAGTCCGCCTGAGGTAATTAACGAACGCGGGTGCTTAAACTTATAAAATTGAGCGGCCCACATTTGATTCTGGCCAACGTCCGTTGTGACGATAGCTTCGCCACCCGTCGTCTCGCTAATCATTTCAATGACGAATTGCGGTTTTAACGTTAGTTCAGAATTCGTGTAACGAAGCGGATACCTATTTTTATTTTCTTGTATTTCTGACAGCCACGCTTCTGATTGGATTGGCTTCGCATGAACATTTGCCTGTTGAAGCACGGTTTTCACATCGCCGATACAAGGAATTGCCGTTTCGACGATTTTTCCAATTTCCGCCGGATCGATATCAATATGTGCAATCGTTTTTGCCTTGGGAGCGAATCCGCTGGTTTTCATCGTGACTCTATCGTCAAAGCGCGCTCCAATACTTATGAGAAGATCGCAATTCTGCAAAGCTCTATTGGCTGTATAGGTTCCGTGCATCCCAGGCATGCCGATCCATAATTCATGCGCACTTGGAAATCCGCCTAAACCAAGCAACGTCGTCGTAACCGGTATCCGGGTTTTCTCTGCAAATTCGAGTAATTCCTTGGATGCGTCCGAATAGATAACGCCGCCGCCGGCCAGAATGACAGGTCGTTCGGCTTCTTCAATAGCGCGGAGCAACTTCTCGATTTGCGCCACGTCCGTTTGGATGTCCGGGCGGTATCCTCGTATCTCAGGAATACCTACCGGATGTTGAAATTCCATCATATCAATGGATACATCCTTTGGAATATCGATCAATACCGGCCCTTTCCGTCCGGTGGAAGCAATATAAAAAGCTTCATGAATGATCCTCGGCAGCTCATTGACATCGCGAACCAAATAATTATGCTTCGAAATCGGCATTGTCATGCCGGTGATATCCGCTTCCTGAAATGCATCTGTTCCAATTAAGGCTGTCGAGACATTGCCCGTGATAATAACCAATGGAACAGAGTCCATATTAGCGGTAGCGATACCCGTAACCAGATTAGTCGCCCCAGGTCCCGAAGTCGCAAAGCATACCCCAACTTTGCCAGTTGCGCGCGCATAGCCGTCTGCAGCATGAATGGCTCCCTGTTCATGACGAGATAAGATATGTTGAAACTCAGGCATTTCATGAAAAGCATCATAAATGTTTAGGACACTCCCTCCCGGAATCCCAAACACACACTCTACACCTTCAAGCAGCAAGCTTCTTACAAGAGCCTCGGATCCGGTTACCCTATCATTCTTACTAAGCCTATTCATCCATTCATGGTTTGGTTGTTGGGTCTCTATATCTATCATTTCTTAATCCTCCCATCTAAGCTGTAGTGACACTGCCGTCCGAAGCAGTTCTAGCTCCTGTTGCCCCATTCTATGGGATTCATAATGATTGATCAATATCGTTGTTTCTATGAAGACGATAGATGCTATCTATCGATACCGGATGGATTGCATAAGGATTCCTGTATTGGGAAAACTCAAACTGTCTACTTTGCCACAGAAAGGAAATTCAGGCGCATGCTTATGAAACGAGGTATACAGCAACGCAAACCTCATCCTCCGCATCGTGACCTGCCGGAATCTCCACCAGAGTTTCATAACCCGCTTGCAATCGGACTCGAAGAAAACCATCGCTATCTGAAACAGATTTTCAATAAATGCTCGGACATTGTGTTTCGTGAATTCACGGTTCAGGGAAAAATGAATCTGCTCATGATTTACATCGACGGCATGGTGGATGCGCGCTCATTCGAGCAGACCGTATTGAAACCGCTGCTCTATGAAGGACTGCCGCAGGGGATGGAGAGGATTCACAATTTGGCTCAAGCTTGCGAATTGGAGTATTTCTCAGTCCTGCAGACGAAGACAGCAACTACCTATCTTGATGTGATTCAACCTATCTTAAAAGCGCAAATTGCCGTGCTTGTCGATCATGAACCGCTAGCTCTGCTGGTCGACATGAAAAAGATTGAAAATCGCGGTGTAGAAGAACCTAGCTTAGAATCTACTCTACGTGGACCTCGCGAAGGCTTTAATGAAAGCCTGCAGGTCAATCTGACGCTGCTCCGTAAACGGATCCCCAGTCATTTATTAAAACTGGAAACGCTCGAGCTTGGCAAGATCACCCGCACCAGTGTCGTAATCGCCTATATGGAGGGTTATGTGGATCCCTCCGTGTTAGCGGAAGTGAAGGCAAGAATAGCGAAGATTGAAGCGGCAGCCATTCTCGAATCCGAATACATAGAAGAATATTTAGAGGATTCACCGTTCTCCCCGTTTCCGCAAATTCAAAACACGGAACGCCCGGATGTCATCACCTCTTCTTTATTTGAAGGCAAAGTAGCCATCCTGACGGATGGCGCTCCTTGCGCACTGGTTGTACCCATGACATTCTGGGTAGGACTGCAGGCAGCGGATGATTATTACGAACGCTTTATTTACGTCAATGCCATGCGTATCGTCCGTTTCACGTTCTCCTTGGTTTCGCTGCTAGCACCGGCGTTATATGTCACGCTGACAACCTTTCATCAGGGGATGATCCCGTTTGTCTTGATGAGCAGCATTGCGATTGCGAGGGAAACGTCTCCGTTTCCTACGGCGATCGAAACAATCTTGATGGAGCTTGTATTCGAGGGACTGCAAGAGGCTGGTATCCGGCTTCCCAACCGAATCGGGCCGCTTGTCAGCATTGTCGGGGCATTGGTAATCGGTCAGGCAGCCGTTCAAGCAGGAATCATATCCGCCCCCATTGTCATTGTTGTTTCTGCCACAGGGATCGCTTCATACGCTATACCCAGGTACAGCTTCGGAATTGCCTTCCGGCTGCTCCGTTTCGTCATGCTGGTTCTCGCATCAACGCTTGGACTGTTCGGGATGGCCGTTGGCATCATGGGGATATTAATCCATCTGGTAAGTATGAAGTCTTTTGGCGTACCTTATTTCTCTCCCGTTGCCCCACGTTTGTGGACGCAAATGCTGGATATGATCATTCGTGCCCCTAAATGGATGAGAATCGGGCGTTCAAACAGCTAGGCGTTATCAATTTGTTTAAAGGTGACTTCCCTATGACGATTAAAGTTAACCTTGTTCTCGTGTTATTCATCCTCGTCTCGACTTTACTTACGGGCTGCTGGGATTTAAGGGAGCCGAATGAGCTATCTTATGTCTTAGGCTCCGGCTGGGATATAACAGAGGATGGGAAAATCAAAGTAAGCGTCCAGATTCCGGTGCTGCGGGAAGGCGGTTCAGGTCAAGGAACACCTAGTGGAGGATCACAGGGGAAACCTTATACGGTTGTTTCTGCTTCAGGGAAAAACATCTCGGATGCGGCATTTCACATTCAAGAGAAATTGTCCAGAAAGATGTTCCCCGGGCACAGGATCGCTTTGTTTATCAGCGAGGAAGCAGCTAAACGAAGCTTCACACCGTGGCTTGACGAACTTATTCGAAATCCAGACAGCAATACAAGGGTAAGCATCTTTGTTCTTAAAGGCATTAGCGCGCAGCGTTTTCTGGAAAGCGAATATGCAATGGAACGATTCTCATCGCTTTACGCGACCCGCACTACGAAAATTGTCGGATTTGCAGAGAATATTTTCGACCTGCAGAAAGATAAGAACAATCCTTCCAGATGCTTCATACTTCCTGTAATATCTACGCAGATGAATGGCACAGAACGTCAAATGGTATTTCAGGACATCGCGATATTTGATCAGCAGTCCAGAATGATCCATATGCTAAAAGGCGACGATGCTCTGCTTGCACTTTGGATTGCGGGAAAGATTCCTCATTTGCTTATCACATTGCCGATCTCATCAGAGAAAGACACCATCACCCTCGATCTGCAAAAATTGAAGCACAAAATATCGGTTACCTTCAGCGGCGAGTCTGTCAAAATCAAAGTCAACCTGACCGGTAAGGGGCTTATTCGTGAAAATAATACGAATCAGTATCTCCTATCAGCTTCAGTTAAGGAACAACTAGCAAGGAAAATGAGCGATCAAATGCAGAAGAAAGCTCGTCAAGTCATTCAAACCGAACAAACCTACAGAACCGACGTTTTCGGAATTGGTAATCAAATCGCTTGGAAGCATCCTGCCAAATGGCGGGGCCTGCGTGACAACTGGGGCCAAACCTTCTCGCATGTAGAGGTCTCTGTCCATGTCAAGCTGACCATAAACGGGGTCGGACAAGTCGGTACCGGTCCGAAATATTAATGCAGAGGATCGATGGAGATGAAACTGTCAAAATCACAATTGTTCTGGATGATTTTCATCTCGGAGATTGTCTTATTGACCTATTTTGCCCTTGGACCTTCACTGAAACAGGCAAAGCAGGACATATGGATTGCATATCTACTAGCAGGCATAGGAGCTGTAATTGGATCTTTCCTAATGGTTAAAGTTAGTTTGGCTTATCCAAACCAAACCATGGTGCAATACATCCAAATCATCTTGGGCAAATGGCTGGGCAGAATGATCTCACTAGCCTACATATGTTTCTGGATGTTCGTTATCATAGTTATGCTCCGTGCAACCGTTGATTTCATAAGCACAAATTTGCTCTACCAAACACCGGCCTTAGTTATCATCGTCTTTGAGATCCTGTTAATGCTCTACTTTAATCTACAAGGCGGCATAACGACGATCGGAAGATGCAGCCAAGTGATAGGCCCAATGCTTTTTGTAGCCGCTTTCTTACCTATTATGCTCAATAGCACACATATGGACTACAATCAATTACTGCCAATTTATAATGAAGGCAGCAAAGGCATTGTGAACGGAGCAGCCATTGTATTCTGCTTTATCGGTGAAACCTCCCTAGTCATGATGGCGACTGCATTCGTTAAAGATTCGAAAACGGTATTATCAGGCGTATTAAGCGCCGTCGGCTTCGGAATGCTATGGGGCTGCCTGATGTCGATTGCCGTCATTTTGCTCTTCGGGGCTGCGAGTGCGGCAGATATGTACCACCCGCATTTCATGTTCATGAAATCTATCTCCATCTTGGATTTTATCCAAAACTTCGATTTGGTGATAACGTTCTTCTTGCAGTTTGGCATTATGATTAAACTTGCATCCCATTTGTTTATTTCGAGCTATGGAATTGCGCAGTGGATGAACTTCCGCAATTGGAAGAATGTCACCTGGGTGCTGGCTGGCTTGATCTTAATCGGTATGCTGTCTACCTCCAGTTTCAGCTTTGAGTATCTGATTCAACCATGGATCTTTCTACTGTTTAACTTTGCCCTGCCTGTTTTGGTTTGGATCATCCATCGCATTAAACGGGCTATCGTGTAGCCACATCCTAATAAAAAAACAAAAAATCCCTCGTCTGAGGGATTTTTGTTGGTTTAGAACGTGCTCGCAGGCGTTGTATCCGAACACCAGCGTGTATTGAACAGCTCGTGAATCAGCACTTCATGCGCTTCTTTCGTGCCGATATAGCGCAGCGCTTCAAGTGCATGACCGCGGACATAGCGGTTCTCATGCGACAGCTGCTCTGCCAGGGCAGGAACGGCAGCCGCTGCATCCTTACCGATCCGTACAAGCGACAGCCCTGCTGTGAAGCGAACCTGTGTATCTTCGTCCTGCAAGCCTTTGATTAGAGCAGGAACGACCAGGCCTGCATTTGCGCTGATGATACCAAGCGCATCAACTGCCGTGCGTCTGACTTTCGCGGATGGATGGTCCAGCTGAGCGGCTACGTGAGAGACCGCACGATCTGCGTGACCTCTAAGCTCCGACAAAGCGAAGATCGCATGGTTTACGACATCCTCGTTCTCGGCGCGAAGGGCTTGAAGCAATCCTTCAACGGCTCCTTCGCCGGCTACGGACAAGCCATACGAAGCGATACGCGACACTTTCTTCTCTTGCTCAAGCGCGCCAAGCAATGCTTGAATGCCTGCTTCCCCTCTTGTTGCAAGCTCGTAAGCGGCATTCTGCGCTTCCGGCTCTTGGTCGCCACTCAAACTTGCAGTTAGCTTTGCGATTTCTGCTGCTTCCGCCGGTTTCGTGTTGGCAAGCGCCGCGGTACGGCCGGACATCCAGTTCCAAACCTCTTCAGCGATTGGATTGTTGCTCTCATCCCCGGCTACAGCTGCCCAAGACGGCTCTTGATTATCCCATGTCGGCGATTGCGGAGCTTCGGTGCGCATGAATTCGAACTTCAGCATGAAACGCGGCTTGCCGATCAAGTTCGGCGTCGAGCGATGCCAAATATCGTAGTGGATCAGCGCGAAAGTACCCGCTTCACCGTTTGCAGTTGCTTCCTCTGCCGTTTCATCCGAAACAAAGTTGCGGCTGTCCTGATAATGCGTTCCCGGCATAACACCGGTTGGTCCAAGCTCAATTGGCGTATCTTGCGGGAAGTACATAATCATCGCCCACCATGGGTGATGGTTGCGCAGACGGTTGTAGCCCCAGTAGCTGTCTTTGTGCCAGCCGCCCGGCTTCGGTACGGAGTTGTAATGACCGTGTCTGTGCGTATGGAGCAGATAATTCGGGCCAAGCACGCTTGTCAGCGCCCCAGTGATAACCGGGTTCTCAAACACGCGCTGCAAGTCGCGGATCCGCGGTAAAATGTTGTTTCCCGGATTGCCTTCGGTATCGTAAATCGTATTTAGTTGTTCTACTAATCGCTCGTGGAATTCACGCGGGAAATCGGTTTTCAAAATAAGAAAGCCATCTGTGATAAACGATTTGATTTGTTCATCTGTCAACAAAAGGGGTTGCGCAGTCGTCATTTCTGTTGAGCCTCCTATAGGATTACTTCTTCAACTTGATTATAGGAGGATGCCGCTTGCGTTGTAATGGCTAGAAATAAGAATGAAGGTGCTAAAACTAAGATTGCGGTTTCATGAACCCTCGAAATGCTCTATGATAAGAGAAAATCATTCAAATGCCTTACAGCTGGGAGACTTCCAATGACGATATTACGTGCCGATCACGCCTTAACCGATCTCTTGCGCGCATTGCAAATCGACGTCATCACCGCTTATAAAACACAGGTGACCACCGAGTGGGTCGATATGGACTACGTGCCGGAATACAATAAATTCTACTATATTGTAGAAGGAGAAGGCTGGCTGAAGGTAGACAACCAGGAGATGCTCCCATCCCCCGGCGAGCTCTGCTTAATGCCCGCTTTCACTAAACAAGCTTATTCCGTTATTAAAGGAAAGAAGCCTTTCCTCAAATATTGGTGCCACTTCACGGCATCGATCGGTCCCTTCGACTTATTCCAATGGATCGGCGTTCCCTTGCGCATTGGACTTGCGGATCAAGAAGAAATGACCGCATTGTTCAAGCTTCTGGTCAGTCTGCGTCAAAGCGATTCGGTCATCTCAAGGCTGCGGGAGAAGTCGATTATGCTGGAGATTATTGCGCGGTATTTGGAGCATGTGCCGATTACGATTTTGCAGCATCGCTCGGAGGATCTGAAGCGGATTCAATTCATCCAGGAATATATCGACAACCATATGGCCGGCCATTTGCGAATCGAGGATATGGCGAAGGCAGCCCATTTGCACCCGAATTATTTTATCGCCTATTTCAAGAAACATTTCGGCGTGCCGCCGCTCAAGTATGTCAGCCGCAAGCGCGTCGATAAAGCGAAGATTCTATTGTCGAGTACGACGCAGAGCATTAAGGAGATCGCCGATCAAATCGGCTTTAAGGAAACGAATCATTTCGCGAAATTTTTCCGTAAAGAAACAGGGCAAAGCCCGACCGAATATCGCACAGTCCACTCGTAAAATAAAAGGCGTTCCGCTGCAGGTTAGAAGCTGCAGATCGGAGCGCCTTAGTCGTTGCATGGCCTACAAATTCTTCATCGTAGCTACCATTACCTCGCCTGTCAGCCATCTGCGCATAAGCAGCAGGATCAACAAGGGTGGCAGGGATAGGATGGCGCCGGATAGCAGCAGATCCGCTTGCGAATACACGGGTCCGGCTTCGCCGATCTCATTCATTGCATTCACAAACGTCATGAGCGGCGGAAACGTCTGTGGATTCGTCAGGTGGATGAACGCCTGAGTGAACGAGTTCCACAGCATGACGAAATGAAGAGCTCCCAAAGCAAGCAGCGGCTTCCAGATCGCAGGGATGTAGACGCTGAAGAAGATGAACGCTTCCCCTCGGCCCGCCGCGGCTGCCTCTTCCCTGCGATTGCTATATTTGCTGTTAAAGACGCTCTTCAAGATGAAGATAGGCAGAATCGAGAAGAAACCCGTGAAGAATAAAGGGAAGATCGTATTGCTCATATGTAAGTTTCGATAAAACATAAATTCATGGAACGTCGAACTGCTGATCGTCAGCAAAACCAGCAGCAAGAGCTTATACAGCCCCTTGCCCGGCAAATCCTTGACGGTTAGCGGGAAAGCAAGCGCCGCCGTAATCAGCATGAAGATGATGACTGCCATTAAGTCGATAACCATATAGAGCATATACCGGTAAGGAGATAACAAAGTATGTAGTGCGGAACCGGACAATTGGAACGTAAACGGATAAATGAACAGCAAGTACAACATGATTAACACGGCTGAGGAAAGCACGATGGTGATGAGAATGCCCGCGATATTCTTCCCTTTTCCGGTGGATTGGATGGCAGCAGCACCACTGGAAGATGTAAATAAATCACGTACAAACAGCCCTTTAATGAGCAAATAGGCAAGCAAGGAGCAGCTAAACTGAACGACAAACTGAAAGACCGCCAACGCTCCAGCAAGATTGTAATCGGCATTCATAAACACGGTTCGAAAGCCGAAGCTATCCAAGGTTTCGCCTGTCTCCGCTACTAGCGGATTGACCAGCAGCCGCTGCAGCTCCGAATCCATCGTCAGAAGCGAACCTAGCTGCATGAGCATGAACGCGGTAACTGCCTTCATTGCCGGGATGACGTTGCGGTGCAAATAGCTGCTGCGTTCGCGAATGCTGCCGTTTGCCATCGCCGCTTGCCTTGCGCCGATCGCCGTTAATGCGATAAGTATGGGAATACCGCAGGTTTTGAACACTTCTACAGCAACAAGCACCATTGGAAATAGCTCCGAATGAGCGAGCGGCATGGATTGGATCCCAAACGGTGAACGACTCTGTGATAGGGAGAGCATCGTCATATAGACGATAATGGCTGATGGAATGAAGTAAGGGATCAGAAGCAAGGTGGTGAATCCGCCTCTGAGCCTGCGAAATCTAATATTGCTTAGCGCGAGAGCCGCAACTAGCGCGATGATGCCGCTGACTGCCGTATATGCAAGCTTCATGGATAACGTATTGCTAAATATGGACGTAAACATCGGCAGGTTGAAGAGGTAACGGAAATTGGCCAGCCCAGTCCAGTCGCTGCTGAACAGCCCTTTAAAGATGACAAAATTGACGAATGAACCGTACAGCATCATAAAGAATGGAATTCCTTTGAACATTAACCAAAGCAGGAACGGCGGGATTACGAGCAAATAATGCATCCGGTACTTCCAGATTTGCTGCAGCATTACAATTACTTCCTCCTAATGGATAATCATCCTTTTCTTCCTCTCTTCTATTCGACAAAAAAGAGGATTGTCCCTCTGTCGCCTTCCGGCGACTTTAGGACAATCCTCCTCTGAACAACAACTATCTGCGAATACGGTTACCGAAGTATTCCTTTGTATCGGAGCTAAAGCCCAGTGTTAGCGGCCCAAGAAGCTGGTCATCGTCTGTTTTATAAGTAACAAGCACTACGTTGCCTTTCTTAGCTACATAATCCTCGTATGCTTTCTTCTTGTCATCCTGTGGGAAGAGTGCTGCATCGGAAGCAGGCACGATTGTTACTTCTGCTTCGTCTTTCTTCGTTACCACATGTTTCTTCTGATCATCGGAAAGCTGTTTCCAAGCAAGCTCGCGATATTCAGTCACTTGCGCCGGGGACAATGCAGCAGACTGCTCTGTCACCACCAGGAAGTGAAGCGCGCTGATCGGCGGAATGCTCTTCGTCGTTGCAGGACCGTAGTAAGTCGTAACTTTCATGCCAGCTTTCAAAGCCGACCATTCAATCGGTTGACGCTCGGCATCGCGGATCGTTGTTTCTTTACCGGAGTTAAGAACCAGCGTAGTTTCTTTACCGTCGCCAAATTTCACTTGCCAGCCGTCGCTTGTTTTCTCAACGGATTGAATAACATCTGTTTTAACCAGACGCTCGGAACCGACTGCAACCTTCACTGCATGCGATTGACCTGGGTAGCTCATCGCAACGATTGGGCCGTATTCAGCTGTAAGCTCCAAGCCTGCTTTCAAATCTTTAGCGGCAAATGGCTTGCCTTCTTGATTCGTAAGTACGGTTTCTTTATCGACAGTCAGCACGATCCAGTTGTTTTGGCCTCTGCCAAGAACACTGATCTGTACAGAACCGTCTTGTGTAGGACGAACATCTTCGATAATGCCGGACACATTAATCAAATTCGACTCGCCTTCCTCCGGTTGATCTTTAGAGGTGATTTCCAGAACCTTGTCTCTTGCGTTATAGTGCAGCTCGTAACCAAGCGCTGCCGCTTCGCCGCGCGCTGGGAGATAGGCTTGGCCATTGATAAAGACAGGCTCCAAGGATGTTGCTTTACCGTCTACAGTAACATCAATGTCACCGCGCAGGAATCCATTCACTTTCTTCATAAAACCGGATGCCTCAACTGCTGCTGTCGTTCCAAGTAGCCCCGCTATCGTTGCTACAATGATGAGTTTCTTCTTGTTCACTAATTCGTGCTCCCTTCGCGATCAATTCTATTGGTTGTAGGGCCCTACATGATCTCCAGACGTGCCTATCTATAGAAAGGTTGCAGAAAAAAATAAAAAACGATCTGGACGCTATCGTCCAGACCGAATCCGTTTATCCATTATCATCCTCATACCATGGATTCAAGTGGACGAGCACTTCATCCACTTCCGGATGTGCGTCCATCAATTTCTTCTTAATGGTTCTGATAATATCATGGCCTTCTTGAATGGTTAGCGTCCCCAGAACCGCGACCCTGGCATCCACTAATACGTAGTGGCCATGTTCTCTCGCACGCAGTCGATCTATCCGTTTCACCTCGGGAACTTCGCGCAAGTGCTCCGTAATATCCTCGATTTTCTCCGGGCTTAGACTCTTGTCCATTAGGACATCGGCCGTCTCGCGTGCCATATCGAAACCCAGCTTCAACACAAGCAGCGATACGATAACCCCTGCGGCAGGATCGCCGTAGCTGAGCCAGCTGCTGCCGATTTTCTCACCCAACCACCCCAGACCAATCCCGACAGAAGCCGCCAAGGAAGCATAGACATCCGCAAGATGATCGTAGGCTGTAGCCAGCATCGCCTTACTCTTCGATTCCTTACCGATTCGCATCGTATAGATATATAGAATCTGCTTGGCGATCAAGGAAACAATCGCGGCGGCAAGTGCGATGAGATGCGCTTCCGTCGGCGGCTCGAAGAATGTAAGAACGGCATGGTACCCCATATATAAAGCTGCTGCAATGAGGATAAAAGCAACAATTCCCGCTCCGAGCACCTCAGCCTTGCCATGTCCGTAAGGATGATCCTCATCCGGCGGTTTACCCGACACGCGCATCGAGCTGTACGCTGTGGCGGTCGCGATAACGTCCCCGGCATTGTGAATACCGTCCGCAATTAATACCTGACTCTGAAACAATATACCGACAATTAGTTTGATACCAGTCAGAAGCACATTGCTGATCAGAGAGATCCACATCGCGACGATTGATGCTTTGCTTTCCATGTGTCCCTCTTCATTCCCCTCTGCCATACTTCATAATAATGGAGATATTACACGTTATGACATTCAAACGCAAGGTACGGAAGCGCAAAACAGGCCCTTCCGAACAAGTCGGAAAAGCCTGTTTTGCTTGAAACGATTATGGCTCGCTTGCGGCTGCTTTCGCTTGTCTGGCGAGCTCAGGCAAATGCGCTTGATTCTCTTGAATTTGCCGCAGATGGCGCATCCGTTCACTGCTCGCACCCTTTAGCACAGCCTCGCCATGGAGCTCCTCCACCCAATAAGGCGCGAATGTACTCACATATTCATGCAGCTCAGCCATATGTTCTTCCGTGTAATGTCTGGAGAAATTAATCAACAGCACGCGCCGATTGTTCCCGCCGCCAAAAGCGGCATGTTTCATATAATTGTTGAAAACGAGCAAGTCCCCGGGTCTAATAGCGAGCGGCACCGCCGGAAGGTCAGCACGGTCAATGCCCCACTGTGCCTGCATATCAGAAGTGTGAATTTGCTCCTTCAAGATTTCTGTAAACTGATCGCCGATATAATGGCTTCCCGGAATGACTCGCAGCGCACCTGTTTCTTTCGTAACCGGGTCTAAGTAGAAGGAAACATTGAGGCTCTTAAGATTACCCGGCCATTGCTTATCCATGGAGGTGTCGGAATGCCAGCCCGTGTCTCCGACATATTTGTTGCCTGCGCTCGTCAAATAATTGTAGTCGTCACCAAGCAGCGTGGAGCAAATCGTGTGCACGCGCGGATCGTCCAGCAGCGAAGCCAGTTTCTCGCTGTGACCGAGAAATGCGACGATCGTCGATGTTTTCTTGAAGGTATGCGGTTTGCCGTTGAAGTTTCCCCCATGCTTCGTGAAAACAGCATCGAACTCTTCCGTAATCTCCATGATGCGGTCCTGCATTAACCCCCGAAATACCAAATACCCGAACGTGTCGAAGAACGCTTTCTGCTGGCTCGTTACTTTGAAATCCTGCATAACAGCTACGCACACTCCCGCTTATGAAATGAGAATCGACTACATAATTACAATGTTCCTATTTCGACTCCCAGAAGAGTATTCCTACCGCTGATCTCGAACAGGCTTCCGGCTGTAGCCATGTGCTGCCAGCTTAGCGATGAATCAATTGCTCTCGGCGCGGCCCTACGGACACGGTAGACACGCGAACACCAATCGTCGCTTCGACGAAACGGACATACTCCTGCGCTTCATGAGGCAATTCGTCGAAGGTTCTCGCATCCGATATCGCGCATTTCCAACCGGGCAGCGAGGTCCAGATCGGTGTGGCATGCTCAAGCTGCGCTGTAACGGGAAAACGCGTCGTCGTTGTCCCATCTGCCAGCAGGTAACCGGTACAGACCGGAATTTGCTCCAGATAGCCAAGCACATCGAGATTGGTAAGTGCAACTTCGGTTGCCCCCTGTACCATGCAGCCATACCTTGTCGCAACGGCGTCGAACCAGCCAACTCGTCTCGGACGCCCCGTTGTCGCACCGAATTCGCCTGCATCGCCACCGCGCAATCGAAGCTCTTGAGCTTCATCGCCGCTTAGCTCTACTACGAACGGCCCGGCACCTACACAGCTCGAGTAAGCTTTGGTGACCGCTATGACATGGCCGATTGCGTAAGGTGGAATGCCAGCTCCTACAGCGGCAAAGCCGGATAAGGTAGAAGAGGAAGTCGAGTAAGGATAAATGCCATGATCGGGATCGCGAAGGGCACCAAGCTGGCCTTCGACCAGAATGGACTCGCCTCTCATCCACGCTTCATGCAGCAGACTTGTCGTATCCGCCAGATAGGGACGCAGCTTCTCTCCATACGCCATAAGCTCCGAGATGAAATCGTCGGCTTGCGCGGGCGGTTGCCCATACAAGTGCTGCAGCGTCACGTTCTTCGCGGCCAGCATTAGATCCAAGCGCCGATAGAGGCGCTCCTTATCGAACAGCTCCGCTGCTTGAATACCGAGCTTCGCATACTTATCCGCGTAGAAAGGCGCAATTCCGCGTTTGGTCGAGCCAAAGCTGTGCTCGCCAAGGCGCTCTTCCTCCAGACCATCAAATTGCACATGGATCGGCACCACAACCTGCGCCCGCTCGGATACGGCCACTTTCGGTTTCGGCACACCGCGCGCTTGCAGCTCTTCGATTTCTCGCATTAACATATTCACGTCAACAGCCGTCCCCGGGCCAATCACGTTCGTCACATTCGGATAAAACACGCCGGATGGCAGCATGTGCAAAGCAAATTTCCCATAGCTGTTTATGATCGTATGCCCCGCATTGCTGCCTCCTTGAAAACGAACCACATACGATGACTGCGCTGCCAGTACATCCGTCAGCTTACCTTTGCCTTCATCTCCCCAATTTGCACCTACAATGGCCGTTACCGTCATAGAGTCACGCCTCCCAAATGTTGATCCTTCCTTGCAAACTTGATTATAATGGAACTACTGGCATCAAAATAATTGATATTACTAATATCAGATATTAGGTGAACGAATGACTATTAATTCAGAATGGTATCGAAGCTTCTATTGGACAGCCAAGACAGGCAGTCTATCGCGCGCGGCTGAGAAGCTGCATATTACGCAGCCTGCAGTCACTCATATCTTAAAGCAGCTGGAAGGCGCACTCGGCGGACAGCTATTCTTTCGTTCAGCGAAAGGCGTTATCCTGACAGCAGAAGGCGAGGTGTTATTCCGTTATATCGAGCAGGCATTCAGCTTCATCGAATCCGGCGAGAAGCGGATCGCAGAGATGCACAACCTAGAGAGCGGAGAAATCCGAATCGGGGCGAGTGACACGTTATGCAAACATTACCTGATGCCTTACTTAGAGCAATTTCATCAACATTTCCCGCAAGTACGCATCCATGTCACCAATCGGACGACGCCGGAAACGATTGACCTGCTGGCTGACGGCAAGATCGACTTCGGTATTATTAATCTGCCTGCAGGCAATGCCAAAATCGATATAAAGCGCAGTCTCTCCCAGCAGGATTGTTTGGTAGGCAGCAAGAAGTACGCCGACATAACAGGTTCATCTCCGCTAGATGTGCAAGAGCTGCACCGGTATCCCTTGCTAATGCTAGAGCCCGGAGGAAGTACAAGACGCCACCTCAACGGCTGGGCTGCCGCGCAGGGCATCCAGCTTCACCCGGAGCTTGAGCTTGGCAGTATTGATCTGCTTCTGCAATTCGCCACCCGAGGATTCGGACTTGCCTTCGTAATTCGCAACTATATTGAGGATGAATTGGCCACCGGCGAGCTCATTGAGATCCCGCTCCACCCGCCTTTGCCTGAGCGCTATATCGGCATCGCTACTTTGCGAGGCGTCCCGCTTTCGGCCGCCTCCAATCGCTTCCTCTCGATGCTGCCGTTAACATAAAAAAAATCCACCTAACGGTTTGTTAAGAACAGACCGCTTAGGTGGATTTACGGAAGCGGCGGAAGCCACTCCCCTTGTTTAATTAATCGAACACCTGCTTCGCAAACACCGTAGCTTCGCCACTGGCAGGTATAACACAGCGTATTGATATCTTCGGGAACAACGTTCGTCCTTATCCGCTCAATAACGTCTGACCAGAGCAGTTCCATCCCATAGTCAAACCCGAGCTTCTGCAAGATGCGCTCGTCATGGTTCGCAACGGAGACATTCTGACAGTGCGGCTCCACATCCGAAGGAAAACATGCGCATAGATCGTCGGGACCTTTAACAATGGCAATTCGAGAAGCCGGTTCATCCCGCAGCTTGTTGTACACGATCGTCATATTCGCCGAGAAGTCCGCCGAATACCCCATCCCCCGAAAACCCAATAAACATAATAAATGATGCCCTCGCAATTGAATCGTCATCTTATCCCACCTTAATACGGCTTACCTCTTCTTAACTCGATACCAATACGGATAACTCTCTTGATAATTCAATTTCCGGTACAGCCGGTTCGCGGACGCATTGCTCTGGACGACAAGCAAATAGCCTTTCGCTGCCCCATTCTCTCTCGCCCAATGAAGCATATGCCGGATCAGCTGCTCCCCATACCCCCGATTGCGCTGTGCTTCCGCCGTTACGATATCATACAAACCTATGTAACCTCGTTCGATTACGCCTAGTCCGCATGCGACGGGCTCTTTGTTTACTTCTAATGCGAAATAACCTTGCTTCTGTTTCGAGCTCGTAATAATTTGAGCCGCGAGTTGTTTATCCGTGTCTATGATCCTATTCATGTCGCACATCGTTGCAAGCCACGTTTCGCTCATCGCGTCTTCTCTCTTAATTCCATGCAGTTCCGGTGCAGGCACGTTATCTAAGCTTTCTATTATCATAACACGGGATGGGTCTGCGATGGCATACCCGCGCCGTGCCAGAATTTGATCGAAGTCCGGAGGACCGAAAGGTGTTATTTTGAAAATCGTATCCTGACCGGCTTCGTTATACAACGCTTCGCATGCTGCAATCCGCTCTTCTAATTGGTAATCGTCGCCGGAGTTAAGCGCTGAGACGGAATTGGACCGTTTCGTATAACCGCCTGCAAACCGAAGCAACCACCCGTCATATACGACCGTCTGCAAGGACGGCCATGCATCGAGCGTTAGTTCTTCTATCATTTTGTTCAATGGTATGGTCACACTCCCCTCAAGAAATTAAGTATAAATATACAACTGTATGTTTAATTATTCAACACTTCTTTACTTCATCCCGCACTGAAAAAATGTTAAAATGAGACAAGCATCCACTAAGAAAGGCGGAGAAAAAATGGCACAACTGATCGCACCCCCTACATATACTCCCTTCGAGAATGAAGAAGAGCAAATACAGAAATTGAAAGAATGGGGCTTGCTCTCCGAGAAAGCTTCCAAATCGAAAACGTTTCTCTACAAAAATAACGGTGTTCATACCGTCTGCTCCATTGTTGGCTTTGTCGACAAAATGACTGCCGTCCTTGAGCTCGATGACAAACAGCACTGCATTCATCCTTCCTACTTGAAGGAGATGCAAACGGCAAGCTTCGGACAAAGACAAACGACAGCAATCGAAGATGAAACCGTTGATACGGATGATGCCTCAGAAGCAGCCGCGGTTACCGCGCAAGCAGTTGAAGCTGATCTGGAAGATATAACCGAGGCCGCATCTGTTACCGTAGCAGCCGCTTCAGCCATTGAAGAGCCTGCAACTGAAACCAAGGCAGCGAAGTCTGAGGAGAAACCCGCGAAGAAACCGAAGAAAGAAAAAGCGCCGAAGCTTGAGCTTCCTGAGGAGAAAGTGAAAATGCGTGCAACGGTTAAAGAGTTCACGACTGTTCCGAACAATTTCTCCGATACGGATGACGAGGTTATCATTTACGAGGAAGTGTCCATTGCAGAGCCTGCTCTTGAACTAGGCGCCGCCTGGTCCAGCCACAGCAACACGCTGAAGAAACTAGAGCTTGCTGTTGGGGACACGATTACGTTCGAATGCAAAATCATCGCCAAGAAACTCACGAAACATCCCGTCGCCTACAAGATTAACAATCCCGGCAAAATTCAAAAGGAAGAATCCTAGTCCGCGATTTTTCCTCAAAATCTTTAGGGAAGCCATGGCTCATGGCTTCTCTTTTTTTATGTTCTACAGAAAATTCGACCTTTTTCAAGCTTTATCTTATGAAATCGCAGCTGCAAGGAAATACTACTTTCTACGAAGGATAACCATTTGCCATTTGCAAGTCCGAAAGTCGATGCTTTCCGATCGGTCAGAGAAAGGAGCTCCTCCAACCTATGCAATCGAACTATGATCCCGTAAACGGAGAAAATCTTTCAGGCCCCGCTTCAAGCCCGGGCTCAGCTTCTGCTGTTAAACGCAAGCTGCACCCGAGCGTAGATTTGCAATTTGATCGCACATGGCTGCATCAATTGCAAGAACGCGTCGACCGTAACGGTCCTTGGGACGAGTGGACGATGTACCAATTGGCTATTGAAGCCGAACAGTCGAAGCTGGTTGAGAGCTTCGATGATTTGCAATGCCTGCGCAGCCTCCCTTCCTTCGAACCGATGCCGCATCAAATCAGCACGGCTCGCAAGGTGCTGCATGAAATGAGCGGCAGAGCCATTCTTGCCGATGAGGTCGGACTTGGCAAAACAATCGAAGCCGGCTTAGTGCTGAAGGAATATATGGTGCGCGGGCTTGTGAAGCGCGCGCTCGTGCTCGTTCCCGCTTCCCTTGTGCTGCAATGGGTACGGGAGTTGAACAGCAAATTCGGCATATCCGCAGTTGCGCAGAAGAAGGATCACTCTTGGGCCTATGACGTTGTCGTAGCTTCGATGGATACTGCGAAACGCGAACCGCATCGCGAGAAGCTGCTTGGACAAGACTACGATATGATCATCATCGACGAAGCGCATAAGCTGAAGAATAAGAAGACAACCAACTATCAATTCGTGAATTTGCTGCGCAAGAAATATTGCCTTCTGCTCACTGCGACGCCGGTTCAGAACGATTTGGACGAGCTGTATAACTTAATTACGCTGCTCAAACCGGGGCAATTAGGCGGTCAGAGCGAATTTGCCGCGAACTTCGTCGTGGACAAGCGTCTGCCGAAGAATGAGGAACAGCTGCACGAAGCGCTATCCTCCGTCATGATCCGGAATCGCCGCGGCGATGGCGGCATTCAATTCACGAAACGAATCGTGAAGAATATACCGCTCTCGCTCTCGACAGAGGAGCAGGCTCTATATGACGCCGTCACCAAATTTGTTCGGGATCGGGTCGACGAGAGCCAAGGCCAAGGCGATTGGTCGAGCCTGCTCTCCCTCGTCACGTTGCAAAGAGAAGTTTGCAGCAGCCGTGATGCCGTATTCTTAACGCTCGTCAACATGTTTAAGAAGACGGCGGAAGATTCTCCGCTCCGCGCGAAAATTTGGGAGCTGGTTGAAGTTATTCGCGGCATTAAAGCGAATACGAAAGCGGAGAAAACGATGGAGCTTGTTCGTGAGATGAACGATAAAGTGATCATTTTCACGGAGTATCGGGCTACGCAGGAATATCTGCTCCAATATTTCCGCTCTAACAATATGGTTGCCGTCCCTTACCGGGGCGGGATGAACCGCGGCAAGAAGGATTGGATGATGGATCTGTTCCGCGGACGTGCGCAGGTGCTTATTGCAACTGAGGCCGGCGGCGAAGGAATCAATCTGCAGTTCTGCCATCACATGATCAATTTCGATTTGCCTTGGAACCCTATGCGGGTCGAACAGCGGATTGGACGCGTCCATCGGCTGGGGCAAACGAGCGACGTACGCATCTATAATCTCTGCACGATCGGCACAATCGAAGAGCATATCGTCAGTCTGCTGCATGAGAAAATCAATCTGTTCGAGCTCGTTATCGGGGAACTTGATCATATTCTTGAGCGGTTTGAGAAAAGCGAAACGCTGGAACAGCGGCTTGCCCGCCTGATGCTGGAATCCGGCGGTAATCAGGATCAGCTTCGCAAACAGATCGACGAGCTTGGCAATTCACTCAGCCGCATTCGGGACGAGGTTGAATTGGAGGAGCCGATTGATATGGGCGCCATTAATGCCGTTATGAACGCCGTGGGACAGACGATTGAGGTGAGACCATGAATGAACGTCAAATACACAAGTTTGTTCAACGCTATCTAGAGACGACCAACTGCCAAATTGTCGAGAAATCGCCGGCCCATTTTCAAGTTAAGCTATCGCCGCGGGCCGATCGCGATCTAACGAATCGACCCTACTATTGGAGCTTCGTTGACCGAACGGGAGCCGATCCGGAAACGATGTCCATGCTGCTCGTGACCGATAAGCAGAAATATGAGCAGGCGCAGGCAGCAGCCCCGCCTCCCCCTGCCCCGAATGCCGCGAATACAGCGGCAGATGCTGCTTTAAGCCGCTCCTTCGGCCATATTCACGGCACTTTGAATACGAATGTACGCGTACCACGCGAGGATTTGTATTATGGCTCACGCCGATTGAATCAGCTGTTCGATTCTGCCCGCAGCGGCGGCAGCTATCTGTGTTTGTTTCAAGAACCGGAGAAACGAAGCGCTCACCCGCTTCACTCCACTGCTTACAGCGCTTGGCTTGGGGTTAATATGAAAGTAGAGTTCGCATGCGACATGAAACGCGAAGAAATCCATTCGTTCGGCGTTTCGCTGGCAACCGGGCAGTGTATTGAGCAATTCCACGATCGGCTTATGACGCATCGCATGACTCCGAAGCTGCCGCCTAATGTGCACACAGCCAAAAACGCCCTCTCCCTTAATAAGGCGGCTACTATTGCCGAGCAAACGCTGGAGCGCAAGCTTCGCACCTATGACTACTCTTGGGCACAGGCAGCGGCCGAACGTTTGGCCGATGAGCTGTCGACCATCAATCATTATTATGAGCCTCTTCTGGCCTCGGCCGAAGAAGAGAATAAGCAGCTCATTACCGAACAGTTCGAGCGCAGACAAGAAGAAATCCGCTGGCAATATGAGCCTCGCGTCACGGCTTCTGCCATTAACTGCGGTATTTTCTACCTCCAAGGCATTGGCTAACAAGATCTCTCTTTATCCGGCAAAAATAGAACGGAGCTTGTCCCAATCCCTTGACACGTTCCTACATCCTTTTCAACTGAAGGTAAGGTACAATGACGGTGAAACGGCTTTCCCATCCTACAGGAAGCAGCAGGTGATGCAGATGATGCACATAAGGCGGATATCGATTCTTGTCTTAGCAGCCGCGTTCCTCTTGACGAGCACACAGGTCTCAGCAGCCGCAATTTCTTTCAAAATAGCCCCAAGCGAGCAGCATGCGATTAAGCTCCAGCAGCAAGTTCAATTCTGGGCGAATGCCCTGTCGGCTCAGCCTCAATTCCAATCCTGGAAAAAAGCGACCGCTACCATCATCCCCCTCGGACCGGGAACCCATGGGTGGTTGGTTACGTTTCGACTCGATCGTCTGCCCGTTGGTTATATGATTGTCCACGCAACCGCTGAAGGCGGGTTCATCCTTGGCGAATACGGCGCCGGCGAACATCCCGCTTTCGACGCCAATACCTTGTACAGCTCCTTGGTGCGACAAGGATTGTTCACCACCTTCGCGGAAGCCATAAAAAAACCGCTCCATTTGGAACGGCTTTACGTATCACCCGTGCTTGCAGTTTGGAAGTATGTGGCGGCCAATCAGGAAACGTATTATTTGGATGCCTGGACAGGAGAAGCCTTGCCGATTACCGACCAGCTATGGCAGGAGCAACTCAAGACAATAGCTTCGTCGGACGCGGACAAGCCTGCATTAGGCGGTGCAACGAAGACGACGCCAAGTTCCCTTACGAAACTGTCTGCTGCGAAAGCCAATGAAGGTTTCGATCCTTATGAGCGATTGCCTTGGCTGACCAAATCTCCTTTGTCCAAGGAGCAAATCAAACAATTGCCTGACTTGCTTAACCATCGGAATCAAATTCGCTTTACCGCTGAGCTGTTCCGTCAAACGGTGCTGTTCGTTTATCCGGCAATCGGGTACCATAACTGGGATAATCACAGCTTGTATGTCGCTTTTGATTCCGTAGGTACCCGCTATATCCCGATCGAGCTGCTAAATCAAGAAGGCCACTTCTATAATTGACGTGGCTGAGGCGTTAGCCTTCTTCTCGAGGCTTAGAAGAACGGAACAGCTGCATCACACCTAATCCTCCCATGCCAAACCAACGTGTCAGCCAAGGCTCTCTGGATGCTTTGGCTATTTTGCGTCTTTCTTTCCGCGCTTCCTGCGGCCTGTCAATGATTTCGATCATTTTACCGGTCATGAACTTAATGTATTCTTCGGGTTTCTCAACAGCCATGTCCTTCATCTCCTTCAGCAATTTCTAGTGTACCTACAGTGTCCCCGTTAATCATTTACTTCAAACATGAATGAGTTTCCTTGGTCTGTGCCACGCTAACGATAGCCATTATGGAATTGGAGGTATGGTACAGCATGCTGGAGTGCCGAACTAAACGAGTGCGGACTCGGTTGTTCCTGATGTTCTGTTCTGTTGTCGTTTGCTCGTTTACATGGGGTTCGAATGGTATACTGGCAGCCTATCCGCTGGATGCGCCCGCGACCGATAGCCATCTGCAAGCAGAAGCACCGCCGAATTATCAACGCGCGCTTCCGACCGCAGAAGTCCTTATTGATGTCGGTCACGGTGGAATTGATGGCGGCGCACACCATGAGGATATTCTGGAAAAAGATATTAACTTAGCCGTAGCAAAGAAGCTGTACCTGCTTCTGAGCGCAAACGGCATTCGCGCCATTATGAATCGCGACGCCGACTATGCCTTAAGCGATGATAATCGCTGGAACCCATCACGTTCCCGGCATCGGCGCGATTTGTCGCAACGCAGCCAATTAACGAAAGAAATTCAGACGAAGATTCTCGTCAGCATCCATGTCAATTGGGCACCGGACAAAACAGAGCACGGTCCGCTCGTTCTTCATCAAAACGAGGGAGAAAGTGCGCTGCTCGCGTTTTGCATCCAAGATGCATTAAATCGCAAGCACAATACGCACCAACTCCCCCGTGTAGGATCGCCGTTTTATTTGCTGAATGTCGTGAAACAGCCTGCCGTTATCGTCGAGCTGGGTTTTCTAAGCCACGAGGGCGACCGCAGTATGCTGCTGAACCCTCGCATGCAGCTTCAATTGGCTGAGGCGATTTCATCAGGAGTGCGGAATTATATCCTTCTCCGCTGAAGGCACCACCATCTCAGATAACTTCACGAAGCTGGTCGTAGACTGCAGCCGCGGAATGGCATCCTTTAGCACCGCGGCTGTTAGTTTACCGGGAGGACCAACATGGCCGATTATGACGCAGCTGTCATTGGTCTCCAGATATTTACGAAGCACTCCGACCTGCTTGGAGATATGATTCGTCGTGTACACATCGTCTAAGAAAACTTGATTGGATAGCAGCGGCACGCCGAGCTCGGCCGTCACCTTTGGCAGCACCGTCTTATAGGTTGTTCTGCTGTCCAAGAAGAACAAGCCATGTTCCTTGACGACGGACAGCACCGCCCGCATGGCTCGTTCATCCGCTGTTACTTTAGAACCCATATGATTGTTCATTCCTACGGCGTGCGGAACGTCGGCAATAGCTGCCTCTACCCGTTTGCGGATTTCAGCGTCGCTCATGCTTGTCGTGATAGCACCCGGCCCGAGCCATTCCGGCTTTCCTCGAACGGGTTCCATCGGCATATGGACGATCACGTCGTCGCCTCTTTTGAATGCAAGCTCTGCATCTTGTTTCGTTGTCGGCATGAATGGCATGACAGCAACGGTAAAACGTACAGGAAGCTCCATCATCTCCGGCGTACCCGTCATTCCGTTGCCAAAATCATCGATGACAATCGCTACCTGCCGATGACCTTTTAATTCTACTTTGTTCTCGTTTACCGGAGAAGCCATTGCTGCACCGGTAGTTGGAGCCAGTAATAATGCAGCGGCTGTGATAATACCCGCCAGCATAGTTTTATGTTGCATCTTTTTTATTTCTCCTTCTGTACATAAAGGTAGTTACCATACCTTCATTGTTTGTAAATAAAGGGAAATATATGTAAAAGAATCAAACAAGAAAGACGAGGCTGTCCTCGTCCTTCAAGCATGCTGAAATTTCTTAAACCGCGTAAACGGTTGCGCTAAGATTGATTGGGCCAACGACAGCAGCTTCGCTAGAAGCAGTAAGTTTCTCTACATAAAGCGAATAACCGTGTGCGCCGGTAGGCACGTTGATGTCGATGACTTGAAGCGTGACAACGCCAAAATGTTCGTAGCCTGCTTCGAAACCTTGCAGCGCGTAATAGATTTCTTGTGTACCGCGGAAAACACGGAACAGTACATCTACAACACCGTCAGTACCTGCTGCGCCAATTGTCGCAATCAGCTCGACACGATTGTTATGATGCTCGGGAGCGATGAAGATACCAAGCTCAGCGAGGATCGTTTTGGCAGGTGTTTGCGGAACCGGAATATCCACTTGGTTCGTAACGACTGCAGGTACGCTAACGTTATAGTCAATGATTTTCACCATGAATGATCAACTCCTTTCCTACCAGATAGGTTATTCTATGAAAATCATTTTGCTTTGGTGTGGACGAGTTGTCTTTCATCCTTTAAGTGAAATAAAAAACTGCCGGGTTCATTGTGAACCGGCAGTTTTACTGTGTTTTGTAGTGACTTCTTTAATTTGCAGTTCTATATAATCGTACACTTTGACGATCTCATGCTCATAGTTCTTTGCAATTTCAAAGTAGGCAACACCGGTGCCCAGACATTGGCTTCTGAACGCATCTTGTTCGTTGATATAGGCTGTAATGAAATCCTCTTCTTCCGGATCTCCCCGATCCTCAATTACATTCTGATACCCGAAAATGTGAGATACAAGGCTTTCATCGATATAAGCTCGCGAGAAGCCAAGAAACACAGAGATGATTTTCTTCGCATATTCTTCTTCGAAGTCATTGAGATAGTGAGGCAGGATATAGCAACCTTCGATGATGAGGTTCTGATTATTCTCGATATTCGTCATGATGATTCCTTTGATAACCGGCCACAATTTCTCACCAATTCGTTCCGTACTGTCTAAAGGTGTAAATCCGCACTCTGGATCAGCACGATACAGCCCCATCTTTAAATGATCAATGGACAGATAGGGAATGCGATAATCCTCAAGCAAGGTTTGAGCCATTAGCGTCTTCCCCGTGCGGCTGTTGCCACTGATTAGAATAACCATTTCCCTGTTCCCCTTATAAAAAAATAAACCCCAGAATCCTCTGGGGTAAGTTTGAAAGTATGGTGCGGTCGAGAGGACTCGAACCTCCACGGCTGTTACACCACTAGAACCTGAATCTAGCGCGTCTGCCAATTCCGCCACGACCGCATCTGGCAGTTCCTGTTTCAATCTATTGTTTGAAGCAGTAAAAATACTTTACCATGAATAGAATAGCAGTGTCAAACATGAATATGAAACCGCATTATGTTGTAACCGCATTATGTTGTAACCGTACTAGTGGTACCCAAACCCTTGTCGATCGCATCCAGCAATCGGAAAGTTGTATCGCAGCAGTACTCCCAGAACATGACCCCGCCTAGTCCTTCATTCTTAACAAACTCGCATTTGTGCTGAAGCGATTCCTCATCTTCATACGAGATAAACTGATTGCCATTGTAAAGGAATGGCGCTTTCGCTTCATCGTCCCAGAATCGGGTGTAACCATTCTTCTCAATATAGTCGTTAGCCAAACGGGTGAAATCCGGCCCGTAGCCGCCCGCTCCAGCGGTCATCTGAAGAAAGCCGTTATTGACGTTCGGAACATCCTTCCACATCCGCGAGTAGAAGGCCGCGCCGATAACGATCTTCTCGCGAGGCACACCGGCTGCAATAAACATGCGAACAGAAGCCTCCACGCTAATGCGGAACAAATCACCTGTTGACGCAAACAGATTCGTATGGTGACCGGTCAAAGTCTGAAAACCGCCGCGCATGTCGTAGGTCATCAATTGCACGTAATCCAAGTAGCGCTGAACTTGATCCATCTCGGTCCCGTCTATGTAGTATTGGTCCGCTCCCGCCGCGATGGTCAGCAAATAATGTCGGTTTTTTCGTGCGCCTAGTTGATCCAGTGCTTCTCTAAGTTCTTTCAAAAGCAGCGTGAAATTGCTTTTGTCGGCCGGGCTCGAGGCGATCCCCGCTACGCCGTAACACGGATATTCCCAATCCAAATCAATGCCATCGATCGCATAGCTGTCCAGAATGGCTACAGCTGTTTCAGCCATCCGTTTCCTGCCCTCCGGCGTAGAGGCAGCTTCGGAGAACCCGCCCGCACTCCATCCACCAACGGACAATAGAATCGTTAAATTAGGATTATAGGACTTGATCGTTGGCAGACTGGCTAAATGCTTCAAATGGCCAATGGAGATTTCATCATTAACTACATGGCCGAAAGCAATATTAATATGAGTCAGCTTCAATGCATTTTCTTTGGTTAGTTTCGGAAGCCATGAATCGCCGACATATCCTACCGAATAATAATTAGATGTTGATGTCATAGGTAGTTTTCCTCCTTATTTCTCATCTGTTAGACGTGTCCCTACTTGAAGTACTTCTCTACCGATCCCCAGCTTATAGCCCGCGGTTACATATCGAATGCCGCCTTCTTTATCTAAGACCACAACGAATGGCAGGGAAGCCGTATCCGACCCTAGCAGCTTGCCGCTTGCCTGGTGGATAACGAAATCACGATCGTGAACGAAAGAGAAATCAACTGGATAGCCTTCATAGGAAGCTGGTTCAAAAGATGCCGTCCGGCCTTCCTCACCGACAGCCATGATAATAGGCATGCCGAGTGCATCATAAGCACCTACAAGCTCTTTTATTTCTCGGAGCAAATGCTTGGAAGGCTCGCGCTCCGGCTCGATCCATGCCAACACTGCGCTTCTGCCCTGTGTCAATTCGCTCAGTGTTGCTGATGTTCCATCCTGGCGAGTTAACCGCCAAGTCGGGTCAGCCTCCCCAAGGACCGGAACTTCACTTCTCGGATATCGGAACGACAAAGGCAGTTCCCCACGCGCACCTTCCAGTACTGTAAAATAAGTAAAGCGAACGAGCACGGAACCGTCCTTCAGCCTCGTACCAGCGGTCATCCGATAGCGGCCCACTTCTAGCTCAAACGGCTGATCGTACACATCGGTTTGACCATGTGGATAAAATAACGATTGATACCAGCCATTCTCCAGTCTAGCAAAGGAGAAGTTCCGGAAATAGGCTGCTTCTTCCGCCTCAGCCGGAGCTGCCGGATCGCGCTTCAGCAGCACTTCGCCGATTACCGCAGTCGGAGTAAGAGTGCTTACTTGTTCGAAACGCGCATCATGCCAGCTATCATTCAGCCAGTACTGCGGCTTACGCTCACTGGGATGAAGCCTCGCAGGAATACCGATGCTCCGGCAAAGCGCCACGTATAGAATGTCACGTGAGATACGGTCGCCTTTCAGAAGGCGATAGCTGCCGGAAGGCATCGCGGACCCTTGATAGTACGTCATATCCTCGGCTACCTCAAACTTCAGAAGCAGATGACGGACAAGCTTAGTCGGGTCCAGCTGATAGTCCGCAGCCTCTTCTTCAAGCAATATTTCTTGAAAAAATTGTTTATAAGGACCGATCATTTCGAACAACACACGCGGACACAGTACATAACGAGAGAATATGTCTTCTTCAAATAAGTCCGCATAAGGCAGCGAGCCTGTCAAATGATCGAGCAACGCGGGGCGGAACGTATCGGTCAAATCTTTATCGTTTAAGCTCTCAAGCAAGCGCAACGGCCATTCTCCATACGCTGATGTCTGCTCCTGCAGAAAAGCAGCGATTTCATGACTGTTCCCGCGTGCCTTGCGAAGAACAGGCCATACTCGCTCTGCCGGAAGACCAAGCTCTTCAGCAATCTCACCCGCGCGCGCCTCACTAACAAACGTATCCTCGAAGCTTTTGCGAATGGCTGCCCCTTGCTGCAGTCGGTTGCGATGCTGCTGCAGCGCATCTTCCGATACAGCTGACGACTCATCGGCAGGCAGCTCCGGCGGAGGAACCATATCAAACTCGACGATGCCATCTTGCTGCTCTTGGTTATTAATCGTAATCGTAAACGAGTCCTGTTTAGATACGGATAGTTTACTTTCGCCCCACATAGATCCGTATACGGCGCGAACAAGCAAATCTCCATAGCCTGTTGTAAGCGATACATCGCCATTAGCATCTGTCGTCAATTTGGCGATCGGCGTAAATTCCGCGAAATTATAAACTTGAAACGACACGGCAGCACCTGATACCGGACGACTCTCCATGTCTTGAATTCTTACTGCTATGTTCCGACTTGGTGCATACCCGTCCAGCAAATTAATTTCCGTGTACCATTCGTGCGCGAGGGTAATCGACTCCGGCCCCGGATATTGCGAAGGTACGCGCGTGTTAATAAGCATCGCTCTTCTAGCCGGCGCGCTGAACCATCCTTCATTTAGCCGCGGCTCAGGCTCGCATGCCCCGATAAAATGCCAGCTGCCTTCCGCCCACGCTTCCACCCAAGCATGGTTCGAGTCCGAATGTGCCCAGCGCGGCGTGTAGCACTGCCTCGCCGGAATACAGAGGCTGCGCAGCGCAGCAACGGCCAAAGTCGACTCTTCCCCGCACCGTCCGAGCGTTGTACGAATCAGCGTCAGCGGCGAGACCGTTCGCGGATCATTGCCGATGTACGTTGCTTTCTCGTAGCACCAATGATTCGTTTCCAAGATCGCATCTTCCATGGACAGCTGCTTCACGCGATTGTAGAGCTCCTCAAACAAAATGCCCCGGCTATCCTCGATGTTCTCATTGTTGACGCGATAGGGCAGCACAAAATGAAGGAACAAATGATCCGGCACTCGATTGCCCCAAGGCATCCGACGGCGAATCTCCAACGTCTTACGAACATGGCTCAGGAACAAGCTGCCCTCGTAATCGGCCATGTCGTTCAGTGGCATATAGGCGTAAAGAAACTTAAGTGCCAGACGCTCTTCATCGCTTAGGTCTTCCTCAAATACACGGAACAGCTCTCTCTTCCTCGCACTGGCTAGCTGCTGCTTCTCCTCGAACTTGCGCTCGATCGTCATGCGTGCTTCTTCATCTAATGAAAACCTTGCAGATGTTAAGGACATGCCGCCTCACTCCCTCCATAGCTTCCCATCTTCCCGAATATAGAACGTTGAGCTGCCATCCATGGAAGGCGCCGATAGTTGAAATAGCCGTGAAGTCCATTCCATATGAGGCTGGATCATCCACGTGTCTTCCCCCATAAGCAAGGCCAGATCCCCGCTAAACACACCGAATTCCGCAAAATGATTGCGCTGACGATAATACAGCTTGCGCAGCTGCCACTTGATCGTTTCATCCTGCGGCAGTATGAAGCTATCGGTGCTCTCTTCACCGGCAAATACAACATATCCCCATAGTTCCGGGTAATGCATATTGACGATTCCCATCGGCGACCAGACCCAGTTGTCTTCCGGGTATGACTTGCCGGTAGCCGGATTGATCACTTTCTCATAGCGTCCGTCTTTCACTTCAGCCTGCCATTCCACACGGGAGAAATTAACGCGCCAGAATTGTCCCGGTGTCGGACGACGCCCCTCAGCGGCGCATTCCAGTAAGCTCTTCCAAGGCATGGCCACTTCAACGCTCCAGGAGCGATTAGCAGCGAGCGGATTGTTGAGCTCTCCATCGATGTGAACCGCTGTCTTCAGCCCCGCAATGTCCCATGCATTAACGGCCGGCCCGCCGTCACGGTACGGCTTCACCAGCAGCAAATCCCATACGGTATTCAGGGCATTGATTTCAAATTCGTAGTATTGGTGCGAATCACCGTCAGGATCTATGAAAATCTCAAAATCATTATCGTAGAAAATAACGGAGTCCCGTTCCGTCAATGTGGCCCAAATTTGATCTTCCACCAATTCGGCGCCGAAATAGAAGTACTCGTCGTCCCATAACATTTTGACTCGCGTCCGTTTGCTTGGCCTCGGCCTTAAATCGCCTTCGATATCAACGAACTCAGCCGTCCATGGCGCTTCTGCCCAAAAGGGTTTATCCAACCTGCCATCCAATACAAGGGGTTCAGTCGCTCTGCGGCACATGTAATGCTCCGGTGCATACTTCTTGATGCGTGGTTCCGGTACTCCGCTGAAATTCATTGATCCAGCCTCCAACCTCGAATTATGTTATATCTTCTCGAACGTAGATTCCATTTTTCACAACTATTATACCGTTTTCGCATAGAATATGTAAATATTAGATATAACAAATAATAGATTTTCAAGATCAAGATATATCTTAAACGCAAAAAAGCCTCCTTGCGAGCATTAGGCTCACTAGGAGGCGAATACCAACCCTAGACTTAATCGTTCAGGTCAGGTCCGGGTCCGATCGACTGTCTTGAAATCCATTTCACTGGAATAACAGCGCGTTCGCGTTGGATGACATGGTTCTCTAATTGATCGATGATCATCATAGCAGCACGCTTTCCGATTTCCTCGTAATTCTGCTCGACGGTTGTGATCGGAATATCGCCTTGCTGCGACATATCGTTGTTATCGAAACCTACAATCGACAGTTCCTCCGGAATCTTGATCCCCAGATCGATAGCCGCTTTCATACAATCATAAGCGACCATGTCATGTTCGGTTTGAATCGCCGTCACGCGCAGCTTCATCAGTTTCCCTAACAAATCCTTGTAAAATTCCCGCCGAGTCGCCGGAGCACCCTCTGCTTCACGTGGCAGGTCGCTGAAGATCAGTTCAATATCCACCGGAAGTCCGTGATCGCTCAGCGCTTTACTATAGCCGAAGAAGCGATCACGCACTGTACTGCGGTACTGAATGCCGATCGTAGATATGAAAGCAATACGTGAATGGCCCAGCTCAATGAGCGTAGATGCCGCTTGGTAACCGCCTTCATAATTATCCGAAACGGCGCTCCCCATTGTCAGCAGGCTGTAATATTGGTCGACGGTTACGATGGGATACTCGCTAAGATGAAGCGCATGAACGACATCCAAATTCTTCTGCGTGCTGACCGGGTACAAAATAATGCCCGACGTCCCTCTCTTAGGCAGCGAATGCAGCAGCTCACGTTCTCGTTCACTGCTCCAGTCGCTATTATGGATACTGAGGTAGTACCCCTTGGATTCTACGTATTTGGCCGCACCCTGCATATGCTCAAGCGTATTGTGAGCGGTAACAAACGGAAGGATCATGGAAACGATTCGGCTGGAAGGAGAGGCCTCTCTTACTTCCAATTCAGGACGAACTTCATCTTGTTTCTTAACGAAGCTGCCGCTGCCCCTTCTCCGATAGATCAGACCTTCTCTTTCAAGTTCTATCAATGCACGTTTGGATGTAATGCGGCTGACGCCGAACTGCTCCGCTAGCTCAAGTTCCGTCGGAAGCTGCTGACCGGTAATATATTCCCCTTGAGAGATGCGTTCGCGCAAAACTCCGAGTATTTTACTGTATAACGGCTTATTGTCGCTCAGCACAGAATTCACACCTCAGCCTAATTAGTTCTATTTTTTTCAGTATAGCTATTATTGTCTTACTAATCCAACAGATTTTATACGGATTACGTGCTAGCCTGTAATCCCCGTCCGCTCTACACTTTCCACAAAGTACCGTTGTACAAACAGATACATGGCAATAAGCGGCGCGATCGTCAGGAGCACACCTGTATTAAGCAGCATGGACGTGTACACAGGGTCCGGTTCCTTAATGCCAACGCCCATATCCATCAGGCTCGTAGAGAGTACTTTCACCTGTTTCAGGAACAAGCTGACGTAATAACTGTCGTTCCATTGCCAGACGACGGAGAACAGAAGCACCGTGATAATGGCAGGAATGGCGTTAGGCAGCATGATGCGGGAGAATGTCCGAAGCACCCCTGCGCCGTCAACCAGCGCAGCCTCCTCGACTTCCTTCGGAATCCCTCTAAAAAATTGACGGAAAATATAGATATAGAGTCCGTTCTTTAGTCCCATTGCTGTACCGGCCGAAATAATAAACGGCCAGAACGTATCGATCAAATTCAATCCTTTCTTGCCGGTAAACAAGTGAATGAGACCAAACAGATCAAAGTAGCGATACGTCAGGTAAAGCGGAATCATGATCGTTTGCGGCGGCACAACGATCGTGAAGATGACGAGTGCAAATAGAATGTCGCTGCCTTTAAACTTCAGTCGCGCAAACGCGTAGGCCGCCAGTGTACAGGAAGCCATCTGGATGATCGTCGTACTCGACGTGATGTAAACCGTATGCAGCAACGAAGTCAAGTAATGCGAGGACTCCATCGCGATTTTGAAATTATCGAGCGTAAAATGTCTGGGAATCCAGAGCACCGTCGGATCGTAGATATCGACCTTGCTGCGAAAGGCGATGGAGATTCGCAAGAATAGCGGAAACAAGATCACGAAACAAAATCCGAGAATGAGGACGGCTCTAATCAGTCTCCACGCGAAACCTTTCGATTTCTCCACCGGGTTGTACCGTCTTACGAATAAATCGGCATAAGCTGTAGGCGATTTCATAGACTCACCTCCCCATTTAGTCATAGTAGAACACTTTGCGTGAGATTAGGCCGACTGAAACGGCAAGAATCAGGCCGACGCATAGGAAGAACACCCACGACATCGCGGCGCTAAGACCGAAATCGAATACTTTGAAGGCCGTTTCCGAGATCAACAAGTTAATCTGGTTGCTGCTGAACGTATCGGTGATCGAATAGACCAAGTTCGTAAGAATGAGCGGCGTAACCATCGGAAACGTAATTTTCCAGAAGCTCTCGTACCCTGTCGCGCCTTCAATCTTGGAAGCCTCATACAAGGATGGCGAGATGGACTGCAAGCCTGCTAAGAAAATAAGAATCTGCACGCCGGACGAGCTGATAATCTCGTAAATCCGATCGACCGCACCCGTAATATAATTCACGATAACCGGCGATAACCCGGATTCGATCATCATTTTACTTAACTCGAAGCTCTGCAGGGCATTCGATTCCCCGTCTCCTCCATTGCCAGACGGAATTGCGCCACCGCCGACAAAGCTGCTGATATCCAGATTCGCAATGGCGCTCGAAGCCAGAATAACCGGTAAGAAGAAGATGGCTCTGGCGAATGGACGCCCGACAAACTTCTGATTGAGCAGCACCGCTGCGAACAAACTGAATATAAGAATGAGCGGGACGTTCACCACCATGTTGCCAAGCGATTCCGCCAAGGTCCGAGGGAAATCCGGATTGGACGTAAATAGGCTCGTATAATTATCGAAGCCTTCGTACGTAACCTTAAAGCCGCCTTCTACCATATCAAGCGAGCTTAAACTGTAGCGAAACGATTGAATCAACGGCAAAATGAACAGCAGGATCATACCGAACATGAGCGGCGATGCAAACAGAACACCGAACCATGCATTTTTCTGTTTTAGTGTCATTGGTTTTTTAAACATCGTCATTCACCGCCTAACCGGTAGCTTTCGGCGCCGATCTCCATGCCGTTCACCTGTACTGCCGTTGGATTGTAGTTCACGATAATGGACATGCCGTTCTCGAACGTAGTCTCGACAACCCGATTGGCAAGGGTGCGATGGCCGGTAATAATTTGATTCCGCACTTGTTTCAATATCGGGTTTGCTTCGTTGTATAAGCTTGCCGCTTCATCGAACCAATCTGCATAATGGAGCGCGTACAGATCGTTATAAGCGGTATCTTTGACAACCGATGCCTCGTTATAGTACCAGGCGTAATAGATATTCGAACCGGTTTCAAGCGCCTTGAGCATCGATACGCGCGGATTCTGATAATCATCCATATTGAACGGCGCACCTGCCAAATCCACATAACCGTGAAGCGCAATCTGGTAGAACATGACATCCTCATCGGTAATATTTAATCGATTACTGGATGTAGGTGCATTGACGACGATGTCGGCATAAGGGAGTGTATACGCATTGCCTCCGCTTACCATGAGCCGGCCGATTCCCTGCTTCAGCTTGTCCGTTTCATGCAAGATCGTATTTCGTGCAGCCTGGCGGTCGACTGGTGCTTCCGGGTCAAAGTCCGAATTCACTTCATTCCCCATATCCCTCAAAGACAAGCCGTTTATGCCAAACTTCTTGAAATCGCCCGTAAACGCATCTACCGTACTTGGCAGTTTGTTCGCGGACAGCTTGTAATGCGAGAAGGAATCGCTGTCCTTCACATACATGACAGGATTGTAATTATAGACGGCTGCACTGCGGCGATCCAGCAAATCCGCGCTGTCTTTGGCTCCCTTATATTTCTCAAGAAACGCCACGTCCGGATACAAACCGATTCCATTCTGCTCCGTATAAGCGATCAGACGCTGAAGCCCCTTCTTACCGCCGAGAGCACCTTCCAGCTCGATATCCTTCGGAGAGCTGTGACGGATGCCATCATTAAACCAGCCCACATAACGAAGCGCAATATCATCGATCCCTTGCGTCTTCAGCAGCTTAAGCAAGGAGCCTGCCTCATCATAGCTCGTTAACGATTCCGTTGCCGAATAGGGAATGCCAAGGAATGATTTATTCTTGCGGAACGCCCCTTCAACCTCGAGGATGAAGGGTGCATCAGCCTTCTCATCCAGCTTCTTCAGCTTGTACTTGTCGGTCAAATAATTCCGATACACGCCTGCCATCCCCACATAATCGGCAGCGCTGCCTGACAGGAAGCTGTACCGGACACGAAGATCGCCTTGATAAGTTTGCTGTTGGAACATAGGGACAGAGCTCGTCTTCGTCCCTGAGCTCAGCGTATAATAGTCCATCGCGACAAATTGAAACTCCGAATTGACGCTATTATAGCTATCATGTCTGCCGCTAATATCGGCAAGCACGCTCGATAACGCATCGCCATCCTCGATAATCCCAAGCAGCGCATGATCATTCTGCTTCATCCCAAACACCGGCAAGCGTACGGGCGAGCTTGTCACCACTCGCTCCTTCACGTCAAAGCTGCCATCCTCACCATAAACCGGCATTTTGAAAGGTTCGGCGCTTAACTTCTTATTGTTCAGTTGAATGAGCGCACCTGAACCATCGGGTACGAAGATATAGCCTTGTTTCTTATTATCTGCCGCCCCGAAATGCTTCAGCACCTGGACGGAGGCAAGCGGGAAGTCCGGACTGTATTGGACATCCTTCGCAGCGATGGAGACAACGAATTGATCCGCGTCCAAGGCGTATTCAACCGGGATTGTAAAAGCAGCTTGCTCATCGGAAGCTGCCACCTCGGCGCCGTTCTCTTGATTATCCTGGGCAGCAGCTTCCTTCGTATAACCCGCTTCTGTCAGATAACCTGCAAGCTCCTGCTTCACGTTATCCTGCAAATTGCGGACTTCGTAGACCTGCTTCTCTTGATTGAAACGGAACTTATATGTAACCTGCTTACGCGTATCGTCATCCGGCAGCTTGTCCAAGATAAGCTTCTCGAAACGTTCCTTGCTAATTACTGCCGGAATGTTATCGGTACCGCCGGAAGCCTTACCGAATTTGTAGACGATTCTTACACCACTCTTAGTAGCCGAAATCTCGAACTGTTTTTTCTGGACACTGTCATCATAGCTGTTGAAATGATAGACTTGGCCCTTCTCGTTATAGTACGTAAGCAGCAGCTGCGATGAAAGCTCGGATTTGTAGAGCGGTGATGCCTGCGAATCCTTCTCATGTCCGACCGGGTTCGAGAACCATACATATCCGTCGCGTTTATCCTTCACTGCAATTTCTGCTGTTTCTTTATTGATGAACAAGGCAAGTGTTTCCGTCTCCGACAACTGCTCCATCTGCTTAAGTAAAGCCAGCTCTTCTGATGTATTCGTCGTGTGCGCGGCCGTATCCGCAGCTAGCTTCAGAGAGGCAATGGACACCTCGCCTTTCAGGGACTTCGCTCCACCGGGTGCTGCTGCTGATCTAACTGACTTGTCTCCCGCTCCGCCAACGTTTGCCGCATCCCCATCAGCGTAATTGATAATGGCAGTGCCAGCTGCCAAGCATCCGCAGAGGGCAGCAATGACGACATGCTTTCTATGAATCACAACCGTTCCCCTCCAAATAAACAAGATTCCTCGGCAATCATCGTACTCTAAACGAAAGCTCGTGATAGAGCGATAGGATGAAACTGATCATCTGCTGCAGCATACTGAAGAACAGAACGCCCAGGAACAACATGATCCCGATGACAACAAGTGTGAGCAGCATCGTTAGAACCGTTTTGCCAGCCGAGTATTGATGAATCGTCATCGTTCCAACGAACAGCAATGCGATGAACCAAACAATCGCAACGGTATCGAGCAAATAATAGAAGGAGCTCTCATCTGCCGTGATAACCCTGCTGTACAATGTTTGCGGCAAATAAATAATGACAAACGGCATTAAGGAATACCCTGTAGCCATTATGATTTCTTTAAATTTGCCTTCGCCGTCCATCAACGTTGTGAGCGACCAGTTGGCCACACACCAGAGCAGGAACGGCAGGATGATGTATTTCAGCTCATTGATGCTGTTCAGGTCGGCGGGATTGTTGAAATTGACAACAAAACCGCTGTACTGGCGCTTCACAATGGTGAGCAAGACCAGCAGAAACAAGATGAAACCAGCAATCTTGATTCTTCCCTGCTTCTCGAACTTCATCTCCCAGAAGCCATTAAACGGATGCAGCATCGTGTAGAAGGGGTTCTTGAGCGGGCCGATTTCCTTGTAATAGCCGCTCGCAGCTCTTCTTCTGGCAAACTTAACGATCGCAACAACAATACCGATTGCCACTGCCAGACTGAGCACGATTGTGCCGAAGCGATCCATGACGATTTCTTTGCGGTAGCGCTTGAAGGCCTCTGAATAGTTTTCCCGGTTGTTGCCCAGCTCGAAATACGTCATCGCTGCTTTGTTATCGCCTTGCTTGAGCAACGATTTCCCGATGCCGATGTACGCAACCTCGAAGTTACTGTTCAGCTTCAACACTTGCTCCCAATCATTAGTCGATTGTTCCACTTTCCCGTTATAGAGCGAAGTAACCGCGTCGCGAATCAAACTTCCGTAACGGGTCGGTTCAAAAATAGTCAATCGATTGTTATCCTTATCCAGTACGATGACGCGGTCACCTTGCAACCCAATGGCCGAAGGAGTACGGAATTTCCCTTGCTCCGCGCCTAATCCGCCGAACATATAGAGTAAATTCCCGTCTTTGTCATACGTGAAGATGCGTCCGCGCTTCGAATCCAGGGCATTATACATGCCGCCGGCATCCTGCGTGACATCGACGAAGATGGAGCTTCCCGGGAAGCTTCCCACTTCCATCGTGCCAATATCCCCTTTAGGCGGGAAATAGCCCTTACTCCGCAATATATCGACACCGGATGGATTCAGCTTCTTGATCGGACTGTTCGAGTTTTCTTCCACCGTTGTCGTATACATAAACCCGTCATCGTCGATGGCGATATTATTGAACTCCAGCGGAATAAACTGTTCCATCTGATCACGCTGCTTCTTGGTCGAGATGCGCTTCCAGAACAAATCCATTGGACTGAACTTCACTCGATTCGTCCCAATAAATCCACTGAACACACCATCGGAATCAAATTCCATGATCCCTTCATAGGAACCGCGGCTAATTAGGTATAACCTTTGGGCTTTATCTACGACCAATTTGATCGGCGTAAATTGAAACCCTTCGCGGATAAGCGTAGACTTGGGTTCGTTGATTTGACGAACAAACTCGCCTTCGCCAGTCAGCTCAATAATTCGCCGATTTTGCGTATCTGCCACGAAGAGATGCCCTTTCGCGTCGGCGAAAACCCCTTCGGGCTGGTTAAACGTATCTTTCTTGCCTGCATGATCAAATTCGGTAATGACGCGCTCTACGTCCAGCTTCTTGTCGAGTACTACAATACGGCTGTTGCCTGTATCCGCGATATAAATATGGCCCGCGCTCGATATATACATATCCTGCGGCGAAACCATCGGCCCGATATTCAAATCCGGACCGTAGATGACTTCAGCGGCGCGATACGGATCCGGCGCCGGCACCGCTTCTCCCCAGTAGGAGTAGTTGTACCCATCCGATGAGGCAGCGGACGCAGGAGCGCATACACCGAGCATGAGCATAACCAGCATTAACGTTACGATCGTTCTTTTGGCTGTCAAAATCCGGCTCCCCCCTGCTTACTCTTTCAGCCCCGATGTGGACATCGTTTGAATGACTTTGCTTTGCGTTAAGATGAATACCGCGATCGGAACAGACATCATCAGCAGCGTCACAGCCGCAACAGGTCCTGTTCTTGCTATTCCCCCGCTCGCGATTTGACCGAAGACCGCATCCACCGTACGAAGTTGTTCGCTGTATATATATTTGTGGCTCGTTACGGATCCGTTCGTCCACAAGCTCTGAAGCGAGAAGATAATGAGCGTCATCCAGGCCGGTTTCACGATCGGCATGACGATTTGCCAGAATATCCGGTATTCCGTCGCGCCGTCGATCTTCGCAGCTTCAATTAATGCATCCGGAATTTGTTCCATAAACTGCTTCATCAAATAAAGACCGAGCGTGGAACCGAATGCCGGGAGCAAGATCGCCCAATACGTATTGATCATGCCAAGCCATGAGATCGTCATATAGTTCGGAACCTGGGTCACGTAAGGCGTGAACATAAGCGACATCACCACGAGGCTGAATAACGCATTGCGGAAAGGGAATTTCACTTTCGCAAGCGGATACGCGGCAGCCGAAGCGATGATTACATGTCCCGTCGTTCCCGTTATCGCGATAAAGAAGGTATTAAATACATACCGCGAGAAAGGGACCCAGGAGTCGGCGAAGATGCCGACTAAATCCGTGAAGTTCTTCATTTGCGGATGACGAACGATAAATCTTGGCGGGAATGCAAAGATTTCATCAAGCGGCATAAAAGCTCTGTTAATCGTGTACACGAGCGGAACCGCCATAAATGCAGCGACACCTGCCAGCAAAAGAAAGAGCAGAATATCGACCGACCAGGAGCGATTAAGCCGTTTTCTCAATAGGAACTTCAGTGGCATCGGACTTACTCACCTACTTTTTTCAGAAGCTTCTGCGTAATCAAGTTCGTAATCATCATAATCGCAAACAATATCGTCGCGATTGCCGATGCATAACCCATCTGGAAACGGATCGTTCCATAGTCGACCAAATGCGTAACGATCGTATGAGCGGCGTAGTCCACGCTTGGGAAACCGATCATATAAATCGAAATTTCAGCTACCGCAAATGCCGATGTAATCTGGATGACGGCACCGAACATCAGTTGCGGACGCATAGCCGGAAGCGTAATAAACCACAGCTCCTGCCATCGGTTACGGATTCCGTCGATCGCTCCTGCTTCATATAAGGTCCGGTCCACGTTCTGTAAACCGGCGATAAAAGCAAGGAAAGACGTACCCAAGCTGAGCCACAATTGAACGGCCATCAGAATCGGAAGCATATACCGCGGATCCTGCAGCCATTGAATCGGTTCCAGAATAAAGCCCCACTTCATTAGAAACGAGTTCATGAAACCGTAGGAATCACTCGAGAACAGCGTCTGCCAGATCAGATAGGTATTCCCCGCAATGGATGGCGCGTACAGAATGAGCGTCAACACGGCGCGCAGCTTAGGCGGCAATTCATTGATCAGCCATGCGAATAAGAAGCAGGCCACATAGCTGATCGGACCTGTTATAAAGGCGAATAAGAACGTGTTCTTCACTGCAATTAGAAACACATCGTCGGAGACGAATAGTTGGGCATAATTGTCCCAGCCTACAAAACGCGGAAATTCCAGCATATTGAAATACGTAAAGCTGAGAATAACCGACATGAATACCGGTATGACCGTAAATACGGTAAAAATCAGAAAATAGGGAGCCATCAAGACAAGCGCATGTTTGTTCTTAACCAATTCGGTCTTGATATGGCTTAGTTTCTTAAACGTTATCGCACTAATTGGAAGTCCCCTCACTTCTCATAGGGAAGATTGAATTCTTTTCTTCTCGCATTGATCTCTTCGTTCATGTATCGAACGTAGAAATCCATCGTCTCTCGCGGATCTTCGCCTTGTACGACTACACGGCGGAAGGCATTATCAATGTTCCGGCCGGTTAAATACCCGCCTGGCACTTCAGGAATCCCCCGTGTCCATTTCATTTGTTCGAGCAGCGTGTTTAAGTCCTGGACAGGCCATGACAGCAGCTTCAGCGCTTCGATGTTCGCGGTCGGATAACGAGCGGACGTTCCTAGCCGAACTTCCATCTCGCGGCCAAACGCCAATTGCGTCTCTTTGCTGGTCCACCACTTCATAAAGGACCAAGCCGATTCCTTGTCCTTCGTATGCTCGAACATGACTGCCGCAGTGCCTCCCGTACCGACATCCCGGCGGATCGCCCCATCTTGCTGCTTCGTGCCGGGAACAGGAGCGAATCCCCATAGTCCTTTAATTTCCGGTGCATACACGGAAAGCTTGTTATACATCGTATAGTCCACGATACCGATTGGCATTTCCCCGGTACGGAAACGGTTCGCGAAATCAGTTTGGATCGGCAGCTTGTAATTTACATACAGATCCGTCCATTTCTTGAACTGTTCGATCGCCGTTTCTTCATCCAATCCGGTGGCCATACCATTATTCTTATAGAATTCTCCATCATGCTGATAGAGCAGCATGGCAAACGTAGGGCTTGGCGGAAGCGTAATGATATCCGTCGTGACGACATCATTGCCTTGCGCATTAAGTCCTCTCTGCGGCAAACCGAATTGCAGGTTATGCTTCTGCAGCTCCGGAATGAGTGCGTACACATCATCCCATGTCTGCGGCACCTTCAGATGCAATTCATCTTCGATGATGTCTTTTCGATAGAACAACACTGGGAACGTCTGCTGCTCAGGCAGCCCATAATACTTCTCGTTATATGCGTACGGCACCATGACACTGCTGTTAAACCGTTCGGTAACCTCGCGGAAGTCAGGGAATACGGACAAATCCTGCAGCGCGTTTCGTGTTGCGAAATTTACCGGGACCTCGTTGCCGACTTGCAGCGCAACATCAGGTCCTTTACCCGCAACCGTGGATGGGAGCAGAATATCCGCGGATACCAGTTTCAGGTTCACTTTAATCCCCGTGTCATGCGTGAAATTATCATCGACCAATCGTTTCAGGATCTGCGCTTGGTCGCGTCCGGATGTCACCCAAACGGTAATGACTTTATCCCCTGCGTCATTGCTGCTGAAGTCGTCATAGTTCTCATAGAATGAGGCTGTGAACGAAGCTAGACTTGATTTGAATTTCGCCCATGTCGTCGCTTCCGGACTCGGGAGCTCCGCACCAGGCTGCGAAACGATCAAATAATCGATGGCAACCGGCTGTTCATTAATCATCAGCATCCAGGATCCCAGTGCCCCAACATTGCTTTTGAAAGCATCAATCCGGCTTGGTACCGTATCCGGACGGTCTGCCATGTCCTTCAACTGGTAGGCCAGTGTATTCAATAGAGCTGAACGGTCGTTTCCCCCATCATCAGGACCTTGAATCATGCGGGCAATCGCATAGAGGCGATCGCTTTCCTCGCGGAACACGTTAGACATTTCGGGTATCCGCTTATCCAGCGCATAATCCCGGAACTGATCCGGCACAACGCCCGTAAAGCTGATTACCTTCCGGTACATCGCATTTAAGTTCAATACGCTGTTCTCCACGGTCCGCAGTACAGGCGCTAACTCGCCTAGCGTTACTTCAAGCCGGATGGTGTGTTTGCCAGCGGTCATATAAAACTGATAAGGTTTATCGTTCTGCTTACCCAGCACCTTCATCTGCCAATTGGAATCATAGGCGAAACCGATCCGCTGCGCTTCCTTGAAAGGAAGCTGGCCGTCGATCGTAAGTGTTCTTAGTGCCGACATCGCAGTCAAATAATTTTGCCGATTCTTGAAGGCGATTTGATATAAACCGTCACTCTCCACTTCGACTTCCCATTCTATCCACTGTCCCGGCATACGCCAGGTCCAGCCACCCATCGCATTGTTACGCAGCTTCGATGCGTGGAAGGGCTCGACAGCCGGGCTTGAGCGGTCATTGTAAGGGAGGAGCATTGGCGTTGATTTCAGCGAAGAGGCTTCCCCTTGAATTTTCAAAAATGAGCCTTCGACGGGTTTGTAGCCCTTCTGCTTGTATTGCTTCTCCAGTTCCTCGTAGGCTATGGTCTTACTCGGCTTGGTTAATTTCAGATAATCGATGACCAGCGGTTCTTTACTCGAGGTCAGCGTCAGCTCATGTTTCCCCTTGCTAAGATAAAACTGATACGGCTGCTCATAATATCCACTTGCATCCTCAAACAGCGACTCCTGCCACATCGGTACCTCGATCTGCTTCGGCGCCAAATCATTGCCATTATCATCGCGATCAAATACGGTTTTCTCATCCTTCCAAATGCGGCTGAAGACAAGGCTTCTCGCTTCATTAAAAGGGGTCTCTCCGTCGATCTTCAGACCTCTCTCGATGTCCGAATCTTTACCCTTAACGGTAAAATATTTCATATCGATCTGGTATAAGCCGCTTTGCTCCACGTCCACGGACCATGAAATCGATCCCGTTTCTTCCGTCGAGACCATCTTCCCTTGCTCGCCTTCGTAGTTCTCGACAACGGCTGCGTTCATCCCTGATGCCTGATCAAAGCTTTCGGCTTCTATCAGGATGTCTGATTCTGGCTCGGGAGTGTCTTTGTGCTTGGACAAATATTCATCGTAGCTGCCTTTCTTGAACGAAGACGACAGCTTCATTAAACTTGCACTGTCAAGCGGGCGATCTTCGGCGGAAGCCGTTCGATCTGAGCTGCCCCCTATCGTTGTTGCCGCAAAATAGATGATGGCAGATAAGATAACGAGTATCGAAATAAGTTTGGTATAGGATCGCCTCATAGTTCCCCTCACAAAAACGGACCCCCAAATCGTCTTCACTTAAAAATCAAAGCCGATTTGAGGGTGTCCCGTTCAAATTACATGAAATATGCTGATTGCGTTACTTCGAATCCGCTTGCAGCTTCGAGATGCCTGCATCAAATTGATTTTTGACTTTCTCTACGGCTGTAGCAGGCGCTACTTTACCTTCCGTAATATCCTTCAGTACGCTGTCGACCAATTTGTCTGCATCCGGAATGGCGATGTAGCTGCCGCTGTAATCGATTTTGTCGTACATTTGCGTACGCGTATCAAGGGCATCCGGCGTATATTGGTTTTTCCAGCTTTCTACCGCAAGCTCTTTGTTTTTGCCGTGCAAGCTGATTTCGTCCATGATTTTCATAGCGATTTCAGGATTCTTGGAGTATTTGGAAACCATGTACATGTTGCCGTAAGGCGTGTAGGATGTGTAATCCGACGCGTTAGGCGCTTTCGGGAAGAAGACATAACCAAGCTCCGTATCCTTCATGTTGTCCTTCAAGCCGCCAAGCTCCCAGCTAAAGCCGCCATACATGACGCTTTTGCCAGCGATAAAGGCTTTGTCATTGCCGTCTTTCGGAGCCGGCTGCAGGATCGATTTATCCACATTGTACATATCCGCTACCAATTGAAGACCTTGGATCGAGTTTGCGCTGTCCATCGAGAACTTCATGTTGCCGCTCTCGTCTTTATCGAACGAGCCTTTATTCCCGTATACGAATTGCTCCGTACTTACTTTCATATCGCCGATGTATCCGAATACGTCTGTTTTGCCATCGCCGTCTTGATCTTTCGTTGCAGCTTTAGCCAGTTCGCGGAATTTATCCCATGTCCAAGCGCCGCTCTTCTGCAATTCGTATGGATCTTCAACGCCGAGCTGTTGCACAAGCTTCTTATTATAGAAGATACCGTATGGGGAAGGAGGAGAATCAATGAATCCGTATTGCTTGCCTTGGTAGCTGCCGCCGTTCTTCATCCAAGGAATGTACTTGGAATCGCTCAAATCCAGCATATCGTCGATTGGTAGGATAAAGTTCTTGTTTACGAGACCCGGGAATGACCAGAACAGCTCAAGCACGACTACATCCGCGAACGGATCGCCTGCAAGCGACGTCGTTGTCAGGTTTTCTACATATTTACCGTAATCGCCGAACTTCACGAATTCGATTTTGCCGTTATATTTCTTCTCAGCCGCTTCGATTAACGCGATTTGCTCGTCTTCCGCAGGACCACGATCTTTCTCTTCCATCAAACGCGGGTCAGCGCCGTCCCACCATAGACCGATTTTGATTGTTGCGCCTTTCAGATCGCCAGCGCTCTCTGCCGGAGCAGTTTCAGCTGTGTTCGTGGCATTGGTTTCGTTCGTCGTTGCCGCCGTGTCTGTATTTGCTGCTCCATCGGAAGCTGTGTTGGTCGTTGTGTTATTCGTATTGTTGTTAGCGCCACATCCTGCTACCGAAAAAGCTACCATCAATGCTGCTGCCGAGACCATCAAACTACGTTTGTTTCCATTACGCATTTTGTTTTGTCCTCCCCTTGGTTAGAAAAAGTAGTAACTTGCATCTAAACCCTTGCTGAGCTGCTAAAGTATGGATGGCCTCCTCTCTGGACGCTCTGCTTGAAGGTATACCTTGATTATGTGAAATAGGTATAACCTGACAATTGTTTGCGTTTTCATTTTATGACTAATTTACAGAATTGTAAATAGTGAATATATCTTTTTAGAAAATATTTAATAGATTCGACAATATAGTTGATAAAAAAAGGGGCGATCGCTCTTTTTTCGACGATTAGATATACTCCATTTTCATTTAATCCATTTAGATATGGTATATAGTTCGTTTACGGAGGGCTGCTATGGCGGTGGGTTTTTTGGTGGAAACTGGGGAAAGAACATATCCTACCAACTCTATTCGTTTGTTCTCGATCGTAACTGCTTCGGCCGCGAAGCAATCTCCAAAATAACGACAAAAAAACCCTTCGAAATGAATCGAAGGGTTGCGGTTTGAATGATGGTGCGGTCGAGAGGACTCGAACCTCCACGGCTGTTACACCACTAGAACCTGAATCTAGCGCGTCTGCCAATTCCGCCACGACCGCATCTGGCAGTTGTCGTCGCTTCAGTAAATCAGAAGCGGCGTTTATTAAAATACCATAATTGTTTAGGCAAAGTCAATATTTTCTTAACGAATGCAATCAATGCTCCATCAGCGCAAGCACTCGCAGCCATGTCCCGGTGCTTCGCTCATCCTTCATCGCCGTATTGCGCACCGTTATTCGCATCGGTTCCGCCTGTGAATGCAACGCCAACTGCACCGGCACTGGACGCCAAAACATCGGGCACCATTCATCAAACGGATTCACGATCCGGAACGGCCCATCGTTTACGGCGAATTCCAGCATACCGGAATCCGGCCCGCAAATGAGCAGCAACCCTGCTCCCCGCCCGTTCACGTCGAAGCTGAACGCCGCTTCCTGTGCATCAGAGGCCAGGTGATCGGCAGCATATCGCCAGTTGACCATGTTGTCCGGTCTCTCCTGTTTCCGGAGCAGCTTCATATCGTAGGCCGTGGACATATCCCGCATAACAGCGAACTCATAAGAGCCTTCCAGCAACGGCACCGGAAGGTCGGATGAAATCACATCCAGGGTCTCAGCTGTATTTTCCTCCAAAGCCCCTACCAGAAATGCCACCAATAGATCCGCATAGAAAGCATATCCGGCATCACTCGGATGCGTGCGATCCGGCGCAAGCTGCTCCCATGTCCCTCCGCCTGCCCAGAGCCAATCACGTACCCTTCGGAAGAACGATACGGATGGCAGACCATAATGTGCAGCAACCTCTTCATGAACAGAGATGAAGAAAGGTTCCTTCTCTCTTAGGTTGTTCTCGTCCGCGGAATAGAGGAATACAATGTCCGCCTGTGGAGAAAGCCTGCGGCACTGACAAACGATCCCCTCCATGCCACGGATCGTTTCTGCTCTTCCTTCAGCGGTTTGTTCCCGGTGCTGACTGTCATTCACCGCGAATTCGATGAACAGCAGGTCAATGTCGTGCTCGTCCCTGACATGCGTCTGAAACCGATGCGCGCCGAGCGTAGAGTTCGTTCCTCCAACCCCAGCATTGACGAAGGTCCATTCCACAGCAGGATAAGCAGATTGCAAATAGTGCTCGGTTACCGCCCGCCAGCTGGAACGGTCGGGATCGGAAGCGCCGTAGCCTTCCGTAATTGATCCTCCGAGAAAAGCGACGGTAATGGGCTCGTTCTGACTCAGCTTCTTCCGGAAACGAGGCAAGCCCTCGCGGACTGTACAATATGAATCTACATTCAGCATATTATTCATTATTTATCCTCCAACAAGGCAAGCTCTCCGCAATTGCGAAGAGCCGCCCTCTTTCTATTAAGGTGTAACTCGGAGTGAATCCAGCAGCATATAGGTGCCTGTTTTCTTCACTGCTTTGAAGGTGTGGCTGCCTGAGGTCAGACCCGTAATCTGGTAGACAACTTGGTTCGTAAGCCTTGCAGCATTATACGTGCTGACCGTCGCCTTGAAGACGTTATCGATGTAAATATCAACGTCGCCCTGCCCAGCTTCCTTCTCCGTGATGTACTCAATGCCTGTTCCCGTAAACGTATACTGGACATAATCATTGTTCGTTTGTGTAAAATGGACGTCGTTGTCGTAATCTCCGAACCCCCGGTTCCCGTTCAATGACCATGCTCCGGAATACGTAAGTCCGGCGTCCGTATTATTGATTTGCGTTTTATTGGAGATGACCTTGAACGCGTCAATAAGCATGTACGTGCCTGATTTCTTAACCGCTTTGATTGTATGGCTGCCGCTCGTTAAGCCGGATATCCGATACACGCTCTGCTGCGTCAACCGAGTTGCATTGTAGGTACTCACAGTACCTTTAAACACATTATCGATATAGATATCGATATCCCCTTGCCCTGCTTCCTTCTCCGTTACCAGCTCAACGCCGGTACCGTTAAACGTATACTGCGCATAGTTATTATTCGTCGACGTGTAATGCACGTCGTCCTGATAATCGCCGAAGCCTCTGCTGCCGTTATACGTCCACGCGCCGGAGTAGGTAATCGTTGTATCCGTGTCATTGACAGCGATGTCGGAAGGTACGTTGAAGCGCAATTTGTCCAAGAGCAAATAAGTACCCGATTTCTTGACCGCCTTCAGCGTATGTGTTCCGTTCGCGAGACCGCTAACAGCAAATACAGTCTGCTGAAGCTGCCGAGTAGCATTAAACGTACTGACCGTCCCTTTCAAGACATTATCGATATAAATATCGATGTTGCCCTGAGACGAATCCTTCTCCGTAATCAATTCCACGCCTGTTCCATTGAACGCGTATTCGAAATAATCATTGTTTGTTTGCGTAAAATGAACATCGTCTTGGTAGTCGCCGAGTCCGCGGTTGTAGCTGCGCTGCCAGCTTCCCGTATATTTGACGCCTGTATCGTCGTCATTGGCCGTAACCGAGCCGCCTGCCGCTCTCACCTTCAGAAGCCGCGAGCCATGCGCCGGCAAACTGACTGAACTATAACCGGTGTTGAAGGAGCCGAGATCGGTATGCGTCCACAAGTCGCGGACGTTCGCTGCGCCGTTCAAGCCGATGTCGCTCCAGTTCACGGTTACAGTTGCCGCAGCGCTGCCGAGATTCACCAAGCCAACCGTGTAAGTGCCGTCTCCGTTATTGGCATACCAAACCTGCTGATTGGTTGCCGTCGAGACCGGATGCGCCGGCCGGCCCGCCTGGTTGACGGCAATGACCTCATCGTTCGTCAGCAGGCTGATGCCGAAGCTGTCCAGGTTCGTCAGGTCGTTGCCGGTATAGAGTTGAGCAGAAGACATCGCCCATAGCGTCATCGCCGTGCGCCGTTCATCCTGCGTCAACCCGTCCATTGCACCGTTTCCGACGTTTAGCGAATCGAAGTCATTCCATCCGCCTGGGCCGGCATCCCTCCACCATGTCGCTGCATCCGGGAATAACCGGGCGATGTTCGGCCATGCGGTCAGCGCCGTATTCGTACAGTAGCATTCCACATCCCAGTCGACACGCCAGCCATTCGCATACTGTTTCCAAGTGTCGACGTAATTGTGGTCGACTGCCCAGGACAGCTCGAACCAGATGCCATGCGGTGCAAGCGCCTGCGACCATGCAGCAACATCGCCGCGTGAATCGATGGTCGTGTCGTTATGCCCGGAACCCGGCGTAACGCTATCGAACTTCAAGAAGTCCACGCCCCATGAATCCAGCAAATCTGCAATGGAGTCGATATACTTCTGCGCACAGGGGTTCGAGAAGTCGATTTTGTAGCCCAGACCCCAGTAATCCGCCGTTGTCAGCGGCAATACCGCGATATCCTGCATTGAGCAGCCCGGCGCGTTATAGATCGGCAAATCCGCGGTATACGCTTGCGGCGCCAAGCCCGGAATCATGTATAGCCCGATCTTCTGGCCGTTGTTGTGCACATAATCGATAACTTCGCCAAGACCATTGGGATAAAGCGTTGTGCTTGGCACCGGGCGGCCGTAGCCGTCCATACCGCCGTTCCAGCCGGCATCGATGTTGATGTACTCGTAGCCGTGCGATTGCAGCGTCGTATGCATGGCATCGGACTGCGCCTTGATCTGCGCTGCTGTGATCCATGATGAATTACCACTGTACACTTGCATGCTGTAACTGCTCCAACCCATGTAAGGCTTAGCGCCAAGCCCATTGTTTGCTGCATATGCTGTGTTTTCTCTAGGTGCAACTACGGCAAGCTGCGCAACGATGAACAAAACAACAATCACCCATAAGCGAAATGTTCTGCCTGCCCGAACCTGAACCACATCATTCATCCCCTTTGCATAATTAGCATTAAAAAAACCGGGCGCCTATGCATCGATAATGCGCCCGGTTGTCTTGCCATGCTTATTTCTTGAACGTGGAGGAATCATATGCTTTTTGCAAAATTTCCAGGTAGCGATTGAGCTTCAAATCTTCAAGCCCTTTCACGTAGCTGTCCCAATCCTTGTCAAGGCTCTTGTGGCCCGTGATGAATTGCAGTGCGTTCTCATCGATGTACGTTTTGATGTTCGTTTGCAGCATTGTAGCTTCATCTACTTCAGCCGGATCGAGCCAGATCGCCCACAGTGGGAAAAGCTCCTGCGGCTCATGGCCTTGGTAGAGCTGCGTAGCTTGATACAGACGACGCTCATAGTTCGCGGAATCGTAGATATCCGTGCCTTGTACGTAGCTGTCACGGTATTCTTTCGGCATGTAGAAATGAGCCATACCGCTCCAACCAGCGTTACGAGGAGCTTCGCCTTCTGCTCTTGGAATCGGAGCAACCATCGGTTTCACGCCTTCGCCAAGTGCAACTTCGCCGTCTTTCGGATCTCTCCAGTCAATGTCTTTCATACCGGATGCGCCGTTTGTTTGGCCTTCAGGGGAGAACATGTAATCAACAAGTTGAATCAGTGCTACTTGTGCTTCTTTGCTTGCTTTGCTTGTGATTGCGAATTTCGCACCAGGGGAAACACCGCCGCCGTCATGAGTTGCCAGCGAAACGCCGTTTGGACCTGTAAGCGGCGGAACCGGGTTGTAGTCTTTGGAGTTTTTGTTGCCATGATCGATGTTTAAGAAAATAGCCGGGTGCATGCCTGCGCCTGCGCCGAGAATTTGCGCATCGCCGTTTTCACCGATTTTCTTGAATGCTTCCGCATTTTGCGTGAAGGCACCCGGATCGATCAAACCTTCGTCGAACAACGATTTAATGTACGTCAAACCTTGTTTCCATTCGTCCGTTACAGCAGAGGAGCCTACTTTGCCGTCTTTCATCATCAAATGGTTGCGGTCGTCGTCATAAACGAATGCGTCCATCAGGTAAGGCACGACGCGAACACCGAAATCTTCTGTCGAGCCGCTGAGCGGTACTTCGTCTTTCTTGCCGTTGCCGTTTGGATCTTGGTTTTTAAACGCTTCCAAAACCTTTTTGAAATCTTCCGTTGTTTTCGGCATTTCAAGCTTCAGCTTCTCCAGCCAGCCTGTGTTCAACCACATTTTGTTCGGGTATGAACAGTGGAAACATTGGGAGTAAGCAGGCAGACCGTAGATGTTGCCATCCGGCGCTACGCTGAAGGCTTTGAAGTCTGCATTGCTGTCTAGTGCTGCCTTGATGTTGGGTGCATATTGATCGATCAGGTCGTTCAGCGGAATCAATACGCCTTGTTTGCCGTATTTGATCAGATCTGCTTGCGAGAATTGATCGATGTACGCCGTTAGCATGTAAGCATCCGGGAAGTCGCCGCTCGCTAGGGAAATTTGACGTTTCTCCTTAGCGCCGTCGCCTGGGATCGCTTCGAACGTAAATTTGATGTTGAATTTATCTTCTACGAATTTCGTGAACTTGTTTGTTTCAAGGTTGATGTCCTGTTCTTGAACGGCGAACAGCTTGATATCAACCGGCTCTGCAGGTGTAGCCGTGTTTGTTGCAGCAGGCTCGTTCGTATTCGTCGATGCAGCATTTGTCGGTTCTGTGTTCGAAGTCGTATTACTGTTTCCGTTGTCTTTGGAGCAAGCCGACATTACCATGGTGGTCATCATGACAATTGCGAGCAAGCTTACCATTCTCTTTTTTAACACGTGTAATCGCTCCCTTTTAGTTGTTCTGCTTGGTTTGTTTCACCATCACCATGTAGATCAAGCACAGCCTGATAACCGATGCGCTTAAGACGGCATCACTCCTTTCAATACCGATATCGGATTTAGCCTTTAACCGACCCGACCAGCATCCCTTGGACAAAATAACGCTGGACGAACGGATAAATAATGAGCACCGGAAGTGTTGCCACAACAATCAGCGAGTATTTCAAAAGCTCGGCCAACTGCTGCCGTTCCACCTGCTTCATAGCGTCCATATTGGAACTGCCGCTGTTGTTCTGAATGATGATACTCCGCAGAATCAGCTGCAGCGGATACTTGCTCGATGTTTTGAGATAAATGAGGGCATCAAAGTACGCATTCCATTGGCCGACCGCATACATGATAACGAGAACGGCTATGATGGGCTTGGACAGCGACAGCACCACGCTGCGAATGAAGCGGATATCCGTACAGCCGTCGATTTCGCTTGCTTCGACTAGCTCAGCAGGTATGGATTGCTGGAAGAACGACCTTGCAATGATGACCTGCCACACCCATACCGCGTTGGGAATGATTAGCGCCCATCTTGTGTCGATCAAGCCCATGCTCTTCACGACCAGATAAGTTGGAATCAGTCCGCCGCTGAACAGCATCGTGAACGTAATAAGCATCATAATTACATTGCGTCCGAAGAACGTTGACCGCGAGAGCGGGTATGCCAGCATGACCGTCAACATAACACTGATTAATGTGCCTGCAGCGGTATACAGCAAGGAGTTGCCATAGCCCGTTAGCACTTGCGGATTCTTGAACAGCGATTCGTAGCCCTTAAGCGAAATATCTACCGGCCACAGCCAGACACGTCCCGCCGATACGGCAGCCGGGCTGCTGAAGGAGCTGCTGAAAATGTAGATTAACGGATAGAGCACCGCCACCAGCACGAGGGCCAGAATGATGTAAATGACGGTTAGGAACACTTTATCGCCGGATGATTCTTTAATTCGATTCGCTACCTTAGCCACGTAAACACCTCTTCGTTACCAGATGCTGGATTTCAAAAACCGTCGTGCCATTGCGTTTACCGTAAATAACAGGACAAGATTGATGACAGAGTTAAACAAACCCACTGCCGTCGCAAAGCTGTAATTCGCATTCAGCAAACCAATTTGATACACGTATGTCGCGATAATCTCCGAGCTGGCGATATTTAATTTATTTTGAAGCAGATACACTTTCTCGAAGCCGATTGCCATGACGTTACCGACATTTAGAATCAAGATGATCGAGATCGTGGGCAGAATGCCCGGCAAATCCACGTTCCAAATTTTCTGGAAGCGAGATGCGCCGTCCACCTTGGCTGCTTCATATAGCGTTGGATCAACCCCAGCAAGTGCTGCCAAATAGATAACGGCGGAATAACCGGCTGTCTGCCAAATATCCGACCATACATAAATGGATGTGAACATGTTCGGGTTACCCAGGAAGTTAACGGATTCCAGCCCCAAGTGATTCATGAATACGTTTACAAATCCAAGCCTCGGCGCTAGGAAAAGCATAATGATCGAGACCATGACGACCGTGGAAATAAAGTACGGCGCAAAGGTGACAAGCTGCACGAAACGCTTGAACTTCTGAGCGCGTACTTCATTTAACATGAGCGCCAGTACAATCGGAACAGGGAATCCGGCAAGCAGCAGATAGAAGCTAAGCGTAAGCGTATTCTTCACGATCGTACTGAACACCGGGTTCTCAAAGAACATTCTGAAGTTGTGAAGGCCAACCCATGGGCTGCCCCAGATCCCCTTCGTCACGTAATAGTCTTTGAAGGCAAGAACAGCGTTCAACATCGGGTAGTATTTAAAAATAATAAAGAATAAAAGCGGTGGCGTGACGACGAGATACAATTGCCAATGTCTTGCGAAACTTCTTCTTGCGCCGAGACGTTTGCCAGCGGCTTCCAAAACAATCCCCTCCTATGAATCCATCCTTGATGTGTGACAGCGCTTTCTACAGGATCGATCATAGGTGATTTTCGGTATCTCAAGGAAGGTACAATTACGTCTTTTAGCGTACAGATCTCCCGAAATCAGGGGGACATTTCCCCATAAAACGGCCATCTGAGCGCCCTTACCTCGCAAACAGGCGCAAAAAAACCGGCCGCATCTGCCGCGGCCGGCTAAAGTGATTATTTGGTATTTTCTTGCGCAATCCATCTGTCGTACGCCTGCTGCAAAATCGTAACGTAACGGTTCGAGCCAAGTGCCTTAAGCCCGTTTACGTATCCATCCCAATCCTTATCGAGATCTAATTGGCCAGTTATGAACGCCATCCCGCTCTCGTCGATCTCGTGTTTAATATTCGATTGCAGCAGACTTGCTTCATCGGCATTCGAAGAATCGATCCAGACCGACCACATCGGGAAAAATTCTTTAGGCTCATGTCCGGCGTATAATTCCGTCGCCTGATAAAGTCTTCTCTCATATCCGGCTGGAGAATAAATGTCCATATCCTGCACCCAGCTGTCCCTGTAGGATTTCGGCATATAGAAATGGCCCATCCCGCTCCATCTCGTATTATGGTGAGCATCAGACTCTTTCACGACAATACTCGCGAACTTCGCCGGAATATTGGGGTCAAGCGCTTGTTCGCCATCCAGCGGTCTTCGCCAATCGAGACCTTCCTTGCCAATTTCCGCACCGGCTTGGCCATCGGGCGTATACAGATAATCTGCAATTCGAATGAGTGCGATACGCGCTTCCGGGCTCGCCTTATCCGTAATGGCAAATTTAGCACCGGGCGTGCTGCCCGACTGATAATAAACCGCGTAAGAAGCATGCGGCCCTTGAAGAGGCGGAACAGGCACATAATCGCTGCCCCGTTTGTTGCCAAGCCCCGTATCAACAAAGATCGCCGGATGCATGGCCGTCCCCGCTCCCAATAGTTGCGCGCCGGCATTCTCGCCGAGCTGTTTATATGCATCCGCATTTTGCGTAAAAGCGCCTACGTCGATTAAGCCTTCATCATATAAGGATTTAACGTATTTCAGTCCCTCGCGCCATTCCGGCTTGTCCGCCGCCAGACTGACTTTTCCATTGGCCACTTCGACATACGTGCGATCGTCGTCATAAACAAAGCCGTTCATCAGAAAAGGAAGCACACGCACGCCGTAATCCTCCGTCGAGCCGCTAAGTGGTATTTCATCGGCTAAGCCATTGCCGTTCGGGTCGCCATTCTTGAACGCCTTTAGCACTTCGCGGAGTTCCTCGGTCGTCTTTGGCATCTTCAGATGCAGCTTCTTGAGCCATTTGTCGTTTAACCACAGCTTATAAGGATAGGAGCAATGGAAACAGTCGCTGAATGCGGCCAATCCATAGATATTGCCATCCGGCGCCGTATTAAGCGCGCGAAGTCCTGGCTCTTTATCGAAAGCTGCTTTGATATTCGGCGCATATTGTTCGATCAGATCATTCAGCGGATAGAATATCCCTTGTTTTCCATAACGAAGAACGTCCGCCTGCGTGAATTGATCGATATAGCTCGTCAGGATATAAGCATCGGGATAATTCCCGCTCGCCAGCGATATTTGTCTCTTTTCCTTGGCACCTTCATACCGAATCGTTCTCCAGTCGAAGGAGACGTTAAACTTTTGCTCCAGTGTTCGCGAGAATTCATTCGTTTTCAAATTTTGATCCGAATCCTGCTGTGCGAAAACGCTGATGCGGATCGGTTTAGCTGCGGACTTGTCCTGCTGCTTGATATAATCGCAGGCAGGAAGTACGAAGAGGAGTGCGACTAGTGCAATTGCGGCACAAACAGAACGAGCAGCCTTCTTCAATGCAAATCCTCCTTTCAACCCTCGGCAGTCTGCCGGTACGAGCTTGGTGACACGCCTGTAACGCGTTTGAAAGCTCTTCGGAACGAATGGGAGCTGTTATAGCCGACTCGGGATGATATTTCATCGACCGTATATCGATTCTCGCGCAGTAAAGTAATGGCATGCTCCATCCGCACCTGTTCCAAATAATCGGATAGATTGGAGCCGGTCACTTCCTTAAACAGCTGCGAAATGTATTTCTCCGGCCGCTCCACCTGCTCCGCAATCCGGTATAACGTCAGCTCCGAATCGGAGAAGTGTTCGCCGATATAACCTTTGATACCGTCGACCGTTCTCGTGTGACTGTCATTCTTGCGGCTGACGACTACCGCGCACATCGCATCGGCAATATCCTCGATTTCCGCCTGGAAGGTACGCTTATCCAGCGCTTGAATGGCAATAACCCGGTCCTTCAACTGTTCGAATATACCGGATTCCATGAAGGTCTTCTGATCGAGCAGCTTCAAGAGCGTACCCTTAACTTCTCCAACCAGCTGATGCCACATCTCGACCGACAGCTCGCGCTGTTCGGTATTAAGCGAAAGTACGGAACGGACAATTCGTCTTGCTTCGTCCGTTTCCCCTGCCCGGATCGTCCCGATCAAACGAAGCTCCAGTTCAAGCGGATAATAATAAGTTGCGCTCTCCATGCTCGTTTCATCATACCAAACGACGCCTTTGCGATCCGCGTGCAGCGCATGCTCCAGCGTCTGCTTCGCTTGCTCGTAGGAAACATTCACTTCGGTTTCCGATCCAAATTGATCGCCGAGCGCAGCCGTAAACGTAATGCGGTAATCTGCAAAAGCTTGCCGCGACAGCTGCTCCAGCAGCGCGGCGATCTCATGGCGTCCGAGCGCATTACCGGTCTCCGCTTCTTTGCAAGCGAACACGATGACGATGCGGTCGGAGCCCCAATCGGTTGTCAGCATAAAGCCGGCAATATCAAGCAGCGCTTGCTTCAGAATGAGGCGTGCGGCATGCAGCTCATTCAGCACTTCAACGCTGTCCATTCCGGTATAACCCTGCACATGCAGAATGCACACATACCCGGAATGACCGTAAATGCCGGTATTCGCTTGAGAAGCAGCGGCGAAAATCTCCTCCCGTGTCTGCAGCTCCCCGGAAATCAACCGTTTCAAGAAGGCATCCCGAATGAGCGGCAGCTGACGGTGCAGCTCAGACTCCAGCTGATTGCTGCTCCGGATCATTTCGGCAATATTCCCGTGCAGAAAATCGTATTCGTTCCGCTCAGCCGTCTCCACCTTGCCGAACTGCTCCTTCACGACCGAAACCAGCTTATGAATAGGGACGCTGTTGCGATAAGCCAGCAATAAGCCGACCAGCAGACCAATCGCAAGCGCAATGCCTGTAATTGTCCATGTCATGAACTTGATCTGATTCGCATTTTCCAATAAGGCGTGTCTCGGAATACCGGAACGATAAACCCAGCCGTTCGTCTCCGAATGGATCGTGATGACGAGGTCATCATCGTAAAATTGACTCGTTTGTTTCGGATCAAATTTAGGGTCCTTGGACAATACCTTCATATCTGGCAAACCGGTACCCGTCGAAGCAATCGTTTGTCCGTTGGCATCGCTGATTTGCGTCCAACCGCCGTATTTGTCCGAAATACCCGTCAATAAATTCGCGATCGTTTTCTCGTCGATAATGACCACGGCGACGGCAGGCGAGGAGCCGCTAAAGCTGTCGAGTGGGAAAGACTGCAAATACGTTACGACAGCAGTCGGTGTACCCTTATTATTAAATTTGCGAAGGGGCATGATTTCGCTGCGATGCGTTTTCCCGAGCACCGTCTGCTTCCATTCGGCGAGCGTCTGGTCGGTGTAACGGAAGTTATCATAATAATGCTCCGGACGGAAATAGGCAGAACCCGGCGTCAGGATGACATTATAGTTGTCCAAATAAATATAAAACTGCTGCAGAAAATCATTGGTTTGTCCGAACGTCAGGACACTGCGCAGCATTTTCCAGATCCCGTACACATTCGTCTGGTCGCCCGTGCTCTTCTCATTCATCAATACGCTTAAGTCCGGATTGATGGCGAGCTGTCTCGTGAAGCCTTCGACCTCTGCCATCCGCCGCTCCAGCAATTCTTTGCTCTTCTGGAGCTGTATAACGTTATTCTGGATCGACAGCTTCTCTGTAACGGAGATGGAGGTGCGATAAGATATGAATCCCGCAATGCTGGGAATGATTAATATGACGATATAAGAAACTAAGAAGCTTCGAAACACGCTTGAAAACTTCTTCATCAGGCCCCCCCTCCCTTTATCTATGTTAGCGCTATCACGCCTCTGCACTCTATTATCGTACAAATTTCGGCCCACCGCACGACATTTATATAAAAGAAAAGCAACTGAAAGGATACTTCCCCTCAGCCGCTCACCTTCATTTTCCATCTATTCCGCTCATTCCCTCTCATCTTACAATTTAATCCAATACGCCGTTGAAAGTACGGGATTCCCCGCTCGCTAAGTGTAAGTCTATGACCATGCGACCATACCGCAGCTTTGTTTCGAGAGGCTTGTTCGCCTTGACGGTAACGCTAACAAGGCTGCCGCTCTCCCATTGCACTGCGACCTCGGCGTCTCCGCGCGTGCGAAGTCCGGCGAATCGGCCGTTCGGCCATGACTGCGGCAGCGCAGGCAGCAGATGGATTTCGCCGGCATGGCTTTGGAGCAGCATCTCTGCGAATGCCGCAGCGCCGCCGAAGTTGCCGTCTACGACGAAGATATCCACTTCCGCTCCTGCGATACCGGATTTGGAGTAAGTCAGCATGTTGTCCAAGCAGAGCTGGCTGATCAGATAAGTCAGATGCTCCTGAGCCTTGTCTCCATCATGAAGTCTGGCTCTTCCCGCCGCGAACAGAGCAAGCGTAAATTCCACGTCCTCCAAATCTGCGCCTCGCTGCCGGTTATCTAGTGTCTGCCTTGCCGCTGCAGCAAGGTCAGGCGTACGATCCGGTGTAATTTCGTTACCCGGATACAATCCGTACAAATGCGATAAATGGCGATGATCAGGCTGAGCCTCGCCATAATCCTGCAGCCATTCCTGCAGCTGGCCGCCTCGTCCAACCGCAAGCGGCGGGAGAATAGGCAGTGCCGCCATCAATTGTGAACGAAACTCATCATCAGCCCCTAACCGCAAAGAGGCATCGATGAGAAATTCAAACAGTTCACGTACAAGCATCGTATCCATGACCGACCCCATCGACATCGTATAGGATGCTGTTTGCTCCTCGCCCGGATAGAAGCTGTTCTCCGGTGAATTGGAAGGCCCTGTGACCAGATGTCCGGTCTCTGGGTGAACCGCCATATAATCCAGATAGAATACAGCCGCATCTCGCAATACCGGATACGCCAGATTCTTCAGAAAAACTTCGTCTCGGCTAAATTCGTAATGCTCAATAAGCTGTGCCGCCAGCCATAAGCCGCCGGTGACATTAAGCCCCCACGAGTAATGCCAGCCCGGTGCCGCGAATCCCCAAGCATTCGTGAACACGTGCGCTACCCAGCCCTCGCAGCCATAGAAATCCTGTGCCGCTTGGCGTCCGGATTTCGCCAGCTGCTCCACGAAGCGAAGCAGCGGCAGATGGCATTCTGCTAAATTTCCGGTCTCCGCCGGATAATAATTCATCTCGGTGTTCACATCCAGATGGAAATCGCAGCTCCACGCCATACGCGCCGCTTCGCCATCATTCCAAATTCCCTGAAGATGCATGGGCAGCTTAGAGTCCTCACGGGAACCGGCGATCATAAGATATCGGCCATAATGATAGAACAAGGCGAACAGCTGCGGATCGTCATGACCGCCATTCTCGCGCATGTGCAGCATTCTTTTGTCCGTTGTAACGGTTGCGAGCTCTTCCGATCGAGACGATGCTGGAGCAAGCTCAATGGTTACGCGCTCATACAGCTTGCGGTAATCTGCAACATGCGCGGCTTTCAAAGCATCGAACCCTTTATGGGACGCATTTTCGATTCTCCATGCAGGCTCTTCCTTCCATTGCTCATCCGCTCTGCCGTAATCGGTTGCTGCCGTGAAATAGAGGCATGCCTCATCAGCTAGCTCTACGACTATCGCATCTCCTTGAATACTCACCGTTCCGCCGCGCACGATTACGCTCACCATACCTCGCCCATTCACACCGCATGTGCCATCGCTGTGTACATTCTCGGTGGCTTGTCCGTTGAAATAGAGCGTACCGCTTCCTTCTTCGCTCGCTTCTGCCCATGAATGGAAAGTTGAAGATCTGCCTTCGATTGCGACTGAAAAAGAAAGTGAACCCGGCTGATCACTTCTATAACGAGCTGCGATAGCATGATCGGCATGCGTCGCGAACATTTCGCGTTCATATCGCGTGCACCCTGAAGTATAGCCGGTGCGTACAATCGCTTCCTCCAGATCCAATTCCCTTGCAAAGCCTTCCTCCGAATGGCCAAAATAGATCTTCACATCGCACATGGACACATTCGTTCCGAAATTGCCTTTCGTCGGCATCAGCTGCTTTTCAACAAGTCGTTCGCCATTGGCATAATCGCCGTCGAAGAACAGTTCTCTCAATGCGGCTAAGCCTGCTTTCCCCTCAGAACGGCTGGGCGATCGTTCACTCTGACCCGACCAATACGTCGTTTCCGTCAAGTGCCATGTCTCGGTTTCCGCTCCGCTGCAAACAACGGCACCCAGGCTTCCATTTCCGATCGGCAGTCCCTGCGCCCAATTCGAAGCGGAACGGTCATACCATATTTTCATCATCGCTCACTCCTTGAAGAAGTTGATGCTTTCATCCGTACATGAAAGCAGATACATATTTCGAATTTCCTCTATTTATCGTATCATTGAAAGGTATATTCGTATTTGGTCACTCATCCAAAAGTTAACGGAAAATCCGGTAACGAAAGGAATTACCGCGGTGAAGAAACTGACGGAACTCACTCCATTCCTTGGGGACTACATGCCCTATCAATATGACGGAAGCTCAAACGAAGGGCTTCGGACCTGCAGCGTATACGCCATGCATCTCTTCCCCGACGGACCCGGCGAGATGGAAGTCGACGGCAAACGGTACCCCGTCGGCAGAAGAACGCTCGTTTTCCTGCGTCCCGGTCAACCTCATGCCTTTCATTTCTCACCGGAGCATCCGCAATCTTCCTATAATCTCTACTTCGATCTATGGGAGCAGCAGGAACCGCGTTCTTTAAATCGCTTCTTCTTCCGATATCCGGAGAAGTTTCAGCCCCATACCTCCACACCGGCATTCCCTTGCGAAGAGCTGGACAGCATGCCAAGCGTCTTCTCGCTGCAGGCACATCCGCTGCTCTTCGATCTGCTGCACCTCATCTCCAAGTCATTCGAGGATTTAAGCTGCCATCGGCAAGAAACGGTTAACAGCCTGTTTTACGGCTGGATGCTGGCTTGGTACAACGCCGTCCATACGCATCAGCCGAGCGACTATCGGATCGTTCGGTTGCTGGCTAGGCTCGATGCCCATCCGGAGAAACGGGAGCCCGTGTCGGATTGGTGGAAGTCATGCGGTCTGAAGCGAACATACTTTCACGAGCTGTTCCTGCGCGAAACCGGCCTGACTCCTAAAGCTTATCAGCACAGACAATTAATGAAGCGAGCCTCGCAAATTATCCAGGAGAGCGATCTCAGCATTACGGCCATTGCCGAGAAGCTCGGTTACACGTCGATCCATTCGTTCACGCGGCATTTCACCGCGCATTTCGGACTAAGTCCAAGGCAATTCCGTACTGGCCCCCGAGGCTTGCGATAAGGGATCTACCCCAGCTTAAGTGCAAAAAAAAAGAAGCCTTGCATAAGCAAGGCTTCTCTGTGTTTGTATAATTGGTGCGGTCGAGAGGACTCGAACCTCCACGGCTGTTACACCACTAGAACCTGAATCTAGCGCGTCTGCCAATTCCGCCACGACCGCATCTGGCAGATGTGGTTGCAAACAAGCTGCAATCACGTTTTTTATTATGGCATCCGGTTCAGGCGAAGTCAAGAAGAAGAACGAAAGTTGAAATTTTCTAACTATAGATCAATCGAACAAGTCTCCGAAAACATCGAGCATCGTTTTCTTCTTGCGCGGCTTACCGTATTTGTCATAACCATTCTTATCATACCCGTGAGAGTCATACCCGTTCTGGCTGTAGCCTTTGCCGGTATTGTAATTGTGATCCTGACCCTGACTGCGGTGGCGATCACGATCCTGGTCGTAATGGGTCGCATTCGGCGGATACGCTGGATTGACATTCACGCTGCGCTCCAAGCGGTCATAATCATCACGAACTTCTTTGACACCGCGTACAAGCTTGTCCAGCTCGCCGCGATCCAGCCATACCCCTTTACAATCCGGGCAAACGTCGATCAGAACGCCGTCTTTCTCTACCTCGCGCATACGAACATCTGAACATACAGGACATTTCATTCATATAACCTCCAGTAACGTTTGTTACAACAATACGAATGAACCTGCATTTTGTTTCAACTTTTTGCTTACAGCTCCGTTCGGGGTGCAGTCACCGGCTCATAAACATAGCTTCTGCTAAGCTTTACTACTCTGCGGCTGCGCTTGCGAATGACGACGGAGTCCGCATCCCATGCAACGACAATGCCCAGCACATCATTGGCTTCCATCCCATCTCTCACTACACGCACCGAAGTTCCGGCAACCCGAAATTGATCCAACTGTTCTTCCGATATCATCCTCGATCGCTCCATTTCTATAAAAAAACCTCAATACGGCAGTTCATGCCAGCATTGAGGTCTTTCGATTCACTTGTTAGTTCTGCGCTCAGCTAACATGCTCTTTCGAATCATTCGTTTCATACCATTCATCCAGAACCCGGGAAGACATGACACGGCTCGTGATATACTCCGCTTGTTTCTCGGTGAATTGTTCTTTCCAATCCATCTCTAGCTCTGTCGAGAGCTTCACAATCGTAAGGAGTTCGGACCATGCAACATACCGTTTATACCAGAAAAACTGCGGATGCTCAATCATATAAGGGTACAAGTCATCAAAATCAGTATGCTTGCAGTCAAGAGCACGTTCGAAATGGTTCTTCGCTTCCGACAATTTGGTTACTAAATAATCAGCAGATAATTGTCCCATATAGTTGTGCCTCCAATCCGTCACTTACGATCATTATAAGCCAATTCATTCAACTCGAAAAGATGATGATCATGGAAATTACCTGGAACTTATTCGAAACGAATTTTTCCGCCATCCAGTGAAGCAATTCGCACCAGCGATTCTACGCGAATGCCTTGTTCGCGAATCGTACGAGCACCGGCCTGGAATGATTTCTCCACGACGATGCCAAGTCCTGCCAAGGTTGCACCGGAACGCTCGATAATTTTGATTAGACCGCGTGCTGCATCGCCGTTAGCGATGATATCGTCGATGAATAGCACGGTATCATCAGGCGTTAGGAATTGACGGGAAACCATAATGTCCGTTACAATGCCTTTCGTGAATGACGGTACACGTTCACAGTAGGCATCCGGATCGGCGATGAGTGTTTTCTTCCGGCGTGCAAATACGAGCGGTACCCCAAGCGCAAGCGCTGTAGTAAAAGCAACCGGTATGCCGGATGATTCCACGGTGATCACCTTCGTAATCGGCGTTTCAGCATATAGACGCGCAAATTCTTTACCCATTTCTTGCGTAAGAATCGGGTCGACCTGATGATTTAACAGGGCATCCAGCTTAAGTACATCTTGATTTAGAATAGAGGCTTCACGCAGTATGCGTTCTTTTAGCAGTTCCATTCGCTTTCCCTCCACCAAAAAAATCTTTTCCGTTAAAGGTATCATATGGGGCACCAAAAGCGCAACTAATCGGTAAAAAATATCATGAAACCACTGCTAATCCTTGCAACTTTTTTCCATTGCCGACGTCTAACTGTATAACAACGAAGCGGTCGGATGCTGGACGAACATCAAGGAGGTGTGACACGAATGATATCGAGCTTAACTACCAAGCAAATCGCCTATACGGCTGCCGCCTGCACGATGCTTCTCCTGCTTTCAAGCTGCTCGCTTGGCGTCGCGGGAATCGAAAGTCCAAATACGGGCCGGTTAACGGCTGAACAAGCCGGGTCACTGATCGACGACCATTCCGACAGTCCTCAGAAAGCGTATGTTGCAAAAGGCGACGGCCAAGAGGCATTATTCGAGGAGAATTCCTCGCAGGACACAACGATCGCGGATGCGAAGACGGAATCCTCCACCGGTAAGGCCGGAACGAAGCAAGCTGTAGTGAAAGAAGAGCCGAAGTGGGATGCCAAAGCGCCTAAGCTTCATGGCATCGCCATCGGTGATGCCAAATCTACTTTGGATACACGACTCGGCAAGCAAACGGACAATTATACAATCGATGATGAGAAAGAGACCATTACCGTTATTGAGTATGCCGGATTCTCCGTCGGATATGGTTCGGATAAGAAAGTCCGGTTTGTGGAAGTATTCGAGAAAACTATTTCGAGCGGCCTAAGCGGGCTTCGTGTAGGTGACGGCGAGAACGCCGTAACTGCAGCTTTAGGGAAACCGACTACTCATACCGCAAGCGTACTCGCTTATCAAGCTGCCGGAGCATTGCTGAAGCTGGACCTTGATCCCCAAACGAAAAAGGTGCTTTCGATGAAGCTCTTTTTACTTCAAGATAAGCCACAAGGTTAAGAGTGCGCTAAGCAGAATCGGAACGGTTAACAGCAGTCCGTATTTGGCGTATTCGCGCCAAGACATATCAATGCCGCCTCTGCGCAGCAATTGCAGCCACAGAAGCGTTGCGAGCGAACCGATCGGTGTCAGCTTCGCGCCGACAGAAGTGCCGAGCAAGCTGGCGTACGGCAAATAATGCGGCCCGGCTGTCTGTTCGATCGCCAGCGAGGATACGAGCACTGCAGGCAAGTTATTGACTGCCGCACTGAGCAGGGAGAACAGCGCGCCGGAGCCAAGGATGCCAATCAATGGTCCTTGATCCGTCAAAGGCTTGATTGCGTGGGGGAACCAGTTGACCGCACCGTGCAGATACATACTGTAAACAATAAGATTCATCGACAATGCGAATACAACGATCAACCAAGGCGCTCCTCGGAGCGTCTTTTTCACGTTCCCTTGGCCGGCAACCATACTTGCCAGCCACTGGACAGCGGCTCCTGTCAAAGCGATGGCCGCTACCGGAACCCCCATTTTATCCGCTAATAAATAACCTGCCATAATCGACGCAATAATGACCCAAGAGAGGTAGAACAGCCCTTTATGGCTGATCGCCGAAGTCGGATCAGGAAAGGATTGCGGCGCATGAGGTCTCTCTTCCTCCATGCGAATGCTTCTGCCGAAATAACCTGCCGTAACCGCAATCGTCACCAGTATCGCTACAATCCCCGGTAGAATCATCGTTCTGGCATATTCCCCGAAGGTCAGATGAAAGAAATCCGCTGTCAGAATGTTCGTTAAATTGCTCATCATTAGAGGCGCGCTTGCGGTATCTGCCATTAAGCCTACCCCCAGCAAGAACGCGATGCGGCTCCTGCGGGACAGCTGAAGCAGTGCCGTTACTTCAAGCACGATCGGAATCATGATCAGAATCGTGCCGTCATTGTTGAAAAACACCGTGATTGCCGCAGCGAGTGCGCACAATCCGATTAATAGGCGCAGCTGCCTATGATGAAAGGATCGTACAATATGGAGCGCCGCCCATCGGAAAAAACCATTCGCATCCAAAAGCGCCGTAAACAGCATAATGCCGATTAAGGAGAAGGTCGCATTCCAAACAAAGCTCCATATATAAGCCGCATCCTCCGGCGTAAGAAGTCTGGCTACGAACAGCAATGCCGCACCTAGAAAGGCGACAATGGCTTCGTGAATTCCTTTTGGCTTCCAGACAATCAGCGCGAGGGATGCAGAGAAAACACTAATGGCAACAACCATAGCCATACCGGCAAATCCACCGCTTTCTCTTATAAGAAGGATAATAGTCATGCCTGTCCTCAGTCGGACATACCTTTACTAGTAGGTATTGTACGAAAGGCAGGTCATGTAAAAGGATGAAAAGAGCGAGTAAAATCATGCAAATCGCGTTTACGTATATGGGTACGGTAGTTGGCGCAGGTTTTGCAACCGGACAAGAGATCTTGCAATTTTTTACTCGATTTGGCTTTCTAGGTGCCGTAACGATTCTAATGGCTACGATCATGTTTGTTTGGCTTGGCGCCAAAATGATGCTGATCGCAAGCGACGTCAGGGCTAAATCCTATGAAGACGTCAATAAAGTGCTGTTCGGCGATCGCTTTGGACGCTGGATCAGTCATTTCATGCTCATTGTTTTGTTCGGTGTTTGTGCCGTTATGCTCGCAGGCGCAGGCGCCATCTTCTCCGAGAATTGGAATATTTCTTATCAATCCGGCCTGCTGATCACGATGGTCGGCTGCTTCTTCCTGCTGCGCAAAGGGATGAATGCAATCTTGACGGTCAATGCGATCGTGGTGCCGGTCATGCTGCTCTTCACGGTGCTCATCATCATCGATACGGTCAAAACACCCGGCTCGGATCGGTGGCTGCTCCTGACAAGCGACCATTCGCCGGTCTCCATTTGGGCCTCCCCATTCCTCTATGCCGCTTTCAACTTATCGATGGCACAGGCCGTGCTCGTACCGCTTGGCGCAGAAATGCGAGACCGTAAAACGATTGTATACGGCTCGTGGATCGGCGGCATCGGGATCGGCTTCATGCTGCTTGCCGGCCATATCGCATTATCCGTATACATGCCGGGCATTCAGCAATTTGCGATTCCGATGGGCGGTATCGCACGCCAGCTCGGGCATGGCATTCAGTGGATCTATATCTTCCTGATTTTTGCCGAAATCTTCACCACGCTGATTGCCGATGTGTACGGACTGACGCTGCAGATGCAGGAACGGCTCAAACTTTCCCGGACCCTGCTCACAATTCTGACACTGGCTTGTTGTTATGTAGCGAGCCAAATCGGATTCGGCCCGCTTCTCTCCACGCTCTATCCGCTCTTTGGGCTCATCAGCCTGGGTTGGCTGGTGCTGCTGATTAAGCAGCGGCCTCCGATTGGGGAATGAACGTGTTCAGTACGATCCATTAAGATAAATGGATGAATTCGGCTTGCGGTAAAATAGTACGTATTAAGTCTCTCATATGATCATGGCAAGTAAACAGCACAATTTGCCTCCGTTCTGCAAGCTCACCGAGCACTTCGACGGCGGCTCTCTGCCTGGTCAGATCAAAGTTAACTAGCGGATCATCCAGTAAAAGGGGTAGTTCATTTGAGGCTGCCGCCTCATCCGCGAGCGCTAAACGCATCGCCAGATACAACTGCTCAGCAGTCCCTCTGCTGAGCAGTTTGCTTTCTACCAGCCTACCGTCCTTCGTCTCCAGCGAGATCGTTTGCTCGCCCTCCGGAATCGAAATCCGCTTGTAGCCTCCTTGAGAAAGTCGGCCCATTATCCGCGATGCTTCGCGTAGAACTCCGGGCTGACGCTGCTCCTCCATGACACGTTTGGTTCGGCGAATCATCGTCATGCTGATCGCACCTACCGCATAGCGCTCAACCAGCTGTTCCAGCGCAGCCGTTGCCTGCTCACGCTCCATAATCAGCCGCGATCTGCCGCTGCTTTGCACCAGCTGCTCCAGCTGCTGGCGCTTGCGGCCGCTCTGCTCAAGCAGCTCGCTTCTGCGCTGCTCCAGCTGCTTCAGCTCGCGCTTCGCTTCCTCTTGCATCTGTACAAGCTGATTGCCATCGCAAGAGGCATACCAAGTCTCCAGCTTCTCGCGCTGTCCACTTGTTAGCCCCGCAGTAAGCTCCGCATCCAGTCTGTAGCGTTCCGCTTCCAGTTCCGCTAGTCGCTCAGAACGCTGCAAGGCTTCCAGCCATTCCAGCTCATTGCTCACCTTCGCGGCCGCGAACCACTGCTGCCGCTTCGCTTCCAAGTCAAGCGTGAGCTGGGCCAGCTGCGATGCCTGCTGCTCCAGCTCCGCCAGCCGCGCTCGCAGCTCCCCGGCTCGGCCGGCTGCCGCCGCATGCCGGCCCGCTTCCGCGTGCAGCATGCGAACGGCTGCGGCCGCGTCGCCATGCGCGCGATTCGCCGCCGCGGGGAACGCCGCGCTCAGCTGCAGGGCCGCGTCTTCGAAGGCGGCTACCTCCGCCTGCAGCCGTGCAGCCTTGCCCGCTGCACGGTCATACGATTGCAGCCGCAGCAGCGCCTGCTCGGCAAGATCGAAGCTTTCCGCGGCCGCTTCCGGCGTGAGCGAAGCCGGAAGGCCGCAATCGGTCAGCCAATCGCGCCATCTGGCCGCGATGGCTGCAGCCGCCTCGGCCGCGTGGTCCACCGCGGCGAGGGCGGCGTCCTCTTGCGCGCGCAGACGCGCATGGCGGCGCGCAAGCTCCCCGCGGCGCTCAGCGGTGCCGGCGCGCAGGCGGAGCTCGTCCTGCCGCGCGTCGATGGCAGCGCGCAGGCGCGAGAGCACATGCGCAGGCGAGCCTGCTGCCGCGCCGCCAGCGAAGTCCTCGCGCAGTGACGGCGCGGCCGAGGCGCGGCCATCTCTGGCAGCGGCGGATTGCCGCCATGCCGCCGACAGCTCGGCCTGCTGCGTCGCAGAAGCTTCGTGCTGCTCCCGTGCCAGCAGCGCAGCTATTAATGCCGCAGGCTCGCGGACAAGCTGCCGCACCGCGGCTACGACGCGCTTCTCCGCGTCGGCAAGCAGTGCGTCGGCCGCAGCTGCCGCCCCAGAGGAGGCCTCCCGTGCGCGACCGCGTCCTGATCGGTTTCTCCCGTTTGCTCGACCGTATGAAGCGCCGACAGACGGCTTCGCAAGGCTCATCAACGCCGGCGTCGCGAGCGCAACTGCGGCAACACCTGCGACAACCGCAGCAACAGGCTCGCCGACAGCGGCAAGCACGGCCGCGCCGACCGTTGTAACGGCTACGACAGCCCAATAAGAGCCGCTTCCAACCCGCAGCAGCGTCGACCGCATTTCTTCGCGCTGATTCTGCTGCATTTCTTCACCTGAACGCTGCGATGAAGCGGCGCGGAGCCTGGCCAATTCCAGCTCATGCCAGGCTTCCTCGAACTGACGTGCAGCAAGCCGAAGCGTTTCCGAGGAATCCGGAAGCAGCTCGTTGGCTGCCGACGTCCCAAGAGCCCTTACACCGCTGTCCGCATCTAATTCTGAAAGCTGTCCAGCCACTTCCCCAACCTGCTGCGATGCTGCGCGAAGCTCCGCATCAGCATGCCCTTTAGCTTTCGCGCTTTCCTGAAGCGCAGCACGGTATACCCGTACCTGCTCCCGGTCCGCGACTCCAATTGGGAACGACCGCAGCTCCGTTTCAGTCCACGTCGTGGAAATGCGGTGGATCAGTCGGCGAGCCGTCTCCTCGTGCTCCCGCATTTCCGCCAATAGCTCTGCGGCACTCTGTTTGGACGCAGCTATATGCTCGGCAGACAGCAGCAAGGCTTCGATTTCATGCTCACGAGCGATCAACCGATCATCGTAAGACAATGAAGCCAACAGCTGTGCTTGCCTCTGCCCTATTTCATTATTCTGCTGACGCTCAGCATGCAAACGAATAAGCTCCGCCGCTATTGCCTCCGTCTTCGCTCGCGCATCCGCAACCAGCCTCGGCGCATCGCCGTAAGCTTCCTGCTCCTGTAGCAGTGCAAGCCGCTCGATCCACGCTTGGCGCAGATGAACAGCTCTTGTCAGAAGCGCTTCCGTCTCTCGCAATGAGGGAAGCCGCTCTTCCACATGCGACTGATCGCCTTCGATCTCTGCAAGCGATGAACTCAGTTCATTAAAGGCGACGATACTATCCTCCGATTGACGAAGCTGTATGTCGATTTCATCAAGCGCCTTCATTAATTTATTCATTTGCTGCGTACTTCCGCGCGGGCGATATAAATGGTCTAACTGTGTTTGCAGCAGCTTCTCGGTCTTCGCGATCGCACTGCCGCCATTCCAGCCGGCGTGATACAGCTGCTTGCCGAGCTCATCGCCCTCCAGCATTCCGATAGCCTGCAGCTCCGATAACGAGATGGCAAACAGCTCACGGAACAATCGCTCGTTGACGCCGCCCAGAAATAAACGCTCCCATATCGGCTGAGTGAGCGTTTCAATTCCGCCGTTTCCGCCAATTCCGCTGCTTCCATCCAAATCAAGCCGCCGAATATTCACCTTCCCGGCAGCGCTGCTGTAACGCTCCAGCACGTAAGAATGTCCCGCACTATTTTGGAAAAACAATCGCCCGCCGTGGCGGCCGCCATTTACAGGCTCCTGCCGTTCAGCCGGATTGCCTTTAGTAGCAAAACCGAACAGCATTGCGCGAATGAACCCAAGCAGGGTGCTTTTGCCGGCTTCGTTATGTCCGTAAACAATCGTAACAGGCGCATCGAATTTGCAATGAAGGTCGCTCAGCTTCCCGAAACCTTCTACATGAAGTCCTTGAAGCTTCATATTCGCTCGCCTCCTTGTCCCGCTTCCTGCTCAGGCGACGGCCCTCTCTGCGCATCGGCATCCTCGGTCAGCATTCCGGCCGCAAGCTCCCTTGCTTGCTCAAACCATCCTGCAGCCCGCTCCGTCTGTAGCGTGCGCACCATTTTTCGAATTCTGGCATTGCTTGATAACGATTGAAGGGCTTCATCCAGCAGCTGCTGCATCGCAAGTTCGTCCGCTTGTGCGTCATTGCTGCTGCGAATAAGCTCACCTGTAAAACTATCCTCTGCAGCCAGAGCTTCCAGATCCAACTCTGCTCCGGTTGCAGCTTCTAAACTATAAATCCAGCTCCACTGCGTCCCTGGTATGTAGCCTGACGTTGAATCAAGCCCGCCGACTCGTTCCCTTATTCCACCTAGCAGCTCCGTGATTACGACTGCATCCGTTAAAAGGCGATGCAACGGACCGCGACCCTCTAAGCGCAGCTTAATCATGAGCGACCTGTCTTCACCCTTCGCCGCTGCCGCTATCACAGCTTGTTCTAATGCATAAAGCAGTTCCTGCTCGGACTGAATACCTGCGATAGAGACATGTAAAGTCTCCCAACGTATCGTATCCAAAGGGAGAAACTGCAGCTTTGTCTCGAACGTATCGCTGACATCTACGAGATAACAGCCCTTCGCGCCTGTCTCGTTGGCATGTCTGCCTTGCGTATTGCCGGCATAGACAACATGAGGATAACTATGAAGCACGGCGCGTTGATGGATATGTCCAAGCGCCCAGTACTGGAACCCTGCACCTACCAGCTCCGTCAAGCTGCATGGCGCATAAGGATCATGTCCGGCATGCCCATCCACCGTGCCATGCAGCAGCGCAATTTGATAGGATCCATCGTCGACCGGCTTATAGCGTGACGCCAAATTTGCGGTTACAATCCTTGTCCCATAGGAGATGCCATGGACATGAGCAGCCAGCTCTCCATTTTTCGTGTAGACAGGCACAGCTTCTGTTTGATCCGCTCCGAAGAAATGAACCGACGTTGGCCAATCCAAATTAGCCTGTGCGCCTGACAATGGATCATGATTGCCATGAATAACAAATAGCCGCACGCCTTGGGCATGCAGCTTCTGCCACTCCCGCTGCAAGGATAATTGCGCACGGAGCGATCTATCGGCTGTATCATAGAGATCGCCGGAAATAACGACAAAATCAACTGCTTCGCGCAATGCCGCCTCGACCAGATGGCGAACAGCCTGAAAGGTCGAGGACGCAAGTCCCTCCCTGACATGGGGAGGCACCTCCGTCAATCCTCGGAAAGGACTGTCGACATGCAAATCCGCCGCATGAATAAATCGAAATGAGACTCCCATGTCCTAGCTCCCTATTCTGTCGCGTCCGCTTCCGGATTTATTTCCGTATAAACCTGCTTCAATTGCGCGATTACCCGCTGTAACGAGTAGACGCGCTTCGCTTTATTCCAAGCCGCACGGGCCATATTGTAGCGGAAATCTTGATCCGAAACGACCTTCTCAAGCGCGTTCGCAAGCGCGGTCGGATTCTCCGGTTCTACTAATAGACCATTGATTCCATCATCGATCTGCTCCGCGATTCCGCCCACATTCGTCCCGACCAGTGCCAGCCAGCAAAGCGCTGCCTCAGCGAACACAGAGCCGAATGCTTCTGCGCGTGACGGCAGTACAAAAACATCGAAGAAAGGCATAAACTCTTCCGGATGCAGCATGTAACCGTAGAAGATAATGTCATCGTACAAGTTCAGCTTCTGTGCAAGCTGCTCCAGCTCAAGTCTGCTCGGTCCATCGCCGATAATATGAAGGACGAAGTTTTGTCCGCGCGCCTTCAGCTGCGCGCAGGCATGGAGCAGAATATCCAACCCTTTAGCAGGGACAAGGCGGCATACCGTAATGAGCTGTACGACCTCGTTCTCATGGGAGATCGGTTTGAAACGCTTCTCGTCAAACCCGTTCGGAATGACCTGGATTTGATCCGCATCGTTCACATATGGGCGCATATAGCTGCGGAATGCTTCTGACGGCGTCAAGATCCGATCTGCTTTGAGCTCAAGCTCTTTGTAGATCGAAGTTAAGAAACGATGCTCCATGCCGCCTTCAATGATTTTGCCGTTTAGAATCAGCTCTCGTTCGTAACTGGAATGAATCGTCATCACAAGCGGCGTGTCCGGATAAAGCTGTTTCATCACCAGCGCCGGAATCGGATGATGGGCATGAATGAGATCATAGGATTTCTGAATGCGCAGCTTCGTCCACCAAACGTAATCGCGATAGGTTTGCAAATATTTATCGATAATGGGATTACCCTCGTAATGGCTAATATCGAATGTTTCGAACGTAACGGGCTCTTGGCCCTTTCCCCTTACCCGTTTCGGAAGGGAGAATAACTCCATCGGCCAACCGATTTTATTGAATCGTTCTTGAATGTAAGGAACCATTGAGGACACGCCGCCCGGTTGCTCCGGAGGAAAAAACAATGCCTGCAAAATGTTCATGTGCAAAGCCTCCTCAATCAAACTTGCATTATACTTCTCGACCTGCCAAAAACATGATATACTAGAACATACGTTTCTGTAAAGTTGAGTCAAGATTACTTTACACGCTACATACTCCCTGCGTTTACCCTCTTCTTAGGTGGTCTTAACATGACGATTCTACAGTGGCTCGCCGGATCTACCGGACAAATTTTCGCATCTGCTTGTGTAATGACCATTCTCGTTCTCATGCTCTTTATGGCCGTCAAGCTATATCAGAGCTACAGACGAAACCGCACTTATCTCATTCTGATTTTCGTTCTTCCGATTGTCATCTTGCAGAACGGCTTCATCATCGGGTTATCGTTCCCCGGCCAATCGAGTTCGCCTTACCTGGAGCTGACGCAATCGTTTGTCAGTTTGCTCTCATTTATTATTATAAACTTTGTTTTCATGAAATTGTATACCGGACCCAGCACAAGATTGAAAGGTATGCCATTCTTGCTTATGTTTATCGGGCTGATCCTTGTGACCGGCGCCCAGCTTTCACTCTCACCCGAATCCCTGAATGAATCCATCGATGCGGTTCAAACGCAGCTGCTGGCAATTGATTTCTACGGACTCATCTTGAACTTTATCATTTTGCTTAATTTACGAGGCATTGATCAAAGGTTCAACTATTCAGCCAGCCTGATCGTTTATTTTATCTATCAGCTGTCCGATTTGGCGGACGGCTATGTATTTCACGGGAAAGTCCCGATGCTTGTCATTCTAAGCCACTTGCTCCCTGTCGTCTATTATACGCTTCTTTTCCTGCTCTTGTTCGAGTGGGTGCTGGAACGGCTGTTGATGACCTTCCAATCGTCGATTACGGACGGCCTAACAAGCTTGTACAATCGGCGTCATTTCACTAAGAAAGCGGAACAGCTGCTTCGAGATACGCAGCGGATTTCCATAATTTTCTGTGATATCGACAACTTCAAGAAGCTTAATGATACGCAGGGTCACCATAAAGCGGATGGTGTCCTAAAGCAGGTCGCTGAAATATTGAAAGAAGAAACAGCCGGGATTGGAACCGCTGGCCGATATGGCGGCGAAGAGCTGCTCGGTCTTGTCGCTGCACCTAACGCGAAGCCGGAGGTCGTGGCAGAAACCATCCGCAGCCGGGTTGAGAAAGAGACGATGGTCACCATCAGCGTCGGCGTTAGTGCGAGCCGTGAAGGCGCGTCGATCGCAGAGATCGTAAGTCAAGCCGATGAAGCGATGTATCAATCGAAGACGAGCGGCAAGAACAAAGTCACCCTTCATTCCTCGATGCGTCAGCGGACACGGAGCTCTGATGAAACAGCCAAACGGAGCTCGCAAGCTTAAGGAGTTGAGCTTTGCCTAGTAGCTTGCCTAGTGCCTGGCCTTCGCCGAATATTGCACAATAAAAGACAGTTCACTCGGCAGGGATGCTCCCTGGTTGCATGAACTGTCTTTTTATTAGGATTTATAAGGAATCGGGTCTGTCGTGCCTGCTTCAGCAAATCCTTTCAAACGCAGGCGGCAGCTGTCGCACTCGCCGCAAGCCTCTGGTTCCCCGTTATAGCACGAGGTAGTCAGGTTATAAGGAACGCCCATACGCATACCTTCTGCTACGATGCCGGCTTTCGTCAGATGAATGAGGGGCGTCTCAATGGAGATCGGTTTACCCTCTACACCCACTTTAGTTGCGATTGCAATAACCTCTTCCACCTTCGCGATGAATTCAGGTCGGCAATCCGGATAGCCGCTGTAATCCAGCGCATTTACGCCGATGTAGATCGCTTCAGCGCCAACGCTTTCTGCAAACGACGTAGCAATGGACAAGAACAATAAATTGCGTCCCGGTACATACGTTACCGGTATTTCGCCGGCTTCATCCGGAACCGGGTCTGCACCCATCTTAGGAACATCGATCGTATCGTCCGTCAATGCGCTTCCGCCAAAATCACGCAAGAATCCAAGCTCGATGATTTTGAAGCGATCGCTTACGCCATAAAATTCGGCAACCGCGCGCGCGTTGTTCAGCTCCATAATATGACGCTGTCCGTAGTTAAATGTGATCGGGTATAGCTCGTACCCCGCTTCTTTGGCGTAACCCATGCAAGTCGTACTGTCCAAACCGCCACTCAAAATAATAACCGCTTTTTTCATAGCCCTTACACACCTCTCTTAGCCGGATCCCAAATGATCTTATGCAGCTGTAAGTTCAGCTTCACTCCTGTTAGTCCGCTTGCAAGCATCTTCTCCACCAGCTTCGCAGGCGGCATGCTCTCCCACACGGGACTAAACAGCGCAAGCGCAGCTGTCGGATAATCCTTCAGCGTTTGCACAGCAGCATCGAAGTCTCGGTCCGTTGCAATTACAAATTTCACTTCATCTTGCTCCCGCAGCAATGCGAAGTTATCATGCAGCATCGCCGCATTCTCCCCCGAATCCGGAAGCTTATAATCCATAATATATCGAGCTTTCGAAGAGTGGATATCGCGAAGGAACGGTGCAAGGTCAATCGCTCCGTTTGTCTCCACATGGACATCTTTGATCCGCTCGATATCACATAACGCCTGCAGCAGCGCTGCCGAGCGACTGCCATATAACAGCGGCTCGCCGCCGGTCATACAAATATGCTCGGCTTTATATTGCAGCTCCACTTGGGACACAATATCTTCAATCGTCATCGTAAATTCTGCTTCTGCCGGTGGATAGCTGTACTTCGTATCGCACCAAACACAGCGCAAATTACAGCCAAACAGACGTACAAAAACGGTCGGAAACCCGGCACGTGTGCCTTCGCCTTCGACCGTTTCGAAAATTTCCACCATAGGAAGCCGAATGGAGCGCCCCTCAGTCGGCGCTGTATCCTTATCCGGCATTCTCGTCCGCCTCCATCATATCGCGCGTTACAGCCGCATAGCTCGTCGGTGTTTCCCATAAGCGAATTTCTTCAATGCGGATATTCGGATGATGCCCTTCTTCAAGGAGCGCATCGTGGATTTGCTCATAAATCCAAACGACCATGTTCTCTGCCGTCGTATTCATCGGAGGCAGCGCTTCGTTTAAATATCGATGATCGAGCTTGTCGATGACCCGCTCTTTGGCAATCCGTTTCATATCGGCAAAATCGATGGTTAGTCCACGATGATCCGTTTTCCCGGACATAATCGTCTGAAGCTTATAAGTATGGCCGTGCAGACTTTTGCACTTGCCTTCATATAAATGCAAATGATGCGCACTATCAAAAGTAAATTCCTTGGAAACGATCACCCGTCGGTTATGATATCTGAGCTGATGCTCCTGTATATCTTCGCCGAACTGCTCGATATGTTTCGGAATCTCGTAAGTCACGTTCCACACCTTCCCCTTTATGCAATTGCAATATGCAATTATAGCATAAGTTGCTGCTTGTATCTAGATAGGGATTTTTACCTACTGACCGGTAAGCTGCCCTTTCACTACGGTTACGGCCTGACCGGACATAAGTACGCGATCATTCTCGAGCTCGATGTACAGCTCGCCTCCTCTAGGAGAGGCCTGATAAGCCATAAAAGTAGTCTGGCGCAACCGTCGCTGCCAGTATGGTGCAAGCGCGCAGTGGGCTGATCCTGTAACAGGATCTTCATTGCATCCGGATGCCGGATAGAAGCAGCGTGATACAAAATCATAATCGCCCGGTTTCCCCGTGCCTTTGCTTGTCACGATAATCCCTCTTGCTTCAACCTTAGCCAGCATCGCATAATCTGGCTTTAACGTCTGGACGGTCTGAACGCTGTCGACTTCGACCAAATAGTCCATGCGGTTCATTCCGACATACCGCGGAATTAAACCAAGCCCTTGAATAAGTTCTTCCGGTGCTTTCATCGGTTGAGCTGGTTCTGAAGGCAGATTCAGCCTGATCCCGTTCTCTGTCCGGTCTGCCATGAGCAGCCCGCTGCGCGTGTGAAAGGATGCTGTTCGATCGGTTGCGAGATGTTGATTTTCCCATAAGAAATGCGCGCTAGCCATGGTCGCATGACCGCATAAATCCACTTCAACGGTCGGCGTAAACCAACGAAGATCGTAGCTGCCATCCTCTCTGCGCTGTAAGAATGCGGTCTCGGATAAATTCATCTCCGCAGCTACGTCTTGCATCCACTGTTCGTCTCGCGCTTCGCCAAGCAAGCATACGGCAGCCGGGTTTCCACGGAAAGGGACGGACGTAAATGCATCAATTATCGAAATCGGAATGGACATTGTATCAATCACCTCTTATGTAGGTTGGCCGTGCAGGACCTGCCTCGTCTCTGTATAGAAATCATGGAGGCAAGCGCTAATCCATAACAGATATGACCGAGCAGCCACAATAGTAGTGCCGACAGGTCCGAAGTTGTGGGAACTCGGTCAGATAACGCAGTTAACGGAAACCATGTGATCGCCGTAATTAAACCGATTAGGAGTCCAACCATCCAGTGTCGCTGGAACTCCCTTCTCCAGGTCATCCACACATAAAGAATGCCGATCGGTACCGAAACGACAAGATGGAGCGCAAGCTCCACTGTTTCCGGCAGCCGATTCGGCATGTTCGGCAGCCAATCGATATTCAGCAGCAGCGTGTACACCTGTTTGCCGGATAACGCTTGGAACCCTTTGAGCAGCATGGCGAGCAGCAGACCAGCAATCAGTCCGACTGTTATGCCAAGCTTTAATCCATTACGCGGTTTGATCGGCCTTCACCTCGCGTTTACGCCGGTTTACGATAACAATCCCGGCGCTGACCAGCGCTAAAGCCCCCAGTACTGCAGCAGAAAGCGGCTCACCTAGGAACATCGCGGATTGCAGCACACCGAATACCGGAATGAGGAACAGGTACATCGATACACTGCCTACGCTGTTGTATTTCATGACGTTATTCCAGAGCATGAACGCTAGTGCCGATACGAGTGCCAAGTGAAGAAGCATAAGCAGCGCGATACCGTCAAAATGAAACGGAGCCCAGCCCGACTTCCATGCACCGATGACGCTTAGCACAATCCCGCCAATGAGCATTTGATAGCCGTTAATGTATGGGATGCTGTAGGAAGCCGCAGCGCGTTTGGATAGTAAATTTGCAATCGCATTAAACAGTGTCGCCGCAATAAGCAGCACTTCGCCCAGAGAGAAATGAAGTCCGCTGTTGCCGTCATGCTTGGATAAACCAAGCACCAGCAGCCCCAAGAAACCAACAAGTAGCCCGAGACCTTTGGTACCATTGATTCGGTCATTTTTGTACAAGAAATGAGCCAATGCAATTTGGAAGAACGAGATCGTCCCGGCAATAACTGCACCTACAACTCCTGCGCTCTTTGATAATCCCGCGTAGAAGAAAATGTACTGCAGAACCGTTTGGAACAACGCAATGGACGCGACCATTCCGCCACTGCCTCGCTGATAACGAAGCTTTTCCTTCCGGAGCAGCATATAAGCCAGAATTAGCAAACCGGCCAAAGTGAAGCGGTAGCCTGCGAATAAAATTTGCTCCAGCGTATCATGCGATCCGATGCCAAGCCTTGCGTAACTCAGTTTAATAAACGGATAAGAGCTTCCCCAGAGCAAAGTTGCGCTGACGGAAGCTCCAATTATGCCTAACGGGTGTGTGAAAAATTTGGCTGCTGTCATGATTGATTCCAGTTCTCCTTATTCGGTGCAGGCAGCCAGCTGAACGAAGCATTATTGTTCTACAATGGGAATCAGCAGTTCGACCTGCTCCTCCTCCAAGTGTTCGTCAATATAAAAGATTTCAAGGGATACCGCATTTTCCCTCTTTAACAGCTTCTCCTCGTTCATCCAAGCCGATAGCTGCTCGTAGCCTTCACCGATGCGTTTATTTGTACATGCTGCCATAGCGTAGGTGCGCTGCGGAATTGTAAACTGCACCATGCCTTCCGGCACCTGTTTCAGATGGGGGACCTCAAAACACGCCCAATACGTTGCAAATACTTCGTTGCCGAAATAAGGACTGTAAAGCACGGTTGTCTTTACTTCGCCTTCAATTTCATGCTTTCTGGAGCGAAACTCGCTTTGCAGATGAATCGCTTCATCCGGAAACGATGAATATGGACCGCAATAGCTGATTCCGACCATGTTTAAGGCAGGTTTCGTAACTAAAGTGCAATTATGCATCGCGAATGACCTCCCACAAAGTGTTGTAACGCTTTTAGGTTGACCCGTAATCAGTTTACCATGTCCACGGGTTTGTTTGGTAACTATTTATTGCCTTTCTTATGGATATATGACAAAACAAAAAAGCAAACTTTCCTAAGCGGAATAGTTTGCTTTACGCTTCTTAACGATTAGTTCTGTTGGACGATATGGGTGAGCTCATGACTGAGAAGCTGAAGCCCGCTTGCTGTACCCGGCTTATATTCACCTTGGCGGAAGAAGATATCATTTCCGGTTGTAAATGCGCGCGCGCCGACTTTCTTGGCAAGATCATCCGCCGCATTATCCGTATGAATCGAAACCTTACTGAAATCAGCGCCAAAAGAATCCTCCAGCTGCTTACGCAGGCGATCCGGCAGAGGCTGACCCTTACCGCGAAGCTCGTTGATCGTTTCCTCAACTCCCGGGCTGGCCTCTGCAGGAGCACCTTCAGCGGCGCGCTGGATCACCGAGAACGGATCACGCTTCAGCTGCAGCTCTTCTTCTTCGCTCTCGCCCTGTTCCTCACGCTGGATCGCTCCGGCGCTGTCCGCTTTCAGCTGCAGCTCTTCTTCTTCGCTCTCGCCCTGTTCCTCACGCTGGATCGCTCCGGCGCTTTCCGCTTTCAGCTGCAGCTCTTCTTCTTCGGACTCGCCTTGCTCCTCACGCTGGATCGCTCCGGCGCTGTCCGCTTTCAGCTGCAGCTCTTCTTCTTCGCTCTCGCCTTGCTCCTCCGTTCGCTGTACTGCGGAATCGCTATCCTTCGAATCGGACTGCAAGTCGCTAGCTACACGAAATGCGACTTGATCCGCTTCCAGCTCGTACGCATCGGTTGGCTGAGTGACCGTCATTTTGGCCATGATCGGCTTCCCGCTGACTGCGGTCAACTGCCTAGCAGCCGAGTTGCCGATCGACCGTTGCAGCGTGTGCATGTCAGCTGCCTGAAGCGGCGCACCGCTGGCCAGCGCACGCTGCACATGAGCCATCGAATCGGATTTGGCACGTAGGGCTGGAGCTTGCTCATACGTGCTTTTGTCCATTTTACGAATCGATTTGCCTGAACCGAACGTTCTCACTGAAAGATTTCCTCCCCGAATCCGCTAACAAACCGCTTTTCTCTTAATATACCATAATTTATTAAAAGTTTCGCCACGATTCACTAGTTTCTGCGGCCATCCCGACTAAACTGACATTAGCCAAATTAGTTAGTTTAACCACTGAGAGTTCGTTTTTCGAACTCTCAGCTTCGGGCCGGGGCTGTTTGGGATAGCTTCTGGGGCTGAAAGTTGGATTTTACGACTCTCGACCTTCGGCTTGGGCAGTTTGGGAAGGTTTCTGGAGCTGCGAGATGGATTTTCCTACTCTCAGTTCTTTTTTGTGCGGTATCGCCACTGAAAGTCGAATTTTCCGATACTCAGCCTTCAGCGCTGGTCTTCAGGGAGAGATTACGGATCTGAGAGTTGGGTGTTAGTTTATTGAACACTGAGAGTTCAATTTCTGAACTCTCAGCTTCTTTTCTGCATGGTTTGGGCGGCGAGAGTTCGTTTTTCGAACTCTCAACTCCTCATGCGGAACCTGATTAGTTAGTTTTACCACTGAGTGTTCGAATTCTGAACTCTCAGCTTCTTTTCTGCATGGTTTCGACAGTGTGAGTTTGTTTTTCGAACTTTCAACTCCTCATACGTGCCCAAATTGGCTAGTTTCACCACTGAGAGTTCAATTTCTGAACTCTCAGCTTCATTTCTGCATGGTTTCGACAATGTGAGTTTGTTTTTCGATCTCTCATTAATCTCTCACCTCCTCACACAAGTCCAGATTAGCTAGTTCAACCCTTTCGAATGGCCCTGAACATGCCGCCCACTCCAAACAAAAAAAGCTGCCTCAAAAGTCACAATCAACTTTTGAGGCAGCTTATCGATTATTCGATTAACGACGGACAGAGCCGTGTGGATCGATAACAAACTTCTTGGAAGCACCTTGATCGAATGCCGAGTATGCCTCAGGAGCTTGATCGAGCGAGATCAATGTCGCGTTAACTGCTTTCGCAATTTGCGCTCTGCCGCTAAGAATCGCCGTCATCAGATCGCGGTTATATTGCATAACCGGCGTTTGACCTGTAACGAACGTATGGGATTTCGCCCAGCCGAGGCCGAAACGGATTTTGAGTGTGCCGATTTTAGCATCCTCATCCACCGCACCCGGATCGCCGGTTACATACAAACCTGGAATACCAAGTCTACCGCCGGCACGCGTAACTTCCATGATGGAGTTCAGCACGGTTGCCGGTGCTTCACCATGCGATTTACCGTGGCCATGCGCTTCGAAGCCTACGCAGTCAACGGCGCAATCCACTTCAGGAACACCAAGAATTTGATCGATTTGTTCGGCCAAATTCGCATGCTCACGCAAGTTGACCGTTTCGCAGCCGAAGCTTCTTGCTTGCGCAAGACGCTCGCTGTTCAGATCGCCTACGATAACAACAGCTGCACCGAGCAATTGAGCCGAGTGAGCCGCCGCAAGGCCGACAGGACCGGCACCTGCGATATACACCGTGGAACCCGGCTTCACGCCTGCGCTAACAGCACCGTGATAACCTGTAGGGAAGATATCGGAGAGCATCGTCAAATCAAGGATTTTCTCCATTGCGCGCTCTTTATCCGGGAATTTCAGCAATTGGAAGTCCGCATAAGGCACCATCACGTATTCCGATTGGCCGCCGACCCAGCCGCCCATATCAACGTAGCCGTAAGCCGAACCCGGACGATCCGGATTCACGTTCGAACATACGTTAGTGTTGCGCTCTTTACAGTTGCGGCAGCGTCCGCAGGCAATATTGAAAGGCACCGATACGAGATCGCCTTTCTTGATAAACTCTACGTCGCGACCGACTTCAATAACTTCACCCGTAATTTCATGACCCAGCACAAGACCGCTCGGTGCTGTTGTACGACCGCGCACCATGTGCTGGTCACTTCCGCATATGTTAGTAGTAATTACTTTAAGGATGACGCCGTGATCGCATTTTCTGCCGACATTAAGCGGATTAACACCGGGGCCGTCACGCAAAACCAGATCAGGATACGAAATATCCCGTACTTCAACTTTTCCGGATTCCACATACACTACTGCACGATTTCCTGCCATTCGTCAGCCTCTCCTCTTATACTGGAATAAAGTATCAGAAAAATATCACCCTATCATTGTAATCGCTTGCAGAATGAAAAGCTATGCTTATTCTCCTGTCTTTTACAATCGATATAAACGGCTCTCATTTCTGCAATCCCGCGCAATAGGATATACTGAACCTGATGGTCAGCCATTCTAAGTGATGCAGCGACGCCTAAGTGAAGCCGCTATAAGCTTAAAGGAGATCGAATATGAATGAAATTTGGGAATCGAGTTTCGTAGCGAATCAAATGATGTGGGGGTTCGAACCTGCAGATTCAGCAATCGTAACCAAAGACTTTTTCCTAGAGAAGAAGGTTAAGGATATCTTAATACCCGGCGTGGGATATGGTAGAAACGCGAAGGTTTTTATAGACAACGGCATTCAAGTTACCGGGATTGAGATATCCCAAACAGCGATTGATTTGGCACGTCAGGAAGGCCTCCACATGGATATTTTTCATGGATCCGTTACGGATATGCCGTTTGATAACAAGCTGTATGACGGTATATTTTGTTACGCATTGATTCACCTATTGAATCGTGATGAGCGAGCGAAATTCATTCAAGATTGCTACGATCAATTAAAGCCAGGCGGATATATGATTTTTACTACGATCTCCAAGGATGCTCCTATGTACGGGAAAGGCAAGCAGTTGGATAAAGACTATTACGAGATTATGGAAGGCATGAAAATGTTCTTTTATGACGCCGACTCCATCCAGCAAGAATTCGAGAATTGCGGTCGGATAGAAATATCCGAAATTGTAGAGCCCCATAAGAATATGGAAAGTAAACCGCCATTTAAATTCAACATGATAACATGTCAAAAATAAATAACAAAAAGGGAACTTTCAACAAGTTCCCTTTCATATCGTTTCTATTTCCAGCTCAATCAGCCTGATTGAGCTATCATTTTCTCTAGCATACGTACGCGTGCAAGCGAGGCTTTCAGTAAGCCCATCCCAATTTCCGGATGAAGCCGAATGAGCTTCGCCATCTCATCGCCCAGCAAAGTCAGAATGCGCACTTCACCAGCAGAACGAGCCGTCGTTGTTGCTGGCGTGGCATCGATGGCAGAGGTTTCGCCGAATACATCCTTTGGACCAAGCTCCGCAATCATGCCGTTCTTGCTGCCTGCCGCCAGCAGCTGCACCGAACCATCCACAATAACACCAAGCTTATTGTTGATTTCGCCGCTAGCTACCAACCGAGTACCGGTCGGATGTTTCTCCTCCACGGCAATGCCGGCAATATAACCGAGCTCCTCCAAGGATAGATCACTGAAGAACGGCACCTGCTTCAAAAATACGACTTTATCCAGCATCCCCATTAACGCCAGTTGTCCACTCAATGGTTCGTTCTCCTCTCGTTGCAGCGCATCGGAAGCGAGCAGCTGCAGCCACATATCCTGTAAGCCGGCGGCTGAACGCAGCACCTGGACAGCTTGATCATGAGGCATGTCAGCATGGGGAGCGCTCCAGCCTTCGAACAATGACAGCATTGCGGCGGTCAACCGTTTGTCCGCCGATCCTTCCGCCAATGCTTCAAGACCGCTCTCTCTGATCTCTTCGTCCTCATCCTCGATCGCCTTGCGAACCGCGATAACAACATCACCTTCTGCGGTTCGCTCCATGACAGTCCATACTCCGTCAAGCAGGAATGCCTTGTGCTCGGTCAATCGCATCCTCGCCAGCTCTGCTCTTGTGTTCAGCTCCATCTTGTACAGCGCCGCCTCAATATCGCGACTCTTCCACAGCTCTTCCAGCTTTAATAGAGCTGCACCTAGCAGCACGGACTGAGCCTCTGCTTCATCCAGAAGAGCAGCAAGTGCGCGGATCGCTGCACTCCATACCTTTGGCTGTGCTTGCGGCAGAACATCCCTCAGTGGTTCAATGGCGCCGCTTCCCATGGCAATGAAAGCTTCAATCGTAACTTCATATAAAGCCGGCTCCGCCCATTCCAACTGCTCTAGCAGCCACGGAATGGCTGTGATATGCCGCAGTTTTCCCATACAGGCAATAGCCTCAGCCCGGACGGCAGGGTCCGTATGGCCGAGCAGCTGCTCAACATCCGGAAGAAAACTGTACATTTCCAGTTCAGCAATGACCCGGCAGATGTAGACGGTCTGTTCCCCGCCTTCTTTCAAATAGCGCTGAATGACCTCATAACAGGCTTCAAAGCTTTGCTCATTTTGCAAATAATAGAGTGCTTTGACCGCTTCGGCTACGACCTTAGGACTTGAATCCAGCAGCTTCAGCCTGACAAAATAGACGGCTTGATGCCGCATATGATCGGCTCTGCCCAGTAAACGGACGCCGGCAGCTCGCACCTCATAGTCAGGGTCTTCGAGAAATGAGGCTACTTTAACCAAAGCTTGGAGCTCTGCCCGCTCGAGGTTCATCGCCTTTAGCGAAGCGATTCGTATACGAGCACTGCGGTCATCTACCAAAGCCAGCAGCTTCGGCAAATACGTATCGTCGCCCGTACGGCCAATCATCCCAAGCGCAACCTCTCGGGCGTAGTCATTGCTGTTCGCCAGGAGTTGATCGAGCATCAGCGGCGATTTGTTCTCGCGCATATACTCATCGAAGGCTAATGCAAGATCCTGTCTCGTATCCGACATCGTCTGAACGCTGCGAATCAACTCCCGAATATAGAGGGATTTGCCGATGTAGGTCAGCAGCACGAGCAGCATACCACCGCCCCCACCGATCCAGGCAAGCAACCGCAAACTGAAGCCAAGCTCGGCATGCAGCGACTGCAGGAGCGCACCGATCAGAATGCCGAGCGATGCCGCGACACCTTGCGCAATATAGCGGTAACCATCTCGCTGGAGCATCGGCAGCAGCTTAAAGAACAGCTGATTGGCAGGCTCTGCGAAATAATAGAGTAACAGATAGAGGAACATATACCCGATCGACAACGAGTAGAGAATGAACGATGTTCCGAAAGCAGCTGCCGCTGCCACAAAACCGCAAGTAAAAATAACCGCGATCGCAGGCAGCATATTACTTTGTCCAAGCCAAGCCATCAAACGATTCGAGACTAACTGGAGCAGCAAGGCAACCGTAAACAGCAACGTAGTTACAAGTCCGAAGAAAGAGGCAAACTCCGATTCTGTCTGATAGATGGTACGAGTAACATTCAGAAATACATATTCCATCAAGAAATACAGGGCCGGCATCAGCGTCATGATGCCGATAGCTACTAGCAAATAAGGTGTGGTGAAGGAACGTTTGAGATAATCGCCGGAAGACAATCCACCCTCTGCGGCACCTGATGCCACACTGCGCTCCTGTTTCAACGTTAGGGGAACAAGATAGTGGGCAATAGACTTCCAATAGTTCACTCCACCAGCCAGTAGGAACAGAGGCGCTATCATATAGACAGCATCTGCGCCAAGCCATTTGCTCACAAGCTGCGCAAGCACCCCAGCGGCAATACCGCCAAGCGCGGCAGAAGAGACAAAGACAGGCATCAGCCGTTTCGCTTGCTGAGTCGGACACAGATCTACCGCCAAACTCCATAACAGAATGGTTTGCTGCCTCACGACGAAGCTCGAGCTTAAGAACAGGAACGGATAATACGCTCGCGGATTGATGTCCAGGCTGTTAAACAAAAGCAAAGCGACAGCATTAACGCCAATAATGGCGCCCATGATGGCAAAGAGCGTGCGCATTAGCTGCGGTTTGGTGAGACGGCTCGTCAGCCAGGACATAAACCACGCCTCGAGCGGCATGATAATCGCTTCCGCTCCGTACACATAAGGCAAATATTCACTTCCGAAGCGCTGGTTGAACAACGTCATATAACCGTTATAGTTCAACATCTCCGAGATCCCGCACAGAAAAAAAACAGGCGCCATCATGGCCAGCTTTCGCCGGTCCTCGAATTTGACGCCGATCCATCGTAGTAGCATTGCATTCATCGTATAAGCACCATTTTACATCTGAATTTGTTTATGCTCATGATCCGATAATTTCCTCGTAACGTACACGGCTCAGCTTCAAGCTGTAAATTAAACGGTCTTCCCCTTCAAAATAATAATCAGGACAGCGGCCTGCCAATGTAAACCCTTGTCGCTCAAACAATCTGCGCACAGGCTTATACATATCCGTATCGCAGGTATAGGTCAATATGTAACGAGCCGCCCTGGATCGCAGCACCTCAAACATGTCGGTCAGCAAGAGTGACGCGATGCCGTGATTGCGGTACTTCTTATGGACAACGAGATAATCCAAGTAGTAGCCGCCGGTCTGCTGTTCATTTTGCAAATAGCCGATCACACCGATGATGTCGTTATGCTCATTTTGAACGAAACGGTATTCATAATCGGAGGTAAGCGCATTTAGCGGATTGGTCAAATAATGCTGGATTTCACCGGGTGTATGGTTGACATCGTCGAACGAGTCATCCGACAGAAAGAACGAGCTGATTCCCCTTGCTTCTTCTTCCAATTTTAGCGGTCGCACCTGAAAGATCGTTTGACGCATCATTCGTTAATCCTCCTTTTGCCTTATGAAACGGCCAGCGTGCCGTTCCAATCGACAGCAGTGCCCCTTTGGAAATATTCATCGCATAGGTAGAAGTACAGCTTCGCTGTTTTGTCGAGCCGGTTCCACTTGATGACTTCAACGAAGGTTTCCCTCGCATCGAAGAAACGCCCTTCCTGGTAAAGCTGAATGCCCCGCTCGAACAGCTTCTTCGTCTTGTCCTTACCGGAGCGGAGTGCTTCTGTATCGCCTTCATAGACATCGTAGAGTTCAATCGGTTCTTGATTTCCCTCGATATGAACGCGGCCAAGCCAGCGGAATTGGAACCGTTCCGGCGCTTCCATCGACTCCAGAGCGGATCGGGTCACTAGAATGGAAACACCGAGCGTCTCCGAAAGCTCCTCCAAGCGCGAGGTCAACGTCACATCGTCAGATATGACATTGCTCTCCATCTTCGTCTCTTCGCCGATAATACCGAGCATGAGCGGCCCTTTATGGATCGCGATCCCGATTTCGACGGGGATATAGTTCACTTTGGCTCTGTGACCGTTGTAGACGAGCAATTCTTTGCGGATGGCTATTGCCGCTTTAATCGCATCTTCGGTTCGACTCGGGAACAAAGTCATAAACCCAGCCCCCAGGTAATTGCTGATTAGACCGTTCTCCTTACGTACCAGAGGCCCAAATCGGCTTAAGAAAGAGTTCATGAAGTTGAAATTCTCTTTAGGCGTTAACCCCTTCGACATCTCATAGAACTGCCGCAGCTTCGTCACCATAACAACCATGTTCTGTTGAACCTGGTCACCCAAGTGAACATCGAGAATGCCTCGTTTGCCCAAATACTTGAATACCTGCTGCGGCACGAAGCGGAACGATGCCTCGCTGAATGCGGTGATGTCGCTGATATATTGCCGGATATGACGCACCATGAGATTGAACTGCTCGCCGAGATCAGCCACCTCGTCGCGCGAGCGAATATGGACTTCCGCGTCCCAGTTGCCGTTCGTAATATCGGTCACACTCTTGCGCAGCTTCCTTAAGGACGCTAGCAGGAAGTAGGACGACAGCATGAATACGAAGAGGATGAGCACAGTAATGATCGTAATATTTTTGAAAATCGTTTGGTTAATCGTCGCATTCTCCGCTCGCAATACGTTCAAATCGCGTCCGGTCTCGTAAATACCGACAATCTCGCCCTTCGAGTTGTATACGGGAGCAATCGCGTAGGTCCATTGGCCATTCGCATCTACCCAGCTGCCACTCATGACTTGCCCTTGTTCAACGACCGGAAGGTTGTCCTCCGATAAAGGGAACGGCTTAAACATATTCACGCCATCGTCATCATCTGCAATGATATAGAGCTTGCCGTTCTCGTATTTGTATACCGTGCTGTATAAACCTCTGCGGTCAATGCTGTTATCATGCTGGAACAGCACATTCATGCGCTGCTTAATCTCTTGATAGTCGGCGTTCATGAAATCGTTCGGCGAGGTGAGCTTCTCAAGTCGATCGCCATCGATAATGTATTTACCGCTCTGCGCCAGAACGGACAGCTCCCGCTTCATTTCCTCCTCCATTTTGCCGGAGAAGCCGTCGTAGATGGAATTGGAAAGCAGCACCATCGAAATCGTAACCAGTGGCACAAAGGCGACCATTTGCTTGAGGAAGAACGAAATCCGTCGACGCATGATATGGATGTAGGCGAGCCGTGCCGCTGCCGCTAGGAGCAGCAAGCCGGCAATGGCAGCACCCCAGACAAGCCATTTCTGCGTTTGTTCCTGACCGCTGTAATGTAGCTGCGCAAAGGAAGGCGTTACTGCCCCATTGCTGCTCTGTTTCATAATCCGGTCGGCCAGCAGCAGCTCGCTGCTGCCATCTGCGTGCAGGGCAAAATCCGCGATTTCTAGGCTCTCTGCTTCCGGAGCAGCTGCCGCTAAGGCTGGCTCTTCGAGAAGCAACGTGATCGGCTTCGCTGCGTTAGGCGTTAGCTTCGTCAGCGCGTTAACGGATCGATCGATGAATAGGATATTTCCGTTACCGTCCAGCTTCAGACGCTCCGGAAAGTTTTTGCGGGTTTTCTCCATGCCTGCAACCGGGTAAAGGGACTTGCTCGTTCCATCCGCAGCGACTTGGTAGATAGCACCTCGCTTGGTTGTGAAGTAAATCGAGCCCGGTTCTGTTCCATACACCTCGGAGAGGAACCGGTTCGGCGGCAGCTTGAATGCAAATGGCTGTGTCCACTTGCCGTTGTCGAGCGAAAGCTGTTTCTGCTGCACTTCATTGGGCTTACTTATGTAAAAGGTTAATAGATTCGCTTTAATTTGAAGCGCTCTAAGCTGTCCGATTCGTTTGCTGGTCTGATCGCCTTTCCACATGAAGAGCTGCTTATCGAACTTGCCTTCTGCGGTATAGCGCACAATTTCCTCGGACTCCACGTATAGGCCGTATTGATCGAGCATCGTATTGATTGCATAAACCCGGCCCTGTTCATCCACTGCCAATTCGCTAAAATTACTCCGATTGTTACTCGATTGTTTTATCCGATATTTGAGCTTGCCATCGCTGTTAATGGCTTGAATTTGCTGCTTCGCATCACTGATGACGTAGACATCGCCGCTCGTTCCCGCTGTAATAGCCGACAAATTCGAAAGGGAAGCCGCATCCTTCGTTGGATTCTGAGTAAGCTCGTTTCGATGCAGAAACAAATATACCGATATCCCTATTAAACAGCATAAAAGTATAGTCAACCATAAAAGGGGGTAGCTGCTTCTATTCGAGGATTTGATAGGCCTTTGCTGGTTCATCTGTAGGACGCTCCCTTTCAGAGAGAAAAATAGCGATTTATTACCATACTACTACAAAGTACGACCGGAGACATCAAAAAACTGCATAAATTCGCCAAGAACCGACATCTCTTATTGAAGCTTTGAAATGCTTTATAGTACTATTAACTAGAGCGATTATAGTTCGGAAGACATGATTGAAAGTCTATCAGACAAAGGGGAACGTTTATGGGTCAGCTTGTTTGTCAAGGCGCGATGCTGCAGTGCTCATTCGGTCTGGCACCGAGTGCACTCAATGTCTTGCCCGCGAATCGGGTCATGACTGCGATGCCGATTGCCAACATTATGGACAATAAGCCAATGGTCAATATTATGCCCTTCGGTATGTGCAGCTCGATGGCGAATCCGCAGGTTGTGACAGCTACTGCTGCGGCACTCGGCGTATTGACGCCAATGCCCTGTATTCCGGTCACGGCTGCTCCTTGGGCGCCCGGTTCGCCGACTGTCTTAATCGGCAATATGCCGGCATTAAACAACTCTTCCAAATGTCTGTGCAACTGGGGCGGCATGATTCAAATTACAGTGCCCGGCCAGTTCACCATCCAGGTGCCCTAATGAAGATGCTGGAGCAATTCCTCAAACCTTTTATTAAACCATTCAAGAAACTCTTCATGATCCCCATGAAGTACGCCAAGCAGCTGCCTAAGTTTCTGCTCGTATTCATTGGCAAATGGGTCAAATCAATCCTCAATCCAGCCGAACAATCCGTCAAAAATTACATTCCGTTCGGACGTTTCTTCATCGCAAAGAAACTAGTTGTCATCATTGTCATTGTCGGCCTTGTTATCTTCTATTTCGGCTTCATTAAGCCTCCGAAGATGCTGAATAAGCTGCTTGCGCGCACACCTAAGATCGAAGCGACCTCAGCAAGTTTGACCTCCTTCACGGGTACGGCCAAGATCGTTGATGCCGAAGGTGCCCTTCTCTATGAAGGCGGCATCGCTGCCGGTTTATATGAAGGCACTGGCAAGCTTTACGCTAAGGACGGCAAGTTAATCTATCAAGGAGACTTTGCCAAAGGACTCAAGAACGGCATGGGTGAGCGGTTTGATCAAGATGGTAAGCTGCTCTATCGCGGAACGTTTGCCCTTGACCAATATGGCGGTCCCGGCACCATGTTCTTCAGCGATGGGAAAACGCACTATGAAGGCGACTTTGTCGGGGGCAAATTCGAGGGCAACGGCACGCTCTTTAACGAGCTTGGCGGCATGCTGTACGCCGGCGGTTTTCTGCAAGGCGCTTACGCAGGCGTTGGCAAATCGTACGATATAGAAGGTGCTGTCGTTTATGACGGCAACTGGGCTAATAACGTGTACGAGGGCGCCGGGAAGCTGATGCGGCCGGACCAAACCGTACAGATTGAAGGCGAATTCAAGAACGGCGCGCTCTCCGGCGAAGGAACCGAATATTATCCGAATGGCGTCGTTAAATATAAAGGAACGTTCCAACTCGGCTTATATAACGGCCTCGGCTCTTTGTTTACCGAGAAGGGAATGATGGCTTACACCGGCGGCTTCAGCAGCGGCGTGAAGCATGGCGATGGACAATCATTCGATATTGCTTCGGGAACCGTGCTCTATGCAGGCAAGTACAAGAACGGTCGTTATGACGGTGTTGGCGCGCTCAATGATGCCGATGGCAATACGGTGTACAAAGGATTTTTCCAAGGCGGCAAAATCAACCTGGCCGGTTTCATCAGCCTGACGCGCAAGAAGCTGCAAGATGTGCTCGGCGAAGCTGATGCACCGGCTGAAGTAGCAGCCACGGAAGGCGCCGAAGAAGCAGGAGCAGTGGTTGATCCTCCTGTTGAAGAGCTGACCCCCGCTGATGACGGTGCCGGTACGGCTCAAGATAATGCAAATGGAAGCACTGCAGGTAGCGGCACAGATGCTGGCGCTGGAGCAGGTAAGGGAGCTGATGCGGATGGAGGAACAGGCGGAGATACCGGTGCGAAAGCAAGCGATAGTAAAGAAGCAACCAGCCCCCCTCCTGTAAGTGATGATAAAGCTACAGATGGCGATAAATCAAAGCCGGTGAAGACGGCATCTGCCGAGAAGTCGACGACAACGGAGCAAACTGCGAAGGCTATCGAGACTTCCACTTTAGAGTCTTCAACTACTGAGCAGCCAACCGCCAGGGAAGAGCTTCCTGCCGGCGATGCTGCGGCGACATTATCAGCTGGTCCATCGTTAATGACCTATGCCGCTTATCAGCTGTCTTTCATGCTGGAGCCGGACGAAGCGAATCCCGAAGAGGCCTATGTAGCCGAGGTTAACCTCTGGAACAAATTCATTATTGCCGAACTCCTAAAACAAGTCCAAGCATTGAAGATTGAAGGCAAGAAAGAAACCATCGATGCCGACAAATCCATCATGGTTTATAAGCTGGACGACTTCTATCTCACCTTTACTTATTTTAAAGCGGAGAAAATACCGGTCCGACTCAGCGTGACGAAATCGATGCTGCAAACCGAATAGTAGCTCCAAGGCAAAAGGGCGGCGCAGAGTTCAACTCTGCACCGCCTTTATTATTGTCCACTGATCGGAGTGGCAGCTGATTACATGCGTGTCGAATAAATGCTGCATGAAATGCAACATAAGTAACTATTTACGGTAGAGAAGGTAGATATGCTGCGTAATATATGCAACATTTAGGCTCTCTATAGCCTTTGGGGGCTCGTATTCTAAGAGAATGTTGCCTTTTGGGCAATATTTGTGCTGTATTGCTGTTGGGTAGGTGATTATGTTGCAAATTGTGCAGCATTTGGAGCACGCTATCCCATGCCAAACAAAAGCTGTCTCAAAAGTCACTATCGTACTTTTGAAACAGCCCTTCCCTTTGCATTCCATATCTATTTATCAGTTGATGCCGCTGCTTCCTTCATCCCCGCTTGGATCACCTTCGCAGCTGTCGTTGCTGCTGATTCAACCACCACAGCCGCTTCCGTTCCCGGAAGTTTCTTGAACGCCCACCAGCGCAGCTTAATCGCCGAAGCTTCCGTCGCTTGGCCCAGCTTCATCCCGATGCGGAACGTTCCTTTGCTCGGATATACCACTGTGCCAAACGTTACGTTAGGCAGCTGTGACTCGAATTCGCTTCCTTTGAACACATCGGAAGACCCATAATATACTTGATCGCTCGCTTGCAGCAGATCGGACGTAATGTTAACATCCTTATCTTCGAGGCCGACCATGACATAGAGCTGACCTTCGCCGAGCCCGCTCTCGATCTCGCTTGTGACATAATTCTTCTGCCCGCGCGAGAAGAAATACAGACCGCTCTTGGCATTCGGCTCCAGCTCCACCGTTACGGTACCGGTAGCCATCTCATCCTGCAAATGCTGCGGCTGAGGCACGCCAAGCTTGAAGGAGAACTCGCTGCGTTCCGGATTATAATCCACATCCAGAAGCGGCTCCTCGCCGAACGGCACGGTGAAAGCTTCCGAAGACGTGAAAAATTTGGACAATTGATCCTTCGTTCCAAATGCGCCTACACGCTGCAGCAATGACGGGTTGTACACATATTCGCCGAAAGGCACACGCTCGACGCCCTCGATCATGTAGGTCGGTCCCATCTGAAGCAAACTGATCTTCGCAAGACAGATGCTTTGCTCGGCAACGCCATCTAGGGCTTGATCCAGCGTCCGGTCAAAATAATCGCGCATGATGCGTTCTACAGCCGGCTCGCTAATGATCTCGACTTCATGTGTCGGATTCGTATCGATCGGCACGCGCAGGTCGCCGATATTTAGGACGATACTTTGGCTGTCGATACGAAGCGATGCTTTACGCCCATTCGCCCAATTTGCCGCTTTCACGGAATACGTGTAGGTATATTCGGTATCCTGCCCATCCCCCGGCTCCGAGAACGAAACCAAACCTTCCGTCAGACCAACCGGCGTCAGACCGTCAGATACCACTTGGTACTCAAGTGAAATACGGGGTGTTTGCAGCGTTTTCTCAACCACCAATGTTACATCTACTACCGCTTCCTGCCCTGCATACTTCGGCATACGCTGATAGATACGAACTTGTCCATCCTGATAGATTGGCGCGATGACCTCAGATAGACGAACATGCTCGAAGGATGCCGGATCCGGCGCTTCTTCTTTGATAAATAAACGGTAGCTCTCCAGTACGCGATTATACTCGCTCACGTCCTCGGAACGAACCGCAGAATTGGCAATCGCATGCACCGGCTCTTTCCCTTTCTCATCATAAGCCGCATAGAGGTAAACGTTCTTCTTATATTCATTGTTCGTGAAACCTTCGATCATGGACAGCTTTAGCGTCGTCGGAGACGGAATAACGATCTCGCGGCCGGCATAGTCGATGGCTACGCCCATCTCAACCGTAACGGATTTGTCATCCACCGCCACGACATGCATGCCGGACACGACCCCGCTTCCAACAAGAAGCCGATTCAGCAGCCGGCGCTTGTCGCCGACATATTTCTGCTCGGATTCAAAATCCCGAACCGTCAGCAGCTTCCCATAAAAATAACGATTCCGTTCAAACGGGTAATATCTGCTTTTTTTCACTTAATCAGCTCCTAATCAATATGGTCGAGGATCATTCGGCTGTTCATGCTTTATTCCATCTCTGAATCCAAGCCTAGGCGGGTATGCAGATCAAGCCGCCTGTCGCGGTCGACGTCGACGATAATCGTATCGCTTGGCATCGAACGGTTCGGATCGATACGCAGCAGCGACGGCTCCGACAATAGTGTATTGACTTCCAAATAGGTATGCATATCGAGGTACATCCACGGCTGAAGCACAATCAGATGCGCATCTGTAAAAGCCGGTTTATGTTCATTCAGCATCCGCTCCAGCATGAGTCTTTGTTTCTCGGTATTCGCCTGTTCTGTCGTGACGAGCACGGAGAAGCTGCAGGGATGCATGCCGTATAATAAATCGGTCAGCTCGCGGAGCTCCGCGGATTCCCGCATCATTTTATATTGAAAATATTCCACGATGTATGGCTTGCTGCCCGTGTAAATCTCGACCATTTTCTCAATGCCTCGACGGGTCCCTCTGTACCGGTACAGCTGCGGAGCCTCGCGGATGAATCGGCGGATTTGCTCATCGCTCCAATGCTCATCCACCTCGATACCAAGCCAGCTGCCCAGCCATTTCAAATACGGCCCTTCCGTCAGCTCGCTGTCCAAGTGACGCGGAATATCTTGTACCTGCGTCTCGATACTATCGAACATCGTGCCGAACAAAGCTAGGAATCGTTCGGTAAACCCCGTCGAATCTTCTTGATAGATGGCAGGCAGATGACTCAAGTAGGTCGTCCTCGGAAATACAACTCGCAGTTTGGAGAGGCACGGTGTTTTGCGTTCGCTGCCGATCCATTCGATCTTAAGCCACATGTATCGGCCTTTGGCATCGAAGAACAGCGCGTCCTTCGGATTGGTAACCGGCGCAGACCAGAAGGGCTCCAGCGTTCTCGTTTTCTCCAGCATGTCGCGATTCGGATCTCTGATGAAATCATCCATCGCCATGAATCTGCCGCCAATAATCATCTGCTTCTGATCGGAGCAGAAGTACGAGATACGCAGCTGCGTTTCATCCGGAATGTCCGCGTCCAGCACCATTTTGTGCCACACCGTTTCTGCTTCCGTGCTGTCTAATGCGGTTGTGAGACAAATGCCTTCGAGAGCCCCCGTTTCCATCCGCTCCATCGTCCTTGGCTGAAGCTCGAGCACCGTGACTGTGCCTTCTTCGGCATTCAGAATATACATACGGTCGCGCGCGTCGAACATCAGCTTGTCCGCTTTGCCTCTCGAGCCCGGCACCTTCGTAATGAATTCACCGGTTTCGCCGAGGTTCAGCACGAATCGATCATCTTCGCCCTCATCGGCAATATGTCTGGAATCGCCAATGTAGAGTTGGTTCATCGAATCAACAGCCAGCCCGGCAAATTTCAAGGATGGCAAAAACATGCGAGAGAGCATCTCCCCTTCATGAGAAAAACCGCGCAGTGTGTGCGCCTCACTATCGAACACATACACGCTTCGTTCCTTAGAAACGGCCATATAGAAGCGCTTATACAAGTAATGCAGCTTCACAGCTGTTGGCAGAACCCATTTCTCCTCCGAGACAATGCCGGCACATTTTCCGTTCCGATCGAGCTTTACGATCCCAATCCCCGTACCTGCCGGAACGATGAGGTCTCCTTCCGGATTCCGCTGGACTGCAAGCGGCGTTACCACATAGAAATAATGATCATCAGAGGCCGCAGCGATGGGATAGAGGTCGACTCCATTACATTCGCTTAAGCTCCAGTACGTCTGGGAGTTACCAATGGCATAGGCGGAGCATTGCTGCCTCTCCGGATCCGCTACCAACAGCGTATCGCCGATGACCGCAAGCAACGACCGGATGCCAAACAGTCCATGGCCGCTCGGAAACAGCTTCTCGTAATGATGGTATTCCGAGTCATAGAGCCACACGTCACTGGCTGCATCCAGGACATAAAGTCTGCCGTAAGGCCCGATGACGAACTCGTGCACATCGCGTATGCCGTCTAATTCGTTCAGATGCAGCGTGCCGCGAATGCCGAATTTTTGCGTTTGTGAAATGCGAAGCCCGGCCGTTGTCCATTCCAAGTTAGCCTTGCTGCTCGCAGCCCAGTCACTTTCCTTATTCATTGAAAAAAACAGCGTCCCCTGCTCCAGCCCGTCTCCCCCCTTAAGCGTGCTTATGTCCTGTTCTGTTCCAATTGCGAAACAGACTTACAAGTTTGTTCTGCTGATTAATTCAATCTCATGCCCCGCCGAGTATACCAATCCATAAGGCGGAAGCTCGATATCGCCGCCGGAAGTTTTGGTCCAGCCTTGCCCTTCGGCATCCAGCCATAACTCCTGGATATAGGCGACACCTTTCATTTCATTCATAAGCCCGAACAAATCACCTTTGTACACCGTTCTGCCGAATGGCCAGCCTTTCGATCCATCACGACCATCAAGCGGCCTTAGCAGCCTATTGAGCGCCATCACGATCTGCTTGCTTTCATCGACAAAATGAGGCTCGACGACAATGATCGCATGCACCGTAATCCCGATATATGCAGGTGCAATGACATGGACTTCCGTTGTGATCAATCTTCGTTCGTCCAGATGTCTCTTCACGCTCTCCAGAAATCCGATGCTCGGAGTTGGGGTAACTGCAGGACTATACGGCACGACCGCCACGGTCAGTTGGCCCGGTGCCTGGTTGCGCGGATAATCCTTTAACCCTTTCATATAGAGCGGCAGTGCTTTCACTCTCGCTACGCGCAGCCCGGGCGTATGTCGAACGATATGCTCAACATCGTCTGCCGTAACCGCCCGAAACGGTTCATGGAGTTCTCTTCGAACACGTTCAATGCAGGCTTCAAGCGATTCCGGTTCCGAACCGCCTACCGCAAACTGATGATTCGTTACGGACAGCTGCCCCAGCAGTTGTTCGCTTTCCTCAAGAAGCGAGACGATTTCAGTGATCAGATGAGGCTTCACGTTTCCGCGAGTTCCCCCTCCAAGCAAGCAGGCAATGACCCATATATTCGGCTCGTCGCAAGCTTGCGGCACGCTTCCGCGCTCATTATCGCCAAACTTAATCTCATGCTCCGCTGCGTCGAACAGGAAATGCCGATCCGTGGCTGTCGAGCTGTCGAAGTTGTCCACTTCGGTCCAATCTTCCCACAGCCAGCCCCCGTCTTGCAGCTTTCGGCCGATCTGGAGCGTAAATCGATTATTCTGCAGCGGGTAGTCGTAAACGACAAGCTTTTGTCTCGGCAATCCGTTGCTCTGCCCAATGATACTCTGCTCGCGGAACGCTTCGGTTTGGGCAATTATCCGTAGCGTTGTTGCTCGGCTTGAAATGCCATCTCCGGTATTCAAGGTTACGACAGCTTCACCCGTTTCTATATTCTGATGCAATTTGAAGTCTGTCGTTTCCGTCAAATCGACCCAGCCGCCCGAATCATGCCGGGATTGCACGCGTATGGAGCCGTTAGCGGCAAGATAGGACGAAACGATCATGACGTTGTTTTCCTCGCCGATCCGATCCGCTTGGAACAGTTCACTGAACGTGTATTGCTGGACGGCTTTCACTGTATTAAACGCAATATGTTCGATGCGGGGCGGATTCTCGTAACCCGATTGCTCAACCGTGCAGCAGAACCAGTATCGTCCTCTGTCATTAGCCGGATGGACCATCACTGGCCTCATCTCATGCGGTACCCGGAACGTGATCATCCCACTGTACATCAGCTGAACCGTATCATCATGGACAAGCTCGAGCGGCATCCATGCGGAATGCCCGCTGCCAATTGCGCTTATCCCACTGTCTTGTTGACCGTTCTCTCCACCGGTGAGTTCAGGCGGCGTACCGCTATTTCCATAAAATTTCCACGACACTTTAGCAGAAGGTACGATCGCCTTGCTCGCGTCATCAATAGGAATCAGGGGAACTAGTCCATCATCGAACAAGGAAATGGCCATGGTCAGCTCATCCCCAGGCATCAGCTCAAGGTCAAAGGCGACATACAATCTGCTGCCTTGGCGTGAGTCAGGGCCGAAAGCATAGAACGAAACACCGACATGATCGTTCGTAGATGTGTAATCATTGGCTTCTTTATCCGTTCGCACGATAATACGGTCAATCCGAGCAGGATGCAGCCGAATCGCTTCTGTCGTTTCGAAAGGCTGATCCTGCGCCTGCAGCTTCGTGCCTTTCGGCAGCATCAGCGGCCGATCCGCGCCTTTGAAGCTGACCTGCGTATGCGCGCGATGTGCGAGCTGAGGTTTTGCGCCGAGCAGTTTCAGAAACTTGAGCTGGTTGCGCTCCGGTACGCGATTGATATAGAACTGCTGCATTTCGCTTAGCCATGCGAACAGCTCAATCATCGTAATGCCGGGATCATGCGCATTCTCATCCGTCCACTCCGGCATAAACTTCGGAATCGCTTTACGCGCTTCTTCTACAATCTGCTGAAAGCGACGATCGTCTAAATTGGGTATCGGCAGCAAGACGTGCACCTCCTTTCTTGTTCGATCAGTGCCGGAAGGCACGCAGGTATTAGCTTGTTGTCACTTTCACGGTATGCGTGCCGCTGCAAAGTAAAGCATGCGGGTACATGGATTGTTTCGACGGATCAATTTCGATGTTCGTCCCGTCTTCCACCTTCAACATGGAGATGTAGAGTTTATCTATATTTTTAATGGCGCGAACGGATTTAAGCAGGGAGTAGAAGAGTGACTCATGCAGCGTTTCGCCAATCTCCCAGCCTCGTCCATCGAGCTTGCCGCGTATCGGATCCAGAAATTGCGCAAGTCTTGTTTGACATGCAGCCTCTGCAGGCAGCACATCCTCAAGCGAATCAACTGTAACTGAAACAGTAACAGATACGTATAGAAATGCAGGAGCTATGACTTGAACCGAAGGCTGATGAGATACCGTGTTTGCTGCACGCTCAATCAGATACGACTCAATTTGGCGTTTCAACGCGGGAAACAGCGCGTAACCGGAATCGCCGGGCTCCGATAAAGCAACAAGCGTAATCGAGCCTAGACTGCGCTCCAGATGAACGTTTCGATTCGGCAGACATTTCACTTTAGCCAATCCCGGATACGCTTCTCTTGCCAGCCACTCGAAGTCCTCTGCCGTTACGGCGCGACCTTGATGTTTCAATCGCTGCGGTCCACGAAGCAATGCTGCATCTAGGTTTTCCGTATAGCAGCCTCCGCCGGCTGCACTTGGGTTGGTTGCACCGGCTATGAACGCTATAGATTGCAGTAATCCGGTAATCCCGCCTGCCCCAACATTGCCGTCTGCCCCTGCCGTTACTTTGTAATTCACGCGAATGCTGTCCGGTCCGCCTCCCGGGACGGCGCGACCTCTTATTCCTTCTCCAAAAGTGACCGTTCCCGCAGAGCCGTCAAGTACATAATGGCGATCCGTTGCGGATGAAGTGAGGAATGATTCAACCCCGCTCCATTTGACCCAAACACGCTGTACCTGCCCTTCGCTGTCATATAAAACTTCGAAATCCGCCGGCGCTTGTGAGAGCTGCTCTTCCAGTTCATGCTTAGGCATCGTTTCAGTCTCATCGACCCAAACTTCCTCTGCAATGACCGGCGATCTGGATAATCGATACACGCCGCGCGTTCGTTCCGGCGTTTCCCCGGTTATGGTTCGTTGCTGCAGCACTTGAACGGCGTTCATATCCAGCCGCTTGGCCGCAGGCTTCAATTGATCCTCAAGGTCATAGCAGCCATCTCGATTGACAGCGCGTAACCAATACCGTTCTCTGCCATAGAGCAGCGTTTGATGCAGCTCCGGCGGACCGGCAAACTGAACGATACCGCTCTCTGTGAACCCGTTCGTTTCATCGATGACGGATAAAGGCTTCCAATGTACCGATGAACCTTGGCGAATGAGCGCTTCCCACTCGACCCATGGACGCTTCGATGCGTCCCACTTCGCTGGCTGCAGCGTTACTTGCATCGTAATCGGTCCTTTAAGCGGAGGCGAATCGAATCCGAAGATAACAGCGGGATAGCTGCAATCGATTGGTTCGAAAGGGCGAAAAGGCTTGCCGCCGCCGCTCGCCTCTCTCGTCACTTCCCGCATCGCCGCATTATTAAATGCGATAGCGGACGAAGCCGGGAATGTACGGTCCTCGTAATTGTACTTGAGCTTCAATTCGTCCATCCACGGCGTAACATAGATCATTTCCGGCGCATACATGTTGTCCATCGCGACGACGCGCACACGAATCCAATAGTCAAACTGCGAATTGACGAACGTTTGCTCTAGATCCTGCGGACAATGCAGGGAAACGTTGCAGATCAAGTCTTCATTCTCGGGCAGCTCGCTAAACAATGTCTCATAGCGTTCGCTTCCGGGCAGTCGAACCCAGCCGCTTCCGTTCCAATATTCCCACAGGACACGTTGAATCCGAATTTTCGGCGGATCTTTCTTCTCCAGCTCGGAACGACGCATAATCATGCGCCAGCGAATTTCCGGATCCGGCGCTGTGCGCAGGGCACTCGGCAATGTTTTCATCCTAAAGCTTAAATCAAGTCTGCCATCGCGTTTGCAGAAGGCTTCCTCACTGCTGATATAGAACGTAGAATATGGCGCAAAATGCTCACCGAACGGATAAAATCCATCACTGCTCAGCTCCATATCATTATGGATAAGCATCGTTGGCGCAATGCCGTCGACGCCTTGGTTCGGGTCGAAGGCTGACGTTAACGACAGCTGATCCAGCTCCAAATCTTGAGCCAACAGCGGATTAGCGCTTGTATCGGTTACTTTCAGCCTGCACCGGATATAGCGGCCTTCAATGCCGCCTACTTCCACCGGATCAATCGGCCTAACCCTTGTTTTATGTAAGGAAACCGTGTTTCCCGTACTCGTAATCTCGTCAAAAGGCATCCATTCGCCTTCGGAATAATACGTCCATTCGAGCAGCTCCGTATCTGCCATCGCAGCAGCCAGCTGAGGTTGCTTGTACCTCTTCGCGGAAAGGAACAGATTCACACGGATAGTCGCGGGATGCGTCGCTAAGAACAGATCATCCTCACGCAAGTAAATGGCGTGCTCCTGCAGGTTAATGCCGTAAGCTGCCTGGAAGAGCGGCACTTCGCCTTTTCCTTCGGCAAGTTTCTCCGTGTACGATTCGGCAGATAATGCGATCGCATCGAGTGCCGGACTAATGCTGATAATATCCGTCAGCTTAGCCGGTGTTACGAGCATCGCCCGCTCACTCTCGAAGAGAAGCTCCTCGCCTCCGCTTGGTGACGGAGCCGTTAATTGCGTCCCACGCGGAATCCATACCGGCTCAGTGGCGCCTTCATTGATCCGAAAAACAACATGGGTACGTGCAGGACGCGCCGACTGAAGTTTCGTTTCGAGCATATTAAGGAACGCAATAAAGTTTTTCTCAGGCGTCCGGTTAAGTCGCTTCGCATTCTCTTGCAGCATGTTCGCCGCCAAATAGAATAACGCCGTACCCGGGTCCGGATCTTCAGGCGAGAACCGCCACTCCGGGGTATAGAAGGGAGCTGTCTCCTTCATCCAGCGGGCTAGAGCAGCCAGATCGCGCTTATCAATTGCCTGCGGCGCGCCTGCCCCGCTTCGGGTATTGTTCATCATGGTCTCCTGCTCCACCCTTTGTCATCTACTTCGTTCCTTCCTCCAAATAGAAAGGGTAGACCTGATTGAATAGATTGTTCGTGCTCCGGACGACATACGAAATGTGAAGCAGCAGCTTGCCGGCCCCAGCCCCGTCATGCTCTGCGTGAACCTCGACCTCATGTACGCGCGGCTCCCAGATTCGGATCGCCTCTTGAATGCTGGTCTCCAATAATCGCAGCGTCGTTTCGTCCGTCGTCTCGAACACGAACTCGTGAATGCCGCAGCCGAAATCAGGCCGCATGACACGTTCCCCTTTATTCGTCCACAGTATAATGCGAATGGCTTCCGCGATATCGTCTTCTTTCTCCGCCGTCTTGATTCGTCCCGTAGTGGAGTCGACTTCTATGGGGAATTTCCAGCCTCTACCCAGAAATGATGCCATAACCGCCGTCCCCCTTCTGCCTGTCGCAGCTTAATTGATTTTGACCATTGCGCCTTTGATATTGACGATACCGTCGGACTTGATATCGACGGTTCCACCGCCTTTAAGGTTCAGTGCTGCACTAGCTTCGATTTTGATCTGCGTCGATTTAATGGTGACTTCTTTCGAGCTCAATATCGTCACGTCGCCGGTTCCGGAAATTTCGATCTTGGTGGACGAGCTCGTTAAGGTCAGTTTCCCTGATCCGCTGCCCACAATGGTGAGATTGTTCTTACCGCTCTTATCCGTCAGCTTGATCTCTTCGGTGCTGTCGGTGAATTCGATCTTGCTGCCCTTTTTCGTTTGCAGCGTGACTTTCTCTTTGGAGGACGTATCGTCGAAAATAAACTCATGTCCCGCTTTCGATTTAATCTTGCGGATATTGTTGTTCTCATCACCCGCCGGTGCCGGGTTGCTCTTGTTCCACAATGAACCGATGACATACGGCTGATTGAAATCACCCATGTGAAATGCAACCAACACCTCGTCATTCACTTCAGGAACGAACAAGCTCCCTCTGTCTTTGCCGCCCATAAAGGTAATGCAGCGCACCCAGTCGGTCTCTTGCGTAATTTCGCGATGCGGAAATTTCAGCTTCACACGGCCGATTTTGTCAGGGTCCTTATTATTCGTGACGACTGCCAGCATAACCCCTTCTATGCCGCCTGAACCGCCGGAGCCGCCGCCGTACATGCCGTTACTCATATTGCATTTCCCCCTACCTCAAAGCTAGTCGTATATCCGGATGCGGAGATGGAGTGGCTGACTTCGGTCAAATACATCGGTTGATTGAATTTCGCGCCAAGCCCATCCAGTTTGATATAGCGGCCTGCACGGATTTCCGGAATCCCGATACTCTCGCCTGAGCCTGTTACCAGATCCATGGCCCGTTCATTCATCATGGCATCGGCAAGATCCTGCGCCTCCTGCATCGTCGTTGCATTGGTGTATACATATTCCTTGGTGTAATCAGCGAGCGCGCGCATAATGTCCTTCCCCGTGCGGGAATTCGAGCCGATAATGTCGACTTGACCGGAAGTAGCTTCAATAGCCGTGGACGTTTTCGGATCAAACCCCCTGACGATAACTTGGCTCACCTGATTGGATATATCGACACTGGTGGAGTAGCTGCGCAAGTTTTTACCGTACATCAGCGTAATGACCGGAGTCTTGGAATTCTTCGATTCGCGGAAATATAGCGTTTTGCCGACCACAAAAAAATCATAATCGTTCGATTTGGCCAGCTGTTTCAGAAACTGGTAATCCGTCATCCGAATTTGCTCGATGATCGGCCTCATCACCGTCGTTGTATCGACAGACAGCTTCGCCCCATATTTAGCGCCGATCACCTTCACCACGTCGCTATCCTTCTTTTCCTTCCAAGAATTAGAGTGGGAGCCCTTCATCATGAGAAAAGAAATATCCATGCCCGAAACGCTTACTGTCGGATTGCCGTCTGACGGATACTCCAGATCCACCGATGTAATGATGCCGTAGAACACCGTTTCCAGCTTATCGGTATAGCCCATTTTGATTTCAACGTATTTGCCGACAGCGAGGAAGCTATTGATCCATTGAAATTCACGGCGGACCGGGTCAAATGCATTCTGAACGGTAAAATGAAAGGAATCGGCCTTCTGATTCACCGTCGTATTCACTTTGACCGACGAAATCGCGACACTTTGCCGAATCATGCTGTTGCCATCGATCACAATTTCAAAAGCAGGCGCAAAGAAATTGCGGTACTTCTGCTCCAGCGAGTCAAATTGATAGGTGCTGTTATCAAACTTTACGTCTGCCATAGGCTAGTCCAACCTCGGAACGATAATTTTGCGGCCAGTCTGCAACTGTCTTGGATTATCGATGCCATTTGCTTCCGCAATGGCTCGCCATTCACCCGGATCCTCGTACTCCTCGGCAGCAATCATCCAGAGCTGGTCGCCTTGCTTGAGCATCTTCTGCTTGGTACGGTCTGCCGACTGGCGCGGAATATTCTGATATTGCTCTTTCATACTTTGCAGGGCGCGGAAGGTAACGTTTAAAGTAGCTCGAACCGGAAGACCCGAATCGAGAAACATCGTGAATTTCTGCGACACCCGTTCTACTACGCCTTTAAAATCCAGCGAGCCCCATACGAAACGACAGCTCGGCGGTGCGTGCAAATCTTTATCGACATCGAGCAGCCTGGATACCTTAGCTGTCAGTAAACGGACATCCGTTGCCTTCTCGTACGTGTCGAAGAACAGGTCCATACTGAGCGTAGTCGCTTCGCCGCTAATAAATTGGGCAATCGGAGTTTGCAGCCCCGGTATGGTCTGCCATGCAAAATTGTTGGCCGATTCCAGCGAATACTCGCTAGGATTAAACAGCACTTCGAGCTGCTCTTGTCCTGTGCCCTTTGTGACGATGATTTTCGCTTTCTTCAGTGCCATCCCGTATTCGCTCCTCCTAACCCATTCTGCTAGTAACCACTTCTGCGCTGCTCGAATTTCATTTTCTTCTCGAATACTTTAAAGACTTTATCCGCGATTGCATCCGGCTGCAGCTGCGGCATATTCATCAGCATCTGCTGCACTTGCTTCACATCAATAGCCGGCGCAGCAGGCGGCTTCATCGCGGCAACACTTTGCCTCACCGTTTCCGCCGCAGCAGCAGCGGCTGCGGCTTTCGAAGCATGATGCTGCATTGCCGGAGAAGCGATGCTCCGCGTGAAATCAGGCTCTGCCTGATTCGAAGGCTTTGCGGCATAATGAAGCGTAGGCTGAGCCGGTAGATTCATAGAATTACTCTGTGATTGTAAGTCCGCCTGTCGCTGGACGAACGGAGCTTGTGTCGATGCCATCGGTTGCTGCGACGATGATTGATTCTTTACTAGCAAACTAGCAGGCTTGAACGGCATCGACGCTGCCTGCGTACGTGCAGCAGTTTGCCGCTGAATTGGATTGCCGGCTTGTTGAGCTGCAGTTGCCAATGCAGTAATTGCCGGTATCGAGGCAGCCGTTGGCGAGTTCGACGAACCTGCGTTCCGCTGTGCTGCAGGATTCCGTGATGCCGCGGCTGCCCCCGCTCCGATCGCACCGGGAGCTTGTACAATCGCGCGATGCTGAAGCATTCTCGCCGGTGGCGCTGATACTGAACGCTGAGACGATACTGTAGATGCAGCTTGGTTCGGCGATCTTTGTTGTCCCGCTTGGCTGGAGCTGGCAGTCGATAGAGCTTGGCCCCGAATCTCAGGGACAGTATTAACGTCTGATTGTGCAACCGCACGTCGCTGTATTAGCTGACTTCTTGGTTGAAAACCACTTTGCGTTGTCCCCGTTTTCGATTGATAGACAACCTGTGATGCCGGACTCGCGGAGATTGCTTCCGTTGGAGTCGCTTCTCTCGAAACTGGCACCGTTTGGCGGCGCTGTACAAGAATTGATCGTGAGGTACCACGTGCTGTGGCACCTGTTTGTAGGTCGACATTCCTCTGTCGAAGCTGCACAAGTCTACCTGTAAATTTAGGTGCGGCGGATTGATTGGTTTCGTTACGCTGCTCCGTAAAGAAAGATTGCATAAACTTACCGGATCTATAAACGATTCTGCCTGAAGATTCAGATTCAATGTCAATTGCACTCGCTGCATTTGCACGCCGCTGAACAAGTGTCACAGCCGGGTCCGAAGCCGATAGAATTGAAGCTGAGTCGGGCTTTACTTGCACATTCGTTCGAACATCGCTGTTTTGCTTCCCCTGAGCCTGAAGCTCCAATCTGGATGCCTTGTTAGCATCAGTTGGTTGAACGATTCGTTGAATCTGCTGAATAGAATCGCCAGACGAAGAGGCTATGCTCCGTTGCTTCGTCGCAAGGACAGGTGTGATCGCACTTGCCTGAGTGGACAGACGGCGCTGTATCAAAGCCAACGCTTTATCTCCCGCGCTACGAGCACGATTAACTAATGAACCTCGCACAGATGCTGCTTTTATCTCTATACCGCCATTGAACTTCTGTTTACTAGAAGAAGCAGCCCGAGCCTGCGATTGCTTCAATCCCGAAACTGTTTGGTCACCTACTGCTTGTTGACTAAGTACACTTGAAGGCGGTGATGCTTGTAGACTGTATCTGAAAGTTGGTGATTGCTCATTAGACGGTGCAGCGGAACTCCGCCGTTGTACCAGGATTAACCCTTGATCTCCAGCTTGTCTCACTCTTTCTGCAAGCGTACCGCGAGCACGATCCAACCCGATCTCCGGTTCTCCATGCTTGTTCTGTCCTTCAGCTTCATTGGGTACCCTACTACTTTGCTTCTTGCCTGTGATAGCTAAGGATGGAGCTTCCACGATCTGCTGTTTGTCTCTACGATCGAAATCTGTTGTTTTGTTCTGCATCTTCTCATCATCTGAGCGTGCTGAATCTATATGTATTGATTTCGGTGCCGTATTGTTGCCCGCTAATAGTCGATTGACAATCCGTTCCGTACGAACGCCCCCCGGCGTTGTTGGAGTTGTCACTGTTAATAAGCGAAGGCGATTGACAAACAGGATCGTGCCCCATTTTGCTCCACCCGTTATTGCCCCTTTTGCCGAAGGCCCTGCGTTTATTTGTCTTGCAGGTGTCTCATCGGCAGTAAGAGAGCTGGAAATTTGTTGTTTAGAGTTGTTCGGTAGATTGAATCTCTGTATAGCACTGGATCCGCTCGATTTTGCTCTAATGACTTGATTAGAGGCACTAAATTCGGAACCGTTTGCCGAAGTATTACTTGCGCCTTGTTCAACTGGACCTGATATTACAGCAGGCAACTTCGGGTTATCGCGATTTACCGAGAAGGAACGGCTCCCCATAGGTCGATCACGATGAAGGATATGCGTTGGAGCGATTCTTCTCATTTCTGAGATGATCAATTTGCCATGAACCGTCTGTAGCTCACGACGAACAGCTTCATGAAGTACTGAATCCTTAAGCGCCGTATCCGTTCGAGGCGAAACAGCCTGAAGAACTCGGATGTGCTTTCCGGACACAGGCAGTGCAACAGGGCTGTCTAATCTGGTTGCTGTTCTGCGCTGTATAATCTCAGAAGCAGGATGAACTCTTCGCTCAGCAATTCTATTGCTATTCGCTTGCTGAACCGGAGAATTATTTTGATTGGTTACATCCGAAAGCCTAAGGGCAGTAGTGCGATTAGAGCGATTAGTCCTATCTACATGAAGCTGTTTCAAAGATCTGCGAACCATCGACAGCCTCTCAGCCGCCAAATCGTGGTTGGTAGAGTCAGACTCCTCCAACCTTCTGCGGAGTGTCATCGTTACCGGTTTGCGAATTGGTCTTCGCTCACGCTTAGCAGTAGAAATTAGCAGTTGCATCCCATCGGGAAGTGCTATGCCATCATTTGGCACCTTCTTGGATGTATCGGCAGCTGCTTGTCTATTGCCCGCCACTAGATTACTCTCTTTTGTTTGCGGTACCAACGCTTGTTGAGCATCTTGAATTGGTATAGCGGCTGATCGAGTAGTTCTAGCAGCAGCTTGTTGTCTTTCTCGAACCGCAGGCTGTGCTTGTTTCGCTTTCTGATCACGCGAGGCCAGCGCTGCAGCTAAAGGCAATCCCGCATCTCCGATGCGCCCAAGCAATACGCGAACCGCACCTTCCATCCAATTCGGCTGTCGATGTTGTTCGCCGATAGAAGTCATCCGCCAAACCATGCCACTGGCATCGCGCTGCCATAACGGCTTCTGCGTCTGCCAATTCAGTTCTCCGCGAGCTCTTCCAACTTCAACCTCTGATTGGTCATCAGATTTCAAGACAGGACTAGGCCTTTCACTTACAAGGTTATGTGGCGAGAGAGACATTCCCGTTTCGCTGTATCGGTTAAGCAATGAACCAATTTGAAGCAAAAGTACAGCAGCTTTCCCTTCATTCTCCTGTGCCAAACGTTGACCGGATACCGGAGAAGCTGCTAATGCTCGGAGTCTTCCTGCCATTCTCTTCGTTTCCGTCCAGTCCAGCACATCGCCGAACAAATCCGCTACACGATTGTCCTGTTCAAGCTCCACTTGCTCATCCAACATGCGCCCGCGAGCATCATCCCTGGCTCGATCAGAACCTCGAAGTTCGGCCCTCGCTGACCCAGCACGCTCTATACGGGTATCTTCGGTCCGTATTCGCGCAGCCAAATCCACTTCCGACCTCGCCTTTTCCGACTTTGCCTCTTCCGACTTCGTCTGCTCAGCTCGCGCCGATTTCGCCTTCGCAATATCCTCTTGCGCCTGCGCCGCCTCTAAACGAACTTGCTCCGACCGCGACACATCGCTCTTCGAATGCCCAGTCCGCTCCGGTTCTACACGAGCTCGCTCCAACCGCGACGCTTCCTCCCTAGACGAATCGCTCCGCGACTGCGATGCATGAGCGTTGTTCACGCCTGTCCGCTCCGCGCTAGCCTGTTCAGTCCTCGCCATAGCATCAGCACCGGAACCGACATCGCGAACTTCCGCTCTCGTACGCTCCGATCTACGATCCTGATTGCGAACATCCATTCTCGTCGCGTTTGACCCCGTAATCAACCGCTCGTTCGCTTCATGATTGGCAATCGCCTTCCGTTCAGACTCCTGCCTAACTTGCACAGCAGCCTGGCGGATAATCTTCTGCGCCAGCGTCAGCCATTCGCGCTCTTTGGCTTCCCACTGCACATTGAGCGGCATGAGCAGCTGCAGCTTCAAAGCAATTTGCTGCACAATCGTAGGCGGCAATAGAGGAAGGGCTTCGCCACCGGAATCAGGCTCTCGCAGCGTTAACGGTAACCGTCCCCACTGATCGCGGCGCACGAAACGATACTTATCACGGATTGCAGCTCCGAAAGCTTGATGCGCCTCTGCCCCATCTTGTCGCAATTGGAGTGGCTTCCTTATACCTCCGCTCTGTTCTCGTCTCATTCGCTCGCCCCCTTCCGGCCTGCACGTGCTGACTATCTTCCAATACGATTTACTTCTTATAAATGGTCTTCAACCCATTATGGACGAGCTCCAACGTTTCAATCGCAACATCGCTTTGCGAGGCATTCAATGTCGGCCCGCTCCATTTGACCGGATAGGCATCGAAAAAATTCCATCTGCACAGCTCTTCACCCGACAAATGCTGCAAAATAATGGAACCGCTCTTACGTACCACTTTGCCTGCCATAACGCCCGCATACCAATCCCATAAGCTGCTAGAGCTTGTAATGCCGCGTCTTAGCATAATAGGTGAGAATCGGGTCGACTTTGGCAGCTTATGAATGAAACCGTTCTGGCCGCCTTCGCGGAATTCTTCGATTTCGACCTCAGCCTCTAAACCGCTGACCTCAGTGAAACCGCCTGCAAGAATGCCATCGAGCTCTACCCAGAAACGAAACACGCCTCCAACGACATTAACGCCATGCGCTGCACCGCTCAACCGCTATCGTCACCTCTTCTTAAACACATCAAATACGTTCGGTTTATCGGAATCATCATTCAGCTTCCGGTTAATTCGCGAAATTTCCTCACACCATCTGCGCCGCTCCCGATGCTCCATATTCATGATGTCGTCATGCGGCCAGTGGAAGTAATACGCGATAAAGCCGGATTCCTCATACAATTTCTCGATCGGATAGCCCGTTAAAGGCTTTCCGTTACGGACAAAAAATCCACGTCCACCTCAAAATCATGCTCGCATTTCGGGCAAGCGGTATGCACCTTCGGCGCTTCCATATCATTGATTTGGCGGTACACATGCTGTAGGTAAGCGAGATCAGCCGTGAACAGCCGCTCGATAATTTTCGTATCAATATGCTTCAAATCACCTAATCGCGTAATGACTCGAGCAAGTAGAATTACAGTCAAATAACCCGGGTTTTGCTGAACGCGCGGATCGCGCATCGGTAAAATTTCATCAGCTGCAGTAGCAAGCCGAATGACCCCACGCTTGTGCAGCGTGCCATTGTCATCCACATAGCCCCGAGGGAGCTCAAATTCATATTCCGTTTGAAACGCCATGCTTGGTTCCCTCCGTTATCTTTCATCAAAATGCGAATTGCCAAGATACACCATGAACGAGGCAGAAGCGGAAAACAAGAGATGAGCGGAACGTATATACGTCCGCAACCATCCCTTGTTCTCGTCAAAAAGCTTCTGTATGATCGTTGCTGTTACGCTGTGCGTGTCATGCCTTCATGAGCCAATTCCACGAATTCAATGGCTACTTCAGCGCCTGTACCGTTAAAGCTTGGTGCGGAATATTTGACCGGCCATGCTTCAATAACCTGCCATGTAGCAACGTCGCCGCCTTCTTCATCGATGGCGATAATCGTTACGGTTTTGCGTTCAATCGTGCCTTCAATACACTCCTGCATCCAATCGTACAGATCCATCGAATCTGTTGCGCCCCATTTAAGCGAAATGTTACCGTATTTCGCTAGTCCCGGAAGTTTGCGCGGCGTGATGACTTCATTGCCCTCACGGTATTCGATGACGTCAAGAGACGCTTCAAATCCGGATACTTCGCTGAAGCCGGCTTGTTGAATGCCTTCAATTTCAATTCGGAATCTAAAATTGCGATATGGATCATTACGTTCGCCTGGCATGGTTATCCCCTTCCATCAAAATGATCTGAACTGCACCAATCGTCTACTCGGAGCCGGTTTTCTGAGTGATACGGAAAATAACGAACTCTGCCGGTTTCACAGGAGCGACGCCGATTACGCAAACCAGTCGGCCGTTGTCGATATCATCCTGCGTCATCGTTTCGCGTCCAATGTTAATGTAGAACGCTTCCGATGCACTGTTACCAAGCAAAGCGCCATCACGCCAAACGCGTGTCAAGAAAGCGTCAATCGTCCGTTGTACACGTGCCCACAGCTGATCATTGTTCGGTTCAAAGACGACCCAGTTCGTGCCGTTCTTGATGGATTCCTCCAAGAAAATAAACAAGCGGCGTACGTTGACATATTTCCATAAGCCATTGGACGAACAGGTGCGTGCACCCCATACGCGCGTGCCTTGACCTGTAAAGTGACGGATCAAGTTAACGCCGGCCGGGTTCAAAATATCCTGTTCCCCTTTGTTGTACTGCACTTCCAAGCCCACTACGCCGCGAAGCACTTCGTTGGCAGGAGCTTTCTGAACGCCGCGCGTCTGGTCGGAACGGGAGTAAATCCCTGCAACCGTACCGGATGGCGGAATGAAGATATTGCGTTTGTCCAGCGGATCAAACACTTGCAGCCAAGGATTGTACATCGCACAATAGCTGGAATCGAAAATATTCCGGTGCGTCATCACGTCAGCTACTTTTGTTTTCTCGCGCGGGATATCAAGAATTGCAAAACGGCTGCCAAGATTCTCGCAATGGGCAACGAGTGCCAGTTGTACGTTAGGATCTGTTACACCCGGTACAGCCATAATGCTGACTACGTCATTATCGATGAACGCCTGGATACCCGTTCTCTTACCCGGACCGCGGTCTTCACCCATAAAGTCGCCTGCGCTAAGATTAGCAAGGGAGCCATCACTGCCACCGCCGAAGATAACATCGTATTTGCCTGCTTCTTCCGGCAGTCCACTGATAACAGTGAAAGGTGCAATAGCTTCTCCTGCCGTACCTTGGCTCAAATCTTGCGCCGTAACAATACCGGAACGAGCAAGAATTTTGTCAACATGGTTAGCAGCGGAAACGTTCAGCGACAGCTTCTCGAAGGTCTCGATTTCGTCGCCGGAGAAAATATGAATCGTAAACTCGCTTGTCGTAAGCACTTTAGTCGGAAGCAGTTGGTTGTCAACAACTTCTGCTTCGCCGGAAAGCGGCGATTCAAGCTCGATTAGGTTGTCTTGTGAGGAGAGGATGCGGTTGTATTGCTTGCCTGTGCCGTCATCGAATGCAACAACATCGCCGGGATTAAAACCGGCATTGTTCTTGACGCGGTAACGTTTCGACTCGCCCGGCGTACCGAGCACTTCATAAATTTGTGTCTTTGCTTTGCTTGAAGGAACGATTCCAACGCGAATCTGATTGCCCCAAGCACCGGGGTTCTTGGCAGTAAGCGCAAGAATTGCCGATTCAGGTGTCGTGTTGCTGGCAGGCTTAGCATCCGAAGGTGCTACGCGCATGACATAGCAACGTGAACCGCCGTTCGTGAAAAACTGATCGACTGCGTAAGCTAGAAAACGATACGATCCGAAAGCATTCTCGGACAAGTAAGAGCCGAACACACGCTGGAATTCAGCGATACTTGTTACGAGCTGCGGCAAGCCTTCCACGGCTCCGCGTTGCGCAAGACCAATAAATCCGGCCGTGCTTGTGCTAGCCCCTTCAAGCGGCTGAGCACCACTCTCAAACTCTTCGACATACACTCCAGGCGACAAATATTCTGCCATATGCCCCTCCCGCTTGTTGAACTTTATTTAAGATAAACTGATACCCCGCACCCACGGGCACTGGACGGCATCAATGAACCTACACACATGTCAGATGTTGCTCTATGTAAGAATGAATGGATCTTGAACCTGATTAACCCCTGCTTGAAGGACGTGCGCGCTATCGTGCTTAAGCTGCATAAAGCTTGCTCTGACTTCAACTTTAAATGCGGAGCTCGGCATCGGAGAACGAAACACGATTCGAAACGCGCCTGAGGCATCGCTGATGGCGGTTACAATCGGCAGCAGTAAGCTACCTCTCGGGACAGCGAATTGAAGCGGATGGGTTAACTTGAATTTCCGTCTATCCGTACCGAAGCCTGCTAGCAGGCATTCTTCTATCACTTGACCTTCCCTGCTGCGAATCGTATAATGATCGCCTTCGGAAACTTTCCCCAGTATAGGAGCTGTTTCAATCTCGGTTGAACCGGGTAATGCATCAGCAGTAAGTCTGGCCTTCGCGCCGCGCTCGTCACAGAGAGCGGCCCGCACGGTAATGCCTTCAAGGGACATGCCTGCTGCGCCGAGCAATCGCCCTGTCAGCACTGTGGCATCAGGAGGCAGCGGATACGAACGTCCCGGGAGCAGGGAGACCGTAACGATCGGATCAAGCGGATTAAGCTCAGCTAATATGATCGTGAGCGTTTGCTTGCAATAGATCGGCGATTCGATAGTGATGATAGCCGGATCCTGAACCAGATCGGTAAATACCCATAACCCTTCTTCCAATTTCACAATTGGTTTAGCGAAATGTGAGCCTTCTACTTGAATCGAAACAGAAGAAGGAGCAGGCTTCAAGCCTGTGTATGCATCTCGCAGCAGAAGCACTACAGAGCAGCGCGTCTTGTGTATTCCCAAAGAAACGCCCTCCTTAGCCTTTCTCTTCGAGCTTGATATGACGCTCCACGACGCGCGTAGTCGATTTCAATCTGGTTGAGTCTACGTTCACCGGTCCTACTCGAATCGGCAATGACATCTTGTAAGGCATATCACCGAAATTCCAAAGTCCTGTCAGAATATCAACGGGAAGCGATTCCACGACTACCCGCAGCTCTTCGTTGCTTTCTGCCAGCGACCCTTGCAAATAACCCCCGCGTATTATTGCATGATCATGCAGCACCTGTAAGGCACGTCCAATAATGACATGTTCATCAAGCGTCCTGGAGTGCAAATCTGCGCTTGAATAGGGAGTAACAATATAGTGCAAATCTACTGCCATCGGCGGGAATTGCATCATGCCGCTTCCCCGAGCCTGCATTTCGTTGCGCCTTGCCTCGCTGTTCTCCGTAATTCGGTAGAGATAGAGCGATAGAACAAGGTCGCCTTTGTCTGCAGGGGAAGCCATTCCGATCAATTCGGATTGCGCGACCGGCTCCGGTGTCATATTCTCTCGCAGCAGCTTGAGCAGCGATGCGCCGGCATCTGCGATCGCGGAATAAGTCCCGATAACTATCCCTCCGTAGCCGCCGTATGAGGCTTTATATGTAATTCGTCAATATTCAACAAAGTTCATCAAAATATACCAAACTATTTTCCTATTATATCGTTTAAAATGTCGGATGACCACGTAAATTTACTAGATTGCTGGCAATTATTAAAAAAAGCTGTCCCATTCACTGTTCACCAGAATTTTCCCTGTTTTTTTCAGTTCTTGGCGCGCGGAAGCGACCAATTCTCGCATCCCAACCGAGCGTCCCGCCGCTGCCGCCATGAAGGCTGCCGTAAGCACGATATTTTTGATATTACCGCCTGCGACTTCAATTCTTGAAGCGAGTGCAGCGAAATCGACATCGCTCGCAAGCGGTGTCGCTGCTGGGAACATCGTACGCCACAGCTTCTCCCGGTGTTCGGCATCCGGAAACGGAAACTTAACGACAATGTTGATTCTTCGCAGAAAAGCATCATCTATATTTTGCTGAAAGTTCGTTGCCAGAATAGAGACGCCTTCGTATTCTTCCATCTTCTGCAGCAGGTAGGCGGTTTCCACGTTGGCATATTTGTCATGTGCGTCTTTTACCTCAGATCGCTTGCCGAACAGGGCATCAGACTCATCGAAGAACAGGATCGCGTTCGTTCGCTGGGCTTCCTTGAAGATTTCATGCAGGTTTTTCTCGGTCTCCCCGATATATTTGCTGATGACCTGGGAGAGATCGATTTTGTAGGCTTCGAGTCGCAGTTCATTGGCCGCAACTTCTGCCGCCATTGTTTTGCCCGTTCCGGGCGGTCCGGCGAACATCATACTGAGTCCTTTGCCATAGGAAAGCTTCCGATCAAATCCCCAAGTTCCATACACATCACGTCTGTACTTCATCATATTGCAAGCCTGTCGAAGCAAATCAAGATGCTCGTGCGGGAGGATCAGATCCTCGAACGTATAGCGCGGGTTCAGCTTCTTCGCCTTCTTCTCAAGCTCGTGGTTCAACTGCACAGCAGCTCCTCGCTCGAAATGCAGCTCATCCGTATAATCGGCGCCTTCGTGCTCGGCAAGCCTCTTGGCTTCGTGAACAGCACGGTTGATTTGCCCCGGTGACAGTCGAAACTTATCGGCCATCGCTTCCGCCGAATCCGAAGCTGCGGCGCTCTCTTCTCCCCAGATCCGCCACAGCATGCGCTGCTCTTCAATCGTTGGCGGAGTCAGCTCAACTTGATAGATGACTGACTGTTCCGGAACGGGCAGCCCGCTGTAATGTGCACGTTCCCGCGATAGCCACAGCAATAGTCCGCCGCTTCGACGAATCCATTGCTCCATCACGGTTCGATACATCGCCAGCTTGCCATCCGGCGACATGAAGTGATCACCGCCTGCAATCCCGATAACGGCGTCTGTCAGCTTCGCCTCACGGAACAATTGACGCAGCACCGTGACTGGCATGCTGCGCTCGGCTTCCAGGCTATCCCCTTGCAGTAGCAGCAACGGCCGGTTCAACGATGCGGCCAAATGCTTCGCATGCAATTGCTTTCCGGATCCGCCGGCACCATACAGATGAAGCACGGCCGGGTTTCCTGCTTCAATTTGCAGCTCTGCAAATCTGCGCATCTCCCCTTGCTTGGAAGCCCCGATTAGTAGCGGTTGAAGCTCCTCCCCTTCTCCACCCGCTTCAACTTCAAAGCGATCGACCCATCCTTCCAGCCGTCCGTCAAAGGATTCCGCTTCGAGCAAGAATGAGACAACTCGTCCATCCAGTCGCAGAGGCCGAGCGAGAGTCGATGTTGCATCCCCCTCATCAGCTGCAAGCAACCAGCGCTGCAGCGGCTGCTCCGCTTGGAAGGCAGTCCTTGCAGCATAGCGCTCCGACTCGTTGTCGCATAACAGCCGCAGTGCCAAATCAACTGTCGGCAGCTTACATGTCACATCATCTTGCAAATAACCGTACAGCTTCTCATATTTCCGGTTATACTCCGGCGCAAGCGCCATAACGACTACCGCCAGCTCAAACCGATTAAGATTAAACCGAGTCGCAAGTCGCAACAATGCAGGCTGCCAGCCGCCAGTGGATTCTTCGGCTAGTCGGAGCCGTGCAGCAATGATCGCGCTAAGCTCCGTAATTTCGTCTTGCATCCCGGCAAGTGACGGCGGAAGTACGCCGATGCTCCCGACTCCACCTTGACCATTTGTACGAAGGAGACGCTGCACTTCATCATCCGTAATGAGCAGTCCTCGCATCGGATCCAGCGGATTCTCATCGTCCTCCAGCTCGATTTTGCATTGCAGCTTAAAGGTAATCATCAAGTCAAGCTTACGAAGCTCATCACTCCAATGCTCAATTCCGCTCCTATAAGGTTGTAGCTTCATCGCTCCCAATCGACTCCGTTCGCGCTTTTTCGTCATATAACTGATTCTATCTTACACTGAAAGAGAGCTCTCTACGAGAGCTCCCTTAGTCATTGATTTACTTCATTTCCATGGATCAACTAAGCTTAAATCCATTAAGTACGGCATGCAAATCATCAGCCAGCTTCGTCAGCTCCAAGGAAGCAGATGAAATCTCCTCCATCGTAGCCAGCTGCTCCTCTGTTGCCGCCGAATTGTTCTGGCAAGACGCGGCTACTTCGTTGCTCGCCGCGGCAACGGTCTCGGCCATCCGAACAATGCTGCGGCTTGATTCCGCAAGCTCACTCGTCGTCTCGGACGTATGTTGAACTCGCGTCGATACCGCTTCAATGCTCGTCTCGATCGATTGAAACAAGCGATCTACCTGTGTTGTTTTCACAAGCCCGCTGCTCGCCTTCTTCGATACGTTGTTCATGCTCACAACAGCCTGATTCACACGACTTAATATCTCTTGAATCAGCTCTGTAATTTGCTGCGCGGAAACCTTAGACTGCTCCGCCAGCTTCCGGATCTCAAGGGCAACGACTGCAAAACCTCTGCCATGCTCCCCCGCACGCGAAGCTTCAATCGACGCATTTAGCGCTAGCAGATTCGTTCGGTTAGCCACCTCTGAGATCATGCCCGTAATTCCGCCTATCTCTTGGGACTGTTTCTCAAGAGATAGAATAACTCCGGAAGCATCCTGCACATGTTCATGAATTTCCTTCATCTCATGAAGCACTTCTTTAATAGATTGAGTCCCTTGCGCAGAAGATTCGGAGGCTGCGGATGCAAGCTTGGCTACTTCCTCATTCGCTTCCGACACGCTGCCGATTCCTTCGGACATTTGCGAAATCGCGTCGATAGCAGAGGCCAGCTGCTCCTGTTCTTGTTCTGCACGAATAGCGATAAACTGCGTCGCTTCTACGATATTCTCCGTTGCCCGCGTTGTCTGTTCCGCGCTCTCACTAAGCTGTACGGAGGAGAACGACACCTGCTTCGCGGTACCCATGGCTCTGGACAGAATCATTCGTAAATTCGCAATCATGAGGTTGAAGGATGTCGCCAGTTCAGCAAGCTCACCCTGGGTACGAATCTCCAGATCGCGGCTTAAATCGCCGCGGCCATCGGCAATTTCACGGAGCTGCTTATTGATTACTTTTAGCGGTCTTGTAATGGAGCGCGTGAGCAGCAAACCCAGGATGATTGCGGCGAGCAGCGCTGCAGCGAATAAACTCATCATCCATAAATTTTGAGTCTTCGCCTCTAGATCACGGTCAATGACGTCAGCTGCCATCTCTTCATCGACACTGGCAAGCAATGCATCGTTAATCTTCTCAATCTCTTTGCGCGACGACCGTTCCTCTCCGAAATGAAGCGCCAGCGCCTCCTTGCTCTTCCCCGCATTCATAAGCTCCAATGTTTGTGTACTAGCGGTATGGAACTTTGCGAACACTACTTTGATTTGTTCGATCGTTTGTTTATTCTCTTCATCCAAAGTCGGATTGGAGAGAATCTTCGCAAGCAAATCTTCAACTGCTTTATTCTTATCCGCGATTTCACTTTCGAACTGCTTGTCCTTTGACAGTAACAAAGCACGCTCATCGTTAGACATACCGGTTATTGTATTTTGCAAGGATTTGAGCTGATAGCGAACATCCCCATCCTGCAGCATCTCCGTATAAGATGTCTTCGTTTGCGTCATATGCGTATAAGCCAGCAAACCCAGTGCGACCATCAGAACGATAACAAGTGCAAAAGACCCTAGCAGCTTCGTACGAATATTCATTCCCAATACCCCCTATTGTTGACTGTTTAGTACTGTACTTCTTCAGGAATGGAATCAATGGTCTGGCGTAATATGCGCTGAACCTCTAGCAATTGGCCTTTGCAGTTTGCCGCGTCCTCGATCAACACCTCCTCGAATAGCGCTGCAGCTTGCGCAAGCTCGTCCGCCATTAAGTTACGGGCTACGCCAATTAACGTATGTACATCCCGTTTCACTTTCACAACGTTTCCTTCTTCCAGATCAATGAGGGCATGTCCGGTAAAATGTTCGTATTCCTTCTTAAACAGCTTCAGCACATGATCCATAATGGCTGTATTTCCATCCAGTCGCTCTCGTAATTTATCCAGCGGAATCCCTGCGGGAGCAGCCTTCATTGGCAGCCATTTCTGGATCACGGACAGAAGCTGGTTACTATCTAGCGGTTTGAGGATCACTTCATTCATCCCGGCCGCAATGTACGTATCATGATCTTCTTTGAGCATATTAGCCGTCAGAGCCACGATTGGAATCTGTTTATAAGCATCATTACAGCGAATCTGCATGGTCGTCTCTACGCCATCCATCTCCGGCATGAAAATATCCATCAGCACCAGATCCACATTTGTCGTTTCCAGCAGCTCTAGCGCTTCTTGGCCGGAACTCGCCACGGTTACTTGAAAACCATGCATAAGCAGTGTTTCACGAGCTACTTGCTGATTAATAAAGTTGTCTTCCACGAGCAGCAAATGGATCGACTTGCTCTTCACGGTGAATGAATCGCTAAGGCCTGACCGACGCTTCAGCGATGGATAGAGAAGCGAGTTCATTGTTCGGAAAAGCTCTTTGCGGCTAATCGGTTTGATGAGCATGTCATCGGGATAATCGTCCTTCATCATCGACAGCAGCTCTTCTCTCGCATAGGCTGTCGATAACGTAATCATATGTATACCTCGTTTTCTAGTGATGCGTATTAGCTCTTCCCAAGAATAATAACCGTACATATCGTCAATTTCCATGTCCAGAACGATACATGTAATTGGGCCGAGCACCTCATTACTCTCTTCCAGCTTCTTGAACATGCTGTTCCAATTGTTCGCCGTACTGACAATACAGGAGAAGGATTCCAGCATCTGACTCAAGCTTTCTTGGGCGACCTCATGATCCTCGACTACAAGGACATGCAGCTGCCCGCCGATAAGCGTCAAATCCCAGCTGTCCGGGTTGCAATTTTGCACAATCGGAAACTCCAGCATGAACGAAAACTTACTGCCGACACCCCACATACTCTCCACTTGGAGCTCCCCGCCCATCAAGCCGACAAGCTGATAGGCAATCGACAAGCCAAGCCCGGTTCCGCTGTGCTGATTTAAATAATCACCCTGCCAGAACGGTTCAAACAGCCTGCTGATCTGCCCCTCTGACAACCCGATTCCGGTATCCTCAACCAGGAAACGAAGCGACAATGTACTGTCCGTCTGTTTCACAAGCTTTACTTGAATGCGAACATAGCCAAGCTCCGTAAACTTAATCGCGTTGCTGCATAAGTTCAGCAATGTCTGTTTCATCCGAAGCGGATCACCAAGCACAAGGTCCGGAAGCTCCGCAGGTGTATCCAAAATAATTTCAATTTGCTTTTTGTCCATTAACACACTGAGTGTATTTGTAATTTCACAGAGCATGTCATCCAAATTGAACGAGTTTTGCTCCAGCATCATCTTGCTGGCTTCGAGCTTGGAAAGGTCCAAAATATCGTTAATCAATCCAAGCAGCAAATGCGAGGAAGTTATAATTTTATCCGTGTAATCCTTCTGGACAAATGACAACTCCGTATTGAGCAGCAAGCGCGAGAGGCCGATGATCCCATTGAGCGGTGTGCGAATTTCATGGCTCACCTTGGCCATAATCTGGCTTTTGGCTTTATTGGCTTGATCGGCTTCTTGCCTTCGTTTTAGTGCAGATAGATCATGCAAGGTTGCAGTCAAGCCTACAACCTCCAGCTCAGTTCCAACAATCGGCGAGAGCGTCACATAATAATCGATCGTTTGTCCTGATTTCACTCTTATTTTTGCCTCAAACACTTCTACCTGCAGGTTGGATAATGCGCTTGCAAACTTGGCGTCCCAGCCGATCCAATCCTCGATATCGAGCACTTCATGCAAACTGCTCAGCTGCGGCATTTCATTGCATTCGAACACACTCAGTCCTTTAGCATTAATGGAAATAATCTCTCCCTGAGGTGTTAAACTAACGATGCAATCCTGCGAGCTCTCTACAATAACTTTGTAGCGCTCCTCACTCTCCTGAATTCGATTTTGCGCTGCTTTCAGCTCTGTAATATCGGTGACCGAGCCAATTACACTTGTAACAACACCATGGGTATAGACGGGGCACAGCCTTGTCATGAAAATTCTGTCTTCAATACTCAGTTCGTAGGTCTGCATAGTTCCCTTCCAGGCATCTACATAACGCTCTTCAAGGAACCGGTTTGTTTCTTTCGAGAGTGCTGTCACTTCCTCTATCGATTTACCCAAGAAATCGGAAGGTTTTAATGCGATATGCGGCAGCAGCTGCCCTCCCATGACGGAGAAGATAAAACTGTTTTTTCGGCGAATCAACTTAAAGGAGAATCCCGGCTGATTGTTCAACATTTCGGATAAATCGGTTTTGACACCTTGCAGCTCCGATCGATAGGCATCTGAGCTCAGCAGATATTGCAGGAAAGCCGCGACAAGCGCACCACCTAACATGACATAACAAGACCAGAGCATTAATTCGGATTCAGACGTGATTGCATCAAATAACAAATCATAAATGAGGATACAAAGGAGGGGAGATAGGATCATCAGGCACCATCGTGTCCAATAATTTGCGACATAGCGGTGCAGAACGATACAGATTAAGAGAATGAAGAAACCGACGCTGGCGATGTGGTAGAAGTAAATGGCATCATGTGCTGCTCGGAACACCATCATTGCGATAAAAGTGATGATCGCACCAAACGGTCCACCAAGCTCAGCGGCTATGAAGATCGCAATCGTCTTCAGATCGACTGATATCCCATGACCAATATCATAGCCAAACTGGCCTAAGAGAATCGCAGCCAAGCCGTTAGAAATACCCATGACGATAATGAGCCGCAAGCGGGAGCCGGACTTTAGTTTGACATATAAGCGCGTGACGAGGAAAACACATAGGCCGAGTAAGGTAAAATTAAACAATAAATCCTTATACATGAAATTCCCTCCTCTTATTCGACGCGAAAGGAGATAGACTGACACGATTCGACAATATATAATGATACTTACAACGATACTTAACCTGTCCGAAAAATACAAGACTATGTTTATTTGCAAGGGGATGTTATTGTTTGACGAATTTGTTGATTGTTGAAGACGATATCATTTTCGGCGATATGCTTTCGCTTTACTTAAGAGAAGAAGGCTATAACGTGACGCGGATGTCGACTGCCGCGAGTGGAATTGCTTCCCTGCAGTCTGACCCGCCGGATCTCATCGTGCTTGATCTGATTCTGCCGGATACCCAGGATGCTAATCCCTGTGTTTTGTTTAGACAATTTACGACAATCCCCATCATCGTCATTTCCAGCGAAACGAAAGTTTCGATGAAGATTCATTCGTTAACCGAAGGAGCCGATGATTTCATATGCAAGCCTTTCAGTTTGCAGGAGTTGAAAGCCCGCATTGAAACGGTCCTTCGTCGAACCTCGCCCAAGCCTGTTGAAGCGGACAATGACCGATTGTCCGGCGATACCTTGAAACGTATCAATTTGGATATGGACAGCAGACATATTCTCATCCATGGCGATATGATCGAGACGACCTTCTCCGAATTTGAAATCTTGCGCCTGATGTTCCACTCTCCCGGGAAAGTCTTTAGCAGAGAAGCCCTCGTCAATAGCTTGCGAGGCTATGATTCTTTCATTAACGAACGCTCCATTGATTTCCATGTAACGAATTTACGTAAGAAGATAGAAGAGAATCCGAAGCAGCCCGAAATTATTAAGACCGTTTGGGGCGTTGGCTATAAACTAATCATGTAACATACGAATACGCTGTTGCCGTCCTTACAACAAAGAATCCAGTAACGTACCGTTACTGGATTCTTCTCGTATACGGCCTATCTAATTTGCGCTCTAGACAAGCTGTTCCATGGTCAACAGTTCTTTAACGGCTTCCGGCCCCATCGGATGCCCAAACAAGTAACCTTGCATCGTCATGCAGCCATATTGAAGCAGCAGCTTACACTCCTCTTCCGTTTCGACCCCTTCAGCGATAACCTGCAGCTTCAAGTTCTCCGCCATTGTAATAATGGTATTTACAATCGAGGCATTCACATTGTGCAGGTCCATCCCCTTCACGAAGGATTGATCTACTTTCAGCTTGTCGATCGGCAGCTCGCTAAGATAGCTAAGAGAGCTATAGCCTGTGCCGAAATCGTCGATCGCAATGGAAACGCCAAGATTCTTCAAGTTCCGCAATAACGTTAGGGCATGATGCTTATTCATCGTCATACTCTCGGTAATCTCGATCACCAAGTACTGCGCTTCCAGCCCGGTCTCATTCAATATATTCTCAATGCGTTCGATGATTTTACCGTCGTTAAACTGCTGCGTCGATAAATTAACCGCAATCGGAATTTGCGGCAGCCCTTCCTCCTGCCAGCGTTTGTTTTGCCGGCAAGCTTCCAGCAGCACCCATTCTCCGATCGAATGAATCAGTCCGGTCTCTTCTGCAATCGGAATGAATTCTGCCGGTGATACGCGGCCGAGCTCCGGGCTTTGCCAGCGAATTAAACATTCAAGGCCTGTTATAAGACGATCTCTGCCATTGAGGATGGGCTGAAAATGCAGCAGAAACTCCTTGCGTTCAATCGCTTTGCGAAGCCGGTTCTCAATATCCATCTTACGATGGATTTGTTCATGGAAACGCGGCTCATAAAATTGAAGACGATTGCCGCCATCGCTCTTCGCGATATTCATCGCCATATGGGCATAACGAATGAGCATCTCTTTATCTCGATGATCCCCCGGGTATTGACTGATCCCAATGCTTGCCGTCATATGAATCTCTTGACCGTCGAGCATAACCGGCGTCCTAATCGTATCCAATAGATTCTGCGCCTTCTGGTACGTAATTTCCGCGGAGGCATCTCCAATAATGCAAATAAAGTCGTCAGTACCTGCCCGAATGATCATCGTTTTATCATCTGTAATCCGCTTCAGCCGTCTCGAGAATAATTGAAGCAGGGAATCGCTCTTCTGATGTCCGATAGAATCATTAATTAATTTAAAGTGATCGAAATTAAAATACATCACAGCGAATCGATCATACCGCGTATTGACTCGCTCCATCTCATCTTGAAGCTGATTCCGATTGGGCAGACCTGTCAACTGATCATGATTAAGCAGAAAATGAACCTTCTCTTCCATGCGCTTCTGATCCGTCACTTCGAAGCAAACGCCGATAAGCTCCTTCACAATCCCATTTACTCGCAGAGGCCGTAAAACGAGCAGGAAACAAGCTTTCTTCCATTCCATCTCAAAGCTGGTGCACTGATCGCCATTCCATGCCCGCTGAAACTGCTCATTTAGAATCGCCGCATTTTCAGGCTGGAATACACGATCAATCGGCTGCCCGACAAAACTTTGGCTGGACTTTCCAAACCGGTAAAGCAACTCACCTTTAAAGTCCATGAACGTAAATTGTCCGTCAACCTTGATCACCGAAGCATATATCCCATTCAAGAGTCTCATCGTACGGTTCAATTCTTCATGAATCGTATTCTCACCAACGAGACAGCCAGTCATAAACTCCAGCAGCAGCTTGAATTCCCGATTAGTCAATTCATCCTGCTCAAGCTTCTTCCAGAATGGTTTCGCTTCGATCGCCGCATGGCAACGAAGCAGAAATTCCTCTTCGACTTGCTCATTGTGAGGAAATTGAAACAGTGTGTCTTTATGAAAAAAATCTGCGGCACCCTTCGAAAGTGCCGCCAACGCGGGTGATGACCCTTCATCGGTGTAGCTGCTAAGCATGATCACGGGGATAGGATAATGGATCATTAATTGGCTCAAGGTTGTAAGGCCATCGAGCACAGGCATTTCAATATCCATCGTCACAAGATCAGGCTGGAGCTCGACCAATTGGTCGAGCGCCTCCTGTCCGTTTGCAGCCGTACCCATGACCCATAGTTTAGGGTCCTTCTCAATGAGCGTTATGATCATTCGCCGCATCACGGCAGAATCATCAACGACCAATACGCCGTATTTCTCCGGTCGTTCCATCAAGCCTAGAAATTTACGCATGGATTAGATCCCAGCCCCTCAACCGCAGCATTCTATCGAGTTTCAAAATGATCACAAGTTGGTCATCGGTTTTACAAATGCCGCCAATATATTGTTCCGATATCATCGCGAAATCTTTAGGGGCTGATTCTATCTGGTTGTGCCGAACGTGCAGTACTTCTTTCACGCGATCAACCAATATACCGATGTCGCGTCCATCCTCGTTCAAGATAATGATCCGGGAATGCTGATCCGGTTCAGTAGAATACATGCCTAAGCAGGTTTTAATATCGATGACCGGAAGCAGCTCTCCGCGCAAATTCATCAGACCGAGCACCTCAGCAGGAGCGTTTGCCATTCTAAGGATCGACGGCACCTTGATGATCTCTTTGGCCCGGTTGATATCAAGGGCGTAATGTTCCTTCTCCAAATCAAAGGTAACCAGTTTAACCTTGCGGCTGGAAGCCTGCTGTTCGCTGTTATCACTCTTCCTGATCGTTGCGCCGGAATCGCGAATGACGGCATTCACGTCAAGAATTAAGGCGATTCTGCCATCACCGAGAATGGTTGCACCGGAAACGTAGGCGACTTGTCCCAAATAGGAGCCTAATGACTTCATGACAATCTCTTGGTTTGCGATCAGTTTATCCACGTACAGACAAACTCGCTTCTCGGCAAGACCGATCATAACGGCGTAACCTTTGGCACTGCTCTCATTCTCCGAAGTACCTAGGCGACGATGCATACGGACAAGCGGCAATATTTCACCACGAACGACGCACACTTCCTCACCATTGACGATCTGCACATCATTCGGCGTTAACCGGAACGTTTCTACGACATTCGTAAGCGGAATGGCCAATGTATGCTTGCCCAACTGAACAAGCAGCGATCGGGAAATGGCTAAAGTAAGCGGAAGTTTGATGGTAAATACTGTGCCTTCGCCGGGTGTTGTCTCTATATTGATAATACCGTTCAGCTTCTCAATATGAGACCGAACGATATCCATGCCGACGCCGCGTCCTGACAGCTCTGTCACTTGCTCCGCGGTCGACATGCCCGAGTGGAAAATCAAACCGATGATTTCTTTATCCGACATCCGCGCCGCTTCATCTTCCGAAATAAATCCTTTCTGAATCGCTTTCTGCTTGATCCGAGTCAGGTCAATCCCGCGTCCGTCATCTGCGAGCGTAATGACGATGGCATTCTCTTGATGACTGGCACGAAGCAGCAGATTACCTTTGCGGTTCTTGCCAAGCTTCTCACGGGCTTCGGGCGTTTCCAAGCCATGGTCAATCGCATTCCGTATAATGTGAATGAGCGGATCGCCGATTTCTTCAATGAGTGTGCGGTCCAGCTCTGTTTCTTTTCCTTCCAGAATAAACGACACTTCTTTGCCGGATTGGTCGGCAACGTCTCTCACCAACCGGGGGAATCGATTAAACAGCTGTTCGATCGGCATCATTCTTGTCTTCATCGTGCCTTCTTGCAGCTCAGCGATCACTCGGCCCAGATGATCCGTAATTTCGCCTAATAACACCGTTTCCGGCTCCAGCTTAAAGCGTTCCTCGAACCGTCTGCGCACTTCCCTAATTCTTGTGTTGTCGATAATCAGTTCTCCAACCAAATTAAGCAGATGCTCCAAACGGTTGACATCTACTCGCACCGTATGTTGAATTTGTACTTTGGCATCTGACTGCGCAGCGCCGGCCGTCTGATCTCCGGTGAATGATGCGCCTGCCATTGTAGATTGCTCCGCGCTGAGGATGGGCTGATTCACGACCTTCGTCGGGCTTGCAGCTTGCGCTCCTTCGACCATCAGCGACTTCACGCTAAACTCGGAGATTTGCGATGCTTCTTCTACTTTACGAATAATGTCCGATTCCGAGGATACCGTCGCAAGCAAGAAGTAAATCGGTTCGGAGCGCAGCAGCTCTTCCTGCTCCCACATGCCAATCGGCGGAGTCGTTCCAATTACTTCGCCAAGCTCCCCGAGATTTCGCAGAATGACCATCGCTTTCACGGTAGGCATGTCCACATGTTCAGCCAGCGTAATACTTACTTCGTAGGAAGGAATGCCTTCGCTCTGTTTCTCGTTACGAAGTGCGATCTCCGATTCGCTCCACCCTTGGAAAAGCTGCGATTTGGCTTCATTCCCCGTGTTATTACCCGGCGCTACACTAACCGTTTCAGGCTGGTCATTCATAATACCATCAAGCAGTTCAACAAGCGTTTCAATCGGTTCATCATTGAAATCGCCTTTGCGCAGCGTTTCTTTCTTCGCTTTCAAATAATCGATGCATTGGAACAATACGTTGATTAGCGACTTGCTGACAAGCAGGCGATTCTGCCGTAGCAATTCGAATACACTTTCAACCTTATGCGTCACTTCTTTCATGGAGTGGAAGCCCATCGCGGCGGATGAACCTTTCAATGTATGTGCTGCCCGGAAGATCGTTTGTATGGTCTCCGGCGAATTGCCGCCATTCTCCAGCTCCAGAATCGATTCATCCAGCACCTGCAGCTGTTCTTCCAATTCATCCAGGAATACGCCCAGATAGGTCATTGCGAAAGATTCACTCATCCAAGTCCACCTCCTGTATTAAGAATGGCCGGCAAGTGGAGGATGCTGACCAATTGCTCATTGATTTTCCCGATCCCTGACAAATAGCCGGCGTTCGCTCCGCCGATGCCGTCCGGAGTAGGCATTATTTCCGAGAAGAAAGCGACTTGTTCTACACGATCGACATATAGTCCTACCGGCTCTCCATCCGGTGTTTGCACGATTACGATTCGCGAAGCAGCTGAAGGAGCACTCTCCATCATTCGGAATTTAGATCGAAGACCGATGACCGGCACAATCGTCCCTCGCAGGTTAATGACCCCTCTGACATGCGCCCTCGCAGCCGGAATCTCCGTAACCGGCATATCCTTTATGATTTCTTGAATAGCTGTGATCGGAAGTGCAAACTTCTCTTCATTCAACCCTACTACGATATAATTCGACACCGTCTGAACCTCCTACTGGTTTTAATGGGTTGTTTATGGCAAGTATCTCTCGGATTCTTTCATGTGAACAACGTCAATTGTCAATATGGCACAATCAAATATGTTCATAATCTCGCTTCTGGCGCTATGCACAAAACCCAATATGGAATGCTCCATCTTGCTGGTACATAACGAGGCGTTGACCCAAATTTTCTGGTTCATGATGACAATCGACATCTCGTTGTGCGTCGGATAGCGGTATACCTCATCAAACACATTCGTTTCGGCATACATATCAGGCAATGCAACCGAAAACATCACAATCGGCGGCTCATCCCCCATATCCGTTATGCGAAACTGCTCATGAATGGGGTAATTTTCTTTGGTCCATCGGAATCCATGCGTATAGTCTTCGTCGACTTGCCATACAGGTTCAAATCGACCCGTAGCTTCATCAAACAGGTCTTTATAGAAATCCAGCAGCTTCATATCTGTTCACCTATACGCATGCTCTCCTGTATCAAGATTGCATACCTCCTTCGAATTACCACTACACTGATTATAGAACCTAAATATTTGGTAAGTTCTTAATCGTCGTTTGAATTGTGTGATATTGCGGCGATTTTATTTGGAAAGTGTTAGTACGTGAGTACGCAAAATAAAAAAGCCCGAGCCTCACATGTGAGGTTCGGGCCGCTCTAATCGAATCGGTTACATCCTACTTTACTTACCGTTGAAAGCCTAGGTACCGTGTACCTTGAAAAGTCAATCTTCCGATGTCGCCTTCAGCCAGCATGCCGGATTCCTGACCGCTCACTTCAAATTCCATGCGATCGCCGCTCTCCACTTGGAACGTAATGTAGTAGTCCGTGCTCGTGCTGGAAGAATGATTGAGAATGCCATCGTTGTTGTGATGATGGGTTGAACTGCTTCTCACATTCGTCCGCTTATTGACGATATTCGCTTGAACGGTCAAGATCGGCTGTTTATTATTCCGCTGCGATTGACGAATAGAGGCAATGATGCCGTAGATGATCAAACCAAACACAAGTAGAAACATCAACGGAAAAATAATACTCATGAAGCTGAACATACGATCGCCTGCTGTAAAAGGATCCATCGAACCCATTTGATCACCTCTCCTTCATTGTTAGAATATACCTCTATTACGAGCGATTGCCGCAGTAGGTTACAACTTCATCATAGGATAAACTGCCGCCAAATATATCGAGAGCACTGCCGATTGTAATATCAAGCTTACCTGACGTAAGCGAACGGAAAAGTTCTAAATCTTCAAACGACCTGGCTCCGCCGGCATACGTCGTTGGAATGGTCACCCAACCGGCAAGCTGCTGCGCCAAATCTGCCAATATACCTGTACGTTTGCCTTCTACGTCTACCGCATGGACCAAGTACTCGTCGCAATATTGAGCCAGCTCGCGAAGATGAGACTCATTGACTCGGAACTCGCTGAATGTTTTCCACTGATTGGTCACTACAAACCATTCGTCATCCCGCTTCTTGCAGCTTAAATCGATTACGAGCCTCTCCTTGCCTACTTCAGAGACAATCCGCTGCAAATGATTCATATCGAGCTCGCCGTCTCGGAATATATAAGAGGTTACGATGACGTGTGTGGCTCCCGCTTCTAAGTATTGAGCAGCATTCTCTGCGTGAATGCCTCCGCCAATTTGCAAACCGCCCGGATAAGCGCGCAATGCGGATAAAGCCGCTTCTTCGTTGCCGCCGCCCAGCATGATCACGTGTCCTCCGGTCAGCTGGTCCCGTTTGAACATAGCTGCGTAATAGTCCGATTCATGCTCGGATACAAAGTTCTCGACCACCTGCTTATTGCCCGCGCCAAGGGTTTCCCCGACAATTTGTTTTACTTTGCCATGATGCAAATCAATACAAGGTCTGAATTTCACGGATGTCCTCTTCCTCTCTCTACTACTCGTTCGGCACTTCCAATAGTGCATGCAGCTCAGCTAAAGAATGAATCATGAACGTCGGTCGAATCATCGGATCAAACGACCCTCTTCCGGGGTTGAAATAACAGAAATCAATTCCTGCGTTCTGCGCACCGATGTAATCATCGGTTAAGGAATCGCCGACAAACAACACCTGCTGCCGGTTCACACCGAGTGATTGAATGGCTAGATCGAATATTCGCCGCTCCGGCTTACGGCAGTCCACTTCATCCGAAATGAACAGATGGTCAAAATAATGCGAAAGACCGCCTGCCGTTAGCCGTTTTCGCTGCGCCTCGCCAACACCGTTCGATATCACGCCAAGCGGATAACGGCCATACAGCGTGGAGAGCAGCGCTTCCGTACCGTCCATAAGATGGCAGTTGGAACAGAAGAACTCCCAATACGTCTGGGCTAAATCGATCGATAAATTGTCATCATGTCCCAATTGCACGAGCGTATCGCGAAAAGAATAGGTCAATACTTCCGAGATATGGAGCTTCCGCTCCGTTCGCTCGATCCAATACGTCCAATTGATTGCAGCATACAAGGAACGGAATTTTTCCCATTCAAAGCCGGCAAGTTCAGGGAGCCTATGATGCATAATGGTGCTCTGCATGGACTCGAACTCGCTTGTATTATAGTCCAGCAGGGTTTGGTCCAAATCGAACAAAATCGCTTTATACACAGCTAGCACACCCGCCTTCGAATCATGCTGTAGAGTCCCGCTCCTGCGAGCACGCCTACCGTATTTAGTAGAATATCGTCAATATCGAAGCTGCCGCGATGAAGCAGCAGCTGCAGCAGTTCGAGTATGAATAGCACGATGACGCTAAGCAGCGTTAGACGCAGGATTCGAACCCGGAATAAATACGGAATCGAGAGTCCGAATGGGACAAACACCGCCACATTACCTATAATGTTAACCAGCCAATGCGTAGGTGTAAAGCTGTCTGCGTGATCGAAATACAGTCTAATGGTACGCATCGGAACGAGATTATAGCGATAGCCCGACCACTGCGTTCCCGAGCGGCCAAAGCCGATAAACATCCAATAGAAGAGCAGCAATAAATAGAGGATCGTAATTAGGCCGATCAGCTTCTTCACCATGAAATCCGTCCTATTAATCGACATCGGCAATCTTCCAGCCCGTATTATTCACATTGGAAAGGGAATAGGCGTCAACCTGCTCATCTGCCTTGAATGCATGGATACCGATGATTCGGTTCGTTTTGCCCGGCTTCTTGTAGACTGTTTCTCCTTGATAGGTCAGCTTGGTATACGAGAGCTCCGGTTGCGAAAGAATGGCATCGATAAACCATTTGGTTCTCTCGCTATCGACAAAGTAGTCTTCCCACACTTTTGCTGAAGCATCTGGCTTTAATTGAACGGTATGTAAATAATCAAATAGAAACGCTAACACGTCAGCTGGAATTTCCTTATCAATGAGTGCCGCTTGCTTACTTTCCTTGGTAAGCAGTTCAGCATGTGCGATAAGCTCCCCAGCCTGCGCAGTAAGCTGCTCCTTCTCAGTCGTTAACGCTGCAACTTTCCCTTCCGATGCCTTCAGCTGTGCGGAGAGCTTATTGTTTGATTCCTGCAATTCCGTTAGCTGCTTCTGCTGCGATACCACCTGCTGCTCCAGATCCGCCGTCTTATTGCTGCAGCCGGCAGCCGCTAGGATGATAACGGCTATAAACGCAGCCCTGACTGCGATGCTCATTCGATTGCCATGAATCACACAGCATCCCGCCCATACAAATCATTATCGAGTATATGTTACCTCAAAATCTTCTGAAAGGACGCCAAGTCGAGCCAGCGGTCGAATTTGTAAGCAATTTCTTTATAGCATGCGACTTGCTCGTAGCCCAACTTCTTAAACAACGCCATACTGCTGTCGTTCTCGGTGCAGATCAGCGCTACCAAGGAATGGAATTTCAACTCCCTCGCAACCCCTTCGATAAACACCATCGCTTCTCGTCCAATCCCCTTGCCCGTAAATGCCGGATCAAGATAAATCGTTACATCCGCCGTTACCTGAAACGCAGGGCGCTTCTTATGCTGAGTGAGCAGCGCATAACCGGCGTATTGCCCATCCAGCTTCACGATATAGGAACGATAGATATCAGCCGTCGGTTCGATTAATTGCTTCATCTGCTCCAATGAATACGGCTGCATATCAAACGAAACGGTCGTATTTTCCACAAAATAATTGTACGTTTGGCGCACCTGTTCCAAATATTGGTCTGTATAATTCTCAAACGCTAGTTCTCTCATGATAGTTGCACCTCGTAATTCGATTCTTATTTAGTTGCAAGGAAGGCAGGCAGACAGCTCAGATGGAGCCTTCACCTGCCCGCCTATGTTTAACGACTCGTTCTATTCCCACCGTTCAATACTGTATACCTTAAACGACTTATTGCTTGTGTTCTCCGTTACCGTATAGATCCAATTGTACTCATTTATTGAAGAACGGCCATCCGTATAATAGATGCCGATTTTCTCGATAATATAAAACTTGTATTCGCCGTTGATTTTCTGGATATTCATGATTTGGTAGCGAATGAGCTTTTCTTTAATATTCTTATCGCTTAGCCGTCTTACCAGGCTTTCTTGCTGCTTATAGAGGGGACCGGCCGGGTCCAGCAAGCCTTCCACCAAAGAGAACCGTTTCTTGTTGATCGCCTCGACCATGGATTCCTCATATGCGTTCATGACGCGGTTGGCGCCCGTCTCTTGATAGTCGATTTGTTCACCGGTAACCGGGCCTTGGTCTTTATTAGGTTCGTCTTTGGCTGTACAGGCACTAAGCAGCAGAAGAAAGCTTAGCAGCAAGCAAAGCGTCGCCGTTCTGTACATCGTATGTATGCTCCCGTCTTATAATTTCTTTCTCATCCAACTAACGGACGGTTCGTTCATAAATGATGATATCTTTACCGTCAGGAAGCACGGCAGGCTTTACTTGCACACAGCCATTACGCTTCCAGAATGTATGGGCTGCCGCATTCGAAAGCAATACGCCAAGCCGATGAGAAGTCACGCCGCGTTCACGCATGATGGAATCGAACAGTTCCAATGCAGCATGCCCATAACCTAGCCCTTGATAAGCGCCATGTATGACTAACAGACCAATCCATGTACAGGAATCATTGGGATTGTGCATGAGAAACTCGAGAATACCAATGTCGTTTCCTTGCTCACGTATGATATATCGTTCAGCTCCGACTTGTGCTGCATCCTTCAAATCAGCAGCAATGTCTGCATCCGTCAGCTGTTCTTTATCTTTGGAAATGGAATTAAAATACGGATTTGAGTTCAAAACCGTCAGCTCATTAGCTATATGTTCATGCGTTGATTTCATCAGTGATAGCATTTCTACGTTACCTTCGCTTCCTACATATCCAATGGAGACATGCTACTTATTTTACCACGAAACCCGCTTCAACTGGAATGCCCTTAAGATGCATTCTCGCCTTCGATTAACCGATATCACTCATCCCACGACGGGTTCAGCAGCACCATATGAATGTGGTCCTCCCATTTCCCGTTTATGCGGAGGTAATCCTTCGCCAGCCCTTCATGCTTGAAACCAAGCTGCTCCACGACTTTGAGGGAAGCCGTATTTCGCGGCATAATATTCGCCTCGATGCGGTGAAGATTCAATTCTTGCCATGCATACGAAATCGTATGGGCCAGCGCTTCCTTCATATACCCTTTGTTGCGCTCAGCGATGTCCATCCTATACCCGAGGTGGCAGGAATGAAATGCCCCTCTGACGATATTGTTAAGCGTAACCGTCCCAATCAGATCCCCTTTCGGATGATCGTTTCTACAAATCCAGAACTTCACGCTCTGCCCGCTGTGAATGCTTTGCATATCGCTTTGAATAAGCTGTTTCTGATACTCCGCTGTGTAATATTCATGGGTTCTGACCGGCTCCCACGGGATGAGCGCTTCTCTGTTCCGCAGGACAAAATCATAAACCTTCGACGTATCGGATTCGTCAATCATCCGAAGCGTAAGATGTTTCGTCTTCAATGTTACATTTAGTTTGTTCATGGTCCATCATCCTTCTAGTTGCTTTGTTCAAATCCATGTCTTGTGTCTACGACGAGAAAACCTGATAGAGCGAATAGACCCCGAAAACCAGTAATACAGATGCCGAGATTTGATTGATCACTAGCATGGCACGGGCATTCAAGGTTTGTTTAATCGCCCCTATGACAACGCTTAGGAACAACCACCAGAGCATAGAACCCGCAAAAACACCGACTACAAGTGTTACTGAATCCGCAGTAGATGAACCCATAATGTTAAGCCCTGCGAAAATACCGAGGAACGATAAGATCGTCATTGGATTCGTAATGGTCAACAAGAAGGTCGTGAGGTAAGCAGCTGCAACGTTACGGCTCTTTCGCGGTTCCACGTTGGCATCCGCCGCACTGGAGCGGAAGGATTGATAGCCTAAATAACAAAGGAACAACCCGCCAATCAATCGAATCCACATCTGCTGAGCTACTAACCCGGTCGTAATCGCATCAAATCCGAAAGCGGCAATTAACCCGTAAATGCCATCGGCGGTCGCCGCACCTAAACCGGCTACCGCGCCGTACAGGCGTCCTTGATTAATCGTTCTCTTCATGCACAAAATGCCGATGGGTCCCACCGGTGCTGCAATCGATAATCCAATAATAATTCCTTTTACTACCATGCTCATGTGGTCAGACCCCTGTATCTATCTAGATGTATATTCGTATAACTATACTTATTGTAACCGAAAATCGCACCGCTGAGCATCTGCTTCCAAATTGTCTTATTCCACAACTACTAATTTCGGCCAGAGTGTGCGCCAAGCTTTCCGCTGAATACGCTCCAAATAATACGCCCGATCTTCAAAATAAGGACTCTGACGTACCTGCATCTGGAATAAATCAGATAAACCGTTCGGGCAGCACAGCTCCAATTGATTGCGATCATTCAATCGCGCACCGATTGAAGTGACTGTTTCCGGCCAGCGCATGAGCGCATCTTCCGTTGAGAGATAAGGGGCGCTGCCATTGCGAATATGCATTCTGGCTTGGTTTTTGACCGACCATTTCGTATTCCCGGTGCAATCCGCCAATTGACGCTCAACTTCGCCATCCCTCTCTTCATCGAGATGCTCCTGATCGAAGTAGACCACATCGATATCATCATGTGTCGCCCGGTAAGGGTAACCATGCAGATGATCCCAAACCAAATTACGTATGTAACCTGCTGCAAGGTAACATTGCGGAAGCCGCAGGCTCGAAACGAGCTGAAGATCTTGCATCAGTGATTCGTTCCCCCGCAATATCAGCTTCAATTGCTCCGCGAGTGCAATTTCATCGTCTATGTCCAACTCTGATTGTGCCTGAACATCACTAAGAGAACTCATATGATCATCCTTCATCTGCTGCGAACTCCATCCCTATTGATGTCAGATAGCCGTCCATGCTGGTACTATTCTTGTTGGCGCGATATTGCGCCAGCTTCTCTTCTCCTTGATTGACCGCCCATTTGAGAAGCAAATCACGTTCCCCTTCGTACGAATAATACGGGATGCTGAAGCCGCATGAGGTTTTGACAATATCAATATCAGCCACGATAATTTGCCTGTAGCCCGGATACAAATGGAACGGCGCTGCAGTCTCCTCCCACTCCGGGGAGCTTGGAAGAACAACACGTCCCGTGCCATACAATCGCAGAATGAGCGGCTTTCCTTCAAAGGCTACGAACATAAAGGTAATGCGGCCGGTAGCCGACAGATGAGCGCTCGTCTCGTTCCCGCTTCCGGTTAGATCCAGATAGGCCACTTGGTTAGGCGTCAAGATGCGAAAGGCATCATGGCCTTTAGGCGATAGATTCACATGACCCTCGGCGGCGGCTGTTCCGACAAAAAACATTTTCTGATTCGCGATAAATTCGGCATGCTCCGGAAGAATGGATGAATAAGCTGTCCCCATATCATCACCTCTACGATTAGTGGTCCTCTTGTTCTTGCTTGCGCCTTGCCCGCAAATCCCGGTTCAAGGCTTCTTTTCCCGGATCGCGTTTCGATCGTTTCGGCAGCTTGCTGTTTATTTCGATTAACAAGATAACGATGAATAGAAGTAAAATTACGATGATAACATTCATATTACCGCCTCCATGCCCCTCACAAACATTAGAGCTCCTTCACAAAAAACAGTTCACCGACACCGCCGTCATTGATACCGCTGAGAATGCCGCATTCGATAAAGCCCATTTTGCGATGCCACAGTTGAGGTGCGGGTTCATCGGCTTGCGAAGAGCTGTAAAGCTTCGCCACTCCTTGCTGTTTGAGATGGGCCTGCACAAATTCGAGCATTTGCTTGCCGATTCCGTTTCCCCGCAGTCCTTCTTCCACTTTAACTAAACCGATATACGGAAACTGTGACCATAGATGCTCCAGCTTGATGTATCCCACACATTCATTCTGCTGCTCTGCCATAATAATATCCTTGTGATCGAGCTTCCATGACAGGATATGTTTTGGCGTATGGCGATCCCAGCCCAGAGCGGTCTCCAGATCACCTTGGTTACCGAATCTAATCGTAAGCATCCTATTTTACCCCTTTACCGAATCTACAGCTGATATAAAATCTCGAATGGCCGCATAACAACCGTCCCTCTCCGTCCCCATGAGGTCATGGCCGGAGCGATGAAATTCCTCTACTTTAAGATGCCGGAACTTGTCATGATATCGCTGCAAATCTGAATCATTAATAAGCGATCCTTCTAGTGTTCCTCGTAAAATAAGTGCCGGCAGTACAGACGGAGCGTCAAGGGCAACAAGCTTGGATTCTCGCCCAATGCCCCGCACCGCTTCTGTTCGTATATTCGAAGTTCGCTGAAACGGGATCAAATAATCGTTGATGTACGCGTCAGCCCAATCGCTTGGCATTTGCCGATGCTCCGGCGGGTAATCGCCTAATAGCAGGGAGAGAATATGCCGCGCATTTTGTGTTTCGGCGTAACCGAGCGCATACGAAGCACCTCTGGAATGTCCGAACAAATGAAATTGCTGTAAATCAAGCGTTCGAACGACAGCTTCGATATCACTCGCATGCTCGTCCAAATGATAGCCGCACTCCGGCGTGTCGCTATTTCCCCTGCCTCGGAAAGAAAGAACGACACATCGTCTGGGCAGCAGATATGCGAGTAAATCGACATATTCTTCTGCCGTTTCCGATAGGCCGGGACATATAAGCAGGGGCTCGCGATCTAGACTCGCATGATTGATCGAATCATAATAATGAATGCGCACACCGTCGTTATCCGCGAATCCGGACATGAATCTCATACGACTCGCCTCCTAAACAGCTTGATCTCGCTTCAGTACCGCAAACAATACCGCATCCACGAAACTGTTCTTCTCATAGAAATAATCGCGCATTATCCCTTCTTCACGCATACCGCTCTTCATAAGCAGTCTCCGTGAGCTGTCATTGGCCGGATCGATAAACGCTTCGATTCGGTTCAATTCCATCTCCTTGAACCCATAAGCCAGAATTGCCTTCAGCGCTTCGGTCATGATGCCTTGGCGCCAGTAGCCAGGATGAAGCTCATAGCCAATTTCGGCTTTATAATGCTCCTTGGCCCAATAGTGATAGCCGCATGTTCCTATGAGATCGCCTGTCTCTTTCCAAGTTACAGCCCAGCGAATCCCCTCCGAGCGATCGAAACGGTTGTTCCAGCTTTCGATAAGCGCCACGGCTTGCTGCCGATCAGTGAAACTCTCCAGATCATAATAGACTGTAACCTCATCCAGCCTAAAATAATCATATAACGCTCCGGCATCCGCTTCGTTTAATTGGCGAAGGAGGAGTCTCGACGTTTCAAGTATTGGAAATGGCATCATAGAGATCATTGCGTTCACTCCCTGCGCTCTTCTGCGATGCGTTTCACCTGTATATTCCGATCCTCAAGGAAGCGGCGCATGTATCGCTTCAATACGAGTCGTTCCACTGCCCAGCCGAGTGGGCCAAGCGGAGCGGCAAAGGTTAGTCTATCTTTCATAAGCGTCTTGCCTTCTTGGGATTCGAGCCTATGCTCATGTCGCAAATACTTGAAAGCCCCGCGCTGCGTCTCATCCACAAAGAAATACGGCGCACGAAATTCCGTAATCTTCGATGTCAAACGTTGTCTCACGAAGAAATGCGTCGCTTCGAAGGTCACCGTCTCGTTCAGCCCGATCGGACCGCTTGTCACGCCGGCAACTGCTTTCTCCTTCGTATGACGCCATACGGTGCGGGTATGCACATCGATATCTCTGGCTAAGTCAAAACACACCTCAATAGGCGCGTCGATCAACACTTCCGTCTCTACAGTTACCACCGCGAAGTCACCTCGTTCATAAATGCCGGTCTACTGCTTCTGTTCTTAGCTGCCGAAGAACGCATCAGGATATCTCAATTCCCCGCCTTCTAAAGCAAGCAAGGCTCCATCGGTCAATTCTACTGCCATATACACGTCATCCGACACTTCAAATTGCTTGAGCGTTAGCCCAAATGTACGGGCTGGCCGGAAACCGAATCGAGGGTAATATTCCGGATGTCCAATGAGCAGCACTCCCGGATATCCGAGCTCACGGCTGCGCGTTAATCCCTCTTCGATCAGCTTCTTGCCAACACCTTGCTTCTGAAACGCGGGCAGAACCGCGATCGGCGCTAGCACGATAACTTCATGGTTCGTCTCTCCGACCACGATATTTGCTTTACTGAATAAGGCATGGCCGATAACGCCCTGCTCCGATTCAGCAACAAGAGATAAAGATTCGATAAATGAATCAGATAGCCGAATTGACTCTACAAGCTTCGTTTCGTATTCCCTCTTGTCGAAGGCTTCCGCATTCACCCGCCGAACCGCTTCTCGATCAGCAGGCGCTTCCGTTCGAATCGTAATCAAATCGTATGTTCACTCCCCATCCTTAAACGCTGTAGGAAGACGGCTTCCGCAAAAAACGATCTCCGTCCCGTATGAAACCATATTGCTCGTACAACTCATGCGCATCACGTGTGCCAAGCAAACCCATCAGCTCCTTGAGCGGCTCCGACTCCGTTACCGCTTCTACCAGCTTCTTGCCAAGTCCTTGGCCTCTGAAGGCTTCATCTATGAAAACATCGCATAACCAGTACATCGTCGCGCCGTCCGTCACGGCCCGGGCAAAGCCTACTTGTGTATCCCCTTTGTAAATCCCGTAAACTAACGAATTGGAGATCGACTTCTCCACGCGCTCAAGTGAGCGATTGCTTGCCCAATAGCTTTGTTCCAGGAACCTTTTCACAGTCTCGAGATTCAGGCGCTCTTTGTCATCACTAATTTCAAATTCCTTATAAGTAACGTTCATGCACGGCCCCTCCATTCCCACTAATTACCTGTTTTTCCTAGCATACTTGACCATTCCGCAAACGTCTATAGGCATTGTAACGCCTTCATTTGTCTCAGGTACGGCTGTCTCAAACCGAAGACATTCTCCCTAAGACAAATGCCCAATTGTGAGAGAACGAGGGCATCTGTCCAATCGCTATGACGTGGATTTCATACAATACTGTATACCGAGTGCCAAGAAAACCAACCGCAAGTTGCACAATCTGGCGCCGGAAATTACCTTTAAGGGAGGAATTTGCATGTCCGGTATGCACGGAGGCTTTACTTCTGCTGGCGTGATCCTGGTACTTTTCATACTGCTGGTCATCGTATCCCGCGGGTTTATGTACTAATCCTGTAGGAATATAGCCACGATCTGATATGCAAAAACCGTCGAGGGATTTAACCCCCTCGACGGTTTTTCATGTTATACGAACGCGTAGGTTTGTAGTGCTGCTGCAACGCCATCTTCTTGGTTGGATAGGGTCACGACATCCGCCGCTTCCTTCACGCCATCCGGCGAGTTCGCAACCGCAACACCGAGACCTGCAAACTTCAGCATGCCCACATCGTTGAAATAGTTCCCGATCGCCATTACGCGGCTCGGATCGACGCCCCGCACTTCGGCAAGCTTCCGCAGTGCCGTTCCTTTGCTTGCTTCTTTGTGCTGAACATCGATGAAATAGTCGCCGCTGCGAATGTGCTGCAGCCCATGCTCCCAGCCATTCCATTCCGCTTCAATGAGATTGAGATCTTCAATGCTGCCGAACAACGTAAATTTCACAAGTCCATCCGGCAACGGATCCTTCGGATCGCGCATGACCGGTTTGGCTTCGTACTTGCGGTACATCTCTGCCGCCTCCGGACTTATCCCTTCGACCAGCATGTCAAACGCGGTATTAATGTCAAAATGATGCCCGCCCTGTAAGCTATAATCACGGAACCGGGCTACTTCAGTGGCATCAATGCTATATTGGTGCAGCACTTTACGCTTCTCCGCATCAATCGTAGCTGCGCCATTGTGGGTAATCATCGTACCCGATAACCCCAGCGCATCCAGTACAGGCAATGCATTAGCCGGCCCTCTGCCTGTGCATAAGACGATTTCCGCGCCTCGTGCGTGAGCTTCTCTTACGGCCTCTCTCACGGCTGGTGTCAATTCATGATTGTCCGTTAGCAGCGTTCCATCAACATCTAATGCGATAATATCGTAGTTTATTGTTCCCATCCTATGTCAGCCTCTCTTATCTCTGTCAGTCTTCGGATGCATCCGCCTTCTTATGAACGGATTGCAATTGCATTAATTCTTCTTCAGTAAGTGGACGATAGGAGCCGAGCGGCAATTCCGGATCGAGCTGAAGCGGTCCCATCGCATTGCGGCGAAGATAAACAACCGTCTTGCCGACGGCTTCGAACATCCGCTTCACCTGATGAAATTTCCCTTCGTGAATGGTCAGCGTAATCCGGCTGTAAATGCCGTCTTCCTTGGTTTCCTTCTCGCCAATAACAAGCTCGGCCGGCATGGTCTCATAGCCGTCATCCAGCGTCACGCCTGCTGCGAAAGCCTCTTGATCACGCGCATCCACGTCTCCGTGCACGATTGCTTCATATAGCTTCGGTACATGCTTCTTCGGGGAAAGCAGATCATGTGCCAGCTTCCCATCGTTTGTCAGCAGCAGCAATCCCTCTGTATCCTTATCCAGCCGTCCAACAGGAAACGGCTGCAGCACCCGATCCTCGGGATCCAACAAGTCGATCACCGTACGATCTCGCGAATCCTCCGTCGCCGATACCACGCCTTGCGGTTTATGCAGCATGACATAGATTGTCTCGCGGTAAATCACTTCTTCTTCATCGAAGCGTACCACCGCTGCTTCAGGATCAAGCTGCAAGCCGAAATCTTTGACCACCGCACCATCCACGGTCACTCTTCCCAGCTTCACAGCACGTCTAATTTCACTGCGCGTTCCAAACCCCATATTTGCCAGCAGCTTATCCAGCCGCATCCGTTTTGCCATTCCCTTTACGCCTCCAACATGCATCATCTTCAACCATTGTATAATAAAGGCGCTGGCTTGACCAACACCCGGGTAAAAACAAAAACAGCCCCCGCGGGCATTCTGCCGCAAACGGGGACTATCATTTTAGCTGCTGGCGCTCGTATAAGCCCGCAATGCCCGCTTCCATAACAAGCGAGCCGCCAGTAGAAACAGCATCGCCAGCAGCAAAGCGCCGATTGCATGCGAGGCATCGAAACGTCCAATCAATGCCTCGGCGGGGACCGTTGTCACAAGCCCAATCGGCATGACATACAAGAGAGCTAATCGAAGCGCGCCTTTATAAACGCTGACCGGATATCGCGATGTTTCGAATAACGAACCGAACAAGAACGCCAAATTATCGACCTTAACCGCCCAGAAGGACATGACCATCATGCCTGTCCAGAGCGCATAGATGATAACAAGCGACGCCATAAACAACAAACCAAACATCACTGCGCCGCCAAAGCTTGGCAGCCCCATTATTCGCCATACTGCATAACCTGTCAATCCAAGCCCCAGACCAATATCGGCGAAACGCCACAGCACGAGATGCCGGAAACTGACGAAAAACTGGCTGTCCACCGGCTTCAGCAAGACGAAGTCGAGGGTCCCTTGCCGAATGTGTGCGACCAGCCGCGACATATTGGGCTGTAGAAACAGCTCCACGAAGCCATGCAGCGCATTGAATACGCCAAGAAGAGCAAGTACTTCATCAAACGACCAGCCGCCAAGCGAAGACGAACGGTAGAAGAATAATACGACCGTCAGAATCGACATCGCTAGCGAGAACAAAGTGGAGCCTAAGTTTGCGGCAAAGTTAGCCCGGTATTCAAATTCTTCAGCAAGGCACGCATGGAAGAAAGTTCGAAACAATCGATAAGCTCGCCTCATACCGCCATCATCCTCCCGACGCGCCGTAGCGTTTAAGTCCCTGCCGCCACATGACACGGAATAAGAGCAGCAATGCGAGAAGCCAGCCCAGCTGCTGAACGAATCCAACTAAGATTTGCTGCGGCTCACCTTGCAATCTACCCGTAAGCAGATCAACAGGGAACGCGACTGTTACATAGAAAGGCAAATACTTAGCCGCATAAGTAACCCAATCCGGAAACATCGACAACGGTGCGATCCGTCCGGATAGAAACAGATGAACACCTTCGTACAAGGCATACACTGCAGTCGCCCGATTGCTCCAGAATGCAAGCAAGCCGAACATGTATCCGATCAGAAACCGTAACGCCGACGATAGCGCAACAGCTAGCAGCACAAGACCAAACGTCCCGAGCCCGACTGTCGTTCGCATCGAGGGAACGAACAGGGCAAGAATCAGCCAAGACGGGATCATCAGCACCGCGAAGAAGATTTTGTAAACGAGATTCCCATTGATACTCCAATGGATCGGATGAAAAGGCCGAAGCAGCTTCCCGGAGAAGGTCCCTTGCCGGATATCATTGTCCAGCTCATAAACGTCCCATGATCGCGTGAGACGGTCCACGACCAGCACCGCACAGAAATAGAGCACATAATCTGACGCACGATACCCGGCAATAGAGCCGCTGCCGCTAAGTGATGTCCATACGGCCAAGCTGACCAGAGGCTGCACGAATGCACCGAACATCCAGATTAAACTCTCGCTTCGATAGGCCATCATGATCGCCCAATCCGCTTTGAAGACGACCGCATACTTACGCCAGAAGGCCCCTGCCGCAAGCATCATACGCCGATCTCCTTCGGCAGCTGTGCCTGCTCCTGCTTCGGATCTTCTGAATTCGCATAAGCCATTCCGATGACCGACTCTAGGGAAGGATCCTCAATCGTCAAATCGACGACGGGCAGAGAAGTGAGCAGCTTAGCCGATAAACCGGTCACATCCTCGCGCGGTGCTTCCACTTCGAGCTGTGGATACACATACGATACAAGCCTTCCGCCGCCGCTATGTACAGCCGCTTGAACGGTTTCTGCCGCAACCGGATCACCTAATACCAGGGAAATCCGTTTATGCGGCGAGAACCGATCAATGAGCTTGCTGATTGCGCCATCATAGAGCAACTTACCGTGGTTGATAACCAGCACCCGCTCACATAACGCAGATACATCTGCCATATAGTGACTTGTCAGCAGGATGGTTGCTTTATAATCACGGTTATACGAGGAGATGAACCTGCGCATCGCTTCCTGCATATTCACATCGAGTCCGATGGTCGGCTCGTCGAGAAACACCAGATCGGGCCGGTGCAGCAGTGCGGCGACCAGCTCGCATTTCATTCTTTCCCCGAGTGACAGTTGACGAACGGGCTTATCAATTACTGCGGAGAGATCCAGCATTTCCGTAAAATAATCGATCCGCCGGCGATAGTCAGCCGGCGCAATATCGTAGACTTCTTTGTGAATGAGAAACGTTTCCGAGGCCGGGATGTCCCAGATCAGCTGGCTTTTCTGCCCCATCACAAGGCTCACTCGTTTCTTGAACGCATTCTGCTGCTGAAACGGAATAAAGCCGCCTACTTTGATCTGACCCGAAGTCGGATGCAGAAGACCTGTTAGCAGCTTCATTGTCGTTGTTTTTCCCGCACCGTTTGGCCCAAGGAAGCCAACGATCTGTCCCTCCGGGATATGAAAATCGATACCGTCTACCGCTCGCACCTCCCGGTATTCCCGGTGCCATAAGCTTCGCAGGGAAGCGGCAAAGCCGGGCTGCCTGACGTGGACGCGGTATACCTTCGTTAACCCTCGAACCTCTATCATCGATTAATCCTCTCCATGAAGACGATTTTCCAACGGAATTTCCGCAAGCGCTTTCGTAAGTTCGCGCAGTTCGGCATCGAGCACGGCAAGGCGGAATGGAGCAAAAGCAGGCGGTGCCTCGCCAGAGGACGCTGCACCTCGCTCCTGCCACGCACGAAGCGGTGCCAAGCTTTGGGCGATATCTGCCCGCAGCTGCTTTAAGTCCAATCCCATCAGCTCGTCCGGATAATGGACAAGCTTATTCTCCGCTTGCGTGAATAGCTTAACCGCACCGGAGAAATTGTCATTACGGAAGTGATGCAGACCAACTGCTGCCTGAAGAAGCCCTTGATAGAGGACATTGCGGCCCTCCTCCAGCCACAGTTCCTCCATCACTTCATGGCATTCAAAATAATCCTCATCTACATTAAACAGCACTACAAAGTGAACGAACCTCTCATCATACGTATGATCCGTTCCCACTTAAGTTGTGCCGCCTTTCTTCGCCCGATTGATGGCTGTTCGAATTTCATCGGACAGCATCCGGATTCCATAGGCGTCTTCTTGCTCCCACAGCTCATTAAACCGCAGTTGGAACTGAACGGCTTCACGAACGCGATGGAAGAAATACAGCTCTTGAATATCGCTTAGCACGCTGGATACCATATTCGACTTCTCTTCAAACTCCCGCTGTGCGTTTAGAATTTCTTTGCGAATGCTCGACATTTCCGTATCCAGCACAGATGCCGCTTCCGCCGCTTTCTTCAGACGGCCGCGCACCTCATCCGGTAAGCTCTCTTTATATTTATAATTGAGCGAGTGTTCGATCGTCGCCCAGAAATTCATAGCCAGCGTACGGATTTGAATCTCAGCCAATACATGCTTGAGTCCGATTGCCGTTTGCACCGGATACTCGACGATCATATGATAGCTTCGATAGCCGCTGTCTTTGAAATTCGTAATATAATCCTTCTCGTAAACAAGCTTCAAATCTTGCCGTAACCGTATAAATGACGCTACGCGATGAATATCATCGACGAATTGGCACATAATGCGGATGCCCGCTATATCCTCAATGCCGGTATCGATATTCTCCATTGGCACCGACAACCGTTTCGCCTTCTCCAAAATGCTGGAAATCCGCTTGACCCGGCCGGTTACAAACTCGATCGGTGAATAAGCTTCCCTATTCTTTAGCTCTGTGCGAAGCGTCTTCAGCTTCACCTTTAATTCTTCTACCGCTTGCTCGTAAGGCTGCAAAAAAAGTCCCCAGTCTCTACCGTCCATCCGGCCGCCTCCTGTCTAAGACCGATGATCTGCTCCTACTGCTTCATTAATCGACTTAAATCCATCTCTGCGCAAGGCATCCTTCAGCCCGTCCGCAAGTTCTCGCAGCAATTCCGGCCCCCGATAAATGAGTGCCGTGTAGATTTCAACAAGACTTGCACCTGCGCGAATTTTATCGTATGCATCTGCAGCAGTAAAGATGCCGCCTGAACCAATAATAGGCAGTTTTCCGCCGGTTTGTCGATAGACCTCGCGAATAACCTCCGTTGATCGGTCCTTTAACGGCTTCCCGCTTAAGCCGCCTGTTTCCTTCGCATTCGCATGCTGCAGGCCATCACGGCTAATTGTCGTGTTTGTTGCGATAATGCCGTTTACGCCGCTCGCCTTAATGGTATCAACCGTATAGCCGAGCTGCTCGTCCGTCATATCCGGCGCGATTTTGACCAGAACCGCCTTCCGCGTACCGCCGTTCTTCTTTGCTTGAACAGCCATTTCTTCCATTACGGTCGATAATAGAAGTCTCAATTCATCACCATGCTGCAGCGCCCGTAAATCCGGGGTGTTCGGAGAACTAATGTTGACGACAAAGAAGTCGCCGTATGTATATAAGGCTTGCAAGCAAGCACGGTAATCCTCGTGGGCCAGTTCGTTTGGTGTTGTCTTGTTCTTACCTATGTTGACCGCGATCGGTATACGTCTGTTCGTATCCTGCGCCAGTCTTGCCGCCATCGCAGCCGCACCTTCATTATTGAAGCCCATTCGGTTAATCAGCGCCTCATCGGATGGCAACCGGAACAATCGCGGAAGATCATTGCCGATCTGTCCTTTAGGTGTAACTGTTCCTACCTCGGCAAATCCGAAGCCGATATTCGCGAACATATCGACAGCCTTGGCATTCTTATCCAGCCCTGCCGCAAGTCCAATCGGATGGGCGAAATGGAGGCCAAACAGATCGACTTCAAGCTCTTTCGCTTCCGGAACACCGTACATCGCACGCATCAGTGCCGGTATTCCCGGAACACGGCTTGCGGTATGTAGTCCATCAATGACCATATGATGAGCTTTCTCGGGATCCATTCGGAAGAAATAAGGCTTGGCCAATTTTGAATACAACAACGTAACTCACTCCGTTCTTCGTGTTAGCTCTACCGAACAGTTTAACGTGTTAGAAGGGAAAAAGAAAGAGCCTGCCGCGGCTTTCCTGCGTGCAAACCCCTTATTTACAACCGGTAGAGTAGTTGTATCTAGGTAAGAAAACGATTACAATAAGGGTACAAACCCACTTATAGTAAAAGAAAGGTTGATCCACATGAGCCAAGCCAAGAAGAGACCCCCTATTATGAAGAGCAAGCCCAAAGAACAAATCAATAAGAAGGCGCTCGTTTGGATTGGATCAATTTTCAGTGTTGTCGTCATCGTGATGGCCGTGCTGCTAATTCTTGATAATAAATAGCATCTGGTTCTAACTTAACCAACGATAAACAACAGCGGTGTTCGTCTCGTCCTGCACCGGCTTCAAGCGGAAACGCTCAGCAGCCGGAGTCGCAGCGCCGGGGAGAACATCGCTTTTTATGTCCACTTTCGTTCCGAGCGGCACCAGATCGTACAGCTCCTCCAGATCCTTCTTGTTCATCCGCACACAACCATGTGACTCATCCTTCCCAATACTATCCGGATCATCCGTCCCATGAATCGCATAAAGGGTATTGGAGAGCGTCATGCCGCGGCTGCCGAATTCGCTGTCATCCCGCCCGTTCGGATTCTTCACCTTCTCACTGATGAAGAACTGACCCGATGGTGTCTTCTTGCCACCAAGACCTACGGTATAACTGCGGACAATAACATCACCGGAGACGACTGCAAGCTGGTGGCTGTCTGGATCTACAATAATCGATAGCGGTTCATCGGAGAGCTTCGTCTCGGAAGAACCGGAAGCCGTGGTTTGCGAGGCTGAATTGGAATTTGAGCCTTCGCTTCCGGCTTTCCCTCCATTAGAAGCCGAACCTCCACTTGCGGGTTTACCAGCTGCACGATCCTTACTTGCCTGCAGCAGCTCCGGAAACAGCTTCTTCATCTGCGGCGATGTTCCGGACAGGACATTATTCGGATAAGAGCGCGTCAGATCATCCATACCGGAGGGCCAAGCCTTAGTACGCTCGTGATAGTGCGTAATCGCACTCCCCAGCGTCCAGCGCATTTCTTGCTCGCGGCTCCATTCGGTGTAGGCTTTGTAGGCCGAGGCTGTATTTCCCGGCTGGCAATCACAGGTTTGACGATCAAGCAGACGGACCGCGGCAGCATCTGCCTCCGTTTCCCGTTTCGCCTCCGCCAATATACGCGTCTTCCCTGTCCATTTGCTCCATTTCCCATCACGCTGCAGCATAACGGCTAATCCGGTTTGGGATGTATTCCCCCCACCTGTTAACAACGCTCCTAGCGCAATGCCTATTGTCTTCGTTCCTGCCGGTTTGATGAAGGCAACCCTCAGCCCATCTTTCGCATTGGTTTGACTCTGCACAGCTGCGGTATCCTTGCCGGCCTCTTGCTCTGCCTCGTCCTTCGCTATCCCGAAAGGCGCTGCCAGTACGATCCCGAGAAAGACCACTGAGGCAATTGAGATGCGGGTCAATAGATTTCTAACCCTTCGCTTCTTGTTCCACTGCTCGATCATAGCGCTCGGATCATGAGCCAGCTCATGCTGCTTACGTTCATAGGCTTCATACACACTGCCCGACTGCAGAAAACAGTAATTGGCCTTCGCTTCCTTGCCTTCTTCCATATATTGTTTGCCTAGTAGATACCACGCCATTCGATTGGTTGGATGGTTCTGTACGTAGCGCTTCAAATAGGATTTGTCATTCTGATCCTCGAACATGAAACTGAACCCCCGGTTCTTCGAATTGTTGTAGCTACTATATCGGCAAAAAAAGCTGTACGGTTTGCACCGCACAGCTTTTTTGTGAAAATTTTAATGTACGATCTTAAAATTTCTTATCGCGCAGCAAGACGGATCGGGAATCGGATAACCACTGCACATCAAGTCCAAGCTCCTCCGCGAAGAATCGAACCGGCAGGAATAATCTGCTGTCCGATGTGAATGATGCCGAGCGAAGTGTCAATGTTTCGGACGCTCCGCTTGGCAGCTTCTTCACGATTCGAGCGGAGCCGCTCTTCACCGTATAGCTCACGCCATTAAGCGCAAGAACAGCCGATCCACCCGAATATTTCACTTGGAAACCTAGTTTCTCGGTCAGCACTCTAAGCGGTACGTACGTTGTTCCCGCCTTAATGATCGGCGCCGCATCGGAGTCGAGCACATTCTGATGATACAGCAAATGGATGCTTCCATTAACTTTCAATTGCGCTGGCACCGTATACGGGACTACTACTCGAACCGTATTGCTTCCTGCATCTGCAATTCCGAATGCGCCTTGTCCCATCCACACAACATCGGTCGGCCTATTCAGTGACGCACTTCCCGCTACTCCGCCGGATCTGCCCTCTTCACCTGGCGTACCCGCAACCGTCGTTACCACGCCTTGATTCAAATAACGGATAACATGGTTGAGCGAGTCGGCGATAAGCACGCCACCTTCCGGTGTGACGGTCAATCCACGCGGCGTTTGGAATTTAGCTGCTGCTGCCTTGCCGTCGGCATAACCGCCCTCTGCGTATGGAGCTTTGGCTTCATATTGGGCAGCCGTACCCGTTACGCCTCCAGCAACCGTTGTAACTGTCTGCGTCTTGAAATCAATATAACGAATGCGATTATTGCCGGTATCACTTACATATAAATTGCCCTTCGCATCTAGTGCAAGGCCGCTCGGTTCATTGAATTTCGCCTGGCTGAGCGGGCCGTCCGCATAGTCGCCGACGCCTTCGACTACGCCGGGGAAATATTCGATAATCCGAGTCGAAGCGGCGTTCAGCGTCGTCACTTTGCCCGCTTTAATTTGGCGAATGACATGATTTAACGTATCCGCCACATAAATGACGCCTTCGCCTGTAACTGCCAGATCCAGTGGATGATAGAAGCGCGCTGCTTCACCTGTGCCGTCAGCCGAGCCAATGATTCCATTCCCGGCAAGGGTTGTCACTTTACCTTCATTCGAAATTTTACGGATTGCATTATTCTCGGCATCTGCAATGTAAACGGCACCGCTCGCATCTTCCGCCAATCCGGACGGACGATTAAATGCGGAATCCGTTACGGAACCATCTTCCAAGCTTCCAAGTGGAGAATTGAACTCGTCATCTCCGATGTAAACGCCCGCTGCAGTAGCTGTCTGCGAAGGTGTCACAACACGCAAATTCTGATTGCGGGAATCTGCAACCAGAAAGGCATCGGCGCCGGCATCATAGAGCAGCGATGTAGGTTCGCGAAATGCTGCTGCCGTTGATTTGCCATTAGTCAATTCATAAGCGCCGGTGCCAGCAGCCGTATACACCTCATAAAGCGGTTTGTTTCTAAGCACGGAATCAACCGTCGATGTAGATGAAGCAGCATATAGGTTGCTGCTGAATGAACCTAGCGATACTGCCGCTGCAAGTGTAAGCGCGGCAGCTTTCTGTTTATTGATCATGAGCTGCTTTTCCCCTTACGTCAATTTTTGGCGGGCTTCACTTGAAGCGTTAGCTCCGGTCCCTTAACAGTCGCTACGGGAACACCGGCTGCATCTACAGCAGTAATGGATTTGATCCGGAAGTGAACCGGCGTTGCCAATGTATCCGGACCGATTTCTTCATTGCCAGGCATTATCGCTCTGACAAGGAACGGCAGCTTCAAGACCGACGTGGCATTACTGATTTGAACAGAATCCCCTGAGAATTTCGCTACCGTATAAACCAGCGTATTGCTCGTTTCGCCGTCTACGATCCGATAGTCGTCTACGCTGTTTGCGCCTGATACGTTCTTTCCTTCAGGCTCAACCACGAAACCGCCTCCACCGGAGCGATAATTGAGGGAAGTTGATGCGCCATCAAAGCTGCCGGTATCGAAAGTAGCCGTCCCTGCATCGTATTCGATCTCAATTTGATACCCTTTGATTTTACGCGATTCGCTAAACCCGCTAAACTCGACTTCCAGATCGACCGCTCCCGTAGGACCGGACAGGATGAGCGGCGAGGTAGCATAAGCAATTTGACTGAATTTCAAGCTGGCAAGCGCATTCGTTGAAGTACCATTGTTGGTACCGCTGCTTGAACTATTCTCTTTAATCGGCTCTTTCGCGATTTCCCCGCGGTCTGCATTAAACTTGTCCTGCTCTGCTTTAGTCAGCTTCTCGAAGTAAAGCAGCTCCAGCTTCTTCGTTAGTTCGTCCAAAGCCTTCCGATTCTCTTCTGCCAGCTTCGCCTGCTGTTCCTTCGCCTTCTTTACGGCTTCAGCCATTTTTTCCTTTTGCTCCTGCAATTGCTTCTCTTTGGCTTCGCCAAGCTTCTTCTGCTTCTCCTTAAGCTCTTCAGCTGCTTTCTGCTTCAACTTATCTGCTTCGGAAAGCTTCAGTTCTGCAACTGTGTTCAGGTCTAGCAGCTTCTCTTTGGCATCCTTATTAATCTGATCAATGACAGATTTATCGATCTTCTGCTTATCCACCGCTTCGCGAGCCATAATCGACAGCAAGTTCGTCAAATTATCGGTTGCTGCTTGCAGATCTTCTTGCGATTTAATCGTACCGCCGAAGTTATTTTTGCCCGCCGGATCATCCATGCTGTTTTTCGCTTTCTCCAGCATTTCATCTTGCTCCTTGCGAATGTTAGCGGCATCCTCAAGGATGGCTTTGATGATTTCCGGAGAAGCGTTATTAATGAAGTTTGTAATATCCATGATCGAAACGGAGGTCATTAAACCTTCTCCGTCTGCATCGTTCGCTTCATCTAGCTGCTGAGCCGGATACAACAAGACTGTATCATCTTGCTCCGTCTCCCCATCTGTTCCAAGACGAATACCACCTGTAATAGACTCAATTACGCCGGCTGCCAAGAACACGCTCGTCAGCCCCGTTCTCGGATTGACGCCGACAAAGAACTGAGTTCCGCGTACACCCATGATCGAGGTTGGCGTTTCCACTTCAAATTGATCATTCGCATTGGAAACGGATTTTACTTTCACCCACAGCGAGCCTGCCCATACGCTCATTTTGGTTTTGGTGCCGCTAGCTTCCTTCAATTTCGTGAACGTAACCTGAGAGCTTGGGCCGATCGTAATCGTATCCTTATCCGCATCATCACTGGCTAACTGAAGCACCACACTGCCATCTTTACTCGTTGCGATTTGGTCGCCTTCATTTAAGCTCATGTTTTTAAAGGCCGCGAATGGCTTAGCTCCGCCCGATTTAAGAACAGAAACGGAACCTTTCATCGAATCTACGATCGTAACGCGCATCACTTGAGCTGAAGCCTTGCCCGCACCTGCAAAAAATGAAGCCGGCCCTATTCCGAGCAGCAAGCATAACATCGTGAGCAGCCTGCGGTAGTTTGTGCTGATCATGTTCCTACTCTCCCTTTCAGCTGATCCTTCTAGATCGCTTCTTTATTCGTAGTATCCACTTCGCTATGTTCATCTGCCTCGCCTAATACTTCCGTAACCAGGACAGGCTTCTCTTTCCCTTTCACCTTCACTTCGCCGATCGATTGCGTAATGAATTTGCCCTGCACCCGGGCCAGTGTTTCTTCACTGATCAGAATTTGCCCTGGCTTCGCGTTAGACTCCAATCGCGCCGCCAGATTGACGGTATCGCCGATCGCCGTATAGTCAAGCCGCAGCATCTGAGAGCCTATGTTGCCGACAACGGCAGGGCCGCTGTTCACGCCGACGCCAAATCGAACGGGGACGCCAATCTCGCGCAAACAACGTTCCTCGAGCTCCGCCGATTGGCGTTTCATCTCCAGCGCGGCACGTACAGCGAGCTCAGGATGGTTCGGCTGCGATATCGGTGCGCCGAAGATCGCCATCACACCGTCTCCGATGAACTTATCGAGCGTACCGTTCCAATTGAATACGGCCTTCGTACAAATATCCAAATATTCATTCAGAACTTGAATAACCTGCTCCGGTTCCAGCTTCTCGGACATCGGTGTAAAGCCTCGAATGTCGACGAATATAACGCTGATGTCGCGGCGTTGACCGCCAACCGTTACTTCCTCGCCGGAAGCGAGCATTTCATCCACGACCGTACGCGGGACGAAACGTCCAAATATATTCGTGACTCGGCTGCGCTCTCTTCGTTCCGTAATATAATGGCTGACGACGGACCATATGAAGACCGTAGTTAATGCCAAGAACGGATATGTAAAGGTGATAAAGAATGATTTAAGCTGATAAAGCTCTATCCACACCAAGATAAATACTGCTGCGAGCGCTCCATATACGGCAAACGCCTTCCTGCCGGTAACCCGTTCAAATAAAAGCGTTGCAAGCAGCGTCAGTAGAATGATCAAGGCGTAATTCACAACAGGACTTGCTTTCGTTGAGAACTTCCCGGCAACCAGCGACTGAATCATATTGGCATGAATCTCAACGCCGTACATCTTCAGCGTCGGGCTGAGCGGAGTTAAGTACTCGTCCTGCAAGCCGGGTGCGAATGGTCCGATCAGCACAACATCGCCTTGATAGTAATCCGCCGGGATATTTCCCGAGAGCACATCGAAGAAGGACTGTGAATCATACCCTGTCGCTAGGCTCATCTCTTCACGAGGCTCCGTATAGAATTCCGTGGCAATTTGATTACGGCTGTCTGCCGGAATTCGCTGCTCTCCGCGATACCAATTTTTCTTCTCCTCATTCCACCCTATTTGATGCGCTTGGTCCAACAAATAATTGGCCAGCTTCACACTGAATGCCGGAATTACTTGGCCTTTATCATCTTTCAATCCGATCGTTAGCTTACGGACTGTTCCGTCTTTGTCCTGTAGGACATTGATATGTCCTAATTGATCAGGTCCTGCTCCGATTGTCTCGGCAGGATAGGAAATCGATTCCGTTTCAAGCTCTCCGGCTTCATCTTGTCTCGCCTTGAAGTTAAAGACGACAGGTAAGATGACATTGGGGTATTTCTTCATCGTCTCTGCCATCAGCTTGTCGCTCTCCGGATCATTCCCAGGTTCAGCCAGCACGACGTCCAGTGCGATGGCTTTAGCACCCGCTTCCGCCAACATCGAGATTAGCTGTGCATAGAGTCCGCGGTCCCATGGAAATTGTCCTAAATTGTCGAGCGAGGCTTGGTCGATTTTGATGAGCTTGATATTCACGTTCGGAGCTCGATCCGCATCTGCCTTTTGCATAATGTTATCCTGCAAAATCGACTCTAGCCGGCCTAGCGTGCCGCCTGTTCCCAGGCTGCTTAGAAACGTCCAGAACAAACAAATTAACAGCCCTGAGGCTGTTGTCATCAACCACTTCCGCCTGAGCATAATTTCCCCCTAATCCCGCAAAAATCAGTAAATTTTTCCTAGTAATCTTCCTTCTATTCTAGTTCACCTTCAGAAGATATGGCAATATAAACATGTCGAAACAACAAGAAAAATCCCACCTCTTGTCGAAACAAGAAATGGGATTATTCTACAATCCTATTTAGCAGAATTAGTTGTTAAAAGCTGAGTCTGCGATTTTGATGGAATCCGTCGGGCAGCCGTCTGCCGCGTCTTGCAAATCATCATATAGATCCGATGGGATTTCTGTATTGCCGTGATTACCGTCGTTGCCGAAAATAACCTCTGCTAGACCTTCATCGTCGTAGTCATAAATGTCCGGTGCCGTTGCCCCGCATGCTCCGCAAGCTATGCACGTATCTTTTTCAACCCAAGTAAACTTCGACATCGTATTCCCTCCTATTAATTGTAAGCCAAGAAACTTACGATTGTGTGGTTTTTTAGCGAACAACCCTCACTCATCACTATATAACATATGCTCGTCTGTTTGCAAGGATGTCCCCCTAATTCGTTTGTTACGAATTAATGCCGAAGGATCGTCTCCAAGCATGCCGGCCGTAAGGACGGCATCCTCGCCAAACTTATCGCGAAGCATATCCATAGCTTTCGTTAGTGCGGCTTTCTTAGGCTGCTCTTTATACTCGAACAAGTCTAGCTGAACAGCCGTTTCTTCCTGCAATGATAGATTCTGCAGTGTGATCCCTAGCAGCCTGACAGGCTCGCCAAGCGGCCAATGCTTATCGAATAGTTTACAAGCTTCTTTATGGATGTCTGCAGCGGAATCCGTAGGCACAGGAAGCGTAATGGATCTGCTCACCGTAGTCATATCCGGTCTGCGGATAACGATCTGTACGGTGGATGCCATCATTTTCTGATGACGCATTCTGCGTCCGGTTTGATCGGCCAAATTCAGCAAGATCCGGTGCACATCCGCGCGATCCTTCACGTCCTTGGGCAGTGTCGTCGTATGACCGACGGATTTGTTCCGTTCTCTGGCTGCATTAACCGGCGAATGATCATATCCATGCGATGCCGATTTCATCCAAGAACCGAGTACGCCAAAATGTTTCGTCAGCATGGCTTCATCGGCTTCCGCCAGTTGCCCGATTGTTCGTATATTGAGTTTCGTCAGTTTATCAGCTGTCTTTCGCCCGATTCCAAACAGCGAGTCGCATGGTTTATCCCACAGCAGCTTCGGAACATCGCGAATGCGGAGCACGGTGAACCCGTTCGGCTTCTGCATATCGGAGGCCATCTTCGCCAGCAGCTTATTCGGCGCGACGCCGACCGAGCATGGCAGGTTCCATTCGTTGCGAATACGATCCTGTATGGCATGCGCAATTTCCAGTGGTTCTCCGAAAGTGGATGAGCCTGTAATATCCATATAGCATTCATCGATTGACATCGCTTCTACCAATGGCGTGTATTGCCTGGCAATCGACATGAAGCCTCGCGAATAGGTGCGGTACAGATCAAAGTCAGGGCGAATGAGTATCAGATCCGGGCATCGGCGTATTCCTTCACGCACGGTCATCCCTGTCCTCACCCCTTGCTTGCGGGCTGCATAGGAAGAAGTGACAATAATGCCCTTGCGCAGCTCTACGCTGCCGGCAACCGCTGTTGGCTTTCCTTTATATAGATGCGGTTCCTCCGCTTCGTGTACAGAGCAATAGAATGCATTCATGTCCAGATGCAAAATAATCCGGTTCTTAGCAGCTGGTTTCTGTTGATCCGCAGACATTGCCGACTTCCTCCTATTCCGCAAAATACGCTTCTCACCTCAGCATACAATTGCCGATAAGGCCAGTCAACTTGCGGCTTTTCGGGAGTGGCAACCTAACATTTACGCACCGCGCAAGTAATGCTATAATAAAAAATTATGACTACGCATAGGATTTACTAGTGAAGGGGGCTTCTGCAAATGATGGCTAACACAATCTCCATTTTCGATACTACGCTGAGAGATGGCACGCAAGGCGAAGGAATCAGCCTCTCCGCAGACGACAAAATAAAAATTGCCCAGAAGCTTGATTTACTTGGCGTTCATTATATTGAAGGCGGAAATCCAGGCAGCAACAGCAAGGATATCGAGTTCTTTCAACGTGTCAAGCATTTGAAGCTGGGAGCTAAAATCACCGCATTCGGCAGCACAAGACGCAAAAATTCACTGGCAGAGCAAGATAGCAGCCTGCTGCGCATTGTCGAGTCCGGTGTACCTGCTGCGACGCTGGTCGGCAAGTCATGGGATTTCCATGTACATACCGCTCTGCAGACGACGCTTGAAGAGAATTTGGCCATGATCTACGATTCCTTTGCCTTCCTTAAACGCAATGACGTTGAAGCGATCTTCGATGCGGAGCATTTCTTTGATGGGTACAAGCATAACCCTGAATACGCGCTCTCGGTACTGCGTAAAGCGCAAGATGCCGGCGCGGATTGGATCGTGCTTTGCGACACCAATGGCGGCACATTGCCAAGCGAAGTGCATGATATCGTAACACGTATCCGCATGGATCTTAACGCACCGATCGGTATTCATACGCACAACGACTGCGAGCTTGCGGTAGCTAACACTTTAGCAGCTGTACAGGCCGGCGCTCGTCAGGTGCAAGGCACGATCAACGGATACGGCGAGCGTTGCGGCAACGCGAATCTATGCTCGATCATCCCGAATCTCCAAATCAAAATGAACTATCGCTGCCTGAGTGACGATCAGCTTCAGTCCCTTACGAATACAGCCCGCTATATCAGCGAAATCGCGAATGTCCACATGCCTGTAGCACAGCCGTATGTCGGTAACGCTGCATTCGCGCATAAAGGCGGCATTCACGTTTCCGCGATTATGAAAGATTCCAAGACATATGAGCATATCCGTCCAGAGCTGGTCGGCAATAAGCAGCGTGTGCTCGTCTCTGAGCTTGCCGGTCAAAGCAATATCATCTCCAAGGCGCAAGAGCTCGGACTTGATATTAACGCGAATAACGACAAGACCAAAGAAATTATGGAACGGATCAAAGATCTGGAGCATCAAGGCTACCAATTCGAAGGTGCCGATGCATCGCTCGAGCTGCTGCTGCGCGATGCCTTCGGCGAAATGAAAGAAATTTTCAAGCTGGAATCACTCAAAATGATCGTTGAGAAAACAAACGGCAACAACATGAATGCCGAAGCGATTGTTAAAGTGAATGTCGAAGGCCAAACCGTTTATATGGCGGCTGAAGGCAATGGTCCGGTTAATGCGCTGAACAATGCGCTTCGCAAATCGCTGGAGCAGTTCTACCCAAGCATTAACGACTTCCACTTATCCGACTACAAGGTTCGGGTCATTGATGAGAAGGATGCAACGGCTGCTAAAGTCCGCGTGTTAATGGAATCGACAGATTTCAAGAACACTTGGAATACGGTCGGCGTCTCGAACAACGTCATTGAAGCAAGCTGGGAAGCGCTGGTGGACAGCATTCGTTACGCGCTGCTCAATATGTCCAGGATCGATAATGCCATGGATGAACCGCGTGAACAGTTCGGATTGGTCAATCACTAAACGGCAGAACGCCGTATCCGCCTTAATGGGCTGATACGGCGTTCTTTATTTTACGCATTGTTTGTAGTTATGTGCCTGTATGCTGCTCCTCTTGCACATCAATCCATTTGTCGATGATCGCTTCCCACTTGCTCTTGGAAATGACCCCGCCTATCCGCTCTCTTACAATCCCGTTGCTGTCGATCAAAAGTGTAGTAGGGAACGTGTTCACTTTGTACAAGTCTGTCGCTTTGCCATCACGATCCATCAGGATTGGAAATTTAAGCTTCTGCTCGGTGACAAACTCTCTGGCCTGACGCTCTTTATCCAAGCTTGTTGCATTGATTCCGTAGAGCTCCAGCTTATCGCCATACTTCTCCGATAATGCCTGCATATCCGGCGCCTCCATCTCACAAGGCCAGCACCAGGATGCCCAGAAATTCACCATGAGCAGCTTCTCGCGTTTACCGCCGATGGCTGTTGCTTGATCCGTTAAGTTTGGCAGCTCCAGTGTGGGAGCCGTATAGCCCGGTTTGGGGAGCATGTCGCTGGAAGCGGCAAGCGCTTCGTTATGTTTGCCTCTATTTTGGTATACTGCGGCACCGGCCAATACCAGCACGATGACGATCAGTACGATCGAACGTTTCATCCCTGCGCCTTCTTTCGTATGCAATATCTTGTTTTGGACAACCTTCCTACATGTTACCACGCTTGGGAATGGATGCTCAAGTTCGTGGGAACATTACCGTCGAGATGACACAAATTCGCCATGGGAGCTGTTCTAATGAATCAAGCAACGAAATCCAGATGGTCCCAAGGGAAACCGGGCAAGCTGCGCACGAGCGAATCGAGCAGCGGCAGTAAGAACAAGCCAAAGCAAGGTGAACAGGGCAAAGGCAAATGGCTTGAATACTGCGCGCTCGCAACCGTACCGCTCGTTCTCGTACTAGGTAATTCGATGCTCGTCCCTATTTTGCCGGATATGGAGAAGGAGCTTGGCATCTCAGGGTTTCAAGCAAGTCTTGTTATTACATTGTTTTCGGTTGCAGCCGGTCTCATCATTCCGATCTCAGGATACTTATCCGATCGTTTCACACGTAAAGCCGTTATTCTGCCTTCTCTCGCTCTCTATGGAATTGCGGGGATAGTTGCAGGCATAGGAGCCGTTATGCATGCCTACTGGCTGCTTATTGCCGCACGTGCGCTTCAAGGAATAGGCGCTGCAGGTACCTCTCCCATCGCAATGGCGCTAGTCGGCGACATGTACAAGGACGGGAGCGAAAGCGAAGCATTGGGGCTAATCGAAGCCTCGAATGGAGCCGGGAAAGTCATCAGTCCGATTATCGGTTCTCTGCTCGCCTTAATGGCTTGGTATGCCCCTTTGTTTGCCTTTCCATTATTCTGTGCAGGGTCATTCTTCGCCATGATGTTCTTGATCAAGGAACCGCCCAAAGAAAATAAAGAGAAAACGCCCGTAAAACAATATATTGCGGGTATCGCCAAGGTTTTCAAGGAGAAAGGGCGCTGGCTCATCTCTGCCTTCGTATCCGGCTCTCTTGGACTCTTTATCCTGTTCGGCGTCTTATTCCGGCTATCCGACGTCTTAGAAGAAGCCCCCTACAATATTGACGGCGTCGCGAAAGGTGGCGTTCTGGCGATCCCGCTCCTCTTCTTAGTCATTACAGCTTACGTTACCGGCCGCAAAATCAAAAATAACGGCGCACTCATGCGGCGGCTCATGATCATCGGTTTAACCGTGATGGGCTTGGCATTGGCAGCCGCTGCTTTCATCCATAACAGTGTGTATGCGTTAATCGGCTTCGCGGCACTCAGCAGCGCCGGGACCGGACTATTGCTTCCCTGTTTGAATACACTCATTACCGGCTCGGTAGATCGTGAGCATCGGGGAATGGTCACCTCCCTTTATAGCAGCTTACGTTTCTTCGGCGTCGCTTTTGGACCTCCCTTATTCGGTTGGATGGCCAAACGTTCCGATACTCTGCTGTACAGTGTTGTCGCTGTCCTCTCATTTGGCGCCCTTCTCATCATTATCTTCCTCGTGCATCCGCCTAAGAAGGCCGGCGATACGCAGTAAAACGGCTCATTGTCTTCCAAGGAAAGGAATCGCTATAATGAGACAATGATCTTCGAAATGAAAAGAGGCATTGTGTAGATGAACAACTTCATCAAAGCCGCTAACGATTCAGAATCTCATGCTGCTAGAGCAGGGCTAACTCAAGCGACAATGACAACCGGTGCCTATCAAGCACTCGTAGAATGCTGCGTAAGGGCATTACCAGAGGAGGCATGCGGGATACTGACCGGTCCAATCAGGGAAGAAAGGCAGCCTCTCGTGACCGTAACGGGCATTCATGCCATTCGCAATCGGTCGCAGCAGCCGAGGAATCGGTTCGCGTTCGATCCCGAGGAATGGATTCGGGTCTATTACGGCATGCAAAAAAACCGACAATCGCTTGTCGGCTACTTTCACTCCCATCCCTTGTCAGAACCGATCCCAAGTATTACGGATTGGAATGGCCTGCATGCTTCAGAATCGGGCATTCATTATTGGATCGTTTCGCTGCAACAGATGGATAAACCGCTTATTCAGCCCTATTGGGCGGAGAACGGTCTCTTCACACCGTTAATGTTGACTCAAATAAGCATATAAGTCCTCAAGTGTAATCACATTTCGATCATGCATTCGCTTCAAATAATGTACCCACAGCTTGGCTGTCATGAGAGAATCCTCCAGCGCATGATGCCGCTGTGTTATTTCAATTCCGCTCAATGTGAGCATGTCGTCCAAGTTATACGTGAGCCGATTAGGGTCCAGCCATTTCCCTACCAGCATCGTATCAAGCACGCGATGTGTCAGATTAACCTTCGATGTCCGCCACAGGGCGGCATTGAGAAACTGCTTGTCATGACCGCTGGCGTGTGCGATGAGCAATCTTTTGCCGACAAACTCCATGAAATCATGAAGCACCTGCATCAGATCCGGCGCATCCTGGGCCATCTCATTCGTTATCCCGGTTAACTCCGTAATATGCTTTGGCACTTTTCGTTTAGGATTTACTAGGCTGTAGAACGTTCCGCCTTCTACAAGCTGATCCCCTTTCACGAGCACAGCGCCAACCGATAAGATTTCATCCCCGTTTGTCGGATAGAATCCGGTCGTCTCCAAATCAAAGACGACGACCTCCATATCTTGCAGCGGCTGGTCCATAATCGATTCCTTGCGCTGCTCCTTCGACATCGAGCGGATGAAGGCCATTTGCTGTGCGTTTTGAGCGCCCATCATCGAAGCAATCGCCGGTGTAATTCCGCCCATTTTGTATAAATGCCACATCCTGCCTACACTTTTTTGCTCCTTCATGGTTCTCCCTCCGCTGCTCTAGAGCCTTCCCGTCGCCTGCTTTTGAACGAAGCGTTGCAGCTTCTTTACGCCTTTGAGTCCGGCTTTCAGCTCCTCGATTAATTCCTTCGTCAGCTTCACATGCGGCAGTTTGCCGTTGTTCATATATAACCCATCTTCTCGCTTCTCCGTACTCATCAGCCGAAGTCGCATGAATAGACGAAATATGCCGGTATACATGACACAGTCCTCTTCCGTTATGACTCCTAACTGACGTAATCGATGAATCCGCGCAATTGTCGACGTTTCACGCACACCTGCTTGTATACTTAGCAATCGCATCGCATTGACCATAGGGATATACGCACCGTATTTCAGATCCAAACTGCCGGCGTCTGTGCCGTATTGTTCTTTAAGCAGTTGGCCGAACACACCGATCAGCACTTTATGTCGCATCGTATTGTTAAGCATGTGACGTACGATGACACGGTGATTTAACATATCCGTATAATAATGATCCTTCAATGATTGCAGTAGCTGATTCTGACCATAAATCATTCGACTGTCGGCTACGATGAGAAGATACCTGACACATTCCCAGTCCGGCTCTTCAAACCAGCTGTCTAGTTTCGCTTTCCACTGTGAGAGCGATTGGCACCAGATCGGATTCGAGCTGATGACCTCTCCTTCACAAGGCGGATAACCGAGCTTCTGAAGCATCGCGACAATCAATTCGGCGAAGGTTTGAAAATAAACCGTTACCTGCTCCCGCTTCGACTCCTCTTCCGGATCGTCGTAAATCATACCGCTGTCCTGGTCACTTGACAGCGTTTGTTCCGCCCTGCCTCCGCTGCCGAACAATAAATACGCGTAAGGCACGGGTGGGGAACCATGCCCCAGCCGTGCCATTTGCCCTTCCGAAAGTGAGATCGCCCGACGAATGAATGCGTCATGTACCTCATTCAGATCCGTATTAAATTGTTCAATTGGCTGCTTTGCGTGCAGAGCTTCCATTTGCTCGTGGATTTGATCCCGCAAGCCGCGCAGCGTCACCACATCATCGGTTGTCCCGATGCGTGTAAGCAGCTTCGCACGAACCGGATCGCTCATGCCGTGCTCACCCCTATGTCAGTATATCGAACAACTTATTCAGGCTGTGCTAACTGCTTACATGCTTTGTTGCGCTTTTTTCATTTGCTCCGGATAGCCGAATGTACCATGCTCGGAAAGGTCAAGACCGATAATTTCTTGCTCTTCCGTAACGCGAAGGCCCATAACAACTTTCATGATTCCTAGCAATACGAAGGAAACTACGAGTACATAGCCTCCGCAAACGAGTACGGATTCAAGCTGTACCCACATTTGATGCCAGTTGCCTGTATCAATAATACCGCCTTGACCAACGTTAAGTTTCTTCGCAAGTACATCCGTAGCAAAGATTCCGTTTGCCAGCGTACCCCAAACCCCTGCTGCACCATGTACGGAAAGCGCAAAGATCGGATCGTCAACTTTGATTTTCTCAAAGAATTTAGCGCTGAAGAATACGAGAACACCGGCGATCAAACCGATTACAACCGCTGCCCAAGGGTCAACGAATGCGCAAGTTGCGGTAATGGCAACAAGTCCTGCAAGTGCACCATTCAATGTTGTTGTAATATCAGCCTTGCCGTTTACCAGCCAGGAGATCAAGAGCGCTGCTACTGCGCCGCCTGCTGCGCCGAGTTGTGTATTGAATGCAACGTATCCGAAGAATCCATCGCCTACACCGAGTGCGCTGCCTGCGTTAAAGCCGAACCAACCAACCCATAGTATAAGAACAGACAAAGCACCAAATACTTGGTTATGACCTAGAATTTCATTTGCGGAGCCATCTTTATTGAAGCGACCGATACGCGGCTTCAGAAGTACGGTTGCTGCGAAAGCTGCAATTGCTCCCGTTAAGTGAACTACTGTGGAACCAGCATAGTCTTGCGCGCCTTCAGCGAACAACCAGCCGGATGGGCTCCAGATCCAGTGGGAAATGACCGGATAGATCAGTGCCGTAAACAATACGGTAAAGACCAGGTATGCGGAAAGCTTAGCGCGTTCTGCGAAACCGCCCCATGCGATGGAAAGCGATACAGCGGCGAAAGCCAGTTGGAATACGAAGAAGATTGTGGAAGGAAGTGCTTCGCCTTCTGCTGCAGATACTGCAGGAGCGAATAAGTAACTGCCCCATCCGATAAATTTACTGATTGAATTCTCAGCGTTATCCGCGCCGAAAGCAAATGCATAACCTACTGCCCAGTAAACCAAGGTACAAAGTCCTAATGTGAAGATTGTTTTACCGGCAATATGTCCGGCATTCTTCATGCGTGTCGAACCGGATTCGAGAAGAATAAATCCACCTTGCATCAAGATAACCAACACTGCTGCGACCAGAACCCAGATCGAGTTCAAACCCATGTTCAGCGTTCCTGCAGACGGGTCGTCTGCGAAAGCCATTGCTGGAAATAACAACGAAAGAGCACCTAAAGATAAAATCAACTTTTTGACCACTACGACCACTCCCTAATGTAATGTTTCTTGACATGCTAGGAAAGACTTAATGTCATTATAGTCAGAAGTACCACTTTTGACAATACAGTTTTTTCGTTTTCTCGAAAAAAATCTAACATTCGCTTCTTCAAATGAATCGAATGTTAAGTTTTTTCACAGTTTAGGCATCAAAACCGCCATTTCACCGCCTTATCCTTCGCGTTTTGAACGTTTTTCTCTCCTATCCTATGTCACATCCTTCCTATAAATTACGATTATCCAATCTAGTAGCTAAGCCTCATGTTAGGTTTACTACTAACAAAATTCGTCAAAGCATTACGTTTGACTGTATGGTTATAGATTCTGTATCATAGGTACTAGAAGAATGAAGCCCAAACCGTTTTAAAGAGAGAGGTGATTCCATTGTCCGAACATGCGCTGCACCGGATTGGTGAATTATCCAAGTTAGCCGGCGTAAGTCCACGTACAATCGATTTCTACACATCAATGGGTCTTATCGAACCCGAACGGCGGTCAGCCAAAAATTATCGTCTCTATAGTGATGAAACCTTGAATCGGCTCAAACGTATAGTACAGTTGAAGAAAGACAAATATACGCTCGATGAAATCAAGGCAAATATGGCAGGCTGGCGCAAAGTCTCAACAGAGGATCAAGTGTCCGGCAGGCTAATGGAGCTCCAGCTTCATCTAGAACAGCTGCAACGTGAAGTTCAGGATATCGAACCCGTCCTGAATCAATTGAAGCCTCAGCAGGCCAAGCAGGTGTTTAAACGACTGGTGCCTCAAACAGCCGCATGCGTCGAAGCCTTGATGCTTCTTATTAACAAAGGCGGCCTCATGTAGAATTTCAACACTAATGGAGGGAACTATTTATGTTTTTTCACCCAATGGATTTTCTTATCATCATCGCCTTCATTTTATCGGTATGGGCACAGTTCAGAGTTCGCGGCACATTTAACCGCTGGTCGGAAATTCCAATTAACAGTGGTCTCACAGGCTATCAAGCCGCACGCATGATGCTTGATCGCAACGGATTGCATGATGTACCGGTTGAACCGGTGCCTGGAACGCTCTCTGACCACTACGACCCTATTCACCGCGTCGTAAGACTGTCAGAGCCCGTCTACTACGAGAACTCAATCTCAGCCGTTTCTGTAGCCTGTCATGAGGTCGGCCATGCGATTCAGCATAGCGTGCATTACCCAATGCTGGCATTGCGCCACAGAATTTTCCCAGTCGTTAACTTTGCTTCCGGAGTAGCACCTTTCTTGCTAATCGCGGGCTTCCTGTTTCAAGCCACCGGGCTGATCGGACTTGGTATCTTGTTCTTCTCCTGTGCAGTAGCATTCCAGCTCGTTACTTTGCCTGTAGAGTTCAATGCAAGCAGCCGCGCTCGCGAAATTATGATCTCCGAAGGTTTTATTACAAACGAGGAAGAACGCGGTGTAGCGAAAGTCCTGAATGCCGCAGCACTGACCTATGTGGCAGCTGCGTTGATTTCACTGCTAGAGCTGATCAAGTACATTATGATCTTTACGCAGAGCCGAGATTAATTAATAATATGTTGAAATCGTAAAGAGGCGGGGGAGCTAGTCCCCCGCCTCTTTCTGTTTGTGCCAGTGAAAATGAAAAAGCTGACATCGAATGCTCAATGTCAGCTTTTTCTTCATTCCTTAGGTACGGAAACGGCTAAGCGTTTCTTTAAGGCCTGTTGATACCGTCTCCAGTTTATCGGATAGTCGAACAAGTCCCTCACTGATGCTGTTTTGCTCATTGCTCAGCGATGCTACTTCCTCGGAAGTAGCGGATGATTCTTCAGCAACTGCGCTGACATTGCCCATTGCTTCGGAGAGAACCACTTGCGAGCGCTCCAACATGCTAATGGAATCTGTTACCGAGCTTAGGCTGCCAACGAAATCGCCCATTTGACCTTGAACGGTCAAGAAAATTTGATTCGCTTCTTTAACCGACTGAATTTGCTCTTGGAAAATCGGATAAGCATCAGACAAAACATGTACCGTTTCGTCGATTTCCTTCTGAATCGTTTCTGTAATTTGACCAACAACATCGATGGACTGACGGGATTGATCCGCCAATTTACGGATTTCATCCGCTACGACCATGAATCCTTTACCGGCCGCACCTGCACGAGCAGCTTCAATTGTGGCATTCAGTGACAAAATGTTCGTTTGTTTCGTCATATTATTGAGTACTTCAAGAATTTTACGAATGGAACGCGTGCTTTCTTTGAGGCGGTCAACCTTCTCTACCATCGATCGCGTCATTTCTTCTGTCATTCCTGTTTTCTCGATCAAGCTGTTCATATATGCCGTACCTTGGCGGCTGGCTTTTTCCACCTCGCTTGCAGCTTGGCCCATATCTTGATTCGCAGTCATGACTTGCTGCATTTGCTGACTGATTTCCGAAGTAAGGTCGCTGCCTTTCTCCGCTTCCATCGCAAGGCTAGTTGCACCGTTGGCAATCTCTTCTGTTGCAACTGCGATTTCACGAGCAGATACTGCCGTTTTCTTCGAAGCGTCAGACAGCTCGCCTGCTGTGGCAAGAACATCCTGTGCGGATTGGTTCGTCTGGGCGACGAGCACGGTAATTTGCGTCATCATCTGGTTGAAGCTTTGTGCCAGCTGACCGATCTCATCCTTCTTATTGATCGTCGAACGAACAGTCAGGTTACCGCGTTCGCCTTCGTTCATCAGGTTGCGCAAACTAACGAGCGGAAGAGCAACCATGCGAATAACGAGCAAACCGATGCCAATCGCTAATAATGCAGCGATACCCGCAATAATATAAGTGGCATTCCGGATCTTCAATGCATCCTTCACAAGCTCAGCTACCGGAACCGATCCAACCAACTTCCAGTCTACTGTTGCGAATTGATTATACATAGCAAGTACTTCTCCACTTGCAATTTCCTGCGTAGTAGATCCGGATTTCTGTTTCGCTGAAATCGCAATCGGGGATGGTTGTCCGATTTGCGCTAGATCTTTGCTGTAAACTAATTTATTCTCGCTATCGACAATCGTGACATCGCTATTATCGCCGATCTTAAGATCCTCCAGCTGTTTAGAGAACTCTTTCAAATAGATCTCAACGATCATAATGAATTTGCCTTCATTCGTTACCGTGTTCTTCATCACACGGCCCATCGCAATCGTTGGCTCTGATGCACTGCCGCTGTACCCTTTCACTTGAGCGGGGAGCCACATCAATTTACCGCCGCCATCTACAATCGTCTTCATCCATTCCGTATCTTTCGCATCTTCCGTACTGATACTGGATGAACCAACCGTTACCGAAGCCGCATCACTTCCGATTGGGATGATTGCCGCACCGACAATCGTCGAGTTGCCGAGTATGTAAGATTGAATAGAATCACTAAGCTTCTTCATCACATCGAAACGCTCGTAGTCGTCCGTTGTTTGTTCGTATTTCAACAAATTGTCTTGAACAATCTTATCGAGCAGTATCTGCATCGACAAAGCTTCATAGTTCTTAAACATTAAATCAAGCTTACCCTTGGATTGAGCAATTGCCACCGCGCTGGAATCCGCTACTTTATTCTTGATGATGCTCTTCGAGGTCGAGTAGGAGAACAGCCCGACTACCAGTACGCAAACGAGAATCGCGCTGAAAATAATAAGGAATAACATAAGTCCAACAGACTTAATCGGATTCGTCAGCTTTACATTCTTGATTCCATTTATGGAGGAAGAATATAAGGCTTTCACATTCGCCCCGTTACTTTCACCTTCTGTTTGCGTTTTCATCTTTTCTTTCTTCAAATTCAACTTCAATTTCACTTCATGACACCACCTAATCTGAGGATAGTTTTCCGTGTGTGGAGCTGGTGCGTTCGTGTGGGTATGTGTCTGTTGACTTACACTAGATGCTAAATGCCTACGTCACGCAAATCCAATTATCGACAAAATACACGCATTATTCTTAATATCGGCTTCACATCTCCGTATTGTTAGGGAAATAGGGAATATTTTCTCAAAAAAAATAATCCTAATCGATCGATCGATTAGGATTATTTGGGTCCAAATGCTTATTAACGAACTCGTTTACGCATCATGTCCATCGGTTTCACCGGATGCTCCGTCTTCAGCACGATGTGCTGCAACGGATGTCTGGCTGCATCAAGTGCATTGCCGCTCTCGTCCATGAATGGGCCAACGGTTTGTTTAAAGAAGGTACCGTTCGGTCCGAAGAATTCCACTTCTTGACCCGGTTTGAAATGATTTCGCTGCTGAACAACCGCAAGTCCTGTTGCCTCGTCATACGAAATAACAACGCCAGCGAAGTCGTAAGGCGCAGCCTTATCTTCAGGTCCATAAATATGGTCTTCAGGTCCAGGCGTATCGTAGAAGAAACCTGTATTAACCGGACGATTCGCTGCTTTTTGAATGTCATCCTGCCACACTTGCTTCAGCTCGTAATTGTCCGGATCGGCCATATACGAATCGATCGCTTGACGGTAAGCATTCACGACTGTAGCAACGTAATGCAAGCTCTTCATCCGTCCTTCAATCTTGAAGCTGTCTACGCCAACCTCGATTAAGTCCGGAATGTGCTCGATCATACATAAGTCTTTGGAGCCCATCGTGAATTTATCCGCTTCAGGACCGACCATTTGAAGGTCGTCTTCGTAGATATCATACTTCCATCGGCAGGACTGACAGCAGCCTCCGCGATTGGAATCCCGGTCGGTGAAATGGTTTGAAAGTACGCAGCGTCCCGAGAAAGAAGAACACATTGCGCCATGAATGAACGCTTCGATCTCGATGTCGACATGCGCTTTAATTTGCGAAATCTCTTCGAGGCTCGTCTCGCGTCCTAACACGACACGCGGCAACCCCTCTTCTTTCCAGAACTGAACAGCTTGCCAATTCAGCGTCGACTGCTGCGTGCTCAAATGAACCTCGAGTTTAGGCGCTACTCGCTGTGCTGTTTCGATAATGATCGGATCGGCAGCGATGATCGCAGCAATACCGGCCGCTTCCAGCTCACGCAAGTACTCTTCCAGACCGCTAATATCTTCGTTATGGGCATAAATATTGGTTGCAACAAACACTTTCGCGCCATAACGCGCCGCGAACTCAACGCCTTCCTTCATCTCAGCAAAGGTGAAGTTATCGGCATTGGAACGAAGGCCGTATTTCTGACCGCCGATGTATACCGCATCTGCGCCGTAATGAACGGCAAACTTAAGTTTCTCCAAATTACCTGCCGGGGCAAGCAGCTCCGGTTTATCTAGACGATTTCTCTTCCCCGTAAAGCGGGGGGATGTTTTTGTGGTCACCTGCTTCACCTCCACAACTTCCATGGGTGACGTTTAATATACTTGTTCCTTATAGAAAAATCCGTACGAAAGCTCACGGGACGGATCCTGTACGTTCACAATGCTATCCAACCATTCTTCGTTGAAGGCATAACCTTCCGGATCCTCGCAATAGGCATCAATTGCGGCACGATACGCTTTAACGACCGTCTCATTGTACTCAATTGATTTTAACAGTCCTTCGATCCGAAAGCTATCGATATTAACTTCCATAAGTTCATGTAAGTTCTCGATCATGCACAGATCATCAGAGCTCATAATATGGGTTCCGCCAGCATCTTCGTAGATCGGGAAACGTTCATCGGGACGTTCGGTTTCCACTAAATACAAGCCATCTTCCCGCTTGCCATGAACCGGTACCTCCGTCGTTTCCCCATCCTTCGTCTGATGCTGGAAATAATTTTGAACAAGCGGACGCTTGGAATGATAAATATTAGTCAAACCGTGCACCTGAACCTGTACTTCAAGCGTAGTATTGGATTTCACATCGATGACTTGGTCCATGTTCAGCTCACGCGCCAGAACGAACCGTGTTGCACCGCGGCGTCCCCAATAATTCGCCGTCGCGTAGTTCGTGGAAGTCATCTCCGCATTCCAGTGCAGCTTCATGTTCGGCGCTTCAACGCGCGCAGTCATTAGTACTGCAGGATCGCCGAATACCAGTCCGTCTACACCAGCTTCAGCCAAACCACGAATGTAGCCAGGCAAAGAATCCACGGTTTCGTTATCCATCAAATTGTTGACCGCTGCATACACGGAAACTTGATGCGAATGAGCCAGCTTCACTGCCTCTGCCATCAGGGCTAGGTCAAATTCCCCTGACAGACGCATCCCGTAACGGGATTCGCCAAGTATAAATGCATCCGCACCTGCAGCAATGAGCCGCTCCATATCCGCAAGAGAACCCGCATCAACGAGCAGCTCCGGTTTTGTTGCCATTGTAAATCCTCCTATTGTCCAGCCGTTTGATTGCTCTTCTCGATGTTGCGGTTATGCTCCTTGAGCGTTTCCGCAAACAGATGCTCGTGGCTGCCGTCTTTCTTCGTCACATAGAAATAGTATTCCGTCTCTTTCGGGAAAAGCGCCGCTTCGATCGATTTCAAGCTCGGAGATGCGATTGGCCCTGGAGGGAGACCATTAACTTTGTACGTATTGTAGGGGCTGTCCACTTGCAAATCGTCTACAAGCAGCCGTTCTTTCTGTTTATCAAGCAAGTATTGCACGGTCGCATCAATCTGAAGCGGCATGCCTTTCTTCAGTCGGTTGTAGATAATGCCTGCAACAATTGGACGTTCTGCATCCACGACAACTTCACGCTCCACAAGTGAGGCAATCGTCATCATGCCATGAAAATCAACTTTATTGGCAGCAAGCGAATCCTCCCAATTCTCAGAGAGCGTATCCAGCTTATGATCCAGCTCTTGCAGCAGACGTTTGATGATATCCTCCGGCTTGCTTGCTTTCACAAGCTCATACGTATCCGGGAACATATACCCTTCTAACCGATGGCGAAGATCAGGATTCTTCGGAATGCTCTTCACGGCATCCGCGTCGCTCCATACTTGGTCCTTATCTGCGAGCGCCATGAAATCCGCTTTCTTCGCATAGCCTGCTTTATCTAGTGTTTCCGCTATTTGCTCAACCGTAAACCCTTCCGGAATGGTGAAACGAATTGTTTCTTCCTTTAACGTCTCTCCGGCATTCAACTTTGCAATTATCGCATCCTTGTCCATCCCCGGCGACAGCTCGTACACACCGGCTTGAAACCGCGGTCCTTCATCCTTCAAACGCAAGTAATACTTAAAAATAAATGCATTGCGAATAACCCCTTGATCTTCGAGCACTTCAGCAAATCGAAATGGAGATGTCCCTTTCTTCAGCTCCACTTGAACGACATCGCCTGCCGGTGCAGGCCGCAAGCCGTTCCAGATGTAGAGATAAAGACTTCCCGCGGTAATCAGCATAAAGCTGAGTATCGATACGATCACCCAGAATGTTATGCGTCCGCGTCTTGGTCCGGAGGGCCGCATGGCTCCTTCATCCGGTGAATCTTCTGCAATCTGATGCTCTGCTCTTCTCAAGCGACCTATCCTCCATTTCTATATCAGCGCGGAAAAAGGGCGGTCGGCGCCGCCCCTTCCGAACTCCTATAAGTAAAACCGGGCACTTGCTGCCCTGTTTAAAGCTAGAGGTGCATGTTAAGGCTGATCTTCGCCTTCGAACAGCAAATCGTCATAAGCTTCAGAAACAAGCTCCCACTCTTCATCGCTTTCAATGGATTCCAGCTCCGGGTCGGCGCCTTCCTTGAACGTAATGCGGAAGAATGCGATTTCGTCTTCTTTCTGCATGTCATGCGATTGCAATCCTGCGTAGGAGTGGTCTCCCATTTGGAATTCGGCGATAATTTGGAATGGTTCCGTAGCGCCTTCTTCTCCGATCAGATCCACTTCCGTACCGTAGATGTCCTTCAGGACGGAAATACGTTTTACATCAGACACGTGCGTTAAGCTCCCTTCGACTATGGCACTAAATGGATCCCATGGACCCCAATCCTAGTCGTTATCGTCAATTTCAGCAAGAAGGGTATTGAACGTTTCTTCAACCATGTTCCACTCTTCTTCATCTTCAATGGTATACAGTTTCAAATCATCGCCGTCTTCCTCATAACGGAAAGCGTAGACTTCATCGGAGTCTTCGTCTTGCTCGTCTTCGGAATCCACGTTGAGCGGAACCACCATCATATATTTCTGATCTGAGCCGTCTACCTCGAACTTCATGACTACCTCGAATTCTTCTTCGTTGCCGTCTTCATCCGGAATGTAGATGATTTCCGGCTCTTCAAACTGCATGTTGTCCTTTGTCATCGTTACCCTCACCTTTTCGTTTTAGAATCGAGATAATTTTGCAAAATTAGCGCTGCCGCCATTTTGTCCACCACTAACTTTCGCTTCTTACGGCTAACGTCTGCCTCGAGCAATGTACGCTCTGCGGCAACGGTCGTGAGCCGTTCGTCCCAAAGGTGTACGGGTACATTTAGCTTTTGCTGTAAATGTTGTGCGAATGCGATGCAAATTTCGCCACGCGGCCCGATGGTGCCATTCATGTTCTTCGGTAAACCGACTACGATCTCGGATACTTCGTGTTCAACCATAAGCTTGGCAATGACTTCGTCTTCGCTGTTATCGCGGCGTTTCTCAACGACGCCTAAACCTTGCGCGGTCCAGCGGAATGCATCACTGACGGCAACGCCGATTCTGCGGTCACCGTAATCCAATCCCATAAGACGCATACGACAGATTGCCTCATTTCCTTGAAGGTAATTATTTGCTGTGCTGACTCAGGTAGGAACGGACTAGTTCTTCAATAAGCTCGTCTCGCTCTTTCCTGCGAATTAAACTTCTAGCATTGTTATGCCGTGGAATGTATGCGGGATCTCCGGACAATAGATAACCCACGATCTGGTTAATCGGGTTATAGTCCTTCTCGAGCAACGCATCGTATACAGACAGCATAATTTCCCTCGAGGAAGCTTGAAGCCCTTCCGCCTTCACGTCGAATTTCATTGTCTTGTCCATCGAATTCATCGCCAGCACCTCACTTTCCAAGCCGCTTAACAGCCGTTTAATACTCTTATCATATCACATTTGTTTGTGATAGAACCAGTTCTTCGGCAATTTGGAGCGCTTCACCCAATTTAGATGGCTCTTTGCCCCCGGCTTGGGCCATATCCGGGCGTCCGCCGCCGCCGCCGCCGCATGCTGCAGCTGCTTCTTTGATGATTTTGCCGGCGTGGAAGCCTCTTTTCACGAGCTCCGGTGAAACGGCTACAACAAGGTTTACCTTGTCGTCTGCAACCGCACCAAGCACGATTACCGCATTGCCCAGCTTCGTTTTCAGCTCATCCACGATACCGCGGAGCGCATCCATCGAAGGAGCATTAACCTCTGCAGCCAGCAGAGTGACGTCGCCCACTACCTTCGCTTTCGATTCCAGGGAACCCGCTTCGATACGGCTCAGCTTGCCTTGCAGCGATTCATTCTCGCGCGTCAGCTCTTTCACTTGACCGTGCAGCGCTTCGATGCGTTTCGGCACATCTGCAAGGTTCGACTTCAACTGTGCGGCTGCTTGCTTCAACAGATCCAGCTGGCTTTCCATGTACAGGTACGCATTACGGCCTGTTACAGCTTCAATACGACGAACACCTGAACCGATACCGCTCTCGCTCACCAGCTTGAACAAGCCGATTTGCGCTGTGCTGGTAACATGGCAGCCACCGCAAAGCTCCAGGCTGTAATCGCCTACGCGAACGACGCGCACGACATCGCCGTATTTCTCGCCGAAGAGTGCCATAGCGCCCATCTCTTTTGCTTCTGCAAGCGATTTGTAGTCGATTTGGAGCGTCGTGCCCAGCCAAATTTGTTGATTGACGCGGCGTTCGATTTCAGTCAGTTCCTCTTGACTGATGCTGCCAAAGTGCGAGAAGTCAAAACGAAGTCGATCCGGTTCAACAAGGGAGCCCGCTTGATTAACATGCTCGCCGAGCACATCTTTGAGCGCACGGTGCAGCAAATGCGTTGCCGTGTGGTTCTTAATCGTATCCTCGCGGGTTTGCGTGGAAACAGCCGCTTGAACTTGATCGCCTACCGATACGGTACCGCTTGAGACAACGGCATGATGCACCGACTGGCCATGCGGAGCTTTTGTCACATTCTCAACCGTCAGCGAGAATCCTTGGCCCTTAATCGTACCGCTATCCCCCACTTGACCGCCGCTCTCTGCATAGAACGTCGTACGATCCAGGATAACAAGTACGTGGCTGCCTTCAACCGCCGAGTCTACTAGAGCATCTCCGTTAACGATCGCAATTACCTTCGCGCCTTCCAGCGTCAGATCCTGATAGCCCACAAATTCCGATTTCACGGTGAAATCAGCAAGCGGCCCGCCTTGCACATTCATGCCCCCAGTGTCCTGACGAGCTGCGCGTGCGCGTGTACGCTGCTCTTCCATCGAAGCGTCGAAGCCGTCACGGTCAACAGTCATACCGTGCTCAGCCGCGTAATCTTCGGTCAAATCGAACGGGAAGCCGTACGTGTCGTACAGCTTAAACGCATCGGGACCGCTGATCAGCGTTTGACCGCCAGCCTTTGCCGTCTTCACAAGCTCGCCCAGAAGTGCCAAACCGTCAGAAAGCGTTTCATGGAAACGTTCTTCCTCTGTACGGATAACCTTCTCGATAAACTCGCGTTTCTCCACAACCTCCGGATAGTGGCCGCCCATAATGTCGCCAACGACTTTCACCAGATCATACAGGAACGGACGATCCACACCGAGCGTTTTGCCGTAACGCACTGCGCGGCGAAGCAAACGGCGGATGACATAACCCCGACCTTCGTTGGAAGGCATGACGCCATCGCCAACAGCAAACGCGACGGTACGGATATGATCGGCAATTACTTTCAGCGCGATGTCCGTGTCCGCATTCGTATGGTACGTCACGTTTGCGATTTGGCTGGTCCGATCGATAATCGGACGGAACAGATCCGTATCGAAGTTGGAGTCTACATTTTGCAGAATCGAAGTGATACGCTCCAGTCCTGCGCCTGTATCGATGTTTTTATTCGGAAGCGGAGTATAGCTGCCGTCTTTATTATGATTATATTGCGAAAATACGAGGTTCCATACTTCCAGGAAACGTTCGTTTTCTCCGCCAGGCCAGCATTCCGGATCATTCAGATCGCCGAAAGCTTCGCCGCGGTCATAGAAAATCTCGGTACAAGGACCGCAAGGGCCTTCGCCGATGTCCCAGAAGTTATCCTGCAAACGGTAGATGCGCTTCTCCGGAAGACCGATTTTCTCATTCCAGAAACGGAAGGCTTCTTCATCTTCAGGATAAACCGTGACGGACAGACGCTCCGGATCGAAGCCGATCCACTCTTTGCTGGTCAGAAACTCCCAAGCCCAAGTGATCGCTTCTTCTTTGAAGTAATCGCCGATGGAGAAGTTGCCCAGCATTTCAAACATCGTTTGATGGCGGCGCGTCTTACCGACGTTCTCAATATCATTTGTACGGATACACTTCTGCGAGTTCGTAATCCGCGGATTGTCAGGAATTACGCGGCCGTCAAAATAAGACTTCAGCGGCGCCATCCCTGCGTTAATCCATAGCAACGAAGGGTCATTATGAGGAACTAATGAAGCGCTGGGCTCAATCTTGTGCCCTTTGCTCTCAAAAAATGCGAGCCACTTAGAACGGATTTCACTTGCTTTCATCACGGTTCAGCCTCCAATTTTAAAATAAAAACAAAAAAACGCCCCTAAAAAACAGGGACGAATCATTCGCGGTACCACCCTGGTTATCGCCCTAGCCGCTCACGATGAGCAGGCACAAACGATCTCCTTAGACAGACGTTAACGGGTCTGATCCGGTGAAGTTCATTCACACTCCGAAACCAGCCTTCAGTCATCCTTCACCCCTAGAATTCTCTCAGCCAACGCGAAGCCCAATCGGCATGCGCGAAGGAATTCTTTCTCTGCTTGGCGGTCTATGACCTACTACGGTTTCATCAACGTTTTTATTGATAGTCAGGCGTAATTGTCATAAGTATAGCGACTTTTGGCATGGTCTGTCAAATCGTCTTTCGCCTAACATAATACGCGAAGATATGCTGCACGATAACCTTCACCGCGGCAAAGATCGGCACAGCCAATATCATGCCTACGATGCCTGCCAGCTCCCCGCCAACCAGCAGGGCAAAAATGATGGATAACGGATGCATATGCAGCGTTCTTCCTACCACTTGCGGCGAGATGATGTTCCCCTCGAGAATTTGGCAGACGGAGTTCACGACCGCCACCAGCAGCATCATTTTGATCGAAACGGTAGAAGCCACAATAAGCGCAGGCGCTGCGCCGAAGAACGGGCCTAGATACGGAATGATGTTCGTCACCGCAACGACGCTCGCCAGAAGGAGCGGATACGGAATACCGATAATCAAGTAGCCCACATAGGCCAGCGTACCGACAATAACGCAGACGAGGAACTGCCCCCGAATATAGCTGCCAAGCGCATGGTCGATGTCCTTAAGCAATCGAACGGCATGCTTACGATGCGATTTAGGCACATAAGTCAGCAGCGTCCGTTCAAACACCTCGAAATCCTTCAAGATGTAGAACGCGAGGAACGGGATAATAAACGCAATGAAAATCACGTTAATCATTTCACCAATATTGTTGATAAACGCAAATATGGCATCGGAGCCCTGTTTCTCCAGCTTATAGAGCGACTTCTCTATTCCGGACCGGATGCTTTCCGGGAGAAAGGACGAGTTGTTGAGGTCGTTGACCATACTCCGTGCCTGCATGGTGATGTCCGGCATATGCCGGTTCAGTTCCTTGAGCTGATCCAAAAACATCGGAATAGCGTTCACAAGCACGACCGCAAGCGACGCGCAGAAAACGGCATAAATAAGCAGCACCGCGATCGTTCTCGGCACCTTGCGTTCATTCAGAAGGCTGACTATCGGATTGAGTACGTACGATATAATCATCGCAATCAGAAACGGCGCCAGAACCGCACGCAAAAAAACGTAAATGTGGATGATGATCGGTTTTAGCAGCAGCAATAGATATAGAGCCGTCAGCCCCAATATGAGATAGACAAGCCATGCAAACAGACGGTTGTTCGTAAACCGTTCCACGGCTTCACTCCCCCTCGACTCGCGATACCCTTTACTGTCAGTATATGTACAAGTTGTTCAAATCATCCTTCCGATTGTTCGGCATCGCCGTAAACACAAAAAAGACGACCTTGAGCAAGGTCGCCTCTTCCACTAAACTCCGCTTAGTTCGCATGAACCTGCGGCATTTCGTCTTCAAAAAACAAATCATCAAGTGAGCTCAATGTGCCGTCTTCTTCCACCTGATAGACAGACATTTTGTCACCGTTAACCGTCAATTCAATGAAGCAGCCCCAGCAGTAATACTGGTGTGATCCGATCTTTCCGATATCCTTCGAACTACAATTTGGGCATTTCATAATTCATTTCTCCCTATATCCGACTCAGAAACTGCGACCGGTGAGAGAAAAGCCTCACTTCCGGCCGGTACTATTATTACATTCTCGCCAAGCATAACCTCATCAGCTTGCCGTGGAGCAGGAAGCCACTTGCGGCCTTCCATAATATCCGCGATAAATCCGTCAGTCAGCTCATATCCTACTATTTGTGTACCCTGTATCTCGTCAAAATAAACATCAGATACACGACCAAGTTGTTCTCCATCCACCGTTATGACGGGTAAATCCTTCAATCGGATCGATCCGGTATGAAAAGAGCGCTGAATATCGGCTTGTTTGGACTTCCGTACGGATGCTTCATTCATAATAATGACCGCATCCTCACCGCAAACCATAACTTCCTTCCAGATCACTGATTTCATCGCAGTCAGAAACCGTCTGCCGGCGTCCAATATGATTCCGCCAAGCTGCCAATGCTCGTCAAACCATGCATCCTTCACATGTCCGACTTGCTTGCCGGCACTCATTTCGATGACAGGAAGACCAATCAAATGCTGTAAACGCAACATCGATGGCAAAGCCTCCTAGGCATTAGTACGAACGCGCTCCATAAAAGTTGCAACTTTCTTGGCGGCCAGTTCGAGTTCCTCCATAGTATTCCCCAAACCAAAGCTGAAACGTACAGCGGAAGCTAGTCTTTCTTGCGAAACATTCATTGCTATGAGCACATACGAGGGTTCGATGGCTCCTGATGTGCAAGCAGACCCACCGGATGCCGCAATTCCGGCTAAATCCAGATTCATCAGCATCGACTCCGTGCTTACTCCTATAAAGCTCACATTCAGAATGTGAGGAGCACAGTGTTCAGCGGGACTGTTGATGATAAGTCGGTCTGTCCCCGCAATCTCGCGCAACCGTTCTATCCATGTATAACGAAGCTTGTCTATGAAAAGTTTCCGTTCTTGCATGGAATTCACAGAAAGTTCAAACGCTTTGCCGAATCCGACGATACCTGCGATGTTTTCAGTCCCCGCACGACGTTTGCGCTCTTGCGAGCCGCCGCTGAGCAACGGTTCCACAGCCGTGCCTTTACGGATATACAGAGCACCAATACCTTGAGGCCCGTTAATCTTGTGAGCTGAGAAGCTCATCAAGTCGACCGGAAGCTGACGCAAATCGATCGGAATAATTCCTAACGCTTGTACCGCATCGACATGTAAAAGCACGCCACGAGACCGGGCGAGTTCACCGATCTCTGCAATCGGTTGAATCGTTCCGGTCTCATTGTTTACATACATGACGCTAATTAGCGCTGTATCCGCTTCGATAGCTTGTTCTACGTCCGAGACGTGTACTAGGCCTTGCTCGTCCACCGGCAGAATCGTCACGCGAAATCCTTCGCGCTGTAACGCTTTGCAAGCTTGGAGCACTGCCTGATGTTCCGTTGCGGACGTAATGATATGGGACTTGCCTTGTTTGAGGGCAGCTCTGGCGGCGCCAATAAGCGCTGTATTATCACTTTCTGTTCCACCGCTGGTAAAGACCAGCTCGCCGGACGTACAGCCGATGCCGGCCGCAATTATATCGCGCGAACGGTTCACGAGCTGTCTTGCCCCACGACCGAAGCTATGCGTGCTCGAAGCATTGCCGTAAGTACCGGTCATAACTTCAAGCATCGCTTTCGCTGCTTCGGGATGCATAGGTGAAGTTGCCGCATGATCATAGTAAACTCGATCCATTATACAATCATCCTTAAATATAGAACATGTAGGAGTCCTGAGGCTCCTCTTCTTTATACGTTACGAGATCAGCGAGCGTTGTCGAATCAAGCACTTCGGCAATGCTATCACGGATTCTGAGCCACAAATTCCGCTTAGCCGGGTCATCCTCTTCCGTGAAATCGACAGGCGAAATGGGCCCTTCCAAAATACGAATGACATCGCCCGACGTAATTTCCTGCGGTTCCTTCGACAAAATGTATCCGCCGTAAGCGCCGCGAATACTCTTCACCAGCCCCGCATTGCGCAGTGGTGCAATAAGCTGCTCGAGGTAATGCTCAGAAAGATGATTCCGCTCTGCGATGCTCTTCAATGATGTTGGACCTTCTCCGAACTTACCTGCAAGCTCCATCATAATGGTTAGACCGTACCGGCCTTTGGTTGAAATTTTCAACTGCGACACCTCTTCCCGGGCTAAACTATATCGTATTTAAAGGCTGGAGCGATCATGGATTACAATTCATGGTATTCCCATATCATATCTATGTTAACATATCGGAAACATAATTTGTTGAAAAACCATGACACTTTCATGAAAATCATGCGCAATCTATGCTACAATAGATGAATTGAATCGGTCGTACGGCGAAAATGCTTCTCCGGAACGGCTTTGAACTATCAAGGCGGTGGTATTTAAGATGAGCAATTCTTCTATTCGAGTCGTTGTTGGCATGTCCGGCGGTGTGGATTCGTCCGTTACTGCATTGCTGCTCAAGCAGCAGGGGTATGATGTCATCGGCATTTTCATGAAAAACTGGGATGATACCGACGAGTTCGGCCATTGTACGGCTGAAGAAGATGCGGAAGATGTTCGCCGCGTCTGCGATCAAATCGGCATTCCTTATTATACGGTTAATTTCGAGAAAGCCTATTTCGATAAGGTGTTTGCTTATTTCCTCGATGAGTATCGTAACGGTCGTACGCCAAACCCGGATGTCATGTGCAATCGTGAAATCAAATTCGGCGATTTCCTGCAGAAAGCGATGGAGCTTGGCGCCGATTACTTGGCAACCGGCCATTACGCGCGCTTGGAAAGAACGGCTGACGGGGAAGCTAAACTGCTCAGAGGCGTAGATTCCAACAAGGATCAGACCTACTTCCTGCACGCGCTTCGTCAAGATCAGCTGGCGAAAGCCATGTTCCCCATCGGCCATCTTCCGAAGCCGGAAGTAAGAAGAATCGCCGAGGAATTCGGTCTTCATACGGCTAAGAAGAAAGACAGCACAGGCGTCTGCTTTATCGGCGAACGCAATTTCAAGGAGTTCCTAAGCGGCTACTTGCCTGCTCAGCCAGGTCCCATGATTGATATTGAATCAGGCGAAACGAAAGGCCGTCACGATGGCCTGATGTATTACACGCTCGGGCAGCGGCAAGGCCTTGGAATCGGCGGCTCCGGCAACGGCGAGCCCTGGTTCGTAGCGGACAAGGATCTGAAAGAGAACATTCTGTATGTCGTGCAAGGTGACCAGCATGCAAGTTTGTATTCCAAGAGCTTGATTGCTACCGGAATTAACTGGATCTCTCCGGTTATGCCGGAAGGACCCATAACGGTTACAGCGAAATTCCGGTACAGACAGGCCGATCAAGCCGTCACATTGACACTGCACGAAGACGGCACAACAGGTGATGTCGTGTTCGAGAAACCGCAGAAAGCCATTACACCTGGGCAAGCCGTAGTCTTCTATGACGGCGATGTATGTCTGGGCGGCGGAACGATTGATATTGTGAACAAGTAAGTTTGATTATACGTGTTGCGGCATCTCTGATCTTCATGATCGGAGATGCTTTTTTGTGCTGCTAGGAGATTTTCACTTAATCGTTTAAGTTAAGCGCAGAATATGATATTCTACTACTTGAACGCGAGTTAAGGCGACAGTTTCCAATGAAAGTGAGATGATTCGGACTTATGCGTAAAGTTACGATGAAGGATATTGCGGTGCAAGCCGGCGTCTCCGTTGCAACCGTCAGTTATATTATTAATAAAGCCAACAATCAGTCCATACCGGAATCCACTCGGTTGAAAGTGCTGCAAATCGCCAAGGAAATGGGCTATGTGCCAAATTTAGCCGCCCGCTCGCTAATCAAGAACAAAACTGGCTTAGCCGGTGTGCTTATCAACAAGAGCGATAGCAAATCCCTTACGCCGCGATCCTCCTTCGAACAGTTGGCTTTCATCAGTGAATTGGAGCACCTCCTCACAGCTGCAGGCTACCATATGATCATGCTTACTTTTGACGGGACAGATCCCGCTTCCCTGAATGTCATTACGGAAAGAAAGCTCGACGTCGTGTTTCTGCTCGATGTGATGGACGATATTTTCTATACGGTATCCGGGAATTTCGGGATGGGCGTCCCTCTGATTCTAATAGACAGTCTGATTCCGGATAACTTGTTTAAGCAGGTTACCTATGATCATGAAGCTGCGCTGATTAAGGCTTCTGAAGCGCTTGATGCTCCACATTGTTTATTGATTGGGAAAAGCAATAATTCCGGCTATATGAACTACATCGCGGATTGTGCGACTGCCCTTCAAATTCCAACTTACATATTTGGAAACTTGGATGAGCTTGATGCGCTGCTTCATGCTGGGCTGCCGTATCAACAGGCGATCGTAATGAATGAATTCACCGCGAATTATATCTGCAATATGGGGATCATGGAGAAACTTGCCGTTATTTGCACATGCGGTTGCCCGGAAATGCTAAGAAACGACATCATTCCCATTACCTTCAGCAGCAAGGCTGAGCTTGCTTATTCAGTCATGGCTATGCTGCTTTCAAAGCGTGAAATGACGATGCATGAAGAACAAACTGTTTTTCGTGTTTCCGTGCGATAGATATTTTTTTACGATTTACTTAAACGATTAAGTGACTCATAATAAGGAGGTATTCTTCAACCTATGTCCATTCCGACCGAAGCTTCAAAACCATCTCAACAGTCAACATCGACGGCTTTATCCCGCAATCTTCCATTCATTCATCTCTTTACCGCCTATACCTTATCGATTTTCGGCAATTCCTTCCACAGCATCGCCATTAATCTGTGGGTACTCAGCGTTACCGACAGCGCTAAGCTGATGACCGTCATGATGGTGACCAATCTTGTGCTCAGCGCTTTGCTTGGAACGGTTGCCGGCACGGTCACCGATCGTATGAACAGGCGGACTGTCATTCTAGTCGCTGATCTGCTGCGCTTTGTAGTCGTGCTGCTCATCGCGCTCTGTGTTGCATTGCCTCATACGCCTTTTGCCATCATAGCTGTCTTATCAGCACTTGTTACCATCCTGGGATTATTTCAATCCCCCGCTTTGCAAGCCTCCATCACACCTATCGTTGGAAAAGCTCATATCCAGCGCGCAGTAGGCTTTATGAATATTTCGGACAATATCGCTCGAACAGTCGGCTTTGCAGTCGGCGGAATATTCGTTGCGGCTTTTGGCGGGGCTTGGGCCATTTCCATTGATGCTCTGATGTATTTAGCCTCGTTCTTGCTCGTGTGGAGCGTCGGTTCTCTGACCGCCGCATCGGTTCCGAATAATTCGATGATGAACAAGTCAAGCTCGACGTTCAAAGAAGCCTTTATGGACGGCATGCGCAGCGTACGCAGCAATCCTTTCGCAAAGTCGGTTATGATTCTCATTCCAAGCTTGCTGCTATTCTTCATGACTGCTTTCATGCTGACACAAGTGATGGCCGTTAAAGTATGGCATGCTTCTCCTTTTGAATTCGGTCTTATTGAAGCCTGTATCCCGATCGGCTATATGGCCGGCTCCGGCCTGATTGTGCTGCTCGGCAGCCGTATGCGGCATCGCGGGAAATGGATTATGATCAATCTCATGCTGCTCGGTCCGCTCTACATGCTGCTTGCAAGAACAGAATCCGCTGCGGCTGCAATTCCAATTATCGTGTTGATTGGATTTATGTTTTCCTTCTGTACTTTGCTCATTAACATCATTCTGCGCGTAGAAGTGGCTGAGGATCTGCAGGGCCGCATGTTTGGCACATTGGGTTCACTAACGGGTGTAGCGCCTTCCTTGGGTCTTGTTCTGTCCTCGTATTACGCAGATCAGTACGGTTCCGGAGCCATTATGCTCGTAGTCGGCTGTTTGATGCTGCTGTTTGGCTTAACCGCGAATTGGCGCCTGGCTGTAATAAGAAAATACAATTGATCAAATGATATAAACAAAAGCTGCCCCAAAAGTCATCTTGCACTTTTGGGGCAGCTTCTTACGAGTATTATGATGGCGGTTAGCCGGTTTCTGCTTGCAATTCGATACTTTCTTCTTCTACGTGGCTTCCTTGCTTGCGGATGATGATTCTGGATATCCGTAAGTGATCCGTCTCTTCGATCACGAACTCAAAGCCGTCCGGATGCACGACACGTTGGCCTTTAGACGGAGGATTCTCGATCTGTGCGTAAAACCAGCCGCCGATCGTATCGTAATCGTCGCTTTCGATTTCCAATCCGAAGAAGCTGTTTACCTCTTCAATCAGCATCATGCCGTTGATGGAATGGGATTGGTTATCTCTTGGCTCGATATCGGGGCGTTCTTCATCAAATTCATCCTGAATTTCACCGACGATTTCTTCCATGATATCCTCAAGCGTTACAAGTCCGGACGTTCCGCCATATTCATCGATAAGAATGGCGATCTGAGTCTTCTTCTTCTGCATCAGCTTAAGCAGGTTGCTGATTTGCATGGAATCAGGCACGGTAGTCATCGGACGCGTAATCGTGCGAATATCGGGCAAGCCTTGATGCGTCACTTTAAGTAAGTCTTTAATGTGGACAAATCCGATGATATTGTCCTTGTCGCCGTCGCAAACCGGATAGCGAGTATGCATCTCTTTAAGCGCAATGGCCTGGTTCTCGTCGAACGACAGGTTAGCATACAAACAGGTCATTTCCGTACGTGGAATCATAATCTCCCGCGCATGGGTTTCGGCAAAATCAAATATATTATCGACAAGCGTTAGCTCCGTGTTATCAATTAGTCCGGATTTATGGCTTTCTTTCATCAGGATACGAATTTCTTCTTCGGTATGGGCGGATTCATGTTCTGCCGCAGGTTCGATACCAACGCGCTTAAGCATCCAGTTGGCTGTACCGTTAAGCAGATAGATAAACGGATACATGATTTTGTGAAAACCTATGAGCGGCATAGCCGTCCACAATGTGACCGATTCAGCTTTGCGAATCGCAAAGGTTTTGGGAGCCAATTCTCCAAGTACAATGTGCAATACCGTAATAATTGTGAATGCAATAATAAACGCAACCGTAGATATGGCAACCGGGCTAAAATGGAACTTCTCAAGCACAGGCTCAATCATCGCCGCAATGGCAGGCTCACCTACCCAGCCGAGACCAAGAGATGCAAGCGTAATGCCAAGCTGACAAGCCGACAGGTACGCATCCAAATTGCCAGTTAGCCTGGATGCAAAATGGGCACGGCGGTTGCCGTCCAGCGCCAGTGAATCAATCCGGCTGCTTCTTACTTTCACCATGGCAAATTCCGCAGCTACGAAAAAACCATTCAGAAAAACGAGTAAAACGATTAAAAGTAAGTTTAACAATATGGGTAACGGGTCACTACTCAACGATTCCCTGTTTGCCGCAATTGCGACGAACAGGTGCACCTCCTTCTGGAACTTAAAATTATAAAGAAACGTTATAATACTAGAGTAGTCGATGAAGCAACTTTACGTCAAATGCCGTCATCCCACCTTCTAGCCCGTATTCGCGGTTCTAGTTATGTTTATTCCATAAAGGTCGGCCTTTATGCGCTATTTTCTAGCTCCTGCTAACGTTTTTGGGGATTCAGCTGTTATTTTCGTCATTTCCGCCGCTCCTGATTTTGTCGAATCTTGTCCTCCATCCCCTGATTGGTGGCATGATAGAAGGTTTTCTTCGCGATTCGCTCAGGCAAATACACCTGCTTCACATAATGCCCGGGGTAATCATGAGGGTACTTGTAGCCAACATGACCAAGACGCTCGGCACCGCTGTAATGCGTATCCCGCAAGTGATGCGGTACTTCGGCTGCTCCGAGCTGTTCAATGGCGTTCATGGCATTCCCGATCGCCACTGCAGCGGCATTGGACTTCGGACTTTCCACTGCAAACAGAATGGCTTGCGTAATATTGTACTTCGCTTCCGGCCAGCCGATCTTATGATAAGCGTCCATCGCCGTTACCGCTTGAACCATCGCTTGCGGATTCGCAAGGCCAATATCTTCGCTGCATGCTACGATCAGCCGCCGTATGAATGTCATGGGATCCATGCCCAACTTCTCTACGGCATAGAGAAACCAGAATAATGCAGCATCGCTGGAACCCCTCACGCTCTTGTGGAAGGCGGACAGCACGTCATATTGTGTCGATTCGTCTGCACGAATGGTCGGCTTGCGAATAGACTCCTCCGCGACTGCCAGCGTCACTATTACGCATCCATCCGGCTGTGAAGGTGTCGTCACGGCTGCCAGCTCGAGCGCGTTCAGGGCACGACGAATATCTCCGCCTGCCATGGATGCCATGTGCTGCAGCGCTTCATCCTCGACTGTTAAATCCATAAACCCAAGCCCGCGATCGCGGTCTGCCAGTGCCCGGCGCATGGCGGTAAGTGCATCCTCCCGCGTCAACGACTCCAGTTGAAACAGCGTCGATCTCGACAGCAAGGCCCCGTTCACGTAATGGAACGGATTCTCCGTAGTTGCCCCAATAAAGATGATGATTCCCTGCTCAACTGCCGGCAGCAGCGCGTCCTGCCTCGCCGAATTGAAGCGATGCACCTCGTCTAAGAACAGGATCGTTTTGCGGCCGTACATCGACTTGGTGATCCTTGCCTGCTCAATCACTTCCCGTACGTCCTTGACGGACGCATCCACGGCATTCAGCTTCACAAACTCCCCTTGCGTGCGTTTCGAGATAATATGCGCAAGCGTCGTCTTGCCGCAGCCCGGTGGTCCATACAGCAGAATGGAAGTGATCTGATCGGCTTCGATTGCCCGTCGAAGCAGCTTGCCCGGCCCGACAATGTCGGACTGGCCGATATATTCTTCAATCGTTTGAGGGCGCATACGGTCTGCGAGCAGCTTTGCTCTTGGCGCTTGTTCCTCATTCTGATAGGTAAATAAATCCATCGCTCACCCGTTCCTTTCCTGCTTATCATAGCACACTAGCACAAACGTTCGCTATTGTTACGCATCCCCTATATGCAAGAAGACCTTCCCCTGTTCGGAGAAGGTCTTCTGATACGATTGGCGTTAATTAGCCGAAAAATGTCTGGTAGAGCAAGTAAAGATTCAATCCCGCAATGACGACTGCGACAATCCAAGCGAGTAATTTAAGCCAGAGCGGATTTGCAAACTTACCCATCTTCTGTTTATCGCTTGTGAATTTAACGAGTGGAATGACGGCAAATGAGAGCTGCAGCGACAAGATAACTTGGCTTAGGATAAGCAGTTGCGCTGTTCCGCTAGCACCATACAGCCACGTTACAATAACGGCCGGGATGATCGCGATAAGCCGCGTAATCAGTCTTCTCAGCCATGGTGCCAGCCGGATGTTCAGGAAGCCTTCCATGACGATCTGGCCCGCGAGCGTGCCGGTCAAGGTTGAATTCTGGCCGGCCGCGAGCAGCGCGACTCCGAAGAGGACGCTTGCCGCTGTTGTTCCCAGCATCGGCGCTAACAGGTGATATGCTTCGCCGATCTCCGCTATCTCCGTATGCCCCGTCGCATAGAAGCTTGCCGCAGCAATGATGAGAATAGCTGCATTAATGAATAATGCGAAGAACAAAGCAATGGTGGAATCCCACGTCGCATATTTGATCGCTTGGCGTTTACCAAGCTCGGTCTGTTCGATTTGACGCGTTTGTACGATAGAGGAGTGCAAATACAGATTATGCGGCATGACTGTCGCACCTAGTATACCAATCGCGATGTAAAGCATCGCCGGGTTCGAAATAATCTCCGTGCTCGGAATAAATCCCTTCATGACTTCGCCTACTTGAGGCTGCGACCAGAAGATTTCGACCAGGAAACAGCCGCCGATGGTCACGATCAGCACGATAACAAGCGCTTCTATATATCGGAATCCCTTATTCTGCAGAAGGAGAATGAGCAGTACATCCAGTACCGTTATGATGACGCCCGTAATGAGCGGTATGCCAAACAGTAAATTCAGCGCGATTGCCGTTCCGATGACCTCTGCCAGGTCACAAGCAGCTATAGCGAGCTCGCAAAGCACCCATAATCCCATAGCGACAGGTTTACTGTAATGGTCCTTACAAGCTTGTGCCAGATCGCGTCCTGTTACGATACCGAGCTTGCCGGCAAGTGCCTGAAGCAGAATCGCCATGAGATTGGATAATAAAATAACGGATAAGAGCGTATAGCCGAACTTTGAGCCGCCCGCTAAGTCAGTCGCCCAATTGCCCGGATCCATGTAGCCAACAGCCACGAGATAACCCGGTCCTGCGAATGCTAGAAATTTACGAAACCACGAACCCGTCTTCGGAATCTTCATGGAACGATACACTTCCGGCAGTGTATTCGACGTTCTTGGATTTCGCCAGCCTTTCTCTGGAGCCAGCGGAGCCGATTGATCACTCATTGTTCTCACCTCATGTAAACATCAAATGTATTGTATACTCCTTACACATATGCAGGAGTGAAACTGTTGTTGCCTACTTTCATTGTACACATACAAAAAAGTTTGTCAAAGGCAACTTTTGTTGACTGGGACAAAACTCCCTATTAAAAAAGCCCGAATCTGTAGGATTTACCTACAAAATTCGGGCTTGTACGCGTTACTTATCCGATGGACGTTTAAGCTGTTTCTGCAGCTTTTCCGCCATTTCATTGATGCGTTTCACACGCGTCACTTCTTGCTTCGCTTCATTGATCCAGCGAATATACTCTTTGCGATGCGAAGGAGCGAGCTCTGCGAAGAAAGCGGCTGCTTCCGGCTTAGCTGCAAGTGCTGCAGTGACATCATCCGGAATAACCAGTTCCTTCGTTGCAGTCGTGGTCGTACGGCCGATATCGGCAGCACGGCTTGCTCTCGCTGAAGTCTGAGCCATACCTACTGGACGGAAACGCATAGCTGACCACGTTTCATCGATCGAAACGAGTGCCACACCTTCCCAGCCTTCTTCCTTAACGACTTTCCAGCCGCGGTCACGGTTAATGTCTGTCCGTATTTTGGCCGTCCCTTTCGGGTAGCAGATCCAGAGGAGACCCTCTTTCTTAACCGCTTTAAGCGCCTTGGGCGCATGTTCGTTCAAGCTTGCAATGTCCTTGGCGAACAGCATGACAAAATCATAGGTGCCGGCGTCCATTTCATCGAACGGCTCGTGGTCCTCCACACCCAGCTCTTCCTCATAGGAAGGAGCAGGCGCTTCCAGTACCGCAATGCGCATATCGAGCGATAGACGTAATTTGTTAACGAGTTCCGCGTTCATCTAGGAAATACCTCCATTAGCGAGCAAGTCTTTCACCACTACGCTCACCATAATAAGTCCCGCAACCGGAGGGACAAAAGCATTGCTGGACGGCGGCTGCTGTGCTTTACGAATTTCAGGCGCATTCTCAGGCACGATCCGCTGCGTGACATCCTCACGCGGCTTCATCGGCTCTTCGGTCGAGAATACGACCTTTACGCCCTTCTTAATGCCGTCTTTTCGCAGTTTCTGGCGGACGACACGTGCGATCGGATCCATCGAGGTTTTGGAAATGTCCGCCACCTGGAATTTGGTCGGATCCATCTTGTTCGCCGCACCCATGCTGGAGATGATTGGGATTTTGCGCTCCAAACACTGTTTGATCAAATGAATCTTATAGGATATCGTATCCGAAGCATCCACAACATAATCGAGCGGATATTCGAAGAGCTTCTCGTACGTTTCTTCTGTGTAGAACATCCGCAGCGAAATCACATCGCATTCCGGATTAATCAGCTTGATGCGATCACGCATGAGATCTGCTTTGGGCTGACCAACTGTCGTGGTGAGTGCATGAATTTGGCGGTTGATATTCGTAATATCCACAACATCTTTGTCGATGAGGATCAGGCGGCCTACCCCTGTCCGTGCGAGCGCTTCTGCGGCAATAGCTCCGACACCGCCGATACCGAGCACCGCAACCGTGCTGCCTTTCATCAGTTCCAGACCTTCCGGACCGATGGCGAGCTCCGTTCGTGAAAATTGGTGCAGCATAATCGAAATACACCTCTTGGCTTAAATTTGTACCTGCTTTAAACATAAAGAATCCGGCTCTCGCCGCTACACGCGGACGAAAGCCGGCTGTTTGGATTAGTTAGTTGGCTGCGCGGGAGCACCGGCTGCTGCAACTTCTGGTTGTTTCGCAGGCTTCTGAATTGTACGGATATGCAGCTGTTGAAGCTGGGAAATATCCACTTCGGATGGCGCATCGCTGAGCAGATCTGTTGCACTTGCCGTTTTAGGGAACGCGATCGTTTCACGAAGATTCGTGCGTCCGGCAAGCAGCATCACAAGGCGGTCAAATCCGAATGCAAATCCGCCGTGCGGTGGGGTTCCGTAATCGAAAGCATCGAGCAGGAAGCCGAATTTCTCATGCGCCTCTTCAAGGGAGAAGCCAAGTGCTTTGAACATAAGCTCTTGTACGTCACGTTTGTAGATCCGCATCGAACCGCCGCCGACTTCATAGCCGTTAAGTACAAGGTCGTAAGCTTGCGCGCGGATTGCGCCCGGATCTGTTTCGAACAACGGCAGATCTTCATCGTTCGGGCGCGTGAACGGATGGTGTTCCGCCACATAACGTTTCGCTTCCTCATCGTAGCCAAGCAGCGGGAAGTCTACTACCCACTCCAGCTTGAATTTGGACTCATCGATCAGACCAAGCTGTTTGCCGATTTTGAGACGCAGGTTACCAAGAACATCAGCAACGACTTTCTTCTTATCCGCTGAGAACAGCAGCAAGTCGCCTTCTTCTACGCCAAGACGCTCTGTCATCGCCGCGATTTCTTCGGGTTTGAAGAATTTCACGATCGGGCCGCGCCATTCGCCTTCCTTCACCGTTACCCAAGCAAGACCTTTACCGCCGTAACGCGCTGCAAACGGCTGTAGATCGTCAAGCTCTTTACGGCTCCAGCTCGCACAGCCTTTCGCGTTCAGCACCTTCACGACGCCGCCGCTTGCGCTGACGGATGCAAATACTTTCACGTCGCTGTTAGCTACGATATCCGTAATGTCTTCCATCTCCATGCCAAAGCGCAGGTCAGGCTTATCAGAGCCGTATTTGTTCATCGCATCCGCATGCGTGATACGTTGGAATGGAGTAGGAATTTCAACGCCAACCGTTTCACGGAACAATTTAACAACTAGCTCTTCCATCAGGTTCAGCAGTTGATCCTGCGACAAGAAGGAAGTCTCGATGTCGACTTGCGTGAACTCCGGTTGACGGTCTGCACGAAGATCCTCATCGCGGAAGCAGCGGGCGATTTGGTAGTAGCGCTCAAGTCCGCTTACCATAAGGAGCTGTTTGAAAATTTGCGGCGATTGCGGCAGCGCGAAGAACTCGCCCGGGTGAACACGGCTTGGAACCAAGTAGTCGCGCGCGCCTTCCGGCGTGCTCTTCGTCAAGATCGGCGTTTCAACGTCGATGAAGCCTTGACCGTCCAAGTAGTCGCGGAACACTTTAGCTGCTTTCGAGCGAAGAAGAAGCGTCTTCTGCATCTCAGGGCGGCGCAGATCCAGGTAACGATATTTCAGGCGAAGCGACTCATCCACTTCAACGCCATCTTCGATTGGGAATGGAGGTGTCTTCGCAGCATTCATAATTTCGATTTCCGTCACGCGGATTTCAATTTCGCCAGTTGAGATGTTTTTGTTAACCGTCTCCGCATCACGTTCTACGACTTGACCGCGAACGGCAAGCACGAATTCATTACGTGCACGGTCTGCAATCGCAAGTGCATCGCCCGAGAAATCAGGGTTGAATACGATTTGTACAATTCCTGTACGGTCGCGCAGATCGATAAACAATACTCCGCCAAGGTCACGGCGGCGTTGAACCCAGCCGTTCAATGTAACCGTTTGTCCTACTTCTGCTTTCGTCAGTGTTCCGCATGAATGAGTTTTTAACATCATGATAGGTTAGAGGCTCCTTTTATAATGGAATTATGGGGCGTTGCTTTATTTCAAAATTTCATCAGCAAGCTGATCAAGCGCAACAGACTGCTGTTCACCGGTCGTCATGTTCTTCAGCATGATCTCCCCGCGTTCCAGTTCATCGTCGCCGAGAATAGCTGTAAATCGAACTTGAAGGCGGTCGGCAGACTTCATTTGCGCCTTCATTTTGCGGCCTTGATAATCCCGCTCCGCGGAAATACCGCGCATTCTCAGTCCGTGCAGCAGACGCGTCACTTCGCGATCAGCCGCCTCGCCAAGACCTACCATGTACACATCGACCTGATGCAAATTGGCCAGCTGCACGCCTTGACTCTCAAGCAGCATAACCGTACGCTCCAGACCAAGTCCAAGACCTACGCCCGGCTGATCCGGTCCTCCGATATCGGCCACAAGCCCGTTGTAGCGGCCGCCGCCGCCGATCGTATCGATGGCGCCGATGCCTTCGGCTTTGTACTCAAAGGCTGTGTGCGTGTAATAATCAAGACCGCGCACCAGGCGTGGATTGATGGAATATGGAATGTTCATTCCCGTCAAATGCATTTGCAGCGCTTCGAAGTGGGTGCTGCACTCTTCATCCAAGCTATCCAGAATGGAAGGCGCGCCTTCAAAATGATGCTGATCATTCTTACAATCCAGCACCCGCAGCGGATTACGATCCATACGCGATTGGCAATCCTTGCACAGGATTTCGCGTTTGGGCTCCAAGAAACCAAGCAGCTTCTCGCGGAACGCTGCCCGAACAGCCGGTGTGCCGACAGAATTGATTTCAACGCGAACGTCTTTCAATCCCACTTCGGAGTAGAACGTATAGCCAAGTGCAATCACTTCAGCATCCAGCGCAGCATCTACGGCACCAAGCGCCTCAATGCCGAATTGGTGGAACTGACGATAGCGCCCAGCTTGCTGACGCTCATAACGGAACATCGGCCCGATATAATACAGCTTCGTCAGATCAGGCTCGCCATACAGCTTGTTCTCGACATACGCACGTACCGCGCCTGCCGTACCTTCCGGACGCAGCGTTAAGCTGCGGTTGCCGCGGTCGGTGAAGGTGTACATTTCTTTCTCCACGATATCGGTCGTTTCGCCGACGCCGCGCTTATACAGCTCCGTCATTTCAAACATCGGCGTGCGGATCTCACGGAAGTTAAAGCGGCGGCAAATCTCACGCGCTTTGCTCTCGACAAACTGCCATTTCTCTACCGAGCCCGGTAAAAAGTCCTGCGTGCCCGGAGGCTTCTGAAAGCCCATGTCCATTCCCCCTAAAAGTACTGCGTTCAGAGATGATCATCAAAAAAAGCCCCCGTCCTCCGCCTCAAAAAAGGCAAAGGGACGAGAGCTTGTAAAATACAAAGCTACCGTGGTACCACCCACATTCCGAATCAATGCAATTGATTCGCTTCAATCGGTTAACGCCCGACTACGCAATACAGCTAATGAGCAAGCGTAACGCCTGCAGGTTCACCGCATGTCCTCTGGGAAGTCTGTCCGCTCAAGCACGCCAAGGATTCTTCCAGCCATGGAATCCCTCTCTGAATCGGTGCGGGTAGAACGAATCGGTCCCTTCAACGGATCTACATAATATAACCTTTATTGTACCGTTCACTTCACCGTGTGTCAAGAGATCAACACACAATCATTTCCACTTCCCATTATGCCCATTTCGCAGCACCACATACCTCGCCCTTGCTCTTGCCCTGTGGTCGCGATAGCGGCCATGCCTTACGCCCTTAGGCCGCGATAGTGGCCATGCCCTTCGCTCTTAGGTCGCGATAGTGGCCATGCCCTTCGCTCTTAGGTCGCGATAGCGACCATCCCTCCACTAACATCCCCGCGGGCTATGAGCGGGCCTCCAGGTTACCGTGCGAGCGGCAAAGCCGCGAGCACCTGGTAACCCCCATCCCTTCCCGCGCCGAAAGTAAAGCGTGTCCCGTATGGGACGAAAGCGCCCACAAGCACGCACCCGATCACATGCGCCTCTGAGGCGGCACGTTATGATGGTCCCGTGAGGGACACCAGGTCGATAAACCCCGCCAAAAGTAAAGCGTGTCCCGTATGGGACGAAAGCGCGCCCTTACCCAAACGATAATCGCGAGTGGTTCTCTGTAACTCCGACGTTATTCAAATTCCGGGTGTCCAGAGGGACGGGTCCCTCGGGGTCCCCCTTCTAGGGGGATTTAGGGGGTCTCCACAAAAGAAAGGGACCTACAAACAAGTTGTAGGTCCATCAAATAATATATTCAAAAAAGGGGGTCGGCTTTTATTATAGCCCGCCCATGTTAGAGAATCATTTTAAACACATTACAGTTTGGTTACAAAAAATAAAGCGATTTCTCGCCTTTTCCGCAGCAACCGACAGCAAAGGACGGAGCGCTTCGACGAAGAAGCGGCCCGTCCTTCCTGTTCCGTTACATATGCTCGCCAACCGGCGAACGTCTGGGCGTTGCAGCGAAGCCGCCGAAGTCAGCGGAGGCTTCTATATTTTCTTCCAATTCCGCGAAAATGAGTGCTTCACGGCGATCCGCATGAAGCAGCCTCCGCGAAACCCGTTCGACACTTTGCTCCTTACGCGACTGATGCATAACGAGAATCCCTCCACCGTTGTCGTGCACGAGTAGAGCCGTGCACTTCTAAGGCTAGTGTTCCCGTTCGCAGCTATTCTAACACTTAAACCAACAGAGACTTGGGTTAAGCTTTACTGTCGATAATCAAGGTAACCGGTCCCCAATTGGTCAAGGACACGTCCATCATCGCTCCAAATTTGCCGGTCGCCACAGCTAGTCCACTTAATTGGAGCTGCTTATTGAATGCGTCATACAGCGCTTCCGCTTGCTCCGGTCGTGCCGCTGCCATGAAATTCGGTCTTCTGCCTTTGCGGCAGTCGCCATAAAGCGTAAACTGCGATACCGAAAGAATCGCACCGCCCACGTCTTTGACGGAATGATTCATTTTACCTTCTTCATCCTCAAAGATGCGTAAGCCCGCAATCTTCTCCGCCATCCAGCGGATATCGGATTCATTATCCTCATGGGTAATGCCTACGAGCAGCATCAGTCCCATTTCAATCGAGCCGACTGTTTCCCCGTCTACGGATACAGACGCCTGTTTGCTTCGTTGCACAACTACTTTCATCCCCGTACAAACTCTCCCTGCCCAAACGTAATCAATAATAAGTATCTGCGTTTATTACCATATTTGCCTTTATTGCATAATCCGCTGCACGGAATAAATATCTTTCACCCGTTTAATACGCTCAACCACGGATTGTAAATGCTCAATATTGCGAATCAGCACCGTCATGTGGATCATGGCAAGCTTATTCTTATCCGAACGTCCGGAGACGGCCGAAATATTTGTTTTGCTCTCGGACACGGCCTGCAGTACTTCATTGAGCAGTCCCGGACGATCATGGCCGGTAATTTCAATATCAACGCTATAGTTCGCCTCGACAGACTGTTCCCAATCTACCTCTATTACGCGAGCGGCTTCTTCCCCATCTCCATTAGGGCTCACATTCAAACAGTCCAAACGGTGAACCGATACACCGCGTCCACGTGTGATATACCCGACAATCGCATCGCCGGGTACCGGATTGCAGCAGCGTGCAAACCGAACAAGCAGATTGTCTACTCCTTTAACAGATACGCCGTGCGTCGGACGGGTTTTACGAAGCGAAGGGGACGATTTCATCTCCTTCATCTCATTCGTAAGCTCGATTTGATTCGCCTCTTCGGCTTCCTTGCGCATTTTCTCCGTCAGCTTCGTAACGATCTGCGCAGCGGTAATGCCGCCAAATCCAACAGCAGACAGCATGTCGTCGATATCGTTAAACGTAAATTTATAAGCCGCTTCCTGCAACTGGGCATCCGACATAAAGGCGGACGCTTCAAGTCCCAGACGTTTGAGCTCGCGCTCAATGTTGTCACGGCCTTTCACGACGTTTTCTTCACGTCGTTCTTTCTTGAACCACTGCTTGATTTTGCTGCGAGCATGCGACGATTGGGCGATCTTGATCCAATCTTGGCTTGGGCCATAGGAATGCTTCGAGGTCAGAATCTCGACGATATCGCCGGTCTTCAGCTTATAATCAAGCGGTACGATTCGGCCGTTAACTTTAGAGCCAATGGTGCGATTCCCGACCTCCGTATGAATCCGGTAGGCAAAATCAAGCGGAACCGCGCCGGCCGGCAGCTCGAAAACTTCGCCTTTCGGCGTAAATACAAATACAAGATCGGAGAAAAAGTCCATCTTCAGCGATTCGACAAATTCGGATGCATCGCTGGCTTCATGCTGAAGCTCAATGATTTCGCGGAATAACGTCATTTTCTCCTCGAATGAACCACCCGGAACGACGCCGCCTTCTTTGTAAGCCCAATGGGCAGCGATCCCGAATTCGGACGTGCGATGCATATCCCAAGTCCGGATCTGCACTTCGGTCGGTTCACCGGTAGGACCTATAACCGTTGTATGGAGAGATTGGTACATATTCGCTTTGGGCATCGCAATATAATCTTTGAAACGTCCGGGCATCGGTTTCCATAACGTATGAATGATACCTAGCGTTGCATAACAGTCTTTAATATTGTCAACGATGATCCGAATCGCCAGCAGATCGTAAATTTCCGTGAACTGCTTGCTGCGTGCGGTCATCTTCTTATAAATGCTGTAAATATGTTTCGGACGACCGGAAATGTCGCCTTCGATCCCCATATCCTCAAGCTTCTCCGTGATGCGGGTAATAACATCTGCGATATATTGCTCCCGCTCTGCACGTTTCTTCTTCATAAGGTTGGCGATGCGATAATATTGCTGCGGATTCAAATAACGAAGCGCAATATCCTCCATCTCCCACTTGATGGCCGAGATCCCGAGCCGGTGAGCGATTGGACAGAAAATTTCCAACGTCTCGTAAGCGATACGACGCTGCGCTTCTTCGGATTGATATTTCAGCGTCCGCATATTATGAAGACGGTCAGCCAGCTTGATGAGGATAACACGCATGTCCTGTGCCATCGCAACGAACATTTTACGGTAGTTCTCGTTTTGCTGCTCTTCCTTGGAGCGGAATTGAATCTTCTCCAGCTTCGTGAGTCCGTCTACAACAGCGGCACAAGCCTCACCGAAACGGGTTCTGACCTCTTCAAGCGGGACAGTTGTATCTTCAACGACATCATGAAGGAGCGCAGCGATGATCGACAACACATCCATCTGCATGTTGACGAGAATTTCAGCTACGGCGACAGGGTGTAAAATATACGGCTCTCCCGATTTACGCACTTGCCCGTGATGGGCTTGATCGGCAAATTCGTATGCTTCTTTGATCCGTGTCAGATCTTGCTCCTTCATATAGGTCGATGCTTTGTCGAGTAACTGCTCTATGCCCATGAATGTCCCTTTCCGGAAAAGCACGCTGCCTCGCGTTTTGCTTCCCAAATCATTTAAAGTGATGAACCTAACTTCGATAATCAGATTCGCCCGAGTTTTCCTATTATTATGCCTGTTTTAAAGCCTTTCCGTCAACCTCTCGCTATGCGGGCATAGGCAGGTATAGAGAACGCCGGACAGCAGAAGGATGCCCTTCCGTGTCCGGCGCCATGGTGACTTCACGTTAATTAATACGTCATTAGTGAGAAAATATCGATTCCGTCAAGCTTCTTACGGCCATCCAGGTAGCCCAGCTCGATCAGGAATGCTGCACCGACCACTTCACCGCCAAGCTGACGGATGAGGTTGATCGAAGTCGCAATCGTACCGCCGGTCGCAAGAAGGTCGTCTGCAATGAGTACGCGTTGACCCGGCTTGATCGCATCTTTGTGAATAGCCAGTTTGTCATTGCCATACTCCAAATCGTAGCTGGCTTCAATGACTTCAGCAGGCAGCTTGCCGCTCTTGCGAATTGGAACAAATCCAGCGCCGAGCGTGACGGCAAGAGGAGCACCGATAATGAACCCGCGGGCTTCCGGTCCGGCAACCAGGTCGATTTGTTTGTCGGCAACCGCTTGCCGAATAGCATCAATGGCATGCGCGTAGACAGGACCATTGTTTGTCAGCGTAGTGATGTCCTTGAAACGGATTCCCGGCTGCGGATAGTCTGGGATGATGCGGATGTAGTCTTTGTAATTCATGAAATAACGACTCCTTCGTTTAGGTGTAATAATGAGTTCTGCACTTCTTTGGTGATCCAATCGGTCATCGCTTTGATCGGTGCACTGATGATTTCGTTCAGTTCGGCAGTGCGCTGCGCTTCACGGTACTCCGTTGAATGCGACAGCTCTCGCTTCACTGTTACAGGGCTTAGCTTCACAAAACCCTCTTCGGTCTGAATAAATTGCAATTCGGTAAACACCTTTAACATGAACGCTATGGTGGATTCGGAGATTCCGCTGAGTTTAGATGCCAATTGTTTACTTATGCCCTCTTCATCCAACGGGCATTCGCGCCGCAGCAGCTTGTACATTTCCCCGAACTGCTCCCGGGTTGGGAATGCCGCTCCGGTTCGGCTTATATCGTAATGAAGATGAACGGCTTCAAGTCCTTCACAGGCTGCAAGAGCATAAGATAGCTTCTCAGCAGATTGCGGCCTGCCAAACACGAATAAGTGGCAACAGGCGACCTTCTGCTGCTGTATGAAGGCATCATAAGTCATAAACAATACGTCTGTCACGACTTCTTGCGAAGCTTGAGCCGCTTCGAGCCAAGCCTCACTTGGAACCAGGACTACAGGGGCTCGGTAACTTCCTGAAGAAAGCTGTTTGCTCAGTGCGCGAAGCGATTCGTTGCCTGCGTCCGCACGTTTATCGAAGACTTGAACATGCGGTACACGCAGATCGTTCACCATAAACTGTGCTTTTCGCTGCCCGTTCCACTCGTTAACTGAAAGCTCCCCGACCAGTTCGATGGCAGCACCATGGGACAGATGCTCGGTTAAATGCCCGCTGCCGAAGCAGACCGCATCGAGCATTTTACCTTGTCCGCTTATGGAAAGTTTCAAATGCTTGCTCTCTTTCCCCATCGCTTTGCGATCGGCAAGTGTAACGCCTGTCAGCAGCAGTTTCGGCGCTTCGTTACCGATACCGAATGGTTCCAGGTGCGCGAGCTGTTCCCTGACGCGCAGCGTCGCATCTTCCATTTTGCAGGTCAAATCGATCATCGTTTTGGGAATCCAGTCTTCTTCCGTCAACCAGCTGTCGGCAAGCGCGCTAAGCTGTGCTTCAAAGGCTTCCAGGTTGTCTCGGTGCAAGGTCATGCCAGCCGCCGCTTGATGCCCGCCGTAATGATCCAGAAGCGCGTCACATTCGGTTAATGCCGCGTGCAGGTCATACCCTTCGATAGAACGAGCAGAGCCTTTGCACTTGCCTGTTTCAGCATCAATGCCGAGTATCAGCGTCGGTTTATAGTATTTCTCAATAAACTTCGATGCCACGATGCCGACTACGCCCACGTTCCAGCCTTCGCCTGCAAGCACGATAACGGATGGCTCCGGCACTCCTGCTTCAGCTGCCGCTTTGCATTTGGCCGTCCACATGTCCTGCGCTTCCTGCACGATCGTCTCTACAATGAGCTGCCTTTGACGGTTTAACACATCCAGACTGATCGCGCTTGCGGCTGCCGACTCTTGATCTGTTGACGTCAGTAATGCCACTGCCTGCTGCGCATGCTCGAGTCTGCCCGCTGCGTTGATACGCGGCGCCATCCCAAATGCCACATTCGACGACTGCAGGGAGGCCAGCTCGATGCCCCCAACCTCGGCAAGCGCTCGAAAGCCCGGCTTGTCGGTTTGACGAAGCTGCTCCAGCCCGAATCTAACAAGCACGCGATTCTCATCTGTAAGCGGCATAAGGTCGGCGATCGTACCTAACGCGACAACATCCGTCCATTCTACTGGAGGCTCGTCCAGCAGCGCCTGCGCAAGCTTAAACGCGACACCTACACCGGCCAACCCCTTGAACGGATAACCGCAATCCTCTTGCTTCGGATTCACGATCGCATAAGCTTCCGGAAGCTGGTGAGGCGGCTCATGGTGGTCGGTTACCACAATATCGATGCCAAGCTCGTTCGCATAGGCGATTTCTTCAACCGCACTAATGCCCGTATCGACGGTTACGATAAGGGTAACGCCAATATCAGCAGCGGCGCGTAGGGCAGCTTTGTTGAGACCATACCCCTCTAATGTGCGGTGGGGGATATAATAATCAAAATTCAGCTCAAGCCGCGTGAACAGATACGTCATGAGTGTCGTTGACGACACGCCATCGCAGTCGTAATCGCCATAAATCCTCACTCGTTCGCCGCTCTCCACCGCCGCTCGTATTCGTGCTACGGCTTCATTCATGCCCTTTAGCAGAAAAGGATCATGCAGACATTCGATGCCCCCGTTCAAAAACTGACGCGCAGATTCAACGCGGTCGTAGCCGCGCTGAACCAGCAGTCTCGCTACAAGCGGTGAAAGGGACAAGCTGCGCGCTAAGCCGGCTGCACGAGCCTCTCCCTCCAAATCAAACGAAGCGAGACTCCAGCGTGTTTTGGATTGCATCAATTGGCCTGACACCTCTTTTCTCAAAAAAAATCAACGCTGCTGCTATTGCAGTAGCGTCGGTAGTTGTTCCTGACTAGGATCGTGATTTGTTTTATACGGATAACCCGGATCATACGGTTCCACATGAACGGTAACCTCCGTCATATGACTAAACCGTTTCATCAGAAAATATTTCACGCGCTTGGCGATCTCATTGCCCTCCAGCACCGAAATGCGCGGATTGACGCTGATGACCACATCGGCAACAGCGTAATGACCGTGCTCTCTGGCGCGAAGCACCTCGACGCCGATAACGCCTTCCATGCGAAGCACGACAGCTTTGAGCTCCGACATATCAGCAGGTTCGACTTCCAGAAACCGGCTGCGCATAACGGAAGCGGAAGCGACCCGGTACCCGCTTGAGAAGACGATCACAACGATGATCAGTGACGCTGCCGGATCCAAGTAATACAGGACAGGCATGCCAAGCGGCTTGCCCAGCATTGCACCGCCTGTTCCGACAAGCGCTGCAAGTGAAGCATATAAGTCCGCTCCCCGCTCCTTGATCGGGAAGCGAACCTCTTTAAGAATGAAAGCAAGGAATACGACAAGGGCTGCAGGCCAGCCAGGTGCTTCATCAACACCGTCTGCGATGGATTTGATGGCAGAGATGCCAATTTCCAGACCTATAATCATAAGCAGAATGGATGCCACTACGCCGGTTGCTGCCTCCGCACGTCCTCTGGCTGCCGGTACAGGTGCATGGGGTGACCCCAGCTGCCTGCATCGACGGACACCTGTTAAGGAGACGAATGAGGCGGCGGCATCCGAAGCGGAACGGCAAGCATCGGCCAGTAACGCTTTGCTGCCTGACAACATACCGATTCCGCCTTTAATTACTGCTATACAGACGTTACCTATAAGTCCGGTCCATGCGGCAGACTCGGCTTTGGCATAACGTTGGGTCGCTGTCATGGACGCCTCCTGTTCAAGCATATTCGCTTAAGTTTTGTTCATGTGGATGAGCCGGGTTCGGCCACCCTCTACTAATCATACTACGACGCAGCCGGAGACTTGACTGCTGTTTTTGGTTTTTGCTTCCTTTTCATGACAAGCCAGAGCTGACTCGCGATAAAGATGGATGAATAAGCACCGCTGACAAGACCGAACAAAATCGCCAGTGAGAACAGTCTGATGGACTCGCTGCCGAAGATAAGCAAGCAAAGCGCAGCCACGACAACCGTCATAACCGTATTAATGGAACGCGTCAACGTTTGCCAGATACTCTCATTTACCAGTTTAGCAATATCCGCGGCATTCTTGAGTTTGGCAAATCGCAAATTCTCACGGATCCGGTCAAAGATAACGATCGTATCGTTGATGGAGTAACCGATAATGGTCAAGATCGCCACGATGAAAGGCAGATTCACTTCCAGTTTGAAGATCGAGAACAAACTGATTACGATAAATGCATCATGCAGCAAAGCGACGATCGCAGCAATGGCGAAACGCCACTCAAACCGAATGCTGACATAGATTACAATGCCGATACTCGCTACGAGGACCGCATATAGGGCATTCGTTTGAAGCTCTTTGGCGATTTCAACGTCAACCGTATTCACTTCGGCGGAAGCATCCTTGTCAAATTTCTCGGCAAAGCCTTGCTTCAGCGCTTTCTCCTTCGCATCTGTCAGCACATCGTCGAAACGAAGCGTGACACGGCTTGTACCAACCGTTAATCCGGGTTCGCCAAACTCATTATCTTTCAGGTACTTCTCGATCTCATCTTTCTGGCCCGTCAAATCTTTCTTTACTGCAATATCAACGCTCGAGCCGGCACGGAAGTCGACCCCGTAGTTCAAGCCATGGACGCCCAGTGTAATGATACCAAGCACCGTAATTATAATCGAGAAAATAAAGAAGTATCGAGCCTTCTTCACGAAATCGAACTTACGATCCGAAACCTCTGCAAATCCACTAAAGCGCACGTACTTCACTCTCCTTGACACCGAAGTAGGATTTCTTCTTCACAATGCCGCTGCGGATAATCAAAGTAAGGAGCAGGCGAGAGAAGAACACGTTCGTCAAAATACTGATAACGATACTTAGAAGCAGGATTACTGCAAAACCTTTAACCGAACCGACACCGATAAAGAACAATACGAGCGCAGCGATTGTTGTTGTAACGTGCGCATCGATAATCGTACGGAACGAACTCTTGGAGCCTGCTTTCTGCGACGACAGGATGCTCTTGCCGCTGCGCATTTCTTCTTTAATCCGCTCCGCCATAATGATATTGGCGTCAACCGCCATCCCGATTCCGAGAATGAAGGCCGCGATACCCGGCAAAGTGAGCGTCGCATCAATCAAGTTGAAGCCGAGCAGCAGCAACCAGATGTAAACAACGATACAGAAGCTCGCGATAAGACCCGGTAAACGATAAAACAGCATCATGAAGAGCAAAATCAGCACCGTACCGATAGCACCGGCAACAATAGTCTCTTTCAGGGACAATTTACCCAGCGTAGCACCGACGCTTTGCGTGTATTTCTCGGTCAGCTTAAGCGGCAACGCACCTAAGTTGATTGTATTTTTAAGGTCATTCGCTTCTTCACGCGTGTAGTTACCCGTAATAACCGCTTCGTTGCTGTTAATTTCTGCCGCAACGTTTGGCGCGGACAACTCTTTGTCATCCAAGTAGATGGCCAATTGGTTGTTCGGGCTCAGCTTAGCAATTTCGCGTGTGATTTCAGCGAATTGACTTGCGCTTTTGAGCTTAATTGAAATCTCGTAAGCATTCAGGTTCGTTTGGTGAACCGAAGCTCCGTTCTGTTTGAAGTCGCTGCCGTGAAGCTCGACTTTGCAGTATCCTTTATCAGCTGCGCAGCCGCGCGCACTGCGGAATGTCAGTTCTGCAGGCTTCTTGAGGATGTCCCTTACTTTGTTCTCGTCAGAGACGCCCGCAATCTTCACGCGAATCCGATTGCTGCCCTCTGTTGTTACTTCCGGCTCTGCTACACCTGTTGCATTGGCACGTGCCTCAAGGCTCTTAGCCGTCTCGATCAGAGACTCCTTCGTCACTTTTCCGCCAGGCTCAATAGGCTGAGCTTCATACAGGATTTCAAATCCGCCTTTCAAATCAAGTCCTAGTTTTACGTCGTTGAAAAGCCAAGAGCTTGTTCCCGCTACTACGCCGGCAGATAGCACGACGATGAGTACGAATGCTAACAGACGATTCATAATACCCTCAGTTCCCCCTTAAATTCTCTTGTGTCAACATTCCTATTATAGCGATGCCTGAAAAACGAGTCAAAAAAAAGAGCCCACTCGTTAAAAATGGGTCCCTTTATAGGCACTTACCGTCAAAAAGTTCATAAATTTTGTCACTTTCAGCGACAAAATATCGTTGACGACCTGATGCATGGCCGGTTCGCCTGTTTTGGTGTACCGGTCCTTCACACATTGCCAAATATCATTTCCCGTTACATGCTCGTAACCGATCAATCGGAATTCATCCGCTTTGCTATCACATAAATGCTCGATGGTCGCGATCCATTCTTCATTCGTTAATGGTAATAGTTCGCCTGTCATACTCACGACCTCCTCACGTTACTATGCCCTTTATCCTATATTCATTCGATGTCTTCTCCTCACATTCCTGCTTCTCCCATCGGCATCTTGAAAAAATGACATGGATTCGGACATGCTGCGCATAAGCATAAGGATAGAACAGGACAGGTCTTGCTGGTAATGGGAAGTGAACGATAGGGATCGAACGTAAAGGGAGAGGAACCGACTGTGACGAAGCAATCTTTTATTAAAGGCGCATTGATTCTGCTGCTTGCAGGCATTGTGAATCGTATCCTTGCCTTTGTACCGCGTATTGCGCTTCCCCGCATCATAGGTGCAGAGGGAGTAGGGTTGTACCAGCTCGGATATCCGTTTTTGATCGTCCTGCTCACCATCATTACCGGCGGGATTCCGCTTGCGGTGGCGAAATGGATTGCCGAAGCCGAATCCAAGGGCGATTCCAAACGGGTCAAGCAAATCTTCCGTTCGGCCATGGCCCTTACTGTGCTGCTATCACTTCTGCTTACCTGCTTATTTGTTTGGCTGACGCCATGGATTACGACACGTCTGATGACGGACCCGCGCGTCTATCAGACGTTCCTCATGATGAGCCCGCTTCTGCTTATAATCGGCATCTCATCGGTGTATCGGGGGTATTTTCAAGGCAAGCAGAACATGATCCCGACTGCCCTTTCGCAAACGCTCGAAACGGTGATTCGCATCGTATTTGCGCTGTTATTCGCGAAGTGGCTGCTTCCATTTGGACTAGCCTGGGGAGCTGCCGGAGCCATGCTCGGCGTAGTGGTCGGAGAGATCGGTGGTCTTGTTGTTCTGCTCTGGCAATATGCCATAGATCGCAAACGAGTAAAGCTCGCAGTAATCAGAGAGAATTCTGAAGCTGAAACTGCATCACAAGGTACAGCGCCAACCATTGGCAGTTTGAAATCCCATATTCCATTTCATAAAAGACGTGTTCCGGTTATGCGCCGATTGATCAGTCTTTCTGTTCCGGTAACCGGCAGCCGGATGATCGGCTCATTATCGTACCTCTTGGAATCCATTCTGACAGCACGTGCTTTGCTCGCGGCAGGGATTGCTGTTGGCGTGGCCACTTCCCAATATGGTGCCCTGCAAGGGATGATCATTCCGATTCTCTTGCTCCCGACTGCGCTCACTTACTCCCTTGCCGTTTCGCTTGTGCCTTCCCTCTCAGAAGCAGCAGCCAAAGGCGACCGCGCAACGATCCATAAACGGCTGCATCAGTCGATGCGCCTCTCGCTTGTAACGGGGGCTCCCTTCGTTGTTGTCATGGTTCTCTTCGCAGAACCGCTTTGCCGTATTCTCTACAATCACGTTGAAATTGCTCCGATGCTGCAATGGATGGCCCCTGTCGGCTTATTCATCTACTTACAGGCTCCGCTTCAAGCAGCGCTCCAAGCGCTCGATAAACCGGCCACCGCTCTAATGAACACCTTTATAGGCGCAGTTGTGAAGCTTGTCCTCATCGTTGAGCTCGCATCAGATCCATCCCTTGGTATATACGGAGCCTTGATAGCCATCAACGTAAATATCGTACTTGTTACAGTACTGCACTGGATTGCCGTTGTTCGCTCCGTTGGTTTCAGCATGGACATCCTTGATTTCCTCAAAGTTGGCGCTGCAATGTTCATTATGGGAGCTGCCTCATTATGGGTGATGAACCTGCAAGTATTGCCTGCCTTGTGGCATAACCTGTTCGTTGCCTGCACAGCCGGCATTATCGTCTATCTCATCCTTATGGTGCTAATGCGCATCATCGACCGCTATGATGCAGAGCGCATCCCTTATCTCGGCAGATGGTTCAAATCCTAACAAAACACCGGCTTGTATATAAGCCGGTGTCCATCTGTTAGTCGCTTACTTATGTGGATGTTTCCCCCGTCTTGCGTCGAGAAAGATTTTGCCCCGATGGTCGATCGTGCATAAGAATACTTGCTTTACATCTGTAATTCCACGCTGACGCAGCTGATTATTCAACCAGAAGCGGTCTTTGCCAAGCTGCTCCAAATTCGTTTTCTGAATTTCACCATCCATAATGAGCGGCACAGGCAGCGTTTCGAAGCGATAATTTTTGGGGAACGGCTTCGGAAAATGGGAATCCTGCCCTTGACCTTGCCCTCCCTGACCCTGTTCACTCGATGACCCCCGATGGTGATGCTCATGCCGATCCTTTTGAATAATGGAAAGTTTCCCGGTTGTCTCCAATATGGCGAACTCCACATCCGCGATATTCGTTTTATTTTCCCGAAACTGTAGCATCAGATCATCTAAATTATATCGCTGTTTGCGCATCGCTTCGCGGTTGAGCTTGCCATGCTCCACCAGTACAACCGGCTTACCGTCGAATAAAATGCGCAGCTTACGGCTCTTCAGCGAAATGATGGCAATGACGATCTGAATGACGAGCAGAAAGACCATTGGCACTACGCCGTCCATGATCGGGCGATCCGTATCCTCAATAACGAAAACGGCAATTTCGGCAATCATGACGGAAATGACGAGGTCAAATACGGAAAGCTTACCGATTTCCCTCTTCCCCATAAGCCGCATAATGAGAAACACGATAAAGTAGATGAGAAGCGTCCGGAACATCAGTGTCAAGTATTCCACTTGAGCCGCCCTCCTTGGATGTAGTGCGAGGCTGCTGCAACCCCGCATTCGCATCTGGCTGATTTATCGCTGCCAGCTGTAGTTGTTTCATGCCAGCACAAAGTACAACTATTGTCACCTGTTGCAAAGTACATCATACGAAGGTTGATGTTCGAATATTTGGTAATCATGCGGGGTCCTGCTGCTGCGGGCCTACTTGTACTATTCTGATCAGCTTGACCATATCTTGTAATAATCGTGAACACGAGCGTAAATAATTGGAGGGATAGCGATATGAAACCAATCAACGCCATGAAAAATGTTCCTAAAGTGCACATGGCTTCACCGATGCTCGCAGGCATTTTGTATGCATCCATTTGGCTGGCCTTAGGGGCTATTCTGCTCTCGACTATGCTGAGGTGGGGGAGCATGCAGGAGACCCAGCTGCCGCTTTACAGTTTGATCGTGCACGGCTTCTGCTCCCTTGCGGGCGGTTTCGTATCCGGCAGAAGATCCGGAATGCGTGGGTGGTATTATGGCGGCATGCTCGGCATCGCCTATGGCTTATTGATACTGCTTGTCAGCTTTCTTTCCACGAACACCGGTATCAGTGGCAGAACGTTTACAATGCTGGTCGAAACGCTGCTTTGCGGAGCATTCGGCGGGATGATCGGCGTGAACACCAAACGGTCCTGACAGCTTGTCCCGTTTGTGAACACTTTTGGAAATGGTCTCACTTGGGTATAGATTGTGATATACTAGATCGAGCTGAAATTACGAAGGTGCTTTAGGAGGAAAGAACGTATCATGACTTTGTTTGACAACATGACGACGGTCGCGATCTATTCGGCCATTACGGTGACGCTTCTAATCTGGTATGGAGCTGCAACGAACCCGTTCAAGGTTGGCGGATTATTTCTCAAAGAGATGGCACTGAACCGCAAATATTTGCTGCATTTCGGCGCATTGATGCTGATTTTGTTCTGCAACAAGCTGGAGATGCGCATCGAACATCATATGACGTACACTTATGATTTCGCTACATTCTTTCAATCGATTGAAGGAAACTTCGTCGCCAATCTTCAACATACGTTTGAGAATCGGTATTTAACTGTTTTTCTGGCTTTCATGTACGTGGTCGTCTTCCAAGCGATGCTCATTGCATCAATCGGAATTTACTCCAAACGAAGCAAAAATAAACGCATGTTTTACGCTTTATGCTACGCGATTATGATTAACTATTTAATCGCGATCCCGTTCTACTTGTTTCTGCCGGTTAATGAAGTCTGGTATCACGATCCGACGCACGTTTCGTTCCTGATGTTAAACGTGTTCCCGGATTTCGAGAACCAGTACCGCGCCTTATCAGGCCTGGATAACTGCTTCCCAAGCTTGCATACTTCGATATCGGTTACGCTTGCGATATTGGCCGTTCGCTCGGGTATCAAACGATGGGCATGGTTCTGCTGTATCTGTGCCGTAATCATTATCTTTGCAATCTTCTACCTGGGTATCCACTGGCTGATCGACATGTGCGGCGGCCTGGTGCTCGCTACATTCGCTTCCACCATGGGCATGCGTCTAAGCGCATTGAACTTGTCGCTTCGCCGTGGTCGTCGCAACGGATCTGTACCTGCGGCTAATATGACTTATCTGCGCGAGGATGCGAAATAAACAAAAAAGAGACCGCCGGTTGCATGGGTACCCGGCGGTCTCTTTTTGTTTTATTGATAAATAAGCGGTCTAACCTCATCAATCAAGTGCTGGAGCTGCTTAGAGCAGGCTGCATATTTCTGCTTCTCGGTTTCGTCCGCTGTCAGCAGGCCATACATCTCCATGTCTGCTTCGCATTTCTTCAATGCGGCTAGCAGTGTTGCCTGATTCTGACTCTTCGGCTGTTTGACCTTATCATCGTACAAATCAATCGTCAGCGTGCCGAAATCGTCAATTTGAGCCAGAAACACATCCTCAATGCGAAGATCCGATTTCTTGAGCTCTTTGACCAGCCACGTCTCGTTAAAGCCTCTCACCTGAAGGGGATCCGTCAGCACCACGCCATCCATAATGACTGCCATCGGCTCTCGTTCCGGTGTCACTTTAATACCAAGCTGCTTCGGGGTTAATGGTAAATTCTCGGACTTCAGGAGCACATTGATCGCTCCGCTCGCCTCCATGATCGCGAACTCAACGTCAGCTGCTTTGAACACATCTTTCATGCGCAGCTGCTGCATCAGCTCATCGGTTGTCAGACGCTCTTTCTTCAAGTTCTTTTCTAGTATTTTGCCCTTCTGAATCAATACTGTCGGCGTCCCGTCAATCCAGTTCCGGACTCTCTTGCTCTTTAATTGGAGCAGCTCGATGCCAAGGGAGACTGCAACCCATACCCCTAAGGACAACATACCCAAGTACCATTTCGCATCCGTATCAAGTGAAATATACCCTGCCAAGTTACCTATTGTGATACCTGTGATATATTCAAAAACGGATAGCTCTGTAACCTGGCGTTTCCCAAGCAGCTTCGTCATCAAGAGCAAGAAGACGACAGCCATTAACGTCCGCCACATGATCTCCATCCAATTACCCACTGTTCTCCACCTCCATCGCGCCAAGCACGTACGTTCATTATGTGCGCAAATGCTGGAAATTATGAGTCAGCCCTCCCTCATAGAGGGAATAAAAAGAAGCCGGAACGATTAGGACTCATAGCCCCCCTCGTTCCGGCTTCTTTCAATAGTACTGCTGGATTATGCTTTAATATTCTCTGCTTGATCTTCTTTCTTCTCTACCACTGGCGCAGATGGAGCTGCTGCAACTGCCGCGCTGCTCGTTGTAATCGTGTTAATCGCGCTGCGGTCAAATGTAATCTTCGTCGCATCGTTGACGCGAAGGACAACAACGTCATCCGAGATTTCCATAATTGTTCCGTGCATACCGCCGATTGTTACGATTTTATCGCCTTTCTTCAGCGAGCTAAGCATCGAGTTGCGCTGCTTCGATTTACGCTGCTGCGGACGAATCAGAAGGAAATAAAATACCGCAAACATAAGTACAAACGGGAGTAAAGATGCTGCTGATCCCATATTAGTTCACCCCTTTCCTTAAAATCCTTTATCGTTCTCGTGCAGGCCGTACTTATTGAAGAAGTCATCACGGAAATCAAGTAATCGGTCATCCATGATTGCTTGTCTCACGCCTCGCATCATCTCTAGAAGGAAATGCAAATTGTGAATGGTAGTCAATCGAATTCCGAACGTCTCGTCAGCCTTGATCAGGTGACGCAAGTACGCTCGGGAGTAATTCGTACAGGTGTAACAGCTGCATTCCGGGTCCAGCGGACCGAAATCTTCTGTGAATTTCGCATTGCGGATGACTAGTCGACCTGAGCTCGTCATCGTAGTACCGTTGCGAGCAATTCGAGTAGGCAACACGCAATCGAACATATCGATTCCGCGGATAGAGCCTTCGAGCAGCGCATCGGGTGAGCCTACGCCCATTAAGTAGCGCGGTTTGTTAGATGGCAGCAGCGGAACCGTACAATCAAGCACATTGTACATGAGATTCTTCGGTTCTCCGACGCTCAATCCTCCAATAGCATACCCCGGGAAATCCATGGAAGTCAACTCAGCCGCGCTCTGACGGCGCAAGTCTTCATACATGCCTCCTTGCACGATCGCGAACAATCCTTGATCATGCGGACGAGCATGGGCAGCCAAGCAGCGCTCTGCCCAGCGTGTTGTACGCTCAAGCGATTTCTTAACATAGTCGTATTCGGCTGGGTAAGGTGCGCATTCATCGAATGCCATCATAATGTCGGAGCCGAGCGCATTTTGGATATCCATCGCCACTTCAGGTGACAAGAACAGCTTGTCGCCGCTCAGATGGCTGCGGAATTCTACGCCTTCTTCTTTGATTTTACGCATATTGCTTAAGCTAAATACTTGAAATCCGCCGCTATCCGTCAGAATTGGGCGATCCCAATTCATGAATTTATGCAGGCCGCCCGCTTTGCGAACAATTTCATGCCCCGGCCGGATAAACAGATGGTACGTGTTGCTCAGAATAATCTGAGCATCCATCGTCTTCAGTTCTTCCGGGCTCATCGTCTTTACTGTAGCTTGCGTGCCTACCGGCATGAAAGCGGGTGTTTCAATAATTCCGTGAGGCGTATGTACGCGTCCAAGGCGCGCCCCCGATTGCTTGCAAGTCTTAATTAACTCGTATGTGATTGCCACTCGTGCACTTCCTCTTTCTGTCCTAGTAAATAAACATGGCGTCGCCGAAGCTGAAGAATCGATATTCCCGTTCAATCGCTTCCTTGTACGCATTCATAACTGCTGACCGTCCGGCTAAAGCGCTGACGAGCATCACCAGCGTTGACTTCGGCAGGTGGAAATTCGTTAGCAATGCGTTAACCAGCTTGAACTCGTAGCCTGGGAAAATAAAAATATCTGTCCAGCCGCTGCAAGCCTGTATATCCTCATACGTAAACCGAACCGCAACGGTTTCAAGCGTTCTTGCGGAAGTTGTGCCAACCGCAACAATTCGACCGCCTCGTTCCTTCGCGGATCGAAGCATTGCTGCTGTTTCTTCACTTAATTCGTAGTATTCCGTGTGCATCGTATGCTCTTCGATCGTATCAACCGACATCGGACGGAACGTGCCAAGACCAACATGCAGCGTGATATAACCAATATGTACGCCTTTAGCCTCCAGCTGATCGAGAAACGGTCTTGTAAAATGAAGCCCCGCCGTCGGTGCCGCAGCTGATCCCTCATGCTTGGCATACACCGTTTGATAGCGCTCACGATCGCCTAGACGCTCTTTAATGTAAGGCGGCAGCGGCATTTCTCCTAGCCGATCCAGAAGTTCAGGAAAGATACCTTCATAATGAAACTCGATCTCGCGACCGCCCATTTCACCTTCCCCTACCACAGTTGCCCGCAGCAGAGGCTGGCCGTTACCATCGTCACCGAAAGATAGTTGCGCGCCAACCTTTAAGCGCTTGCCCGGCTTGGCCAGCGTATCCCAGCGGTCACCTTCAAGCTGCTTGAGCAGCAGCAGCTCGACTTTAGCGCCTGTATCGGACTTCATCCCCATCAATCGAGCCGGCATCACCCGAGTGTCGTTAAGGATCAAGGTATCCCCCGGCTGAAGCAGCTCCGCCAGCTTCGTAAACGTATGATGCTCCACTGCACCCGACTCGCGATTTAGCGTTAGCAGCCGAGAGGACGTGCGGTCCGCAAGCGGCGTTTGTGCTATTAAATGTTCCGGTAATTCAAAATCAAACTCATTTACATTCATCGACTAGTTCTCATTCCTTAACGATCGTCACGTCTTTGTAATAGTATTGCATTATATATTTATAGTCATACCCAAGGTCTGCCAATCCGCGCGCTCCATACTGAGACAAGCCCACGCCATGTCCGTTACCGGAACCGACGAATCGGAAGCCGGGATCTTTCGTCGCGGCCCGCACTTCGCCTTCGCCATTCATGATGAAGACATTGCGATCCTTCAATTCCTTCGTTGCCCCATCTCCGCCAATGAGGTACATCGTACCGTTATCATTCAAAGTCGGGCGTTCTCTTACTTCATGATTGCCGCCTTCAATGGTCATTCTGGCGGTTTCATCGATTTTGAACAAGGTGCTTGGCAATCCTCCGAACGCAGCGCGATATACATCCGGATACTTCACCTGCAGCTTCTCTCCGTTCACTAGCAGCTCAGTGGGACGCCCCGATGGACCGCTTTGACTGATCTCCAGTGTCGCGATCTTGCCTGTTATCGGCTTCTGCAGCTTACCGTTCGTGAATGCCAATAGCTCTGCGGCCGTATACGTTCCTCTTACCCATGACATTTCATTGGATTGCGGCACTTTCTCCAGTTGGACGGCCATTGTTCCACGGTTTGCCTGATCCACGACCGGTACATTGTCTTGAATGAGCGGAATCGGACGCAGCTTCGCACCATCCGCATTCACGCGCAGAAGGGGTTGTCCGACCTTAGACTTCTGATCGGTAATCTCAAGCAAATCCTCTCGCATATAGCCTACCGATCCATTCGGGAGAGCGATCCGGTACCACTGATACAAGCCTTTCTCCGACGAAGAATCCGGACTTTGCGCACTCTTCAAGTAGCCGATGCTATTGCCCCATATCTCACTCGAATCGGCTGTTACGCCGCCGGCACTGGATGAGAATACCGTCTCGATGACCTTGCCGTTGTACATCGCCACTTCGCCGTTTGTCGCATCAACCGCCGCAATCGTTGAAGGCTTCTCGGAACCGATGCCTCCATAGGCTTGACTGAGTGTAGTGTCTACGACATGTGCAACTTGAAAGCCAAATCCCTGGTAAATCGCATATGTACGTGCTGCAACCGCCTGCGATTTCAATGCTTCGGCAGGCCAGGATGCCGGCATCTCCGCGCCTACAACGGCATACAGATACTGCTCGAACGGTAATTCATTGATGACGGCAAGCTTATTGTTTAATCCGCTTACCTCAAACTGCCCGCGATAGCTCCGATTATAACGTTCCATCAGCTTAATGCCTGTAGTGGAGGTTGTAGAAATCCATAGCTTTGCTCCTGTGGCTGGTACGGAATAGAGCGAGACAGGCGGTTTCGAAGCTGAATCAACCGTCGTGTAGTCGTCCCGGATTACGAAATAAGCGGATGCCGCATCCGTCTGCCGCAGCGTCAAGGCACTGTTCACCTTCTGCGCCTGGGCTTTGACTTGACCGAGCGCCGTCTGATCGCTCTCTGAGCCGATTACGACGGTATAAACACCTGCATCCATCCCGGTCTGTTTCATGGCAGCATAAGCCTCTACCCCGCTTGAGCCGAGTGCCTGCGCCGCTTTCACAGCTTCGTCTTTGGAGGCATAGACCATACCGGTATCCAAATGAAGCGGACCGATCAGTTCTGCTTTACTCGATTTGCCGGCATAACCAGCCAGCGTTGCATCCTTCAACCAGCGGTCTCCGGCAGCTTTCGCTTCCGCAGCAGTGGCATAAGAACCTTCTTCGATTTGATACACCTTACCGCGGGAGCCGTTCGCCGCTGTCATGAAACCTGCCGCTCCCATTGCCTTGAGCCGTTTATATGCGGCTAACGCCGTCATATAATCGGACGTCTCCAGCAACAGTGGCTTGTAATCGTCAAGAGTGAATCTTGTCGTTTCACCGATTGCACTTTGAAACATCGGGACAACGCCGGAAGGCTGACGAACGCCTACTTGCAGTGCAGCAGCCGAACTGAAGGTCGATGCCGCCGTATCCAGCTTATACTTACTGGTATTCAGGAAGATGGCTACACGTATATTATCCAGTTTAGGTACAGCCGCACCGCTGGAGGGTACAGATGTCCAAACCGAGAGGCCTATTACTCCGGTCAACAGCAACGTAAATGTTCGCATCTTCTTCGGCAGCCTTGAGCGTTTCACTGCCGGCTCTGTGGATTCGTTCGCATGAACGACGTTTATGCCTTTCATCGGCAAAACATCCATTCCCCCTCGCCATTAATCTTTTTTGGGCAACGCACAAACGCCTTCGTGACAGCTGTCATCGGTCCGGCCGAACCAGTCATAACGTTTCGCCGCGATGACCCGGTAGATTCCATCTGCCGCGATTCTAAGACCGGGCACACGGTACAGCCAAGCCAGCCATCTCAATCCTTTAACCGTACGCATGATTCGAATGACGCCTGCCGCTCCGGCATGCAGCGTCCCATCTGCCTCGACGACATGCATCTTCGTCAATAATGTCTCCGTATTAAGCGATGCCAGACCGGGGATGGTCTCATAGGTTTCGTCTAACGACTGAACCGGAATGAATCGCAGCACGGCAGTCGACTGCAGCTCCTTCAACTTACGAACACTGCCAAGACATAAGTTGCAGGTACCATCATACAAGACAATAAGCTTCTCACGTTTGCTCTCATCCGTACCGCGTTCTTTCTTGGCCATTATACGGAGCTACCTCCCTCACCATTATCGGCGTCAGCACCTGGCTGCTGCGGCACAGGGAGGCCCAAATGCCGGTAGGCAAGCGGCGTTACCATGCGACCGCGCGGTGTGCGCTGGAGGAAACCGATTTGCATCAAATAAGGCTCATAGACATCTTCAATCGTTTGACTTTCTTCACCGATTGTAGCCGCTATCGTATCGAGTCCCACCGGACCGCCGCGATAGATGGAAATCATGGCACGGAGCATCTTGTGATCAATACTGTCTAGCCCGAGCGGATCCACTTGGATGAGACCAAGCGCCGACTGGGCCAGTTCATGTGTAACAATCCCGTCGTTCCGTACCTGTGCGAAATCACGGACCCGCTTCAGCAATCGGTTCGCAATCCGCGGCGTCCCACGGGAGCGCATCGCAATTTCCTGCGCCGCTTCTCCAATAACGCTGACACCTAGAATTTCCGCTGCCCGCGACACGATGAAGGCAAGTTCATCCACCGAATAGAACTCCAGCCGGCTTACTACCCCGAAACGGTCACGCAGCGGCGCGGACAACAAACCTGCTCGCGTCGTAGCGCCGATCAATGTGAACGGCGGAAGTTCCAAGCGGACTGATCGTGCACTGGGACCCTTACCGATCATGATGTCGAGCGCAAAGTCCTCCATCGCCGGATAAAGCACTTCCTCCACCGTCCGATGCAAGCGGTGGATTTCATCGATAAACAAGACATCGCCTTCCTGCAAATTCGTCAGCAGCGCGGCAAGATCGCCGGGCCTCTCGATTGCAGGACCGCTTGTGGTTCGTAGATTAACACCAAGCTCGTTGGCGATGATATTCGATAATGTTGTTTTGCCAAGCCCCGGAGGACCATAAAGCAAGACATGATCCAGCGCTTCTTTGCGCAGCTTTGCCGCCTCGATGAATACTTTCAGATTCTCTTTCACTTGAGTTTGACCAATATACTCAGCCAAATAGCGAGGACGCAAACTCAGCTCCACCGCTTGATCTTCCATCATGAGGTTGGCGGAAATAATCCGATCGTCCATTCACGCTTACCCCTCTCTGCTAGCCTTTAAACAATTGCTGCAGCGCCCGTTTCATCAGTGCATCCACAGATTCATCTGCTGCCGCGTCATCCTTCATGCCCTGCCATGCGCGATCCAGCTCAGCTGCCGTATACCCGAGCGTCGTGAGTGCTTCTCGCGCTTCCTTCCAGTTCGGATTGCCGCCAAACAACGTTCCGCTGTCTGCGCCATCGTCCAGTACGATGCCTGCCGCTGCGAAGCTGAAGCCTCCCGGAATCGCATCAAGCTTATCCTTCAAATCAAGCACCATCCGCTGCGCCGTCTTCTTGCCGATGCCGGGCAGCTTGGTCAGAAACGTCAAATTCTCTTGCTGGATGGCAGCCGCGATCGTTTCCGGCTTACCGCCTGCCAGAATTCCCAGTGCCACGCGCGGCCCAATGCCGGACACTTCAAGCAGCTTGCGGAACATAGCCTGTTCCTCACGAGATGCAAAGCCGAAGAGCAGCGTCGCGTCTTCCCGAACATGATGATGGGTATAAATCGTCACAGGCTCATCGCTCTTGGCAAAAGCGTACGGGTTTGGCGTAAATACCCGGTAACCGATATCTCGAACATCTACCACAACGAACTCTGTATCCAAATGGACGATGCGTCCTCGTACATAATCGATCATTTCCGGTTCACCCCGTTAATTTTATCCATCAGAACGGAAGAATGGGCGTGGCAAATGGCCACCGCAAGCGCATCCGCAACGTCATCCGGCTTAGGTATTGCGCTAAGCTTCAGGAACATGCGGACCATCTCCTGCACCTGTTTCTTCTCCGCTTTGCCGTATCCGACAACCGCCTGCTTCACCTGCAAAGGCGTGTATTCCGTCACAGGCAATCCGCGCTGGGCTGCTGCCAGAATCATAACACCACGTGCCTGACCGACAGAAAATGCCGTCGTCACGTTCTTATTGAAAAACAGCTTCTCTACGGCGACGGTATCCGGTTTGTAGCGATCCATCAGCGCACAAGTAGATTCGTAGACCTGCTTGAGCCGCTCCTCTTGAGGAGTATGCGCCTCGGTTTGAATACAGCCGTATTGGACGGGAACCAGCTTACTCCCGATTTTGTCAATGAAACCAAATCCAACGATTGCAATCCCTGGATCTATCCCTAAAACACGCAAGCCTCTTCTCTCCCCATGCCAAAAAATAGTATGATCAAAAATTGGCTTCCATCTATTATAGCAAATGATAGGCACGATGAGAACACGCGTTTTGTCTTTCGGGAACGCTCCCGAAACAACATAAAAGACGGACGCTGCTTGCGTCCGTCTCTCGTCCGATCGGATATTGGGCTTGGCTGGTAGGAACAGCCGTTAGAAGTCTCGTTTCATTACTTTCTCCGTGCGATCGACCGCATAATCACTGAAGGTGGACAACACACTGTTGTACTCGTCCTTGTCCGTAATCCGAATCCCGTTCACCAGCTCATCGATCCGTTCCTTCGGCAAGCTGCTCTCCATGTAGTTGACATCCAGTTGAAAAAAAGTACGCAGCACCTTCTCCTTCTTCGGAGAGCCATCAAATAACGTTAAGTTGCCTGCCTTATCCATACTGATATAGCCGCTTTGCTTGCAGGCTTCCGATAAGTCGTCAATGCGCTGCTCCATAACGACCGCTGCCTCTGTATCAAGCACGGCCGTCCACTCCGGATGCTCCTTGAGCAAACGAAGCGCTTCTTTCGAGGTCATCTGTCCAAGTGTGCTCATCTCTTCGCCGCATAAGAAAATACGGTGCAGCTTGACGGTCACCTGCTCTGCAGGCGATGCCAGCACTTCGATTACGCTTCGTGTTCCTGCTCCGGTGGAAGGCGGATTTATCTGCTTCATAGCTTGTACAGAACGGACGCTTGTAAGCGAGAGAAAGGTCACAGCAAGCAGACAGCCTAATTGCCACATCGGCCGTCGATTTCGCAGCAACCTTTTTTTCAATTTCTTCCAGAGGCTGAATTCCATCATCGGGAACTCCCCTTTTTACCTTTTTTGCTAGTGTCTCACCTCTGCTGGAGAATTATGCACATTTTGATCAGTTAAGTCGAAACGGATGTTGCCGTCTTATTCATTTCACAAAAATAACCCCGGCATCATCGCCGCATGAATCCATGCGTGCAATGACTTCCGGGGTTATTTCGATATATCGCTTAGCGATTAATCCACGGTAAACTTCCGCGGCGTTTCGGTTTCACGGTGCGTGTTTGGCGAACGACTACTTTTTTGCTTGTTTTGCGCGGTGGAGCCGATTTGCTCGGGGACGCAACCAGAGCGTCTTCTTCTTCGAACTGCTCGACTTCGTCATCGCGTTTCTCATGGCAGCCGCAGTTGCATTTTTTCTTGCCTGTTGAAGCTCCTGCTACGACAGGCGCCATTTGACCGCCGCCCATGTAGCCGTAACCGCCTTGCGGACCCATATTAGCCGGGGAAACCATCGACGGATCGTAGTAACCATAGCCGCCCTGCGGACCCATATTGGCTGGGGATACCATCGACGGATCGTAGTAACCATAGCCGCCCTGCGGACCCATATTCGCTGGGGATACCATCGATGGATCGTAGTAACCATAGCCGCCTTGCGGACCCATTTCAGCAGGAGAAACCATTGATGGATCAAAGTAACCATAGCCGCCTTGCGGACCCATGTTGGCCGGGGATACCATCGACGGATCGAAACCATAACCGCCTTGAGGACCCATTTCAGCCGGAGATACCATTGATGGATCGAAACCATAACCGCCTTGCGGACCCATTTCAGCCGGAGATACAGCCTGTGGACCCCAACCATAGCTTGGCGCTCCCCATGGCAATGTTACCGGCGGACACCATTCCATATCTTCTGCAGGACTGACTGCGGATGGATAGCCATAGCCGCCTTGCGGACCCATTTCAGCAGGAGATACAGCAGACGGATAACCGTAGCCGCCTCCCATCGATACCGGAGATACCGCTGTCGGCTGTCCGTAACCGCCTCCCATCGATGCAGGGGATACCGCTGTCGGAGTCGAATATCCATAACCGCTTCCCATCGATGCCGGTGATACCGCTGTCGGAGTCGAATATCCATAGCCGCTTCCTATCGATGCCGGAGAAACGGCTGTCGGCTGCCCATAGCCGCCACCCATCGATGCCGGTGATACGGCTGTCGGCTGCCCATAGCCGCCGCCCATCGATGCCGGTGATACCGCTTCTGGCATTTTCGGCATATCATAAAGCGACATAACCTCAGTGGCCGGAACGCCGTATTGTTTGAATAAATCGACATGCTGGTCATAGGAATTGTAGACCGGATATTTCTTCTCAACGGCAGGCATGATTTCAGGCACCGGCATCGGCATTGGAGCCGGCTCTGGCATCGGTGTCGGAGCGATTTGCTCCGGTGCCACCGGCATCGGCGTCGGAACCGGCGCTGTGTTTGCTTTTTGACCTGTCGATTTCTTACCGCCGAGTAACGAAGGCGCTGTTGACATTTTGCCCATCAAGCCTTGAACGCCTTGCATCACCGATGAAGGGTGAAGCGGATGGTGACCGTTTGCGTGTTGGTTGTTGCCACTTTGCATATGCGTCTCATGCATATGATGTGACGAGCCTGGCTTAGGTATATTTACGACTTCGCCGGTCAGCAGCACGTTTGGATTTTTCAGCTGCGGATTAGCTTTAATCATATCACTGAGCGGGATCCCCCATGCTTTGGAGAGTTTCCACAATGTATCACCTTGTTGTACAACATGCTGGTGCATAAACTCCATATTTCCCGTTTGAGAAGTCGGTACTTTGATTTTCATTCCGATGTCAATCACGTCGGGATTGGTGATAGTAGGATTCAGTTTCATGATTTCTTCCTGCGAAACATTATACTTCTGGGCAATGAGGTATAGTGTATCGCCTTTTTTGACAATATGAATTTTCACCCGTCAAAAACCTCCTGTCACGTTTGTACGCCTTGGGCAGACGTGGTAAACGCCCGTTATCAATCCCTACATCCTATGCATGAGATGGGCGAGTGTCACCCTTCCTTACAAAAAAAAGTTAAAGCTCCACCTCATTTAGACGAGGCAGAGCTTTAACTTTCCGGGTGTTTCAATTACGAATTTGCGCGTATCATCACGCCATCATGACTATTCAGAGGCTGCATATTTGAAACTTGGGTAACTTCCGAGGACACGCACCTGACAGCCAATCGCTTCAATCTCAGCAATAGCAGACGGAAGCAGGACCGTATCCAGCGACATTTCGATGTCGATCAAGAAATAATAATTGCCGAGCTGCTTCTTCGTTGGACGGGATTCAATCCGCGAAAGGTTGATCCGGCGCCAAGAGAACGCGGACAGCACCTGATGCAGCGCACCCGGATAATCCTCTGGCATCGTAATCAAGATACTCGTCTTATGTTTCTGTGAGTCACGAAGCGTAAAAGGCTCAGATCCCACCAACAAGAAACGAGTGAAGTTATTGTCATGGTCGGTTACGGCTGTTTCGAGCACGGCCAATTCATTATCTGCCGCTGCCGATACTTGTCCGATTGCCGCCCAGCCGCGTCCCGGATTATCGCGAACAATGCGCACAGCTTCCGAAGTACTGCCAACATGCTCAAGCTCTGCATGCGGAATGTGTTTCTTCAGATACTGGGTACATTGCGCCATGGCTACGGGATGACTGAGCACCTTAACGATCCTGTCATACGCGAGCTCGCCGTCAGTCGTTAGCTCGTTCGCTTCGCCAATCAAGTTTTGAATGGAAGGGTATACCCATTCCGCTTGAATAGGCAGGTTTACTTCATCCACGATCCAATCGGTATGCAGACCAACGGAACCGTCGATCGTATTCTCAATCGGAATAATAGAATAGGTTGTCTTGCCTTCCGCGGTGGAGAGAAACACATCCGCAATCATACGATGATAGGAATAGTGAATATCGGCACCATGACCGTTTAATAAGTACCTTGCTGCTTCATCAGACGTTGAGCCTTTCGTCAAACATGCTACGCTAATCATGCCCTGACTTCTCCTTTAATCCGTTCCATGAATGATTGTTCCTGCTGGTTGCCGCTCACCGTGATCTCGGGACCTTCCGCACAAGGCTTCAGCCACATGGTCTCTGCCTGAATGCCGTGTTTGCCTAGGGTATCACTGAGAAAAGCCTCCAGCTCCGCCTTACGCGGGCTGTTCTTGTGAACGAGCGTAAGAAGCGTCGGACCCGCTCCGCTAAGCGCAACGCCCAAAGCGCCGTGCTCCGTAGCTTGATCCAGAATTTCCTCCATACCCGGAACCATTGCCGCCCGGTATGGCTGATGAAGACGATCTCGCATCGCGAAAGCGATCAGATCCAAGTTGCCGCTTGCGAATGCCGCGACCAGCAGCGAGCTGCTGCCTACATTAAAGACAGCATCCTTCATTGTGATTTGAGTCGGGAGCGCATGGCGTGCCTTCTCTGTCGATAGCTGGAACGATGGAATGGCTACCAGCACGTCCATATCGGCATGCGGTTCTAACCGCACCTTCTCCGCTCGTGATCCATCCCACGCCGAGACGACGATTCCCCCGAACAGGGATGCGCCGACATTATCCGGGTGGCCTTCAAGCTCACTGGCTATTTGAAACAGCGCATCGTCGCTAAGCGGCCTGCCGATCAACGCATTCGCACACGTTAGCGCTCCGATAATGGCGGATGCACTGCTGCCGAGCCCGCGTGTCAGCGGAATATCGCTGTACATCGCGATATGCAGCTCCGGCACTTCCATACCGGCAGCCTCGAACACCTGCTGCGCAACTTTATAGATCAAATTGGACTTATCGGCTGGAATACCTTCCAGACCGTCCCCATGCAATTCAATGACGGTGTTTCCATCACTTGGGATCGCCATTTCGATCCACGTATAGAGCGACAACGCCATACCCAGCGTGTCAAAACCCGGACCGAGATTCGCCGTGCTGGCCGGGACCTTTACCATTACCCGGCGGTTCATCATTTTGCCGCTCCCTCAAGCTGACGGATCGCATTCATAACCGCTTCTTCGTTGTCTTCTACAACGATAGGCTCAGCTTGTACACTCTTAATGGCGATGTTAGGATCCTTCAAGCCGTGGCCAGTCAATACGCAAACTACCGTTTCGCCGCCTTTAAATGCACCTTCGCGCTTCAGCTTAAGAACGCCGGCAATCGAGGCCGCCGATGCCGGTTCTGCAAAGATACCTTCGCGGCGTGCGATCAGCTTGTACGCATCGAGAATCTCTTCATCCGTTACATAGTTGATTTGGCCTTGTGACTCTTCCGCAGCAGCAACAGCTGTTTTCCAGCTTGCCGGGTTTCCGATCCGAATCGCTGTTGCAATCGTTTCAGGCTCAGCAATAGGTTCGCCCTTCACGATTGCCATGGCGCCTTCGGCTTCGAAACCGACCATCTTCGGCAGCGAAGTGATTTTTCCATGTGCATGCAGTTCCTTGAAGCCTTTCCAATACGCCGAGATGTTGCCCGCGTTTCCAACCGGAATCGCCAAGTAGTCAGGCGCTTCGCCGCCAAGCTGATCGACAACTTCGAATGCTGCTGTTTTCTGGCCTTCAATCCGGTAAGGGTTGACGGAGTTTACCAGAGTAATCGGGTGCTTCGCTGTAATCTCGCGAACGATTTCAAGCGCCCGGTCGAAGTTGCCGTTGATCGCAATGACTTTGGCACCGTAGATAATCGCTTGGGCCAGTTTGCCCAGCGCAATATTGTTATTCGGAATTAGCACGATACAATTCAAACCGCCGCGTGCCGCATAAGCTGCAGCCGCTGCTGAAGTGTTGCCTGTAGACGCGCACATAATCGTTGTGCTGCCTTCTTCCATCGCCTTCGCAACTGCCATAACCATACCGCGGTCTTTGAAAGAACCGGTCGGGTTCAAGCCTTCATATTTGAAGAACAGGTTCAAGTCAAGCTCCTTGGACAGGTTCTCGGCACGTACAAGCGGCGTATTGCCTTCTTGAAGCGTCAGCATCGGCGTGTTTTCGTTGACAGGCAGAAATTCTTTGTACGTTTCGAGCAAGCCTAGATATCTCATGGAAAATAGGACTCCTTTATGTGAAATTATAGTTAGCCTTCTACGCGGTACACACTCTTGATCGCTTTTACGACTTCCATGCCTTCCAGTGCTTTAAGCACTTTCTTCGCAGCAGCTTTATTGGCATCATGCGTAATGATGATGATTTCCGCTTCAGGGATGCTCGGGTTTGGCTGTTGCAGCACCGACTCAAGGCTCACTTCATACTCGGCAAAAGCTTGCGTGATGCGCGCAAGAACACCTGCACGATCATCCACATGGAGCAGCATAAAATATTTCGAAGCAATTTGCTCATCGGTTTTGAGCTTCTTCTCTTTATAAGCGAGCTTCTCCTGTTTGCCGTTCACGCCAAGCTTCAGGTTCTTCACGACAGCGACAAGATCCGCGACTACGGAAGTAGCCGTCGGAAGTTCGCCTGCGCCTGCTCCGTAGAACATCGTTTCGCCTACTGCTTCGCCATATACATAAACAGCATTGAATACGCCGTTAACGGATGCGATCGGGTGAGAAAGCTTGACCATCGTTGGTTGTACGCTGACACTGATATAGTCGTCTTGTCGCTCCGCGATACCAAGCAGCTTTACTTCATAGCCCAGGCGCTTCGCATAGAGGATGTCTTCCTTCGTGATCGAGGAAATCCCTTTTACATCCACATCTTCAAGCGCAACGTTAGCGCGGAAGCCAAGCGTCGCGAGAATCGTCATTTTGCGAGCAGCATCCAGACCTTCAACATCCGAAGTCGGATCGGACTCGGCATAGCCAAGATCCTGTGCTTCCTTCAGCACGTCGCCGTAAGCTGCGCCTTCTTTGCTCATTTTAGTCAGGATATAGTTCGTAGTACCGTTTACGATACCCATAATCTTCGTAATGCGATCGGACGAGAAGCCCTCAACAAGTGTGCGAATTATGGGGATACCTCCGGCAACACTCGCCTCATACATCACGTCGCAGCCATTCTCTTGGGCTTTAGCCAGAATCTCCGGTCCGTGCAGTGCCATCAGATCTTTGTTCGCTGTAACGATATGTTTGCCGCGGGATAATGCTTCAAGTATATAGTTCTTCGTTAATTCAATGCCGCCCATCACTTCAACGATGACGTCGATATCCGGATTATAGATAATTTCCCAAACGTCCTCTGTCAGCTTCTCTGGAGAAACGCTGATGGAACGGACTTTATTTTTATTTTGCACGAGTACTTTCTCAATGACGATCGGGGAACCCACTTGGCTTTCCAAATCGGATTGATGTCCTTCTACGATGCGTACCACACCTGTACCGACTGTTCCCAGCCCTAGCAAACCTACTCTGATCGGCTTCATTATTCTGATATCCTCCAATTCAACTCTCAAATTCTCTATCCTTGCCCAATGATCGTTGCTTTGCGTACACCGTCATGCTTGCGGATGCCGTCAATCATCTCAGACAGCGAGCCGTTCATCATCGAGGTATCAACGGAAATAATGACATTGGCAAGCCCTTGCAGCGGGATGGTTTGGTGAATCGTAAGTACATTTCCTTCCGTGCCGGCTACAAGACCAAGCACTTTCGAGAGGACACCCGACCGGTGGTCGAGATCCATGGAAATGGTTACGATCGCTTCCCGTTTCAATTGATTCTGTGTGTAGACGCCGTCTTTATATTTGTAGAAGGCGCTTCGACTTAAGCCTACCCGTTCCGTCGCTTCATGAACGGTGGCGGCTTCGCCGCGCCGGAGCATCTCTTTCACTTGGATCGTCTTCACGATCGCTTCCGGCAACATGTCCTCGCGGACGACAAAATATCGTTCTTCCACTTGCCGTCCTCCCTCAAGAGACATTTGTTCTTCCATAGAGGACATTATATCGAATAATGGCGAATGCGGCAATAGGCAATCGAGAAACACAACATTCTCATTATACCTATTTTATCCTTGGAATGAACAAAAAACTGCTGCAGCGTGTCTGCACTTTCATGCACAGACACCGCCGCAGCAGTTTCGCTTTACTTATTCGTGATAGGAGAAATCGCTGCCCTCGAAGAATTCGAACGTATAGTCGCCGATTCGAACGATATCGCCGTCTTTCGCACCGATCTTACGAAGCTCCGCGTCAACGCCCATCTTACGCATCGTACGAGCAAAACGCATAATCGCATCGTAGGAATTGTTCAGGTTAACCCGCTTCATGAACTTCTCGATCGTGGCACTTTCCACGTAGAAGCCTTCGTTTTCCTTGCCCACTTTGAACGAACGATCTTCTTCTTGCTCGAGCGTGTATACTTTGCGCTCCGCTACATCCTTAACTTCCTCGATCAAGCGGGTATCCGGAACGGTCGCCAGCAAATCGGCAGCCTTATACAGCAGCTCTTGAACCCCTTGTTTCGTGAGAGAGGACATCGCAACCAGCTGATGCTTCTCGGCATCGCCGCTTGCTTCAAGCTGTTCGCGGAACAAGGCAAGCTGTTCCTCTGCATCCGGCATATCCATCTTGTTCGCCACAATAATTTGCGGGCGTTCTGCCAGAATCGGATTGTACATCTTGAGCTCTTGGTTGATTTTCACCCAATCGTCGAAAGGATCGCGCCCCTCCGAACCCGACATGTCGAGAATGTGCAAAATAATTCTTGTACGTTCAACATGCCGCAGAAAATCATGGCCAAGACCGACGCCTTCACTTGCCCCTTCAATAAGACCCGGAAGATCCGCCATCACGAAGCTGCGTCCATCGCCAACATCAACTACGCCAAGATTAGGCGACAGCGTTGTAAAGTGATAAGCGCCAATCTTTGGCGTTGCAGCCGATACAACAGACAACAGCGTCGATTTCCCAACGCTCGGAAAGCCGACAAGGCCAATGTCCGCCATAACTTTGAGCTCAAGCGTAATGGTACGTTCTTGGCCTTCCTCGCCGTTCTCGCAGAAATCCGGAGCCGGATTGGCCGCCGTCGCGAAACGGCAGTTGCCGCGTCCACCGCGTCCGCCTTTGGCTACAACAATCTCCGAGCCGTGCTGCGTCATATCCGCGATGATTGCTTCGGATTCATCATCGATGATGACCGTTCCCGGCGGAATCCGAACGATCATATTCTCCGCGTTAGCGCCATGCATCGATTTCACTTTGCCGCGCTCGCCGCGCTCCCCTTTGAAATGCCGCTGGTAGCGGAAATCCATCAGGGTACGAAGCCCTTCATCTACGCGGAAAATAACGTCGCCGCCTCTTCCGCCGTCACCGCCGGCCGGTCCGCCGTTCGGTACGTATTTCTCCCGGCGATAGGAAACGATTCCGTTTCCTCCGTCGCCGCCTTTTACGAATATCTTTGCTTTGTCGACAAACATGTCCTAGCCTCCGTTTATTTCCCAAGCTGCGCCTGCAGCATGACACTTGCTGATTGCAGGCCGTTCTCCGCCAGCTTAAGCGGTGAATTATCAAGCGCCCGCTTGCATTTCATCTTCCAATCATCCATCTCTTTAATGATACCTTCACAGTGGAAAGATACGCTTAACTGCTGCTCGTCCTGCGAAATCCGTACAACGAGCCGCTCAGCATCCCCTGTGCTTGGTCTGATGGCAAACCGATAAGCATTAATAATACCTACGATCGATTCCGCAGCAAGCTCACCGTCTAGCGGCAGCTCCGCTAAATTCACATCACCGTCAATCTCCACATCAATTACCAATGAGTGCGATATCGTGCGAAACGACTGTATAAACAGAACAAGCGACGGAATGCCAAGCTTAGCGATCTTGCTCTCCGTTAACATCCGTTCTCTTATCTGTTCCACGTACTGAACGGTCTTATCCGCTTTACCCATTCGAATATATCCGTATATGACCTGCAGATCATTCATCCAATCATGGCGATGATGATTAAGCGTTCGAATGGATGCCTGCTGCATCGCAGAAGCAGCCCTAGCCATCCGCGATTCTTGTTCCCTTCGTTCCGTATGAATCCAGAACACAGCAACAAGGAACACCCAGACTATAAACACAGCCAGCAGCCAGAGTTCCGCCGGCCAAATGAAAACAGCAGCAGCAGGAACCAAAAGGGATGCAGCCGCAAATTGTTTGGTCATTCCGAAGCGATTCATGAGCCGAGCCTACTTTCCTGTTCTTTCCTAGCCTTAAACAGTATATCACGAGAAAGTAGAAAGATCATCTTTGCATATGGCTTTGTTCATAAAAAAAAGAAAACCCCGGTCTGCATGCAGACCGGGGATTTTTCACTATTCTGCCGCCGCTACCGGAGCAAGTGCAATCGGGTAAACGCTGACTTTCTTACGATCGCGTCCCCAACGCTCATATTTCACAACGCCTTCCACTTTCGCGAAAAGAGTGTCGTCTTTACCGATGCCAACATTGTTGCCCGGGTGAACTTTCGTTCCGCGTTGACGAACCAGGATGCTGCCAGCAGTTACCGTTTGACCGTCAGCGCGTTTAGCGCCAAGACGTTTGGATTGGCTGTCACGTCCGTTCTTCGTGGAACCTACACCTTTCTTCGAAGCGAAAAGCTGAAGATTCAGTTTCAACATGGATGTTCCCTCCTTTATTCCCGAAATTGATGACGAATATCAACATACTTCCCGTATGAGGCTGCAATGGAATTCAGCATCACGATCATACCTTCCAGCAGCAGCTGCGTCTTCTCGTTAGAGCTCGCATCACTCGTTACCGGTATATCTGATCGGAGCCAGCCGCTCTTCATGGAAGCAGGGAGAGCTAGTCCCGCCAACTCCTCAATCGCGTTTACCGTACCAACCGAAATGGCTGATACACCAGCACAGACAATATCTTTGCCTGCCTTTGCAAACTTGGCATGTCCTTCTATTGCAAACGATACGATCCGTGTATCAACGGCGGATTGCCGTTCAATGGTGACCGTAATCATAATTTAACCTCTTAAGCTTGGATTTTGCCAATCGTTACTTTGGAGTACGGCTGACGGTGACCTTGCTTACGGCGGTAGTTTTTCTTCGCTTTGTATTTATAAACGATGATTTTTTGACCTCTGCCGTGTTTTTCGACTTTAGCTGTTACAGTAGCGCCGGAAACAACCGGAGCGCCAGTTACTAGCTCGTCGCCTTTAGAAACAGCCAAGACGCGGTCAAACGTTACCTCTTCACCTTCAAAAGCATTCAGCTTCTCAAGAAATAGAACGTCGCCCTCTTGAACTTTGTACTGTTTTCCACCAGTTTCAATAATCGCAAACATATGTTGCACCTCCTTATATCGAAGACTCGCCTGATGCAGGTGCCGACCTTAGAAGGCCGAACTTAGAAACCTGTTCTGCGCGGTATTTGACTGCAGCCCAGATATCCTCTGCAGACACCATAACATAATAGCACATCCAAACACCCAATGGCAATTACTTTTTATAAACTCATTCGCATGTACGAGTTAGGACTGCCGTGAAGAGGTAGACTCATTCGTCTGCAAGACCGGAGACGTTGTTTGCTCCCGGACCTTCTTGCGGGTAATTTCGAGCAAACCTAGCCTTGTCCAGCCGACAACCTGGCATTTGGTTCGATCCGCGCGAACGAGCCGCTCAAGCAGCTGCATCACTTCGTCCCGATGCTCTTCTTTCTCCATGTCGATAAAATCCACAATGATAATGCCGCCGACGTCGCGAATCCGCAGCAATCTTGCGATCTGCTCCGCTGCTTCCAAATTCGTACGGAATACGGTATCTTCCAAATTGCTTGTTCCGACGAATTTGCCGGTATTGACGTCAATTACTGTCAGCGCCTCTGTTTGATCCCAAACCAAGTCTCCGCCACAGCCTAAACGAACACGCCGCTCGAAGGCTTCATGCAACTGTTCATTAATGCGGTAATGTTGAAACAGCGCTTGCCCCTGCTTCTCAAACAACCTAAGCCTTGGCAGCATCGCTGGTGCCATTTGCTTCATAAGCGCCTCCGTTTGGAGAAAGGCTGTTCGATCATCGATCCACAGCTCGTCCATCTCCGCAGTCAGCAAATCCCGCACCAGTCGATGGACAAGATCCGCTTCGCGGTGAAGCAATGCCGGCGCAGTAGATGTTCCACTTCGTGCTTCAATCCCTTGCCACAGCTCACGCAAGAATTGCACGTCATGCTGAAGCGATTCACTGCTCTCACCGATCGCTGCGGTACGCATAATGACGCCTTCGCCTGGCAATCGAATCTGCTCGCCGATGCCGCGCATTCTGACGCGCTCCGCTTCTCCGATGACCTTCTTGGAGACGCCTATGTAATCGGCAGCAGGCATATAAACCAGAAATCGGCCAGGCAGTGAATAATGCGTCGTGACACGCGCTCCTTTGCCGCCGAGCGGCTCCTTCATCACTTGTACAATCAGCTCTTGTCCGGCGGAGAGCAATTGATTGATTTGCGGTTTTTCCTTACTCTGTCGTTCCAGATGCGGATGCAGCACATCGTCAATATACAGAAATGCATTCTTCGTCAGGCCAATATCAACGAATGCCGCCTGCATGCCGGGAAGCACATTAATGACCTTGCCTTTGTACACACTGCCCACTAATTGCCCGGCATCTTCGGTTTTTTCGCTATAAAATTCGTATAGACGGTTGTTGTCCACTACGGCAATTTGCAGCCAATCCTTCTGCTTGTGTACCAGCATTCTTCTCATCTTTCGACCTCCTGTCCAGTCGGTCTTTACTGATACTTATATTACATGAAAAGCTCCAAGACTGCACGGTCAGCCTTCCCATCGGCAAGAAATCCGTTCACGATCCGCTGCTCCGGGACTACACCGAGGATGTCACCTTTTTCTTCCATAATGACAATTAGATGATAGCTGTCCCGTTTAAACAACTGCAAGGTGTTTTGAACCGTATATCCTTTCGGAATGATGATGGGCATTGCCCATACCCCTCTTGCAACAATTCTTGACGATGCTACGGCTCTTGTCGTTAAGAACCGCAGAAACAAATAGGGGATATTCCGATAGGCTGTCCAATTCGTGAGCAGTAAAAACAACCCGACGGCGATCAAATTCATGTGAATATGGACGGCATTTCTCTCCACCAGCGCTGGCACAAAAGCATAGAGCAGCATCATAAAGCTGAAGAGCAGGCTGACCCGCCCGCCCCAGACAAGCGTTCCATAGAATGTGAGCGAACGGCTGAGTGCAGCTTGCATTAACTTCCCGCCATCGAGCGGCAGAATCGGCAGCAAATTAAACAGACCGATCATGACGTTAGCTTGCCACACATACTCCGCCCATTCATGACTCCAAATCCCAAGCTGGCCGAAGAGCCAAGCGACGGCCGCCATCCACACATTCTGAAGCGGTCCGGCAATTGCGACAATCGCTTCTTCTTTAACAGGGACGCCGCTGCCCTCTTCGACCTCAGCCACGCCGCCAAACGGCAGCAGCTTCACTTCTCGTATACGCCAACCGAACCCTTTTGCCATCATAATGTGGCCGAGCTCGTGCACTAGAACGATCGCAAATAAGGTCAGCAGCTCAACAAAATACCCGGTCACAACGGAGGCGAGCATGACCAGCACGAAGAGCGGGTGAACAGACCAGCGGATGCCGCCAAGTTTAATCAATCGGAACGACGTCCGCCGGATCGACGTACTGGCCTTTCTCCTTCACAGCGAAATACAACAGGCTTTGCTGGCCTTCCTCCGCTACCGGCAGCTTCCCTATCGTTTTCCCCGCTTCGATCCAATCGTTCACGGCTACACGAACTAAACCCAGATGACCGTAGACGGATACGCGATCATTGGCATGCTGCACCACAACGGTTTCGCCCAAGTCATCATCCTTGGATACGACCAGCACCCGGCCTGTCTCAACAGCAACTACAGCTTGACCGGGCTCCCCTGCCAGTTCGACTCCACTAAGTGTTTCCGCGAACGTTCTGACAACGGTACTGGAAGAGAGCGGAGACACAATCGGGAGGTCGACTGCGCCTTCGGCCAGTTTGGACTCCTCGCCACTGTGGTCGCCAAACAACGGAATGAATGATGGTGTACCTGCAAACCAATCCTTGTATAATGCCGCAGCAGCATCGAAGTTCATTTCCTCCGTCAGCGCAGACGTCACCACCTGCCGACCTTGCTTCGCGATAGGTATATCCAGCTTAAAGAGCGCAAACACAATGATGAATAGCGCCCCTGCAATCGCCGTTTGAATGAACAGCCCTCTGGCGATGAAACGAAAATCTCGCGGAGCCGGTGTTTTCGGAGGACCCCCTTGCTTGCTGGCCTTCACATCTTTGCTCGGTAATGGCGCAATCCGCCAGCCGGCGCTTTCCCACGGATTCGGATTCGCTTTCCACAATCGCTCGGGGTCATCTTCTATATCAGGGAGCTGCGCAGGCACAGACAATGATGCCGTCTTCTTGTCGGGATTCGGCTGATGATCGGCAGGGCTTGGCAATGGCAAAGGTTGAATGCGGGCCTGGGGCTGCTGCATCGCCTGCTTTAGCGGAAGTGTGTTGGTGTTATGCTCCATGATCCGGCGGATACGCTCTTGTCTGCGCTCGCGGATACTGCTTTTTGTATCCATACTAATCCCTCCATCTCTAATCGCTAATATATATGAGCATGTTGGACTAGTTATGTTGTGACACCTCTGTAAACAGCAAAAAGCCGCCAAGCTGATTGCTTGAGCGGCTAAGTGGCCATTTCATATTTCTCTTGATGCGCCTTGACGCTGAAAACAAGACCGATGCATAGCATATTGAGCAGTAAGGAAGTACCGCCATAGCTGATGAATGGCAGCGTGATACCTGTAATCGGCATAAGCCCGATCATCATGCCAATGTTCTGGAAGACTTGAAAGACGTACATCGAGACAATCCCGATTATAATAAACGAGCCCTTCAAGTCATAACACTGGAATGCAATGATAATCATGCGGTAGATCAATAAGAAGTAGAGCATGAGCACGACGGCGGCTCCTTGAAATCCGAATTCCTCGCCGATGACGACAAAGATCGCATCCGAATACGGATAAGGAATAAACTTCCGGTTCTTCGACTCGCCTTTCATATAACCATCGCCCGTTAATCCCCCGGAACCAATCGCAATCTTCGCCTTCTGGGCTTGATAGACTTCTTTCTCGGAGGCCGTCTCGGGATTAATGAATCCGTTAATTCGCTCATACCAGTGAGTCTTCTGGTGCTCTTGCAAATAATCGTGGATTTGCTTGTTGTACGTGTTGAACAGAAACATGAACAGGACAAGCGAGCCGACTGTGATGCCGAGACCTAGCAGGACATGCGTATATTTGACATTCCCAATCCATAGCATGCCAAGGACGATAACCAGATAAATAATGGCATTCCCCAGATCCGGCTGAATCATAACCAGAGCAAACGGGATAAAAGAGAAGAAGGCAATAACGAGCAAATCCTGCCGGACCCGCAGCGCATCTCCATTCCTTCTGCCCATCAGGTAGGCCACGGTAATGATCAGAATAATCTTCACCATCTCCGCGGGCTGGAACTGAAGTCCGCCGGGCAGCTCGAACCAGCTTTTCGCACCGTTAATTTCAACGGCCGTGAAGAAAACGACTACGAGCAATACAATCCCCAGGCCGTAAAGAAACATCCATGCTTTGAGAAACACCCGGTAATCGAACAAAGTGGCTACTAACGCTACGAAAAATCCCAAGCCGTAAAAGATGACCGTCTTCACGTCGTAATTGGCGTAATCGGGATTCCCGTAAGTCGCGCTATGTACCAGCATCGTACTGACTACCATAAATGCCAGCAGAATGATTATCATGCCAAGGTCTACCTTTTTCAGTTTGTTTAGCACCTAGCAATCATCCTATTCCAAGAAACTTGCGGAACCGTTTAATGACGCCTGATTTCTCCTCAAGCGGCATCAACGGCACCATATCGCCGAGCATACGGCGCGAGATATTCCGGTAAGCAATAGCGGCACGTGAGGAAGGGTCCATCACGGTGGGTTCGCCTGCATTCGCCGAGCGGATGACCTTCTCGTCATCGGGAACGATACCCAGCAAATCAATGGCTAACACTTGGCAGATTTCATCGATGTCTAGCATCTCTCCGCTGCGCACCATGTTGGCGCGAATACGGTTAATGACCAGTCTTGCCGGCACATGAATCTGCTCCAGCAAACCGATGACACGGTCCGCATCACGGACAGCCGCATTCTCCGGCGTAGTGACAACGATGGCACGGTCCGCGCCTGCTACTGCGTTGCGGAAGCCTTGCTCGATGCCCGCAGGACAATCGATGATGACATAATCGAAGTCTTTCTTCAGTTCAAGGATCATATCGCGAACTTGTTCCGGTGTCACATCTGATTTATCTTTCGTCTGGGCAGCCGGAAGCATATAAAGCTCCTCGAACCGTTTATCTTTGACAAGCGCTTGATTCAGGCGGCAGCGTCCTTCCGCTACATCGATCAAGTCATAAATAATCCGATTCTCCAGCCCCATGACGACATCCAAATTGCGCAGGCCGATGTCGGTGTCGACCATGCAAACTTTTTTCCCCAATAACGCAAGCGCCGTTCCAATATTCGCTGAGGTCGTCGTCTTGCCAACGCCGCCTTTACCCGATGTGATTACGATCGCTTCTCCCATGACTCAACTCTCCCCGCTCCAGCCATTGGTACTGCTGCTATACAGACCTGCTGCAAAATTGTTTCCCGTTATTGCTGCGCCAGCTAGGCTCGAAACACGACCGGCAGCTTTCGCAGCCGCTGCAGCTGTGTCATTTTGTCGATTTTCATGACGCCTTCGCTTAAATACGCAAATTCCATCGTGGCATCACCGGTCATCCACTCATCCGGCGGCCGGCTGATTACTTCGCTAATCCGAAGCTGTGTCGGCCTTAGTAGCGATGCCGCGATAATGGAATCTTCTTTCCCTTTGTAGCCTGCATGCGCCAAGCCTCGAAGAGCGCCGAGCACATAAATATCACCTGTACAGAGCAGCGAGCCGCCTGGGTTTAAATCCCCCATTAGCAGCAGGTTTCCGTCATGCTCAAGTGTCTGGCCTGAACGGATAATACCGGTCAGCACCTTTAAATTGTTTCCGTCTTCCACCTTCGGCTCCGGGCGCGCTTCGCTTTCAATCGACTGCACGAGCAAATTGCCCTGGTTCCGAATAGCGGTTCTAATTCGTTCCTTGTCTTCCTCATTCACTTGCCGGGTGCCGAGCTTCACTTGAACGTGAACAATGGGACCTGTCAGCAGCTGTTGATGCGACTTTTCCAATTTGAATTGCAGCTCATCCAGCAACGCGGAAAAATCACATGTGTCGTCAAGAAGGAAAATCAGACCATCTTTGACGCCTTTGATCGTAATATGCTGCTTCTCGGCCACGCTCGTCTTCACCCCTTCTCTATACGATTCTTTCACGGATGCGTATTTTCCTGCCTGGCATTCGCTATTCTTCTTCCTCTTCCGACTTAGCATTGCTGCCAGTTCGTTCAAACCATCGCCTTGCAGGCACGTAAATCGCTAATGCAAATAGAATTTGAAGAAAAACGCTCGGAATGATGTGATGGGATACTGCCCATTCAAACGTCTGATCCGTCAGTCGGAACACCCGATAGATGAAATATACGATGGTATCATAGGCAAGTGTGGACATGCAGATCATGAGCAGCGCCATCAGCAAGGTGCTTCTTTTGCGCTCCAGAAGAAAACCGGTCATATAGCCAACCAGTCCCATAGAGAATGAGTGAACCCCGAGAATCCGGCCATAGAAAGCCAAATCCTGCAGGAGTCCAAACGCCAATCCAAGGATAAGCGCTGTATGTCTGCCTCGATATAATCCGGCAAAGAGTACGAACGCTAGTGTGAAATGAGGAATAATCCGTCCTACCATGCTATCAGGCAGCAGCCAGTAGAACCACGTACCTTCGACAAGGAAGAACAGCAGAATGACGGCAACGATACGCTGCATACTCATTCTGCGTTCTCTCCAGTCTCTGGTAATTGTACGACAAATACTTCCGTCAGATGGTCAAAATCCGCAGCCGGCGTAATGGTTGCCGTATACGTCAAACCAAAATCTCCGACTTGGCTGGAATCGACTGTGCCGATAACCATCCCTCGTGGAAATACATTGCCTTGTCCTGATGTAATGATGGTATCGCCTTTGGTAAGCGGATCATGCTCGGAAATTTTGGACATCGACAGCTTGCCTGTGTCCGAATGATAGTTATCAACAATCCCGAAGGAATCTTTCTCTTTGCCAAGCACCGTAGCGGCGATCGCCTTCGTATCCGGTGAAGTATCGCTTAACTTCGTAATCGGCATAACCGATGAGAAGAACGGATCCACACGGTTCACGAGGCCGACAAGCCCCTTGTCTGTAACGACAACCATGTTTATCTTGATGCCGTCTTTGGAGCCCAAATTAATGCGGATCGTTTCCGAATAAGGGTCGTTGCCTACGGCAACGACTTGCGCGATCAAGTACTTATAGTTGTACAGCTGCTTCTGCCGTTCCGTAAAGTTCAGCATTTCCTGCAGCTCTTTGTTCTTGGCTTCCACAAAATTATACTTAATGCTGTCTCTTGCATAGGCAGCGGCCGCAATGCGCAGCTCCTCGTTCTCCTTGTAAATGGCGTGCAGGTTGGATAAATCCTTGAACAGCCCGGACACATATCCGGCTGGACGATATAGCCATTCCTGCACGAATGCCGTGGAATCGAGCGAGAAGTTTTCCGGCCATGTCAGCTTCTTCCGGTCACCGATTGAGAAGCCCATGACAGCAACGAATAGGATAAACACGATCATTAATACAAACATCCGCTTATTACGCATCCAATTAAACAACTTCTCTTCACCCGCCCATTCCACGCTCAATGCTGAACGACCAGAAGGCTCGTACAAACCAATCAGCGTCGCTCATCCGTTTTCCCCTAGACAGCTATCCGGATATTATCGCTTGGAACGAGAAACCGGGCCTCCACGTGTTTTGAACAGCTCAATATTGTCCAGCGCGCGGCCAGTACCGATTGCCACGCAATCCAGCGGATTCTCGGCCACAATAACAGGCATGCCCGTTTCGCGGGAAAGCAGCTTGTCCAAATTCTTCAGCAGCGCGCCGCCGCCTGTCAGTACAATACCGCGGTCCATAATATCCGCAGACAATTCCGGCGGACATTTCTCCAGCGTGATTTTGACCGCATCTACAATCGCATTAACCGTATCGGACAGCGCTTCGCAAATTTCCTCCGACGAGATTGGCAATGTCTTAGGCAGTCCGGACACGAGGTCACGTCCGCGAATCTCAATCGTTTCCTGACGGTCCAAGGAGAGTGCAGAGCCGATCTCCATCTTCAGCTGCTCTGCTGTACGCTCACCGATCATCAGGTTGTACATCCGTTTGATGTACTGCATAATCGCTTCGTCCATCTCGTCACCTGCGATACGGATCGAACGGCTGGTTACGATACCGCCCAGCGAAATAACGGCAACTTCTGTCGTACCGCCGCCGATATCGACGACCATACTGCCTGTCGGCTCCCATACCGGAAGATCCGCGCCGATTGCTGCCGCGAACGGCTCTTCAATTGTGAACGCTTCGCGCGCGCCCGCTTGAACCGTAGCATCTTTAACCGCACGTTGTTCAACCGCTGTAATCCCGGATGGCACGCATACCATAACGTTCGGATGACGAGGGAATAGAGAACGCTGCTTCTGGGCTTGGCGGATAAAATATTTAATCATCGTTGAAGTTGTTTCAAAGTCCGCAATAACGCCGTCCTTCATCGGACGAATCGCGCGGATGTTGCCGGGTGTACGGCCAATCATCTTCTTGGCATGCTCACCTACGGCTTCAATTGTTTTCGTATCTGTACGTATAGCAACTACGGAAGGCTCTCTTACTACGATGCCTTTGCCTTTCACATATACCAGCGTATTCGCTGTACCAAGGTCAATACCTAAATCTTTTGTGAATCCACCAAACATGTTTAATCTTCCTTTCTTTCTTAAGACAATACTTCTTATTATATTACATGTGACCTTGCTCCTTCAAACTTATAAAGCGATTGTCACCTATTACCAAATGATCTAATACGTCAATCCCGACGAGCTCTCCGGCTTCTATGAGACGCTGAGTCAGCGCAATGTCTTCTGAACTTGGCGTGGGGTCACCGCTTGGGTGATTATGAACGCAAATGAGAGAGGCACTGCTGCATTTGATCGCGGCCCGAAATACTTCCCGCGGATGCACCAGTGTCGCATTCAGTGTTCCGATCGACAACGTTTCTTTTAAAATAACCTGATTCTTCGTATTTAAAAACAAACAGATGAAATGTTCCTGTTTCAGATAACGAAGCTCCTCCATCAAGAGGTTCGCCGCATCTGCAGGCTTCCGAATGGTCGGCAGTTCACCCTGCTCGCTCCTTGCAATTCGGCGGCCAAGCTCGATCCCTGCACGCAGCTGAACCGCCTTAGCCGGGCCGATTCCGCGAATCTTGGTCATCTCGGCAACGCTCATATCCACAAGTCCGCGCAAATTGCCGCATTGGCCGAGAATCCGGGATGCTAGCAGCACAGCAGACTCCCGCTTCGTGCCGGTACGAATTAAGATGGCCAGCAGCTCCGCATGGCTTAATGCTTCAGCGCCAACGGCCAGCATCCGCTCTCTGGGCCTCTCGGTGGTTGGAATATCCTTGAGTGCATAGGATTCTCGTTGCGATTCCATCTCTGTTCCCTGCCTTCCCGCGAACTGATCGGTCAAATGACATCGATATGAAATTCAGCCAGCATGTCCGACAACAGGGATAGAGAAAGTCCTACCACGTTAAAATAGCAGCCGTCGATGCGGTCAACAAGTGTTGCGCCAAGTCCCTGTATGCCATAGCTGCCTGCTTTGTCCATAGGCTCGCCGGATGCGACATAACGTCTGATTTGATCATTATTCATAGATTTCATCATTACCCGCGTCATGCGATGATGAACCAGCTCTCGTCCTGAAGACGTATCGACAAGGGCAATTCCCGTATAAACTTCATGCTCTCGGCCTTGCAGCTCGGTCAGCATACGGACCGCATCCTGCTCGTCGACTGGCTTGCCCAGCACTTGTCCATTCAGTACGACGATGGTATCCGCCCCAATTACGAGCGAATGGGATGCATCGTCATCATGCAGCATCTCCGCGGATGCTCGTGCTTTACGCAAGCCAAGCTGCTCGACAATTTGAGCCGGCAGCCAATCTGTTGGGGTACTTTCATCGGTATCGCTTGACAAAATGAGAACCGGCAAGGAAAGGTCAAGAGCTGCGACCAATTCCCGCCGGCGAGGAGATGATGAAGCCAGCACGAGCCGGCGAACGTTCGATGAACTTGTAGGAAGGGATACTTTCATGGATGCAGCGCTCCTTAACGCGTTGTGTCGGTTCCCTAAAGCTTGCGGTAGACCCATATTGCGACGATCAGTCCGATGATGCTTAGGAGACTAATCTCGATCCGCAGCGTAAACGAGTAGCTCAGAACGAGTAAATCCGCAGCCGGTGACCATACGACAGGTGACGTTTTGGTTAGGAAAGCAAGCCCCGGCACCTGAGACAACCAGCGGGACACCAATGCCCCCGTAAGCAGCCCGATCAGAATGAAAAGCAGCAAAACCCAGATGTTTTTCTTCATCTTCCAACGTCCCTCGCCATATTTTGACACGTATACTTTATTATACGCGCCACAGGAACGCTTTACAATGCATCCATCGATTCAAACCAGGCTTTCTCTGCGAACACGGCTTTCATGAGGGAAGCCTGCATCGACCATAAATAAGCATCGGATGGTTTCTTCGTATACTCATCAGCGGCCACAGCTGCTGTGTTAATCAATTGCGTCAATTTCTGAAGCGATGACCTGTTCACTTTATCGGTTAAACCACCGGCAAGCGCATTAGCCGAAGCGATCCACTGCTGGTGCAGCTCTTTCCAGTCCCCCGCATCATCTGTAGTGCCGCTCAACCGCTCTACCGTAAGGCGATCCAAGCTGGCGATCAGTCCGCTCGTTTGCTCGAAGAAGGCTTCCACCGCAGATGCGTCGCCTTTGAAGGCGATGCTGGTCACTGCAGGAAGATCGATTTGCTTGACGTATACGTCCATATTCGTCAGTAAATGGCCAAGCATCTGCGCCTCATCACGATCCGGCGACATCCCTACATAGACCCGGTAGTCCTCTTGCGTTGTAAGCGGGGCAGCTGCCAGCCCTTTAGCCGCAAGCTCATCAACCGCTGCATTCAGACCTTCCTCGTTGCTGAATACGCCATATTGAAGCATGTAATAGGAACTCTCCGGTATATGAACTTTGATCATCGGTTGGGCTGCTGTTGAGCCATTTCCGCCGTTATCGACTGCGCCGCTGCTGTTCGTGGCACCATTGGATGATGGTGTATTGACCTTGCCATTAGCGGATGTGCTCGCGTTTTGGCCAGCCGTTCCTGCCCCGTCAGCAATCGAACCGCTTACGGAGGCCCCCGGCTGATCGGTGGAACTATCCGTTCCAAACGATCCGTTCCCCGTGAACAGCGCCAACACAAAGTACCCGAATAACGCGCCTGTCGCGATAGCCCCGGTTACAGAAGCAAACACCTTAAACCATGACGGTCCTTTGGACGGCCGTTGATTTGTTCCGTTCATAAACGAACCGAACGATGTGCGGGCATTCATTTGCATCTCGTTACGCCGTCTCTCGCGCTCTTCCATTTCCTCATCGAGAATCGGATACATATCGATCACGTTTCTATCCGCTTGGATCCGTTTGCGCGGCTCCTCATACTCGTCTCCCAGCAGGATCGGATCTGTCTGTTCGATATGCGGTGGCAGCTGCTCCTGCGGAGCATCGTATAATTGATTGTCATGCTTTATCGTCCGCGCCGGCTCGTTCGGGCTCGGCTTCCTTGTTTTCTGGCCGTCTGCTTCACGAATGAGCTGCTCCAGGGCATGGGCATCATTTTGGAAGGGGCTGTTCCATGAACCTATTTCAGACGTGAATTTCATTTCCTCTTGAAAGAACGGCACGACATTCGAGGAATTCCTCTGTTCCTGCTTCTGTTCCTGCTTCTGTTCCGGTTTCTGCTCTACTCGTGCTCCGCTCTGCCGATCGAAACGGTACGTAATGCGTCCTTTAGCACTCATCGCATTCTCTCCTTGTCCACATACTCTAGTAAGAGTCTATGAAAAAGTTAAGAGGAATATGACCCGCCGCTCGAAGCTGCAAGATTGGACGTTTTGCATTCCTTGACCGGTATATTCCTTCTAAGGTATATTCAGTTTATGAATGCCACAATGAGCGCTCTTGCCGAGCCTAATCGGTTACGAATTGTCGAGCTCTTGCGGGACGGCCCGCTGACTGTTGGTGAAATCGCCGAACGGCTTGGCCTTCATCAGCCGCAAGTGTCCAAACATTTGCGCGTTCTGCTGGAAGCCGGTCTCGTCGAGGTCCATCCCGTCGCCAACAAGCGAATCTATAAACTCGGGACGAAACCGCTCCAAGAACTCGACGATTGGTTAAGTTCCTTCCGCCGTACATGGGAAGAGAGATTCGATCAATTAGATGAATATTTAAAGAAGCTGCAAGGGAAAGATGAGAATGCCGGAGAGTAGGAGGGGCGGTCGTCGTTTAGATAGATAGGTATAGGTAAGCATCCCATTACAAACGAACCCCCACTCTAAAGAGTGGGGGTTCTCTACTATCGGCATTCACGCCGGTAGTACTGCATGCTATTACGCTCTAGCGCGCAGCGTCTTCGCAAGCGAATCCGCTACCTTCCAAATATCGCCCGCACCCATCGTAATCACGAGATCACCCGGCTGCACTTGATCGGTCAGGACGGCTAGCACCTCATCCTTCGTAGGATAGTAGGATGTATTCGCATTGCTGTTCTTTATGATAAGCTCTACGAGTTTCTTCGAGTTCACGCCTTCGATTTGCTGCTCGCCGGCCGGAGAATAAATATCCGTGATCAGCACCTCATCCGCCTCTGTGAAAGCGCGGCTGAACTGATCAAGCAAGAAGAAGGTTCTGGTGTAACGCTGCGGCTGAAATACCGCAATGATCCGTTTACCGGTCGACTTGGCTGCACTGATTGTAGCTTCAATCTCCGTCGGATGATGCGCGTAGTCGTCAATAACCAGAATGTCATTGACTTCGCCGAGCACCTGGAATCTGCGTTTCGCCCCGCGGAAATCAACGATAGCTGCCGCGATTGCCTCGAATGAAACACCTGCTTCCAGACAAGTAATAACGGTCGCCATCGCATTGTATACGTTATGGCGCCCAGGAACGGACAGCTCGATTCGACCGAGCAGCTGACCTTCGCGTGTCATATCGAAGGAGGCTTTGCGATCGCCAAGCGAGATATTCTGAGCACGGTAGGTCGCCTCTTGGTCGATACCGTACGTCAGCACGCCTTCACTGCCTAGCGGACCTGCGATCAGCTCTGGCAGCATCACCTGCATATTCGTGTCGTCCGCGCACACAATCGCGCTGCCGCCATCTTTCACTTGGCTTAGAAACTGCACGTAAGCCGCTTTCAATTTATTGAAATCACCGTCATAGTTTTCGAGATGATCCGGTTCAATGTTCGTTACAATTGCGATTGTGGGATGGTACTGCAAGAAAGATCCGTCGCTCTCATCTGCTTCCGCAACGACATACTCGCCTTTGCCCGCTTTGGCATTTGTGCCGACATTGACGATTTCGCCCCCGATAATATACGTGGGATCGAGTTTGCAGTTTTCCATGACCAGCGCGATCATTGAGGATGTCGTCGTTTTACCATGTGCTCCAGCTACTGCGACGCCTTTGCCGTTATTCATCAATCTTGCAAGCATCTGAGCGCGGTGCAAAATCGGAATGTTCAGCTCTTCTGCCGCTTTGCGTTCCACATTGTCTCGAGACAGCGCAGTCGAATAAACGACCAGATCCGCCCCTTTGACATGCTCCGGCTCATGGCCGATGTAAATGCGGGCTCCATTGGCAGCAAGCTTCTCTGTAAGTTCTTGCCGAGCAACATCAGAGCCGGTCACTTTATAGCCCATCTCCAGCATAACGCGCGCGATTGCGCTCATGCCGTAACCGCCAATTCCGATGAAATGTACGTGTTCTGCCGTATTCAAAGACGGTTCACCAACCTTTTTCAGAATCCTTATTATAGAGCAATTGGGAGCGGACGTCGGCAATCAGATAGAGTGTTCCGGTTACGACTGCCAAATCATCCGCATTCGTGAGCGACTGCAGCCGCTCAAGTGCAAGCTTCCAATTCGGTTCGATGATGAGCTCGAAGGAACGGCCGATTGTCTCCCGAATTTCCTGAACAAGCGCTGCCAGCTCTTGCGCCGGCAAAGCTTTGCGAAAATCCGGCTCGGTCACGACAAGCGTATCCACTAGAGGTAGTATATGCCGCAATGTGTCACGATGATTCTTGTTCGCGAGCATACCCATCATGAGATGAAGTTTGTCGTACCGGTACGTGCTTCGCAGCGACTCCGCCAGCATTTGCGCGCCTTCCGGATTATGTGCGCCGTCGATCAGAAGCCGCGGCGATGTACCGATCATTTCAAGCCTTCCCGGCCAAGCGGCCGAGCGAAGCCCTTCTCTTAAATCCTCATCTTCGAGAATAAGCGCATAGTATTGTCGCATAATTTCAAGCGTCATCACCGCAACAGCGGCATTCGACTGCTGATGTACACCGTTAAGCGTGATGGTGAGCGGCTCAATCGAACGGAACATGCCTTCAAAACGGAAGGTTTGTTCATTCTCCTCCACATGCAGCGGTTGGATCGTGAACTTATCTCCGAGCATATAGAGCGAGCTATTCTTCGCTTTAGCTGTTTCCTTAATGATCGCGGCTGCTTCCGGTTGGCTGACTGCACTGATGACCGGAACACCGGCTTTAATAATCCCGGCCTTCTCTCTTGTCACAGCCTCAATCGTATCCCCGAGAATGTCCATATGGTCATGCCCGACATTCGTAATGACCGAAACAATCGGAGTGACGATGTTCGTCACGTCCAAACGGCCGCCAAGTCCGGTCTCCCATACAACAAAATCCGGGTAAGCTACGGTGCCATAATAGAGAATGGCAAGCGCCGTCGATACCTCGAACATCGATGGGGAGCCAAGCTCCGTGGCTGCGATTTCTTCAACCAAAGGCTTCAGCCGGTTGGCGAGCTTCAGCAGCGTTTCTTCCGGAATATCCGCTCCATTGTATTGGAATCGGTTCGTGAATTTCGTGATATAAGGGGATGTGAACGTCCCCACATCATACCCGCAGCGAAGCAGGACGCTTGTTAAATAAGCGCAGACCGAGCCTTTGCCGTTCGTCCCGGCGACATGAATAAATTTGAGCCGGCGCTCCGGATGACCCGTAAGCTCCATCAGCTTCTCGATTCGTTCCATGCCCGGACGGATGCCGAAAGCAACGAGTCCCTCGATCCAATCTCGTGCTTCTTCATAACTGGTGAGCGATGCCGCCGTATCCGACTCCGTAGTCATCTGTTGTTCTGTCATGATTCTCTTCCTTCTTCCTGGCGGTCCGGATTAGCCTCTTAGCTCGGCAATCCGCGCTTTCACCATATCCCGTTTTTCGGCGTAATCAGCCATCTTGGCACGCTCTTCTTCGATTACCTTAGCAGGCGCTTTCGCAACGAAGCCTTCATTGCCAAGCTTCTTCTCTACCCGCTCTACCTCGTTCGTCAGGTGGGCAATTTCTTTCTCAAGACGAGCAATCTCTTGTTCGATATCAATTAAGCCTGCCAGCGGCAGATACATTTGAGCGCCCGTCACGATCGCCGTCATGGCTTTATCCGGCGCGGCCAGATCCAGACTCATGGTAAGCTTCGACGTACCGCAGAAGCGGATAATGAACTCTTCGTTGCGTGCCAGAATAGCAGCTTCGCTCTCGCTGGACGGCTTAATTTGCAGCTCGACCTTCTTGCTCATAGGGACATTAACCTCGGCACGAATATTCCGAACCGCGCGAATCATATCCATTAGCAGTTCCATCTCGGCTACTGCATCAGGTGCTTCAAGGGCTTTATCATAGACCGGCCACTCCGCAAGTGTAATGGTCTCGCCTTCATGCGGCAAGTGTTGCCATATTTCCTCGCTGATAAACGGCATGAACGGATGAATCAGGCGCTGTGTGCGATCAAGCACGTAGGCAAGCACCGATTGTGTAGCGCGTTTGGCATGCGCATCTTGACCATTCAGGTTCAGCTTCGCGAACTCGATATACCAGTCGCAAAGATCATCCCAAATGAAGTTATACAATACACGGCCGGTTTCGCCGAAATCGTAGCTGTCGATCAGACGTGTAACATCGGCAACTGCAGCATTCAAACGGTGCAGAATCCAGCGGTCAGCCGTGCCAAGCTTCACGTTAATATCGATATCCGCAGCGGTTACGCCTTCTAGGTTCATCAGCGCAAAGCGGGATGCGTTCCAGATCTTGTTCGCGAAGTTACGCGCTTGCTCTACACGTTCCCAGCGGAAACGCAGATCCTGCCCAGGCGTGCTGCTGGTCGAAATCATATAACGCATCGCATCCGCGCCGTATTTCTCAATCACATCAAGCGGATCAACGCCATTGCCGAGCGACTTCGACATCTTCTTGCCGTTCTCATCGCGAACGAGACCGTGCATCAATACGTCTTTGAACGGAATTTCGTCCGTAAATTCAAGCGCGGTGAAGATCATGCGAGCAACCCAGAAATAGATAATGTCATAGCCGGTTACAAGTACGTCGGTCGGGTAGAACCGTTTCAGATCATTCGTTTGCTCCGGCCAGCCCAGAGTCGAGAAAGGCCATAGCGCTGAGCTGAACCAAGTGTCGAGTACATCTTCATCTTGACGAAGCGATTCGTTTCCGCAAGCGGAGCACGCGCTTTGATCTTCACGGGCAACATGCATAGCGCCGCAAGAGTCGCAGTACCAAGCCGGGATGCGGTGACCCCACCAGAGCTGGCGGGAAATACACCAGTCGCGTACGTTCTCGATCCATTGCAGGTAAATTTTCTCGAAGCGATCCGGAACGAAGTTTACGCCTTTACCGGACTGCTGCGCGTTAATTGCAGCTTCCGCGAGCGGCTTCATATCAACGAACCATTGCGTCGACAAGTACGGCTCAACTACGGCGCCGCTGCGCTCGCTGTGGCCAACTTGATGAACGTGATCTTCGATTTTGATGCAAACGCCGCTCTCCTGCATATCAGCGACGATCTTCTTGCGGCAATCTGCGCGATCCATGCCATTGTAAGGACCCGCTTCGGCATTCATCGTACCGCTCTCATCCATCACAACGATTTGCGGCAAGTCGTGACGAAGACCTACTTCAAAGTCGTTCGGGTCGTGAGCCGGTGTAATCTTAACCGCGCCGGAACCGAATTCTTTCTCTACATACTCATCCGCAATGATCGGAATTTCTCTGCCGATAATCGGCAGTACAATCATTTCGCCGATCAGGTGCTTATAGCGCTCATCCTCCGGATGTACCGCAACCGCAGTGTCGCCAAGCATCGTCTCCGGACGCGTCGTAGCAACCGTAATGAAGCCGGAACCGTTCTTCAGCGGGTATTGCAGGTGGTACAGGTGACCGTTTACTTCTTTATGCTCAACCTCGATATCCGATAGCGCCGTGCGGGCAGCCGGATCCCAGTTAATGATTTTTTTACCGCGGTAAATAAGTCCCTTCTCGTAGAGACGAACGAACACTTCGCGTACCGCCTGCGACAAACCTTCGTCGAGCGTGAAACGCTCGCGCGAATAGTCGAGAGAGAAGCCCATTTTGGCCCATTGCTCACGAATGGTCTCATTGTACAGCGCTTTCCAATCCCATACCTTCTCCAAAAACTTCTCACGGCCCAGGTCATAACGAGACTGACCTTCTTCGCGAAGCTTCTGCTCTACCTTTGTTTGCGTAGCGATACCTGCATGGTCACTGCCCGGCAGCCATAGGGCATCATAGCCCTGCATCCGCTTCGTACGAATCAGAATATCCTGCAGCGTAAAATCGAGCGCATGACCGATATGCAGCATGCCCGTTACGTTTGGCGGCGGAATCACGATTGTATAGGGCTCTGCCGAAGGGCGCTTGCCCGCTTCAAAAAACTTGCCTTCCATCCAATACGGATACCATTTCGCCTCTGCCGTCTTCGGATCGTACGTTGTCGGCATTTCAGTCGTTGCTTGTTTTTGTGTCATCAGCTTATCCTACCTCCACTGTATTTCTAATCCATTCAAGGATTCCAATACGCATAATTAACGAAAAAAAATAAACCTCTCGCCCTTAATTCAAAGGACGAAAGGTTTAGCTTCCGCGGTACCACCTTTGTTCCGAGCCCTGCATGACTCAATCGGCTCGACAACTTTAAACAGATAACGGCTGCAGCCGGCCGGTACTTACGAAGAAAATACGCTTCGTTCATCCAGCAACTCCGGGGCGACAAATCGCAGTTCATATCCTACAGAACCTCTCAGCGCAGCGGTTCTGCTCTCTGAAGGCATTCCTGCCAATATTCCCCATCAACGTTCATTATAATAAAAGTATTACCCTATTTTTTCTATCATACACGTTATTATTTGTTCACGTCAATCCCAGCAGGATAGCGGCCTAATTCAAGCTTTCCACAACTGGCAAAAAGCCCCTCCGGGGACCGGTTAAGGTCACTCCTAAAGGGGCTGTTCGCTGTTGTTCACTTAAGTATCGCGAGTCCTGCCATCACCATGCCGGACTACGGAATATAGAGCACCTGGCCCTCACTGACGCTTGAGTCGGAGAGTCGGTTGTAAAGTGCGATCTCGCGGGCTTGCAGCTGGTAGCGCCCGGCAATAACGTCAAGCGTCTCTTCACGCTGCACAATGCAGATACGCAGCTTCCGGAACGATTGCTCATCGCCTGCTCTGCCATAAAACAAGTTCTTCCATTCGATCTCGTCACCGCTCGATTTGCGAGCCTCTGCAGCCTTCGCTTCTGCAACTTGCTCCGCAGCGGCTCTGGCTTCCTGCTCCCTGCGGCTCGATTGCAGCAGCGCTCTGAACCCGACTCCGCCGGCAGACTGCGGCTCGGCCTCCTCCTCGGCTTGCTTGCTTGCGAGTGCGACGCGCATCTGCTTGCGGGCGGCTTCTGACTCCGATGCGGAGACGTCGCCGTATTGCTGGGCTTCTACGGGAACCGTCGCAGCCTGAACTTGCGGGCGAACCTGTGGTTCCCGCTCAGCAGCAGCCGGTATGGCGGCCTCCTGCTCAGAGGCGCTGGCATTCACCGAAAACGGGCTCGGTTCATATACGGTAGGCTCTGCAATCGGCACTTGAAATAAGGCAGCCTGAGCTTCACGATTCAGCGCTTCCTGTCTCTCCTGCTCCCTTGCCCAAGCCGACGCTCTTGCCGCGATCGCCTCGTTCTCAGCAGCCTCACGCAGAGCTGCTTCTTCTACTGCTTGCCGTTCATATTCCGCCGCTAATCGCTGCTGCTCGTAATCATATTGGGTGAATTGCGGCGCTTCCTCGGATTCCCTAGAATGAACGACCGTAATCGGTTCCTCGCGCTGCCAGGATTGTTCAGGCTCGAATTGCTCGATCTCGATACCTAATAAGGATAGAACCCCCGTAATATTGAGTGTTCGAGTGGAGAGCAGATCCACGTCGAAGTTATCAATCTCAACGGAAATGTCATCCAATCGATGAACACGATTCAAAGGCAGCGTAATTTCGACAGGAATCCAATGCTCCAGAGATTGTTCGGCTAAAGGCTCATCTTGTGCTCGATAAACTCCTGTAAGGAGCAAATGGCCTTTTAATAAAACCTGCTCGTCTTGCTGAACAATCCCGATTCGCGGCACAAGCTCGATCTCATCAAGCTCATCGATCGCTGCTACATCTTCGGGTAAATGTACACGTTCATAAATGTCAAAACGCAAACCACTAGACGGACTGGGCACGCTTGTCGTCCTCCTTTCCCCTTGTCAAGAAGCTTGGTTACAGCTTTCTTCCCTATTTATCTATATGGCAAGGGGTGGGTAGGCATGACTACGATTTTCACAGAGACGCGTACCGCTCTCGGACCTCAGTAAACCAATCCGGCTCGGAGGCGGACAAAACCGTCTCCTCCTTCGTCCAAGGGTGTCGAAATGTCAGTTGCTCGCCGCGGAGGGCTTGATGACGAAGTTTGCTGTCTGAGCCGCCATAAAGCGTATCGCCGACTAACGGATGTCCCAGATCGCTCATATGTACCCGAATTTGATGCGTCCGCCCGGTTTCGAGCCATACCCGGACCAGCGAAGCGCGCTTATAAACCGCAATCGTTTCGTAATGGGTAATCGCATGCTCACCATTCGGTGAAACGCGTCGACGGCCGCTATGATGACGGTCTTTGCCGATTGGTTTATCGATTGTGCCGCGGCTCCGTTTCAATACACCTTGCACCAGGGCGACATATTGCCTGCCGATTGATTTCTCTCGCATCGCTTCGTCGAGCCGCAGCTGTGCGAGTTCATTCCTCGCATAGAGTACCGGGCCGGCCGTGTCATCATCTAACCGATGAATATGCTTGGCAGGCAGCCCATCCCCGCGTAGAAGCCCTGCACGGGCCGCCTCCTCGTCCAGCGTTCCGCGCTGACCAGGTGCAGAAGGATGTACCGGCATGCCTGCAGGCTTATCCATCACCAGGCACCAATCATCGTAGTAGAGAAGGCCAGCTTCTAGCGACGAAGCTGGAGCTGCATCTCCTTGCGAGATCATACGGAAGATGGCATCGCTCCCTGCATCCGCCGAGATAAAGGTGCGCAGCAGAATACTGCTTCCCTCCATCTGAATACCACCGACAGAGAACAGCCGGTTCAGCCATTTCTCCGGAAATAAACCAAGGGCCAGCAGCCATTGCCGCACATGATGCGGATGACTCCCGGCCTCTAGTACTGGAACAGCGGCGGAACCAGCGAAGCTGGCCAGCGTTGCCGAAGGCAGCTTCAGCCATTCCCCACTGCGTTCGTAGCTCATCGTATTTCTCATTATTGCTCAGCTCCTACAATACGCTTACTTACAAGCGACGAAACGCCTCATCATGCGCCGCAATGGTCGCGTCAATGGCTGCTTCATCGTGAATGCCGGAGACAAACATCCCTTCGAACTGGGAAGGCGCAATACTAATACCGAGATCGAGCATTGCCGCAAAATAAACTTTGAAACGCTCCAGATCCGATGTTTTCGCCGTATCGTAGTTGATGACATGCTGCTCGGTAAAGAACGGACACACCATCGATCCAACGCGGTTAATCGTGTTTGGAATACCATGCTTCGCTGCATTTGCTTCGAACCCGCGCTGCAAACGAACCGCCATCCGCTCCATGTGCTCATAGGTTTGCGGAGTGAGCAGGCTAAGCGTAGTGAAGCCGGCCGCCATGGCAAGCGGATTGCCTGAGAGCGTACCAGCCTGGTAGATCGGGCCGCTAGGCGCCATCATTTCCATAATCTCGCGTTTACCGCCGTACGCGCCTACAGGCAAACCGCCGCCGATTACTTTGCCAAGGCAAGTGAGATCCGGTGTTATGCCATACAGACCTTGCGCACAGTTCATGTGCACGCGGAAGCCGGTCATAACCTCGTCAAAGATGAGCAAGCTGCCGTACTGTTCCGTAACCTCCCGCAGCCCCTGCAGGAAGCCGGGAAGCGGAGGTACAACGCCCATATTGCCGGCAACCGGCTCAACGATGATACAGGCGATCTCTTCGCCGAAGCTTTCGAAAGCAAGCTTCACGGAAGCAAGGTCGTTGTATGGCACCGTTATCGTATGCGAAGCTACACTTTCCGGTACGCCGGGGCTGTCAGGCAAGCCTAAAGTGGCTACGCCTGAACCTGCTTTAATTAGCAAGCTGTCGGCATGACCGTGATAGGAGCCTTCGAATTTCAGAATTTTGCTGCGTTTCGTATAACCGCGAGCCAAGCGAAGCGCGCTCATCGTCGCTTCCGTTCCGGAATTGACCATGCGCACGATCTCTACGGATGGCACGCGCTCGCAGACGAGCTCCGCCATTAACGTCTCGATTTCAGTAGGGGCGCCAAAGCTGGTGCCTTTCTCTGCCGTTTTCTTGATCGCTTCAATAACTTCCGGATGAGCATGGCCCATAATTAGCGGTCCCCAGGATGCTACATAATCGATGTAGCTGTTGCCGTCGATATCATAGACTTTGTAGCCTTCGCCACGGTCCATATAGACGGGATTTAAGCCAACGGATTTGAATGCGCGAACCGGGGAGTTTACGCCGCCCGGAATGACTTTTTTCGCGCGTGCAAAAGCTTCTTTGGAACGTTCATCCGCTCTTTTATGATTCTTTTCGCTCATTTCTCGCACCTGCCTGTTAAATTGTGACTTTCGTATGGTAAACTGCTAAGAGATTATCAGGTTATAACTGTTGTGCAGTTCATAGGGAGAGGCTGGTCATACGTGATTGAATTGCTTAAGCAAGTACAGCTATTTGAAAATTTAAACGAAGATCAGCTGCAGCGTATACTGTCGATTGCTCGAAAACAAACATTCACGCCCGGGACAGTGCTCTTTCAAGAGAAGGACCCTGGGGCAGCCTTTTATATTTTGCTTAAAGGCTCCATTAAGATTTATACCCGCAGTACTTCCGGTGACGAGAAAGTGTTATCGCTGATTCAGTCCGGTCAAAGCTTCGGCGAGCTGTCGCTGCTCGACGGTCGTCCACGCTCGGCATCTGCTCAAACGCTGGAAGACTCGACACTGCTGGTTATCTCCGCCAATGACTTTCATGCCCTGCTTCGCGAGCAATTCGAAATAACGCGCCATATTATGACCGAGCTTTGCCGCAGACTGCGTGATACCAATCAACATGTCTACGATCTTACCTTTGTTGATTCGCGTACTCGGGTGCTGAAGAATGTCATTCTGATGGCGAACCGACATGGCACACGGGCCGGAAACATTATTACGATCAAGATGCCGCTCAACTACGATGAACTCGCTCAAATGGCCGGTGTAGCCAAGCTGGCACTTTCCCAAGTGCTTAGAGACCTAGAGGATCGCAATATATTAACGTTTGGCTTTAACGAATACAAGCTCGACTTGGCCCGCCTGAACGGTTAACGCCGTCCAGGCTTTTTTATGGCCATTTCTTACGCTTCGCCTCTCAGCCAGCGTGCTGCATCCAATGCATGATACGTAATTATCAAGTCTGCACCTGCACGCTTCATCCCCGTCAAAGTCTCCAGAACGACTGCGCGCTCATCAATCCAACCGTTCGCCGCAGCCGCTTTAACCATGGAATATTCAGCGCTCACGTTGTACGCTGCAACCGGCAGGTCAAAGTGCTCTTTCAGCATCCGTATGACATCCATGTAAGCAAGCGCAGGCTTCACCATAAGGAAGTCTGCCCCTTCGATAATATCCGCTTCAGCCTCACGAAGCGCCTCGCGCGCATTTGCGGGATCCATTTGATACGTCTTACGGTCGCCGAATTGCGGCGTGGAATGTGCGGCTTCGCGGAACGGCCCGTAGAAAGCCGAAGCATATTTAACCGAGTAGGACATGATCGGCACCATTTCAAAGCCTGCCGCATCCAGTCCTTCGCGAATCGCTCCCACGAACCCATCCATCATATTCGAAGGCGCGATAATATCTGCGCCCGCTTCTGCTTGCGACACTGCTGTTTTGACCAACAACTCCAGCGAAGAGTCATTGTCAATCTCGGCATTGCCGGTGCGGGCGTCATGATGGATCATGCCACAGTGGCCATGGTCCGTGAATTGGCACAAGCACGTATCTGCAACGACCAGAAGCTGAGGCGCCCATTCTTTGATTGCTCTTGTTGCCTGTTGAACGATTCCGTTCGGATCGTATGCGGAGGAACCAACCGCATCCTTCGAATCCGGAACGCCGAAGAGCAGCACGGCTTTCACGCCTGATTCCACTACCGTAGCCACTTCCTGCTTTAGCAGATCGAGGGAAAGATGATAAACGCCAGGCATCGAAGAGATCTCTTCCTTCACGCCTGTACCATGGGTAACAAATAACGGATATATAAAGTCGTCTACAGATAAATGTGTTTCGCGCACCAGCGAACGCAGCGCGCCTGATGAGCGAAGTCTGCGGTTTCTCGTAATTGGAAATGCCATAATTAGAAAGCCTCCTTCTTAATTGCGATGCACGAGCCGTGACTCGGCTATAGCATCAATAAGTCCATCAATCGTCGCATCCTCCGGCTGTATCGTCACCTTCAGACCGGCTTCTTCGGCCGTCTTCGCCGTTACCGGGCCGATACAGGCGATGTCTATACCTTGAAGCAGCCCAAGGGGATCTTGCACCCCCATGCGACGCAGTACTTCGAATAAATTGGTAACGGTGGAGGAGCTGGCGAACGTAATAACATGAATGCTTCGTTTCTGAAGCAGCTCAAGCGTCTCCTCATCTTGATTATCCGCAAGAACCGTTTCATACACGTCGATTTCTACAGGGATCAGCCCCTTCGCCTTTAGGTCTCTCGGCAGAACTTCACGAGCGAGGTCACCTCTAGGCAGCAAGACACGTTGGCCGGCGATTAAGTGATCCGACAAGCTGTCAAGCAGATCATCTGCTTGGAACTTTACTGGCAGTACATCGACGAACAATCCGCGTTTCTCCAGCGCTTCTGCCGTTTTGGGCCCAACAGCGGCAATACGTGCCTTGTGGAACCGTCTGATATCGATACGCAGCTTGTTCAACCAGTTGAAGAAATAGTCTACACCATTTACGCTCGTAAACATAATCCAGTCGTATTGCTCGGCTTCATTCAGCGCATTGTTAACCGAGTCCACAATCGCAGCTTCCTTAGGCTCACGAGTCTCAATGACCGGGAACTCGCATGGCTCACCGCCTAGCTCCTCAATCCGCTCCGCCAAGTCGCTGCTTTGTGCTCTGGCTCGCGTAATCAGCACGCGAGTACCGAACAGCGGCTTAAGCTCATACCACTTCAGCTTCTCGCGCTGCTTGACTACATCACCGACAACAATGACTGCCGGCGGCTGGAAGTTGGCTGCTTTGACAATCTCCTCAATGGTTTCAAGCGTACCCGTAACCGTTCTTTGTTCCACTCTTGTCCCCCAGCGGATCAGAGCAACAGGCGTCTGTGCAGGCTTACCATGCTTAATAAGCTGTTCTGCTATATAGCCGATCTTAGCAACACCCATTAAGAAAACAAGCGTCCCTGTAGCATGGGTTACTTTATCCCAGTGGATGGATTGATCAAGCTTGTCCGGACTTTCATGTCCGGTAATAATCGATAAGGAAGAAGCCAAATCGCGATGTGTCACAGGAATACCCGCATATGCCGGAACAGCAATAGCCGAGGTGATGCCTGGGACGATTTCGAACTCGATGTCATTGTGATACAGCAATTCAGCCTCTTCACCGACACGTCCGAAGATGGTTGGGTCGCCGCCTTTCAGACGGGTCACGATCTTGCCCTCCATGGCCAGATCCACAAGCAGCTGATTAATATCTTCTTGTTTCATGGTGTGCCGATCCGGAAGCTTGCCCACGTAAACCTTCTCAGCACCCGGCTTTAAATACCGAAGCAGTCTGGGACTGGCAAGTCGATCATAGACAACGACATCACATTTACTGATGCATTCTTTTCCGCGCAGCGTAATCAGCTTTGGATCGCCGGGTCCGGCTCCAACCAAGTAGACTTTCCCTTTGCTCTTCCCCTTCAGCAAAACGTTCATCCCCTTACTTCTGCTAAAATACGATCTGCTCCCCTAGCTTTCAATGCTTCTGCTGTTTGTAATCCTAATGCTACCGGGTCTTGTCCGCGCAACGTTTCTTTAAGCAAAATACCGCCATCCGGCGAACCGACAATTCCCGTCAATTCAAGCAGACACGATTCTCCGTTCCCATCGGTCTCGATGATCGTAGCATGTGCCCCAATCGGAATTTGACAGCCCCCGTTAAGCGCTCCAAGGAAACTACGTTCAGCGGATACGGCGAGCGCTGTGAGCGGATCATTGAGAAGGGACAGCAAGTGACGTACTTCCGCGTCCTCTGTTCTGCATTCGATGCCAAGTGCACCTTGGCCAACCGCAGGCACGCATAGATCTTCCGGCAAATAGGAAGAAATTTTCGATTCCCAGCTCATGCGGTGAAGTCCGGCTGCTGCCAGCACAATTGCGTCGAAGCCTTCACTCTCCAGTTTCTTGATTCGGGAATCGATATTGCCCCGAATGGACTCGATCTGCAAATCCGGGCGAGCGTTCTTGAGCTGACTCGAACGACGAAGACTGCTTGTCCCAACCTTTGCCCCTTTAGGCAAGTCAGAGAACGTAAAACCGTTTGATGTAATGATACAGTCTCTCGGGTCAACCCGCTTAGGCACCGCACCATTCATCAATCCTTCAGGAAGCTCATATGGCATATCCTTCATACTATGTACAGCTAAATCAATCTCTTTATCGAACAATGCCTGCTCGATCTCTTTCACGAACAGACCTTTACCTCCGACCTTGGATAAGGTGACATCCAGAATGCGGTCGCCTTTTGTCACGATTTTGCGAATCTCGAACGTATACGGCAATCCATGCTCCTCGCTTAGCGCTTTAAGCTGATCTATAACTTGACCGGTTTGCGTCAAAGCGAGTGCGCTCTGGCGTGTTCCGACCACAATAACGCGGGGTTCTTCATTTCTGTGGGACATATTAGTTGCTCCTCTCAGCCGCTTGCAGCAGCCTGCTCATCCATTCTTCGATCTGATTCTCTGTATAGGTACCTCGTCCAACGTTTTGCCCTGCTTGCTCTGCAACCTCTTCTGCAGCCATTCGTAATATAGCGCCTCTCAGCTCCGGATTGAAGCCGCTCGACAACACGCGTGTCCGCAGCAATCGAAGTCCTTCGACGTTATCTCCGAAGCTTTCGCCAAATTGCTTAGCTAACCGCCGCTTCACAATCGCAGCCAAAGCCGGGCTTGCTCCGCCAGTCGTGACAGCTAGCAGCAGCTCGCCGCGTCTTACCGTGGAAGGAGTCACGAAGCTGCCTTCTTCGCCAAGATCAGCAACATTTACGAGTATACCGAGCCGGTCCCCCAAAGCTGTAATCTCTTCATTGACTAGACGATTGTTCGTCGCAGCAAAAACAAGCATCGCGCCGTGGAGATCCCCTTCCCTGTATTCCCTTTGCACAAGCCGTATAGACTCTGCCTTAGCAAGCTCATGAAGCACAGATGAGGCAGCAGGGGCAATCACCTCTACCTGATCCGCTCCCCCATCCAGCAGTCCTTGCACTTTACGCTCTGCAACAGAGCCGCCTCCGACTACAACGCAGCGCTTTCCTTGAAGCTTCACCATCATTGGATAATAGGTCTTCACGAATGCAACCAACTCCTTGGCTCCCCTTAAGACCAGCCGTGAAAATTCGAGGCTTGATTCATCAACACATTAAGCAGCATGACGCCATAGCTGATCAAATTCAGCCGCGCGAACTTCCAGCCTGAACCGTCAAACCATTTGTGCCCCAGCAAATTCCAGATATATATCGCCAGCGCTATAAAAGATGAAATCACCTTCAAATCAAGCAGAAGTCCATAGCGGCCTTCTATGAGAATCGAAGTAACAGCCATTGCTAGCGATAATGTAAGCAGCGGCGTGCCGATCAGCGCTGCTCTGAACATGAAGCGATCCGCTACGTCCAAGCTAGGCATTCTCTGCATACTCTTGGTCCATTGCTTGCCTTTGAGGCGCGCGAACAGGAACATATACATACCTGAGAAAATCCCGCTGATCGTCAGCGCGGCATACGCCAAGATCATGAGAATGATATGAACGACCAGCATGTTCTGCGCCAATTCCCATCTCGCTAGAGATGCGCCTGAGCCGACGCCGAACAAATTGACGGTCAATACTGCGAAACCGATAACATTTACGAAGAAGACGATAAACTCCATCCTAAAAAAACGGCTCATCACCAGTGAAACCGTGATAAGCAGCCAAGAGAAAACGAGCAAATATTCGAACAATGAGATGTTGGTCATGTCCAGATGCGAAATAATGCGATTCACAATAAAGCCTGTTTGCAGCACCCAGACGAAAATAAGCAGCCCTGTTCCCACTTGTTTCGCTTGCCGATTTCGATCAACGAAATCGGAGAAGTAAAACAGAAGGCTCAGGGCATAGATATACAGCATTCCATCATAAAACCAATTTTGTGTAACCATAGATGGCCTCCGCAAACTTTGAACAAGTTATCTGGTAACCTAAAGTCCCGTTATAATGACCGTGACTTTAGGTTGTAATTGCCGCAATTGTACCTTTAAGTACCGGCATTGTATCTCCATTGGATGCGGCTTCTTTCGCCCCGGCCGGATTACGTTGCTCTGCGTTGTTCTTCGTTTGTTCAAGCGTCTCTTCCAAGGCGAATAATTTCACAAACATATCCATAGCCTCGTCTGCATGCTTCTCTCCTGCCATTTCCTTAATGCGCAGAATCGGATCATGCATCATTTGGTTGACGATGCTCTTCGTCAGCTTGTGGATGACTTTAAGCTCACGATCGCTTAGATTAGGAAGCTTGTTCGCCAAACTGTCCATTGTTTCCGCATGAATGTCCGTCGCCTTATCCTGCAGCGCGCGAATCAGCGGTGCAACGCCTAATGTTTTGTACCATCCGCGGTACACATCCAGTTCAGCTGCAATCATCGTTTCAATCTTCGCAGCTTCCGTACGACGCTGCTCCATGTTGCTCTCCACGATGCCTTCCAGATCGTCGATATCGTATAGGAACACGTTCTTCACCGATGCAATCGCAGGGTCAAGGTCACGCGGTACCGCAATATCAATCATGAAGAGCGGACGGGATTTACGTTTCTGCATAGCTGCGGCAACCTGCTCACGGCCCAGTACATATCCATCTGAACCTGTGGAGCTGATGACAATATCCGCTTCATGCAATCGCGAAACCGCATCTGCCATCGACAGCGGAGTTCCGTTAAACTTATCTGCCAGCTGCACGGCACGGTCATAGGTACGGTTGACGACGAATACTCGTTCCACACCGTTCGCATACAGATGCTTAGCTGTTAATTCACTCATCTTGCCGGCGCCGACGATCATAACCGTCTTGCCGTTAAATTGTCCGAAGATCCGTTTACCCAGCTCAACTGCTGCGTAGCTGACCGAAACCGCGGCTTCACCGATAGCTGTATCGGAATGTGCCTTCTTCGCTAAAGTAACAGCTTGTTTAAAGATCGTATTAAACAATGTGCCTGTAGTCTTCTGCTGCTGTGCAAGAAGGAACGCATTCTTTACTTGACCCAGAATCTGAGTCTCGCCAATGACCATGGAATCAAGTCCGCAAGTAACACGGAACAGATGGTCGATCGCCTTCTCATCCTCATACATATATAGATCCGAGGTAAATTTCTGTCTCGGCGTATTAAACCATTTCTCCATGAAACTGCGTATATAATGTCCGCACAACGTCGGACGGTCAACAACAGCATACAATTCAGTGCGGTTACAGGTCGCAACAATGACACCTTCCATAATGCTCTTCGTTTGCTTCAACTGCTCAAGTGCCTCAGGCAGATCTCGTTCGGAGAATGTAAATCCTTCCCTCACTTCAACCGGTGCTGTGCGATAATTAAGACCGACGACTATAATGTGCATGCGCGTTCACCTGCCCTTCACTAATCATTTTTTCATCATTTAGTATAGCACAGTTAGACAGGATGTACCCCTGCAAATATGAAAATTGTTTGAAAACGCGCAACCTGGTTTATGGCATCAAAAAAGGCCACGGATTTCTCCATGGCCCCTCTTTAGTCATATGAAAATGCTACACAAGTTCAACTTGCTTCATATCCGCTTCCACGACTTGCAATTCACCCATACCGCGAACTAGTTTCTTAGCATGTGTTACTTTTGGTTTCAAAACAGACATCATGTAGTCAATCGCCAATTGTGGATCGACTGTTTCTCCACATGTATAGCAATCAAGAGCCGCAAAGCCTCTCTCAGGATACGTGTGAATGGAAAGATGACTTTCTGACAGCAGTACGAGCACTGTTGCGCCTTGTGGCTCAAATTGTTTTGCTTGAACTGAGAGTACTGTAGCGCCGCATGCTTCTGCAGCCTCTACCATTTGGGCTTGTAAAAATTCCGCGTTGTTGAGCAGGTCAAAATCTACACCCCAAGTGTCAACAGCAACGTGTCTTCCGAAAGTTGAATATTCCATCTCTCGGTTCCCCCTTCCTAGGAATAAAATGTTTTGTAATTTCATCCGCTAGGACCTACGTCATTCACTGCCCGAGGGACTTTCCTCTCGCAACATTACCATGTCCTGAGTGAATCCTGGTTCCTATTCATTGCAACGAAAATAAAAATAACATCTATCGCTCAGAAATGCAACAGTTTTTTTTGGGCAGAATTAAGTTGACAACATGCAGTAAACTCCAGTAAACAACGTATGTACGAATTGTTGAGCTGGTGATGGTCCTCGGCAAAATTTATCACAAATAAAAAAGCCGCATATGAGCGGCTTTGGAAGAATGATTCTCTACGGTTTTACTTATGCCTCCATCAAGAACAGCGCTCTTGCATGCTGTGCCAGACGTTGGTCGATAAGCGAAATTTGCCCGCGATCACTGCATTGATTGCGCAAATCGAGCAATTGATTAATCGCGCCTTGCACGATTTCAATTTCCTTCTCGATGTCGTTCACGCGGAATGTCGCTTCAAGCTGACCGACGGTATCTTTGAATTCAAAGATGACTCTCGACTCATTGTTCTTGATTTCGACAATTTTGCGAACAGTTCCTTCAGCATAATGATAGATCATCGTATAATGTGGATAAATGCGATTGACGACTGCATCTCCGCGGAACAGCGATACCGCTTTGCGCATTGCGTTCGTAAGTCTTGGATGTACGATACGGCATGAAAGTGCGCATACGTACAAATCTTGCTTACGTTCGAAAGTAAGGCGGACTTCTTCTCGTCCTGCGTCGTCCTCGAGAACCATCTCGTGATTGCCATTCTCTAGTACCCGCACCTGCTGCTTAATATGCTGGTCTTCAAAAAACTGGACAAATCCCGCCATCTCTTCAGCCGTTAATTGCAGAGAAGCATTGACATACTCCGTGGCTATCCGCTGAGCCATAAAAATCTCCTCAATTCTATAAAGTAACGCGTTTGTAAATCAGTTGCTTACCTATATTATACCCGATCGTAGCGGTTTATTCCTGCCGCCCATTCGCGATATTCACGCATATTTCTGAATAATCAAGGAGATTTTACGAAGAGTCGTTGCTTTTATGCGTTATCCTCACTTTTCGATTGAAACTTCTTCGGTTTCTTCCGCTTCTTCGCTTGTTTCCGCTATCGTTTGATTTATGATTGCCCAAAGCTCATCGCGGCCGAGGCCTGTCTCAGAAGAGAAGAGAACATGATAATCTCCTGTTTGGAAGCCCAGCTTCTTCTTCACGATCTTCACATGCTTATCCCATTTACTCTTCGGGATTTTGTCAGCCTTTGTTGTCACGACACAAACTGGAATTTCATAATGCTTCAACCAGTCGTACATGAGACAGTCATCCACGGATGGCTCATGACGGATGTCGACAATAAGGAATACCATCTTCAGCGGCTCACGGACGCTAAGAAAGGTCTCGATCATCGCGCCGAACTGCGCACGCTGTACTTTCGATACTTTGGCATAGCCGTAACCTGGGAAATCGACCAAGTAAACTTCGTCGTTCACACGGTAATAATTGAGCTGCTGCGTCTTGCCCGGCTGCGAGCTTGTTCTGGCTAAGCCTTTGCGCATAATCATCTTATTGATGAGTGATGATTTGCCGACATTAGAACGCCCTGCCAGAGCGAACTCTGGCAAGGCATCGACCGGATATTGATCCGGCCTTACTGCGGATATAACAAATTCAACATTCTTAATCTTCACGTTTGAGCAACCTGCTTTCTTAATGCGTCTGTACCGGTGCTGCTGCCTCCACCTTCACAAGCGCGTGCTTGATAACCTCATCCATCGAGCTGACCGGAACGAATTCCAAATCGGCTCTGACGCTATCCGGTATATCGCGCAAGTCACGCTCGTTGTCCTTAGGAATCAGCACCTTCTTGATGCCCGCCCGGTGTGCTGCGAGTGATTTCTCTTTGAGACCGCCGATCGGCAGCACACGGCCGCGAAGCGTAATCTCTCCGGTCATCGCCACTTCTTTATCCACCAGACGATTCGTTAAAGCAGAAATAAGTGCCGTCGCCATCGTAATGCCTGCAGACGGTCCGTCCTTCGGAATTGCACCCTCAGGAATATGGATATGAATATCATTCTTCTCATGGAATAGCGGGTCAATACCAAGCTCATTGGCGCGGGAGCGTGTATAGCTGAATGCCGCTTGCGCAGATTCCTTCATCACATCGCCGAGCTTACCTGTCAACGTAAGCTTTCCGCTGCCCGGCAGCACCGTTACCTCAATAACGAGCGTATCGCCGCCAACCTCGGTCCAAGCAAGGCCGGTAACGGCGCCGATCTGGTCCTCGACCTCCGCCATGCCGTACCGGAATTTGGACGGTCCGAGCCATTCCTTGATTTTCGCAGAGTCGACCTTAATCGGAGTAACATTCTCATCCGTCACGATAGCTTTCGCAGCTTTCCGGCACATCGCCGCAATTTGCTGCTCAAGGTTACGCACACCGGATTCTCTTGTATACTCGCGAATGATTTGAAGTAGGCCATCTTCTCCGAGATCTACTTGCTCTTCAAGTAAGCCATGCTCACGTTTCTGCTTGGGAAGCAAATAGCGATTGGCGATTTGCAGCTTTTCAAGCTCCGTATAGCCGGGAATGTACAGCACTTCCATCCGATCTAGCAGCGGCCTTGGAATGTTGTGAATAGCATTCGCCGTCGTCACGAACATGACATTCGAGAGATCGAACGGCACTTCGATGAAATGATCGCTGAACGTATTGTTCTGCTCCGGATCAAGCACTTCAAGCAGTGCCGAAGCCGGATCTCCTCGGAAATCCATGGCCATCTTATCGATTTCATCAAGCAAGAACACCGGGTTGAGCGATCCTGCCGTCTTCATGCCTTGAATGATACGGCCCGGCATCGCGCCGACGTATGTACGGCGATGTCCGCGAATTTCAGCTTCGTCGCGTACGCCGCCAAGCGAGATACGGACAAACTGTCTGCCAAGCGACTTTGCAATCGAACGCGCCATAGAGGTTTTACCAACCCCCGGAGGGCCAACCAAGCAGAGAATCGGGCCTTTCAGCTTCTTCACGAGCTGCTGTACCGCTAAGTATTCCAGCACGCGTTCCTTCGGCTTCTCGAGTCCGTAATGATCCTCGTTAAGGATAGCCTCCGCTTTCGCGACATTCAGATCATCTTCCGTCAGCTTGTTCCAAGGTAAGGAAAGAAGCCAATCAATATAATTGCGGATGACACCGCCCTCGGCCGAAGTCGATGGCATCTTCTCCAGACGGTCGATTTCCTTCTCGACCTTCTCTTTCACTTTATCCGGAATACCGGAGTCCGCCATCTGTGCGCGAAGCTCTTCAACTTCGCCGGCACGGCCTTCTTTCTCGCCGAGCTCCTTCTGGATGGCTTTCATTTGCTCACGCAAATAGTATTCCTTCTGCGTTTTCTCCATCTGCTTCTTCACACGCTGACTGATCTTGCGTTCCAGCTCCAGCACTTCGCGCTCGTTGTTTAAGATATCGAGCAGGCGCTCGAGCCGTTCACGTACATCAATCGTTTCAAGAATATCCTGCTTATCCTTGATCTTGAGCGACAGATGGCTCGAGATCACATCGGCAAGCCTGCCCGGCTCATCAATATCCGAGACGGCCGCCAGTGTCTCCGGCGTTACTTTCTTCGACAAATTGATGTAATGCTCGAACTGGTTAAGCACCGTCCGCATGAGTGCATCAATTTCCGGATCTGTCGATTCCGCCTCCGGCAGTTCTTTAATCGTGACCTCGTAGTAGTCATCATTCGGCAAATAATCTACGATTTCGGCACGGACAACGCCTTCCACCAGTACGCGGATTGTACCGTTTGGCAGCTTGAGCATTTGTCTCACTCTTGCAGCCGTGCCGACGCGGTAGATATCTTCCTGTGACGGCTCTTCAATATTCACTTCCGATTGCGAACATAGCAAAATCATATGATCGTCCAGCATGGCGCGATCCAGCGCTCGCACAGATTTCTCCCTGCCTACGTCCAGATGCAGCACCATGCTGGGGTATACAAGCAGCCCCCGAAGCGGCAGCAGGGGCATACGACGACCTTTCCATTTAGCAGGTCCCATTCCAGCACCTCCGTCTTTGAAGCTTCCTCACAGATCTTTCGTAACCGATTCCCTCGGCCTTAAGTCTTAGGGCTTTCATCCATTTTATCACTCAACGGAATCCGCCTGCAAATAGGGCAGTCCTGTTGCGATAAATACGTCGGCTGCAGGCGCCTGCGAAGCAGACTGCATTTGCGTATCTTCAGCACCAAACACATGGCGGAATACCTCATCCACATGCTCGACAGGAATAACTTGCACACCTTGTAAATCAGCAAAGATAGCTTGCCAATTCTCCCTTGGAATCAATACGGTATCTGCTCCGGCTTGGAAAGCCGCCTCTACTTTGGCAAGCACACCGCCGACGGGCTTCACGTTACCATGGATCCCTACTTCACCGGTCATGGCAAGCTTATTGCTGATTGGCTCTCCTTTAATGGCAGAAGCGATTGCCGTAGCCATCGCGATACCGGCAGACGGTCCGTCAATGGGTGTTCCGCCGGGGAAGTTAATGTGCAAATCGTAGTTTTCCGGTTTCATGCCCATTCTTCTAAGTACAGTAAGGACATTCTCGATCGAGCCTTTAGCCATGCTTTTGCGTCTGAGCGTACGGCTGCTTCCGCCGCCCAGCTCTTCCTCATCTACAACGCCTGTGATCGTGTACACGCCTTTTCCGGCTCTTGCACCAATTGCGCTTACTTCGATTTCCAGCAGCGTCCCCATATTCGGTCCGTAGACGGCCAGTCCGTTCACAAAACCAACCTGCGGTGCAGACGGCACTTTACGGTCAGGACGCGGAGGGATTTGACTGCTGTTGACGACCCATTCAATATCCGCGGCCGATATGGTGTCTCGTTTCTCCGATAGCGCAAGTCCTGCGGCCAATTGAATGACGTTTACGGCTTCGCGGCCATTGGTTGCATAACGCGTTACGACATCAATGGCCTCTTGAGAAGGCGGCAAGCCTATCTTCTTCAGCGCATTCACGGCAATTTGCGAGATCTCATCCGGCAGCAGCGGACGGAAATAGATTTCCATACAGCGCGAGCGCAGCGCCGGCGGGAGCTCCTGCGGTGAACGCGTCGTAGCACCCACAAGACGGAAATCAGCAGGCAAGCCATTTTGGAAAATATCATGGATATACATCGGGATATTGTTATCCTCGGAATTGTAATACGCGCTTTCCAGATACACCTTGCGATCTTCCAGTACTTTTAACAACTTATTCATCTGAATCGGATGCAATTCACCTATTTCATCAATAAACAGCATCCCGCCATGCGCTTTCGTTACAGCGCCGGGCTTCGGCTGCGGGATACCGGCTACTCCCATGGCGCCGGCACCTTGATAAATCGGATCATGTACCGATCCAATAAGCGGATCCGCGATCCCGCGTTCATCAAAGCGAGCCGTAGTGGCATCAATCTCCGTAAATTTCGCATCCGGCAAGAACGGTGAAGTCGGATTTTTCTTCGCTTCCTCCAGTACAACCCGCGCGGCAGCCGTTTTCCCGACGCCCGGAGGGCCGTAAATAATGACATGCTGCGGATTCGCGCTGCACATCGCCGCTTTGAGCGCGCGCAGACCGTCCCGTTGTCCCACAATATCATTAATCGTTTGCGGCCTCGTTTTCTCAGACAGCGGCTTCGTCAGCGAAACGGAGCGCAGCTTGCGCAATTTATCCATTTCTTTCCGTGACTCTCGGTCGACAGCCGTTCGATTTGTTTTCTGATTGCGCAGCAAATTCCAGAAGTACAAACCAATCACAATTGCGAAAAACACCTGGATCAACATCAAAATCAAACTTAAACTCATAGCAATTACTCCTCTCTTAAGAAGACTAGCGGCGCGGGCAGTTTCGTTCCTTCTCTGGCTGAAAAGAAAAGAAACGGCTTACGCCGTTTTTCTTCATACAAAAAATCCGGCTTTACGGGGCTCATACTGTTCAGTATTGCCCCCGGCCGGATGGAATAATCGCTATGAATACGTAAAGTTTGAACGGTTTTCCTATGTGGTTACATGAGGTCCGGGCTGATGCTTGCGTCCCGGAATTTCGCCGGTCTCTTCAAAGACGCGTACAATCTCGTCAATTTCCTTCTTCAGCTCCGAGAGCAGCTCGGCTTCAGGCACTTTGCGAATCATCTCTCCGTAACGGAAGAGCATGCCTTCGCCTCTAGCTCCTGCAATCCCGATGTCCGCTTCACGCGCTTCTCCCGGGCCGTTAACTGCACAGCCAAGAACGGAAACCTTGATCGGCACCTTGATTTTGCTGATGTATTCTTCAACCTCATTGGCGATAGAGAACAAGTCGATATCCAGCCGTCCGCACGTCGGGCAAGAAACCAGTGTTGCCGCGTTCGTAATCAGACCGAAGGTCTTCAGCAATTCACGCGCTACTTTCACTTCTTCTACCGGGTCTGCGCTAAGGCTGATTCGAACCGTGTTACCAATGCCCATTGCAAGCAATGCGCCAATACCTGCCGAGCTCTTAATCGTACCGGTGTGAAGCGTTCCGGCTTCCGTGATCCCAAGGTGAAGCGGATAACGAATCACTTCCGCTGCCATGCGATAGGCTTCGATTGCCATCGGCACGTCGGAAGCTTTAAGCGAAACGATAATATCATGGAAATCCAGCTCTTCAAGAATACCGATATGGAAAAGTGCACTCTCTACCATAGCTTCGGGAGTCGGGTAACCATACTTCTCAAGCAAATGGTTCTCAAGCGAGCCGGCGTTAACTCCGATTCGAATCGGAATGTTCTTCTCTTTACAAGCCTTCACGACGGCTTCGACTTTCTCGCGGCGTCCGATATTGCCCGGGTTGATCCGAACTTTATCTACGCCGTTCTCAATTGCAGCAAGCGCAAGGCGGTAATCGAAATGAATATCCGCAACAAGCGGAATATGAATGCGTTTCTTGATCTCTTTAATGGCCTCGGCAGCTTCCTTGTTGTTGACCGTAACCCGGACAACTTGGCAGCCTGCTTCTTCCAGACGCAGGATTTCGGCAACGGTTGCCTCAACATCTGCTGTTTTGGTCGTACACATACTTTGAATAATAACTTCATCACTACCGCCAATCGTCAGCGGGCCGACTTTGACCGGTACCGTATCTTTACGCAAATACATCAGGTAACCTCTCCCATGAACGTCAAAGTCCACCCTTGCGATTAGCGTTGCCGCGCCGCAAGGGTGGAAGCATTTGAGGTGTTATTTATTGGATCAGGCGCTTTCTTCCTTCTTCTTGCCCTTCTTGGAAACAAGCTCAGGCATGATCCGGTCTTGAACGACCTTCTCTGTAATCAGGCAGCTGCTTACATCGTCACGTGAAGGTACTTCGTACATCACGTCGAGCATCAGCCCTTCAATGATCGCTCTTAAACCACGAGCACCTGTATTACGCTTAATCGCTTCTTTCGCGATTGCATCAAGTGCTGCAGCTTCGAATTCGAGCTTCACATTGTCCATCTCAAGCAGTTTCTGATACTGCTTCACGAGCGCGTTCTTCGGCTCGGAGAGGATACGGACAAGCGCGCTCTCATCAAGCGGCTCTAGTGTCGAGATGACTGGCAAACGGCCGACAAACTCCGGAATAAGTCCGAATTTGAGCAAGTCTTCCGGAAGTACCATCGACAAATATTCACCCGGTTTCAGATCCTTCTGACCGTCTCCGGCAGCGTTAAATCCGATAACCTTCTTGCCAATCCGGCGTTTGATCAACTGCTCAAGACCATCAAATGCACCGCCGCAAATAAACAAGATGTTTGTTGTATCGATTTGAATAAATTCTTGGTGCGGGTGCTTACGGCCGCCTTGCGGTGGAACGGAAGCAACAGTGCCTTCAAGAATTTTGAGGAGCGCTTGCTGTACGCCTTCACCGGAAACGTCACGTGTAATCGACGGGTTCTCGGATTTGCGCGCTACTTTATCAATCTCATCGATGTAGATGATGCCGCGTTCAGCTTTCTCTACATCGTAATCCGCAGCTTGAATCAATTTGAGCAAAATATTCTCAACGTCTTCACCGACATAACCGGCTTCCGTTAGGGAAGTCGCATCCGCGATAGCAAACGGAACGTTCAAAATTTTGGCCATGGTTTGAGCAAGAAGTGTTTTACCTGAGCCTGTAGGACCTACAAGCAGGATATTACTCTTCTGGAGTTCTACATCTTCAAGCTTATTCTGCGAGTTGACGCGTTTGTAGTGGTTGTAAACCGCTACAGAAAGCGACTTCTTCGCTTGTTCTTGACCAATAACGTATTGGTCTAAGATGTTGCGAATATCGCGCGGTTTCGGAATATCTTTCAGATCCAGCTCTTCTTCATGACCGAGCTCTTCTTCAACGATCTCCGTACACAGTTCGATACATTCATCACATATATAGACGCCAGGTCCGGCTACGAGCTTGCGAACTTGATCTTGCGATTTGCCGCAGAACGAACATTTCAACTGGCCCTTCTCGTCGTTAAATTTGAACATGAGTTTTCACCCCTTCTTGTTGATTCGCGCGAATTACAGAGATGTTACGACCTTATCGATCAGACCGTAATTCAACGCCTCTTCAGCACTCATGAAATAGTCACGATCCGTATCGCGATCGATTCTTTCATAAGGCTGACCTGTACGATCCACTAAAATTTGGTTGAGCTTCTGTTTGGTCTTCAGAATCCAATCCGCGTGAATCTTAATATCCGAAGCTTGACCACGAACTCCGCCAAGAGGCTGATGGATCATTACTTCGGCGTTTGGCAGCGCGAAACGCTTGCCTTTGGCTCCTGCCGTAAGCAGAAGTGAACCCATGCTGGCAGCCAAGCCTACGCAGATCGTAGAAACGTCCGGCTTGATAAACTGCATCGTATCATAAATACCCATTCCTGCGGTAACCGAACCGCCGGGCGAGTTAATGTACAGATGAATGTCCTTCTCCGGGTCATCGGCTGCAAGGAACAGCAATTGCGCGATGACGGCGTTGGCAACATCGTCGTCGATCGCACTTCCTAGAAAAATAATCCGATCCTTCAATAAGCGGGAGTAGATGTCGTAAGAACGTTCTCCCCGATTCGTTTGCTCAACGACCATAGGCACCAGATTCATGCGATCAACCTTCTTTCGTAATCGACTTTTTGAAGATATTCACCGCGGCAACCTCTAGCGCCGAAAGCTTTTTCTTCTAATCGTTCTTATTTTAACATGTTCCAGTTGTAATGTCATTTTTCTGACTATTACATTATACGATACGGGTAAATACATATGTATGTTTCGGTTCCTGCCGCATGCCGCGAAGCCGCGGTGAGGATAAAATAAGGCACGTAAATACGTGCCTTATCGTTTCATTTCTTATGCAACTACTGGAGCTGTTTTGCTGTTGTCAAGCAAGAACTTGATTGTTTTGCGTAGTACAAGATCTTCTTGGATGTTTTCCAAGTTGCCGTTAGCTGTGAAAATCGAACGAAGCTCTTCAGCCGTACGGCTGTATTGTTTCGCAAGTTTCTCAAGCTCTTCGTTCAGATCTTCTTCACCGGCAGTGATGCCTTCGTTCTTCGCGATTTGCTCGAGAACAAGGTTGTTGCGAACGCGTTTGATTGCGTCAGCGTGCATTTGAGTGCGAAGAGCTGCTTCGTCTTGACCGGAGAACTGGTAGTACAGATCCAAGTTCATGCCTTGTTGACGAAGACGATTCTCGAAATCGCGAAGCATGAACGAAGTTTCGGAATCAACCATTGCGTCTGGAATTTCAACGACTGCCGCTTCAGCTGCTTTCTCAACGACTGCTGTTTCACGAGCTGCTTCGTTTTCTTTTGCTTTTCTGTCAGCAAGCTTTGTTGCCAGATCTTGCTTGTACTCTTCAAGAGTATCGAACTCGCTTACGTCTTTCGCGAACTCATCGTCAAGTGCTGGCAGGCTCTTACGTTTGATTTCGTGAAGTTTCACTTTGAATACTGCAGGTTTGCCTGCAAGGTGTGCCGCATGGTACTCCTCAGGGAACGTAATTTCGATGTCCTTGAAGTCGCCAGTAGCCATACCGATAACTTGATCTTCGAAACCTGGGATGAACGCGCCGGAACCAAGCTCAAGGGAATGACGCTCGCTCTTGCCGCCATCGAATGCTACACCGTCAACATAACCGTCAAAGTCGATTACTGCAGTGTCGCCGTTCTCAGCTGCGCCTTCTTCGATCACGTTCAACTCAGCGTGGCGTTGTTGCAGACGAGTAAGTTCAGCTGTAATTTCTTCTTCTGTCACTACGGCTTCAGCAGAAGGAATTTCGATGCCTTTGTACTCGCCAAGCTCAACTTCCGGCTTAACGGTTACTTTTGCAACATACTTGAACGATTGGTCTTTCGCGAATTGCTCGACATCGATGTCAGGACGATCCACGGGAATAACACCAGTTTCTTTCAGTGCCGCTGCATACGTGTCAGGAAGCAAAATGTCGATTGCATCTTGGTACAAGCTTTCGATTCCGAAACGCTTCTCGAAGATACCCCGCGGTACTTTACCTTTACGGAAACCAGGTACGTTTACTTTCTGAACGACCTTCTTAAATGCCTTGTCAATCGCTTCATTAACTTGTCCTGCCTCAACCTCTACGTTGATGGAGACAAGATTCTTGTCTATTTTTTCCCAAGTTGCTGTCATGTTATGCTTTCCCCTCCAAATTAAATAACGCTTCTGCGTCAGATCTTACCCGTAATAAACCATTCTATTATAATCAACATTTTCATTAATTTCAAGACTAGCCACCATCACCGTCCAATTTTAATTGCGCGATTTGCCGTAACGACCTGCAAGCCTGCTCATAACGGAACCGAAGAGCATCGGTAATCCCGTAAGTTTCCCGCACATCGTCGTCATCTACTCTGCCATAAAGTGACAGTTCAAGCACTTGATGGAGTGCAGCCGAGTAGCAATCCACAGTCTCATCGTCGTCGGATAGCAGCCTGCTGTATGCCGTCGTGCCGTACAAACATTGCAAGCACTCTTTCCACAGCTCTCTTGCAAAATGGGGCATCGATGCTTCCTGTACCTCTGTTACCGATTCTACCCGTTCTACGACCCTTGTAACCACCGGCGGAAAATCATCCATCGAAAGCGGAGTCGCTTCGATCTCGAGATCCACCTGCTCCCCAAGTCGATCCAGCCTAATGGCTCCGGTTACACCGCGCTTCTTCAAGGATTGCAGCGCCTTGAATTGAAGGGCAGGATGCAAATCCGTTCTCGTCAGCCACGTAATGATTGCCTCATCCACACTGGGATGCTTGAGATAAGCAGCCCGCTCCAAAGCCAAAATTTGCTGATCGGCAACGGGATGATGCTGCATGATATAAAGAACCTGCTGCACGTAAGCTTCATCGTGCTCACCGGCAGTCAAAGCCTCCCGGCGAAGTGTCTCCTCATCACTTTCTGGTTCAGTTGAATCCGTATGTATGCTGTCGTTCGAGTCCCCATAGCCCGGAAAAGCAACATCAAGCCATGATAATAAATTGGTCCATTCTTCGTAGTGACGCTTCTCTTCGCCCTGGCAATTCAGCAAGAAACGCAGCAGTCCCTTAGCTTCTCCATATTGTTCGGATTCGAGCATGCGCGTCAGTTGGTTCTGATATTGATCCAGCATATTCGGAAACAAATATACATTCTCTCTGTTATCACCCTGCGAGGGGCCCGAGGTTGTAATAGAATCACCGCCTTATCAGTCAAACTGCCTGCAGAAATGCGTATTATGTACAGTTAGATTTCGATTATATCACTCTCTGCTGTTGATTTCCATTTTAGCCTGTGCTATTATTTGTCTACTTTGTTTTTTCTGTGCGGGTGTAGTTCAATGGCAGAACGCCAGCTTCCCAAGCTTGAGGCGAGGGTTCGATTCCCTTCACCCGCTTATAATGGAGTACATCATTATTAAAGTTACAGGAAGAGAACCCTCTCGGGTTCGACCGTCCCCTAGAGCCTTGACTAAAGGCTCATCAGGACGAGCGTCGGAATTCTCCTTGCGATTCGTAGTCATCACGATAATAAGATTCCGAGTATTCCCTTCTCCCGCTTTTGATTTATTCCTTTCAAAAAAAGTAGTTGCACTACCGGAACACTCCGTGATATACTACTTCTTACGTGTCCCAGTAGCTCAGTTGGATAGAGCACACGCCTTCTAAGCGTGTTGTCGGGGGTTCGAATCCCTCCTGGGACGCCATTTATACCAAGCGTTTCAGACACTGCTTCATTAATAACAGCCTCCTGTTGAATTGTGCTTTAGCACAATTCCGGGAGGCTTTTTTGTTATTTCGGCTTTTGTAGAAAAAACGCTTTGGCGTCCGTCGAGCAACAATGCTTTGGAATTATGGAATCCAACCGCACACCCCTCTATCCCCTCACCAGTTCGTTAGAAAGCCGTATCCCCTCATTAAATGCTTAATTAGCGCCTTCAATTATTCCCGTGATTTCTCTCAAAATGTGGTACTATTAGTCTATCATTCTAGCGAATAATGACTTTCAATGTCGGAGGCTGTCGAAATGAGCTCATTTGCCGATTCAAATCGCCATACGCGTAAAACCGCTTCACCCATCCAGCGTGAAAGCGCCGAGCAGAGCAGCCGAACAGCAGCCTCGCCAGCTAACAGTCGAGAAAGCGAATCGGAGCCCGGAAAGCTTCTACAAATGCAGCGTGCATCCGGCAATCAAGCGGTGCTGCAGATGATGCAATCAGGCAAAGGACCGATTATGCGTCTAACCGGCGCAGCTCGGATGGGCAGACCAGACCGAGTCAATAGTCCGGCTTCTTCCACAATGCCCGCGACACAGGCGCCTACTCAAGCACCTGCCCCGGCAGCGCCGGAACAACAAGCGCAAGAAGCGGCCGCTGCGCCGGTAACAGCTCCAAACATTACCGCAAGCGCGCCGGCCAGTCCTGCAGCCCCTGCCGCACCATCAGCTCCTGCTGCGGCGGCCGCTCCAGCAGCCTTCACTCCACCGCCGATCCCCGCCAATTTGAGGGGCAAGGCAGGGTACAGCGAGGTCTATAACTGGCTGAAAGAGCAGTCCACGAAAGAAAAGAAATCCGCTCTCTTCGCCTACTTCGACGCCTTGACGCCGGAACAGAAAATGTCTGCGATCCGTGCGATGAACGGAGCCAGCAAACGATTCGTAGACCTGGATACAGTCAAGAAAACGATGGTCAAAGGTATTATCAGTAAATCCGTTGATTGGGATAAGTTTTCGGTTTTCTCTCGCGATGCCAGCAAGACCGATACGAAGAACTACAATGCCGACACGGACAAGGACTATCTCGGCTACGCGGCAATTGGCACTTCGGCTTCTACAGGGGGTGCCGGCGGTTCGGCTACCATTAGCGCCGGATTAGGGGCGAAGGACGCCTTGCCTGTAGCGGAAGGAATCGGACCCGCGGCAGGTGCACTAAGCGGCCTAGCCTCGATCTCCCAGATCTACAATGCCACCGACAACTATGATGAATCGTTAAGCAATACCGGCAAAGCACAGCAAGTCATAGGAGAAGGCGGCGCAGGCGCCGCCGATCTGGCGCGTTTCAGCGCCGGTACCGTAAACAGTGTCCGTACGGTTGCGGACATGGGGCTTAACGCCGGAGCAACCGTTGCTGCCGGCGCGGCTGGCATCGTTGGCGGCGCGGCCTATATGGTCAGCGGCGTTGCTGGTTACCGCGAGAACAAGAAGAACGCCAAGAACCTGCATGAGATGGAAGACAAAATGAAACAGGCCAGCGATACGCGTGCCACTGATCTCGGCCATGCTGCCAGCCTTGGCGGTTCAACGCAGGAAATGAACAAAGAAAAGAACAAAGCGACAGCCGTCAAAGGCGCGCTAATGGTCGCAGGCGGCGCTGCACTCTTAATTGCAGCCGCTTCGCCTGCCGGCCCGATCCTGATCGCACTCGCTGCGATTCTCGGCGGCGTTGCGGCGATCGTGAAATTTTACAAGAAATATAAACGGAAAGAATCGTTCGTCGATCGCGTTCTTAAGGTCGATGACGCGATGAAGAAGCCTGAGAACGAGAAAGCGGGCAAAGATAAGGTTAGGCAGCAGCTTATCGAAGAGAAAGGCTTTAACAGCGTAGACCAGTGCTATGCCCAAATCGTGACGGATCTGGCGGGTATGCTGTTTGAAAGCGGCGTGCGCGGCGACGATGCGGACAGCAAGTCGATTATCGAGAGCATCGGGCTTCGCGTTGACAGCGCCAAGCAGAAACCAACGAAAGAAATGATTGCGAAGAAACTGCACAACTAACAAAGGAGAGACCCGCATGTCCTTGCAAGAAGACGTGATCAGTATCGATTACTTGAAGCGGACGCTTCGTTTCTATGAGAATATTGGCATCACCAGCAAACTGATGGGGCCGACAGAAGAAGCGCCTTACACATCCCTCATTATCCGTTTCGCGGAAATCGGAGAGCACGAAGCGAACATCGACCTGGAGATGAGCTTCCTGCCAGGTCTGCAGGAGCTGAATCAGGAAGGTGTGTATCTCTTCCAATCCTTCGCTGTGCTGGCTCATCAAACTTCGATAGAACATGAAGCCGAGCTGCTAAAGGCGATCAGCATCCTCAATATCCAGCTCCCGCTCGGCACATTCGGCGTCTTCCCTGAAGGCGGCGCGCTGTACTTGAAGCAAACGGCGATGTTATCCCGTGAAGGTCTTGTCAGCGGAAACGCCGTTAAACTGCTGGATCAGCAGAACGGTGTTCTATTGCATCAGCTGCATCAATTCACCGACTACTTGCTCCATGTCTCAGCAGGTAAACAGAAAGCCGAATCAACATTGTTGTAATGACACAAACTACTCCTTGGAAAGGAGTGGTCAACAAGATGTCATCCAATCAACAAGCACCACAAAGACCGGCGTCGTTCCCACCGCAGCATCAGAATCGCCAGCCCGGGCTTGAAAGCGAGATGACCCCTCGCCCGCAGTTTGAATCACCGGCTTATAAAGCAGCAGGCAAGCTCTCGGGCAAGGTTGCCGTTATTACCGGAGGAGACAGCGGGATCGGCCGAGCGGTCGCACTTATGTATGCCAAGGAAGGCGCGGATGTCGCGATCGTCTATTTAGACGAAGATGGCGATGCGAGTGAGATACGAGGTTTAATTGAGGGGTTAGGCCGGAAATGCTTGACGATCGCCGGCGATATCGGGGACCCCGAGTTTTGCAAGAAGGTCATTTATGATACGACCTCGCAATTGGGAGGCCTCGATATTGTCGTGAACAATGCCGCAGAGCAGCATCCGAAGGAATCGCTTGCGCTTATTACTCCACAGCAGCTTGAGCGAACGTTCAAAACCAATGTATTCGGCATGTTCTACCTGACTCAAGCAGCTTTGCCACATTTAACTAAAGGCGCGACCATCATTAATACGACTTCAATAACCGCATATCATGGCAGTGCTAATTTGCTCGACTACTCCTCGACCAAAGGAGCTCAGGTTGCTTTCACCCGCTCCCTCGCGATGAATCTTGCAGCCCAAGGTATTCGCGTTAACGCCGTAGCACCGGGGCCAATATGGACGCCGCTCATTCCATCGACGTTCGATGAGAAGACAGTCGCTAAATTCGGCTCCGATACGCCAATGAAACGAGCAGGACAACCCGAAGAGCTTGCACCTGCATATGTTTATCTCGCTTGCGAAGATTCCTCTTACATGAGCGGCCAGGTCCTTCATGTGAATGGCGGGGAGATCGTGAACGGCTAATCGTCAGCCCATTCAAACAAAAGCCGACCGCCGCGTGTTCTCAAAATCGAGTTCACGCGGCGGTCGGCTTTTATCTAGATTCGTTTTAACAGACGCGCTATGGATCGGTCCGCCTCACGCAGCACCGTTCGTTTATCGATCGTTCTTACTTTTCCTCGTTCCACAACCATCTTGCCGTCAACCCACACATCGGATACATTTCCTCTTGAAGCCGCATAGACGACCCGTGAGTACGGATCCGCATCATAGGATGGGAACGTATGAAAATCATTCAAATCCAGCAGAACAAGATCGGCTTTCTTACCTGGTTCAATACTGCCGATCAGATGATCCAGCCCAAGCGCCTCAGCTCCGCCCATCGTTGCCATACGCAGCACCGTTCGCGCATTCATAGACTCCGGACCGCATCGCACCTTATGCAGCAGCGCTGTTAAACGCATCTCCTGAAACATATCCAGCGTATTGTTACAAGGCGCGCCGTCCGCACCAATGCCCATACCGATGCCCTGCTCCAGTAGCTCGGGAACTAAAGCAATTCCGGATGACAGCTTCAGATTGGATCCCGGACAATGGGTCATTTTGGTTCCCCTACGTTTGAGAATATCCTTCTCCTCATCATCGAGCCAGATGCAATGCGCAAGGACAAGTCGCGGCGAGGTTAGCCCGATATGATCCAAATACACGATGTTGCGCATCCCGCGCTGGCGCATAACCAGCTCGATTTCCTCGCGATTCTCTGCTGCATGGGTGTGGACGAGCACCTGATAGTGGAACGATAAATCCCGCACCTCTTTCAACAGTTCCTCCGAACAGGAAACGACGAAACGAGGGCAATAGGCGTAACCGATCCGGCCATTGTCATAGCCATGCCACTTCTCCAGCAGCGCCGTGCTTTCCTCGACCGAACGTTTCGTATCTTCCTGTAAACCAACCGGCACATCACCGCCGGCATCCATCATCACTTTGCCCGAGATCGCTCGAATTCCGCTGCTCGCAATGGCCTGAAAGGCAAAGTCGGTATGGCTCACCGTCTCCATATCCAGAATCGTCGTTGTCCCGCTGCGCAATAATTCTCCGATGCCAAGCATTGCGGAGTAATAAACCGATTCCTCATCATGCGCCGCCTCAAGCGGCCAAACCCGAGTGCGCAGCCAATCCATGAGCGCCATATCGTCTGCACGGCCACGGAATAACGTCTGACACAAATGGATATGCGTTTGCACGAAACCTGGCAGCAGCAGCCTTCCTTTGGCTTCTACGACCGTCGTCGAAGCGACATCGTAGCCGCTCGTAATTTGGCCGCCAACAGAGACAATGACATCATCCTTGAACAATACATCGCCTACTACAATTTCGTCCTGTTTATTCATGGTGACAATGGTTGCATTTCGTACCAAGGTTGTTCCCATAAGGCTGCCTCGCCTCCCTCACTTGGACTACGTGGTATGGTTTGTCAGTTATGCTTACATTGTACCATGGGTTGCACAGGAAAGAGGCAGCATTTTACAGCATTAGGACCAATCCATCAATCGGCCGATCTCCGCTCGGATCCCCGGGAACGACAGCACCTGCTCCTTGAATGACTCCCGCTCCCCCCAATCCGTCTTCATCGTCGGCGTATCGAACAAGTCATCGGTAACATTGGTAAAGGCGTTATGCATATTGTTGTCGTACCAGTCGATTTCCGTCCTCGCATCGTTCTTCACGACCGCGATCATATCGTAATCGTTATCCCGTGAAGCGCCAAAATAAGCGAGTAATTCAGGCGTGCCCGCGTCATTGGTATGAACTTCGATTTCACAGCTGGGCATCCCCTCGCGTTTCACCGCGCGTCTAACGCGTGCATCCGTCACGATCATTTCAAACTCCCCTCTGGAAATAATCCCATCGTTGCTATATGATGCTTAGTCTCGTCCGTACCCAGCTCGTACAATAGCCGATAGACATCGAGAAGAATCCCGTCCACGCCTGCGTTCATTTGCTTATCACTTGCCGAACTGAACAGCGTTGTAGCATACTGTCCCGCTTGCGCTTCATCCATCGAAGCATATTCCTCGAACAGCTCTTGCAAACGTTTTAATTCTTCTTCATTTGCAGTCACGGCAAACTCAAATGCAGTCGCTTCTGGATCCTCTAATATTGAGCCTGCCTGTACGGACACATAATAGGGTTTGCGTGCGTAAAATGACTCATCGTGATCATTGACCATATCGAAAGCACCCTCCTTCATTGCTCTAGCATCCCCCCACGGACAGACATTTTATCCATATTTTTCGCATAACCATCATAGTATCGCTGTTTGAAGCTCTAAGAGAAAGGAATGAGCACCATGTGTGGATTCACGGGCTGGATCGACTGGACCGATGACCTGACAAAACAATCCATCACTCTCGAGAAAATGACCGGAACGCTGGCAAACCGCGGCCCGGATGCATCGGGAACCTGGATCTCGCCGCATTGTGCGCTAGGCCACCGGAGACTCTCCGTTATCGATCCTGCGAACGGTGCACAACCGATGGTTCGTACGTCTGATGACGATTCGTATGTCCTAGTTTATAACGGGGAGCTGTATAACGCACCGGAACTGAAGCGTGAGCTTGAAAGCAGGGGCAGACGTTTTACAACTACCTGCGACACGGAGGTATTGCTCGTTGCCTACATGGAATGGGGCCCTTCTTGCGTGGAGAAATTTAATGGTATCTTTGCTTTTGCCTTATGGGATTCCAAGGAGCAGCATTTGTTCATCGCCAGAGACAGACTCGGCGTAAAACCGTTCTTCTATGCGAAACAGCTGGGACGGTTCATATTCGGCTCCGAGCCGAAAGCACTCCTCCAACATCCTGCCGTCAAACCGGAGGTTGGACCGGAAGGTTTGGCCGAGATCTTTATCGTCGGACCTGCGCGTACGCCGGGGGTCGGTGTCTACCGCGATATCGGTGAGCTGCTGCCGGGACACTGTGCAATCTATAGCCGTGCAGGCTTAAGCGTCCGCACCTATTGGAAATTGGAAAGCAAGCCTCATACCGAAACCGTGCAGGAGACGGCCAAAACAGTCGGTGATCTGTTGAAAGATACGGTAGAGCGTCAGCTCGTATCCGATGTGCCGCTATGTACGCTGCTCTCAGGTGGATTAGACTCCAGCGCGCTCACTTCACTCGCGGTCAATTACTACAATGAAACGGGGCAAGGCGTCGTCCATACGTTCTCCGTCGATTATGTAGATAACGATAAACACTTTAAAGCCCATGCGTTCCAGCCGAACGCCGATGCGCCATGGATCGAACGGATGACTACTCATCTGGGCACGATTCATCATTCCATGGTCTTTGATACGCCTGAGCTGGTTGCGTCACTGCGTGAAGCGATGCATGCGCGCGATATGCCGGGGATGGCGGATGTGGACTCTTCCCTGCTGCTCTTCTGCCGCGAAATCAAGAAGGAAGCAACCGTAGCGATTTCCGGCGAAGCGGCGGATGAAATCTTCGGCGGCTATCCATGGTTCCACCGCGAGGAAGCGCTGAACGCAGGTACGTTCCCTTGGTCACTTGCGGCAGGCATGAGAGCCGACTTGCTCTCGCAGGACGTGGCTGCATGGATTCGACCGTTAGACTACCTAGGGGATCGTTATTCGGATGCCATAGCCGAAGTACCGCACCTGGCCGGCGAAGATGCCGCAGCTCGCAAAATGCGTCAAATGTCTTATCTGAACATTACTCGATTCATGCCGACGCTGCTTGACCGCAAAGACCGGATGAGTATGGCGGTTGGCCTTGAAGTACGCGTTCCCTATTGCGATCACAGGCTCGTGGAGTATGTTTACAACATTCCGTGGGCGATCAAAACAGCCGGGGACCGGGAGAAAGGGATTCTCCGTATGGCGCTTGAAGGCGTATTGCCTCACGATGTGCTCTATCGGAAGAAAAGCCCTTATCCGAAAACGCATAACCCGAACTACCTCAATGCGGTTCGCAAGCAAGTGCTGGAGATCATCCATGAAGGCACGTCCCCACTGCTGCAGCTCATCAATGTGAAGAAGATTCGGGAGCTTGCGGAATCCGAAGCCGCCAGCAGTAATCTGCCATGGTTTGGTCAATTAATGTCCGGACCACAGCTATTCGCTTACCTGCTGCAGGTAGATATGTGGCTGAGGGAATACAAGGTAGTGATCCGCTAATGTTCTAAAATAAAAGGCTGTCTCGTAAGCGTGCGACCGCACGCTTACGAGACGGCCTTTTCGTTGGATAAAAGCACAAGAAAAAGAGCCCGCTAATTGCTAATTTGCGGACTCTATATTGAGCGGATATATCGGAACGCAGCTGCTAGTCGTTCGATGCCAGCTTATTCAACAGTTCCGCGAGCGCTTTACCTCGGTGGCTGATCGCCTGCTTCTCTTCTGTCGTCAGCTCTGCCATTCCTTTGTTTTGCGATTTCAAATAAAACAACGGATCATAGCCGAAGCCGCCGTTCCCTCTTGGCTGATCCATAATATAACCGTCTATCAGGCCTTCACTTTCAATAAAGGCTCCTGTAGCCGGATCATATAACGCCAACGTGCATATAAAATTCGCTTCGCTTAGCAGCTTCGTTCCATCCGCGAGCTGCTCCAGCTCCGCATCGCCCTCTGTAAGACGAGCCAGCTCCTGCAGCAGTTTCTCGTTATTGCGAGCATCAGTCGCATCTTCGCCTGAATAACGCGCAGAGTACACGCCGGGCTCACCGCCGAGCCGGGAAACTTGAAGACCGGAATCATCCGCAAGCACAGGCAGTCCGAGCGCTTCGGCAACTGTCTTCGCTTTCTTGCGGGCATTCTCCGCGAAGGTTACTCCATCCTCCTCCACATCCGGCAGATTCGGGTAATCGAACATGCTGACGACCTGCATGCCAAGCTGGCCGAACGCATGCGAGAACTCACGTACCTTGCCGGCATTTTTGGTCGCCACAACTACCGTATCGCCCTGCTTCATGCTTTCGGATTCCCAATGCGGCTGCCCATTAAGCCAAGCGCGTCCCGCTGTTTCGCAATCAAGCTGGCGATTCCTTCTTCGGCGCTGGCCAGTAGCTCGTTAAACTCTTCACGCGAGAACGGCGACTCCTCGCCGGTTCCCTGCACCTCAACGAATTTCCCTGCCCCGGTCATGACAACATTCATATCGACCTTCGCTTTGGAGTCCTCTTCATAGTTGAGGTCAAGCAGCGTGCGCTCGCCGATCACGCCCACGCTAACCGACGCGAGGAAATCCGTGAGCGGGTATTTGGCAAACTCATTATTGCTGTTTATCTTATGTACAGCCAGGGCTAGAGCCACGAACGCTCCTGTAATCGACGTTGTACGCGTTCCACCGTCTGCTTGAAGAACATCGCAATCCAGCGTAATCGTACGCTCACCCAGCGCATGTAAATCCACAACCGAACGCAGCGCGCGGCCGATCAAACGCTGGATTTCCATCGTGCGGCCCGTCAGCTTCCCTCTGGCCGATTCCCGTTGATTCCGGACTTGCGTGGCGCGTGGCAGCATAGAATATTCCGCGTTGATCCAGCCTTTGCCTTGCCCTTTCATGAAAGGCGGAACGCGTTCCTCGGTCGAAGCGGTACAGAGCACCTTCGTATCGCCGAACTCAATCAGCACCGAACCTTCCGCATATTTATTGGGATTCATTGTAATCGTAACCCGCCGCAGCTCGTTTGCCTGACGTCCATCTATTCTCATTGTGTAGCCTCCATCTTTCTGCCGCAGTTTCATGTGCCATATCCTGGCTCAAGCGCAATCTAAACCATTTTACCAAAATGGCGCTCGAAAAGCACCCGTCCCCCTGAACCGGTCCACTTCCCAATAACAGAATAAGCTGCCGGTCATTGCGCCGGCAGCTTGATTTCGACCTATGATCGTATTCGACTGATCAGAATCGATTCTTATATACCTTCATTGCAAAGTAATAAGCTACGAGCAGAATACCAAGGCACCATGCTAGCGCGACCCAAATATCATTTCCCACCGGCTGGCCTGACAACAATGAGCGGATGGCTGCAACGATTGAAGTTACGGGTTGGTTCTCGGCGAATGCACGAACAACTTTAGGCATTGTTTCTGTCGGCACGAATGCTGAACTGATGAATGGCAGGAAGATGATCGGGTAGGAGAAGGCGCTGGCACCATCGACCGATTTAGCGGATAGTCCGGCTATGGCCGCGACCCAGGTTAAGGCTAGCGTAAATAGTGCGAGTATGCCTGCTACGGCAAGCCAGTCTAGTAACCCGGCTGAGGAACGAAAGCCCATAATCAACGCGACAATGATGATGACGACAAGCGATATGGCGTTGGATACAAGCGAAGTTAGCACATGGCCCCAAAGCAAGGTAGAACGTGAAATCGGCATGGAGTGAAATCGTTCAAATATGCCCCGCTGTACATCAATGAACAGGCGGTAGGACGTGTAGGCTATTCCGCTGGCAATCGCGATGAGCAGTATTCCGGGCAACAAATAATTCACATAGTTATCTGCGCCGGATTGAATCGCGCCGCCGAATACATAGACGAAGAGCAGCATGAGTGCAATAGGTGTAATGGTAACGGAAATGATGGTGTCCAAACTGCGCGTAATATGGCGCATGGAGCGTCCGAGCATGATGCTTAGATCGCTGAAAAAATGTTTCTTTACTGTCTCCATTTATGCTCCCTCTTTCTTGCCAATTATGGCGAGGAATATCTCTTCTAATGAAGGCTGTTTCTCCACGTATTCCACCTTTGCCGACGGGAACAGCTTTTTGAGCTCCGATAGCGTACCGTTAGCAATAATCTTACCTTCATGCAAAATCGCGATTTGGTCAGCAAGCTGTTCTGCTTCATCAAGATACTGCGTGGTGAGGAATACCGTGGTTCCGCTGTTTGCAAGATCCTTCACAACCTTCCATACCTCGATGCGCGCCTCGGGGTCAAGCCCGGTGGTCGGCTCGTCGAGGAAAATAATTTGAGGTTTCCCCACCAAACTCAAGGAGATGTCGAGCCTTCGACGCATGCCGCCCGAATAGGTGGATACTTTGCGGTCGGCAGCCTCCGTCAAGCCGAAGCGTTTCAATAAATCATCCGCGATCTGACGCGGATTTGGGAGGTAGCGCAGCTTGGCGATCATGATCAGATTTTCCCGTCCGGTCAAAATTTCGTCGACGGCCGCGAATTGTCCGGTCAGACTAATCGCTTGTCGTACATGATCCGGTTTGGATCCAACATCGAAACCGTTTATGGTGGCGGTCCCGCTGTCTTGTTTAAGCAGCGTGGTGAGGATTTTGACAACCGTGGTTTTACCCGCGCCGTTGGAGCCGAGCAGTGCGAAGATACTGCCCTTCTCCACCGCGAAATCAACGCCTTTTAGGACTTGAAGCTGCTTATAGGATTTCTGCAGTCCCTTTACCTGAATCGCTTTGCTTTGCATATTCATTCCTCCCTTAGTGAACTGTAACGTTGGACAAATCGGCTCCCATTCCTTTGAGCGAGGCATAAGTCAATTTATCCATCGTAGCGCCGTCAAAGCTAATGGTTTTGATCATGCGGTAGTACTTATTCGTTAGCGTAAATCCAGGCTGGAACGATACATTATTCAATGTAGCACCCTTGAACGAAGCTTCGGTCAATGCCGCTTTGTCAAACTTAACGCCTACAAACGTCTGTCCCTCGAAAGATTTTCCGGTCAGATCGGCGTACTTGAAATCAACCCCATCAAACAAACAGCGTTCAAAAACCGTTTTTCTGAGATCGGTCATCGAAAAGGTTACGTCGGTCATTCTTACTCCAGTGAAAGTAACGCCATCCAGACCAGACTTGCTGAAATTGGTACGTACCAGAATGGACTTATTGAAGCTTGCATTTCTCAGGTCAAGCGTGTTGAAGCTGCAGTCCGTCAAATTGGCGCCGTCAAAATTAGCTTCGCTTACGTCGCTGCTCTTAAATGTGCTGCCGGTCAAATCTGCGCCTGCAAAGTCGGAGCCGCGCAATGCGCTGGCATTAAATTGTCCCTTACGTGCCGTAACGCCTGCAAAGTCGCTCTGAGCCAGGTTGCTCGCGCTAAAGTTTGTCAGCACCTGCCGCTCCAACGAGCGGGAGAGGTTGGAAACTTCCAGAATCGTTTGCTCGATATCACCGATACTCTCGATGGTCAGCTTAAAAGCCGTTTCTTCGTCTTTGCCCTCAGCTCTCAGTTCGTTGTACCGTTCCTGTAAATCGGAATGCAGGTCAGCCTTTAGCTCAGAGACACTTCTTACGCCTTCATAGGGTGTAAATACGCCGTTCAAATAGTTGGTTAATTTGGAATTCATAGGATCAACTCTCCTTATAATAAGTTTTCTAGTACACGCTGTGCGTACTCCCAGTTGCTTTTGTTCTGAACATAAGTGTCCTTACCCTTCGCGGTAATTCGAAAATACTTGCGTCTTCCACCCTGCGATTCATCGCCCCAATACCACTCGATATCGCCGTCCGTCTCAAGCCTCCGGACACTGGAGTACATCGTCGCTTCCTTTAACTCATATTCGCCGCTCGATCGCTCGGCAATTAGCTTGACGATTTCGTACCCATATCGATCCGATTCGGAAAGGAGCCGTAAAATCATCGTATCGGTATGTCCCCGCAGGAGGTCGGATGTAATTTTGTTCTCGCTCATTTGATCACCTCTCCTAAACACATAATACAGCACACTACTATGACTGTCAAGGTACTATTTTTATTATAATACCCAATTTGTAAATGTTGTATACCTGTTTAGGCATTGAGGGTTTTGCTCCGATGTAGCTGCTGATTTCGCACCCTTTTAGATGTACTGTTGTGCTTTGTTGCGATTTCCACCAGATTCCCAACGCAAATTCTGCGATTGATGCGCATGTGTGGCTCATGTGGGTCCATAGGTATGCTGCATGTGCTCATTTCGCCGAATTCGTTTCCATGTAGACCATCCGGTGCGCTTCATGCGCCACAGTCCACCAACTTCGCTCTCATGTAGATCCCCTGGTGCGCTTCTTGTGCTCATTTCGCCGAATTTGTTTCCATGTAGACCTCCTGTTGCGCTTCATGCGCCGCTGTCCACCTAATTCGCATGCACGAAGCCCTCTGCCGTAATCTCGCACCAAAACAAAAGACCTGCCGCGCACGCCATTGGCGCATCACGGCAGGTCTTCTATTTGCGAAGCTTCATTACGATTTAAATGCGTTCACATGTTCAGGTCGGCTTACCGGCGCGCTGTAGGACTGGTTCTTCGTATCCACGAAGTCCGTTTTACCATTGAGCTTGATTTGCACCTTGCTTAGCCCTGTGTTCTCGGTAAGCGCAAGCACGACTGCCTCCAGCATTTCGGCCGGCTCCTGCTGGCCTTGCTGGTAGCTGTCATCCTGAAGCTCGACGGTCACGATATCGTTCTTCTTCGTGACATTCTTAACCAGCACATCCGGCGTCATAACGGCTTTGAGCGGCAGATCATTGAGCGGCCCGCTGATTAGCTGCTCGATCGCTGTTTTCGCTTTGTTGTTCGAGCGCGTCACGAGCCTTGTTACCGGTACATAGTACTGTTCGTTGTCAGGCGTAACTGCGGAGAAGTAGATCGTAACCGGTGTCGATTGGCTGTAGTCGACGTTATCGGCAGCTTCAAGGTTAATGCCGACTGCGCGCGTCAATTGATCGTCGATTGGCAATCCATCCTGCGGCATTTCGCTCAGCTTCTGCCCTTCAAGATCGATCTCGACGTTCTGCACACCTTCAAGGCTTGTCAGCGTCCATGTAATGGCTTCAACGATTTTACGCTCGTCCGATACATTGTAGTCGACAAACGATTTCGTGAAGTCGACAATGGCCAGCTTCTGATCCGGAACGATGTTGAGCCCCTTCACAGTTGTCCCTTTCGGCAGCACCGCTTGGAAGCCATCCGGGATTTCACTTTCGTAAGCGCCGCCTTCCACCATCATCTCAAGCGCCTTCTGCCCGAGCTTCTCATCCTGTCCGAGCGTTGCCATAACCGTGACAGGTGCCAGCAGGCCATTGCGGTCCTTCAGGTACAGCGTCATTTGCGATTGATCGCCCTCGGTTACCGTTTGTCCGGGATTAATGTCGGCGTCGACGTTTTGAGTGCTGTTTTGCGGCGGATCGATCGATTCACTGGCGGGCTGTGAGAATAATCCGCAGCCGGTCGTCAAAATGGGCAAAGCAAGCACTCCGGCGAGCGCAGCCCGGCGAAACAGTCGATTGTAAGTCATTGTTCATTTTCCTCCCCATTTGAATAGTTCGATTGCTTTGGTACAAGTTCTGCTTTTGTAGTACTATATATACGAGCCCTCCAAATCAATTAGACCAGTTTTGTCCACCATTTTGAGACAAGGGGTGTAGCGATGACGAAGTCCAGTGATTACCGCCTAAACAGTACGAAAATCGCAGAAGCGACGCGGGAATGGCTCACCAAACGCGGTGTCGAGATCCCGCAAATCGCAGAGCTGGTTCTATTTCTGCAGAAGGATTATTATCCGGAGCTCACGATGCAGGAATGTGAAATGTATGTGGAAGCCGTGCTGACCAAGCGCGAGGTGCAGAACGCCATCTTGACCGGTATTCAGCTGGATCTGCTTGCAGAGGAAGGCAAGCTGCTGTCGCCGCTTCAAGAAATGATAGAAAATGACGAGGGGCTCTACGGGTGCGATGAAATTCTTGCCCTGTCCATCGTGAACGTTTACGGCAGCATCGGATTCACGAATTTCGGCTATGTCGATAAATTAAAACCAGGCATTCTAAAGCGTTTGAACGATAAAGAAGATGCGCAGTGTCACACGTTCCTCGATGATATCGTCGGAGCGATCGCAGCTGCCGCAAGCAGCCGGGTTGCTCACCGAAAGCAGGCGGAGCGTGAAGGGAGAGTTGGGCCTCCGATCGATTAACTTACAAAATAAAAAGGGCCATGGGGTTCGTCTGTCGCAGACGTTCTCATGGCCTTTCTCTTATTTAAATTCCCCAAGCAGCGACTTATAGACGCCGGATGCGGCTTCTTTCCCTTGGCGGATGCAATCCGGCAGCCCAACGCCATCGAATGCGGCGCCGGTTAACCATACTCCGGGCATCTCCGCGCGCAGCTTTGTACGAAGCTGTGCGGTCTTCTGAAGATGACCAACCGGATATTGCGGCATGGAATGATGCAGACGAGTAATCTCTGTGAACAGCGGCTCGGCTGTAATGCCCATCACCAAGCGAACATCGCTCCGAACGGCTTCTTTCAATACTTCATCCGGCAAATCGACAACCGCTTCATCGCCGGCGCGGCCAACATAACAGCGCAGCAGCACTTTATTGCTAGGGCTGGAATGCAGCCATTTGGCCGATGTCCATGTACAAGCTGTAATGGTCGTGCCCTCCGAACGCGGTACAACAAATCCTGAACCGTCGAAATTCATGCCAAGCGACGCTTTATCGAAGGCCATGACGACATTAGCTACCGATACGTAACGAATGTCACGAAGCGCATCAACGTTCATGTGCGGCTCCAGTAAATCTGCGGCATCAAAGGCAGGTGCCGTAATGACGATGCCATCTGCCTCCAGTATCTCACCGTCGCTCAGCAGCACTTCGTACGGCGCTGAATCTTCGCCATGCTCATCGGGATCATTTTGGCGGAATGCGACTGCCTTCCGTCCCATTCGCCGATCCACAGTGGACAGCGCCGAATCCAGTGCATCCAGCATCGTAGCAAGTCCGCCCTTAAACGTCAGAAACATGCTGTTCTTGACGGATGCCGGCACTCTGCTCACACTTGGCGGCGCTAAAGCCGCCTTCCGCTTATTGGCGCGCATCCCTCGAATCAAGCTGCCATGCTTGCGCTCAGCATCTCGAAACTGCGGGAATGTCGCGGCGAGGCTTAAATTCCGCAGCTCGCCGGCATAAATGCCCGCAAGCAGCGGCTCTGCAACCCGCTCCATCACTTCGCTGCCCAATCGGCGAGACAGGAAGTCTCCGATTGATTCGTCGCCTGTTTCTTTGCTCGCAGGCAGTACGAAATCCATCAAGGCGCGAAGCTTGCCTTTCCATGTCAGCAGGCTCGTCTTCGCAAAAGGTGCAATTTCCGTCGGTACGCCAAGCACGAGACCCGGAGGCATGGAATGCAGCTTGCCATTATGAAGAATATACGTTTTCTTGGCAGCCGGGTTCGTGCCGGTCAATTCATGCTCGATGCCAAGATCATAGGCCAAATCAATAATCGGCGTCTTGCGTGCCAGGAAGGAATCCGGACCGCGTTCAATTATGAAGCCGTCGCGCCGAAGCGTGTTGATTTTGCCGCCGATTCTCTCCGACGGATCCACGAGCGTAATGACCGCTTCCCGGCCGCGCTGCTTCGCTTCCTTGAGCAAATAAAAAGCGGAGCTGAGTCCGCTGATACCGCCTCCGATAACGACGAAGCGATCGAGCCTACCGTTCCCCCGCATGCGAGTCATCTCCTCTGTAATAACGCTATCCGCTAAGCGAAAACCGCTCTTGCCGCGTCCTGAACGGAATCGGCCAAGGTTTCCATATAGAGCGGATCTGTGCCCAGCATCTCAATGCGCTGCAGCTTAATCCCGCGTTCACGGGCTTCGGCTTGCGCTTCAATATCAACATCGTAGAGCACTTCCAAGTGCTCGGATACGAATCCAATCGGGGCAGCCAGTATGCCTTTGTAGCCCGCGGCAGCCGTTTCCTTCATCGTTTCGAGAATGTCCGGGCCAAGCCATGGTTCTCGGGTACGTCCCGCGCTCTGCCAGGTGAACTGCCAATCCGTAACGCCCGCGCCATCCGCTACAAGCTTGGACGTTTCCAGCAGCTGCTCCTCATACGGATCATCCATCTCCCGGATTTTGACCGGCAAGCTGTGTGCACTGAAGAGTACTTTTATAGGCTGAACACCTTGAAGGGCTTCATGTGCGGCTTTGACCCGATTCACGAGCGCTTCAATCAGCTTCGGATGCGTATGATAGCTTTCCACCGTTGCGAATTGAATGCCCAGCTCTTCCGCCTTCTCTTGCGCACGTTTCATATAACTGCCTACGCTCATCGTGGAGTAGTGCGGCGCCAGGACAATGCCTACCGCATGTTGAATGCCATCCGCAGCCATAGCGGAAACGCCATCTTCGATATATGGGCGCGCATGCTTCAAGCCTTGATAGCAGCTATAGCGGCCGGGCGCAGCAGCGTCAAGTGCGGCTTGCAGGCCGGCTACTTGACGGTTTGTATTCTCGCGCAGCGGGAACACGCCGCCGACAATCGCTTCGTAGCGACTGCTCAGCTCAGCCAGTTGTTCCGGCGTCGGCGCATGACCTCTGCGAATATGCGTGTAATATTCTTCGATCCCGTCCATGCTCTCCGGCGTTCCGTAGGACATGACGAGTACGCCGATTGTACCGTTAGCCATGGCGAAGCTCCTCCTGCTTGCCGCTCAACGCTTTTATCGCTTCAGCGGAGTAGTCATGCACAAACTCGGTCAGCTCGCGCAGCTTGTCGAGCGACGCTTCCGGGAACAAGCCATGTCCCAGGTTGAACACGAAGCCCGGCTGCTTAATGCCTTCATCAATGATTGCTTTCGCATGCTCCTTGATGACTTCCATTGGTGCAGTGAGAACGTACGGATCAAGATTGCCCTGCACAGCGAAGGAACCGCCAAGTCTGCGGCGGCCTTCATTAATCGGCACGCGCCAGTCAAGACCGATAACATCGGCTTTGACATTCGTCAGTGTTGGAAGCAGCTCGCCGGACGCTACGCCCGGGAAGTAGATTTTCGGCTGCGGCAGATCCGACAGCTCGCTGAATATCCGTTCAATCGTCGGCAGCACAAACGTTTTGAAATCATGTGGAGCAAGTGAGCCTACCCAGCTGTCGAACAGTTGGAACGCCTTGCCGCCTGCGCCGATATGGGCACGAAGATAAGCAATAACCATATCGCCCAGCTTGTCCATCAGCTTGAACCATACTGCCGGTTCCGAGTACATAAGCGACTTCGTTCTGATGTACGACTTCGATGGACGTCCTTCGATCAAGTAACTGGCAATCGTAAACGGCGCACCTGCGAACGTAATAAGCGGCACATCAAGCTCGCGATCCAAAATACGAATTGTCTCCAGTACATGAGACAAGTCGCCTTCCACATCGATCGGCTTCAGCTTATCCACGTCTGCTGCCGAGCGGATCGGATTCGCAATGACAGGGCCCACGTTAGCCACAATGTCAAAATCAATACCGATCGACGCGACCGGATTCATAATATCGGAATACAAAATCGCTGCGTCCACACCGAGCTTCTTAATCGGCATGAGCGTTACCTCAGCGGCCAATTCCGGTCTCTTGCAAATTTCCAGCAGCGAGTAATTTTCTTTTATTTTACGGTAATCGGGATCGTAACGTCCCGCTTGTCGCATATACCAGACGGGTAAGCGATCGACCTGTTCTCCTCGGCACGCGCGGATGAAAATGTCGTTGTAGCTCATTGAAGTTCCCCATTTCTATCGTTTTCCCTACGTTTCCATTATGCCCTTTTTGCCCAAGTGTAACAACCGCCCGCCCGCTGCTATCATTGACAAACATATGACAATGTTAGGTTTCGGCTATGCTATACTGTCGATATGGTGTTTACAGTCTTACAATTCGAAGTCTTATGATTGGAGAATCGAAATGGAACAGTGGAAGAAAAATCTGGCCGTCCTCTGGATCGGTCAGTTTCTCGTCATGGGCGGAATGACGATGATTATCCCATTTATGTCGCTTTATTTGCAGTCGGAACGCATCGGATTAACCAATAAACATGAGATCGCGACTTGGGCCGGCGTGATTTTCGCGGGTAACTTCGTGACGGCATTCCTCTTTCAACCCTTATGGGGAAAACTATCGGACCGCTATGGACGCAAAATGATGCTGCTTCGCTCCGGCTTCGGCATGGCCATCGTTATGATTCTTATGGGCTTCGCCACATCACCATGGCATTTGCTGCTGCTGCGGATGGTCAATGGCACGATCTCCGGCTTTAATCCCGCAGCCGTCTCGCTCATCTCGGTTTCGACACCGAAGGAGCGGATGGGGTTCGCGATGGGGACGCTGCAATCCGGCGGGATTGCGGGCAGCATTCTGGGGCCGTTCATCGGCGGGCTGCTCGCAGATGCCGTCGGGTATCGGCCGATTTTCTATTTAACCGGCAGCTTGCTGTTCTTAGCTTCTTTGCTTGCCTACTTCATAGTTCGGGAGAGTTTCAATCGGCAAGAGGCTGCGGCTCGTCCAAACATGTCGGTCATTGCCGGCTTTCGCCAGCTCTCACGTGTGCCTCAGCTGATGTCCCTCTTCGCGGTTACCTTCCTGCTGCAGTTTGCGATCATCGGCCCGATGCCGCTCATGCCGCTCTATGTGCAGGATTTGCACGGTACAGTCGTCAATTTGGCCTTCTGGGCCGGATTCGTCGGCTCCGCCGCCGGTCTCTCCAACATGGTCGCCTCGCCGCTGCTCGGCAGGCTGAGCGACCGAATTGGCCAAGAGCGCATCCTCGGCATCTCGCTGATTGGGGCGGCGCTGATGTTCATCCCGCAGGCATTTGCCGGCTCGGTATGGCAGCTGCTGCTCTTCCGATTGCTGCAAGGCTGCTTCTTGGGCGGCCTCATCCCGTCGGTCAATTCGCTCGTCCGCCGGTTTACGCCGGACGGGATGGAAAGCCGCGCCTTCAGCATTAACAGCAGCATGCTGTCACTTGGCAACATGATTGGCCCCATCGTCGGCGGCATCATCTCGGGCTGGACGGGGATACGCGGCGTGTTTCTTATCTCATCGGCGTTGTTTGTCATCAATGCCGTATGGGTTAGGCGGACGCTAGTGTCGAAGCGGTCGGCGTCTGGTGGCGCAAAATAGGAATAAAAAGCTGGCACAAGGGGGAGCCCTGTGCCAGCTTTTCGCTATTGGGGAAAGTTGTGATTAGCTCACGGGGAGCTGAACGTTCGCACGCTTGCGTGCCAGGCGCCGCTTGCCCGGTGCCCCTAAGCCAAGCGGCAATTCGCATACCTGCGCTCGCATTCCCGCATCCCATACTCCGCGTCCTCATCCCTGATCTCGCATGTTCCGCTACTCGCACTCTGAATCGCGAATCGTTTATCTCGCACCGTCGTCCCACTAGCCGCGAAACTCTAAAGAATCGTAGAAGCCTTATTCATCGCGATTTCGGAGTTTCGAGATTCTAACGAATCGTAAAAGCCTTATTTGGTGCGAGTTGACCCCTACCATCCCAAATACCACCAAATAAGACCGCTACGATTCGTTAGAATATTATCCAAGCCATTTATGGACCAATAAGCCCTGTACGATTTGTTAGCGCACTCTGTTAGCCCCGTGCTCTAGCCACTAGCCGAACGAAGCACCTCGCATAACGGAGCTCCCCCTCGATTCCAAATCAAACAAAAAAGTGGCTGAGCACCTCGATGCTCAGCCACTTCGTTCGCTCCTACTTCACAACCGCAACAGCGAGGCCGTCATAAGCCGGCAGCAGCGTACCGATGAGCCGCTCGTCGCTGACCATCGATGCATTGAACTCGCGCATAGCGAGAACGGATGGGCCGTTCTTCTCCGGGTCGATCGTTCTGCCATGCAGCAGCGCGTTGTCTCCCGTAATAACCGCGCCGGGGTTGGCGAGCTTGATCGCCCACTCCAGGTAGAGCGGATAGCTCTCTTTGTCCGCGTCAATGAAGAAGAAGTCAAACTTGCGGCCTTCTTCTTCGAGTACAGCCAAACTTTCTTTGGCATCCCCTACTCGGTATTCCACGCGATCGCCAAGACCGGCTGCTTCTAAGCTCCCGCGCGCAACATTCGCATAATTCTGCAGCAGCTCAAGGGAAGTCAATCGCCCGCCGTCCGTTAAGCCTCTGGCAAGACAAATCCCGCTGTAGCCGCCAAGTGCGCCGATTTCAAGCACGTTCTTCGCACCGGACATGCGAACAAGCATCGTAAGGAGACGACCGTAACCGGCCGCAATCGAAATCTCCGGCATCCCTAATTGTTGAATCGTCTGATGTACCCGAGCCAAATCCGCGTCTTCACCTAGCAGCTGTTCTACATACTGTTCCGTCGACATCGATTCCTGCCCCTCTCCATAATAACGAATGTAATGTTTGTAATTAATCCCTTGGATGACCTATACTTGATTGTATGATTTTTATGAAAGATAAGAAAGTATAAGTTTCTCCTTATACGATGCTTATCTTTCTCTGGAATGAAACGCGCTGCGCCGCCTAATGGACGACGTCAGCCGTTTCACCTTGGACCGGAAACAACCGGAGTCGTGAAGGCGGAGTGATACACAAATGGACAAACTGCAGCTGATTGCAACAGCGCCTATGGGGCTGGAGGCGGTCGTCGCACGCGAATTAATGGATCTTGGCTATACGGATCAGAAGGTGGAGAACGGACGCGTTATTTTTACGGGTGGTCTGGCAGATATTTGCCGCGCCAATCTATGGCTCCGCACCTCTGACCGCGTATTGATTAAGATGGCGGAATTTCCTGCCAGAACGTTTGAAGAATTGTTCGAAGGCACCAAGGCGGTCAATTGGCCGGATTGGATTCCCGAGGACGCTGAATTTCCCGTGGAAGGACGCTCGCATAAGTCGCAGCTGACCAGCGTGCCTGCCTGCCAAAGTATCGTAAAGAAAGCGATCGTCGAGAAAATGAAATCGGTTTACGGTACCGAGTGGTTCCACGAGGACAACGGACAGCGCTACGTCATTGAAGTCTGGCTGCTGAATGACATGGCGATGCTGACTCTGGACACTACCGGTCCCGGTCTGCATAAGCGCGGATACCGCAAACTCGTTACTGAAGCACCGCTCAAAGAAACAATGGCAGCGGCAATGGTGCTGCTCAGCAGATGGCGCCCTGAACGCCCGCTGTATGATCCGTTCTGCGGTTCCGGCACTATTCCGATCGAAGCCGCAATGATCGGATGGAACATCGCGCCTGGACTACGTCGTACGTTTAACAGCGAAGGCTGGTCCATTATCCCGGAAGAACTCTGGGAGCAAGCACGCGAGGAAGCTTTCGACTCGGTGAAGGACAACGTCCCGCTTCACATTACAGGCTCGGATATCGACCCGCGCGCACTTGAAATCGCAGAGGCTGCCGTGAAGAAAGCCGGCTTCGCGAAGGAGATCAAGCTGCAGCAGATGGCGGTTTCCCGCGTGAAGCCGGAAGGCGACTATGGCTGCATCATCACCAACCCGCCTTACGGTACAAGGCTCGGCGACGAGGACGAAGCAGAGAAAGCGATTAGGCAGCTTGGCCTCAGCTCTCTCTATATCCCGACATGGTCGATGTTCGCTTTGACGCAATCCCGCACGTTCGAGGATACGATCGGCCGCAAGGCGGATAAGAAGCGCAAGCTATTCAACGGCCGCATTGAATGTACGTATTATCAGTATTTTGGACCGCTCCCTCCACGCAACAAAACGGACAGTCCTGCCAAATCGTAGCTGCTGTGAAAGGAAACAACTACTCGATGAATATACCTTCTCGAAGCATAAAACGGCGCCGGCAACGGACGTCGTTTTATGCTATTCCCCTCCTAATCGCGCTTGAGCCGCTGCTCTTCATCGGACTCATGCTGTTTAAGCTAATCTTGTTCGACCGACTCGTTCATGTGCCGAACATGGCTATGAACCGCGATGATCTGATGACTGCGGCCGGAACACTGGCGCTTACGTCCTTCTGGACCTTATGGTTACCCCCAAAGGGACGAAGGATCGCGCTAATTGCACTAAACATTATCCTGACGGCTATCATCTACTCTGATCTCATCTACTTCCGCTACTTTCAGGATCTTATTTCGATACCCGTATTGATGCAGGCCGGACAAGTCGGTGCACTCGGAGAGAGCATCGATTCTTTGCTCAAAGGCGTAGATTTGTGGTTTTTCGCCGATTGGCTGCTGCTGCTTCCCCTTGCCATCTATACCTTCTACCGAATGCGGATGCAGAGGCGTCGAAACCGAAGCGACAGCGCGCAGCTGTCTTTCATCAAACCGAATCGGCTCAGAACCGCTTTTCGTCGTTTGACCGTAGGACTTCTCGCGTTTATAGTCGGGTTCATGCTTGTCTACGTCCCCGTTCATAAAGCGAAGCAGACCTGGGCCGCGGAGCTCTTCACGGGCAACTGGTGGAATCTATCCCTGTACAATGTGACCGGCGTCCTCGGCTTCCATGGTTATGATCTGTATCGCTATGCGAATGAGCATTGGTTCCAAAACAACACCGTTACGGCCGAGCAGACAGCCGAAGCGAAACAATGGTTCGAAACCCGCGCAGACCAGCGCAAAACACTCGAATCCGACGCTTTATTCGGGAAATACAAAGGCAAGAATGTCATCCTGCTTCAGCTGGAGGCTTTTCAGAGCTTCGTCATCAACCAGCGGCTGAACGGCGTCGAGGTAACGCCGAACATCAATAAACTGCTGGGATCATCCATTTATTTCCGCAACTTCTATCATCAAACTGCGCAGGGGCGCACATCGGATGCCGACCTAGCCGCCAATGTGTCCCTTCAACCGCTACCTACCGGCTCTGTCTTCATCCGTTATGCACAGCATGACTACGATAGTATGCCGCAAACGTTGAAAGACCACGGATATACCGCCAACGTCTTTCACGCCTATGACGGAGGCTTCTGGAACCGTAATATGATGTACGACCGTTTAGGATACGATACCTTCTTCAGCAAAAACGCCTATCGAATCGATGAACCCATCGGTTGGTCGTTGGGGGACAAATCCTTCTTTAAACAGTCCGTGGATCGGATGAAAAACGAGAAGCAGCCTTTCTACTCGTTCCTTATTTCGCTATCCAGCCATCATCCCTACCAGCTGCCGAAATCCGCGCAGACATTGGATGTTAGCCCCTTCAAGAATACCATCTTCGGCGACTACCTGGAGGCTGTTCACTATGTCGACGCTGCAATTGGCAGCCTGGTGGATGAGCTGAAAGCAGCCGGCTTGTGGGATCAATCGATCTTCATGTTCTATGGCGATCACGATAATTCCATCCGGGAATGGGAGCCTTTCGAATCGTTCCTCGGTCATCCATTAAACGAAACCGAACAATTCCGGATTCTAAAAGGGATACCGTTCGTCGTGCATTTGCCCCATGACGAGAGGGCCGGTACTTATGAGCAAGTTGGCGGGCAGCTGGACATTACACCGACAGTTCTCCATCTTCTCGGGATCTCCAGCGCCGATAAAACGATGATCGGAACCCCGCTCATTACTGCACAGCCGGATATGCAGCAGCATCAGAAACGGATCGTTTTCCGAAACGGCGCATTCACGGACGGAGCTGTCCTCTACCTGCCGGCCGAGGATGGATTACCTCAGCACAGTAAGTGTTACGCCTTCACTACCGGTGAGGCGCTCACGGATCCAAGTGCCTGCACTGCAGGGGCAGCGGCTGCTAGGCTTGAGCTTGAAGCATCAGATCTCGTGATCGAGCATGACCTAGTCAAGTCGATGCTGAATCCATAACCTGCATGAAACAAAGAACCCCCGGCAAGCTTCACTTGATGAAGCCTGCCAGGGGTTCTTCTTCTTATTTCTTCACATATTTGCGTGCCTTCTCGATACATTCATCCTCAGTCGGAGCCGTAATATAGCGGCCGTTAATGAAAATGAACGCAAACCTCGAGCATGGACCGCAGTACGATTTGCATGCAACTTTGATTTCCGTACCAGGTGCAATCTGCTCAAGCTTCGATAGCATGGTCTTGGTACGCGTATGTTTGCATTTATCGCAAATGATAATATCGTTTGCCATGTTTCTCTCCCTAACCGTTTACGAATTAATGGTCGCCGTGGTTGCCTTTAGTCGGGTTGGAAATCATGAAGCCTTCCTGAGGCACGTAGAAATAGTCGATTCTGACACCGTCCAGGAGTTCAACCCCTTTCTCCAGAACAACCTTGATGTCTTTATCTGTCTCAATGATTTCGTCATTGTCCGTTGCATCGTCCATCTTCATGCCATAGTGGGCATGATCACCGTGCGAATGCGTAATGAAAATACGCAGAAATTTACCTTCGTTCTCAGGCTTGTCCACTTCTTCACGAAGCACTTTCGCGGCGTTGCGCGTAATTTTGCAATTCATCGTCGATTCATCTCCTTATTTATGGATGCAGCCGTTTACCGTAAATCCGGCGTTCCTTCTTTTCCTTCATCTCCCCTATTGTAAAGAAACAAGGAACATTGTTCAACCGCTATCTCAATCGATTGCTGTATTTGCGTTCCATATATCGGGTGTACCATTCGGCGGCAATCATCGTAACCGCGATATCGTCGATAGGCAGAAACGGGAGCACGTCAGGCATTACCCAGTAAATCAGCACAGGAATTACGTAGAGCAGCTTGTCCATCAGCCGAACTTCCCTTGCCGTGAGCAAGCGGTAGATTCGGACAAACACCGTCCGCCAGTGGCGGAGCGAAAGCAACTTCCTCATGGGAACCGCCTCCTTCTTCCGCCTATTATAACATATCCGGAATGGCCGCCTCCATGGCAGTAATGAGCAATGGCCTTACCTCGTCATACAGATCGTGAAACGACGAGACCGGCAGCGGATTCACCCCATAACCAACCTCTACCGTAAAGCCCGGCTTCCGGTAATCCTGAATAAACCAATCCTTATATCCGGCATCGCTGCCTGTCAGCTTCACGGCTTTATACCCGCTTGCTTTGGCTAACCTCGCAGCAAGCAGCTCCGCGGCAGGCGGTTCATAGCCGCGGTAGTTCCAGTAGATCTCTTGCCCCTGCGTATGCAGCGCAACGACGAGGTCAAACTGCTCTTCCCCGGTAAAGGCGGCGAGCGCTTGTGCCTCCGGCTCTGATAACGGCTGCGAGCCGGGATAGTCCCGCGGGCCCGGCCCGGCCGCATCGCGCCGCTCCGCTTCGACTTCCCAGAAGGCCGGAAATTGATCATTCAGATCTACGCCGCGAATGTTCGCTTTCCACTTCGTGAATCGAGTTGAGCCCTTGTTCCAGTCCAGCAGCTCATGATAATACGGATGTTCCTCACTCATGCCTTCTTGGACAAGCTCCGCTCCATCCGGATTTACGAGCGGTACGAGCCACAACGTCACCTGACGCAGCAACGACCTAATATCAGCGCCGCAAATCCGATTCCCGGCAGCTGCAGCCTGTGCCAAGTCCTCTGCAAATGCCATTAAGAGCGGCGTTGTAATCCATTCATTTGCATGCATGCCTGCATTGATATGCACTTTGGCCGGCCCTTCGCCAAGACGAATCGCCGTAATTGGCTTGCCCATGACGCTTTGCCCAATTCGTCTGGACAGCAGAAATGGATAGCTGTTCTGAAGCTGCTCAATGTCCTTCATGAGCTCCCTAGCGCCATACTCAGCGCTTCCATCCACTATGCGGTCCGAGGAGCCTCCAACCGGAATGCTAATTAGCTGACCCTGCTGTAATAACGTAAGATCAATATGGCTGTTCACCGCTATCAACGCATGGGTGGAAACAGCAAAAAGAGCTGCAATACGCAGCAGCGTATCGCCAGCGTTTACCCGATAAGTGACCGTAGGCTGTGCGGGTACGGCAAGCAGCAGCCCGGGCTTCAATCGTTCGCTCGCAAGGATGCGCGGATTGGCAGCTAACAGCGCTTCGGGATTTATTCTAAAACTGCGGGCAATCCGCAGCAGCGTATCGCCGGTTTGAACAACATAAGGATGCAGCATGTGATCACCTCACCTCTGAATAGGTCTAGTCACATGCTATGCCGCTCCGCTGCCCGGCATGCCAATTCATAGGAAAGAGCCGTCCCTGTCATCTGACTGAGGGAGACGGCTCCGGTTTGTTGGCGGAACATCTATACGATATTGGGCACCTGCCACACGACGGGCGTTAGCTCGATTTGCTCACCTAACCATTGTTGGGCAATCTTCCTAAACATGCGCGGATCTCCGCTGCAGAAGAATTGATGCACGGGAATATCTCCGTCGCGCGTCAATCGATTGCGATCATGCAGGATCGTACTGATTTCGCGAGCGGTTTCATCCGCGGAGCTGATCAGCGTTACATCACTGCCCATTACCGCAGCAATCGTATCGGATAAGAACGGATAGTGGGTACACCCTAAAATTAACGTATCGATATCGCGTTTCTTCAGCGGTGCCAGTGACGATTCCACCACTTCTTGTGTTTCTCTCGAGCGGAAATTACCTTGTTCGACAAGAGGAACAAACCGCGGACAAGCCAAGCTGATCACTTCAATGTTCGGAGATAGCTGCTTAAGCGCATATTCGTAGGCGCTGCTGCGAATCGTCCCTTCCGTACCGATGACACCGACTTTCCCTGTTTGTGTGCGGCCGTTCGCAGCGCGGGCGCCGGGATGGATCACACCGACTACCGGAATAGCGACACGGGAGCGGATATCCTCTAGGGCGACAGCCGTTGCCGTATTGCAGGCAATGACGATCATTTTCGGACGATATTGGATTAAATACTCAACGATTTGCCTAGTAAACCGAGTCACCTCTTCAGCGGGCCGCGGGCCGTACGGGGTACGGGCGGTATCGCCGAAATACATGATTTTTTCCCGGGGAAGCTGGCGCATGACTTCTTTGACGACTGTTAAACCGCCTACACCAGAATCCAATATTGCGATCGGTTGTTGCACAGACACACCGCTTTCTTGAACGTTTTGGCAGGACTTCAATAGAATATGAATACGATGAAGAAAAGGTACCTACATCTTAGCGCAAAACCAGACAAGGTTCAACAAACGCCGCCATGCCAAGGTGTAGCTGGAAAATAAAGAAAAAAGCCGCTCTTACTGCATGAGCATCTAAATCTGCTCATGCAGCCGGAGCGGCTTTGTCTTTAATTTCGACTTATTTGTACGATGGAAGCCAGTCGCCATGCGCTTCGATCAGATCATCGCACATTGCTTTGATGTCATCCATCGACAGCTCTGCACTTGTGTGCGGATCAAGCATCGCCGCATGGTAGATATGCTCGCGTTTGCCTGTAATCGCAGCTTCGATCGTGAGCAGCTGCGTATTGATGTTCGTGCGGTTCAGCGCAGCGCATTGCGGCGGCAGATCGCCAACGAATGTCGGCGTTACGCCATTGCGGTCAACAAGGCAGGAAACCTCTACGCAAGCTTCTTTCGGCAAGTTCGTGATCAAGCCGGTATTCATGACGTTACCGCCGATTTTGAACGGAACGTTCGTTTCGATCGCTTCGAAGATGTACGACGCATACTCATGCGTACGTTTATGCTGAAGCTCCGGATTGCGAACAAGCTCATCCTTCAGCTTCTTCCAGTTTCCGATTTGCTCGATGCAGCGGCGCGGGTACTCATCCAGCGGAATGTTGAAGCGTTCGATCAGCTCCGGATAATTGCGCTTGATGAAGTACGGGTGGTACTCGGCGTTGTGCTCGGACGATTCGGTAATGTAATAGCCGAAGTTAAGCATCATTTCGTAACGCACCATGTCCCAGTGCTTCTCGTTTTGTTTCTCCCGCGCACGGCGTTTAATTTCCGGATACAGGTCTACGCCGTCTTTGGAAACTTCAAGCAGCCAAGCCATGTGGTTGATACCGGCGATTTTGGATTTAACACCCGTCATATCCATGCCGAGGTTGGAGAAGAGGTGATCGACGCAAACCTGAACGCTATGGCAAAGGCCAACTGTGTTGATGCCGCCGTATGTGTTCATGACGTTCGTCAGAACCGCCATCGGGTTCGTGTAGTTGAGGAACAACGCGTCCGGACATACTTCTTGCATATCCTTAGCAAAATCAAGCATGACCGGAATCGTACGCAGGTTACGGAAAATACCGCCAATCCCTACAGTGTCCGCGATCGTTTGGCGCAAGCCGTATTTCTTCGGAATTTCGAAGTCCGTAATGGTACAAGGATCGTAGCCGCCAACTTGGATCGCATTAACGACGAATTTGGCACCGCGAAGCGCTTCCTTGCGGTCCGTGTACGCTTTAATAGTTGAAGTGCTTCCGCACGTATTCTTGATATGGTTCAGCATCGTTTCGGAGTCGGACAAGCGTTCTTGGTTAATGTCAAACAATGCGATTTCGAATCCTTGAAGTGCTGGTGTGTGCAATACATCGCCTAGTACGTTTTTCGCAAACACAGTGCTTCCTGCGCCAATAAAAGTAATTTTCGGCATCGTATCCTCCTTGAAAATGGTCCGCCATGTAAGCGGATTAATGTATTCTTCTCTTCTCTACTATAGTGCAGGGAATAACGGATTGAGTAGGAAATAAAGCATGTTTTATATGTACATTTGTAGTTTTTTGAACTACAATTATCCTACTGAAACGATAAGGATTGGGGCTTTCACGATGCCGAAGACAAGCAGCAAGCAAGATAGTCTGTACCGCACCTCGGATCACTATAAATTTACGGATTACAATAATACGCAGCCGGCTCAAGGCGAATTATCGCTGCTCTTCAGCGGGGAAGGCAAGCCGGTTGGCGGCCATTTCATTGGACCGGCTGTCCATAACTACTATCTCATTCACACCGTTCTGTCGGGCCGCGGAACCTTCGAGATTGACGGCGTCCGTTATTCGTGCGTGAAAGGCGACACCTTTATTATTTTTCCGGATGAGCTGTTCACGTATAGAGCCGATGAGAAAGAACCCTGGCATTATATGTGGGTCGCCTTCAAAGGCCATATCTCCGAGCACCTGCTGCTGACTCTCGGCTTCTCCCCGGCACGCCCCATCGTGCACACGGATGATGTTCGTCCGCTTGCCGCGCTTTACCGCAAAATCCGAGGCACGCTTGAATCGACTCCGTTTCCGGAGCTTGCCGACCTGGAAGCAAACGGGCTGCTGCGCATTTTCCTGAAGGAGCTTGGGCTACTTAATGCAGGCAATCTGGCCTTTAATTCCATCGCCATCGTATCCGACATCGACAGACAAATTAAACAGGCGGTTCGCTGGTTGTCCTATCAATATGCACAGCAGATTTCAATCGAGGATTTGTCGCGAAGCTTAGGCTACCATCGGACGCATTTATCCAAAATGTTCAAGCAAGTAACCGGCGTGTCGCCGATGCAATTTCTGCTCAAGGTACGGATGGAGCGAGCGAAGGAGCTTCTGAATGGGCAGTATCACCTGTCGATCGACCAGGTCGCTTCGTCTGTCGGCTACACCGATGCCCTCTATTTCTCCAAACAGTTCCGCAAAACATTCGGCTATTCGCCTTCCGAGTACCGCCTGCACGCTCGAAACTTCAAATAGTATTGCAACAAAAGAAGGCTTCGCCGCATGATTTCATGCAGCGAAGCCTTCTTCATTATTCAACCATCACTTGCGATCAATTAGCTGATCGTTTGAAGCTCTTCTTTGCGGTCTTGCGTCAGCTCTTCAACCTTATCATGTACTGCATCTCCGGCTTCTTGCACAAGGTCTCCGGCATCATCCAGCACTTCAGCCACTTCTTCTTTGCCTGCATGGCGCCAGCTGCGAACATTGTCCATGACCGAGCTTGCTGTTTCTTTCGCTTTGCTTGCAGCTACCGTTACGCCGCTGCCCACTTGTTTCGCGATACGGGTCGTCGAGTCGCCGACTTGACCGGCAATACGAACGGTGTGCTCGGAAACAACCTGTGTTCCGTCTGCGATATCTTTACGAAGCTCGCGACCTGATTTAGGTGCAAGCAACAGAGCTGTTACGGAACCAATTACGCCACCTGCAATTGCACCAAACAAGAAACTTTTTCCACTGCTTTTTGCCATCTTCAATACACTCCTTTGGTACAGCGGCTTGCGCTGCTTTCGTACGCGCAGCAGCATAGCAACTGTATATTTAGTTAGTAGTATCCTGCCCTTGGTCATAGCTTGAGCATGCAGAGGAGCGGCTATCTTTCCGTTTGTTTTGCCAAAACTGCCACACCGCATAACTTACCTCAGCCCAATCAAGCGCTTCTGTGATGCCATGCTTCACTTTCTCGCCTGATCTTGCAGCATGCCGTTCCACCGTTTCGTTCAGGTCTGTGGAAACCCGGTTCACGGTGAAGGACAATTGATTCGCCGCATCGCCAATTCGTTTTGTCGCTTCGGCTAATTTGGACATGCCGTCCAGCTGCTTCTGCACAGTTCTGACGGTTGCGGTCACCGGATCCATCAGCGCACTCACCTGAGCTGCCGCATGCTGCGTATAATGCTCCATCGCTTCGGCCGTTTGAATCAGCTTCCCCAGCTTACGATCCGCGGATCGCAGCCAGAGCAAAATCCCAATTACCAACGCGACGAACGCTGCAACTGCTACTCCCTCAAGCCATATCGAATCCATGAGCGGACACCTCCTAACGTACTGCCTAGCGGGCTAATGCCCATTTACTTACTGACATAATACCCAGCATGGGCTTGTTTTGACACAACACACGAAAAAAAAAGAGGCGTTAGGACCATCTCCTAACACCTCTTTATGCTTAAATACCGGCTATTCGGTAGCTGCACTTGCCGCCGCCTTTAGCCAAACATTCCGTTCGTTCCACGTCCGTTCCAAGGAGCTGCTGGAATAATGACAGCTCACATTGGCAGGCTTGCTGATAGCGATTCGCGACCTGCGCTATGGGACAATTGTATTCGTGCATCACAAGGCCGTTCTCGTCATTCTCGAGCGCAACCATGTAGCCGCCCTCGTTCTGAATCGAAGCAAGCTCGGTTACTTTCTCCTCCAGCGACTTCCCATCCATGCGATAGGCATAGCGTTCGATCAGCTTGCGTTTACGGCCTTCGAACAATCGGTCAACGATAATAGCCGTCTCCGGATCGTCCTCCAGCTCTTCCAGCAAGTCCAGTGCGAAAACATGGTAGTTCTTCGGGAATAACAGCTCGGCTTGCTCCGTTAGACGAAACATATGAGTCGGTCGCCCCATTGCCTGACGCACAATAGTCGGCGCAATAAGACCATCCCGCTCAAGCGTGCTTAGATGGCGGCGTACAGCCATTTCTGTAATCTGCAGATGTTTCGCAAGCTCACCGGCATTCATCTGTCCGTTTGTTTTGAGCAGCGTAAGCACGGTTTGCCTTGTCGAGCCTTCCAGCCTGAATAACGGCTCCTTCTGCATACTCATCGGAGTTCCATCCTGTTCCATTCCCTCACCACCTTCGGCACTTCAGCACGTTCTAATGTCGTCATTGTAACGCATTTTCGCCGTTTCGTAAATCGACAACAGCCGCCGGCAGCTAACTGCCCAGCTCTTGGATGAGATACGCTTCCACAGCGGATTTGAATGCGGACAACGTCATAGGCAGCTGCGTCGTTAAGGGATGGAGTTCAGCCCGGTTCCATTCAAAATAATCCTGGACGAGCGGTTTGCGCAGCCGAACGAGCTCAAGAAGAGTTTCCTGCAGCTCTGCCGGATACACGCGCTCCCCTTCGATAATCGTAACAATATCTTCATAGCTGCTCGCATCTCGCATAATAAATCCGTCAATCAGATAGCTTCCGATATCCGTCACGGTTTCGATTGCTAAATGCAATGCGCGCTCCTGTGCAAGCCCTTGAAGCAAGCTGCCGTCCCAGTTCTGCTTAAGCTGCGTTAACGCAGCTATTACTTCCGGAATGACTGACAGCCGCACAGCCAGCTGCTCGCGGTTCACATAATACATACCTGCAAAACCCCTGTTCCGTAATTACCTCTTGTTCTTACGTGCTTTCCGTTTCAGCCAAACCGTCATGACAATCGCACTGATGATCACGACGATCAGGTACGTCATCATTTCAAATACATCACCCATGATTTAAATCGCCCTTTACCCTTTTCTTAGCTCTCGAAGTCCACGGATACGGTTGCTTCGCGAACCTCCGTGATATGCGCAATCACTTCTTTATGTATCGGATGAACCTGATAAGCCGCCAGCGTGTCCATGGATCCGAATTTCGTAATAAGCGCGATGTCATACGAACGTTCCGAGTGCAGAACGTCAGTCCCTACTTCAATGGACAGCAGCTCATCGATTTTGCCTTCCATATTTTTGAGCACTTGAACGGTACGAGCAACGCTTTCCGGGCTGCCGTCCTTCAATTTGAACAATACGATATGCGTTATCATAATAAGTTCGCTCCTTCGAGAGTGGAATGGGATGCAAAGCATCCTTTTGTCACATAATAACCCAAGGTGCCGACTATCGGCAATCTTCCAGTAAAGGAGATTCAACGCATGCGCTATCCGGTAACGATTGCAGCAACGCTTATCGGCGTCGCTTTATGCCTTTATAACTCCACAGGCTATGATCCCCACAATCTGGTGTTCTTCATGTTCAGCGTTCCTGCATGGATTACAGACATGATCGTGGACATACATGAGGTTAACGTGTACCTCATGTATGTGCTTACGATTGCCAGCTGGGCGCTGCTCGGCTTCATCTGCGACTATGCAGTTGGGCGAAGCCGCAGAGGCCGTCGCCGCTCGTATGACTAATGGAGTGATAATGATAAAAAGGAGCCGTTAGCGGGCTCCTTTTTGCTTGTTATTCAACGATTAGAACGGATTTCATATCCTGATGGCCTGTTCCGCACATAACGGCGCAGTGCATCTCATATTTACCCGGTTTATCGAATACAACTTCTTGCTCCATCTTATCGCCTTGCAAGTCGATACCCAGATCAGGAATAGCCAGACCATGAAGTCCGCTTTTGTTAATCAGTTTGATCTTAACTTTATCGCCTGTCTTTACTTTGTATTCTTTCTTGTCGAATACGAAGTCAGCGGAAGCTTCCACTTTCATTAATGTAACGCCCGGCGGCAATGACGCTGCCTCGTCAACCGGCTTACCCGGAAGCTGAGTAGTCAGCAAGTATACGCCCAAAACCGAAGCCGCTGCGAAAACGATAAACATAATCCACTTATGCATTGCTTCTTGCTCCCCTTTTCATCAAATGTCTACTCCCTATATTACATAAGATCGTCCGTTCTTCTCAACCTTAAACCGCTTCTGCAAATAAACTTTTTTCGGCTTTTTGACAAAATGATGAACGTCACTTCGTCAAGTAGTTCTTCAACAGCCGCTCGGATTCCGCCTTAACGAAGGTCCAAGGCATCGAGAACGAATGTCGATAGCCCATGCAGCTGTATGCTGCACAGAGGCCTGCCGTACTCCGTTTCTCCTTGTCGACGCCGATGCCGCTGTCCCGAAATTGTCTACGCATGGCAGCCAGCTCCAGCAGCACCCGATCTTGGAGCCCCCGAATCATCGATTCATAAAGCCTTGGCAGCTTCGTAGGTGTGGCGCCAATGATTCGAATATCGTGGTCGAGAATTTGATTCACGATACCGAGCAGCACGTAGCGTTTCACTAATTCCAGCTCCTTGCCAATCTGAACGGGCGGTGAAGAACCCACCATATCTACAGCCATATTGACCCCTCCAAGCACTGCGCATAAGAACATTTGTTCTCATTATAACAAGTGCGATTTGAAGTTGCAAGCCGTGTAAGCGGTGTAAGGATAAGAAAAAGACCATCCCAAACAGGATGGCCTCAAAACAAGCGAGCTATACTTATTTTTTGTTCTTAAGCACTTCTATGAGTTGACGGAGGCGGTCCGGCATGGGAACGCCGATCCTGCCTAAATTTTCCGTTATGGAAATCAGCTCGTTCGCCAAATAGAAGTAAATGGCTCCGCCCATTGCAATGCTGCTTAGCTCCAGTAATATGTCAATTCGGTGCGCCAATAGAATCACGACGAGCATGATCCCTTTTCTGGCAATTCCCCATGATCCTACGGAACTGTTTAGTTTCTTCTCCTTAATAGCAGCCGTTATCCCTGTAATATAATCCGTCCCCATCGCAACGAGAAGGAGGGTCAAGGATTCCGGCCACATTCCGAAAGAGAAGGTTACAAGTGATCCAAACAAAGCTGTTATGGTACAGACGATGGTGTGCGGCACAACCTCACTCTCCCTTCGTAGTGCGCTTACAATCTATCATATGCAGGAGAGTATGAGGTTGTCCGTCAAATCGCCTTAGAAACGTATATCCTTTGTATAGGTTTTCGGTTAGCTTTTCATGATAACTAAGGTTAACTAATCTCGTGCTGCGAATCGATATACGGTGCTGAAATAATCGCCGCGCGGTGTGGATTTGGCCACACCGGCATACATCAGCTCATCGCCGCCAACAACTTCGTCCGTACCGATCCATTCATAGCTGTAGTCCTCACGCAATCCTTTCAGCTTCAGTCTGCTAAGCGGCGCATTCGGTTCATTAAGCTCCACTACATGGACTACGAGCACTTCTTTCTGATCAGGCGAGACAAACATCCACGCCGTCTCATTGCCTTCAAACGGGCTGAGCAGCCTGTAGAAGGTACCGTATTGCACCAGCTCGCGCACTTCCTTCACGAGGTCGACTTGGCGCTTCACTTCTTCCTTCTCCGCTTCCGTAAATGCCGTCAAATCAAGCTCATAGCCGAAATTGCCCGACATCGCCACATCCCCGCGCGTCTTCAGCGGCGTAACACGGCCTACTTGATGGTTCGGCGATGCCGACACATGGGCGCCCATCGAGCTGATCGGATAAACGATACTCGTGCCGTATTGAATCTTTAGCCTGCTGATCGCATCGGAGTTGTCGCTTGTCCATGTTTGCGGCATATAGTACAGCATTCCGGGATCGAAGCGACCTCCGCCGCCGGAGCAGCTCTCGAACAAAATATGCGGGAATGCAGTCGTAATTTGCTCTAATACATTATATAGTCCGAGCATGTAACGGTGCGCGGTTTCACGCTGGCGCTCCGGCGGCAGCAATGCCGAGCCGATCTCCGACATGTTGCGGTTCATATCCCATTTCACATACGTAATCGGAGCGCTCTTCAGAATCGAGCCTATTGCCTCGACAATATAAGCTTGTACATCTGCGCGTGAAAGATCGAGAATAAGCTGTTTTCTGCCCTCAGAACGGCGACGTCCCGGCACATGCAGACACCAGTCCGGATGAGCGCGATACAGATCGCTGTCCGGCGATACCATCTCCGGCTCAAACCATAGTCCAAATTGCAGGCCATGGCTGCGTACTCGTTCAGCCAAATCCTCCAAGCCCTGCGGCAGCTTCTTCGGATCAACGATCCAATCGCCAAGCGAGCTGTTGTCGCTGTCGCGTTTGCCAAACCAGCCGTCATCCAGCACGAACAGCTCAAGTCCGAGCTCGCTGCCCGCTTTCGCGATCGATTCGATTTTGTCAGCATTGAAGTTGAAATAGGTTGCTTCCCAGTTGTTGACCAGGATGGGTCTTACCGCATCGCGGAATGCGCCGCGGCACAGACGCGTACGGTACAATTCGTGGTACGTATGGGACATGGAACCAAGACCGGCCGAGGAAAAGACCATAACAGCCTCCGGCGTCTGGAATGATTCACCCGGCTCCAACCGCCACGAGAAATCAAACGGATTCATGCCGATATATGCGCGCGCCGTGTGGTACTGATCCACCTCGACACCGGCCGTGAAACTGCCGCTGTATACGAGACTGAAGCCATACACATCGCCATGATCCTCCGTTGCCCCTTCGCCAAGCAGCGCGAAGAACGGATTGTTGGCGTGGCTGCTTGATCCGCGGCGGCTTTCGATCGCCTGAACCCCAGGCGTCAATGCGCGCTTATGAATATAACGCTCACGCGCCCACGTGCCGGAGAGCTGCAGCAGCTCGAATCCTTCATGCGGCAAATCGACGCTAACACTAAGCGCTCTGGTCAACTGCATGACGGATTGGCTGTCATTCACGATGCGAGCCGATCGAATGACGGCATCAAACGCAGCGAACAGCGTATAGGAAAGCTCTACTGTAAGGCCGGCAAGCTTGTCCGCCAATGTAACGATTAATGTTTGCGCTTCTTCATCGGATTCCGCGTAGACGGCAGGCAGCCCTTCCAGCACCGGTTTGCCGTTTACGATACGATGCGAGACATACAGCAGCTCCGTTACGGTTGTACCGTTGGGCAGCTGCACTGCGTAGGCCGGGTTCCGCAGATCGCTTGAACCGTAGCCTGGATATTCTTGCGGAAGCGTATCGAGTGAAATCGTACGGTCTTCCGGAATTGGATTCGCACTGAACGAACAACGTTCCAAACGCTGCAGCAGTCGTGATGCATCCGGATTATTGAGCTTGCGACCCCAATACAAATGAGTCGGAAATCCGTGCAAAGATTGGAAAACATAGCTCATGGAACGGGTTTGAAGGTGAAAGAGATTCGTAGCGGAATTAACAATAATCGACATGGGCAGCTCTCCCTATTATGGAATAAACGACTCTCCTTAGAGGCCGTCTAAAACGACTTATTTAACCTTAGTCGTCTACCAGTATAGGGCTAATTGATTTCGTTCTACATGGATGCTTTTAGCGGTCATATGGATGAATGTAGGATCCTATTCTTCACCCTCTGCCTATTTCATCTCAAAAACGCCTGCATGAATGATTTTGAAAGTTACGTTCACCTTGAGGTCATTCTCACCCGGAAGCCATCTCCCCGCTGACGCTACCTTCTTCCACTGCCGAAGATGGTGCCGATACAACGTCTCTTCTAAATTAAATACATCAACGCCTTGCTTGACTCCGGCCATGTAAGCCTGTTTAATCTCGGCTTGAATGATCTCTCGGATTTGTCCTTCAACCTGCGGAAGTGTCAGCGAGTTGCCCATTTCAGTCAGTTCCCCTTTTGCTTTCACTTGCAGTTCGAATGTCGGCCGTCCATTGTTCATCTTTACTTTTTTCTTTACTTTCATATGCCTGATTGTAACAACATCGGTGCCATCCTCTTTGTTCTGCACCGCATAAACCGCTCGTTTAAAACGATTACTCGCCCAACGAACACCTAACGTTTGCTTCAGCGGCAAATAGACCGGCTTGTTCTTGCCTTTGAACGCAAACATGCCTTCCAGCTCCTGCACGGTTATCGGTTTTGCATTCTCATGCCAAATATCTCGCGTTACACCAATGCAGGGCAGCAGTGCCGTAACCGCCTTCTCGTTATAATCTGCAACGAATTTCTGCATTGAATTCGGCGGCACTGAACTGCTCTGTTTCTCCAGGGTGAGAGGATTGTACATCAGGCTGTACCGCTGCGATAGATTAAAGAATGCACTCGAGGTCAGCAAATCCATTATCTTGCCCCGCGTTCCAAAAATCCAGGAGGTGTATCTGGTGACGCGAACGCGATTCACGGCATCCAAGATTTCATCCATCTTCACCATCGCTGGTTCACGAACAATAACGACCTTCACTTGCTCAAAATTTAAAGTGCTTTGTGTCGCTATGGCAATTTGATTGGTCGCTGTATGAACGCTCTTCCCGCGGCCAATCCCTACCCAAACGGAAGGCTTCATGGTTTTGGGGCTCTCCGACTTTGCAATCGAAGAGAAGTCCAACGTATGCACATATACCACATACTGCCCCCCCTGATAATCAACCCCCATTGCCGTGACAAAAGCTTGCGCGCTGAGATCGGTCGTATCTCCGCAACCGCTCAGCATGCACGTCAGCAGCAGCGTCGACAGCCACATCGAAAGCGCCTTGCTTAGCCTAGTCATGATAGATTTCGCTTGGCGCGGTATTTCCAAGGCAGCTGCCAGATCGCGGTAAACAGCTTCTTAAACTGGAAAGGGGCAAGCGGCTTCATGAACGGCATCCCAAACGACTCCAGCGTGCAGTAATAGAGCAGCACCGAAAACAGAGATAGAAAGAAACCAAACAGCCCCAGACACGCGGAGGCCACAATAATATAAAAACGAATGACGGTAGCCGATCCGTTCAGGGACTGGTTCACGAGTGTAAACGTAGACACGGCCGTAACAGCAGTAATGACCAGCATGGTTGGTGATGTCAAACCAGCTCGTATGGCAGCGTCACCCACAATAAGCCCTCCAACAACCGTAACCGTCTGACCGACCGCCCTTGGCAGTCGTACGCCGGCTTCGCGGAAAATTTCAAACATCAGCATCATCATAATCAACTCCATCTGCGGACTGAGAGGCAGCCCAATTCTGGACATCGTTACCGTTGCAAGCAGCGCAAACGGAATTTGATCATTATTGAAAGCGAGCAACCCCAGCCAGAAGCCTGGGAGTGTGCCAGACATTATGAAGCTGATTAACCGCAATGTCCTTTCAAAGGCGACGAAGTAGAACGGCTGATACGCATCCTCGGGAGATTTAACCAACAAGGAAACATTAACCGGAGCGATCAATGCTGCCGGACTGCCATCCACAAGAATAGCCACGCGCCCGTTCATCAAAGACTGTACGACGAAGTCCGGCCTGCCGACGTAATCGATAAGCGGCACCAACGCAATGGATCGGTCCGAGATAATGTCTTCAAGTTCTCCGGCTCCATGTAAAGCGGCAATATGAACCCCGTTCAATCTCGATCTCGCCTCATCTATGACGCTCTGCGAAGTAATGCCCTGCATGGAAAGCAAACAAATCTTCGTCTGGGACTCCGTTCCGATCGTGAACCATTCTACATGCATCTTCGGTGTACGCAGCCTTTTTCGGATAAGCGCCAAATTGATGATGATCTCTTCGACGAAGCCATCGCGAGGCCCCTTGATCGACAATTCCAGCGTGGACTCTTCCGGGCTTCGTCCTGGCTGATGCGCACAATCGATGGCATAAAATTGCCCGCTCTCTAGCTTCCATATAATAACATGTCCGGAGAACAGACTTTCGAACAGCTTCTTCCCCTCTGGTCCCGGTTCTAATCTTGTGACAAGCGGACTCTTCTCCGGATCGATCTGCAAGCGGCTTTCATCGGATCCAAGCAGATTCTGCAAAAGATGGGTATCAATCATTCCGCCGGCATACAGCATTGTAAAATGCTCGGACTCCCCGGCACCGCCCAGATCGCGCTGTAATTGGTGGATTTCCACATCTCCGCACTTGCTGATTGCCTCAAGGAGCCATTCAGAGGTTATTGGCTGCTCCTGCTTCAGCTCGTTGTTTTGGCTTTTCATCAAGTCCGCCCTCCTTCGGAACGCCTTTGAACGATAACAACCATAACCACGTGGTCACGAATACAATGATCCCGATATCCAGGATAAAGGTAAGCTCAACGATCGACTGGGCAGCGTTGAGATGTGCTAAGAGGATTTTGCAGAGCACGATATAGATCAAACTGACCGTCACGATGAAGATAAACCGAGCCTTCGGTTTACGCAGCGGGATAAGCTCGATCACAAGTGCTATACCTAGCGATATCCGTACGAATGCCCCGGATATCCACTGATAAATGGCAAAGAAATCCACGTGCTCGACATACTTCCCAATGGACACAAGTCGCCACTGCGAGAATGCCGGATAAAGCAGCTTATCTGCCTCAAAGGGGCCAAACTCGGTTATGGCGCCTATAGCAGGTCCAAGCATGAGCAGCATAATAAAGCCCAGCTGCAGGAGCAGCTGCCAATTCTTCATAGCGCCGCTGAAATAGTGCTGAAGAAACAACAGCACGAACAGTTCCATCAAACAGCTGGCGGCGTAAACGGCTCCTTGCAGCGGAACTAACCACCCGTTCTCCATCATCGGCAGCAGCAGCGCGTAATTCTTGTTCGGCATATTAACGCTCATGACGAAATCACCAAGAATAACGACTCCCGGCAGCAGTAAGCAAGACATGTAAGCAATGGCTCGCAATCCGTTCCAAACCGCAAAACCAATCAGCGTCATAAAGCAAACCATCACGACAAGCTTCGGCGTTTCCGGTAAATACGTGGAGGATGTCCACGAGGCGGTTTGAATAAACGACTGAAAACTAGTATGCAGGAGGAAGAGAATAACAGGCGATATAAGTACCCATGCTCCGAATGGTGATAAGCGCGTTCGCAGCCACTGCCTCACATTTATTTGTTTCGTCCGCTTCATCGTCCCGGTTATGAATACCGTTGCCCACGGTACGAGAACAATGAAGGCGATAATGCCGCACATCCATGCATCTCTGCCGCAATTTTCAAGCACCGTCGGCAGCAGGATGACATGAGATGAAAGCCCGACCGATAAGGTCAGCATCATGAATACCGGCCAGAAGCCGAGTGATTTCTCCTTCATATGGATCGGGCCCTCCTTCCATTTCGGCATAGTTTTTCCAAGTTAGGTACAAAAAAACCGACCGCCGCCGATTTGTTCATCGGGGCGATCGGTTAGTTATGGCAAGCTAGGCGATAACGCCTTTCTTGAGAATGAGATTCGCATATAAGGCACTTTCACTTGTAGCAATAATGGCATAGGCTTTGCGTGCACGGTCGTAGAACTCGAAGCGTTCAATCATTTCGAAGGTCTCGCTCTTCCCGGTCCGCTCGCGGATGATCGTTTCGAAGGTGCCCCAGATCGGCGTCTCCGCCTTGTCGCCCGGCACAACCTGCATCAGCGTCACCGGCTTCTCGACGTATTGATCCAGCGGGAACAATTGCAGAATGGCGTTCAGTACCTCCGGCACGTTGTGGCCATCGCAGCGTACCAGACGCTGCGCATTGCTGGCTGCAGGGTAATTCCCGTCCCCGATGACGATTTCGTCGCCGTGGCCCATTTCCATTAAGATCTTGAGCAGTTCAGGTGAGATGATATTCGGGATTCCGTATAACATGAATGATCCTCCTTGAGGTAGTTATTCTTATTTGTATAGTGCTCCGAAATTGTTGCATGCCCGGTAGTCCGCGCTCTCCGGATTGTCCGTACCAAACAGAGACCAAGCCCGTGGACGGAAAATGTTCTCTTCAGGCACATTGTGCATATTGACCGGAATACGGAGCATGGAAGCCAGCGTAATCAGATCCGCACCGATATGGCCATAGCTGATGGAGCCGTGGTTCGCGCCCCAATTATCCATTACGTCGTACACGCTGCGGAACGCTCCTTTGCCGGTCAGCGTTGGCGCAAACCAAGTTGTCGGCCAAGTCGGATCTGTCCGTTTGTCGAGCGTATCATGGACATGCTCCGGCAGGTCGACCGAATAGCCTTCTGCGATTTGCAGAACGGGTCCGATCCCCTTCACGAGGTTGATGCGGGACATCGTCATCGGCATACCGCCACGGGTCAAGTAATCCGAAGAGTAGCCGCCGCCTCTGAAGTATTCCAAGGAGGCCGGGCGCCATGAGGTAGCATCTAAGCAGCGCTGCGCTTCCTCCTCGCTGATTTCCCAGAACGGCTTCATTACCGGTTTGCCGTCACGCTCCTGCTGACCTGTCCCGTCAAGCGTTGCCGGCCCGGAATTGATCAGATGCAGAATGCCGTTCTCGGCATGGCCTTCCAAGCGATGACCCGTCACGCGTTCAACGGAATCCGGGCTCCAGAACGTACGCACATCGGCGAAGATTTGAGCCGTATTCGTCAAGAGGGAGCCGAACAGCATCACTGCGCCGTTTAGGCTGTCGTTCTCTGTGGCCACTATGTAAGGCGCACGAATGCCGTTCCAATCGAAGGAGGAATTGAGAATCGCCTCCAAGAAGTCGCCGTTCGGGAAATGGTCGGTCCACGCCCGCTGCCCCTGGAAGCCTGAAACGATGGCGTTATGGCCAAGCGCTTCTTCGCCATACCCAAGCTCGTCGAGTCTTGGATTGCCAACCATCAGGTCTCGGGCAATCTGCGTCATTTTGACAACCGTCTCCCAGTCCTTATCCTTCTGTTCGCGGGTAGTACGGATGGATTCCGGATTGTTGTCCGGCCCTTCCAAACAGTTCTTCTTCACCCACTCGAGCGCTAGCTCGTATTCGGCAGGATCGTAGATGCCCTGTTCCATGCGGCGAACAAACTCTGTCATATCTACATAGTCGGTACGCATACCGAGGTATTCTTGGAAGAAAGCATCGTTTACGATAGAACCTGCAATCCCCATTGAAACCGAACCCATGGACAGGTAAGTTTTCCCTTTCATATAGGCGACAACAAGTCCTGCACGGGCAAATCCGAGCAACTTATCATGTACATCCGATGGGATCGACGTATCGCCCGTATCTTGCACTTCATTCCCGTAAATGCCGAAAGCAGGGAGTCCCTTCTGTGCGTAACCGGACAACACCGCAGCAAGATATACCGCGCCCGGACGTTCTGTACCATTGAAGCCCCATACGGCTTTCGGAATCGATGGGTCCAAATCGATCGTTTCCGTACCGTAACACCAGCAAGGCGTTACCGTGATAGATACCCCAACGTTCTCACGTGCAAATTTGGTGCCGCATGCCGCCGCTTCCGCAACGCCGCCGATGCATGTATCTGCAATGACGCATTCTACCGGTTCCCCGTTTGGATAGCGCAGATTTTCCGAGAATAGCTTTGCTACCGACTTCGCCATCTCCATCGTTTGTTCCTCGAGCGATTCACGGATTCCTTTGCGTCTGCCATCAATTGCAGGTCTGATCCCAATCTTGGGAAATGAGGATTCAAATCGAGTGCTGATATCTGCCACAGCTAATCCCTCCATAATCAATGTTTTGAGACGATGTTACCGATAACATAAAAGTAGCAATGAAACCGCTTGCTGTCAATCCGTTTGTTGTATATTATAAGTGCATGATTTGTCGATAAGGAGTACGGATAGCATGGTTACAATCTATGATATTGCGGCACAAGCGAATGTGTCGGCAATGACCGTTTCGAGGGTTATCAATAACACTGGGAAAATCAGCGAGAAAACCCGTTTGAAGGTGAAAAAAGTGATGGATGAGCTGGGGTATGTGCCTAATCAGATGGCGCGCAGCCTTGTATTACAGCAAACCCGTATCTTGTTTCTGCTCATAACGGACATTATGAATCCTTTCTATACGACGCTTGCGCGCGGCGCTGAGGATGCGGCACGCAAACAAGGCTATCGCCTGCTGTTTGGCAACAGCGACGAGAGCCTGGATAAGGAAGGCGAATATATCAATACCATTCTGACCACCCGGGTGGACGGTGCGCTCCTTGCCCCGGCAGGCGATCCTTCGCTCCCCCACTTGGAGCAGCTGCGGAAGCATAACGTTCCGTTCGTCCTCCTCGATCGCGAGGTGCCCGGCATCGCTTGCGATATCGTCCTAGGAGACAGCAAGGATGGCGCTCGCTCTTTGGTTGAACATCTCGTGGAGCAAGGTCATCGCCGTATCGCACTCGTGAACGGTTCTCCCTCGATCTCAAGTGCCCGGCTCCGCTTGCAGGGTTTTCAAGAAGCGATCAAGCTGAACGATCTGACGCTGCGCGAACAGGATATTCATGAAACGACCTTCGGACCGCATCTGGATGTTGAGGCCATGGGACAATGGATTGACACCATGGTTGGGGAATCGATGCCTACTGCAATTATGGCGGGAAACAATGTCCTTGCGGTCGTTCTCATCCGGTTGCTTCGCGAACGCGGACTGCGTATTCCGGAAGATATTTCGGTTGTCTGTTTCGATGATTTCGGCTTGAATTCCGAGATGGATCCGTTCATCACCGTGGCCGCCCAGCAAGCTTATCAATTCGGTTACTTAGGGATGCAAATGCTGATTGAGCGCATTCAAGAGCGCAACAGCGCGCCTCCGTGGAAGCGGGTCATGCTGCCTGCGGAGCTCATTGTGCGGCGTTCGGTGAAGAAACAAAATTAGAGCTGCTAGAAGAGACGTGTGATTGGGCAGCGATCGTTTCGTTTTACTGATGACGATCGGCTTGTCTGTCGCACGTCTTTTTGTTTTGTCCATATTGCGCGGGTCAACATCTAATGCCGGATGCTGTGAAAACGTGTCGATTTTCATCAAGGTATACTTTGAAATAACGCTGTAAAACCATGATTTTTTTCATACATACAATGAATCCGTCATTGAAAACGCCTTCTTTAAAGTATATATTAGTATGTGTAAGTATACTTATTAAGGAGGTTAATTATGAAGAAGGTAAAGCGTTGGATGATTTTGATGACTTGCTTGGCGGTGCTCATTCCGTTCATTCCGGCTCCAAAAGCGGCCGAGGCCGCTGTGCTGCAGACGGATATCGGAAGCTTTGAGTCCGGAACGGACGGCTGGCAATGGGGCAGCAACGTCACCGGATTATCGAATGTAACGAGCAGTCTGAATGGTCCGCAAACGCCATACAGCGGAAACCGCATGGGCGAGCTGACAACCTCATCCGTAGCGGGAACGACGTGGCGATCGACTTACAAGAACTTTTCCCCTGCCCTCAACGTCTCCGCGACACCGTACTTTCACGGCGCTTTCAACACCTATGGCATAAACCCATCGCATACGCAGTTCGAGGTGAGAATTACGTTTACCAGCGGCACCCAAACCTTAGTCTCCACGCAAGCCATTGCCGGTGACTCCTGGAATGAGCTGAGTGTCGACCTCAGCAGCTGGGCTTATCGGACGAATATTACGCAGATTGAAGTAGCTTACCGCTCTGTCACCTACACTTCCGCTTGGAACGGTAAACATCAGCTCGATAATATCGGATTCTCTGCTTACCCCGCCTCTTATCCGGGCTCTATCAGTTCGGTATCTGCCAGTTCTACGCAGATTACAGCAGCCGGTACCTACACCACCGCGTCCTCGGTCCAGCTTGACCTGATCGAGCTTCAAACCTATGAACAATACAATATCAATACCGCCTACACCGCTGATGCCACGCAAACCGTAACGCCAAGCGGCGGGGTTGCCAGTTTCTCACTTTCCACCGCGCGTTATGCCTCCTCCCGTGACAAAGTCTACTCCAAGTTCGTCGTCATCGATCACACCACCAAGAAACTCATAGCAAGCCCCACTTACGTCACGCAGCAAACGGCCTCCGTCAACACGTTCGCTTTTCCAACGGCAAGCTCGATCAAAGGATTACAGGTCCAAACGGTCGATGACGCGCAGAAGCTCGGCATCAGCCACGCGGCATTAAATGTGTCCTTCAACGAGTTGTTTCTGGATAGCGCAACAGGAGCCATACCATTCGTGATGGACGGCACTACTTATTATTTCAAGCAATCTTACATTAATGGGCTTGACCATGACATCAAGACCTTGTCGGATGACGATGTCATCGTGAGCCTTATTCTGATCATGTACAATGCAGCCGGCACGATTAACTCGAAGCTCCTTCATCCCGATTATGCCGGCGGCACTGTTGCGGCAATCAATACGACCAATGCCGATGGCGTCAGGTATTGGAAAGCAGGGGTCGAGTTCCTCGCAAGCAGATACACAAGAAGTGATGAGCTGTACGGAAGAGCCGTTAACTATATTGTCGGCAATGAAGTAGACTCGCAAGCCTATTGGTACGACATGGGCAATAAGCTGCTGCAGGACTTCGTAGAGCAGTACGCACGGGCGTATCGCATTGCGGAGACTGCTGTGAAGAAGTATTACTCTAATGCAAGAACCTATATCTCCTTGGATCATTTCTGGAACGGAAGCGTAGGATCCGATGCGCTGCGCACCTACAAAGGCAAAGGAATTATGGATGAATTCAACAAGCGAATCACTGCGGAGGGGAACATCCCGTGGAATATCGCCTACCATCCTTATCCGGAGGATCTGTTTGATCCGACGATCTGGAACGATACGAGCGTGACGAACAGTTCAGATTCCGTCCGAATTAATTTCAAGAACCTGCAAGTGCTGACCAATTACATCGGAGCTTCGAACTATTTGTATGGCGGGAATAAACGGCGAATAATATTGTCCGAGCAAGGGTTCCACTCCCTCAGCAACTCGCTGGCGGATCAGAAAACGCAGGCTGCCGCGTACGCCTACTCCTACTACAAGGCGAAATTCCTTGGCGGCATCGACTCCTTCATTCTGCATCGACATATCGACCATGGCGGAGAAGGCGGCTTAAACCTCGGATTATGGACGCGAGACACGGCGAAATCGGTGCTATATGCGCCGAAGGATCAGAAGTACATCTACAATGTGTTCCAGAAGATCGATACGGGCGATTCCGCGGCGGTGACGGATTTTGCGAAAGCGATTATCGGGATTAGCGACTGGGCTTCCGTCATCCCAGGTTATAATGCATCCCTACTAGCCGATCGAACGCCTCCGGTAGTTGGAACGCTCTCGTCTGTGGGCTCCATCACGCCGACGGCCAATGTGTCCACCTTCGAATCTTCCGCGGATGGCTGGGCCATCTCCGAATATTCGCAATCGGCAGCGACCGTATCCAGCTTCGCCAATAGTCCGGGTACTCCGTTCAGCGGTACCAAAGCATTCGAGATTAACATCAACAACGCCACAACCGGCGATGGCGAAGGCGGTGCACGGGCAGAGAAGGGCATCACGAAGGTGTTCTCTTCGCCTATCAACGTGACGAGCACGCCTAAGTTCCAATTTGCTTTAGATTCGTATGGGGCTTGCCCAGGTGCCACGCAATATAATGTGACCGTCCGAATTTACAGCGGCAGCAGCATCATTGAAGGTAAAGCGACGATGACACCGGATACATGGAACAAGTATTCGATGGATCTTAGCGGCTGGGCCTACAAAGGCAGCATCGACAAAATCAAAATCTGGTTCAGCGCCAATTCCACTTCGATCTGGAATGCGTATTACCAGGTGGATCAGATCGGATTTAGCTCTTAGCGTTAGGGTTAGATAGACAAAAAGGTCACCCAACGGATACTGGGTGACCTTTTCCTTAATTAACCGACACTTCGTCGCTGATCCCGATATCATCCATCATCACTTTGCCTTGCTCGCTCGTGAAATAGAAGGTAACTTGCGTCAATTCTGCAGGGTCGAACGCCGGATTCGCTTCCTCGAACCGCTCGAATGGCAGATTGTACGTCTGAAATACCGCTTCAGTCGGCACTTTATACTTGCCGTTCTTGATCGTTTTCTCCAGCCACGGAAATCTTGTAAAGATTGTATAAGGCAGTGGTGTAACGGGTTTGAACTCATCTAGCGGCAGGCGAACGGTTGCGCCGTCCTCGCTCTTCAGCTCCACATCGATATCGGGAAGCGGGACATTCCTTCCTACATCATCATCCATCAAGTCTTGTTCAAGGTTCGTCATCGAGAATATGAGCTGCTTGTCATCGTCAGCCTCACCTACCTGCTCGCCGACAGTATCCGGCAGCTCCAAAGTAAAGCTGCCATCTTCTTCTTTCCACTGCAGCACAACGCCGCGGGAGCCTTTGTTGTTGCCGTCTCGGTCCTCCGCACCTTCTTCTGTCCACTGCAGATTCTCGGCTTTCGCTTTTACGCCCCCGCTCATCTTCGACTTGTCGTAATCCTCGTCAATTCGAGCGAGCGGTAAGAAACTGCTGTCTTCGTAACGGTTAATATAAGCGGCTTGTGGAAGCCATTCTAATCCCGTTCGATAATCGCTGAACAGCGGCTCGTATTCCTTCTTCCCATAAAGCGCGGCTTCCAGAAAAGCGCTGATATACACTTTGGCGATTTCACGCTGATCTTCTGCCGGAATCATCCCGCTTCTGCGCAGCAGTAGACCGCCAGGCAAGCTATCGTCCATCGTGCCCCAGTCCGTGTTAAACCGGCTGTGGTTCGCCTCTCCAATATAGAGCGTCGCCTTGAATCGCTCCGAATCCGGAGAAAACGTCGTACGGATATACTGCCGTTCACCGTTAAATGTATCCACATCGCCGTCACTTGCACCTTGCAGCGACAAATAATATTTATCTTTCAATTCGGCCTTCATTTTATCAACGTTCGTATCTGTCGGCGCCACGCCTACAACGGCTTGAATGTTAATGTTGTTCATGCTGGCCAGCGTCTTGTCATCCTTAAACCATTTGTTGCGGTCCGCCGCCATAGCAACGGCCTGTCCGCCTCTGGAATGGCCAATCAAGGCCACTTGCTGCAGGTTAACCGACTGATAGAACGGATTATCCTTCTGCTCGCTAAACACCGCGATTTGCTGCAAATGCTTCAGCAGCATCCATGCCCGAACCTTCATATCATTGTTCGGGATATTGCCCCAGAAGGAGTAATTCAAGAAATTCTCATCGACGGAAACCGCGATGAAGCCTCTGCTTGCAAGCATTTCACCGAGGTACTCATAGCCACCGTCCGAGAATTGCTCCATCAGATGATTCCCGTGCACGATGAGAACAAGCGGATAATTCCCCTTCTCTTCAGGCATCCAAACACGGCCATTCACAGGCAGCTCGTGCTGATCGAATCCCCAGAAGAATTGACGCAGCCAATTCCAACGTTTAATGTATGGCGAAGCATCCACAGATTGTGAAGGTAGTTCTACACCCGAGCCGAATTCGTCGCGATGCGTATCATTCCCGCTGCCATAGGTGAAACTACGAACACGGTAAAGTCCGGGATCGGCGGGATTGTCGCCAGTCAGAAGCTCTACTCCCATATAAGTCGGCAAATCCGAACCCTCGGTAGGCAGCGCAGTCACGGGAAGCGCAGCAGACTGTACATTCATCGGCCATTTATCAAAGGTCAAACCGGCCAGCGTAATGACAATAACCAACGTCACTTTCACGAGCACCGCGATCCGGCGGCTTGCAAGCATGCCGATAAACAGTCCGCCTAATACGCCGATCAATGCGAAGCTTATGCTCAATATAATAGATAACGGATCCCCTATATCTGTTTCATCACAGATTTTATACATAACCGTCCCGGCAATAGCGAACACGGCCAATGCGAGCCGCGGGACGGGCACATAACAAAGTGTCAGCAAATACGCACCAATCACACCTGCTGCACCCATCACGATGACACCAAGCAGAACTATAAGCACGCAGTCAAAGAGGACACCAATCCCTGTCGGCATCCCGAGTGCTGCAATAATAAGCAATGTACTGCAAACCATCCACACGCCGGCTAAAGCGTACAGCCAAATCGTTGTGTCGTATTGAAAAGTATGTTTAGCTCGATCCAGCAGCCAACTCGCAAGTCTCTTCAAGAAACTCTCTCTCGCAGGTGGCGCCGGCATCGGCGTTATGAGTTCAAGTTCCATAGATGGCTCCTCGGATTCATAGATTATATCTCGATTATACGCCGCATTCGAGCCCTAACCAACAGCTATTTGTTGTCATTGCCGGGTTTCGCGAAAGTTACCTGAATGGATAGAATCTCGCTCCGGCTACCAATCCGTATTGGCGGTCCCCATGTTCCGAATCCGGAAGAAACAAATGCATGCAATTGTCCTTTGAGCAAATATCCGTAATCCAGCTCAAAAATCCGTTTGGTCACCAGGTGATTCGGTGCCATCTGACCCCGATGCGTATGACCGTGCACCGATAGATCAACACCTGTTTGGGCAATCTCGCCGATTGAGCTTGGCTGATGATCCATAAGAATAAGCGGCAGCGCGCGATCCAGCCCCTCTACCAGCTCCGCGGCAGGTTTTCGGTGATGATCGGATTTGTCCTTACGCCCGATGAGGTAGAAGCGATCGTCAATGAGCTGCGTTTCGTCAAGCAGCACCGGAATGCCAACTTCCTTCATTTCTTTGACATAAATAGGGACGCCGCCGCCGTAATTCTCATGATTGCCCAGTATCGCGAACGTGCCGTATGTCGCTTTGATTTCCGCCAATTTGCGTCCATATTTATGCTTCACGAATGGCTCTACAGCATCGTCCAGCACATCGCCCGGCAGCAGCATGAGATCCGGCTTCAGCGCATTAACTCGATCCACCAGACGCTGCAGATGCCTTCCGCGTACTGTCGACCCGAGATGAAGATCCGAAGCAACTGCGATATGTAGCGGTTGCCCATCTCCTGCTGCCTTCGGAATCGTAACCTCGTACCGCCGAATAATCGGACTCCAGGCATTGAATGAGCCAATGGCCAGGATGATGCACACAATCGCGATGACCGCTATACCGGTTATTAGGATCGAATCTCTGTTTGAGATCGAACCAGCGCGAATGCCCCATGCAGCCAAATCGGCGAAGGGAAGAAGCAGTACACTATATTGCATCAGAGCAATCCAATAAGACCCGATCCATTTAAGGCCTTCCCCCATAAATCCGGGCAATGCTTTGCGAAGCAGCCTCGCTAGCAGATAAGAGAATGCTACGATGCCAAACAACGGCCAAAACAACCCCGCAGGAACATTGCCGCCCAGTTCTGAAAGAAATAACTGCAAATGCCAACCGATGTAAACCTGCAAGCCTAGAAATATCGATAGAATGATTGTCAATCTAACTGCCATAGTGCCTCCCCGCATGGAGCTTCTCCACGAATTCTTATTTCTTTGTCTCTCTTAAACCCACTTTATTAGTATACCGATTCCAATAGCAAATAGCGATTCTGCCCGATCGTCGGCAAACCCTATAAAATCGCAAAAAAACTGCAGCATCGCAATGCTGCAGTCTGCGTTGAAAAGGGATTACTTCTTCCCGTCTACTGTAACTTCTTCCGAAACTGACACGACAGAATGACTACAATCATTTAAAACCTGACATGATGCATTGGAAGAATTAGGAAATCATGTTATGGTAAAATCATTCCTATGAAAGCGGGTGATCGATGTGACTACATCAACCGTAATTATAAATGAAGGCAATAAATATTTTTGGTGAATTTCGCAACCTTAGCAATTTATCGACTACTGGCAGTTCAATTATGGCTAATCATTATCACCCATAATTAGGGAGGTCATCCAAATATGCAACGACCCCAAATATGGCACTATGGCCTTGTCGCGCGGGCGCATGCCGAATTGTGGACGGAAGTTGGTCCGGAAGCGGCGTACTACAAGAAACTGATCGAGACGTCCGGACAACCGGCGCTTGATCTGGGCTGCGGCGGTGGACGCTTGTTGCTCTTCTGTTTGCAGGCTGGTCTCGATGTGGATGGCTGCGACTACTCGGAGGATATGCTTGCAGTCTGCCGGGAGCGAGCAGCAAAGCAAGGCCTTTCACCCCAGCTCTATGCGCAGGCTATGCACGAGCTGGATCTTCCCCGACGCTACAGGACGATATTTGCCTGCGGAGTGATTGGTCTCGGTGGAGAGCATCGTCTAACTATGCAGGCCATGCAGCGCTGCCATGAGCATCTACGTCCAGGCGGCACGTTTGCATTCAACTATGCAGTGCGATGGAATGAGCCGTCCGCTTGGCTAGCGAGGTTGCCTGAGTACGGGCGGGCTGAACCTGATGGATGGCCCGCATCCAGCGAGCGCCAGCGCTTGGCCGACGGAACGGAACTTGAAATCGCTGCCCGGTCACTTGAAACGGATCCCTTGGAGAACGTCGCCACCCGTCAGATGCGGCTTCGGCTGTGGCACGAAGGAAACCTTATCAAGGAAGAAGTTCAAACGCAAAGGTTGGATGACTATACGAAGAACGAGTTGGTGTTGATGCTTGAGCGTGCTGGCTTCGGCGACATACAGATTTTTGGAGATTTCAGCGATGAACCAGCTACAGCAGACCACCATGAACTAATCTTTATCTGCCGAAAGTAAAATCGCGTCCCAACCAAAACTCTGACAACGTGATCATAATCTAAAGCCTGCCGGCATTGCCGTCAGGCTTTATTTTCAGATGAGGAGGTGTTAGCTGGATTTGTTTAAAAATATTGCCACTCAGAGCGAGTGCTCGGTTCGTGAATGCAAAAAAACGACCAAGCTCTGCTGGGGGGCGAGAGCCGGGCCGGGTGATACCGAGCGGTTCTATTATTGTTTCCGGAATAGTCTTGGCGGCAAGCTGAACCGTTTCTTAAAGGCACGTTCAAAATGCGGAAGCGTATTAAAGCCGGATGCAAAGCAAATTTCCGTAACAGGCAGCTGTGTCGTCTTCAGCAGCGACTTGGCAAATTGCAGCCTCAGCTCCTGTACGTAGCTTTGGAAGGTGGAGCCTGTCCCTTTCCGGAAGCATTCGCTGAAATAATTAGCGGACAGTCCGCAATAGGATGCCACTTCTTCAAGCGGGATGGCTTCTCGGAAATGATGCTGGATATAGATCAGCGCTTTACGTACCGATGATTGAACCGGCTGAATAGGGTCAGGCGTTGAGACTTGCGTCGGCTGGGTTCCTTTGCATTTGCGCGAGAGGTCGATGAGCAATCGCTCTACACTGCCTTGGATCAGCAGGTCGCTGCCTGCTTGCCAGTGCAGCGTTTCATCCCAGATGCGCTCGTACTCCCGTTCGATCGTATCGATTTCTTCCCCAACATACCAGTACGTATGCTCCGTATTCGGACCGAAAAGCAGCTCGAAGAGCGGTTCTCGGATAAATTGCTCTTTGAAAATAAAGTCGTACAGCTGGAGCGTCTCTCCCGGATCGGACTTTAAGCTATGAAAGTCGGCCGGGGTCAGCAGAAATGCCGAGCCCCTCGTAAGCCGAGTTGGCACGCCGTTCAGCACATGCGTACCGCTGCCGGATACAACAAAGCCCATTTCAAAAAACTCATGCCAATGCGTATCAATCAATCCGTCAATGGAATGCTTGAAGAGGCGGAAGGGAGCAGACAAAGTCATATAACTGTCGTTTAATAATCGTTCTGGGCCTTTATAGACGCTCATCTCACTCTGCCTTTCGCCTGTAGTTGATGGTTAATCGTGCGGTTCTCTTCGTTATCCGTATTATACGTTAACGAAGTCACTTCCTGCGATATCTTTACCGCGAGCAAGCCAAATCTTGAAGTTCGGGTTTTTCTCCGGAATGACGCGTGCTTCGGTAGAGAAGTAACGCATCGTGTATCCGCAGCGGCGGAACGGGCTCGGGTTCGGCGTAGCGCCGTGAATGATCCGCGAGTCGTGGATCGAGCATTGTCCCGGCTCCAGCTCGAAGTATACGGCTTTGGATTCGTCAATGTTCTTGATTTGCGTGTTGAAGATGCTGTCATCTGTATCGACGTCTTCATAATCGGAGAAGCCGTTGCTGTGAGTACCCGGAATGACGCGCATACAACCATTTTCTTTCCAGCTGCGGTCAATGGCAAGCCATACGGTTGCGATTTTGTCATAGCGGCTCAGACGGCCTTTCCAATACGCGGAATCTTCATGCCAAGGTGTCTGTTTGCCAATGAGCGGCTCCTTGCAGATAAAGTGACTCGACCACAAACCGATGTTCGGTCCAATGATCGGCTCCACCAAATCAAGCACTTCATCGCTTAGCAGAAACTTCAAGAGACGCTCGTCGCGGAAATGCGGCGTGTCGAGCTCGCTGTTCAGGCGACGGCCGACCAGCTCCCATTGTTCCTCGAAGATTGCGGATAGTTCAGCTTGTTTCTCAGCGCTGAACAATTGGTTCTTGTACAGGGTATATCCATTTGTATTGTAAAAATCCACTTCTGCTTGCGTCAATCGACCGTTTGCGATATTGGACATTTGAATGCCTCCTAGCGATATTAATCTGTTTCTATTATCGCTCGCTTCGGCAACCATCTGCTTCGCATCTTCACCGATAAAGTATGCATATCTTCGGCAATCCATACGAGCCGCAGCACCATCCGGTGCTGTGGCTCGCATTATCAGTTCATTAATGATACGTAAATTCTCCCATTTCGACGCCGCATGGACCGCCGTCCGGATTTCCTTCCAGCTCGACCTTTGTTCCGTCTGCTTTGTAGAGCGGGTTGTAATGTACATTTATCCGGCTCGCGGAAGAGTTCGCATAATGGCAAATAAACGCACGGCGGAATTGGTCCTTCGTTTTGTTCCGATATGAGCCGTGGATCAAATTCCCATTAAAGAACAGCACATCGCCCTTCTCCATAATGACCGGCATGACAACGCCGTCTTTAGGCGGTTTCACATAATGGGTCGTGAAGGATTCCGTCGTATCGGCCTCATCCGGACATGAAATTTCATGTGCATGCGTCTTCGGAACAACGAGCAGTCCGCCATTCTCTTCATAAGCGTCATCGACAGCTGTCCATGCCGCAATGCAGTTGCCGGGTTCAACCTGTAAATAGAAATTATCTTGGTGCAGCGCTTGGCCTCTGGAGCCGGGCGGCTTGTAGTAGAACATACTTTGCGCCGCATACGCTTCTTCTCCGTATAGATCGGCCAGCACTTCCATAACCGGTTGATGGAGCATATATTTCATCGCCGTGTCGTTATACCGATGCGGATGCATGACACGCGGATAACGCTGCAGCGGATCGGTAACACCCTGCTCAAGATTAGGTTCAAAATAGCCCGGAATCGTCTCATGACTCATCGTATCAAAGGTCTCTACAATTTCAGACAGATCTGAAGGCGCGAATAACCCTTTCACAATGAGATACCCTTCCTTATCGAATTGCTGCTTTTGTTCTGCCGTGAGAACTCGCAAAGCGTCTGACATTCCACTTCCCCCTAGTAAATAAGTAGATGCTTACAGTACATCACTGTATCTTTATTGTAGTTAATTTCATGCGAATGCAGAAGTAAGAATGTTGCTAATTACTCCTACTATCCTGCTATAATGAGTTTCAGAGGAGTGAGCCGGACATGAGCACAAAGGGACCCGAATTACCTTCCTATATCAAGGAACAAGGCGGAAACAGGGTCATCGCCAACCATTTCCAACAGCCTGACAACTACTCCATTAAACGGTCAGAAGGGATGGGTGATTGGCTCATCACCTATACGATTGCAGGCGAAGGTTATTTTCAGATCGATGGAGTGGAGCGATTCTGCCAGACAGGGGATGTAACGCTGATGCAGCCCGGTGTGCCTCACCAATATGGCACGCGTATCGGGAGCACCTGGAATTTCGTATGGGCGCACTTCACACCTCGGTTTATGGAGACTAGCCTGCTCCCGAACGAGAGGCTGCTTATTCATGCGATCGACAGTAATGTAGCAAGGAATCGCATCCATCAAGCGTTCAATCGGTTAATTTCCGATTCCATCGAGCGGAGCTTATACTGGAACGAATTATGCGAGAGTGCGATGCGCGAAATCCTGCTGCTGCTCGCCCAGCGATTGTCCAAGCAAGTGGATCCCCGCATAGAAGAGATCCGGCACTTGCTCTCTACACGTATGCAGGATCCGATTCGAATCGATGAATTGGCCCAAGCAGTCGGACTATCGCCATCAAGACTGTCTCACTTATATAAAGAATCCACCGGGTCATCCATTGTTGATTCACTCAACGACATGCGAATCCGCCAAGCCGCCCTCCTGCTCGAGCATACCGACCGGCAGGCCTCCGAAGTCGCGCTCGATGTCGGCTTTCAGAACTATAATCACTTTGCAGTTCAATTCCGCAAACGGTATGGCATGAATCCACGTGCGTATAAGCATCGCGAGTTATGAGCTATGGGTGCGCTTTGTAGCGTGATCGCAGGAGTCGGCGCTGGAGCAGCGGATAGCATCTATATAACAAAATGTTGCGTAACATGCAGCATTTAACCATAATCCCCCCTTTTATCACTTGTTTGTTGCTCAAAAAGCAAGATTTCACTACTCATGTTACTTAAAATTGTCATATTCATCGAAAATGTTGTTTTTCACGCAATATTTAGTCGAGTTGAGCGAGTAACAGTCTGAAATGATGCAAGATAAGCAACATTTGCTGCGAACCTCAACACCCCCTCTTAACTCCGAACAAAACCATCACTATCTCCCTTCTGTTTCCATGTGCTATACTGAACCTAGACGAAGAACGTCCTTTTAGCCGCATGCGGCGAAGGGACGTTCTTTTTTTATTTTCATAGAGGAGAAAGGAGCGTTAGGCGTACATGTTGGATTTTGAAGTAGAGCATGCACTGTTTCTGGAACACCATCTGTCCAAGCGATCAGGCGAGCGCAAAGGGAGATTATTAAGAGGGCATCAGTATGCGGAAAAACTATTACTGCAAAATGTGTGGTGGCCCCTTTTTGGCAGCTTCGAGCACTTGCATCCGGAATATGAAATTCATGATTGGAACCGCAAATCACAATTTCTCGACTTTGCGTTTCTCCCCCCTTACGGGCGTTTTGGCTTGGAATGCGATGGGTATCAAAGTCATGTAAAAGATATGGATCGAGAGAGCTTCAGCTATTCGCTCAATCGTGATACCTTTCTCACGGGAATAGGTTGGAAAATGATTCACTTCTCCTTCGACGATGTGCTCAAACGCCCTGATGTATGCCGAATGCTTCTACAGTTGGTACTCGGCCCCTACCTGATTCGGCCTCATTCACCTATGTTGCTCCCGGCCGATGAGAAGGATGTGCTTCGCTATGCACTTCAGCTGAGTAAACCAGTACGGCCGAGGGACGTTATGCTTTACTTTCACATAAGCTTCCGCAGCGCTCGAAATCTTTTGCAAAATCTGTCCCGTCGTGGTCTGATGCAACCAATAACTCGCAATTGCTATACCACCAGCTACGAGTTAACCGATAATGCGGTTCTTCAATTGTTGTAAATTATTAGGTTCAAGCCAAGGTATCATACTCATTGCAAAATGTTGCATATTTGGCACTAATTCAGCTTGCTCACATCCTATTTGGACCAAATGTTGCACATAATGCAACATTTCTGCTGGAAGTTTGCCTGTAAAGCTTAAGGTAGTGGTAAATGCTGCAATCCCAGCATCATTTTCAAGATTTAAGGCGAAAACACGTCTATTTGTTGCATATTATGCAGTATTTTTCCTCCACAGAGTGTAAAGCCTTAGTGATAAATCAGAAAAAGCCCAAATTGACCTGGACTCCATTTATTAGACATCATCTAACAAATGGGACAGTTCAACCTGGGCTTTTTTTGTTTGATCATCCTTCAGAAAAAGTCACTTCCATTTGTTCATAAACGGCTGCGCAGTTTCGAGTCTTCTTCGCTTCATAGAGGCATTTGTCTGCGTAGCTAACCAGCATCTCTTCGCCTTCTTCAACCGTAGGGATTAGAGTTGCTGCTCCCAAACTGATGGTCAGGTAACTGCTCACCGTCGACTTACTGTGAGGGATGCGGTTATTCTCTATCCGTACCCTCACGAACTCGGCCAGCTCAGCTGCTTGTTGTCTAGTAGTATTCGGAAGTACGATGCCAAACTCTTCGCCGCCATAACGAGCGATGAAGGAATCCGGTATCTGAAGCGAATCCCGAATTTCGGAAGCGACCGTCTTGAGGCACGTGTCGCCGCCTTGATGACCGTAGGTGTCATTGTAGCTTTTGAAGAAATCGATATCCAGCATAATTAGCGACAATGGCGCATGATCGCCCCTATGTTTCTCCCACTCCGCGCGCAGCTGCTCATTGAAATATCTCCTGTTGTACACGCCGGTCAAGCCATCCAAGGAAGAGAGCTTCTTCAGCTCGTCGTTAGCGAGCTGCAGCTTGGACTCTACTGCAATCCGGCTAGTAATATCCGAGAGTGAAACGAGCACACTTGTAATCTGCCCGCGACTGTCCAGAACCGGCGCTGCATTACAGGAAACCATAACGGTGGACTGATTCGCCCGTTTATACACGAATTCGGAATTGGACACCACTTGCCCCGTTCGAAACACATGTGCGACCGGATAATCCTCCTTCGGCATAAGATGACCGCTAAAATCGTACAAGACCCAAGCGTCATCCGAATAGGTCCGACTAAGAATCTCTTCCTTACCTAAGCCGAAGACATCCTCGGCCATTTGGTTAGCCATCGTAATTTGTCCGGTTGCATCTACAACGACAATCGCGTTCGGGACCGTTTCGATGATGGTGCTCAGTCGCGATTCGCTCTCTTTTGCCGCTTGCTCCAGTTCCTTGCGCTGCGTTACATTCTGGAAGTAGATGGACAGTCCATCCTTCGACGGATAAATGTGCACGCCATACCAGGCTTGCAAGAACGGCAGATATTCCTCCGCAAAGACCGGCACTTGCTGTTTCATCGCTTCTTGATAAGAGCTGAATATAGCAGTACCGACGATATTCGGATAACAATCCCATAACAGTCTGCCCATAATGCTCTCACGACTGTTGCCGAGTATCCGCTCAGCTTCACTGTTTACATAAGAGAAGGTCCAGTCATTGTTCAGCGCCATAAACGCATCCGTGATGCTTTCCAAAATATTATTCAAACGGGCCTGCGTGACCTTGAATGCTTCCTCTGCTTGCTTTAACTGCGTAATGTCTCGGCTGACGGAAACAACTCCCTTCACATGACCCGCGTTATCGCGTAGCGGTGAATACGAGGTTTGATGGTAGGTGGAGCCGGTTGGCGAGCTGATCGCCCAATCCAACACGGTGTTTCTTTCAAGCAGCGCCTTCTGCTGGGCTTCTTCGTGAAGCTTCGCGTTGTCCGCACTGAGCAGCTCGTGAATGGTTTTGCCGGAATAGAACGCATGCGGATCATGGATAAGCGAATCCATAGATCTGCCGTACACACCGGTCAGCTTCAGTTCCGAATCAAAGGTAGATACCACTTCGTCCATCGATCCGACCAACAATCTGATCCGCTCTTCGTTCTCGATCATGGCCCGTTCAACCAAACGCTGCTCCGTCACATCAATGCCGATGCTAACAATCGAATCAAGTTCGCCTTGCTGCCCTTTCAGAATCGTATTCGACCAAGCAATCAGCCGAAGCTCCCCTGTCCCTGTCCGCCAATGGTTCTCATGACGGGTTTTCCCATTAGCGCTCATGAGGTTATCGAAATGCACCCGCACGGCCGGTTGTTCTTCTACCGGTACGAGAAAATCAATGATTGAACGCCTCTGAACCTCTTCGAACACATAACCGGTCACTTGCTCACAGTATTGGTTAAACCGAATGATACGACCATCCGGATCGGTGACAACAACGAGAGATGCCGCCGTCTCGATGATCGAAGAAACAAAGTTCCGTTCCGCACTTAGAGCCCCAACCTGTTCTAAAATCGTCTCCGACATGGAGTTGTAAAATCTACACAGCTGCTGAAATTCCAAGGTAGCGTTATTAAACACTTCCGGTTCGATGCGGTAATTGTAGCCGCCTTCTTTGATCTGTTTGACGCCTGTTAACAGATGGTTCAGCGGGTCTGTGATCTTCCTTGCTGTGCGGAACATAATGAAAACCGCCGCCGCCATCGCAAGCAAAATAAATAGACTCGTATATTTGAGCTCCGTATAAAGCGAGGCTAATACGTCTGCCTTGGCCGCTTCACCGATGACAAGCCAGCTGCCGTTATTCGCATACGTATACGCGCCGTAGACGGTTACGCCACGATAATTCGTATAAGCAGACTTGGACTTGCTGCTCAACTTTGCTCTCTCCATGATGGCAGTCCGAATAGGCTTCGAATCGAATTCGGTTGTACCGGCGCCAGCTCCCGTAATTAACTTATCTTCCGCATCGACGAGATAGGTTTGTCCACTCTTTCCGTAGGCGAATTGCTTCATCAAATGCTCGATGGTCGTCAAATCAACCGTTCCCGCAACAACGCCTAAGAATTGTTGATTCGCGTCCAGTACCGGAGCTGCAAACACGATGATCCGTTTCCCATCTCTCCGCGATACGATGACATCCGAAATAGACTCCTTGCCTTGCTGTGCTGCGATAAAATAAGGACGGTCCTTCACATTCAGATCGCTTTCGGATAAAACGCTGTAGCCTTCCTTATCGATCAAGCCCATGGCCTTAAATTCGTTATGTTTGCTTTGGGATAAGTTCAGTATGGATGCAATTTCACTCCGCTCCCACTTCTTCACGGAAGGCAGACTCGCGATCATACTCATTTCCGACATCCGGTCGGACATCCATTTATCAATGTACTGCTGCTGCAGTCTGATCGTTTGTTCCAGCTGATTATGAATATCCCGTTCTTGATGATCCAGCTCAAAGTAGGAGAAGATCGCGGTACAGAAAACACCGACTATGAGTACGAATACGACGCCTAACATGCGGAGCCTGCTGTTTAGCATATTGATCTTGAATCTGTTGCGGAGAAAGGTTCTCATAGGCAGTCACTCTCCTGCTGTAAGTCATAGACATAATTATCCTTCTTTTAGCATTTATTCGACATTTGTTTAAGCAATCCTTTAATTCACACCTTAATTTATGTCGAGTTTTGTCGTTCAAAATGGCGCTAAAAAAAGCCCGCGCAAAGCGCGGGCTCGCTCCATCTATTTCTCGCATGCAATGCCGTCCTTATCTCCATCAAGCTTCGTACTGTAGCCGGGATCGCCTTTGTGGAGCGGCGCTTTGCCGGCTTTCTTCACGGCGGCGCAGCTTCGGTAAACAACGGTTTTACCCGGTGCAGACTCGGCATCCTGAGCACCGGCCGAGTCCTCCGCTTCGTCGAGCGGCGACGTAACTTCAAGCGCATCCTCCGCTATGATAGGCGTTATCGCTTCAAAGCCACCTGTGTCCTCCCACATCTCTTGAAATTGCGCTGAGAAGGACTCGGCAACCTCGCTGTTGCGAAGCACCATCAGCACTTCATCGTTATCGGTGCTGGCGGATTTCGAATAATTGAATGAACCCGTCGTTGCAATTGCCCCGTCGGCGATCGTCATTTTCAAATGCATCAGCCCGCTGTGCTTGTTGATCTTCATCGGAATGCCTGCGCTGCCGAGCAGCTTAAGCGCTTCTTTCTGTGCTTTGCCGCCCGACTGGGTTCGGTCGGTTATGATGCGAACGGCAACCCCGCGCTTCTTCGCCTTCTTTATCGCATCGACGATATCCGGTTTCGTTAGGCTGTAGATCGCAATATCAAGCGAGGTTTCCGCGTCATTGATTACACCTATTAGCAGTTGATCCGGCTGACCTCCGGCCTGCGTAAATGCCCATTCCGCTTCAATATCTTTCACGGTAGCGGGCTGGGAGGACGAGGAAGAAGCATAGATAACGCCCACTGCAGCACAAGCTGCCAGGATAATAACGGAAAGGATGTATTTCATGATTTTCATGCTGAGAAGGCTCCTTCACTTGCCCGTTTTATCCTAGTTTACCACGAAGCGGTATAGATCAGCCAACGGGACCCTTCCTGCTGTTCGGCCCCTATACAGCTGACGCTTCCTAGTATTTGCATAAAAATCCCAGCCGCTCTTCATACTAAAGCGAGGCCATAATAGGATATGAAGAAAGTGTGGAATTTCTTGTGAAGGATGCTGCGAAGAAAACCGATCCTGAATTGCTTAGCCGGACGCTTCAAGCGCTCGAACATTGTGCGGACCTCGTACATCAGAAGTTCCCCCTTCACGCCATAGATCTGGTTTATTTCGCCCACCTGACGGGAAAAGAACAACTGCGCAAAGATGTGCTGGAGCCGTTCGGAGCCATTGACAAACACCAAGCACAAATTGAGGAGCAGCTGACACAATCCCAATATGTACAATCCGCTTCTTTGGATCAATTAACGCAAGGCATACTTGGCGGACAAGTCGCTATTTACTACAGCGGGCAAGCTTATCTGTACGACTCGTATTCGCCGGATGCCCGCTCCATCACCTCATCGGATACAGAAACCGTCATTAGCGGACCGCAGGATTCGTTCACGGAATCACTAAGCACAAATTTATCCCTCATCCGCAGACGACTTCAAGACGCTCGGTTAAAATCGTTATCTTTCAAGCTCGGCGATAAGTCTGCTTCGACGATGTCCCTCCTCTATCTCGAAGGTGCGGCCGACCCCGAGGATGTCCAGCTGATGTGCGGGAAACTGCGCGGCATTCAAACCGATATAGTGCTCGATACGAACACGCTCACGCAGTATTTGGACCCTAGAAATTTCACGGTTTTCCCTCAGTTTCTAACTACCGTGCGACCAGACGTAGCTGTGAGTAAGCTTGCAAAAGGCAATTTAGTCGGCCTGCTGGACGGAAGCCAGGTTGCATTCAGCGCACCTGCTACTTTCTATGAATTTTTCTCCTCGACGGACGATTATTACATGTCTTGGCTTGTCTCATCCGCTATACGACTTCTGCGATACATCGCTTTGTTTATTACGCTAGGCTTTACCGCGTTCTATGTTACTGTTGTCACCTATCACTACGAGATGATCCCGCCTTCGCTGCTAAATAACTTGATGGAGTCCCGTAACAAGGTTCCGTTTACGCCTTTAATGGAAGCCATCATTATGGAGTTTACCATCGAGCTGCTCCGTGAAGCAGGAGCCCGTCTACCAACCAAGGTTGGGACAACCATCGGCACCGTTGGAGGAATAGTCATTGGCCAAGCTGCCGTACAAGCCGGGATAACAAGCAATATTCTTATTATTTCGGTATCGATTTCCGCAATAGCATCCTTTGTCATTCCCAGCTACTCCATGAGCTCTGCGATACGGCTATTTAGGTTTGGCATCATTGTACTGGCTGGTTTGCTTGGCAACTTCGGACTCGTTATCGGGCTTGCATTATTCGTCATCCAGCTGTCCGGGAAAAATGCGTTCGGTGGTGCCGGTGCGTACATGTCACCTGGCAATTGGTTCGATATGATCGTTCGCGCACCGGTGCAATGGATAGACAAGGCCAGAAAAAACCCCAAATCGTCCACACGCTAGGAGTTCCCTATGGATGCGAAACTAACGTTTTCTCAAATCATCATCCTGGCCATTACGTTACAGTACGGCATTATTTCGTTCGAAATGCCGCGTTTTCTCGCTGAAGAATTTGGCTATAACGGGTGGCTGGCCCTGTTCGGATTCGGCGTTATTGCATCCGTCAATATATGGCTGATAGCTTTAGTCTATCGTTTCGGCAAAGGTGCCAGTATTTACAAGATCGCAAGACGCGTACTGCCTTCCGGTATTGTGGTTCTTCTCTGCAGTTTGCTTATCCTGCTATGGACCGTGTTAGGGGTCCTGATCAGCAAACAATATTTACTAATCTTGCGCTCCACGTCGTTTCCGACGATTAACCCTCTCTACTTATACATCCTGCTCGGAGCTCTCGTTCTATTGATGTTGAGCAAAGACATCATTGGTATAGCTACGGCTGCCGTGATTTTTTTTGTTTGTCTGTTTTGGCTGCTAATCCTGGTGCCGGGAACGTTAATCAATCATTTCAACTTTGCTCGCTTCACACCTTATTTGTTCAAAGATGCCGCGTTTACCTTACGAGGTATGATCAACATCTATTTTGCATTCCTAGGCTATGAATTGTCCCTATTGCTTTTTCCCTATTCAGGCAAAAAGACTCGATTAATGCAAGGTTTTCAAATTTCAAACCTCATTGTGACGCTGGTTTATTGTTTTATTGCGTTCCTTACCTTCAGCTTCTATAGCTTCGAACAGTTGAAACAGCTCGCCTATCCGTCTTTAAATACGTTATCGTTTATCCGCTTCCCGTTCATACAGCGCGTAGATGATTTCATCTTCAATCTCTTTCTGCTGCGAGCCCTTATTATTACAACCATGTATGTTTGGGCGGCACTTGAATTGGTCAAGAATATGGCGACAACGGCGAGGAAGCGACTTATTCCTTATTTGGCAATGGCACTCCTTGCTGTGATCGTCGTCATGTGGGATCGCGGTAATTTGCAGAAAACCGAACTATGGCTTCACTACGTGGGCATATCGGAAATCGGAGTCGCGTTCCTGCTGCCGGCATTGCTGCTTATTCTCATTTATATCGGTCATTGTAAGGGGCGGCGAAAACATGTATAAACGAGTATTTATGCTTCTTGCGCTCCTCTTGCTAACAGGATGCATCAAAGAACAGAAGCTTGAGGACCTGGGAATGGTAAACAGCGCGGCTGTCGACGCTGTGAAACAAGAGGATGGCACTTCGAAAGGAACCAAAATCACGGTTGCCGTTGCGATTCCCCGTATTGGGCCCGGAGGGCAGACACAAGTGACTAATTTGCAGACGGAATCGGAGTCTACGAAGGAAGCACGCCGTAAGCTTTCGCTCAAAACAAGCCAAATACTCGTCTCCGGCCAGCTTCAGAATTTAATATTCGGCAATGAAATCGCATCAACCGGAATATGGAAATACTTAGATTCTTATCGCCGCGACTATTCGGTTGGCGAGAAGATCCGTATCATCATTGCAAATGGGAGCGCGGTTAAATTACTAACCCATCCATACCCGAGTATCCCCTCCATCAGCGATCATATTAGCGCTCTCGTCGAGCAGGAAGGGAAAATAAACGAAGTGCCATCCGGCGACCTGTACGCATTTGTTCGCGATTATTACGATGACGGCATCGATCCCATTCTACCGCTGATCGCGCAGGAGAAGGATTACGTGCAAATTGACGGAATCGCACTATTTAGGGACGACAGTTACAAGGGTAAGCTGGGATCCGACGAGGCTGTCCAGTTCTTAATGATGCTTAAGAACATGAAGAACGGTGAGCTGCTTCTTAAATTCTCCAATAACGTTACGGGCATACAAGAAAGGGCTATGCTCTCTCAATTGATTACGAAACGATCGATCTCCGTTCATAAGGTCGGCTCCTCGAATGAGGTCACGTTAAATGTCCGGGTCAGCGGCATTATTCTTGAATATGACGGCAAACAGCATCTGGAGAAAGATACCCCCTTCACGCAGCTGGAGCAGGACATGTCCAAAGCACTGCGTGAAGAATTACAGTCGATCGTTAACCGGCTGCAATCGCTTGGCACAGACAGTTTAGGTTTCGGCATCGCCGTACGAAACAGCATGTCCTACGAATCTTGGAAACGTCTCGATTGGAAATCCGTCTATCCTAAACTGCCTGTCAAAGTTAACGTCCGAATCAAGGTCAGAGATACGGGGATGATTGAATCCTAAATTGGCAGATCACTCAAATTCATTCCTTCAACGTAAAACTGCTCCGGCGTCACCGGACCATTCATCGAACTAATTGTGAGCTGCTCCCCGGGAAGCAGCGTCACATAATTGCGATCCAAATGGATAAGCTGACTGGCATCCCGCTGAATCAAATAAACGCCAACTGCGGCCATCTCAGACAAATTGGCCAAAGTGAGCTGTTCCGGAAGGTCGCCTTGCCGAACTCGAACCTCTGCCGCAGGCAGTCTCCTGAGCGGTTCAAGCGGACAAGCCGCATTTACGGTAAAAAGGTACTCATTCGTTGCAATCTGCTGACTATGCTCGTCGCATACAGCCAATCGCAAAATCAGCACAGAACCGGGCAGATCCTCAACTTGCCATTCCAGCTTGCCAATATAACCGTTCAATCGTCCGACTTGCGCCAAGAAACGCTGGCTTTGAATGACCGCTCCGTCTGCCTGCGCCAGCTGCGCATCGACTGCAAAAGGCTCTAACTGCTGATCCGCCCGATCCGCATGCAGGAAAATCCCGCTGCCAAACGACTCACCTGCCCGGTAAGAAAGGCGATCATACCGCGCAGATACATGCAAGCCGCCAAATACTTTCTTCATTGCATAGTAAACCGGCTTTGGCATCCCGTCATATTCAAGCATGGAGGTGTTGGCATTGTTGGCGAACGGTTCGTTGCCCATCCAGATCATAAAACCCGAGGATCGAGGCTCTCTTCGACGTGTCGCCTCCGCCATGTACCGCAGCGATTCCAGCTGCAAATACCGGCTGGCCTGACAGTATTGCTCCAGCTCATCCCGCTCCTTGTCCCACGGGCCGAACATATCGGAGAGCTGCTCCCATTGAATCCACCATGCGCCGCGATGCAGCCAATAAGCATTATCCCTTGTAGGCGGCCATGGGGACATGCGATCAGCTAACCCGAGAATCCGCTCCACCCTTGAGGTGCCGGGCGTTCCTGTCTCCGTCTGGATCAAGCTGTCATTGTGATTGAAGAATCGATAGTGGTTCTCCTCTCCCAGGTACAGCCACGGTCCATGAACATCGTGATGAAGCCCTTTGCCGAACTCCTCCTCGGTTGCGCCGAATCTCGGGCCGGACGCGCTTGACGGGAAGAACTGGCGACCGGGGTCCAGCTCCTCCACCAGCTTCTTCAGCATCGCAATATTCCCATGTCGCTCATCTACCGGCGAGAAATTCTCCCACATCAGCTCATTGCCGCCGCACCATGCCATCAAACTCGGATGCGAGCGCTTCTCGGTCACGGCAGCCCGCGACACCCGCGACAGCTCCTTCAGAAATGCGGCATTATCCGGCGGACAATTGTTCAGCCCGCTGGAAGATTGCAGAAACTCCTGCCAGACGAGCAGCCCATGACGGTCACAGTATGCGTAGAAGTCTTCCTTCTCCGTAATCGCGCCGCCCCATACGCGAAGCAAATTCACGTTCATCGCCTTAAATCGACCAAGGTAATGCGAATAATCTTCGCTCGTGACACCGCCGAAGTACGGTGAAATCGGCACCCAATTCACTCCATTCAAGAATACCCGCACGCCGTTCACCAGCAGCGTATAAGGCAGCGCACCTGAAGGGGAATCCTCGTTCTGAACAAACTGAAGCGTGCGAAATGCAACTGTCTTCTCATCTGCAGCACATACTCGTCCATCCGCATCATAAACCGAAACCCTCGCCTGATAGATTGGCTGCTCCCCATAGCCGTTAGGCCACCAGCGGCGAACGGCTTCAATCGACATTTCATGTTCTAATCGACGTACGCCACCGCCCCGAACTTCATAGGTACTCCCTTCTCGATGTACCAGGTCGCCATGCTCATCGAGTAATTCACAAGCCAGCGTGTAGCTGCCCGGCCGCCAAATTTCCGCTGCCAAGCCATACAGCACCACACCGCCGTCACCCTCCTCAGCCGGAACAGCCTTCGGATAGAAATCAATCAACTTCAGCGCTGTATAACTGCGCAGGCTTACATCCTTCCATATGCCAACAGGCACGATGCGCGGGCACCAGTCCCAGCCGTAATTGAATCGCGACTTCACCTTGCTGATCTCATTCGAGTAGCCAATCTGCCCATCCAGCTCAGGACTCGGCAGAAAAACAAGCTGAAGACGATTCTCATTCCCAGCACCTACACGCAGCTTAGCCGCAACATCAATGGTCACCGGAAGGAACATTCCTTCGAAGGCCGCAATTTCCTCGCCGTTAAGATAAATGAATCCACGGTAATCCAGTCCTTCGAACACCAATTCACAGCGGTCCTGCACCCAACCTTCCGGCACTTCGAACCGTCGCTCATAAACCCAATCCCGGTGGTTCACCCACTCCAGCTCCATGCTCCGCAAGCCTTCGTTGGGATCAGGCAGCCAGCCCGCCGCGATTAAATCCCTTTGCACTGCGCCCGGCACTACAGCCTGCATTGCCGGCAGCATGGGGTTGATGCTAAATCCCAGCTCCATGCTCATACCGAGCTTCCACTGGTTGCGATTATAGCCGGTCACTGTCCATTCCTTGCCGCTAAGCAAGATGCGATTACTCATAAAACAAGCCCCTCTCAAGAGTTCGTGTTCAAAGTGGAACGGATGCCCGCCTTCTGCTGCTTGACTATTAAAAGGGAAAAGGCTGCATATTGCTTATTCCATTCGTCAACGATGACTTCTCCTCCTGCTCTGGGACCGCGACTCACCGTTTATAACACTTGCTGCATAAAAAAAGTCGAGAAACGTCCAACGGACTCTCCCGACACGCTTTAATAGATATAGCTTCAAGAATAATCAAACCAATCTTTAGCCTAACCCTGCAAGAACCAGCGTCAGCGCGCAAAGCAGCACGTTGAGTACCATCACTGCAAGCTGCGCAGGTTTTCGCTTAACCGCTGCGATAAAGGCAGTGAGCGAGTCGTTCCGGAGGTTTTGCTCTAGGTAGCTTTTGCACGAAATTTGAAAAATTCCTGCAACCGTCAAGCTGTTCGCCCGCATGATCAGCCATAACCCCGGATTCCACGCCCCGAGCACGATCAGCATTGGGGAAATGAGTACAGCAATATGGTAAAACCCGATCTGCTGCTTGAACGTGTAAATAACGAAGTTCCAATTCCATAACGTGTAGGAGATCGCCCAATAGATCATCGCTTCGTTTGTGGTGACGTAATACTTTCCGAGCCACTCCCCTTGCAGAACGAAGGACGATGCTATCAAAGCGATGCCCGAGATGACGTTGTAATAGCTTCGATTCTTGTAATCGGTCAGCGCCGCTTCCAAGATATTGATGCGAAGCAGCCACACAATGGTAGGAACGAGCCAGTTGTCCGGGAAGAAACCGAGGAAGGTGACGACAACCAATATTCGCCCGATCAGCAGCGTGGAGAGCTTCAGCTTTTCAAAGAAATCTGCCTTCAAGACCAATAAAATAACGATCGGAACGATGACATTCAGGATGCCATTCCCATAAAGCGGCGAGAATGCGGTAATGACCGTTCCACCGACGATTACAGCCAGAATGAGTTCAAATAGAATGGATTGCGGAAGCGGCGCTGGCTTCATCGACATCGGAATTCCTCGCAGTTCATGTGTGTTGTGAAGCTATTCGGTTGATATCATCGCTTTCAATGAGCGGCTTCGAATAACCTTGTTTGGTGATTAAAATCATGGCTCGCCCAACTTTATCCGATGATGTCATGGCGCTCTTGAAACCTCTCTCCAGCAGCGGATAGAACGGTCTCATTAGGATGTAAATGGCTTGATAAAGCTTGGTCTTAGACCTCACTCCATGCCGTGGAATAATCCCGCCGGGCCTGAACATGTAAGCGGCTTTAAAAGGCAGCTTCAGCAGATCGTTCTCCGTTTTCCCCTTTACTCGCGCCCACATGCTGCGACCTTTCTCCGTGCTGTCCGTACCTCTGCCCGTCACATAGATGAACGTCATCTGCGGATTCAACCGTGCCAATGTCTTCGCCACACTGAGCGTCAGATCATAGGTAATCGCGGTATAACGCTCCTCGCTCATCCCTGCGGACGATATGCCAAGACAGAAGAAACACGCGTCAAAGCCTGTTAATTGATTCTCGATGGCAGATAGATCCATCAAATTAGCCTGTTTGATCTCAGTCAATTTGGCATGCTTCTGTCCCGTCACATTCCGTCCGACTGAGGTAACCGCAGTCACTTGCGGATCTACGAGACATTCGCGAAGAGCGCTTTGCCCAACCATGCCCGTGGCGCCGAATAATAGTACGTTCATCATGAAATCCCCCTCTCGTAGCTTCATCTAGTATCTACCAACGATAGCAAATTAAACGATCGCTGAACAGTAGATTTCAAGGCTGATCGTGCCGATTCGCAGATTTACTTATGAAAATCAAAAAGGCTGGGCAGGTATCCCCCTGCCCAGCCTTTTAATCCGCTACAAGTTAACGTAATTGTTCTGCCTGCAATCGTTCCGTTTCCTGGACCAGCGCATCCATATCCTTCACGGCGGATGCCAAGACATTCCGTTCCGTCGATAACTGCGCGTAGCTCCGTTCAATTCGCTCAGCAAAGTCCGCCGGACTAATCGGGAAGCTCGCACAGGCTGCAACCGCACCTTTCTCATTCAGCATATACGTCCGATTGAGCGCAAACAACACCTGCGTCATGCAGCTCACTGCGCGAAACAGGTGACCCGCAACATAGGATACGTCACCGCGCTTCACACCTTTATGCGCGTTGGCAATCGAGAACACCGCCTCCCACATGAAGGTATCCGCAACCGCCTTCTGAAGCGCATCCGGATATGGCTTACATAAGAGCTTAAGCTGCTCCATTCGTCCATTCGGATCCCATAAGATTCGGCAAGCGGCCGCTTCTCCCCTATAGATGGGACTGCAGAAGGCTCATCACCTCCGTTTCCTGCATATCCGCCTGCTTATTATTCCCCTTCGATCTCAATCTCTTCAACGACCCGGATATCAGGGTTATAGAAGAACAGCTTCTTATCCAAAATATGCACATAATAAACCTTATCATCGCTCAGCTTCTGTGTGGTGTGATCCAGTAGATTCAGCCGATATAGCTGCTTGCTATATTCACTGTTGTTACTGAAATAGAGCCGATCGCCTTGAATATTAATATTGCGCGCATCCAGATCCGAGATTTTCGTTAAAGCCGATCCATCTGTATGCATGGTGTACAGCTTCCCTTTGAAATTGAAATACAGAGTCTGACCCTTCACTTCGACCCAGGTAATGTAATCCCCCGCGAGCAACTTTTTCTTATTGCGTCCATCGATGTCCATCACGAATAACTTCTGAGCTTCGATGGTGTAATAAATCTTTCCATTCGTCACCGCGATGCTGGATACCTGGTATTTCTCAAGCAGCTCTCTGGATGTGCCGTCCAGCTTCATGCGATACAGCGGCTTGTACATATAAGTGCCCTGCGTATAGTAAATCCAATCCCCAACTACGGATACCAGGTTTGCCCCCAGCCCAAAATCATGCACAAGCGTCCGGTTCGCCCCATCGATATCACACTTGAAAAGCTTGTTGTCGCTTGTATAGTACAATTGCTTTCCAACCAGATTCAGAGCCCCAACATACTTGTCCTCACTGACCAGTTGACTCTCCGAGCTATCGTACTTCGTTTTATATAACCTGCCGCTATCATCTTGATTGTTGTAATAGATCCATTCTTTGTCGCTTACATACCAGCCGCCGTTATTGAGATTGCCAATGGAGTTGCCATGAATCGGTTCCGATACAGCAGTGTGGATCTGAACGTGATGGTCCTCGTATTGGACCGTTGCTCCAAACACCTCCGAGAGAACCCGAAGCGGCACGAGCGTTCGCCCGTTAATCAGCTTAGGCGCTGCCTGAAGCATAAGCATAAGCGGCTCCTCATTCATTAAGATCGTCTTTGAGCCAATCTTCATGCGAATCGTTGCGGTTCCTTTGGTGACGATTACTTCGTTGTTGCTCCATCCTGTTATTTGGCCGCCCAGCTCATCCACGACAAAACGAAGCGGGACCAATACGGTTCCATGATCATTCATCGGCTTGGTATCGAATTCAATCATGCGATCATTTACCGCAACTGTGATAGCTTCCGCTTGCACCTCGGCTGCTTGTGCGAAGCTGCTCCCCGAGCTTATGAGGCATGTGCATACCAGCATGCCAATCAACCATTTCTTCATCATTTGAACACCTCGTCTATTGGAATCATTAGCTGGAAACGGACTCGCTTTCCTATCTAGACGAAGCTCAGAGGAGATAGTTGCACATTACAGGCAAAACAAAAGCTGTCCCAAAAGCCATAAACAGCACTTCTGGGACAGCCTCTCACTTACTTCTTACAGCGTAAACTCTTTGCCGCCTGCGTAGACCTTCACGCCGGAAGCTTCGCCATACAGTACTTTCACGTCGATCTCATACTCGCCATCGACCTGCTTCTGACTGTACGTTCCCCACGCGCGGCCCGTGCTCCAGAAGCCCGTATAATCCGCTTCATTAATAACAGGCGCGAACTTCATCTGGCCGCGGGCCATATCGAATTCGAAGCCGCTTAGTGCAATCAGGAGCCCCCAGCTGGACATCGACCTTGCATAGTGATGGCCGCACTCCACTTCATTCCAAGGGCTGCGGCGGAATCCGTCTTGGCGGTCGCGCACGGCTTTTACAATCGTTAGCCCCTCTTCAATGAACCCTTCGTAGATCAGATGCGTCGCTACGTGGTACTCAATACCGGTCCACACCTCATCGGAATACACGAATGGCAGCTTCGGACGGCCGCCTTCCGGCCACGAGCACAGCACTAAGCCCTTCTCATCATTAAGTGTATATGTCCGCTGGCAATTGACATGGTTGTAGAAATCTTCTTTAAAGTTATGCTTGAACACCGCATGAATCGCGCTTTGCACACGTTCCTTCGGCAGCAAATAACCAAGTCCGTACAAATGTGCAAGCTGCTGGCCAAGCAGTTGATCCGACAAACAGCCGATCCCATGCTGATACTTATGCGCATCCACGTCTTCGAGACGCTGCACATAGTACTCGCCGTTCCAGGTCAGCTCATCGAGTTGCTTGGAGCTCGTTTCGAATGCAGACGCATACTTCTTAGCCGTCGCTTCTTCACCTAAATACGCAGCCATTTCAGCCCCCGCGCGAAGTGCTCCTAAGAAGAATACGCCCGTAAGCGGGTTCGGTCCATAGAATTCAATATCATACGTATTATGCTGCACGCCATCAAACACCAGGTCGCCATCCGTATCCCAGTGCAGCGGCGCATAATTCAACGTCTTCTGGATCGAAGGCCACAGCTCGCGCAGAAAATCATCATCGCCTGTCAGCTTCCACTCGCGGTAGGCGCGCATGATGGTGCCCATCTGGCCGTCGGCAGCGGCAGGAGCAGAAGTGCCTTGCCATGTCCATTCCGACTGGAACATCTTAAACGCGCGGAAATTCATTTTGCCATCTTCTTCGACTTCCGTCAGAAACTCCGTTCTGCGCATGCTCTGCTCCAGCTCAGGGAAGAGGAACGCAAGCGTTTGGGCGTAGTTCCATACATGCGTACAGCTTCCGTCGCAGCACCCTTGATGATCGAAGCAGCCCTCATAGCCGAAGAACCGCCCGTCAATAAACCGGAAGCAGGTCGGGCTGCGCAGTACCGTGATGTTGCTCGAAATGGCATCAAGCACATGCGAGGGGAGCGTGGACGAGAACAGCGCACCGTGAAACAGCTTCGTTTCTTGCGTCAACCGCGCTTGATTACTCACCAGGTAAGAGGCCGCAGACCAAGCACAGTCGAACAAACCTGCGTAATAGTTCTGCGTGATATGGCGGTCCTCATCCTTCACGCAGATATGATCATTCCAGCCGTTGACGCGGTTTGGAAAATGCCATGCCAGCACGAACGCAAACGTCTTCGTCTCGCCGGGAGCCAGCGTCTCGCATACGCCGAGGGAGCCCGTATCCGTCCGGTTCTTCTCGGAAGGCGTATCGTAGCCAAGGTCATTCAGTTGGCCATCTTGGACAAAATCATCCCAGAACTCCTGCAGAAAATCGTACCAGCCGCCGCGAAACCACGCGCGTTTATGAGTTACCTTCGGATTCGTCGTTACCAGTGAAAGGCTGCCGAAATTCAGTTCCCCTTCGCCAAATGCGTTCGAGGTGAAGTTCAAGCCGGAGATCCCGCCATCCTCACGAAACTCGTTAAAGTTTCCGCCGGTATTGCGTAAATCCAAGTTACCGAACGAGTCATAATTCAATCCGCCGATCGGATTCATGAGCGAGCCTGCGATCGTGACATCGACCGTTTTATTCGATGTATTGGTGACTGTGTACGTCATAAATGCGCCTGGAATGCTGGAATCGTTCGTATTCAGCGGAATAAACGGCGTGAACGCTTCAAGCGAAACCTGTACAGGCAGCTCCTTATCTTCAAAATCCACCCAAACGAGCGGATACTCGCCGCGCATTGTCGACTTCTCAAGACGAGGCAATCCGGCGCCTGTAATCGGATGGTAGCCATGGGAGCGGCTGTGGGGCAGCGGTAATCTCGACTCCAGCACTTTCGCTACCGGCGCTTCGCCTTCTTGCTTCGCCCAGATGGAGAAGTAAGTGTTCGGCAGCAGATCGCCTTTACCCGGGCGGTTAAAGATTTCCCAATCTCTAAACTCCCCGCGGCTGCCGATCGAGATATTCCCCGTCCCGATTCCGCCTAGCAGAAAAGCCGCTTCCTTTGCTTCCTCCGAATATGTACGCTGCCCTGATGAATCGAATAATTGCTCTTTCGAATAAACCATTTGTCGATCGCTCCTTATAGGCTCGTTTATGGTTCTGCTATGAATGATGTACTGTTTAAGACTGCTTGTTAATTTGAGCTGCACGGGGTCACCGTGCACGTGAACGATTTTATTGTAGCAGTCATGTATATTTTTGTAAACGCTATTATTTTTGCAATCCAATTTCGTTTTTCCCTTATCGTGCACATGAACGGATTGACCTGAGCCCTCGTTCTATACTACGATTATCGCAAAACCATGAATCTAAAGTCGGGGGCTGCCGGAAGCTGATGAAAGTGACAAGTAAACAAATTGCGGAGCTGTGCGGAGTAACTCGGGGTACGGTCGATCGTGCGCTTAATAACCGTCCCGGCATCAATGGAGCTACGCGCGAGAAGATTATGAAGGTTGCCGGTGAACTCGGGTACCGACCGCATTTTCTGGCCCAAAGCTTGGTGAAAGGCGAAACGAAGACGCTCGGCATCGTGCTCTTCGACGTGTATAACCGCATCTTCTCGCAGCTGTTCCACTCTTTCGAAGCGGAGGCCAGAAGGCACGGTTATTTCGTCTACCTCGTGCTGACCAACAAGGACAAAGAGCTGGAAATGGAATATATCAACAATCTGCTGGACCGTAAGGTCGATGGCATTGCGCTGTCACCGGTTAACATGGGCACGGCCTTCGATACTTTCTTGAAGCAATCCGGCGTTCCGATCGTCACCTTCGCCAATCGGGTATCTGCTAAGGTGCCATTCGTCTGGATCGATGACAAACAAGCCATGAAAACAGCCGTCCACCATATCGCCGCCAAAGGCTACCGCCGGATTCTGTATGTCAGTCCACCGCTGCGATACAAGGGCAAGAGCAATATCTATGTGCCGGAGCAGCGTTATAAAGGGTTTCTCGAAGCCTGCTCCGAGCTGCCTGATATCCGTTATACCGTCATTACGGATTATGATTACATGGAAAGCTTGCTGCAGCTGATAACGGAATCGGACGAGAAGCCCGCGATTCTCTGCAGCAGCGATATCTACGCCCTCGACGTGATGCGGTTTCTGAAGGCGAACCATATCCGGATACCGGAGCAGGCAGGAATCATGGGCTTTGATAACATCGATATTCTTCACTACGTTGATCCTGCGCTGACTACGATTGATTTTCACGTTGATGAGATCGGACGCAGAGCCGCTGAATACTTAGTCGCCAGCATTCAAGGCCGAGACATCCCGCAGCGTACGAATGTTGCTTACACGATCATTGAAAGGGATTCGCTATAGACCAATGAAAAGACATGTCTAAATGATACCCCCACAGTAGGACGGATAATAGAGAATCCTGTCACGGATGGGGGTGAAAATGGTCTTCTTGCCAGGCTGTCGCTCATACATATTGGGGATGTACCAGAGATGTATAGGAGGAATCGAATTCATGACAAATCCTACCCCAGACGATAGGAAGACGCTGCATATTCCGCAGCCGATCCGAAGCGATGGCGCAGGCGGTCTTGATTTAGGACCGCGCGATATTATGAGAGATATGGAGAATCCGGATATGCTTGTGCCTCCTGCAACGGATGCAGGCTTGGTGCCGAATTTGAAAATGTCGTTCTCCGATACCCACATGGTCCTCAAACAAGGCGGCTGGTCGCGTGAAATTACAGTGCGGGATCTGCCCATTGCAACAACGCTCGCCGGCGTGAATATGAGTTTGACACCGGGAGGCGTTCGCGAGCTGCATTGGCATCAGCAAGCGGAATGGTCCTACATGATACGGGGCTGCGCGCGCATTACGTCTATGGACTGGCAGGGGCGCAATTTTATTGCCGATGTCGGTCCGGGAGACCTGTGGTATTTTCCGGCGGGGTTGCCGCATTCCATTCAAGGGCTGGAGGAAGGCTGCGAATTTCTCCTCGTCTTCGATGACGGGGCCTTCTCTGATTTAAATACACTATCCATCTCCGACTGGTTTGCGCATACGCCCAAAGATGTGTTGTCCGCCAACTTCGGCGTTCCGCAAAGTGCATTTGACGACATTCCGCACCATCAGGTTTATATCTTCCAGGACAGTATTCCCGGGTCCATTGCGGATCAGGCCATCCAATCCCCTTACGGCACCGTGCCTCTTACCTTCAAGCACAGCTTACTCGCCCAAACCCCGGTCAAATCTTCCGGAGGAAACGTCAGAATCGTGGACTCCACAAACTTCCCGATATCACGTACGGTAGCTGCGGCGCTTGTCGAAATTGAACCCGGCGGCATGCGGGAGCTGCACTGGCATCCCAACAATGATGAGTGGCAATATTATTTGACCGGTCAAGGAAGAATGACGGTATTTGCCGGTAACGGAGCAGCCCGTACGTTCGATTACAGAGCGGGCGATGTTGGCTATGTCCCTTTCGCCAATGGCCACTATATTCAGAACACAGGCAGCCAGTCCCTGTGGTTCCTGGAAATTTTCAAGAGCGATCGATTTGAAGACATTTCATTAAATCAATGGATGGCGCTCACGCCTAAGAACCTCGTAGCGCGTAATCTGAATGTCGGACCTACGGTACTCGATGCGCTGCGTAAAGAAGAGCAGGCGGTCGTCAAATTCCCGGGTTTTACTTATTACCCAAAATAAGGTCGCGGGTAAGGCACAACTAGCCGACTACGACTACGATTCCGCTTCCTGCTTCTTTCGTTTCTTTGAGCTGTAATTGAACATCATCCGAAGCAGCGGCGGAACTGCGAAGAAAATAAAGAAGGTGCGGAACAACTGATAGCCCGCTACCATCGACAGATCCGCCTGAATTTCATGCGCGATGATGCCCATCTGATCCATGCCTCCCGGTGCCAGGCTTAGAAGTGCCGTAGGCAATGAGATCGGATGCAGCTTCGTCAGCACGAAGCCGAATCCTGAAGCGCCTAGTATGAGCAGCAGGCCGCTTCCAATTGCCAGAGCTATCGTCCTCAGCTTATTCGGCAGCTGCTGCGGTTTCAAGAGCAGCCCTACATAGGTACCAATCATGAATTGAGCAGCATCAATTAGGAGCGATGGCAGCGACGGACCATGCAGCCCGCTTAGCTGAAGGATCGCCGTTCCAAGAGCCGGTCCGAGCAAATAAGCGGTAGGGAAATTCACTCTGTTGCCAAGCACAGCGCAAGCAACGCTTACCGGAGCGAACAGGAGAATATTCGGAAACAAGCCGCCCCAATCAGCAACAGCAGCTGCGCTTGCGATTGACTCCGACACTGCTGATGCTCCTTCAAGATGCGCCTCCCCGAAGAACGGATTAAATATGAGCAGCGGTACACAAATAATGATCATCATCAACCGGATAACCTGTGTGACGGTTACGATCGTCAGATTAACCCCTTCGGTCTCTTCCGCAAGCGCAAGGACCTGCGTTAACCCGCCGGGCACGCTGCCGAGCAGCGCCGTTTTGAAATCCGTATGCGATAGCTTCGAAACGAGATAAGCCATTCCCGTGCAAAATAGTAATAATAACACGATCATCAGCATCATGGACGGCAGCTGATAGGACATCTCCCTCAGTGCAGCTGCTGTCATCGACAGACCAATCGTATAACCTACGATGATCATGCCGGCATTTCTTGCTTGCATCGGCCACTTGTAGGTTCTGCCTAGCAGATTAGCTCCAATCAACACCGCAATCATCGGTCCGAGCAGCCACGGAATCGGGGCATGCATCAGCTTAAATGCAAATCCTCCGATCAGTGCCGTCAGCAGCGTGCTCCACATTCTCTTACACCTTCCTGCTCCTATAACATCTTTTTACAATACAACGAGTTCACCTTTTACGCAAAAAACACGCCTATTTAGGCGTGTCGAGCACTTGCAAGACGCTGCAATCTTTCCATGCGGAAACACGTTCTTGCCGCGACCGACATAACATATCCCATGCCAAATGCCTATTAATTTAAGAAAGCAGGGAGAGCTATGACGGTTTCATACATGGACTACACGTCTCCGTCGGTCCAATTCACGTATAATCTCAATAACAATACCACGTTCAGAAAAGATGCCCGTAACTACATTAACACCTTATCCAACCAACAGTTAAATACACTCGTTGATGTTTCGCTGCTGGACATCTTCATGAGTAAAGGAAATGTTGTCGAGCCCCACTACCATCAGAATGCGGCTGAACTCGTTTACCTGATCTCCGGCGCGATGGTCGTCTCTTTAATCAACCCTTTTACGAATGAGCTGCTTAACTTCCCTATCAGCCAACCGGGACAGGTGGTCAATATTCCTCAGGGATGGTGGCATTACGAAGTCGCAACGATGGATAATACCCATGTATTAGCCATATTCGACGCACCGGTTCCTCAGTTCATCGGGGGATCCGACTTGCTAAGACTGACTCCTGCGAATGTTCTGGCTCATACCTATTGTCTCAATGAAGCAATGGTGAAGGAAACACTCGCGCCGATTACGCAAACCGTGTTCATAGGCCCGCCAAATACATGCAATACAGCAGGACAAATGGTGCAAGGCGTGGCAGCGGCGGCACCTAGTATTCCTGTACCTGTAACCGGCTATTCCTATCCGAAACGCTCCGTCATCGGAAACGGATGGAATCAGTACTAGATTAGAGCTGTACAATTGGCGAAGCGAGCAGAACGGCAGCGATAAAAATAAGCTGGAGAAGCGTCCTTAGCGGAAGTCCCGGCACGGGTTTACCACCGACGGTGAGCTTCTCCCGTGCCGCGCGCACATTCGCCGGGAACATGGCCACGAAGAGCAGCGCCAGGCATATCGATGCGGCAGGAGCTGTCAGCGGGATGAGAAGAGCTGCCGCTCCTGCAAGCTCCAGCCATCCGGTCGCGGTCACAATCCATTCTCGGTTCGGGAAGACTGACGGGACCATCCGGATCAGATCCGGCCGTCTGCTCCCCCAGTGAGCAGATGCGGTCAGCAGCAGCATAAGGGCAACCGCTGCTTGCATCGGCGTCTGCCAGCCGTCAAAGTAAGACAAGCCTGCCAATCCCAAGCAACGAAACAATAACCATGAACCTATCAATACGATAAAAGGTGCCATAATCAACATTCCTCCTAGTATTAGGTAGTAGGTTTAAGCATGCCGGCAATAAACTGAGCGAATTGTGCGGCTGTGAAATGACCGCTCACGATGGAAAATGAAGAACGGACTCGCAGCCCAAACGATAGCAAGACGAACAGCTCCGCCGTACGATCCGCATCGATGGCAGGCGGGATTACACCATGCTCCTGACCTGCGGCGATCCAGCTCCGAGACAGCTGAACGGAGCGCTCATAGAATAGATTCAGAGCCTCGGCAACTGCAGGATCCTCCTCCTTGCCCAGCAAATATACAAACACCTTGTTTGTGACGTCATCCGTCTCTTCCAAGCTGTTGAAACTACTTGCAATACTCCCCATCGGTCCTTCAAACTCGCCGCCTTTCCTCCCCACCTCGCTCATAAACCGGTTATTCGTTTCTTCAAGCCGCTCCAGCAGCACCCAGGCAAACAATTCATCTTTGCTCTTCACATAATGAAAGATGGCCCCCTTCGAAAGCTCCGACCGCTCCATGATGTCCTTCAACGTTAACGATGAACAGCCCTTCTCTTGCACTAGGGACTTCGTTGCCTCCAGCAATAAGCGAATGGTCTGCTCCCTGCGTTCCTCTTGCTTCACGATCGGCACCTCCATGTTGATTTATTGGTTTGTGCGTTTCCATTTGTTGACTGTTATCTTTATTATAAAAACCGACCAGCGGTTTGTAAATAGGGTAGAAGAAAAGGCCAAGCCATTTTTTTCAATGCTCGGCCTCTCTTTGGTACAACATCTACCCGATCGTCACATATTCTCGCTTCCTGCCATCCACTTCAATCGTACAATCCGCATCGCTGATAATCTCGACAACACGATTCCCTTCTAAACGAATGCCTACCAGCAAGCCATCCGTAATCGCAATCGTATTGCCTCTAAAAGTGAAGCTGCAGTTGACTCGCGCGCCCCAGCGTCCGGTCAATGACAAGATCGCATTGTCGCCATCATAAGAAACTTTGCTGATCGTATCCGGAGGGAGATCCAGCTCTCGCGCATGTGTAAATGTAGCCAATAACGTTTCAAAATACGGCGTGAGCGGCATTTCAAACGAGAAATAGTCCACATTCAGCTTGTTGACCCCTATGATGTCACCATCGTGAACCAGCGTCGTTTCGCCATCTAGCGGCGTTAGCGGGAAAACTTTCATGTCGATTTTGGATTTGGCGAACCAAATATCCCATTCTACATATTCATAATCGCCGTTATAGAGCTTGCCGGCGAACGGATTCCCGCTTTGAGCGCCGGTTAACTGTTCGAACTCACTGCGAATGTCGCGACCTTCCACTGTACACTGCGCCGGCGGACCGATGAAGATCACTCTTCTGCCTGTTGCGGCATACCCTTGAATCGATTGCCATGCAGCCTCCGGCAACATGGTCGGCCATAACACGATTAAGGTATCATACCGCTCCAAATCCGCTTCACTCGTCGGAATGAGATCGATTTCGTAGTGTTCCTGCATCATTTTATCGAGAGCTGCCTTCAGACTAAGCCTGTGGTAATGCATATACTCGTTGTTGAAGAAAGCGACCGATTCCCATATGTACATCATCGCATGCTTGGGTCTGCTGACTGCCTTGCCAATGAACCGCTGGAAGGTTTTCTGTCTCTCCAGGCAAACCTTCGTATCCGTCCAGGTGCTGTGATCGGGATATCCGGGGCCGAATGGACCAACATAACCGTATGCATGACCGACCCATCGCACATTGCGGACGGCCAGCAGCCGCTGGTAATAATCCAGCTTCTCCTTGGTTGTATTTCGATCCCAGCACATATTGTAGGCATGGCCGCTCGAGGAATATTTGGCAAGCGACTCGGCAAGCATCGTCATGGATACCATCGTTCGTTCGGCATCGAATTGCGCATCGACAAACCCGCCGCTTAGATTATCCGTCAGCCTAAAATAGTCGATATTCCCCGCCCATAGATCGCCTGAGTTGCCTTCTCCCCACCATGTGCTGTGGAAGCCCCCGAACAAATTTTCGCCGAAACGCTCCGTGTAGCGGTCTTTCACATACTTCTGCAAACCGTACGTGAGGTCGATTGTTAGTTGATAGTAATCGTATCGCACTTTTCCCGCGCAAGTATCGACTGCTTCATTCTTCAGGAGGTAGAGTCGGTCCAGCAAATCATAGCCGTATTTGGCTTCAAACGCGGCAAGAAAATGACCCCCGACAACATACACATCCTCGCTCGATCTGCAGCCTGCTCCGAATTCATCGATGGCATAGCCGTCGAGCGGCAAACCCTCATATTGCTCCAAGAATGAATCTACTGATCTGTGCATCCCGTTGTATGCAAAATCCATATAGTCGGTATCATACCGCGCATACACGAGAATTTCCCCATCCTGATCGCAAGTGCCGGAGAGTATCGTCTCGATGTTCATGTCGATGGCAAACGTAATCCGGTCCGTAATATCGGCGGCTTCGATGATTCGCCGGTTGTCATCTCTGACGATGCGAAAAGCTTTTGCGACGCCTCGCACTCTTGGATCGGTATTCACATATCCGACATTATGCACGCGCTTAATGGCTATGGAGAACCGGTTATCGATGACTTGGCCGTTATGCTCGACCGCCCAAGATTGGCGTGCTTCCGGATGCTCCTTGACGATATTCGGCCCGAGCATCGGCATAATGATCAGAAATTGCAACCCCAGCCTCGTGCATGCCTCAGAAACCACTTGAATCGCAGCCTTGCCTTGCGGATCGTATTCATCATAGATATTGTTGCGGAACTCCACGCAAACCGTATCGAAGCCCTTCTCGTTTATATCTGAAACCGCCTGCCGAATGCGTTGATGATCAATCGTCATGCTGGTATCCAGCAATAGCATGATCGGTGCCGAGTACATATAATCTTCTCCTTCTCTCCCGCAGCACTGGCTGCTTCCGCGTTAACTAATGATTAGCAGTCCATCCTTCTCAAAAGGTGAGCTGCCAACGAATTCGTTGTTCTCGATCTGATCGTCCGCCGCAAAACGTTCCCCGCTCTCCGGATTCCACCAGGCTGCCGACTTCCCCTCCCCCATCAATCCGCCCACATCAAGACGAATTTCGCAATTCTCCGGCAAATAGGCCAGCAGCAGGCTGCCATCTTCCGTACTTGCTACCGATACCGTAAACGGATGCGTACTGTGCAATTTCTCTGATGTTGGCTTGAGGTCAAACCATGGTAACGTTGTGAGCAGCCGCATCATACGAACCAAATCGTAGGCGCCCGGAAGCGCTATTGCATCTCTCCAGCTATATGATGAAGGGGTTCCGTTAAGGGGCGCTTCTCCGCTCTTCGCCCAATTCCAAATCCAATAGGCACCATAAGTGATGCCTGTTAACGATCCCTCCAGCACGCTACGCCAGCCGGCGCGCCGAACCCCGTATCGGTCAAAGCGCCTCTCACGTCCACTTTGAGAATGATGCTCGTAGCATGGCTCTGCATTAAGTACCGGCTTAGGCGGCTGTTTATCCCATTCCTCGCGGATAAGACGCAGGTTGTATTCTTGGTTTAAGCTATGACCGCTTTGCACCATATTAAAATCAAGCCAGCTCGCATGATGATACGTATCGCCCGATTTATGCACCGGATGGGTCGTGATCAGCCGTCCATACGGCTCGGCTTCCTTCATTGCAAGACCGACCTCGCTATAAAATGCTGCGACGCCTTCACCCTTAAATTCATCGTCACCACTCACGACCCATACGATATTCAACGCTTCCAGCTTCTCTATCAAATACGTTCCGTAGCGAATCGCCTGCTGCACCGTCATACCGGGATGAACAGAGATGACGTCGAGCCGAGAATTCGGAACATGCTCGAACCAAAGCACGATGAGCGCGATAACCATCCCTTTGTCGTTAGCGTACGCGATCATCCTCTTCAAATGATCGAAGTAATCTTCCTGAATCGCATCATAATCCCAGTTGAAGATCCGACCATCTGCACTCTCTTCTGTTATCAGGGCAAACGGTCTCCGTCCTTCTCGAAAAATCGGCTGAAACGCATCATGCTGGGGCAGCGAATTGAGCTGAATGGCATTGAAACCTTGCGCGGACCGGGTATTCACATAGTCCACCCACTCTTCCCAGCTAGCTCGGCCCGGACAAGCCCAAGCCGTATCCCCCAGCCAGAAAAACGGACTCCCCTCTCCGTCTTGAAAGCTTCGCTGATTCGCTGCTACTTGCAAATACCCCTTGATTGCCATTGGCGTACATCTCCTCTACCCTCACAGCTGTTCATTATCCGTTGAATGTTCTTTACCATGTAGACCTCTAGGTGTGCTTCTTGAGCAATAATCGCTGCTTTCTCTGCCATGTAGACCTCTTGGTGCGCTTCTTGTGCGAATTTCACTGCTTTCGCTACCATGTAGACCTCTGGGTACGCTTCTTGTGTTGCTCCTGGGGCTACTCTTCACCTCATTCCGCCACTTTTCTGCGGATGTGTTGCTCCTGGGGCTACTCTTCAGCTCAATCCACCACTTGTCTGCGGATGTGTTGTTCCTGGAGCTACTCATTAGCCGCTTCGACCTCACACTCGCACTATTGAACAACTAGCACCTCGCGTTGCCCAAGTTTCAACTCCACTTCCACAGTCGCTTTGCCCGCTGCAGCATCATACAGCACGCTAACGCTCTTGCCGCCGATGGTGACGACGGGTTCCCGCTGCGCGATCAGCTTCAATCGGCTCGTTCCCGCACCCTGGATCTGCGCACGAATGATGCCGTCCTCATAGGCATACTCCGACAGCTCGATACCGAATGCTTTTTGAATGACTACGGGGTATGGGTTCGTTTGAGTGCGGCGAACCTTAACCTTCGCAGCCGCCACCGCTCCTGCGTTCCCTCCTGTTATATCTATAGGCAGCTTGTTAGTCGCTTCCAGCACCTGCCCACCGACTTCGATCGATTGAATGTACGGTCCTGAACCGGCCATTTCGATATCGAGACGTTGTTCGCCGAAATAGAGCCCTTCCAATGTCAGCTCTTCTCCGGCATAGGGATGGAAGGTTAAGCCTCCCGCTTCCATGGATACGCCGACGACGCCATGAATAGCCGCTTGGTACCAGCCTCTCATCGAATAGGCATGCCAAGTACCATTTTCCGTATTCCAACGGTCCACGTCCGGCTCAGCCGTATCGATATAACAGGAAATTCCTTCCGGGCAAGTCAGCTTCCCGGTCCAATAGCTCACCCAGCCAATCCATTGCTCGATGAGATCAGGACGATTACCTTCGTTAATCAACTGCATGAAATATTCACCCGTAACCGGCCACCAACAGTGCAACTGGTTCGCATCCATATCGAAGGCATCGGACCAAACCGGAATTTCACGCAATCCCGCTTTGCAGACGATATGGTTCGCGAAGAATGCAAGGGCTCCCGCATTCATGGGGTCCATCAAATCACTCAAATAGTGGCTCTCCCATTTGACCGCATTGGAGTTGAAGGAATTGCGCTTCTGCAGCGTTTTCGAATCGATGGAGCTGACAACGAACTGCTTCTCTTCGTCGTAGAACAAAGGTAGAAAGTTCTTCTCGATGCCGCTAAATACGGCTTTCGCACGCTCTTTAGTCTCCTGATCACCTACAAGCTCAGCCAGATATTCCATCGAACGAGCCGCACAATAGAAGATCGTATTGTTCAGGCTGCTAATGTCGCTGACCCCTGTTTCGTGCATGAACGCCGGAAAATCCGGGAACAGCGAAGCCCCTTCGCAGAAGCCGGTTCCTTGCACTTCCCGCGTCAGAATGAGGTTGAAGATCCGCTTTACAAAATCATACCGTTCCAGCACTTCTTGCTTATTACCGGTTGTTGCATAATACTGCTGAAGCAGCGAGATATACATGCTCTGCGCCGGAAGCGCGCTGACGCTGTTCAAAGTCATATCATGGCGGTAGCTGTGCGCAACGCCCCACTCCGCATCTGCCGTTTCCTCGTAGAAGCGAAGCATATCACCGATAAAGGATTGATCGCCCCAATATAGCGTGGCGTAATTGCTCGTAATTCCATCCCAGCCCCATACCCAGTACTGTTTGTTTTTTGCTTTAATGGCACCGGGAACGTCGGTCACTTTGCAGGATTCGTGATACAGGGGAATCAGACTCATGAAGTTATTTAACGCTTCATACGGGCTGCGAAGAATCGGCGAACGCTCACGGACGCGTTCATAACGGGCGAACTGCTTCGACACGGCTTCCTCGATACCGGCTGACAGCTCATAGGCTTTATTCAGCAGCGCTTCCTTCTCACATTCAAAGGTAATGATAAAGCTATAGGTCCGATTCGGTTCCAAAGGCTCGCTTCCAGTGAGCATATACTTCGAATTGAGCGGCCGTTTCGAATAACCGATCGGAAAATCCGCACCCATGCTAATAAAGAGCGGAACCGGCTCCTCTCGATCAAATTTGCTCACATCCGGATTATTAATATTGATATCATCGGGATGGCCCGCTTCCCGCTCCTTCTGAATCTCCACATAAGAGCCGCGCAGCAGACTTGCCGCTTCATCATAGGACCATTCCTGCCACACGCGACTTGTACTGCCTGCGCTGAAACGGAAATCCTGCGAATCTGCCGGAATTAACGTGAAGTCCTTGTAGAACTCCATTTTGTAGCGAAAAGAAGCCGGGAGCTCCTGGGGCGTCGTCAGTTGAAATACGATAGCCTCTTCCACTGCCATAACCCGGTGCTCAAGCTTCACTCCATTAACCACACACTCGGATTCGACGCCAAACGGCCAAAGCTTCGAATTCGTATAGGGGAGCTTATGCGTGACCCCATCCAGCTCGACGAAATGTCTAAACCCATCCCATAATCGCTGCAGAAATATCGTGTTGCATCCTCGGATGGCAAGCGGATTATGATAATTCACTTGGGTGATGGCATTCTCGTCGATTTGAAAGTTCAACCGGCTGTCCGAGAACCATCTCGGCGATTCCGGAATCCCTTTCTCGCTTTCTATTACGCCTCTGTTTACGATATAAGTCGTCTTCATTTCGTCAGTTCTCCTCTTTTACTCGTTTTAGGCTGAGAATCCAATCCTCTTGATCGGGCGTGAATGTTCTCCACATCATCCCGCTGCCATAGCCGTGATACTGGAAGTCCGCATCATGGACAGCATGCCACGCTCCCGTACGAGGATTCATCCATTGTCCCGCGTAGGATTCACCGTCTTTTTGCGCCCCCATAATCATCGCGAGAACCGGCACCGGAGCTTGACCGCCTGTACAATAAATAATGTAGTGCTCCCTAAGAATGGCTGCGCAATATACATTGCTTTCCGCCACCGTACTCACCCACTCCGGATGGGGCTCAAGCTCCCACCAATGGACCGTTTCCATAAGGTCCCGCACATGCTTCATCTGGCCGGAACCAGGCAGGTTGACATCATCCCGCCATAAACCCGGTCTCATCGTGTCCGACCATTTCTCCTTCTGCTCTCCGTTGTACAGGGACCAAATCCCATGTGCGCCATAAGTCTGCCCGATACAGCCCTGCAGCAGCGGAACATAGGTGGCGAAACGGATATGTTTATCGTTCATGCGTATCCCGTCATCCAGCACGCAGTTGGGGTGATTCTCATACCAGGATTCGCTCATAATCGAAGGTTTTGGCGGTTGCATCTGATAATCGAGATAGGGCAGCATTTCCATGAAATTCTTAAATCCGAGCACATGCCCCACTTGAATGAGGTTAAAATCATACCAATCCTCCGCATGGTAATGACGGCTGCCGCTATGTGGAGCGATTGAATGTACCGACGTCGGATGTCCGTACGGATCGCAGCGATGAATTTCCTGCCCCAGCTCGCGCCAGCCTTCCACATCATCCGTGAACAGATATTCGCCTGCCGGCGACCACATGACGTTGAATGCTGCATAACGAGCGATGAGATAACGGAGATACCGCTTGCCGCCTTCTACCTTAATGCCTTGCAAATCCTGACCCCACATGGCCATCAGACATGGCACGAATCCCATGCTCAGCATGAGGCGAATACGCAAATCCAAATGGCTGAAATAAGCCGGATTAATGAGCGAATACCGCTCCAAATAAGGCGCTCCGCCCTCATTGAGAAAATACTCCGGGTCGTATCTGACGTAGCTGCTTGTTTCTTCGCCGAATTGATCTGCCGTCGGATGGCCGGCAACCAGCTGGATGACATTAAAGCCTTTCTTTCTGCGGTCTTCCAAATAGGTCGGAAGCGTTTTCTTCAAGTCACAGCGCAGAGTATGTGCAGACCATAAAGTATCCCCCATCCAATAGAACGGTGTTCCATCGCCATACTCGAACCATCTGCCCGATCCATGAATGCGTACAAACCCTCTTCGATTCGGATTATGCTGAAGCTCCTCTTCTTGCCAAACAGAGGCCGTAACGATGCCCGTGTGGCCGTGAAGTCCGGCGTCCGCCTGATCGGAGCAAATCGTCGTATAATGCCATTCCCCTGCAGTGACCGGAGCAAAACGGACCTTCCACAGACTGCCTCCATCCCAGAAGCCGGGAATCATCAGCGTCTGTCCGTTTGGTCCGACGAACGCAGCCTGCAGTTCCACTTCCAGGAATGGATTCTCATAGGTTTCCGCTGCTTTGAAAACCAGCTCTGCGCATTCCCATACTTTCGTGTCCACCTTGCGGTTCAAGCCCGTCACCTCCTCCAACGTCGTATTCGCATTTACTAGTACACCTTGTCGCCAACTCCATTCTAGTGCAAGCGCTATCAAGGAAATAGTGAATATACGGCTGACTTATGCTGCAATCAGGAAATATGATAACCAACAAAAAACAGCCAGCCGCAACAAGGCGGCTGACTGTTCAAAATGAAAAGTTACGTCGTAATAAGCACTCGGTCCGCTACTACCCAGGTGAAGGAAGAGCTTGCGTTCTTCGTTCCTGTAACGCGAACTTTAACGGTATGGCTGCCGCTCGAGAGCGTCGGGCTGGTGTAGATCAGCGTATTCTTGAGCAGCGTCGCATTGTAGAGATCTACCATTGTTTCTGCTCCGCCGTCGATGGAAATCGCGGCTATACCCGAAGAGTTGTATTTCTGACCGTATAGTTCTACCTTCGTTCCGGTGAAGTCCACTTGATAGTAATCGTTCGTATTGCCGGAGTAATGCTCATCATCCAAGTAAGCGCCTGTGCTCGCACCTGAACCCCATGAGCCGACATACTCGAACTGATTCTGTCCCGTACCTGTCACAAAATCATTAACCGTCGTCGTAATCGTATACGCAGCGCTTGCTACGGACGAATCCGACATGCCTGACTTAATCGCGATCGCCTTCAGCGCCATGCTCGATGAAACGCTGACCGGACCGGTATACAGCGTGGAAGAAGCTGTCGGCGTACTGCCGTTCGTTGTGTAACGAATATCTGCGCCGGAGGTGGCCGTGGAAATCGTAACCGATTGCGTGCCGTTATACGTTCCAGCTGCAAGGCCAAACGTCGGCGTAGCTGCCGGTGTTGCTGCAGCCGTTACGACGATTCGATCCGCAACGAGCCAGTACGCCGATGAGCTTGCATTCTTCGTGCCCGTTACACGCAGTTTCACCGTATGTGTCCCGCTCGTCAGCGTCGGGCTTGTGTAAATAAGCGTGTTAAGAAGCAGCGTAGGGTTGTAAAGGTCAATGTTCGTTTCCGCTCCACCGTCTATTGAAACGGCGGCAATCCCGGAAGATGAATACTTCTGTGCGTATACCTCTACCTTCGTGCCGGTAAAGTCGAACTGATAGTAATCGTTCGTGTTCCCAGAGTAGTGCTCATCGTTCTGATAGGCTCCCGTACTCGGACCTGACCCCCATGAACCGACGTATTCGAATTGATTTTGACCCGTGCCTGTTACAGTATCGTTCACCGTAGTGGTTCCCGGTGTTGTGACCGGAGCTACATACCCCGGAACCCAATCCGTGCCGCCAAACTCATACGCTCCGATGTCTGGCGCAGTGCCGACATAACCGTCTGTTACACCGGAGATGGCCGCACCTGCGTCTTTGGCCGGAGAAGAAGTCGTGATGCGATACTGCAATCCGCCTGTGCCGCTGCCTACGAATAGCGGGTTAGTCGTTTGGAAGATCGATGTTGTGGACGGATTATAGTTAATGACATCATCACGGAAAATATTATTTTTCATATTATCCGTCGCTTCATTCGAATAGGTCACATAGGACGCATAGCCTGACGTTGCTAATGTGTTGTTGATTATCTTCTGAACATCGGCAGCAGAAGTATGCTGGATATAAATATCCGCAACTACGTTGTTCCAGAGGACATTATGATCGATCTGCGCTAACCCGGAGCCTTGGTCGAAATAGATGCCGACTTGGATGCCTTCGCCCGTCGAAAGGGCCGATGAATCGTGGATCCAGTTATGGTGGATTCGCAAGCCGTCCGTTACATAGTCTCTGGAAGAGTAGATCGCCCCCATATCCATGTTCAGCATGCCGAAGTTATACATATCGTTGTAGCCGACGTTCACGTTCTGGCTGTTCATAAAATCGATGCTCGCGCGGCCGGTGCGATAGATGGTATTATTCGTAATCGTTTGACCGTTCGTGCCATCCACTGGCATAACCGCACTGGCATAAGTACCTTCGTAGTCAATATCGTGGATCTTGTTGTTATAGGCTGTCGTGTTCGATCCGAGTGCAACACCTACGCTGGAGCTGTAGGCAATTTCACTGTTTTGGATAACGCTGTTCGCACCCATCAAGCGAATTCCCGTACCTACCCCAGTCACAACTTGACCTGTATGCGTATACGTGACGTCCGAATCTGTTATGGTTACACCGTGATTGATGTACTTTGCATTCAGTCCATCAAGCGTAATGTTCGTGCTGCTTGTATTGCTCGTGATCGATGCCGCGAACAATTTCAAATTCCGAATCGTAATATACGATTTGCCGCTGAGGTCAAACGCAAAGTTCCGTTTCTTCACTTCCACGTTCGTCGGACTTCCTCCGCCCGGCGCCCACAGATAGAGCTGGGTGCCATCGTAGAAAAATTCCTTCGCAACGTCAAGCGCACCAAGACGTCCCGTTAAGTAATAGTACTTGCGCAGTCTGTCATCCCCGCCGATGATGCCGCCGGATACGGTCAGCTGCGTACCGGTTTGCGCCGTAATGGTGCGGGTTTGCGAGATAAACCAGCCGTTCACCCACATCGTGCCGCCTACCCAGCCGCCGCTGATGCTTGGTATGCCCGAATCATTTACGGTCTGTGAGCCTGTCGTTGACCATGTGCCGAGGGTACCATCACGGAAATCGTTGCGGTTGAACAGATCGTTCGAATCCGGCAGGTTCGGCCAGCGGGCTTCGATCATCATTTGACCGTTCACGAACACTTGGTTCGCTAGCAGTGTCGTATTGTTTGTCATGTTGGCATTGTAGCCATTGGTCATGGTAATTGTTTTCTTATAAATGCTGCCGCTGTGCACCGACCAGCCGCCATCCGCTGTATCGGCCCCGCTCACCGTTACATCCGCTCCGCCATCCGGCTCGTAAATAATCGGATTGCCGGCCGAACCGGAATTCGTCGGGGTAATCGTTTCGCGATAAATTCCGGTGCGGATCTTAACGGTGTCACCGGCAGTTGCGACGGTCGACGCTTTCTGAATCGTCGCGAACGGTTGGGACGAGGAGCCCGGGTTGCTGTCTGAAGCGCCGGTACCTCCTACGTAATAGGTAGCGCCTGCCGCAGCCGCATGCTGTGGAAGAGAAATAAAAGGAATGCTGAGTGTTGCAGTCATTGCCAATAAGACCATTTTGCGAAGAAAGCTGCTGCTTTTCATTGAAAAGTTCATACGCACATAATCCCCCTCGAATGATGTTAGGCTTCACTTGGCCTTTCACTGTAAAACTACCATCTCAACGTACTTTCTCAAATGCAGCTTGCGGAAGCGCTTACTTCTTCTGGAATCTCATCAATGAGATGGTTCATTATTCACCCCCTTGAGGCGGAATTAACTATAAGGACGGGAGGGCAATAGTCTTGCTCAAACAACCAAAGCCCTCCCGGTGAAGCATGTAGTTCAGTAATTAAATGAGTTATTCATTTTGAGCAAATACAGACGCTTCCGAAAGCAATGTTCCGTCTTCGCTTGTCACGTACACCTTAACCGTGTAGTGCTGCCCGTTTTCATTGAAAGCGACTGACACTTGCTGCTCAGACGTTATATCTTTTGTTACGGTCTTTACCGTTTTCTTCCCGTTTTTCTTTGTCAGTTCAAAAACGATAACTTCAGTACCCGAATGCTGTCCAACCGGTTTAATAATCGCTGCTGCTGTAAAACCTTTCTTACCCGCTAAACTTCCGTTTAGGATTACAAAAGGAATAGTCGGTTCCGGCTCAATAACTTCCTCACCCGCAATGCTGATATAGTCGATGTTGATAAGTCCCGTGTCGCCAGCATCCTTCTTAATGGCGATCGTATTCTCTCCTTCGGCAAGTGCCAGCTTCAACGTTCTGTTGCCCCAAGTATCCCAATTGCCCGTACCGGAGAAATGAACTTGTTTCAGCTTCGTGCCGTTTACGTAGACCGATAACGTTCGATCATCGTCGCCGTCTGCGTAACGGATCGTCACATCCTTGCTGCCTGCAGCAGCTGCATGAACCGTAAAGGTAAGGGATGGTCCATCACCGTTAAAGCTGTCAACGAATCCGGTGCCGGAATAACCGGCATGATCGGTGTTTTCTTTGACATTTCCACTAAATGCGGAAAGCTCAGCTTCATACTTCATGCCAGGTGCGTGTTCTTGATTCGCATCCAGCGGAATGCTGATGTTATCGACATTTACGGCACCGGTATCGCCTGCATCGTATTTGTAGGTGATCTTATTCTCACCTGCTAACAGGACCAATTGCTCGGTTCTGTAACCCCAACTATCCCAACCGCCGGTACCCATCAATCTCGTTTGTTTGATTTTGACACCATTGAGATAAATGCTGAGGGAGCGAATATCCGAATCCCCATTCGCGTAACGAAGCGTTACATCCTTCGTCACGGTTGCGAAGGTATTTACGGTGAAGGTTACCCCTGCTCCTTGACCATTGAAACTATCCACGAAGCCTGTGCCCGTAAAGTCGTCATGGTTGGTGGCTAAAGCAGTTCCGCCCTCTAGCGCAGCATCCTCTGCTTCATAGATCACACCTGGATCCGGAGCAGATTCCGCAACCGGTGCCGGTGGATCCGTCGGATCAGTTGGATCAGTTGGGTCAGTCGGATCTGTCGGTGCGGGAACCGTTGATGGCGTCGGCTCGTCAATTGCACCGCTAGTTGTGATGACCATCCGGTCTGCAGTCGTATAAGTACCTTTTGAACTTTCATTTTTCTGCCCTGTAATTCTCACTTTGACCGTATGCTGCTCAAGCGGTAAGCCCGGACTTGTGTACAGCAGCGTATTTGCATTACGGGAAACATTATACAAGTCAACAAGCGTTTCGAGTCCGCCGTCCACGGAGACCGCAATGATACCGAACGCATCGTTCTTCTCCCCATATACCTTCACTTGCGTACCTGTAAATTTAAACTGATAGTAGTCGTTTGTTGTCGCGTTAAAATGATCGGTTTCCAAATAAGCCTGGCCATTCGCGCTTGCATTCCATGAAGAACCAACAAACTCATACTGATTCTCGTCCGTACCTGTGTCTGCATCGTCGAACGTTAATGTCTGCGCAGGCTCAGTATCACTGGTTGTAATCACAACACGGTCTGCCGTTGTGTAGGTGCCTTTCGATACTGCATGCTTAAGCCCGGTAATTCTGACTTTAAGCGTATGGCTTCCGTTCGACAGCGTATGGCTTGTGTAAAGCAGCGTATTGGCCTTACGTGTCGGATTGTAGAGATCGATGAGCACTTCAGGACCACCGTCAATAGAAGCACCGATGATACCAAAGGCATCGTTCTTCTCGCCATACATCTCAATTTGTGTGCCAGTAAATCTCACTTGATAATAATCGTTTGCCGTTCCGCTGAAGTGGTCGGTTTGCAAATAAGCTTCGATATTCGCGCTTGCATTCCATGCGCCGACAAACTCGTATTGATTCTCATCTGTACCGGTGTCATCATCGTCAACGGTCGTGGTTTGTGCATCAACAGATCCCAAAATCACGACAACCTTATCCGCTGTATGCCAGTTACCACCGGAATTCACGTTCTTCGTCCCGGTCAATCTCACCTTCAGCGTATGCTCGCCCTTCGGCAGCTCCGCACTGGTATATAGCAGCGTATCTACTATTCTTGTAGCATTATAGCTGTCTACCAGCGTTTCTTCGCCCCCGTCAACAGACATGGCTGCAATACTGAAGGAGCTGTTCTTTTCCCCGTACACTTGGATTTGTGTACCGTTAAATTTCACTTGATAGTAATCATTTGCCGTTCCGCTGAAATGGTCTGTCTCCATATAAGCTTGGTCGTTCGGACTCAAGTTCCATCCGCCTACGTACTCATACTTGTAAAGACCTGTGCCTGTCTCATTATCATCCACCGTCACCGTTCCTGTAGTTACGACTACACGATCGGCTGTGACCCAGTTTCCGCCGGAACTTGCATTCTTCTCTCCGGTTAATCGGACTTTCAACGTATGGCTGCCAAGCGGAAGCGTCTCGCTGGAGAACAGCAATGTGTTAACCGACCGTGTCGCACTATACGAGTCGACCATGGTTTCCGGTCCGCCGTCAATGGAAACGGCAGCAATACCGAAACCGTTGTTTTTCTCTCCGTACACGCGGATATGCGTTCCTGTAAATTTCACTTGGTAATAATCGTCTGCTTTGTTGTTGAAATGATCGGTTTCCATATAGGCCTTGTCATTTGCGCTTGAATTCCAAGCGCCGACAAACTCGTATTTCAATTCAGCCGTCCCTGTCTCTGCATCGTCAATCGTGACCATACCGAGCACGGGAGGAGGCGTCGGAGGCTGAGGCGTTGGTTCGAGCGGTTGCTCTGTAGCGTAATAAGCCGGTACATAACCGTCGGCCGTAAAACCCGGTACCCACTCGTCGCCGCCTAGCTCGTAAGCTCCGATATCGGGTGCAGTACCTACGAAACCATCCGTTACTCCGGCAACAACTCCGCCATGATCCACTGCTGGCGATTCTGCTTTCAGGCGGTATTTCAGCCCGCCATGGCCATCATTGACGAATTTAGGATCTGTTTTTTGTCTGATCGTATTGATCGCATTATCAACGGATAGAATCGCATCGCGGTGAATGTTATTTTGATTCACATCGATCGCCGGGCTTGTGTAAGTGGTGTAAGACGCTGTAGCCATTGAACCGAATGTATTGTTATAGGTATTGAAAATCTTGATTGGCTTGCCGTCACCAAATTCATGCTGGTTATAGTAATCAATCATATTATTCCAGAGAACATTGTGATCGACTTGTGCCGGTCCTGATCCTTGGTCTAGGTAGACACCTGTTTGGATACCGGTATCCGGAATGTTATAAGGCGCTTTGTTATCGTGAATCCAATTGTGGTGAATGCGTGTTCCTGTCAAATCGGAGGATCTGGATGAATACACGGCTCCTAAGTCCATATTGGCTAAGCCGTAGTCGTACAAGTCGTTATAGCCGATCTCCACATTCGGATTATTGTACAAGTCGATGCTGGAACGTCCTGTTCTGTAGATGGTATTGTGCGTAATCGTTTGATTGCCCGTGAAAGGCTTCGGCACGATACCGCTCGCATAAGTTCCGTCATAAGCAATGTCATGTACCAAGTTGTTGTTCGCCGAGTTACCGGCACCGAGTACGATACCCGCTCCGGAGCTGTACTCAATTACACTGTTCTTGATGCTGCTTCCAGGACCAATCAGTCTAATGCCGGTTTCGTCCGAGTGCGAATAAGTCAGATCCGGACCAGGCAGCGTTACGCTGTGATTGATATATTTTGCTTTCAGCCCGTCGATTGTGATGTTCGAGCTGCTGACATTCGTCACCAATGAGGCTGCCTCTACATGGATGTTATTGATCGTGATATTGGATTTGTTGTTCAAATCAAAGGCATAGTTGCGTATCTTTACCTCTACGTTCGTCGGGCTATTACCGTCCGGAGCCCACAGGTAGAGCTTCGTTCCGTCATAGAACCATTCCTTCGCACTGTCCAGCGCGCCTAGTTTTCCAGTGAGATAGTAATAAGTACGGAACGCTTCGACCGTGTTCTTCGAAAGCGTCAATTTCGTGCCGCTCTGAGCTGTAATCTGTGCAGTCGACGGAATGAACCACCCTGTCATCCACATTTGACCGCCAACCCAGCCACCTTCGATATTCGGTATAGCCGCATCATCGACTGTCATACCCGAGCCAACTGAAGCCCAAGTACCTTGCTTCGCTTCTCGCCAATCCGCACGGTTCATGAGATCATCCGAATTCGGTAAATTCGGCCAGCGTGCTTCGATCATCATTTTGCCATCAACGAATACTTGGTTCGCCATCAGCGTATCGTTATTCGTCATATGATCGTTATAGCCGTTCGCCGGCAGCGAAATTGTCTTCTGATAGATATTGCCTTGATAGACCGACCAGTCTCCATCGGCAACATCTGCACCGCTAATCGTTACAACCGCATCTCCATCCGGCTGATACACGATCGGATTCCCTTCCGTACCGGAATTGGAAGGTGTAACGGTCTCCCGATAAACCCCGCTGCGGATCAATACCGTATCGCCGGCCGCGGCAACACTGGCTGCTTTCTGAATCGTTGCGAAAGGTTCCGCAGCCGTTCCGGGATTACTGTCCGAAGCGTTGTCACCGCCGACATAATAACCAAGCTCTGCTGCTTGAGCCTTCTCTATAGGTGCGATATAGGGGATGATAATCGTCATTGCCAACAGCGCTGCGCCAACAGTTCGTAACAGCTTCTTCCTATTTCCTTGCAATGCGGACATGCACAAACCTCCTAAATAGTTGTAATCGCTTTCACCGACAAACGATTTCAAGGCACTTTGCACGAAAAAAGACAAAAGATATCCCTGGCTCTACATGAACATGAACATTCATATAAAACCAGGGAGCGTCATTCTTAGAAAGCGATTTGTTACGGCAACATACCCTCGTTACCTTTCAAGAAGTAATCATTGATTTCTTTCAGGGTTTGATCATTTGCACCGTTCTTCGTTGCAATGCCGCTGAACGTTTTCCACAATTCCTCGAATTGGGCATCGTCTTTCGCAGCCATTGTTTTCGTCAGCGCTTTCTCGAATGCATCTCTGCCTTTCCAGAATTTATCTGCGCTTGGTACCGGGCCGAAGAAATTCCAAATGGCCGGATCTACTTTAATCGTTGTTGTAATCGTTGAAGTTGAATTATTAGGCAAGTTTCCTGGGTTAAAGAAACTGAGGCCATCGGCTGGGGACAGCACTCTTTCGTATGCATAGCTAGGTGTTACAGTGGAACCACCCCACATGTACGTTGGGTATGGCGGCCATTGTTTAGACGAGGAGCCCAGTCTGTTGTTGTGCAGGTTGTATTTATTGTTGGCGCCGTTGTCTTTGTTGTACACCATTGCATCTTCAAGATCTTTATCCTTGAATACGCGTTTGCCGTCTTTCTCATCGAACAGTTCTGCACTTCTTGGACCCCAAGTGTACATTTTCTCGCCGACTTCAGAGACCATGTAATCGAGGTAATGGATGATTTGCGGCAAATCTTCTTCCGCTACTTTATCTTTGAAGATCAAGATCGTTTGGTTATTGCCGCTAGGTCCTGTAGGGGAGATGAACTGATCGGTATTGGCCGGCGAATCCAGGAACACTTTTCTGTATCTGTACTTCTTGCCGGCCGCTTTCAATACGCTCTCATCCGGAGTATCCCACAGATAAGCAACCGCATATTGACCGTTATTCATTTTCTCCGTATGTGTCGCTTGGTTCTCAAGCAGCGATTTCGGATCCATTACTTTATCGCGCACCAGCTTGTTGAACTCCAACAGCGTTTGTTTAAACCATTCTTGTTGGAACATGAACTCGATTTCTTTCGTTTTCTTATCATAGTACGTGAAGTAGTTGTTATTTGCAGGAATACGGTTAAGGTAAGTTTGAAGCATGGTCAGGGTGCTCCAGTTGTCGCCGCCGCCAAATGCATAGGTGGTTTCAACCGGCTTACCGTTTTCTTTAATGTCTTCTTTCTTTATCAGCGCCTGCATGTCATACAGGAACTTGTAGAAGTCATCCTTTGTTTTGAGCGGCACATCGTACAGTTCTTCTTTGGAGAACTTCCCGCCGTTCTTCACGTATAGCGCATCGATTTCGTCCTGCGTTTTGGCTGTCGGGTAAAGCTTCTTCAAGAGGTCATCGCGTACCCAGATCGAGCCCATTCCATCCGGCGCTTGCTGGGAGTTTGGACTGACGAACGATGGATCAAGGACCTTTAATGTGTTGTCCGGGTCACCAAGCTCCAGCGGGAAGCCATAGGTTTTGCCATCCAAATTTTTGATCGTAATATTCTCCAGCACTTTTGGAAGCTTGTCGAAAGGCGTTCTCTTCGCTAAGTTCGGTGCGTACTTGGAGATGACTTCGGTCAAATCGTATACCTTTCCAGCCTTAACGAGCTCCGCCAATGCGGATGTATCCGAACTCATGACCACATCCGGCCAATCGTTGGCCGCGTTCAGCATGCCCATCTTCACGTTCAAATCCTGACCGCCGTTATCGAAGGAGTTTTCTTGGTCGATTTCAACGCCGGTAACGCGTTTCGCCTCAGGTGTTACGACGTCTTGCTCTGCTGAATTATGAGTAGGCTCGCCTGTACCGTGCGAATACCACAATTTCAATTTCAGCTGTTTCCCTTTCCAATCCGGGAAGTCCGAGCTGTCCGTTACTTTGTCGTACATGTCATAGTAGAATTGCTCAGCCGGAGCCGCATTTTCAGTCGTGTTCGCTGCATTCGTTGTATTGTCTGCAGCAGCTTCCGTATTCGTGGCAGCGCTTGCATCATTCTTAGCAGGTTCGTTATTATTATTCGAGCAGCCGGCCAGCATAGCTACAGACAGTGCTGCCGTCAGCGATAGGCGTACGCCTGTTGATAGGTGCTTCTTCACACATAATCCTCCCTTATTTATGTAGCCTTTTATAAAATTAGGTATGGAATGAGCTGATACAGATATGCGATAATAGAAGTGCTACAATCACGAGAACATATTCATGAGATCGGCCGGCTAGTAGGTTTGGCGACAGATTAGCCCGCTTTCCCTCTTTGATATGTTCTTTTTACATGGTCTTGCAAACGTATGATCCCCTTAATCTTAAACGCTCGTTTATCCACTACTACTCTATCACAGACAGCTGTAGGCCTCACCACCTTTAATAGATGACCTGATCGAACTCGCTACTCTTTCACGGCTCCGAGCGTAATGCCTTGCACGAAATACTTCTGCAGGAAGGGGTAGATCACGACAATCGGAATGGTCGTAATGATAATATTCGCTGCCCGAATCGCGGCTGGCGTCATTTGGCGCGGCGTACTCGTTGCACCCATCGTCCCCATTCGAATGGCTTCCTCCATTAGCTTCGTCACTCTTTCGCCTTCCCTCAAGATTTGCATCAATATATATTGAAGCGTATACAAATGCTTGTCGGTTATAAAATACAGCGTTGTCGTCCAATCATTCCAATGTCCCACCGCGCTCCATAAGGCGAGAACCGCTATAATCGGCATGGATAACGGGACATAGACACGGAACATAATGATGAACTCATTGGCTCCGTCAATTCGCGCTGATTCTGCAAGACTTCCCGGAATGCTGTACAGATACGACCGGATAATGACCATATTGTATAAGCTGAAGGATACCGGAAGTACATAAACCAGAAAGCTGTTCAGCATGTGCATTTTGGAGAAAAGAAGGTATTGCGGAATCAGTCCACCGTTGAAATACATCGGGATCATCAAGAACATCAGGACTACCGCCTTGCCTTTGAAGTCCTTGATCGTAAAGGCGTAAGCACACATATATTGGACGACCAGCGCAATAAGCGTTCCGATGATCACCCGCAAAACCGATATGCCCGTTGCCGTAATCACGTCTTTGTTCTGAAGCAATACTTTGAAATTATCAACCGTGAACACCCGCGGCCAGAACGTGATCCCTCCGAACTGCGAATCCATCGGATCGTTGAAGGCTATTGCAAGCACATTCACATAAGGGAAGATCATCGCTACGACTAGGATAAACAGGAGGCTGATGTTCCCGTATTTAAATAGTTTGTATGCGTTCGATTCGTGACTCATCTGGGCCTCCTACCATATCGATACCCCTGATATTTTCTTGGATATCTTGTTTGCAATGATGATAAGCAGCAATGCGACCAGCCCTTGTGCGAATCCGACCGCAGTAGCTAAGGAGTAGCTGCCTTGTTGAATACCTGAGGAGAAGATCACCGTTGCGATAACATCGAAATTAATGAAAGCATTCTGCATCCCATAGACGAGCTCGAAGTTGCTGGCGAACAGCGTCCCGAGTGTAAACAGCAGCAGCAGGATCGTCGTTTGCTTCAGCCCCGGCATTGTAATATGCAGATGCTGCTTAAACCGGTTGGCGCCATCCATCTTAGCGGCCTCATAGAGATGCGGGTCGATGGAGGTTATCGTGGCTAAATATACGATCGTTCCCCAGCCGACTTCCTTCCACACGCTCAGCAGCAGCAGCAAGGGGAGGAACAATCCTTGCTTAGACAAGTACATTTCCCGCTCCGCGTCCGGTCCGAGCACCGCAACTCGCAGATCGTTCAGCGGTCCATAGGAATCGAAGAAGGAGTAGCAAAGACCTACAACAGCGATCCAAGATAAGAAGTGAGGCAGATAAGTCAACGTTTGAACACTTCGCTTGTACAAGCCGTTCTTCAACTCATTTATCATGAGCGCCAGTAAGATCGGCGCCGGGAATCCGACGATAATAGTGAGCACGCTGAGCTTCAGCGTATTAATAATGGAGCCCCATAACAGCGGAATTTGGAAGATTTCCTTGAAATGAACCAATCCAACCCAATCGCTTTTCCATAATCCGGCGAACATATTGTAGTCTTGGAAGGCTGACAATAATCCCGGCATCGGCATGTAGGAAAAGATGAAAGTTAACACGATGGAAGGCAGCATTAGCAGGTAACCAAACATATTCGCCTGGATGTTTCGAAGCATTCTGGCACGTATCGTTTTCTTCATCGGCACTTGGGCGGCAATCGTTTTCAACATGTTCCCTCCTCTCTCATCACTAGCTGTTCTCTTGTATGATTGAATTATAGAACGCTTTCATTTCTGGAAATAGTAAATATACGGATTACAAATAACAGAATAAGGACCTCCTGATCCTACAAAAATGACCTCATCCCGATATAGCGATCGGAATAAGGTCATGGTTGGTTACGCCGATATGGATTTCGCTTCCATCCGATCGGCGTTGTAATTGGACGGTGTCGTTAGAATTACCTTCGTGCCTTGCCCTGGCTCGCTTTCAATTGCCAGGCCGTAGCCTGTCCCATAATACGTTTCCATGCGATTGCGGACATTCTTCATCCCATAGCCGCTGTATTTGCCTTCTTCCGCGCCTTCGAGTATGCGCTTGATCTTCTCGGGACCCATGCCGAGTCCGTTATCGGCAATTTCGAATCGGATTGTTTCGTTATGCGTGCTGACCCGAATCGTGATTTGTCCCCCTGATTCTCTCCCGCTAATGCCATGCAGAAACGCATTCTCCACGATCGGCTGGAGAAGATTCTTCAATACCAGCTGCTGACCGGTTTCACCTTCGATTTGAATGTCATATTCGAAATCGGTGCCATAGGCAAACATCTGCAGTCTTAAATATTCGCGGATCATTTCCGTTTCCTGCTCAATCGTGATGATACTGCTTCCTTTGTTCAGGGCAATGCGGTAATACTTCACCATCGAATCTACAACCTCATGAACCTTCGGATCGTTATAGATCCAGCGGAAAGTAGAGAGCGTATTGTACAGAAAATGAGGATTGAACCGCTCTTGCAGCAACTGCGTCTCCAGCACGGTTTTATCCAGCTCATAGTCGGTGATTTTACGATAATACTCCTTGATCCGCAGCGTCAGCTCGTAGAAAATACGTCCCATCTTCCCGAACTCGTCCTCGGTTTCCTCGAAGGGCACGAAGCTGTCGCTGCTGATTAAGCTTTCGACATTGGTGTTCATTTTCCTAAAGAGCGCTTCCAGCTTCTTCGTCAGGAAATAAGAAACCATCTCGACCGTAACGAAAAGAATGCCGATGAGGAAAATGAAAATAACGAGCACCGTGATCAAATAACCCTTTAATCCCTGAAACACCAAGCTTTTTGGAACGAACATGGAAATTTCGCCGATCCCCGGATTCAGCTCTTTATTAATCCTATAATAATCGTCGTTGGCCGACTCCCTCTCCGGAATCGTTGTTTGCCCATCGCCAATCACCCATTCTTTCTTACCATCAATTTCGTAAAAGATATAGCTGCCTGCCGGAATTTCATACTTGAAGAAGTCCGTGATCTGCTGAATTGGAATTTGCAGCTCAATAATGGCCAGCGGCTTACCCAGCGACATGATTTTCTTGTAGCCGAACAGATAACTGGATTCCACATCGCTGAATTGGGCTTTAATCGTCCGATATTTCCATAAAATCTGGCTGTCGTCATAGTTCAAAATTTCATCCTTCAGACTTACGCCGTCCGTTTCCTTTACGTTCGCCAAATTCTGAATGCTTCGCAAGTAATCCCCGTCGTAATTCGTATCTTCAATGGCATAGATTTGGAAATTCACGTCCCGGTTATCGGACTTCATCGCATTGATGACGCTCTGCAGATAGTCGCTGAAATTCATAACCCCAACGAGATTCTGATCGGTCTTGGTATCCAAGTAATTGAAAATATAAAAGTTATTATTGATCGCCATCAGCTTATCCATATTTGAGGACAACAGGCTATTAATGCCGTTCACGCTGCTGGTCAGCTGAATGTCGTTCTTGTTAATAATCTCCTGGACCTTGGCGCTCCACACTTTCTGAATCATCAAGGAACCGAGAATAATCATGGGCAGAAGAGCGAACACGAAAATAATCGCGGCGATTTTGTGGCGATACGACAGCTTCCCGATCATAAGACAACCTTGCTCTTGTATTCAGCAGGCGTCATGCCGACGTTCTTCTTGAAGGCAAGGCAGAAATACGACGTATTCATATAGCCGACCTCTTCGGCAACGGATGCCACTCTGCTATCTTTATCCTTGAGGAGCTTCTTCGCCGCTTCGATTCGCACCTCGATGACGTAGTCGAAGATCGTTTTGCCGACTTCCTTCTTGAACAGCGCATTGGCATATCTGCCGCTCAAGTAGACCGACTTCGAGATATCCTCGATCGTGATCTGCTCGTGATACTTCGATTTGATGATCTGTTTGATCGTGTCGACGACCTTCGTATTCTTACTCGTGTTCTTCTCGGACAAGCGATCGATAATCGTCATCAGCCATTGGTAGATCTTCTCGCTCACATTCATCGGCGTATCCGGCTGGCTGAATTGTTTCCATACCTGCATATCATCCTCGGCCAGATCACGGAAGGACTGATTGGCTTCCTGCAGAATGATTCGCGTAATATTGACGACCATGAAAGCAAAGCTCTTCACATAGTTGGCATCCCGCCGGGATACACGGTCGCCCAAATATTTGTCGACGAACTCCCTTACATCCACAGAGGTGCTGTAGATCATGAGTGTTTTCAAATCCTGATAGACCGCTTCGAGGTTGGGCAGTTCTTCAAACGGAACGTCCGTGCGATCTTCGATTTCTTCAAAGGTGATAATGGGGTTGCTGCCGCTGTAGAACCGGGTATGAACGGCTTTCTGAGCCTGCTTATACAGCGCCGAAATATCCGCAATTTCATCGGACACTTTACTGATCCCGGTGATGGCCGTGAGTTCCACTCTTCTGCTGATCTCCATACTGATCGCTACGGCTGTATTCATGATGTTGTCTTCTTCATCTGCTTCGAAGATAATGGCGGCATAGTCCAGTGGGGAGAATTGAATCGGATAAATATATCGATTGCCAGTACTTAAGGAGGTGATGCTTCTCTTCACGGAATAGGAGACGAAATACGCATCAGCCACGCCATGATCGACAGCCTTCTCTTCCGCTTCATGAAGCTGGATCGACAATACGTGGATGCGGTCATGCGGCCGGACAGCCACCTTCAGGAACGCCATTCGTTTAATAATATCCGCTTCATTGTGAAAATTGCCGAGCAGCAGTTCTTTGAAAAACTGCTCCTGCACGAGTGGCAGCATCATCTCCAACTGCTGCAGCATACGCTCCTTCTCCATCGATTGCGAATGCTTAATATCGATATCATGGACGAGTTTCTTGACCGCCGTTACGAGCTCGTCGGCGATAATGGGTTTGAGAACATAGCCGTAAATGCCTAAGTCGACGGCTGACTTAGCGAATTCGAAATCGCTGTGGCAGCTGATGAAGATGACTTTTATATCGGGGTATCGCTGATAGATTTCCTCGGATAACTGGACGCCGTTCATAATCGGCATCGCGATATCGGTTACGATGAGATGCGGCTTGAGCTCATCAATTCGTTCCAGCGCTTCCGCGCCATTCGGGAAAGTTGCCACCACTTCAATGCCAAGCGATGCCCAATCAATATGATTTTTAAGACCATTACGCTCGTACTTGTTGTCATCCACGATGAACATCCTATACATGCTAGTCCCCCTCAAGCCCTTTTTCTGATTCTGTTACCCTAAAAATATAGTGAAAGCGTTTTAATAGCAAGATGTTTTTAGTATGCTGAAGTGTGGGGTGAGGCATCTCTAGGAGATATTAATGATGGGTCGCTTCACTTTGTTGCGCCTTAGATTCGGCTTCCTTGCGGCAAAAATCCAGCAAAGTAGATCCCTAACAGCCTCTCAGCAATTGGATCTAGCATTCACTATAGGCTATGTACAATAGCATGAGAAAAACGCCTGGATTCTCCCCCAGGCGTTTTCTCAATCTATACGACCGCCGCTAAACTATAGCCGCTTTCCAATCTCCCAATGATGGCCGAACGGATCGATCATCCGACCGATTCGCCAGCCGTGGCCATCATTGACAGGCACGACAACCTCCGCACCGGCCGTGATCGCTTGCTCAAACAACGAGTCCGGATCGGTCACCGTTAGAATCATTCGGACGGAACCGGGCACACCCGGCATCGGACTCGATTCCGGGTCCTCTTGAATCCAGAAGCCCGCTCCTTGAACCGACAGTTCCGCAAGAACCGGCTTCCCCTCTCCCTCTTCCAACCTGTACAGCTCAACCGCGCCGAAAGCCGCTTTATAGAAAGCTAAAGCTTCCGCTGCGCTGCGAACTGATATCCATGGAGCGATTGATGCTGCTGTGGCTTGTGACTGGACATGCGACATTGGTTAGCCTCCCTATTGACATCCAAATGCTCCCTCAATGAATCTTTTAATGCACCTATGTTCAATCAATCCCATGTCGTACACGTGCTCTCCAATAGCTCCATGCCTCCAAATACGCCGGTAGATCCTGAGGATGGTGCAGTAAGCAGACGCCAAGCCGGTAATAAAGTCCAACCACTACTTCCCAAATCAGCTCCTCATTCTCGATAGGCTCATGGGCAAGCCGTTCAAATGCAGGCAGCAGCGTTTCCATCGTCAAGTCATCCGGCGACGAAACGAATGCGAAGATGAAATCATAGAGCAGCGGCCCAGCCATTGGCGTCGGATCGATGACACCTGCCAGCTGCCGATCATGGAACACGAAGTTGTGTACGCCGCAGTCACCGTGAAGCCAATAACGCGGACGTCCTTCCCTGCACACGAGCAGCTTCCCCGCAATCGAAATGACGAGTTCGTAGTCGGCATCCGGAAGCAAGCTGCCGATCTCATTTTTTGCAAAATCTAAACCATCAAGCGTATGATCCTCCCACCCTAACGATGGATCCGATTGCTCCACTGTGCGGTAATGATTCAAAAGCTCAACCGTCAATTGAGGCATCCAATTTTGCTTCGAACCACGCTCATTACCTGTTGTACCTGGAACATATGCATATACGATATAAGAGTAATCCGGAGCTACGAAATGCACCTTAGGCATCAGCGGACTATCCGCATAATCTATCAGAAATTGCGCCACTACTGACAAATACGCCCCATCTTCCAGCTTCAGCACATATCGCGCCATCTCGTTCACCATCAAGATATACACGCGGCCTTCTGTCGTGCCATTCATCTGATGCATAAGCTTCGAATCCGGATCGATGATGCGCTGGACTGCAAGCTCTTGAATGATTTCACGGATTTCCGGACTAGCAGCCTGTTCTGCTTCCACCTTGATTGCGCACTCCATTCATTTATAGAATTTCAACCACCACGACGACTAATGCTACCAAGAAGCAATGCAACCGTCTGTTCTCGGTTCGGTTCCACCGATCAGGACGCCATTCTTATCTCGCCAAATGATCTGTCCACATCCGAAAGCTTTGCGGTCTTGAACAATCTGAATCTCATGTCCTTTGCGTTTAAGCTCCTCGACAACCTCAGTCGGGAACTCCCCTTCAACGGCAATCTGTTTGCCTTCCATCCATTGCCACCTTGGCGCATCGAGCGCGGCTTGCGGGTTCTGGCTATGATCCAATAAATTAGAGATCACCTGCAAATGCCCCTGGGGCTGCATAAAACCACCCATGACACCGAATGGACCAATCGGCTCACCGTTCTGCGTAAGAAAACCCGGAATAATCGTATGATAAGGCCGTTTGCCCGGCTCCAGCACATTCGCATGCGCAGGATCAAGTGAGAAGGATGCCCCTCTGTTCTGCAAGCTGATCCCCGTGCCCGGAACCACGATACCTGAACCAAATCCCATGTAGTTGCTTTGGATAAAAGAAACCATATTCCCTTCTCCATCGGCGGTAGCCAAATAAACCGTCCCGCCTTTAGGCAGCTGCCCTGGTTCAGGCATCAATGCCGACTCCCCAATCAAGCTTCTGCGAAGAGCGGCATAGGAAGGCGATAGCAGCTCTGCTACACTTGCTTTCATCCGGATTGGATCCGTAATATAATGCTTCCCATCTGCAAAAGCCAGCTTCAGCGCTTCGATCTGCGTATGATATCTGCTCGTGCTCTCATAATCGGAGAGATCCAGCCCATTCAACATATTCAAAGCCATTAAGGCGACCAATCCTTGCCCATTCGGCGGCAGCTCCCATACATCGTATCCGCGATACGGGACAGAGATCGGATCCACCCACTCCGGCTGGAACGGCGCAAGATCCGTGCTGCGAAGCAGTCCCCCGCTCTCTCTGGCATACCGATCAATGATCTCTGCCAATTCGCCTCGGTAGAACGATTCGCTGCTGGATTCCGCAATCAGCCGAAGTGTCCGGGCATGATCCGGTGAACGCCACATTTCGCCGGCCCTTGGCGCCCATCCATCCGGAGCGAAGACGCGAAACCACTCTGCGAATGCCGGATCATTCCCGCTTCGCTGCGCATACACCTCGTGAGCACGCTGCCACTTGAGCGCGAGCTCCGGTGAAACCGGGTAACCGCCATCTGCGTAATCAATGGCGGATTCGAGCAGCCGTGCAAAGGGCAATTCGCCGAAGCGAGCAGATAAACCTGCCCACGCCGCCGGAGCGCCCGGAACGGTCACCGGCAGCCATCCGCTTGCCGGCATTTCCGTTTCAAATCCGCGTTGACGAACCGCTTCCGGCGTCAATAGCTCTGGCGCTCCTCCGCTCGCGTTCAATCCATACATTTGACCTTTATACCAAACAACCGCGAACGCATCGCTCCCAATGCCATTGCCTGTCGGCTCTACGACCGTAAGGCATGCAGCGGCTGCAATCGCCGCATCAATGGCATTCCCGCCCTGCTGCAATACACGAAGTCCCGCTTGCGAAGCGAGCGGCTGCGAAGTAGCAACCATCCCTTTCTTCGCAACAACTGCCGTCCTTCGGGATGGATACGGATACTCAGATAGATTGAACATGATCGACTTCCCCCTTGACTTGTAAATGGTGAGCGCGCTTAATGCCGCCTCTTAGATGGCATTACCCATTTCCTGCGACATCGCAATAAGCTTCGTAAGTGTATTCCAATTTCGAACCGTTACCGGAGCGTTCAGCTTGTCCACTTGGATGGAAAGCTTGGAATCTCGCACGCTTTGACGAAATAGTAAATATACATCCCGACCTGCGATAACATAGCGATCTTCTTTAAAATCATAGCTCTCCAGCTTCCCTATTTTAGCCGCCTGCGGCGCATCGAGCATCATCGCGATATAGAGGCATTCCCCTTCAAAAGAAGCTTCGGCTGCCGCAACTTCTTCATCCGAGAAAGGTCGATTAGCCGCAATGGCTGCGAGCTCATCCGCAGTGCGAATAATGACGCGAATGGACAAACCAAATTCGCTCGCAATCAAAGCTTCGATTTGCTCTCGCAATGTCAGCTCATCCTCATCCGACTCAAACAAAATATTGCCGCTCTGAATATACGTTTGAACCTGGGACAACCCCAGTGTTGTCAGCGCTTCCCGCAGCTCTGCCATCTTAATCTTGTTTTTCCCGCCGACATTGATCCCGCGCAGCAAAGCAATATGAATAGCCATCCACTCAACCACCACTTTCTGTAAAATCTATTTTTCAATAGTCTACCATATCAGCGCGTCTTGGGCGAAAGAAACGATTGCCGAGATTGCTTGTTATAGGTATAATCTTCCATAATAAAACTTCCACTGGAGATGAAGGTTGATGAGAATTCCTCAGCCCAGCCAACTTCATCGTTATCACAAACAGCGCTAGTTCATGCCTCTTATCAGGGCCGGGCCAGCGCATCTCGCGCTGCTTACCCTGCGGGATAAACGCGCGGGGCCATGTGTCTTGCGCGTTTTTTTTGAAACGGAAGAGGAGGAACAAGCTGATGCCGATCGTTACAGATGCAAAAGGAAATGTATTGTTGGCATTTTCGGCCATTCGAGAGGAGGTACTCTCTCAGTTATCGTTAGAAGCACCTTGGGCTCATGAAATTTGATCTCCAGCCTAGCTATCACGGTCCGAGAAGAATCGAATATGGCGCATTATATTATGGTGAGCTGGATGGCATCGTTGCGTTTATTGAAAATGATGAGGCGGAATCGATCGTATTATGGGACGGTTCAACCGACATCGGCTATATAGAAGAAATCGATAGGAAATTAATAGAGCTAGTCTGAACTTAACTTATTCTAAGGAGTGATTCATCGTGGAAGCGATCAAACCGAGAGTTGAGAACTCACTTACGGTCCTGTTGGTATCCAATTTGGAACAGTCTATGAAGTATTATGAAGAAGCCTTGGGGTGCGAAGTGAATGAGCACTGGGCCATTCGCGACAATTTTGGCTTAGGGTTCAAATTGATTCAGGCATCCGATCCCGCAGACGTTAGACCTAACAAGGGAACATGGAATACTTACGCCTATGTACATACCCACACCGAGCTGGATGCTCTATATGCTGAGTTTCAAGCAAAAGGAGCTATTATCGCATCGGAGCCTCAATTAACCGAACATGATTGGGGTGCTTGGAAGGATTTCTCGGTACAAGATCCGGATGGCTATGTAATCGGCTTCGGCTCAGGAAATAAAAGATAAACAACCCGTGTTCTGCATGACGCGCCAAGCTAACGAACCGTCTCACAACCTACGGTTCGTTAGAGCATTTCCACAAAATAAAGACGTGCCAAGTGGCACGTCTTTCTCTATGCTCGCTACTTATTCGAATTGGCCTCTTCCGCATAAATATCCAGAGCAGCACGAATTGCTACACCTTGCGTAATCGCAGCGCCATGCAGGGGCAGTACCGCTTCGAGCGCAGCCAGGCCAAGCAAGATATTGGATTTACGGCAGCTGTATCCCATTGTGCCGATCCGCCAAATTTGGCCTTTAAGCGGGCCGAACGAGCTTGCGATTTCGATGCCGAAATCCGCTAGAAGCTGACTGCGCACCGCTTCTCCGTCTACACCCGCGGGAATGCGGATGCAGGTTACGACAGGCATTTTGCAGCTATCCTCGCCGTATCGCGTTAGTCCCATCGCTTCGAGGCCCGCGACTAACGCGTGTTCATGCAGGCGGTGACGCGCAAACCGCTGCTCCAGCCCTTCTTCCAGCGCTAAACGCAGCCCTTCTCGCAGCCCATACAGCATGGCTGTCGCCTCAGTATGATGGTTCAGTCGCTGCGGACTCCAATAATCCTGCAGCTGCGTCAGGTCCAAATAGTTGCTGCGGATGAAGGAAGAAGGGTCCGCGTCGATGTAGCCTTCCGGCCGGATTCCCTTCTCAATCCGCTTGCGCCGCATAAGCTTCGCTTCAACCCGATCGTTGTATGTAATTGGCGCCATGCCAGATGGAACAGATAAGCATTTTTGCGTCCCGCCGATCACGGCATCGAGCATCCATGCATCCGTCTCAACGGAAACGCCGCCGATTGTCGCTACCGCATCTACGATGAACAGGACATCCCGCTCTCGGCATGCTAGGCCAATCGCTTCAAGCGGCTGCATCCGACCCGTCGACGTTTCGCCATGTACAATGGCTACAAGAGCCGGCTTCAGTTGATCAATGGCATCGATCACTTGGCCAGGCTCAAACACCGTCCCCCACTCCGTCTCGATGGTCACGACTTCCGCGCCGCAGCGCTCTGAGATTTCGGCGAGCAAATAACCGAATCGGCCGAAGATCGGAACGAGCACCCGGTCACCCGGCTCGATGAGGCCGGTTAGGACTGCCTCCAGTCCTGAGCGTGAGGTACCGTCTATCGGATATGCCCATCGATTGGACGTTCGGAAGAGCTCGCGTAACATTTGCATCGTCTCGTTCATAAGCGCCGTAAATTCCGGATCGAATTGACCGAGCATCGGATAAGAAAGCGCTCTGGATACACGCGGATCAACCTCGACGGGTCCAGGAGTCAGTATAATACGAGGTGAGGGAGACAAATCGTTATATCGCTTCATGAGACTCCTCCACATAGGCAAGTTGATAGAGCAATTCGGTTAATACGTCGGTGCCTCGTGCAATGGCATCCGGCGCTGTATATTCTAGCGGTGAATGGCTGATGCCGCCTTGACTGGGAACAAAGATCATCGCGCACGCACATTGCTCCACAAACAATCCCGCATCATGGCCTGCTCCGCTGCTGACCGTCATATGCGAGTATCCTTTCGATTCAGCAATGCGAGCAATTCGATCTTGTATCGCTGCATGCATCGGTGCGGGCCGTTCGGTCAGCCAGCTCGACTGCGATATCTTGACATGATGTTGAGCCGCAATCTCGTCGAAGGCTTGAAAAGTCCGCTCGCAGAATGAGGTAATCACGGCTTCATCCCGATGCCGGATGTCTACGGTGAAGCGAACATTACCGGGTATGACATTGGCGATATTCGGTGAAGCGTCAAGCTTTCCCACCGTAGCCACCAGCCCATCCCCCTTCTCCAGTGCTGCCTTGCGGAGCCAAACGATCATTTCCGCTCCCGCTGCCAATGCATCCTCGCGGATCGCCATTGGCGTCGTGCCCGCATGTCCGCTGCGGCCCTCAAGCTCTACGAAGTAGCGCCGCTGTCCGCAGATGGCATTTACAACACCGATATCGCATTGCGCCCGCTCCAGCACTTCACCTTGCTCAATATGCAGTTCGATGTATAAGCCAATGTCTGTCCGTCTGCATTTCCGATATGCAGCCGGCTCGAATCCCGCAGCCGCCATCGCCTCACGAAGAGTGATGCCCTCGGAATCCTTCGCTTCCAAAGCTCCATCGAAGCTCTTGCTGCCGGTAACATTGCCCGAGCCCCAATAAGCCAGCGGGAAACGGCTGCCTTCTTCCTCGCAGAACGAAACCACCTCCAGGGTTCGCCGGGGCTGTCCATACATGAATTGCAGCTGCGAAATAGCCGCAATGCCAGCCGCGATACCAAGTGCGCCGTCATAATAACCGCCACAGGGCACCGTGTCGATATGCGAACCGGTCAGCACATGCGGCGCTTCGGCATCAGATCCCGCCAGTCTGCCATATACATTACCGACTTCATCTATGGTGACAGCGAGTCCTGCCCCCGCCATCATACGCGCGACAGCTTGCTGTGCTTGCCGCCAAGCTGAATCATAGAGCAGCCGAGTGACGCCTCCGCGCGGATCTGCGCCAATCTTCGCCAGCTCCGCCAGCAGCTCGTTTGTCCCGTTGCGTGTCTTCAATACGGACTCCCCTTCCGTACTTTCAAGTCCTTGAAACTCGAGGCCATAGTCGCTTGCCGCCTGGCCGGTCGCCCCCGTCACCTGCATTTGCGTTCCTGTTATATAGAATATTTCCCCGCAGCAATGTCATGTCTACTTGACAGCCAAACGGAAAGCCGACGTATGCGCTATGCGGATGACGATACTTCAAATGCTGCTTAGTAAGCACATACGGAGAATTTAAATCGACTAAGGCCAAGTCGGCATCATATCCGAGCGCGATCTTCCCTTTCCGGTCACCAAAGCCGAACCGCTCTGCCGGCGCGGCCGACATTGCCCTAGACAACACGTGAAACGGAATGCCCCGTTTCAGCCCGCCTTCGCTCACAATGACCTCAAGCAAGCTCTGCGCGCCAAGGATACCGCCCCATACCCCAAAGTAATTCCCATCCTTCACTTCCTTCATCGCAGGCGGACAAGGAGAGTGATCGGAAGCGAGGATATCAATCGCGCCACCGGCAAGCTGTCTCCAAAGCGCTTCACGCTCGCGATGGGATCGTATCGGAGGCGAACATTTCGCGCCGGCGCCAATTCGAATCACATCTTCATCCGTGAAAGCCAAATAATGCGGGCAGGTTTCCGCCGTAACATCGAGCCCCGACTGTTTCGCCTCGCTAATGAGATCAATCGCCTCGGGCGTGCTGATATGGACAAAATGCAGCTTGCAGCCTGTGCGCTCCGCCATACCCAGTGCCTGCTTCACCGCTTCCCATTCCGCTTCCGGCGGTCTGGAGTCCAAGTAATCGCGCATGCTTACCTTACCTTCCGCTTGCTTGTCGGCAGCAAGCGCAGATACAATCGTTTCATCCTCCGCATGCAGCGCCAATATTCCGTTCAGGGAGGCAATCACCTTCATCCCTTCGGTTAACGTCTCGTTGTCCACATTCATGAAACAGCCATCTCCCGTATCACCGGGGTAAGACATGAAGGCTTTATATCCAACCACTCCCGCTTCCGAGAGGGCCGCCAACTCGCCGATGTTACCGGGGACAAGCCCTCCCCAGAGCGCATAGTCCACGCATGAACCGTTCTCTCCGGCTGCCGCATCCAGCTTAAGTTCCAGAGCAGGTAAATTCACGGTTGGCGGTAATCCATTAAGCGGCATATCGATGAACGAGGTACAGCCGCCGGCAGCCAGCGCAGCAGTCCCGGAAGCGAAGCCCTCCCAATCTCCAAGTCCCGGCTCATTGAAATGCACATGGGCATCAACAACGCCGGCGAAAATATGCTTGCCTACTGCTGAGAGTACGAGCTTTGCGGCTGAGGATGGAAGATTCGGCGCCAATCCGGTTATTTGCCCATCTTTGATTCCGATGTCGAGGTTCCGGGTCCGATCCGGCAGTACGACACTGCCGCCTTTAATGAGGAGATCCCATTGTATATCGTGCATCTCGCCTACCTCCCTAACTATGCATAAAAGGCAGCAAACCTCGCTTGACTCACGCCAATAGTCTACTGCCCCACTAAACCTGAATATTCATTGTTAGATTACCTCACACAAAATCCGCTAATAAATTCATATTATCCTCATTACTGCGATCTGTCACGACCCAATTCGTACAACTATTAACCTATGCATGCCAGACATCCATTAGAACGAGCTTATTCTCGACTACATCAATCATTTAACGTCATTTAACCTAACGCAAATAAAAGAAGAGTCGCAACTTGCGCGACTCTTCTTCTAAACGAACGAGAAGCTATTGAAGCAGCCCCATCCACTTCCAATAAGGTACGGAAACGACCACAGCCAGCAGCACGGCAATGGCATAGCCGAAAGCAACTTTTTGCCCCTGTCGGTGGCTGAACGAACGCTCTTCAGAACTGAAATAAGCGGTCAAATAAGTAGGAGATTGATAGCTGAAGAAGAATGGATCGGTCGAAAGCAAGATGACAAATACCAGGATCCACGGATGGACGCCAGCTTGCTGGGATAATGGAAGCAGCGCCGTTACAAGCAGAATTACCGCCGGATCGTCTCTAACAATCAGCGTCACGGCAAAACAGAGCACGATAACCGCAGTCAGAAACAGCGCCGGCGAGCTGATAAAGACTGACATATTGGAACCTAGAAAATCAGTCAACGACTCCACGATCCCCAGCTCATTGGCCACATTCGCAAAACTAAAGGCAATACCCAGGAAAATCAGGAACGTCCAGTCGATACCGCTAAGCAGCGACTGTCTGTCGAGAACGCCGCTAATGACCAATACCGAGAAACCGATCAACATAATCCATGTGCCGTCAATGCCATGCAGAGGCTGCAGCATCATGAGCGCAATACATCCGACCACGGTGCAAACCGATATTCGTTCCTCATTCGTGAGCGGCCCAAGTAACCGGATTTGCTCATCGAGCACCTTGCCGGAAACTTGTTTGACGGCGATGGTATTGCCTTTAAACATGAGCGATAAGGCAACAAGCATAACCGCAGCGAAAATGACGAAAGCAGGCAGCGCGTAAAGCGCCCATTCCAGCCATGTAACGGGAACGGCAGCCCCCGCCAAACTATACGCCATGACGTTGGTGTAAGAGCCGGTCAGCACGAACGGAGCCGTGAAACCATAGAACGCCATGGCTGCAAGCCCCAAACCGGCGGCACCATGACTGCGATCCTTAAAGCCCATCGACTCCGACAACGTCCGGGCAATCGGAACGCCCAGCGATACTTTAGCGGAAGACGATGGAATGAGCGGATTCAGCACAATGCCACCCGCTACGATCCCCCAGAGCTGACCGCGAAAATGCGGCGGGAATCTTTTTAACGCGTGTAAGGACAGCCTGTAAAGGATGCCTGATTTCGTAATGACGACGCTGATCGACATGATAAAGATCATATAAAGCCACGTAGGGGAAGCGAACCCCGATAAGGCGACTTCCGGCTTGACAATACCGCCGAGCACCCATAACATCGCCATGGCTAACGCAACTATATAGTCCGGAATGATATTGACGATCCATAGAATAACCGCTGCGATGGCAATCCCGATGAACAGCATGCCTTTATCAGTTAGGCCGGCAAACGGCGGTATGAAGGAAAAGATCGCGATCATACTAAGAGCAAGTACGAGCGCGAGCCACTTTGCCCATTGACTTGGATTAATAAGACGGCTTGCTCGCTCCGCGAAGAACAAGCTTTTGCGATTAGTCAGCTGCTGCTGAGCGAGCTGATATTCCCTCTCCTCATCTTGGATGACGTGAGGTCTGCGGCCGGATAATGTCTGAGCGGCTGCTTCTGCCAGCTGCAAGTACTCCAATGCCTGATGCCTATTATGAAGCAGACGGCTTAGTTCGGCTCCCCACTCATATAAGGAAATGAGGTGCGCTGCATCGTCATTCACCATTCCTTCTCTGACCGCATGCTCCACAATCCGAAGGCCCTCTTCCGCACCATGCCGCATACTTAATCGAACTGCCAGCTCAAATGCCGGATAATAGCGCGCTAAGACCTCCACCGGACATTCCATGAACAATTGGAAGATGTCCTGCTCCTGCCGCACCGACAACGACTGCTGCCTAATTGCGGTATGTATAACCTTGTCCCAGCTCCCCTCCTCCTTGTACATAGCCGCAAGAGCAAGCCACTGCTCCTGCTCTGTATAGAAGGCTTGTGCATCCTCGGTCCATTGTTTTTTCTCCTTGTAGCTATACTGAGCGGTAGCCATTTCCATCAATGCAGACCTAGCTTCCGGCTTGGTCTTGCTCCACTGCTGCTCCCCAGTACCCTCAGTATCATCAATTGATAAGAATTTGGTAATGACCGGGTATTGCATCATCTGCCCTTGCAGAGAGAAACCGAAACGAAGCTCTATCAATTCGTTATGAATGACGGCAATATGAGCGGACCATAACAGGAATTGAACGAGCGGCTCCGGCAGCTGCTCCAACTCTTGCCTAATCCACTGCGTCCGCAGCTCCTTCGAATCGCGCAATCGTTCATTCGTATTCATTAATCGCTGCGAGATAAGTCTGATAAAATAAGCTGAAATCGTCGGGTGCTCCGTGATGAGCCCATCGAAGGTTTCTCGATCGAGCTGCATCAATACGACATTGGTTGTCGTTACCGCCGTAGCTGAACGAGCCTCTCCCGTCAGCAGGGCCATCTCCCCCAAGGTGTCGCCTTCGTTTAAAAAAGCCAGCGAATGCCTCATCCCATCCGAACGAGTAAACAGCTCAATCGTGCCGCTGTCTATAATGTACATTGTATCTCCGGGATCCCCTTGCTCAAACAAGGTGGCTCCGGCTTGCAGCGAAAGCCTCTCGAGCTTCCCAAGCAATTTTGCCAGCTCCATATTGGACAGCTGCTTGAACATTTCAATTTCAATTAGTTTCATGGTACCTCTTCCCAAACTTTTGACCTATTACTTCAGATAATCTTCTATGATTTACGACATAAACCGCCTAGTTCCCTTCTTTTTACCGCTTGCCATTTTCAAAGCTCAGCGGCAGTCGCAGGATGCATGCAAAAAAAGCACGCCGGATGCGGCGTGCAGAATCACTTGTATAATTGCTATTTATGAAGGTAAAGCCGGCATTTCATCCAGAATATGATCGGCTCCTTCAGGCGAGATATGTAAATACGGTTTTATTAAAGAATAATCATATGCAGCTGTCATCTCTTCACCCCAACTATGAAAATGATTGTCATTATCGTCACTTTATCATGATAGCCACCATCCTACAATGAAATAAAGAAAAGCCCACGATGACGATCGTGGGCCCACCAACATCCATTATTCCGCTCTAGCCCACGTACACGGTTCCCCGTCTTTCAGGCCGAGTGCTGTGCGTATCATGCGTTCTACTACCGAATAATCGTCCGGATTCTCGCGATTGAAGTTCATACGTTCATGCGTCGGCGCTACGCGGTTGCACATGAAACGCGGAACGCCAATCTCATTGTCGGATGGTGCGTGATACAGGAACGGATGACAAATGACCATGTCGCCAGGGCCTCCGGTTGTCTCCACTACGCGAAGCGAGTAGCCATCCGGATCTTCATAGGCTGTATCCATGAACTTCTGCAGACGCTCCTTCTTCGCTTGACGATCGTCCGAAGGTGCTGCCGCATAAATGTCATCGGATGCTGGTTTGTTTTTGCCAAGCAAGTCTGCCAGCCAAGGGTGTTTATTGCATTCGCGGATTGCCTCGCCAAGACCGATCCCCTCCGGGTGCTTCTCCAGCATCTTGGCCACGATGTTATGGGAGCCTTCGGCCACCAGTGTCCCCGAGCCGCCTTTGCGAACTTCAGAGAATAAGCAAACGAGCAATACGCCTTGTTCCCAGCTGTCCAAATAATGACGGAAGTGGCTGCCATCATAATGCCAGTTGCCAGGCACCTCTGGGCCGAAGTTGACAATATAGCCGCCCCAGCTGACATTCTCTCTTTCTTGGCCAAGCTGCCAGCGACCTTCGCCAATCAAATCCTCTATTGCGCCGGTCAATCGATCCGAGTTCAAGCCGTTGTGGATCGGATGCACATAGTCGCCAAGCCGAACAACCGGTTCTGTCCAAGTGCTTTCATCTTCTCTATGCACGCCGCGTTTCGCCAGCTCCTCCCATAGAAAGTCCTGCACCTTAAGCGCCTCTTCCCGTGGATAAGCTTGCTCGACTTTGACCCAGCCTTTGTCTATAAAGTGCTGCACTTGCTCTTCTGTAAGTACTTTGGGCAATCTAAACACTCCCTAGTATGTGAGATGATTGAACTTGCTTGTACTTATGTTAGCGCTTTTATGCGATTAGAGGGAGAGAGGATTTTCATTAGCTGATAGGAATATCGTAGGATACTCTGCCTGATTGCTAACAATTATCGGAGGTTCTGCCAACAATATTCCTACCTGGCAGGCTGATAACATTTTGCCATCTTGATCGTCTATATGAATAGTGGGTTTCATGCTGCTTAATAGGAGGAACACAATGAAACGGATCACCAAGACTGTTTTCGTAACTGCCATTAGCTTTGCCGCTCTGCTCACAGGTCTGCTTCTGGTTGGCAATTATGTCCTGAATTTAGACATCGTCAAACAGAATCGGGCATTCTCCGTTCAGATTGATAACAAGTCCAGCTACGATCTCGTCACAGTAGAAACGGGTTTGCTGACCAGTGACGAAACAGGGAAAACCATCAAGGTCCAGCCGAACTTACATGCAGAGCCCATCCGTAGCGGAACAAGCAAGCGAATCAAACCAACGCTTAGCTTCGTCGGAGAAGGCGGCATCTACCTGAATTTCACCAATTCAAACGGGGAGTCCTTTGAACGCTCTGTTTGCTCGTACACGGAGCATCTTACCGGATATACAGAAGTGACGGTAACCAATAAAGATATCAAAGTGAATCAAAGCTGCTATTGAAGCTGTCCATTTGAACGCAAAAAAGCTGCAGGTACTGCCGGGCAGCTTTATACTTTGCGCATCTGGATCAGTTTCTCGGATAATTGACTTGCATAATGTCCATGAACGGAACCTTCTGTAACCCCTCGGCCGTTTCTACATGCACCCGACCTGTCCGAGAATCCATCGTCACGATTTGACCTTGGACAGTCTCTTCTCTTCCCCACACCGATAACATGATCACGGATTCCTCTTGATACGCTTCGACCAATTGATTCCCCAATTCCTCCAGCACAAACTCATCTCGTGTCGGCCTTTTTGGAACCTTTGCTTTTGCCACTACAGTCACTCCCCATCTATATGTAAACCATCATGTCTATTGATAAAATGCTGCCGAGCGTCTACTAAAGAGACCCCGGACATCCTATTATACCAAATAATTTCTACTAAAAATAAAAAACTTGCAGCACTAGAATACAAGCCGGCAATGAAAGTGCATAAATATTCCAAACTGTCGCAAAATAACCATATTGAGCGTATTGGGAGTGTTCTGCGATGGGATTGTTCCGCAACATATTGCGAGGTAAACGGCAAACCAGCCGACATCACAGTTCGGCGCCTCGAGCAAAAAAGCCGAAAGCTATGAAGCCGATTAGCAGCGATATGGACACCAATATATCCGATATACAGGCGCTGCTCACTCAATCCCCCGAGCTTATTACAAGGCGCTTTCTAATTAAATCGACGCAAGAACGCGCAGCTCTGGTTTACCTTGATAATATGACGGACAAGATTGCCATCAATAACGATATCCTTCGACCGCTTATGCATGAAACGGTAGCCGATCCCCGGATCGAACATATTATTACCGTCGGCGGGATCAAGACCGCAACGGATTTATATGAAATCGAGCAAGCCATTCTGCAAGGAACAAGTGTCTTGTTCGTCGATAATAACAGTACGGCTTCTCTTCTGGATACGCATGGTTGGCCGCAACGGGCGATTGAAGACCCTCAAATGGAAGCCTCTTTGAAGGGAGCCCATCAGGGCTTCGTCGAAACGGGAAGTCAAAATATCGCGCTTATTCGCAGATACATCCCGAATCGGGAATTGAAAATAAAAGAAACACAAGTAGGCGAACGCGGTTTAACCACAATCAGCATTTTATATTTGGCGGACGTCGCTAATCCGGAAGTGCTCCAAGAGCTTATCAACCGAATTGATCGAATCGATGTAGACGCTATCCTCTCTTCAGGTGAGCTGGAGGAGTTTATTGAAGATAACTCGTTCTCTCCGTTCCCTCAATTTGCAACGACGGAACGGCCGGATTCCGTAGCATCGCAAATCCTGCAAGGACGCTTTGCCATCGTAATCGATAAATCACCGGAGGTGCTTATCGGTCCGGCTAATTTCACGATGTTCTTCCAAACGATCGATGACTACAGTAATCGCTGGCAGGTCTCGACATTTATTCGCATTCTCCGGTTTCTGGCTTTCTTCATTACGATCTTCCTGCCTTCGTTCTATATCGCGGTCATCTCGTACAACTTCGAGGTCATTCCGCTTCGGCTGCTATTGTCGGTTGGACAATCCCGGGCAAGCGTTCCGTTTCCTCCGGTGCTTGAAGCCTTGATCATGGAGATTACACTGGAAATGCTGAAGGAAGCCGGGATTAGACTGCCCGCTCCGATTGGTCAGACCGTAGGGATCGTCGGAGCGATTGTCATTGGACAAGCAACGGTTCAAGCCGGTGTCGTGAGCAACATCATGGTAATCGTGGTTTCGCTAACGGCGTTATCTTCTTTTATTATTCCTAATAATGACATGTCATCCGCTATCCGATTAATTCGCTTCCCGATGATGCTTGTCGCGTTTGTGTATGGCTTGCTTGGCGTAGCCATGGGTATGCTGGTGCTGCTTATTCATTTGATTTCACTTGAATCGCTTGGCACCCCTTACTTCAGTCCGTTTACCCCGCTAAGGTTCCGAGATTTGAAGGATACGATCATCCGATTGCCGATTTGGAAAATGACTACGCGTCCGCTCAGTGCCAGAGGCATTCAGAGTAAGAAGCAAGCTTCCGACCGAGGTGATAAAGGTTGAGAAAGTATGCGTTGAACGAGATTACCGTAATGCAATATATCTTAATGATCCACGCGACGCAGTTAGGATTTGGCTTATTGTCGCTGCCAGCGGATTTAGCCATGTGTGCCGGATCGGACGGCTGGATTTCCCTCCTGATCGGATGGGCGCTTGCCGTTCTTGCCAGCCTCTTTATTGTCCAACTGATGAAGAAACATCAAGAGGATACGATCTACGATCTTATACCTCGTTACTTTGGCAAAGTGCTGGGCATCATCCTCAACAGCTGCATCATTGCCTATTTCATGCTCGGTTTCTTTGCTTCGTTCTATTCCGCCGTTGGCTTCTTCAAAATGGAGATGTTAGCAAATACGCCGAATTTCTTATTAGTACTCTTATTCGCCTTGCCTACTTACCAGCTTGCCCGCAACAATGTTCGCATTCTGGCCAGATATGCGGAAATCACGTTTTGGGCATTCATGTGGATACAGCTTGTCATCCTATACCCTTTGAAAGAAGCCCACTGGCTGTATTTATTGCCGATTCTCAAAGAAGGCTGGACGCCTGTCCTACATGCAGTAAATCCGACAGGACTCTCTTTCCTCGGGTTTGAAATCAGCTTTATTCTGTATCCTTTCCTTAAACACAAAGAGAAGGCGGCAATGGGAATTATCGTAGGAAATACAATCACGCTTGTGATTTATATGGTCGTCATCCTGATTTGCTTTCTATTCTTCTCTCCGGACGATATTACTTCTTACAAATACCCAACCTTGAAAGTGTTAAAGATTATTGAATTTCGCTTCATGGAACGGATTGAAATTATCGTCTTAGTTTCCTATTTGTTTTTAATCTTTCGTGTGTGGACCTATTATCTCTACGCATCCACGTTTGGAATCAGTCAGCTGCTGGGGAAACAAGATCATAAACTCTTTGTTAGACTTGCCATTATTGGCACGCTTCTGATTTCGACCTTCTACAGACCTTCCTCCTCTGAGTTTGGATCGTTTCTTAAGTGGTTTGGGCAGGCAGGCTGGTACATCGCGTTTGCTCTACCTCTATTCTTATTGGTACACACAAGCGTATTTACTCGTAAAGGAGGCCTACAATGATCCGCATCCTGAAGGTCCTCCTTACCCTGGCCATGTTTGCGCTGCTGCTTCCCGGCTGCTACGATCAGATGAATCTGGAGGATGCCTCCATATCTCTCATGCTCGGCATCGATGTAGATAAGAACAACCAAATCGTCATTTACTCACAGAGCCCTGTCTTCTATCGGGAAGCCAAAGAAAAAACGGAATCCGCATACGTGCGTGCAGATTCCATTAGGCTCGCACGCGCCAAATTCGACTCCATGCTAACCGGGATTACGACTGGAGGGAAGCTTCAATCCATACTAGTCGGCAAACGGCTGTTACAGCAGAAAGATTGGTATAATATGTTCGATCTTTTCTATCGCGTGCCGAGGCAGACCGAAACGCCTATCATTGTCGTTGTTGACGGACCGGTCGAGAACGTCTTTAACTATAAGCCAGCTGATAAGCCTCGCCTCTCCCTTCATGTAAGGAAGCTCATCGAAACAGCGAATAACGGCAACATTACGGTTTCAAGGAACTTGCAGGAGCTGCGGCGAGAGATGAAAGACAAAGGAATGACAGCTTCGTTAACGCAGGTAAGGAAAGAGAAGAAAAACGTTGTTGTAACCGGAACTGCACTGCTGGACAAGCAAGGTCAGTTCAAGGAGCATTTCTCGCTTCAAGAAACAACATTGTTTCTGCTCTTGCAGCATCGATTCAAAGGGACGCCCTCCTACATTCTCGAATTGGATGGCGTTCAAGAAGAGAGTGAAGATGACCACCATGCCATCAAGAATGCAGTAGCGTTCGAGATCTTGAAAAGCAGCTACGACTTAGATACGAACGTACGAGATGGAAGGTTTATATTTGACTTAACGATGCAGCTCAATGTAGTCGTTTCGACGCTGCAAACCGATGATCCGGAATTCGCCAATGAAACGACACCTAAATTACAGCGATTGATTACAGCTAAACTTCAGCAGCAATTCAAGCAGATCATCCGTAGATGTCAGGATAAACAGATAGATCCTTTTGGATTTGGCATATATGCCAGAGCTTATCAATATAAAGCCTGGAAGCCTGTTCAGGAGGACTGGGGAGCTGCATTCGAGGATGCGAATGTGAATATTAAGCTAAATGTTTCGATTATGAGTACAGGGGTTGTCGATTTATACAGTCCCCTGTAATACGGATTGTGTCCCTATAAAATTAGAAAAGCCCACGATTAGTTATCGTGGGCTTCATGCATTATTTTGCAAAGCGATGATGGCCAATGGTTGAAATGACGTCCAGACTGGACCAGAAGGGTCCTTTGGAAACGGCTGGATTGAAGAAGTAAACGGCATCCTTCACGTTGTTCTTTCCGTTTAATGCATCCTTGGCTGCCCGCAGCGCGCCTGCATGCGGCTGGCTCTTATCAAGCATCCCGTTATGGGCCGGCGGAAATTGTCTGCCGGAATAAATAACATCGCGGATCGAATCCGGGAACTTCGCATCCTTCACACGATTCAAGATCACATTCGCTAACGCGAGCTGACCTTGATACGACTCATAACCGGCTTCCACCATCGTGATCTTGGCAAGCAGGATGAGATCCGCTTCCGTGAAAGGTTTAGCCGCTTTGTTGAAGAACGAAGGAATAACAACTTTAAGCTTCTTGTGATCGGCAAGCTTCGACTCCCCTGACAGACCGTTACGCTTCAGGAGTTCTTCCTTAGTCACGCCGAATTGCTGACTGATTTCGTCCAACCCAAATTCCTCGGTGATCTCTGCCGGTTCAACCGTCTTCAGTTCGATGACGTCGGTGTCGGCATTCCATTTCAATTCCGTGTGAAGCAGTTCCGAGAGCTGACGCAACGGCACATAGAGTCTGTCATCCGCCAAGAATGGAAGTGCCTCCATCCGATAACGCGCACCGTTGAAATAAACGACGGGAACTTCATTGCCAAGCACAATCGTATCGTCCAATGCCGTCTTTATCGTTAATTCTTCATTCACTTTGTTCCAGCTTGTCTTCGCGCCAAGCAGCTGTGCAGCACGAGCCACTGGTATGTAGGTTCTGTTGTCTACCATAATTGCAGGATCGGCCAGCTTCACCGTCTCGCCATTCAGTTCAATCGCAATATGGGTCTTATTCGTAGTTTCCGCTGCTGAAACGATGGACATTGGCCCAATTCCAATCAGAAGTAATGCCAGAGCCATCGTTACGATTAGCGGCTTGAATGGTCTGATCATGAATACCTCCAAGCTCATCAGTAGTATAATCTGCCAAAGTTGCTCTGGGCAAAATTATAACACAGCTAATTGCACCTGAAAGATTAACATTTTCACAGAATTAATAAAAACTTTAACTTTCACTGAATGATGAACGACCCAAGGGCCCGTTCAAACCAATCACCGCGGATGAAATTCACCCTTCTTCGATGTCTGCCACAAGGTCGCTGGCCACTTCCACCATCTTAGGAATGACTGCTTCATTCGTACCGGAAACGTAGAGATCTCCCTGATAATGGCGGAACGGGATTTGGATATCACCATAGTTCCACATGAAGAAATCGCCTTCGATGGACATGGTTGTCGCTCCTTTAACGGTAAATACATTCGTATAGGTGAACTCAGGTTTGGATGCAAAATACTGCTTGCACTCCTCCAGCGATATCGTTTGTGCGGCTGCATCCTCATTGGCTTGCTGTAACGATCTCGTAATGCGGTAACGCTGACTCATAATCGGCCTCCAGTATCATGTCATGGTTTTATTTTATCAGAAAGAAACCCGACCTGCTAAGGCCGGGCTCGCGTTAAGCATTAGACTTGAAATTTCTTAACCATACTATTCAATGATTCGGCCAGCATCGTTAACGTTTGGGAGAAGCTTGCCGTCTGTTCGGCACCTGCCGCAGACTCTTCGCTGACCGCTGCAATGGACTCGATTTCATTCATGACCTCCATCGCTTGCTTGGCTTGCATCTGACTGTCTCTTGCGATTTCCTCAGACTGCTGCGCAACCTCACCGGCCATGTTCACAATATACTCGAGCTCTTTTCCGGTTTCTCTGGACAAGTTCGCGGTCTCGGATACGGCATGAACGCTCTCTTGCGTACTTCGCTGCATGCCGGTGATGATCGTTACGATTTGCTTGGTCGCATCTCCGCTTCGTTCTGCCAGCTTGCGTACTTCATCTGCGACAACTGCAAAACCTCTGCCTTGCTCTCCCGCGCGCGCAGCCTCGATGGCCGCATTGAGCGCAAGCAAATTCGTTTGCTCCGCAATATCATTGATCACTTGGATAATGGCACTGATTTGATTGGAATCCCGCTCCAAGTCAGCCATCTTCTCCGTTAGGCGATCCATGCTGTTGATCGTTTTGCGGACAGCCTCTCCGCCTTTTACAGCGCCTTGGTTCGTTTTCTCCGTCAATTCCATCGCTTCTTGAGCTCGATTCGATACCGCACTTACGGCATCGGTTAAGTTCTTCACCAGCTCCGAAGCAATTTGCGCCGATTCCGCTTGCGTCGAGCTGCCTCTGGCGACTTCTTCTGTCGTGATGGAAATCTCTGCAGCCGACATGGTTAAGCTTTGGGAGGTGTTCGCGATCGTTCGAATCATTTCATACACTTGCTGCACCATACTTTGAATGCCTCGCGCGATTTGACCGATCTCATTACTTGAGTTGGCATCGAATTGAACGGTTAAGTCTCCATCCTCGATCAACTTCAGCTTGGCCAACAACTGCGGAATACTTCTGAGCATGTAGCGAAGCGCCAAATACGTCACAAGAGATAGGAAGATAAGGCTAAACGCAAAACCGGTAATGATCACGTAATTGAACGTTTGAATGCCTTTCAATACTTCTTTCTGCGTAATCGTAAGTCCGACCGACCACCCCGTAACCTTGCTTGTCGCATAAGCAACATAGCGTTTCTCCCCTTTATCGTCGTCAATGAGCTCAAGTCCGGATTCTCCGGCGACCATTTTCCGAGCAACTTGACCGAATTCGCCTTTATCATCTGTAAGCTTTTCCTTCAATACTTTCGTATGATCCGGGTGATAGAGTATGTCGCCTGTCTTGGACAGCAGCACCGTATACCCGGTCTCTCCCAGAGAGTAGCGCTGAATCAGCGACGGCAAATCCTTCATCGCAATATCTGCCGCTACAAATCCGAGCAGCTTCTGATCCTCATTCTTCACCGGGTAGAAGATACCCAAATTAAGATTACCGGATGCTGAATCCACATAAGGATCTGAGAAGTACACCCCGTTTGCTTTGGAAGCCGGCTCATAATAAGGTCGTACTTTAATATCAAAGTCCGGCTTGGAGGCGACATCGTCGTGCTCATACCATAGCCCTTTGCCATTGTTGGCAGCGTTACTTGCTACCCATGTATCGAGTAAGCTCGGATCCGAGTCTTTAATGTCTGCCATTGTACGCAAGGTTTCAGCCGCATATGGAGATGTCTTCGCCGTGGCGGTGTTAGGCGTTGTTTCCAAATATTTGCGAAATATTTGATTCGTCGACATTTGTTGGACTAGCATCCCTTTTTCATAAAACAAAGCATCGATTTGCTCCACGATTGCATTCGTCTTGGATTGAATGAGTTCTTCATGCTGCTTTACGATCATGCCTTTGGTATACGTATAAATGACCGTACCTAGGATTGAGAATGTAATAATACTGATCACCATTACCAGTAATGCAAGGGTATTCGCAATACTGGCCATTTTGAAACGACGGGTTGGCATTTGATTCACCTCATAAGTAGTGGGTTGTTTGGTTATTATTTCAAAACAACTCTATCTAATCATAGATTTGTTAGAACACTACTATGAAATGTGTTAGACAATCGCGAGAGTTTCTTGCCAAAAGCATCCAGTGCCAGCGCTATATTACCTAATTTTCCAAACGAAAAACCACTCCATTAGACTTGGAGTGGTTCTAGTTCTTTATGCTTTATTCATCTGGTGGACTCCGCTTAAGCTTGCGCCTTCGGCGAAGAATCGTTTAATGTTCTCTTCCACCGCAGGATCCGGCAGCAGCGGCGGTGCCTGATGCGGTTTCGTGCGCGCATCGATAATGACATTATCGCATGCCCAGTGCTTGAATTCGTAATGGCTGTTTACGCCATAGATATCATGCGAGGGATTGCTGCGGGTAAAGGTCGCCCACAGGAAATTATTCAGCGTTTCACTTACAAATCGGCTGTCATCGCAAAGGATTATCATCGGGCAAGTAGGGATCTCGCCTCGTGCTTGAATCGCCTCGGACAACGCCTGTAATTGATGAGCAGCCTCCGAATAGTTGAGAAATTCCGGCCCTTGGATGGCCACAATGCCAGGCATAACCAGTGAGGCATGCTCGTATCCCGGAAGGGTTCTCAAGACCTCCGGAACCTCTTGGCACAGCTCTCGTTTCTTCTCTCCAACGGCGGCGAAGATCACCTTACTGCCGCTGTTTAAGCCGGTTCCGGAATAATCCAGCGTATCGATCGTCGTATTCGTGTAGAAATGGATATCGCGCTGCAGATTCATTCGCTCCAGGATATAGGTGAGGAACCCTTCGATATCATGCGTATTCAGACGTTGATCCTCTTCGGCCGTAATAAACAAATACTTGGCCAGACTCAATTGGCCGGTTCCCAGAATACGATTCGCGATCGTCAGAATCTCCGCCGGCTGCTTGATTTGCGTATACGGCGTGTACCTTTCGCTGCCAATCGCGAATAGAAGCGGATGTACGCCTGCAGCATCTACGGCGTGAACTTCCTTGACGCCGGGAATTTCCTGCTGAATGGCATCCCCCGTCAACTCATGAATAAGCGCGCCGAATGCGGTATCCTCTTGGGGCGGACGACCAACGACGGTAAAGGGGAAGATCGCACCCGGTCTGGCATAGACTTTATGCACCTTCATGACCGGAAACTCATGCGTGAGGCTGTAATAGCCCAAGTGATCGCCGAAAGGCCCTTCCGGCTTCGTCTCGCCTTGATGGATTTCGCCCGTGATGACAAAGTCTGCATCGTTGCTAATACAGAAGCCATCGATATAGCTATAGTGGAAACGGCGCCCAGCGAGCAAACCTGCGAATGTAAGCTCACTCATGCCTTCCGGCAGCGGCATAACCGCAGATAGCGTATGCGCCGGAGGACCACCGATAAAACAGCTAACCTTAAGCGGTACGCCTAATTTGTTCGCTTTCTGCTGATGCACGCCGATTCCGCGATGGATTTGATAATGAACGCCGATTTCTTTGTTCATCTCATAGTCGTTGCCGCTAAGCTGAATGCGGTACATGCCCAGGTTGGAATTCATAATGCCGGGCTTCGCAGGGTCTTCTGTATAAACTTGCGGCAAGGTGACGAATGCACCGCCATCATCCTGCCAATGTTTGATTAGCGGAAGATCGCTGATTTGAATTTCCTGCAGGGCAACAGGTTGTCCGCCGGACTTTCGCACCGGCAGTGCTTTCCTGGCAGCGAAGCCTGTTCCGATATGCTTGAACGGATTCTTAAGGGCTTGCATGGGATCATTGCGCAGCGCAATCACATGCTGAACCGATTCCCATGTATGCCGGAAAATAAACTTGCTGCGCTCCACCGTCCCGAAGAGGTTGGACACCGCACGAAACTTCGAACCTTTAACATTCTCGAATAATAAGGCAGGGCCGCCGATTTCGAACATTTTCATATGGATGGCCGCCATCTCCAGATGAGGATCCACTTCTTCCCGCACACGGACCAAATGGCCGTTTCGTTCCAGATCCACAATACATTCTTCCAAACTGCGATAGTTCATCGTATGACTCCAATCTCTGAGCTTGCTTTGCTATCTTTCATTATAGCCTTATCGTTAGGAAAATAAAGAGCGTTCCGAATGGTCTCGGAACGCTCGGAGATACGCTGTAATCGGGATTACACGATAACCGCCTGCTGCTTCTGCTCCAGCCAGGCTGTCATATCCTGTGCCGTCATCGGCTTGCTGTAATAGAAGCCTTGCATCACATGGCAGCCTCTGGACTGCAGAATATCGATTTGATCTTGCGTCTCCACGCCTTCAGCGACGACTTCGAGGTTTAAGTTTTTGGCAATCGCAATGATGTTGCTTATGATGGCTTGCTTGGATGACTGTGCGCTCTTATGAATAAAGATTTGATCGATCTTCAGCGTATCCACCGGCAATTCGTCCAACGTGCCGAGTGAGGAGTAGCCCGTACCGAAATCATCAAGCGATACTTTCACCGCTAATTCGCGGATGCTCTGCAGCTGGCTGATAATGTCGTTCACATCGCTCTTCGCGATCGATTCCGTAATTTCCAGCTCCAAATAATTGCCGGGCAAGCCTGAGATTCGAAGTGCCTCGTCGACCATCTCAAACAGCAGCTGACTCTCGAAAATCCGAATCGACATGTTCACAGAAATACAGGTGTGAATGTTATCGTTCTCCTGCCAGTATTTGTTTTGCTTGCAAACCTCCTGAAGCATCCAGCGCGTCATCGGGATGATCATGCCGGTTTCCTCTGCTACTGCAATAAATTCACTTGGCGAAACCGCGCCAAGCTCTGGATGCTGCCAGCGCATTAAAGCTTCCATGCCGCTCAATTGATCCGAACCCGTATCCCACTTCGGCTGATACATGATCGCGAACTCGCCGTGAACCATCGCTTTGCGCATATCTTTCTCCAGCACCAGCTTACGGATCTGATTGCGGCTCATCTCTTCATCGAAGATCCGGAATCGGTTCTTGCCATCCACCTTAGCGGCATACATCGCCGTATCTGCAGCTTTAAGGAGCGAAGAACGGTCAACCCCATGAAACGGAGCGTGACTGATTCCGATGCTGCAAGTCACATACAGCTCATGCGCTTCAATGAAGTAAGCCTGTTTGATTTGGTTCAGCAAGTTAGTAGCAAGCTGCTCCAATATGTCGATGTCCGGCGTTTTCGTTACGACCAGAAACTCGTCGCCTCCGAGCCGGAAAATCATTTCCCCGGCAGTGGCACACAGACGAAGCCGATCCGCAACTTGCTGAAGCAGCTTATCGCCAACATCATGTCCGAGTGTATCATTAATCATTTTAAATCGATCCAGGTCGATAAACAGAAAAGCACCTTGCTCCAGACGATCATTCTTCTCGTTGAAAAACCGCTGCAAGTCGTGTCGGTTTGGAAGATTCGTTAACTGATCGTAATAGGCCATCTTCTCCAGTACATGCCGATCAAAGAATACAGCGCCCCACGAAACAGCCAATATGAAGAAGGTAGATACGGTGACGCCAAACAGCAGGAAAAATTGCGGCTCTCCGCTATCCATCACATGATGGATTTCACTGCTTGAGGTGAAGCTAGCAGCCGCCATGCCCGTATAATGCATACCGCAAATTGCTATGCCCATTACAATCGCTGAAATGAGCTTCCACAACGTGAAATCGGGAGAGTAGCGGAGTTTGTGAAACAAATAAAGTGCCGCATAGGAGGCTGCCAGCGCAATACCTGCGGATAATAACCATAACGTCACATCATAGGTCACTTCTCCCGGCATACGCATGGCACTCATGCCCGTATAATGCATCGCCACAATGCCGCATCCCATAATCAATCCACCTAAGGCATACCTCAGCGGGCTGGACTGACTTCTGGCAGTAATGCGAAACGCTATAAACGACGCCAAGATGCTGCCAAGCGACGATAGGATCGTAGTTGTTGTATCGTATGTAACTTTCGTATCCATATGATAGGCAAGCATGCCGACAAAATGCATCGACCATACGCCCATTCCCATGACCAATGAGCCTGAAACCAACCAAATCGTACGCGTTCTGCCACTCGATCGCGTAATTTTGCCCGCTAAATTTAAAGCTGAATAGGATGCCATGACCGCAATTGCAAAAGATAGGAGGACAATCCATATATTAAAGTGACCCTGCATACGCTCTATGGGAATCCCCTCTCTCCGGACGAATTAATAGAAGCAATTCTATTATATGTTATTCGACATCCTCTCTCATAGCAGAAATATTTTTTGTCTGAAAATGCAATAAAAAGCCACTTCTTATCGAAGTGGCACCTCTAACTTCCGCTATCCTCGGCTGACAAAAAACGGCAGCTTCTCCAAACCGGCTATTCGCAAATAGATAAACATCTGACCTTTGTGATGAATCTCATGATCCTTAGCATTCTGAAGTAGGACACTGCCTCGAATGACATTTCCGAAGAAATCAATCGGTTGATCCAACTGCTCCGGCGTGATCGTCCTCATAATCGCTTCCGTTCGCGCCGTTTCGGCTTCTATGTTGGCTCGTAGCTCATCGATCGTCGTGAAAGGTTTCGGTGGAACAGCCGGCGTGTAAGCCCCGTTCTGTACCGTTGAAGCAAACATGCCCATCGAACCGGTGATATGCAGGACAAGACCCGATAGCGACATGCCTTGTTCCCACGGCTTCATCTGGAGCTGCTCGGTAGTTACATCCGTCAGCATTTGATGCAAAACTCTGCGATGGCTCAGCCAATCCGAAATAAATCCATTGATCATTGTCATCTCTAGCATGCTCCTTAAGTTTCTCAGCTTATAGTATATGCACTATGTGCGGCGCATATAAGCTCTGACCGTAATTGGTGCAAAGATCGCTACGATAACAGCTGCACCGATAAGGGAAATGCCAAGGTCCCAGCCAACCGTTCCGTTGTTGGCCAAATCTCGAACTGCCGTAACGAGGTGCGAGATGGGATTGATTTTGACAAAAAACTGAAGCCAGTCCGGCATCGTGTCAGCAGGCACAAATGCGTTAGACAGGAACGTTAGCGGAAACAACACAAGCATAGATATTCCCTGAACACTCGAAGCCGTACGCGCGATGACGCCGAAGAAAGCGAAGATCCAGCTGATAGCCCAAGAGCAGGCAACAACTATTACACCGGCTAAAGCAACATGCTCCAAGCCGCCTTCCGGACGATACCCCATAATGTATCCCATGCTAAACGTGAGCACCGTGGCTATCGTATACCGAATGGTATCCGCTAACAGCGCTCCCGCAAGCGGTGCGATACGAGCGATTGGCAGCGACTTGAATCGGTCAAATACACCTTTATCCATGTCCTCCCGAAGCTGAACCCCCGTGACGATGGAAGTCGTAATAACCGTCTGCACGAGGATACCGGGAATGATAACCGGCAAGTAGCTCGCGACGTCTCCGGAGATCGCACCGCCGAAGATATAGGTAAACATCAGCGTGAATATAATAGGCTGCAACGTGACATCGAACAATTGCTCGGGTGTGCGCCGAATCTTCAGTATTCCTCGGTAAGCCATTGTAAGCGAGTTCCGTATGGTTTGGCCAAGGCTTGTATGGTTCTTTAGTTTGAGCTCTGCGGCTGATTTAATCGTTGTTCCACTCATGCTCTTGCCTCCTTCGCTTTGTACATTTCATCGGTGCCCTGTGTCGTTGTCGCATCTTCCTTGACACCTTCGCCCGTAATCGTTAGGAATACTTCATCAAGCGTCGGTTTCTGCACGCTCATCTCGGACAAATGAATGCCAGCCGTACGAAGTGCAATCAACAGATCGGTAACGAGGTCTGCATTCGCCATCGGAGCCGTAATCTTGCTTGCTTCGGATGATATTTTGGTTGGGACGCCCAGCACCTGTTCAATAATATGACGCGCACTGTTGTTATCCTCCGGATCTACAAGGCGCAGATGCAGCGATGACGTACCGACGGATGCTTTCAGTTCATCTACCGTGCCTTCCGCCACTACTTTGCCAGTGTCGATAACCGCGATCCGGTCCGCTAATTGATCGGCCTCATCGAGGTACTGTGTAGTTAGAAGCACGGTTGACCCCGTCTTCACGAGGCGGCGAATCGTGTCCCACATCTGTGCACGAGTACGTGGATCCAAACCGGTTGTTGGCTCATCCAAGAAGATAAGCGGTGGCTGCGCAATCAGGCTCGCTGCCAAATCCAGCCGGCGCCGCATACCGCCCGAGAAGTTCTTGAGCGGACGTTTAGCCGCCTCTGTCAAACCAAATTCCTCAAGCAGCTCCGCTGCCTTACGGCGGGATTCAGCCCGTCCAAGTCCAAGCAGGCGGGAGAAGATGATCAGGTTCTCAGTAGCGCTAAGGGATTCGTCTACTGATGCATATTGTCCGGTTACTCCGATTAACTGACGGACGATCTGAGACTCCTTCACCACATCATGCCCGAAGATTCTCGCCGAGCCTTCGTCCGGACGAAGCAGCGTCGCCAGCATTCGAATTGTTGTTGTTTTACCTGCCCCATTCGGTCCGAGCACACCGTAGATCGAACCGGTACGCACTTTCAAATCCACCCCATCTACAGCACGGTTATCGCCAAAAGTTTTGACGAGTCCTTGTGCTTCAACAGCCCAATCGCCGTTTGATCCGCTTTTGTTTCCGTAAGCCATTGCAATTCCTCCTAGATAACTGATTACTTAGGATGTTATCTCAAATTTATGAACTGAATATGAACCATAACAAAAAACGCTTGGGGCTCCCAAGCGTTTCATCAATAAATGAAATTTAACGACCCGTAGGGGCCTTATTTACTCGAATTACCGAACTCGGAGATTCTAACGAATCGTACGGGCCTTATTGTCGCTTATTGGGATCTCAAACACACAAAAACCTACAAATAAGACCTCCACGGTTCGTTAGCTCCAATCCGACGCTATTTTCGGGCAAATAAGACCTGTACCGTTCGTTAGAGTATTCCGCGTGCGGATGTTATGAAAAGTTTGCATCTTTAGAAGGAAGAATATGCGATGGCGCCATGAATATAGGTTTGGACAACCTGAAGGCGACCATCAGTGTTTCGATAAGTGACTACGTTAGCCGGCGCACCGATCGTGATCCCTTCACCGCCCGGTAACCCGAGGAAACCTGCAGGACGAATGGACGCCATGTCCCAGGCTTGCTCCAATGGGCATATTCCGGTACGTGCTAAGTGCTGTACACCTTCGATTAGCGACTGCACAGAGCCGGCGAGCACATTCGGATTGGCGGCCAAATGCAGCTTCCCTTCCGGTGTCTTCACGACTTGCCCGCCGATTGGCTGCTCATACGCACCGGCAGGCATCCCGCTTAATGACACAACATCACTCACAAGCATGGCATTGTCACCTTTCACCCGCATCACAACCTTGAGGAATGATTCCGGTACATGAAAGCCATCTCCAATTAAACAGGCTGAAAGTCGATCTTCTGCAAGCTGGTCCCACAAATAGTTCGGATGTCTGGGCAGCATGGCGTGTGAGCCATTGCCCAGATGCGTCGATAATCGCGCTCCGGCATCCACCGCTCGAGCAATCTGTTCGGCGCTCGCCTTCGTATGCCCAATCGAAACCATGACGCCACTTTGTACACAATTGCGGATAAAAGCCGCCGACGTCTCCCACTCCGGAGACAGGGTGACAATCTTGATCAGACCTTCCGCGGCTTCCTGCCAACTCTGGAAAAGCTCCCAATTCGGCGCGATGACATAGTCTCGATTATGAGCGCCTCGCGGGCCATCCTCCGGAGATATGAAGGGACCTTCCAAATGAATGCCCGCAATGCTTTTCTCCAGCAGGGGCTGCGTTCGACGAGCGCTGGCAATTTCGGATGCAAAATAGGCGATTTTCTCCGGACTGTTCGTAATGATTGTAGGGAAATAAGCCGTAACTCCCTCCCGCCAAAGATGGCTCGAGATTCGGCTAACCAGATTTTCCGTATATGGGTTGAGGTTTAAATCATGTCCCATATAGCCGTTTACTTGTAGATCGACGAGACCGGGAGCTAGATAAGGTAAGCCGGAATGGCTCATCTGGCGTTCATCAAGCTGGTCAATGTTCGAAATGAACCCGTTCACCGTGTGAATACGAATGGGCCTTCGGCTGTGGTAATGAATACCTTCGATAGGGCCGGGACAAGCTTGTTCTGTCATCCTCCATCGTCTCCTTTAAGCAGGTAGAGCATCATCAATCCCCGCCTCTAGCCTGCAAGCCATTCAGGCAGATGCTGCCTTACAAATTCATCATCGTTCAGATGGGGATAATCTCTATACATGCGGTCAATTTCTTCCTTCTGACCGGCAGACAGATCCTCATGCGGGTTCAAGCACCAAATCCCTTTCAACAAACCTTGACGTCTGAGTACTTCATGAATGCCCGGAATACAGCCGGCAAAGCCGTGAGCCGGATCGAAGAACGCAGCATTCGTATCCGTCACTTCCACATTTCGCGTCAGCCAATCGATCGGAATAGCTGCTTGCGCCCGGGCCTGCTTGATCTCCTCCAGTAGCTCTACCGCTTTAGCCGTCCATACCGCCCAATGGCCCAGCAAGCCGCCAACGATTCTTTTCTCAATCTGCTGCCCGTCAACAGTAAAGCGATATGTCGTCAGCAGGTCGTTCACGATATTATCATCGTTGCCCGTGTACAGCGCAATGTCATCCCGTCGATCGGAGCAGCAAACGGCGCGCACCACATCGATCGTTTGATAGCGATTGAACGGCGCCAGTTTAATGGCTATCACACCGGGAATGTCAGCGAATGCCCGCCAGAACTCGTAACTGAACACCTTGCCTCCGACTGAAGGCTGCAGATAGAAGCCAATGACCGGGATGATTGCAGCTACTTTCTCCGTACGCTTCAACAGCTCCGCTTCCGATAAGCCGGCAAGTCCGCCCATGCTGAGCAGCCCGGCATCATACCCATATCCTCTTGCAATTACCGCTTCATTCATAGCCTGTTCCACTGGGCCGCAGATGCCTGCAACTCGGATAAATGGACGCGCTAGCTCTGCTCGGTCCACCTCTTCGGCAGCTAGTCGAAGCACCTGCTCATATAAACCGAATTTCGGATCGCGAATTTCGAACTGCGTGGAATGGACCCCTACTGCGATCCCTCCCGCTCCGGCAGCCAAATAATAGCGGGTCAATGCCCGTTGATGCGTGACATCCAGCCGGCGGTGCTCATCCAGTGCGAGCGGATGGGCCGGAATGACAAGCCCATCGTGTAAGGCGCGATATTGCTCAGGGGTCAATTGCCGCGGGCTGCTCATCAATTAAAACTTCCCCTTTCGCTCTTGGAAATGGGTCTGTTTGTTCAATGTCATCCCGTCTGCCTTCACCCATTCCGTAACCCAGTCGATCATTTGGAGAAGCGAAACACGGGGATAGCCGAACAGCTGATGGCATTTGGCCGCATTATTGAGCAGCGCATTCTCGGCTTCTATGCTTTGGAAGACAGGTTCTATCTCGAATCGTTTGCCAAACTCCTCTGCAGCCCAGCGGATCGACATCGTCTCCGGCCCGGTCACATTCAGGAAACCGGCTGGAGCTTCGCAAATCAGCAAAGAGCGGATCGCAATTTCATTGGCGTCTCCCTGCCAGATGACGTTCGCATGTCCCATCGTCAAGTCAATTGGCCGGCCTTCTTTAACAGATTTGGCGATTTCAAGGAGCACCCCGTAGCGCATATCAATGGCATAGTTCAGTCGGTAAATCACCATCGGAATCTGGTACTTCTTCGAGAAATGCTCGAAGATCCGCTCTCGTCCCAAGCAGGATTGACCGTATTCACCTACCGGATTCGGGGAAATGGATTCACTTGCTCCTCCATAACCAACCGGTGTGAACGGATAGACATTGCCGGAGGAGAACACAACGATGCGCGAGTTGCGATACTTCTCCGCTACTCTGCCGGGGAGATACGCGTTCATCGCCCAGGTGAACGATTCATTGCCCGTTGTACCGAATTTGTTGCCGGCCATATAGATGACGTTTCCCACTTCCGGCAATGCTTGGAGCTGCTCATCGTCTAACAGGTCGCAGGCAATCGTCTCCACCCCATCCGCCTCGAGCTGTCCCTGCAATCCTCGCTCGGAGAAACGGGATACACCGATGACTCGCTTACTAACACCAGCTTGTCGAATCGCATTGAGCAACAATCTGGCAAGACTTGGCCCCATTTTCCCGCCTACGCCTAGCAGCAGAATATCTCCATCCAACTTGCGGATGTCGTTAATTAACGCTTCCGATGGTTCAGCAAGCTTAGCCTCCAGTTGATCGACCGTTTGCATCGTTCTGAGCTCCTCTCGAATGATACGTCTTTAAGTCCATCTTAAAGGCCACTCTATTAAAAGACAAATCTTTAAATTGTCCTTTAATAGCTTGAGAAAAAGACTGTATTTAGGCTATCGAGGTGGGCTGCAAGCTATTGATTTAACGATATGGTTACTTTGTATGTTTGAATAATTGCCCACAACCAGTGACACAATTTAATGAGGAAATAGACGTAAATGAGTGATTAGAAGTGAATCCAGTCCGCAGAATCAGCGGATTTTGCATGCTGCGAGCTTACGGAAACGGGAATCCGGAAATAAAACGATGATCGTTTGTCACACATTTATGCCGACTATCGTTTTATAAGTGTTCTGAAAACAACACGCTGGCGTCCAGGTCTTCGCAATTGAAAATAAGCTCTAAAAATACAAGTAATATCTAGGAGGATTCATATGAAAATCGTTGTTATCGGTGGCAGTGGACTTATTGGGAAGAAACTCGTCACTAATTTAAAGGGGCTTGGCCATGATGTAGTGGCAGCCTCTCCTTCCTTAGGCATCAATTCCGTTACCGGAGAAGGACTGGCTGAAGCGATCAGCGGCGCGCAAGTTGTCGTTGACGTTTCGAACGCTCCTTCTTGGGAGGATCAAGCGGTTCTGGAATTCTTTGAAACATCGACGCGTAATTTGCTTAAAGCGGAAGCGGAGGCTGGCGTGAAACATCATGTTGCATTGTCGGTCGTTGGTACGGATGGACTTCTGGAGAGTGGTTACTTCCGTGCTAAAATGGCACAAGAAGAAATGATTAAAGCTTCCAACATTCCTTATACTATTGTTCGCGCAACGCAATTTTTCGAGTTTGTTGAAAGCATTGCTCAATTCTCTACAGAAGGTCAAACCGTCCGTATGCCGTCTCATTTCATTCAGCCAATCGTTTCAGACGATGTGGCTGCCGCAGTTGCGGACTATGCACTAGAAGCTCCGGTAAATGGCCTCGTTGATCTTGCAGGGCCTGAACGTATGGGTCTGGATGAACTCGTTCGTCGATTCCTAAGCATCACGAAAGACGCAAGACAAGTTGTGACAGACGACAATGCCCCTTACTATGGCGTGGTGTTAAATCAATATTCGCTTGTTCCCGTTGGCGAGGCACGCATTGCAACGACGCGTTTCGAGGATTGGTTAAACCGCACAACCAACTAAATGTAATCATGAATAGGACCATCCTCCTGTCTTCGAGACGGAGAGGATGGTCTTTTTCTTTTAAAGAAAGACAAGCCGGAAGATTTGACGCGGTCTTCCCCTTGGCACCTTCTCCACGCCTGCAATGACGACCAAATCATGATCAATCCACTGCAGTAGAAGTCGATGTGCACTCCTTACAGTTATGTCCAATATCGCAGCCAGCTCATGTACCATGTAGTCCGTTTTTCCGGTGCGGGCCACCTGCGCCATCAGCTTACTTAAGTAAACGGAGGTCATGCCCGCATCCTCTGCTTTCTTAATCAGCTCTGTATCTGTCAAAGACAATGCGACTTCGAGCGGATCCGCCATCGCAAGCGGGCCGATTAATGCTTTATCTTCGCCGACAATAAAGCAGGTATCGCCACCGGCTTCTTTCGACTTGCGCAGGGCAATTCTGGCATGCGTGCCTGCTTCATTGGCAGAGCGCCCGAAGCCCATTCCAATACTCAAGGAAATGCCGAATTTATGATAGACGCTCCGGCCAAGCGGAATGGTTTTGTAGCCTCCGGTGACCCTCTCGAATATGCCCCTTGTCGTAATAAACAAATATTCATCGCCGCCGAGATGAGTCAGATAACCGGCCAAGGACTCTACATAATCAAGCAGCATCCGGTGGATCTCGAGCTTGAACTTCTGCACCTCGTGTTCAGAAGTGTGCGTATGGATCCGTTTCTCAAAATGGTCTAAATTCACGAAGCCAACAACAATTTGAGCTTCCCTGCTTTGACGCGTTTCCGTCGACAGCAGCGCTCGCTCCAGTGCAACCGTAATATTCTGGTCCGTCGGGATGACCCACTCATTGGGAATGCCCAGCTCCGTTAATCCCGATGCGACAGACTCATCGGCCGTCATCGCGGCATCACAATCACCTGATTCAAATAACTCTTTATGAAAAGAAACTAATGCTTCGCTGGATGAATCCAGATGTCCGTTGTAGTGGAGCGCAATGATTCTCGTTTCCTTGATCTCATTCAAGGATTTGGTCACCATCTGTTTGCCTAACGTATCCATAGAAACTCGGAGCTCTTTATCCGGTCCAAGCGAATTCTTCAATCGCGAGAGCGAGCGATAAAATCCGGTATCCGTAAGCGGTATGTAATGAAGCGCTACCTTCAAATTGGTTTGTTCGCGAATTCTGTTGTACGGTATAGGGCCGGAAACAAGAAGCACTTCAACATCATCCTCGATCTCTTCTGCTATTCGAGGCGCCTCGTCTTCGATCTCGTAGGGCAGCGGGATTGGCCGAAAAGACGGGAAGGCTTTCATAACCTTTACGATCTGGGCAACTAATCCGGCCGGTCCAATAATGCCGATCGAAATCCCTTTCGCCGACGATGTGATGCTCTGCATAGTTTGACCTCCAACTTTAAAAGACATTAACGATAAATTGTCTTTAAATGATGATAGCACGAATCGGATGACCTCGCCATTTGGAGACCATCCGATTCTAAAGTTTCTCTTATTCGATGTTGAACCGGCTAACAGCTTCGCTAAGCTTGCCGGCCATGATTCGAAGCTGCTCGGAAGCACCGGCGACTTCTTCAACCGAAGCAAGCTGCTCTTCAGATGCAGCTGCAACATGATGCGAATTACTCGACGATCGTTTGGCAATCTGCTCCTGCTCTACAACCGTCGCCGCAATTTGCTCGCTGCCGGCAGACATTTGCTGACAGGCCGCTGATACATCCTGCACCAGATCCGATACTTGCTTGATCGATTCAAGGATCGCGCGAATCGAGTCGCCCGTCGTTTGGGCCAGCTCTGTACCTGCGCGAGCATCCTCCGCCGAAACCTCAAGAACCGAAGATGCTGACGCCGTCTGCTCCTTGATCGCTTGAAGAATCGTTCGAATCTCATCCGAGGATTCTCTGGAGCGTTCTGCCAATTTACGTATTTCTTGCGCAACTACCGCAAAGCCCTTGCCGTGTTCGCCTGCACGAGCCGCTTCAATCGATGCATTCAAGGCGAGCAGATTCGTTTGACCCGCCACCTCTGTAATGAGTGTGAGAATCTCGTCCACTTTGCCGCTTGAGCGCTGCAGTTCCCGCATCGTATCCGATGCTTGGAGAACACCGGCTTTAATCGAAATCATTTGGTGAACGGTGTCCTTCAGTGCTTGTTCTCCATCTGAGGCACGTTCAGACGTATGTATAGCCAGATCCGAAACGGCAGCCGAAGATTCCGTAATGCGCTGAATGCCAATCGCCATCTCGGTCATCGCCCGCTGGGTTTCTTGAGAGCTGTTGAACTGCGCTTCGGCCCCGGAAGCAACCGTTTGTATCGCGATCGTAATTTCCTGTGTGGCCTGGGTGGATTGTTTCGCAAATTCTTTTAAGTTCAAGGAGGAGACGGTCACTTCGTCCGAGGTTTGCTTGATGTTGCTGGTCAACTCGCGCAAGCTATGCAGCATTTCGTTAAAGGAGGACGCAGCTCGGCCGATTTCATTGCTGCTCGTAACCGGCATACTGAGGGTCAAGTTGCCTTTCGCTGCTTCCTGTGCCGCAGCTGCCAGCATGCCAAGCGGTCGAACGGTAGAACGAATAAGAAAGAAAAGAATGCCAATCGCAACAGCCGCAGCGAGCACTCCGATCCCAATGACTCCCCATAATAAAGCAGACAGCTCACGCTTAACTTTGCCGTAATCGTAATCGAGTCCGAACATGGCAACGATGTTGCCTTCATCATCTTTAACCGGGGCCAGATAAGAAATCCATGTGCCACTATCATCCGAGTAAGCGCTGGTTAACAGCGTCTCTCCTGCCATAACGCGATTATATCCATTCAGAAACACGTCATCCAACGGGTAATCCGTTCCGTTATCGTCGCTTCCTTCGCTGCTTAGGCTGGACTGAATCATGGTGATGAGATTCGGCTGCCCCTCTTTGTCGAATTTGTTCGTGGACATATAGTAGGCGTTGGTTAAGTTATCGTCGTCGATCATCGCATTCAGCTGCTGCTGCAAGCTTGCGACGTTGGCCGCTTGCGGAGTCTGTTTGCTCTCATACGCCTTAGCCACAGCTGCAATGAGTTTGCCGCTAACTTCTGCTTGAGCGCCGAGCTTTGCTCCGATGTCTGTAAACGCTTGAAAGGCTGCCTTCTTCTGCTCGTTGTATAAGAGACCTACCATAACCGCGATTAGACAGAGAAAAAGGATGGAGAGCACCAAAGTGGATGTGACGGCCAGGCTTCTGCGTTTGGACATAAAGGACAACCTAAACACCTCGTTACTCAAGTTTTATTGGCTTCAGTATACTAGTTACTTGTTAAGAAAATAGGTTGCTAAACGTTTAATTTCTGTTAGTCCTTAGCCCAGTTCGCGCAAGCGATCACGAACATCACTCACTACTCTAACGAACCGTAGAGGTCTTATTGGGTCGAAAAGGGCTCCTCAAATATTCTAACGAACCACAGAGGCCTTATTAAGTTGAAATTGGCTGAAATCCACAAGCTTTTAGCATAATAGCGCCCGTACGGTTCGTTAGAACTATGAGGTTATATATTCTGGTTAGCCTAAACATACGAAAATCCGCCCAGAAGGCGGATTCGTCCTTATTCCTTTTTTTTATTCCTTATTTAGCATCATATCGAGTATAAGCGTATCGATATCCGAGGTCGCTTCATTTCCGATCCGGCAGAAATTATCGATCGTTCTCTCCGCATCATTCTCGATAAAGCCATTCGTCGAGGAGATGGTCATCCCTTTCGACGCCAGAAGCGCCGATTGAACGGCCGCGCTTGTGCAAGTGGCTACTTTCATCGCGCAGCCGCCCTTAGCACCATCGCACATCATCCCGGTTACATTGCCGAGCATGTTCTGGATCGCGCCTTTGATCTCCGATTTACCTCCGCCAAGCAAGTAGGTAATCCCGCAGCTTGCGCCTGTACCGGATACCGTAACGCCGCATAACGCGGATAAACGGCCGAATTTCGATTTGATATAGATCGTAACCAAATGGCTCAGCGCAACTGCGCGTATCAGCTTCTCCTCCGATACGCCCAGCTTCTCTGCGGCTGCAATAACCGGATTCGTCGCTGCAATGCCTTGATTTCCGCTGCCGGAATTCGCCATAACAGGCATCGTCGATCCCGCCATACGCGCATCCGATCCCGCTGCGGCAAGCGCCATCGCGTGAGAGATTAAATCGTCGGACAGAATCCCTTTCTGCACGTTTTCTTTAATCGTCTTCCCAACTTCAAGACCATAGGAATTGGCTAACCCGTCTAACCCGGCCTTGCGGTTCAACTCAATGCTTTGCTTGACGAGATGAAGTTCTTGCGGATCAATCGCATTCACGAAATCCACGATCGCATCTATAGACAGCTCGCCGCGTTCCTCCTTGGAACTCTTAAAGCTAACATTCGCGCAGCCGCCCGATTCGACGACCTTGCCATCCACTTCAATAAGCGTAATATTCGTGTGATTGTCCGTAATCACAACCTTCGCGTAGCCGGCTGCTGTTTCCGCGACGACCTCTATATAGAGTTTTCGAGGCGTGTCTGCGAGATGAAACACTGCAGTACCTTGCTCCACCATGGCTTGAGCCATTGCGATATCTTCGGAAGTAATATCGGCGAGAACTTCCAGCTGCTTGTCGGCATTGCCTGCCAGTGCACCTAAAGCAGCGACAAAATCAATTCCAGTCAGCTCCGTACCGGGTATTCCGACAGCCAATGCATTCTTGATGATACCCGCACTCGCTTTGACTTCGATTTTCACAAGCTGATCACGCAGATACGTTTTAGCTTTTGCCGCAGCTAAGGCGATTGCCACCGGTTCCGTACAGCCAAGCGCGACAACGAGCTCATTTTGCAAGATTTGAATGAAATTGTGCTTCTCCAACTTATGTCCTCCTAGAACACCTAAAGGCACCGTACACCTTCGCATAATTCTAAAAATATACTATAGTTTGCTCCTCTGAATCAATCATATTCCCAAGTAAGTTTTAACCTTTTATCAGAATTAAAAAGAGAGACCGCTTATCGCTAAGCAGTCCCTCCGTTTATTTCGTTGCACGATGCTGCATCAATTCTTCCGCATAGGCGGTTAACTCGATTGATTTTCCGCCGTTCAAGCGAGATTCTTCGGCAGCGAATGCCATCAAATGGCTGCGTACAGAAGCGACTGCCGATGTTAAAGTCTCTTGTCCGTGATAGTTCCGCACATCGGTCAGGAAACTTCTGACGATACCGGCATCGCCGCCGCCATGTCCGCTTGATTGCGATGGGATCGTAATTTCGGTTTTTTGGTGCGTCAGGAAATCAAATAAGGTGATCTTATCATCATCCCCGCGCAGCTCGCCGCGTGTACCCATAATTTGAATTCTGCGTTCCTGCTCGAACGTAAAGCCGCACATGCTAAACATCGCAGTTGCGCCGTTCGCAAACTCCATGCCAACGACTTGATGATCGACCACGTTATTGTCGCTCTTGTAGACGCAGCGGCCGTAATTTGTTTCGCGCAACCCTTGGACGATATTCTCTTTCGTAAGCTCCGGCGTAAAATGTCTGGCCCAGCCCTTAAATTGCTCGCTTAAATAGAAACGAGGCGCAGAATAAGGACAAGTCGTTTCAACCGCGCAATCGAGACAACGATCGGCGGACCCTTCCGGTGCATTCGCATCATTGAAGTGCATAAGCGATCCGTAGGAATTCACACGCACGCATGGCTGATCCATCAACCAGGACAGCACATCCATGTCATGGCATGATTTTGCTAATATCATCGGGCTGGACGTATCGGAATTGTTCCAATTCCCTCTGACGAAGCTATGCGCGATATGCCAATAGCCCACGTTCTCATTGAGCTGGATCGATACGATATCGCCGATATGTCCCTCGCTCAGAATTTGCTTAATCTTGCTCCAGAACGGGGTATACCGCAGCACATGGCAGATCGATAACAGACAGTTATTCTCGCGAGCCGCCTGTTCCATTTGCAGACACTCAAGCGGGTCCGGGGACATCGGCTTCTCCAGCAGAACATGGTATTTGTTATTTAAGGCCTGTACGGTGGGGTGAAAATGCATCCGGTCCATCGTGCAAATGACGGCGATATCAGCAAGCTTCGGATTCGCCAGCAGGTGCTCCCAGGATTCAAAACACATCGCGCCCGGAATATTATGCTGCTGTGCAAACTTCTCCCGTCGATTCGCATCCGGCTCGGCTACCGCAACGAATTTCAATTCATGCGGATAATCAAGGGCAAAAGGAGCGTAGCTGCCTGCTCCCCTTGCACCTGCGCCAATTAGTATGGCAGTAAGTTGAGCCATGTTGTCTCCCCCATTTGGTTCATAGAATTGTCTTTGCTATTCACTACTCGCTACCCTAGCACGGCGCTGTCCTGCAGTCTGACGACAGGCTCTTCGCAGCCATGCAGCTCAAAAACAACCAATTCATTCTCGCCTTCGCGTAGCAGCGGCGCCGGAATATACAACGTCTGCTGCGGTCCAATTTCCCAGTAACGGCCGAGATTGAAGCCATTCACATAAACAACGCCTTTCGTCCAGCCGCTAAGGGCGAGGAACGTATCCGCCAGTTCATCGACTTGGAAAGAACCTTTATAGAACGTCGGCTGCTCTTGCTTCGCGCTGCTCTCTTGATATTCAAGCTTCTGTAAGTCATCGAGCGGCAGCGGACGGATGGTCCAATGGTACAGAAATTGCTGGCCCAGCCGAACGCCTTCCGTAATGCCTTTCGGATCTTTCATATAAGGACCATAATTAATGCGGCCCATATTCTCGACCAGAATATCAAGCGTCGCACCTTCTGCCGGGATATCGAGCAGCACGTCATGGTTTTTGTTATTGCGTTCGATCGTGCCTTTGTACTCCCCATTCAAGAAAATAAGTGCGCGGTCATGCACATCCTGCAAATTAAGACGGGAAGCCGTAATCGGCCCGATTACACGAGTAGAGTACAGGATGAATCCATAATCCTGTCCAAGCTGCTCCATCGTTTCCGGGCAGGTGCGCTCTACCGGAACGGAAAGCGAGTCCAATGACGAGAAGAGTGGAGCTTGCTCCGATAGGATTACGCTGCCATATGCTTTCTTCTTGATTGGCTCCGGCAGGTTTAGCGGTCCAAGCTCTACATATTTCGAAATAACTTCGCGGAATTTATAGAATTTGTCCGTCAGATCGCCGGACTCGCTGATCGCCACGTCATAATCATAGCTTGTAATCGTCGGTTGATGTTTCTCCTCGCCGAAGTTCGCGCCATTATAGAAGCCAAAGTTGGTACCGCCATGACACATATAAGCATTAACGGAAGCGCCGGCAGCCAGCATTTCATCGAGTACGCGTGCTGCATCATCCGAATCGCGCGTATGATGCTGCTCGCCCCAATGGTCGAACCAGCCATTCCAGAATTCCATACACATCAGCGGCTGATCTTGCTGATATTCACTTAATTTAGCAAAAGCCTCTTGCGCGCGTGAACCGAAGTTGACCGTCTCCAGAACATCGTCGACCATTCCGCCCTGCAGGTAGAAATCGCCCGGTCCATCGGAAGTGAACAGCAGCACGTCAATGCCTCTATCCTTCATGCTTTGTTCCAAATACTTCAAGTACTTCTTGTCATTCCCGTAGCTGCCGTATTCATTCTCGATTTGCATGGCAATAATCGGACCGCCATTGGTTGAGAGAAGCGGTACAAGCTTAGGCAGCAATACGTCGTAATATGCATCTACTTTATCTAGAAAAGGCTGATGATAGCAGCGCAAGCGCATGCCCGGATCAGCAAGCAGCCACGCTGGCAGCCCGCCAAACTCCCACTCTGCACAAATATAAGGACTCGGGCGTATGATGACATGCAAGCCGACTTCACCTGCAATCGCAATGAATCGAACGAGATCTGCAATGCCCTCGAACACGAACTGTCCTTCTTTGGGCTCATGAATATTCCAAGCCACATAGGTCTCTACTGTATTGAAGCCGCCTTCTTTCAGTTTCAAGAGACGGTCCTTCCAATATTCCGGCACCACTCGAAAATAGTGAATAGCCCCCGACAGGATGCGCAGTGGCTCACCATCGAGCAAAAATTGCTGTTTGCTTGTCGTTAATACCGGCATACATATACCCCTTTATGCGAAAATGGTGTGACAGCCCGAACCATAAAGGCACGGGCTGTCGATGATCGAATTGCTTACTTCCACTCGCCTTGGACATGGTTAGCTTCTAATTCTTTGTTTACCTCGTCGATCATTTCTTTTCCGCCTTTGGCCATATACTCCTCGACCATTTTGTCCCAGTCGCTAAGCGGTCTTTCGCCGAAGATCATCTTCGTCGTTTCATCCGTAATATACGCCTGCAGCTCTCCGCTCTTCTCCATCAGCAGCGGCGAGATGATCCGGCTTGTCGGATTTACGTAAAACTTCATGCTATGCAGCCTGTCGGCTAGCGTTTGTTGGAACTTCTGATCCTCAGGCGTCTTGGCGATCTTGGCAAACGTGAACAAATCTTCGTCGTTCATGAACCATCCGCCTTCGGTGATGTAAGCACCCGGAGCGACGTTCGAGCGATTCTCGGCGATTGGCTGCGCCACGCCGTCCACCATTTGGTAGCCTTTTCCTTCTCCGCCGTAGAGCCAGTCGAAGTATTCGTTTTTCGGGTTACGCTCTTCGAACGTTACCGGTTTGTGGAAGTAATCAATCATTTCAAGAATGCGTTTTACTTTCTCCGGCTGATCCTTCAATTTCGCCGAGATCATATACATGCGGTACCAGCTGCCGTTGATGGTGAGTCCTTCTGAACCATCCGGTGCTTTGAACGGCGGAATCGGCTCCACTACTGCATTCGGAGCGTTTTGTTTCAGCACGTCGAACAATACGCCGTTGTTTCCGCTGTTTCCGGGCTGTTCATACCAAATGCCGACTTTCCCCGCATTAAACGCTTTGAAAATATCCTTGTAAGCCGTTACTGCCCAGTCCGCTTGCAGGATGCCTTCTTTTTGCAGATCGGCAAGGAAAGTGACTTTCTCTTTATTGCCGTCTGCGATAATGCCCGGAATCAGCTGCCCGCTGGCGTTTTTGTGATACCAAACCGCATTGCCGTAATACGCTCCGAACGAAGGATCGTAATAGATACCCTTAGCCAGACCTAATCCAATCGTATCGGCTTTGCCGTTTCCGTCCGGATCGTCTTTGGTAAAGGCGATTGCAACCTTTTTAAGCTCTTCATAATTCGTTGGCATTTTCAGACCCAGCTTATCCAGCCAGTCCTTGCGAATGATCGGCTTTTTGCCGCCTTTAGAGGAGAAGTAGGTTGGAATGCCGTACACTTTTCCTCCTACTTTCAACGAGTCCCACGAATAGTCAGGCACGGCCTTGGTCGATTCATACTGCTGCAAGAACTCGTCGAGCGGCAAGAATGCGCCTTGCTTCGCCCATTTCGTATAATTGGCATTTACTTCTTCCATACCAATTACATCCGGAATATCACCGGAGGCCATTTTTACAGCAAGCTTCTCTTCGTAAGTATCAAAAGGAATATATTGCGGTTTAAAATCCACATTGAATTTCTCGTTAATTTTCTGCACGGCTTCGCTATTCCCGGATGGAACCGGATCTTCCCAAGTGCCGTCGAACCAATCAATCGTAAATTTCTCTGCATGCGGGTCTGCTTCCGCCTTCGCCCCATTGTTTGTTGTACCCGCGTTAGAGGATGTATTTGTGTTGGTATCCTCATTTCCGGATGAACATGCTGCAAGAATGGAGCCGGATAGTGCAACTACAAGAACAGATGAAACTAGTTTGCTACGCATACTTTCGACCTCCTCTTTATGTTGGGCACATCGATGATACTCACTTACATGAAAGCTAGCCTTTCACGGAACCGAGCATCACCCCTTTCGCAAAATGCTTTTGCAGGAACGGGTAAAGCGCAAGAATCGGGATGGTTGCGACGAGAATGGCCGCCATGCCAATCGTTTCAGCCGGAGGAGAAGCATTCGCCAGTGCGGCTTGCTGTCCATCCGAGAGCGAATCGAGCCGTTGGCTCAGAATCACGATCTGCCGCAATATAACCTGGATCGTCCACTTGCTTGGATCGCTGATATAAATGAGTGCGGTAAAATAGGTGTTCCAGCTGGTAACCGCATAGAAAAGTCCGAATGCAGCCAGCGCAGGTTTGGATAGGGGAAGAATGATCCGCGAGAAAATTTGCAAATCATTGGCTCCGTCGAGTACCGAGGCCTCCGTTAGATCCTGAGGAATGCCAAGGAAGAACTGTCTAAGCACGATCAAATTAAAGGAATTGATGGCCCCCGGAATGATAAGCGCCCAGTAGGTGTCGAGCAAATGCGTTTCTTTAACAACCATATAGGACGGAATAATACCCGCTCCGAAGACGAAAGTAAACAACACGAGGAAGAGAAAAAACTTCTGGCCTGTAATCTTCCGCGAGAGCGCATAAGCCATCATCGAGGTGAGCCATAGGCTGAACAAGGTTCCCACTACCGTAACGCAGATGGTTACGATGAGCGCGCGGACGAACACCTTCGAGTGGAAAATGTATTGATAAGCATCGACGACCCATTTCTCCGGAAACAGAATGAACTGCTTGGCAGCGCTCTCCGAAACCGATGTAAACGAGGTTGCAATCATATAATAGAACGGGAACAGCATCGCGAGCCCGACTGCGGCAAGCAAGATCACGTTAAGGGCATTCGCTAATTTTTCCGTCATGGAATGAGTTCTAACCACTGCTCCACCGCCTCCTTAGTAGATACCTTCTTCTCCGAATTTTTTGGATAATTTGTTAGCTCCGACAATGAGAATCAACCCGACGAGCGACTTAAACAGCCCAACTGCCGTTGCAAAGCTGAAGTCCGAGTTCTCGATCCCTTTGTAATACACGAACGTATCGAGTACATCGCCGATCTCCTTGTTGAGCGGGTTCAGCATGAGGAAAATTTGTTCAAAGCCCACATCGAGCACGCTGCCGAGCCTTAGGATCAGCAAAATAATGATCGTGCTCCGAATCGAAGGCAATGTGATATGCCAGATTTGCCTCATTCGGCTTGCGCCGTCGACGACAGCCGCTTCATACAGATGCGGGTTAACTCCTGCCAAAGCTGCGAGGAAAATAATCGTCCCCCAGCCGGACTCCTTCCAGATGACCTCCAGCACAATGATCGGCATAAACCAATGCGCCGACGTCAGAAACGGAATCGGGTCGACGCCGAAAGCCATTTGAATGAGCTGATTGATTATGCCCTCTGACTTCAGGAATGTCGTTACAATCCCGATGACAACGACCCAGGATAAGAAATGCGGTAAGTAGACAAGCGATTGAATGACTCGCTTATATCGTTCGTTACGCACTTCATTTAACATGATCGCAAGTAGAATCGAAACCGGGAAAGCGAATGCAATTTGCAGGAAAGAGAGATATAGCGTGTTCCAGATAACTCTTATTACTTCGCTATCTTCGAAGATTTTCTTGAAATGCTTGAGTCCGACCCAGTCGCTGTGCAGGAAGCCTTGAAACGGACTGAAGTCTTGAAAGGCGATAATGTTTCCCAGCATCGGAACGTACCGATAAATGATAAAGTATAAAAGTCCCGGGAGAAGCAGCAGGAACAGGTAGCGCTCATTCCACAGCTTGTCCACGAAGGAACGTTTTCTTTCCTTGCGAGCGACAACTGCAATAGGCGCGTTTGTACCTGTATTCGTGTAGTTATTCAATGATGATCCCCCTCTATTCATCTGAATATATGAATCTTGATTTTTCATCCCTAGGGCTATACTATAAGAGTCACCGCTTGATGGATATGGGATTTATGTCCGATTTCGCGCGGATTTCAAGGATTCCGTAAAATTGCACAGTTTTCGAAAATAGGATCAGACCAGGGCAAAAGGGGTTTATTCATGAGGCAGATTTTGCAATTGAAGATTAATACCCGTTCGATCTTAACCAAGATGCTACTCAGCTTTATGGCGATTATTTTGTTATTTGTTTCCTTTAATTTGATCTCGCTCACCTTGTTCAGAAAAAGCATTCACGGTGAAATCATCACGTATAACGATGCGAATCTGACGCATACAACAAGCGGATTCGAGCAGTACTTTGAACTGCTGGACAACGTGATCGTGGGGATGTATTTAAATGATCATCTGAACGATTTGCAGAAATCGAAGCCTTATTATTTGGCGGCCGGGAACATCATCGACGATTTAGAGCAAATCACGGTGAATCCAAGGATTTACTTGAACAATTTATTTATGTACGACGTGAAGCACCATTACATACTGGACAAGTATCGCGGCAGCACGCTGGATGTCATGTTCTCCAATCACTATGTGAACCGCGTCTATACGCCGGACTTCTGGGAGAAGGAACTGACTACGGCAGGTTCCGCGTCAAAGCTGTATCCGGCCGCTGTATTCACGAGTCCGCCGCCGACTTATCAGGATTCACAGCCCGGTATCGTCATTCCTTACTTGTTCCGAAGTCAGTTGTATCCCGATTTTAAGTTCCTCGCCTTCATTGATGCGGATCAGTTGTATCGCAATTACCATCAATCGATTAACAACACGTTCTATATACTGAGCCCGCAAGGGGATACGATCTATACGTCCGATCCGGCATTTGACGAAGCTTTACCGGAATTAAAGGCGGGGACCAATTGGGTGAAACAGCACGGCTACTACTACTTCTATCAGAAAGGCTCCGTATCCGGGCTCACTTATGTGAATATCATTCCGGACAGCAGCGTTTCGAGCAAAATCTTGAAGCTCACGGTTACCTTGATCGTGCTGCTCATTCTCACCTCTGTCGTCAGCTTGGTCTTATCCGTCATCTTCAGCAGACGATTCAATAATCCGGTTCGAAAAATCGTGGAATCGATTCGAAGTTTAAATGAGAATAAGGAGCTTGTTCGCGGCGCCGCTAACGACTTTGAGCTCATTCATGCCAATATTGGCCACATGATCAAGGTAAACCAGGAAGCGCAGCGCAGCCTCGAAAGCAGGAAGAACCATCTGCGCAACTACTCGCTCATGAATGTACTGAAACGAATTCGGATTGAATACGAGGATTCGGAGCCGGCTGCGGAGCAGGACTACAGGCCGTTTCGATTTGTCCTCTTCCAGATGAATTTCAAACAACGCTTCTGGGATGAGATGCCTGAAGAGGAAGAACGGACGATTGCCTTCATCCGCGAATATATCATCCAAGCCATCGGACACAAGCTGGATGGCGCGCAAACCTTCCAAATCGAAACGAATCAAATCTTATCCGTTATCTACTTAAACGATGAGGATGATAACCGTCTGACAGCTGTCCTAACGGACATTAAGACGGTGCTGGAGACGGATAACGTCTATAGTTTCTGTACGATCGCCGTGAGCTCTTATTATCCGCATTCTTCTCAGATGACGAGTGCTTACGCGGAAGTGCTGCGGCTCGTGAAACGGAGACCTTTCGATGATACGACCTACGTGTCTCAGGCCGGCGAAGATTGCGAGAAGCCGATGCTGCCTACTACCATTCTGGAGCAAGAGCTGAATGTGAGCCTGCAAGAAGGCAATGATCAGCTTGCCCTGCAGTCGCTCCGCCGAATGCTGGCGAAGATGAAGAAACGGAACATTTCCGCGATCAAGTTCCATCGCTTCGCCGAGGAGACAACAGACAAGGTGCTGCGCGTGCTTCACAGCATGCAAATTGATAGCGATGAATTAACCGGCAATCTGCCTCCTATTGAGATGCAGCATACCATTGAAGAGCTTGATTGCTATCTTGAGAAGCTTGTAAGTGAAGCAGGCCGGCTAGTTCGGTTAAAGAAAGAAGAACGCGATCCGATTATTAGCTTTACCGTCAGTTATACGGAGACGCATTTCGGCGAGGAGCTGTCTCTCGACTTGATCGCCGGCAAGCTGAATATTAGCAGCGGGTACCTCTCTACCTATTTCAAAGAGAAGATGGGTACGAATTTCGTGGATTTCGTGAATGAGGTGCGCGTGAAGAAAGCGAAGGACTTACTGCTCTTATCGGAGATGAAAATACAAGATATCGCGGTTGAAGTCGGCTACACGACGCTCAGCTCCTTCAACCGCTCCTTCAAGAAAATTTCCGGTGTCACGCCAACGGAGTACCGACGCAATGCTGCTGCTCTGGAACGTTAACATGCAAGAAGCCTGTCCTTTAGTGGACAGGCTTCTTCACGCATATAGGACTTCTATCGGATTAGTTCGTCGTCCAAGCTATTTGCTGGAATGTATTCGTATTCGCGGACTCATTGGCCTTCAAGCAGAGCAAAGCACTCAGCAGCCCATCATCGAGCGAGGCGGATGAACGCTGCGCACCGTTTACGATCTGGAAGAAATTTTGCAGCAGGACGCCATCTCCCCCGCCATGTCCATCCATGGCATTCAAGTCAAACTGATGCGTTTCCACTCGCGCCTCATGGTGCATGAATACCTTCAATTCGCCCGTATACCAGTCGAATTCGAGCGTCCCTTTATAGCCTAGCAAACGCGCTCCGCGCCGCTGCGCGCCTCTTCTTGCGAAGAAATTTTGCGAGTAGGCTACGTGCATACCCGACTCGTATCGAATCAGGGCGCTGCCGGAATCTTCGTTGCCGGTATCCGTCGCAAAGCTGCAATAGCTTCCTCTGGCGCGGTTATGCGGCTTAAGCGTGCTTTCCTCACAAGAATGCTTCTCGTCGCAATCCTTGCACATCAGACCTGCAGGCTTGTCGCCTTTGAAGATTTGTTTCGATTTCATAGCGGATACGGCAGTCGGATTCGCACCTAGCAAATAGTTAATATAATCGAAATCATGTGTCGCCTTCTGCAGAAACAATCCGCCGGTAATGCTCTCATCGCGGTACCAGCTATGATAGTAGACGCCGCCGTAAGGCACGTTGTTCACAGCCTGCACATGCTCCACGGTTCCGATTTTGCCCGAATCTATGATTTCCTTGGCCAGCTTCACGAGTGGCGTATTGCGCAGAGGGAATGAAACAACTACCTGCGAATCCGAAGCTTCATACCCTTTTTTCAGTCGATATAAATCTTCATAGGTCGTGGCAACCGGTTTCTCCAGGAATAACGGCAAGCTGCGCTTTAATACTTTGAGCGCCATCTCCGTATGCAAATTGCAACGGGTTCCAATGGCAACGCCGTCCAGTCTGGCGTTATTCAGCATATCATCTGCATCTGCATACCATTCGATGTGATTTGCTTCTTCTCCCATTTGCGCCGCAAGCTCTTGTTCGCGCGGATCCGCAATGGCGACGATTCGGCAGCCCGTTTCCTGTTCATCCAATTTGCCGAACAAGCCGCTCACTCTCAGCCCATACCCGATGATTCCAATACGCTTCACCATATCGTCCGTCCCCCACATTTATCAATGACTTAGTTGTTTATTGTCGCTAACTAATTCGAATGATACTATAGGTTTTATAGGTTGTATTTACTCTATATCGCTATAAAGTTGTCAATTATCGACTTTAATTCATAATAAGGGGTTGGACAAAATGGCTATACCTTCGCCCGACGACCGCAAGCTGGATTCCATGGCCTGGATGCCGAGCATTCACTGGGCTCAGTACCAGGACTCCGCTTATTATCAAGGAAACGAGCGGCGACTCTACGACTTCGAAGTCATGGTTGTCATCTCCGGGGAAATGGCCGTACATTTCATCGACGAACCCGAGACGATTCGTTATTATCCCGGCGACCTCTTGTTTCTGAGTGCCAAGGAGAGACACCGCATTGAAATCCCTGCCGCAGCAGGTGCGCAATTGCTCGGTATTCATTTCGACTTCTACGATGAATTCGAGCTGACCCCCGAGATCCATATGGTTGTTGACGAAACCCGCGTCGTCCAAGACGCGATGTTCTGCAAGCAGCCATTAGATCCGGAAGGTGAGCGGTTATTTGCGCGAAAATATTCATCCCTTTCCGTCGATATCATGAAAGGAATGGAGTTGATCTGCGAAGAGTTCACAACCGCAAGGCCCGGTTATGAGCTTATCTGCCGGGGGGCTATGCTGCAAATGCTCGCGTCGATCCTCAGACTGCAGACCGTTCCGCGTCGAACCGCTACCGCAGTCTATTTGACCGCCCTTAGGGAACTGGTCGACGAGATAAGCGGCAGCTTGCAGTTAACTTGGCCGAACTCGTTGATGGCAGAGCGCCTGAACGTGAGCGAGGATCATTTTATCCGTCTGTTCAAAGAACAGTTCGGCGTTACCCCCAATCAATATGTCCAGCATCTCCGCCATCAAGAGGCCAAACGGTGCTTGCGAGAATCCGATATGAAAATCGAGGCCATCGGCATGCGCATCGGCTATGACAGCCTGCATCAATTCAGCCATGTATTTAAGCGATGGCAAGGCGTTTCGCCGCGGGAGTACCGGAAGCTGTGCAGCATTTTATAGGGGAATACATCCTTCGAGGATTAGCTCATTCGTATGACCCCTTTTATGCCAATTCGGTCAAATTGAACGGAAGCCACTTGCTCAGGCGTAAATTCATCTGTGATAAGGCCGCTCAACGTACCGGGATAGCAGCGCTCTACTTGGCCAATCCGATCGATCGCATGAATGAAATCCTCTTTGGAAGCATTAACCGAACCTACCATTCGTTGATTGCCGATGACGAAATTCTGGTTAATCTGATCCATCGGCACCTCAATCTGGCGGTTCGTCGGAGAAATACCGAGCAATCCGATAATGCCGTTTCGGTTAAGCAAGTGAGTCGCTTCAATAAGCAGCGGAGAGAATCCGGTGCACTCCAGCACGATATCGAAATTCAGATTTCGTTTGTTGCCATAGTGCCTTGCAAGTCCATGGTCGGCGGCACCTTCCGAAGCGTCGTTATACGCACTCTGAAAATGAGCGCCGATCTTGGACAAAACGTTCGCTTGAAGACTGTCTTGGGCATGAAGCGACCACACATGCGTTTCAACCCCCATAGTCCGAAGCGACAAGGCGGACAGCAAGCCCATCGGACCGGAACCCAGCACCAATGCCCGCGCAGGCTCCCAAACGAATCTTTGCTGGAAATGGGAGATGGTCGACCATAGCTTCTCGAAAATACTTTGCGGCTCTACCCACACGCCCAGATGCTTCATCCCATCGGGAACTTTTACGACATAGTTGGCATCCTCAACCACGTATTCGCACATAAATCCGTGAGAACCCTTGATCCCTCTTTCAATGTAGTTCCCGCTCTGGCAATAGTCCGATCGGTCTGCACGGCAATTCGGACAATCCGGTTCCGGGCATGGCCTCCTTACTAGCACGGTGACAGCGTCTCCGACATTAAATCCGGAAGCGGCTCCGGCTTGTTCCACTACACCGATTAGCTCGTGGCCGATGATCAGATCTTCTTCTCCCTCCGGCGGCACGCCGTAACGATACATAATGATCTCTTTATCGGTACCATCGAGTCCGACGCTAATGACTTTGATTAATACCTCGTGGTCAGCCTTTAATGCAGGGCGAGGTTTGACCGTTAGCGCGACTGCCGCTGATTCGGAATTGGCATTTTTCAATACAATCGCTTTCATCATTTCAGAATAGCTTAAATACTGCGTAATTTGATTTTTAATGAAATGAACGGATTCCTGCAGCTCTTCCAGCCCGTTCACGCCATCTTCGATGGAGATCCAGCCAGTGAACCTCTCTTCTTGAAGAATGCTAAAGATCTTGCCGTAATCATTCATGCCCTTGCCAATGACGCCATGCTCAAGCGCATGGGAATAGCCTTGGTCCATAAACGCTCGAATGTCATCCATCGCATAGCCTTCTTTTAAATATCGGTCGCTGGCATGCATGGTGATCACTCTGGATCTGACTTGCTCTAACAATAGAATGGGATCATAGCCGGCAACGATGGCATTGGAAGGATCATAATTCACGCCGAACCAAGGCGATTCGATCTGACTAATGATCTCCAAATAAATATCGCATGGCAAAGCGAATTCAGGCGCTGTCCAGTAACCGTCCTTATAGTGGTTCTCCATCACCAGGACTACCTTCTTCTCGGCGGCATACGGTAGCAGTTCTTGAATGCATGCCACGGTCCAGCGAATGCCGTCCTCCCTGGATACGCCAATCCGCCTTTGTCCGGACAGCACTCTGCAGCTTCTGAAATCTTCCGGTCCGAGAATCGCCATGACATCGATCATCGTTTTGATATACTGGATTTCATCTCGTCGCAATGCAGGATCCGGTTGGGTGAAATCCGGTGACGAGCACATCATCGGAATGGCTAAATGCACCTTGTCGCACGCCTCGCGAACAGCTTGAAGGTAAGACGGTTCCGTGCTTTCCAGAAAACGCGGATACATCTCCAAACCATCTGCACCGAGCGTACCGGCGATCTCGATCCACTCCCATAAGCTCATCTTGCCTTCCGACAACTCATTCATAAATCCTTTTGGAAAAAGCGCTGCGCGGGCTGTCGTTGTCATCACGTCACCCCTCAACCCTATTCGCTTTAACGCGGGAGACGAATTGCTGCAAAATGTCTTTCAACTGCCCACGGTCCTTGCTCGGTTTGAACTCTTGTTTATCGATTACGAGGGGAGCGCCGATTACGACCAGAGGAGCGCCATTCTTAGGCATATCTGCGGCTTGGTCGATCGTAAGTCCGCCTACAGCCTGTACAGGAATATTCACCGCTTCGACTACAGCAGCTAGATAATCGTACGGCGTACGTTCCTTATCCTCGCCGCGCTCATCGAAGCCGGTATGGACGATAATGAAGTCGACCCCATTGGCTTCCAGCATTTTGGCGCAGGCCACAGGATCCGGCGAAGCCATAATATCGCCCATAACCTGGATACCATAATCGCGGGCTGCCTTGACAACAGCACGAATCGTAGCCTGGTGAGCCACGCCCATGACTACGACGTGAGTCGCTCCGGCTTTTGCCATCATCTCGGCTTCAAGATAGCCACCATCCATTGTTTTGAGATCGGCCACGATAGGGTGATTCGGGAAAGCTTTGCGTAGTGCCGCAACAGCATGAAGACCCTCTCCAAGCAACAGCGGCGTCCCTGCTTCAATCCAATCCACGCCTGCTTCTACGGCAATTTCGGCCATTTCCAATGCTTCCGTAATGGTAGTCAAATCCAGCGATATTTGTACGATCGGTTCCATGATAGTCGTATTCTCCCCCTTCAATTAGGCTTGAGGTAAAATGATCGATTTGGCGTGTTTCAAAGCATCCATGTCGTCAAAAGCCGATTTCCAATCGTCGATGCTATACGATTTGGCCATTGGAAGGGGGTTGATTTCTCCCTTTGCCATCATCAGGAGCACCTTCTCCCACATCGGATAGTTGTGGCTGAACGAACCTTGCAAACGGGCAGCTTTCTGAATTAACGGATCGAGTGAAAATCCGATAGGATCGGGTCCCCAGCCGATCTTCGTAATTTGTCCGTTCGGCCGGATGGCATCGATGCTCTGCTTCAATGTCGCGGAGACCCCTACCGCATCTAAGATAACATCAGGTCCAAATCCGTCGCCGTATTGGAGCAGCTCGCTGACTACGTCTCTTCCGTCGGCCACGATCACTTCATCCGCGCCGAATTGCAATGCCACTTCCAGACGTTTCTTATCGCGGGCAGTACCGACGATCGTAAGACGCCCCGGGGAAAACAGCTTGGCAATCTGCACGCACATCAATCCGATTGGTCCAGGTCCGAATACGACAACATAGTCGCCCGGTCGAATATGAGAATGATGAGCTACAGCGTTGTAGGCTACGCACGCCGGTTCAGTCAGTGCAGCCATCTCAAAGGGAATGCCGTCAGGCACACGGTGAACAATCGCTTCTCTTGTTTTCACGAATTGCGCCATGGCGCCGTCTTCCAGTACGCCGAAGCCTCTGCGTGTCGGGCAAAGATTATATTGGCCGGTACGGCAATACATGCAAGTTTCGCAAATATAGGCCGGTGTTTCGCTGACTACGCGATCACCAGCCTTGAAAGCGATTACAGATGAACCTACATGCTCAACTATGCCGGCAAATTCATGACCTAGCGTAACAGGTCGTTTTACCGGAAACCCCTGGGAATCATGGTACATATGCAAGTCGCTGCCGCAGACGCCGGCAGCTTGCACGCGAATCAACACATCTTTCGGTCCCAACTCGGGGACCTGTACTTCACGAACTTCGACTTTACCGGACCCTGCTTCGTAATTGACAATGGCTTTCACTTTGTAACCGCCTCCAAGGGGGAACGATTCAATTTCCGTATGATTTCGCCTTGTTGTTATTTCAGCGCGCGGCCGGATACGTACACATACCTTTCGAATCGAGCCAGTACGTGACTCTTCTGCGTAGGGTAATTTTCGTGCAAATAGTCGATGAAATGCCCGGGATGCTCCGTGTTGCCTTCGAACATGTCGTAATGCGCTGGAATGACCGTATCGATCCCGGCTGCCACCGCAAACTCGGCAGCTTCGCGGTAATTCATGTTGCCGACAATATTACGCGCAAGCCGGAACGGATCGCGTCCGTTTATCGGCAGCAGTGCGCAGTCGACGTTTACCGCTTTCACGGTCTCAATCAGTCCGGGATAAACCGTCGTATCGCCCGCATGATAAAACGTCACTCCGTTTAGGTTAAGCACATAACCGACGAACCGGTGATCAAGCGCGGAATCGTACTCCAGTTCTTCATGGGCCGCTGGGATCGGCATGTAGCGCAAACCGCGCAGCTCCCGCCATTCGCCTGTTTTCGCATGAATACGCCGCTCCGGCGGAACACCGCATTCAGCTAGAGCGCCCAGGCTATAGCCCGGCGCCACAAACACGGTAACGTTGCGAGTCTTCGCCATCCCCGGAATCGTATCCGGATCTAAGTGATCGATATGATCATGCGTAATGAGCACGCAGTCGGCATTTGTCGCCTCCTCCGGACGAAGGGGCGGCTTAAACCGCCGATATGGAGCATCGGCTAGATAGGGATCGATATACACGATCGTATCGCCCCCTTTGACAATGACACTAACCTGCCCGAGAAACCATATGGCGAGCATGCCGTATGGTACTCGGGTTTCGTTTATTTCCCGAATCAGCGCCTCGCCTGTTCGTACGTTGGGGATATTCATGTTCTTCTCCTCCTTTTTAACGCATTTACACGCATCCGGGGTATTGACGTCCCCGCACGAGCAAATGCGGATTGCGCGAGTTGGTTTGCTTAGGTTGTTTCGATCGCGCGCTCACATAGTGCAAGACGTATGCACGCCGCCGGCGATCCGCGGTTTCGTTATCTCCAGAACGATGCAGCATCGTCCCCGGAAAGAAAACGGCTGATCCCTTAGGCAGGCGGCACGGGACTTCTTTATCCTTCTGTGCAGCATGCACTTCTTGAAAATACTTCCTTTGGCGTTCATCAGACGGCACCTCATGCGGGTGAATGGGTTCGCGATGGCTGCCGGGGATAACATGCAGGCATCCATTCTCTTCATCAGCATCATCAAGTGCGATCCAAAGGCCGATCAACGTATCCGGTTCGGTTGCCAGATAATAGGAATCTTGATGGTAAGGTTGGCCGACTCCCAATTGTTGAGGCTTATCGATATACATGCTTTGTATGCACTTAATGTCGGGTCCGAGTAGATCTGTCAGCGCTTCTGCTAGTTTGTCATGCATGGCATAATAACGAAAAATGTCATCTGATCGATGCATCTGGTGACCCAGTTTAAACAGATAGGCCGGATCAGGCTCATCATTCGATGCAAGCCCTTTCAAGATTGCCTCCGGCTCCATATAAATGCCATTATGCGGGCCAAGCGGGATTTTCCCGGTAATCATGTTGTTCGCATTCCGAATCATTTCATCGCATTCGGTTAGCGTAAACAATTGATTCATAATGAGGTAGCCATTTTCTCTGAAATGTTCAATCTGAGCTTCCGTTAAGGCCGTCACTGCAATAACCTCCTTCTTCGTACTACTCATCTTCTACACCGGATACGATTAAACCTTCTCGCTCGAAAAAGCCAGGACTCCATCGTTAGGAGCCCTGGCTTATTTGTTTCGCAGGATGGCGGAAACCATACCCTTATTCAGCTGACCGAGTCAGCGTCTTCTCCAGCATGCCTCGGACCAGTCTCTCCAGCGCATCTTTATGAATGAATGGTGCTATTGCGGAGAGAATGTCGGCGCCAAGAAAACCGGACTTCACGTGCTCCAGCAGCTTCTCCATGCTTTCCCTTGATAAGAAAGGAGCAAGTCCAACAATATGGCTGGCTTCGATGCCTTCATTGGCGGCAATCCGGTCAACAAGTCGGTCCAGCGTATCCCGGCTTATAAACGGCGCCAAGGCTTGAACAATTTGCCAATCGACCGTACCTTCCTCGGCTTGCTGCACAAGCCGGTCGATTTGTTCTGTATCTAGGAAAGGCGCGAGTCCAACGAGCCGCCGCATATCGAGCTTTTCGATAGCCTTATCCACCAAGCGGGCTAAGGAGCCTTTACTAATAAACGGTGCCAAGCCCTGAATAGCGTCAGCGCTCAGACGGCCTTCCTCTACATAAACGAGCATCTCATCGATCGTGTCGCTCCCCAGAAACGGTGCAAGCTGCAAAATCGCTTGCAAGCTCGGATGTGATCCATCATCATCAGGTGCGTTCGAATCATCCTCCTCCGCTTCGTCCTGAGCTTCGGCGGGTTCAATTTCTTCTTCTTTTTCTTCAACTAATTCTTCATCTATTTCTTGATCTATTTCTTCATCTATTTCTTCTACTAATTCTACATCCATTACTTCTTCTTCCTGAGGCTTCTCGATGCTCGAGAGCTCTTCACCTGCGGCAGACTGCGCGGATGCGGTTTCCTCCGCAAGCACAATCCGCCTTTCACCGGCTAGCAGCTCATCAATGGACGTTTCGAGCAAACGGCTGATTGCCGGCAACATGCCGATATCAGGCAGCGACTCCCCGCGTTCCCACTTTGATACGGCCTGATGACTTATTCCTAAACGCACGGCGAATTCCGCCTGCGTCATCCCTTGTTCTTTCCGTAGACTGGAGATGAAAGCACCGATCTTACGCATTTCCATTGTAGAACGCCTCCGCTTATTGGATTGTACAGTGCGCACTGTCTGCAAACAGCATAGCACGCTTGGTGGCTCTACTCTATCAAGAGTCAGTTGAACACGTCAATTCAACTGACGGTTGATTGACTTTCATATTCAGCAGTCTGGTCTTCGTCACCATCCCTGCACTTTCCAACGTTAATTTGGAAGCTTCGTTATAATACCAACAACCGCAGATAGGCGTTAAATTGTGCTCATAACACCATTTCTTCAATTGCAAAATAATGTTCCGCCCAATCCCCTGCTTTCGATACAGCTCATTCGTCATCATCCCAATGCTTGCCACGCCGGTAAGCAGCTTGGATTTCTCCATAACTCCGATGCCAAGCAGCAACCCACCCCTATAGTAGGTAAATAGCTCCCCATTCTCAATTCGCCGCTCATAGTCATCCAGAAAATCACCGCAAACTTGCTGGATTTGTTGTAAATCATCCGGTTTAGCTGGGCGGAACGTCTCTTCCCCTGTACCTTTACTTTCCGACAGCTCCACTTGGCTGTCTTGAAAGAAATACGCTTGTTTATCGATCTTGAAGTCCTTATCTACAGCCAAGCTTAGAAACAGTTCATCGCAGGTCGGAACGAAAAGCGAGGTCAATGCGTTTTCTCCCAGCACTTGATTAAATAGCCTTTGTGCATGCTTTTGGTAAGCACGGCTAATGTGGAACTGCGTTAGCGTTTCGTTATTATGAATCGCATAGTAGCCGATGGCTAATGCTCCGTCTTCGATTATGTAGAACGTCGATGCCAAAATGTGATCCTCAAGAAAGGAATCGAAAGGCGAAGACAGACCATCCATATAGTCATCTACAAGATTTTGAATATCGCTTATTTGGCATTGTCTCGTGATCATCTCATGCAGCCCCTTCCTAAGCTAGCCCGTTAAACCCAACCACAGCCAGGTTATCTCTGATCGTTGCGTTCAACTCTTTGCAAACAACTTCTCTACGGCTTGCTTATTTCCTCTTCCCTATTTTCTTGTCCTTTTGAGTCTGCTGAGATGGAAATTTCTATCAGACTATGAGAAACTAGAATTGAAACTAGATTTAAGGAGGATGATTGTAGAAATGTCAGAAGAACGCAAATATTCCATAGAAACCTTAGCTGTACATGCAGGGCAAGAGATCGATCCAGCCACAATGTCACGGGCAGTACCGCTGTACCAAACGACTTCTTATGGGTTCCGTGATTCCGAGCATGCTTCGAATTTATTCTCACTTCAAGAATTCGGCAATATCTACACCCGCATTATGAATCCCACAACAGATGTTTTTGAGAAAAGAATTGCAGCGCTCGAAGGCGCGCCTGCCGCACTAGCTACTGCCTCAGGAATGGCTGCCATTACATACTCCATTCTTAATATCGCGGAAGCCGGAGATGAGATCGTCTCTGCAGCGAGTCTGTACGGCGGCACTTATAATTTATTCTCCACTACATTGCCGAAGCTTGGGATTAAAGTTCATTTCGTAGATCCTAGCAATCCGGACAATTTCCGCAGCGCGATTAATGAAAGAACGAAGGCCATCTTCGCAGAGACCATCGGCAATCCTAAGGGAGACGTGCTTGATATCGAAGCTGTAGCCTCCATTGCCCATGAGAACGGTCTTCCTCTTATTGTAGATAACACCTTCCCAAGCCCTTACTTGCTTCGCCCAATCGAACATGGAGCCGACATTGTCGTCCACTCTGCAACGAAGTTTATTGGCGGACATGGCACTTCGATCGGTGGCATTATCGTCGATAGCGGTAAATTCGATTGGAAGGGAAGCGGGCGTTTCCCAGGCCTGACAGAGCCGGATCCTAGCTATAATGGCGTTGTGTATACGGATGCTGTCGGACCGATCGCTTATATTATTAAAGCACGTGTGCAATTGCTGCGTGATATGGGAGCTGCCATTTCTCCGTTCAATTCCTTTATGCTGCTGCAGGGCTTGGAAACGCTGCACTTGCGTATGGAGCGTCATTCCTCCAATGCACTGGCAACGGCGCAGTTCTTAGAACAACATGAGGCAGTGGAGTGGGTTAGCTATCCTGGTTTAGAAAGCCATTCGTCTTATGACAAAGCGCAGAAGTATTTGCCTAAAGGTCAAGGCGCAATTCTGACGTTCGGAATTAAGGGCGGCTTGAATGCGGGGAAAAAGGTGATCGAGAACGTGAAGCTGTTCTCCCATTTAGCGAATGTCGGCGATTCGAAGTCGCTCATCATTCACCCGGCCAGCACGACACATGCGCAGCTCAAGGAAGATGAGCAAATTGCGACCGGCGTCTCTCCGGGGATGATTCGCTTATCCATCGGTACAGAAGGTATTTCGGATATTCTCCATGATCTAGACCAAGCGATAAAGGCGAGCCAGAAATAATCAAACAGGACAAAGACCGGTAAGGAGAAGTTCCCATTCTCCCCTACCGGTCTTTACTTTGTAACAGGCACATTAGTTGAAACGTCGCACAATGGCTTCGATCGTTTCATCCGCAGCATCGTATGGTACTTGGCAAGTGCCAGCGGCTTCATGTCCGCCGCCACCGAATTCCCTCATCAAGTATCCGACCGGAACGCTGCATGACCGATTGACGATACTATGACCGCAAGCGATTGCACAATTCTGCTTCTGATAACCATCTACAATCCATAGCGAAACATTCTGCTCCGGATGAAGGGCATACACCAAGAAACGATTCCCCGGATAGATGGATTCCACGCCTCTAAGATCGGTTATAATCACATTTCCTTCTACACGCGTATGGGCAACGAGCATGTCCCGGAACAGCGCATCCAGCTCAAAGTATCGTTCCACCCGTTGTTTTACATCTTCATCCTGCATAATTTCCTCAAGCGATTGTTCCAGACAAAGCTCAACCAACTTCTCCATCAGTTGGTAGTTGCTTATACGGAAATCGCGATAACGCCCAAGCCCGGTGCGCGAGTCCATAATGAAGGAGAGTAAATCCCAGCCTTGCGGCTTCATAATATCCTCCTTGCTGAACTTTGCGGCATCCGCCTTGTCTACGCCTGCCATGATGCTATCGAAGAAAGGACCGAATTTCTCGCGTCCGCCATAAAAATCATAAACGACTCTCGCGGCACTATCCGCAATGCGAATCTCGCCTTCGTATGTAAATCCTTCTTCTTGCGACCGCTTCAACTCGCTGGCATGATGATCGAACCATAAGCCGCAGCCTTCTTTGAAAGGAACGTTCGTTAATATATCGTTTTTCGTAATCTCAACCAAACCATCTTGCATATCTTTCGGGTGAACAAACTTCATATCGTCGATCATGCCTAACTTTCGAAACAAAACCGCCGTAACCAATCCATCGAAATCTGATCTTGTGACTAACCTCATCCTGATCCCTCCATGTAGTAGATCCATTAGCCTAGTAATAGGTCTATTATACCATACCATTATTATGAAGAAGTAAATGGAATGTTTAATAGGGAATATTCTTCGACCCGATATAGACCCTATTCGTCTTCATACGGACGGCTATTTGTGCTTCGCTTCGAAGTTCATGCACGGTTTGCCCGATGACTGCAGCACGGCAGCACTTGGCATGGCGGAGGTTTTGAATTTAAATGCTTTGCAGCCACGGGGAAACTTCGGATCCCACGTCACATAGTAATGGAGACATTGCATACAATTGATACGCGGCGGCGCGGTTGTCATGTCGGCACCTCTTAATCTATGGATCCTATCTCTTCATTTTACATCAAAGCTTGTTGTCAGCGACATCTGTGTCTTGCCTGATTATTTCTAACGAACCGTACGGGCCTTATATAGCGAAATTTGGCGCTTCTAAAATTCTAACGAACCACAGCGGCCTTATTCCGTCAAAATAAGTGGTTTGTAGAGCAATTTGGGCCAACTAAGGCCCGTACGGTTCGTTAAAATTACAAATCGATGATTTTCAATCAAATAAGACCTGTACGGTTCGTTAGCGCTTCTTCGGCATTGTTGCGATTGCCGCTCGAGTCTAGCGAACGTGTTATCTAAGAAACTCCTCCGCCTGCTTCATCACCGGCGAATCGCCAAATAGGCGGTTTAAGTAAACCGCCCCGGCAAGAATGCATGATAATCCGCCGCTACCGGCTGCTTTCCTTCGATCCAATCCGCCGCCAGCTTGGCCGTTGCCGGACTTAGCAGAATGCCATTGCGATAATGGCCGACCGCGAATACAACACGCTCAGTAGCGTCGATCGCACCAATCAGCGGAAGCCCATCTTGGGTAGAAGGACGCAAGCCGGCCCAGCGATGAAACGGCTCCCTCTCTCCGAGAAACGGGAACACCTTCTTGTTCCATCTCGTAAGACGCTCGATCCCCTTGGCCGTCACCGAAGTATCGAAGCCGGCAACATCCTCGGAAGCGCCGCATACGAGTGTGCCATTATCTTTCCCCACCAGATAACCCTGATTGCCGAAGACCATATGCTGGACGGGCTTCGCCTCTACCTCATACGCACAAATTTGCCCGCGAATCGGATACACGGGAATTTGAATTCCGAATGTATCGGACAGCTCTTGCGCCCATACCCCCGAGCATACAAGTAATCGATCCCCGCTGAACAGGCGTCCGTCCGCCGATTGGATGCCTATCTCGCTCTCCCACTCAACCACGCTAAGCTGTTCAAGATTCTCATGGATGCTAACCCCCGTCAATCGGCACGCTTGTTCAAGCGCTTTGACATAATGAGGTGCATAGAGATGGCTCTCCTCCGGTGTATGAAGCGCGGCTCTTACATTCGTCGACAGCTGAGGCTCGAGGCGCAGCAACGCCTCTCCTTCTACGATGCTGCCGGAAGAACCGCACTGGCGCTGCCATAAGAGTCTACCTTCCAACGCTAGCAAATCCGCATCATGATAGGCAATATAGAGACTGCCAGAGTTCGTGTATTCGAAGGTCTGCCCGGAGATCTCCTTCACGCCGGCTTGCCATTCGGGATAAAGCTGTAGACTTTCCAGGCAAAAGCGGAAAAAAGCATCGGATCCTTCTACATTCTCGGAATAAGGCGCAAGCATACCGGCAGCTGCACCGGATGCCTGCCCCCCGCAGCGTTTGATCTCCAGAACCGTAACCTGATAACCCCGCTGCTGCAGCTCAAATGCGCAGGATAATCCGATGACTCCGCCGCCCATGACCACAATGCTCTCTTTCATTTCCAGACCAACTCTCCCAAGTACTCAATCAATCGCTAGCTCGCCTTATTTCAATTTATACGCATCCAACCCGCTGCTTGCCGACGCATAACGTTTCTTCTCGATCCGGCCGGATAGATAGGAGAGGCGGCCTGCCTCGATCCCCATTCGCATCGCTTGCGCCATGCCAACCGGATTCCTGGCTTTTGCAACAGGGGTGTTCATCAACACAGCTGACACGCCAAGCTCCATCGCTTGCGTAACATCACTTACTGAACCAAGGCCGGCATCTACGATGATCGGTACTTGGGCATCTTCAACGATTAAACTTAAATGATAGGGATTAAGAATACCGAGTCCGGTGCCGATTGGAGCTGCTCCCGGCATCACCGCCGCTGCTCCCGCTTCTTCAAGTCGTTTGCACATGATTGGATCATCCGTAATATACGGAAGCACCGTAAACCCTTCCTTGACGAGGATCTCCGTTGCTTTCAAAGTTTCGATCGGATCCGGCAGCAGCGTACGCTCATTCGCGCTAATTTCGACTTTGATCCAGTCGCTTAGGCCTGAAGCACGCGCTAACCTGGCGATACGAACCGCTTCGTCCGCCGTCCTGGCACCGGACGTATTAGGAAGATAGATATATTCACCATCCTGCAAATGCTGCAGGATAGAATCATCCTCCGTTGCTTCTAGGTTGATGCGCCGAATGGCAAAGGTCAGCACCTGAGCACCCGAAGCTTTGATGGCCTCCATTTGCACGTATGGATTAGGGAAAAGTCCTGTACCGATAAAGAAACGAGAAGATAATTCGCGGCCGCCTATCTTGAAAACATCCTGCTTCATCCGATCCGTCAACCTCCCCCGACAAAATGTACAAGCTCGATTTGCATATCCGGCCGAACCGATGTGAACTCCCATTGTTCGGCTGTAAGAACAGTCCCATCTGCCTCGACCACAATCGGTTTGCCAGCCAATCCATAATGGACAATGACATCTTGGATTGTCTTGGCTTCCAGCTCTTGCTTCTGTCCATTGATTACAAGCACCATCCGCAATCCCCCCTATTTCTTCAGCTTCTCGAGGAACGCTTCGCAAGTCCCGCGCACATCGCTGCTCCCGACAATTCCGCTAACCACGCAGATTCTAGTCGCTCCTGCCGCCAGCACTTCATCTACGTTGCCGAGTTTAATGCCGCCGATAGCTACAAAAGGAATGCGAATGTTCGCGGCAACCTCGCGTACATACGATACACCTACCGGATCCACGACATCGACCTTCGTCTGCGTCTGATAAACAGGACCGACGCCGATATAATCCGCGCCTTCGCGTTCAGCCTGCAGCGCTTCTTCAAGCCTATGCGTGGAGATACCGATGATTTTGCTGCCCACGATCCGTCTGGCCTCATGAAGCGGCACATCATCTTGACCCAGATGAATGCCATCCGCATCGACCTCCATGGCAACATCGATATGGTCGTTCACGATAAACGTAACGCCATGTTTGCGAGTCAGCTCCCGCAGCGCTTTAGCTTTCTGCAGCAGCTCGGGTTTTCCGCTCGTTTTGTCCCGCAGCTGAATAATATCTACTCCGCCGAGAATGGCTTCCTCCATCACGTCGATCATGTCCCGGCCCGGGTGAAACTGCTCTCCTGTTATCGCATATAAACGAAACTCTTTCATCTTCCAATCCCTCCTAGTAAGAATTAAGATCCGATATAGCGGGCATACAAAATCTTAGCGCGCACCAAATCTTCCGTCCCCTGCACGAATACGCGGCCATCCGGGAATAATACGAGTCTCTCACCTTCCGGCAATTCGGCTCGAAGCAAATAAGCATTCACGCTTACCTTCACGACCGCGGGCTCCAGCCGTGCTCGCCATACCTCCAAATCGATCGGCCCGCTCCCGGCCATTTGTACCGTTTCTCGCCCACATAAGGAGACAGCCGAGTCTTGCTCTGCCGGATCCAGGGCGGGATACTGCTTTAATTGGCAGCATGGACAGTTGTTCCTCGGTTCGCCAAGCTTCATTTCATAGGAGTGATTGGCCCACAGATCAAAGGTGACTAAGCTGTTTCTGCGTTTGTCATGCGCTCCAACCAAATACTTCATTGCCTCAACGGCTTGATAGGAAGCGACAATGTCAACGACAGGCGCGATAACGCCGATCGTATCGCAGGTTTGCCCATTGCCATCTGCGGATTGAATGAAGCAGCGCAGGCAAGGCGTGCTTCCGGGAACGAGAATCGCGCTCATCCCTCGCGAGCTGACCGCACCGCCATAGGTGAAGGGAATGCCCCTCTTGAAGCATGCATCATTGAGCAGAAACCGCGTTTGAAAATTATCCGTCCCATCCAGGACCAAATCCATGCCGTCTAGGAGAGATTCCATATTATGAACGGTGACATCGGCTACAATCGCTTCGAGCCGGACATCGGAATTGATCTTTTGCAGCTTCTTCTCCGCAGCAATAACCTTGGGATAGCCTTGCCGAACATCCTCTTCATCAAATAACATTTGCCGCTGTAAATTGCTCTGCTCCACATAATCGCGGTCCACGAACCGCACCAAGCCTACGCCGGCTCTTACCATATGGTTAGCCAGCACAGTACCGAGCGCGCCCATCCCTACAATTAATACCGCGCTGTCCTTCAGCTTCCGCTGACCCGCTTCACCGATAGGCGCAAACAGCATCTGCCTTGAATATCGTTCATTCACCTGTCCGACTCTCCTCGCCTTACAAATTGCGGAATGCTTCTGCAGCTTTAACGCTCTTCGAAATCTGACCTTGCTCTGTCAGCCATTGGATGACTTCATTCCAAGATTGCTCCGATTGACTGGCAAAAGCTTCTTTCCCTGCATCCATCAGCGGCAGCAAGATTGCCAAGCTTTGTTTCTCCACATCCGCGTCCAGCGGAAACTCCTCACTCTGCTCATCCAATAAGAGCTGCAGCGCCTCGTCCGGATGGCTCGCCGTATACGCCTGCCCTTTGGCTGCGGCTTCTATAAACTTCTTAATGGCGCCGCTCTTCTTGTTCAGTCCATCCTCACTGGCAGTTAACACCAGCTCGTAGTAATCCGGCACGCCGTATTTAGATGGATCGAAGGCCGTCAGCTTCTCACCCTCTTTCTCCAACAACAGCTTCTCATGGTTCACATAACCACCGATGATGGCATCGACCTTCTTCGTGGTCATCGCCGGAATCAGATCCCAGCCAACATCCGTATAATTCAATTTCGAGGGGTCGCCGCCGTCCGACTTCACCATCGTATTCACAATCGCTTCATCGAGTGGAATGGAAGGGTAACCGATCTTCTTGCCGATCAGATCCTTGGGACTGTGAATCTCCCGCGAATCAAGAACAAGCAGTTGATTAAGCATATGACGAACGATTGCGCCGACAGATACAATCGGTATCCCTTCGGAACGCGAGATCGCCACCTGCATCTGGTAGCTCAGCGCCAAATCTGCTTTACCGGTCGCCACCAGCTTTAAGGCATCGTTCGTATCCGCCGGCGTTTGCAGGTTCACCTTCAAACCAGCGTCTTTAAAATATCCCTGCTCTTGCGCCGCATACAGGAACGTATGCACGGCATTCGGATACCAGTCGAGCAGTACCGTGATTTCCGTTTCTCCATCAGCTGCTTGCTTATTGGTTCCACAGCCTGCAACCACTAGTAACACCAAGCCAAGGGCTGCCGCCTTCCATGTGCTCATAGACCATTTACGTAGATTCACTGTCATTTCTCCTTTTAACTTAACTTCTGCGATGGCTAAGGCAAGCACGCTCTACCCATTGCACCGCGAGGAACAAGATAATTCCCATCGCCGATAGCAAAAGCACGCCTGAGAACACCGCTTCACCGCGCAGCATATTCGATGCCCGCTTCGTGTACATCCCGAGGCCATTTTCGCCCCCGAGCCACTCTCCAAGCGTAGCGCCTCCCACACTAATCGCGGCTGCCATCTTCAGTCCCGTGAAAAATCCCGGAAGCGCGGATGGAATCTTCCATTTCAGCAAGAGATCGCGTTTGCGAGCTCCCATCGTCCGCATCAGCTCTCCGATATCAGGATCAGCGGAGCGAAGACCGTCTGCCGTATTCACAGCAAGCGGGAAGAAGGTGAACAAAACCACGACGGCGATCTTGCTCCATATTTCATAGCCGAACCACATCACCATGATTGGCGACAAGGCGATAATCGGAATGGTTTGAGAGCCGACGATGAGCGGGTATATCGTCTTCTTCGCTAAGCCGGAGCTTTCAATCCAAGCCGCAGCCAGCGTTCCGAATATAACGGAAATGCCGAGCCCCAGCAGAGATTCCCCCAACGTAACGCCAAAATGTTTCCCAAGCAGCTGTTTATTCTCCCACATCGAGACGAACACATCCGATAGCTTCGGAATGATGTAATGCGGGATGTTCATGACCCTCGTTCCGACTTCCCACAGCAAAGCGAGCAGCAGCACGAATACAAGGACAGGCACATTAGCGGTGAATCGTCGTTTCATGCCCCCCCACCGCCTTTCGAGCGGCCGGCACCAAAACCAATCCAATCCAGCAGCTGTCGCTTCAAGCTGATGAATGTCTCATCCAGTGCCACTTCATAGCCGCGGGGGCGAGGTAGACTCACGTTCAGCTCCCGAAGTGTCGTAATGGGCGATTGCGCCGCAACAAGTACCCGATCGGATAAGAGCAGCGCTTCATCAACGTCATGGGTGATGAACAGAATGGTCTTGCGATGCTGCTCCCACACCTGCAGCAGCCATTCTTGCATATTGATCCGCGTCATGGCATCCAAGGCGCTGAATGGTTCATCCAGCAGGAACAGCTCTCCTCCGCCCAGAAGGGAGCGCAGAAACGAAACGCGCTGGCGCATACCGCCGGAAAGCTCATGCGGAAACTTGGTTTCCGTTCCTTCCAGCCCTAAGCCAGGCAGCAGCTCTAACACTTGGCGACGTGCCTCCCGCTTGGAAGTTCCGCGCAGCTCCAAGCCAATTGCGGCATTATCCAGCACCGATCTCCATGGGAGAAGGCAGTCCTTTTGCGGCATGTATCCGATCTTCCCCTGCTTCGTGGCTTCAGAGGCAGAGTCGCCTGCTGCGCCGATCGCAATTGTGCCCGCTGTAGGAGCCAGCAGTCCGGATAATAGGCGGAAGAGCGTTGTTTTGCCAATTCCGCTTGCTGCCAGAATACTGACAAACTCGCCCTGTTTAATATCGAAGTTCAAGGCTTCGAACAAGGGTGTTTCCTGCGGAAATGAGAAGCTAAGCCCGCGTACCGATAACGCGGCTTGCTGTTTTCCTGCTTCTACTGTTGTGCTCAAACCGGCCACTCCTCTTGCCGATAGGCCATATCCCAGAACATATATTCAAGCTTGGATGCGACGAGGAAACGTTCCTCCAGCTGCGCAAGCTCGCGTTCCGGCTGGCCTTCTGCCAAACGATCCATCAAACCTATACACCAGTTGGTCAAAGCCTCGAATTCTTCGGAGCCGTACACCAAGATCCACTCCCGATAAAGCGGATGATCCAAGGCGCCCGGAACCTTCATGAAAGCTGCCCCGATCTCCTGGTAGCTCCACATGCACGGCAGCAGCGCGGCTACAACCTCTGCGAGCGAGCCCTGTGCAGCGACATCCAGCAAATATTTGGTATAAGCAATCGTCGTTGGCGCTGGTTGTGTCTGCTCCAGCTCCTCGCGCGTTACACCGAATCGCTCCGCGTAACCCCGGTGCAGCTCCATCTCGACATGCAGCGTGGAATGAAGCAGCTCGGCGAACTTTACCATCGTTTCCATATCTCTGGCCTTCATGCTGCCCATCGCGAACAACTTGGCATAATCGATCAGATAGACATAATCTTGCTTCAAATAATAGATAAAACGCTGTGGATCGAGCGTCCCTTCCCGCAGTTCCGTCAGAAAGGGATGCCGATGGCTTGCCGCCCATATCTCATGCGCTGAACGGTACAGCCTTTCACTAAATCGACTCATTGGTATTCCTCCGCCCTCTTACGTGTTTGTTCATTTATCGTCCGTCTTTCTCCGGTTACACCAATCCGAAATGAAACCAATCATCACTTTGGCGTAATCCACGAGCTCCCGCAGATCTGTGCTTTCATTAACTGCATGCGCATGGGCAAGCTCCCCAGGACCGTAGATGACCGTCGGTATGCCTGCACGCCCCAGCCAGCCTGCATCCGTTACCGTTGGACTCATGCCCAGCTGAGGTTCCGCCCCTAGCGCTTGTTGATGGTTGGCGAACAATGCCTTCAGCCCCTCGCTCTCCGCGCCGAGCTCCAGGGATGGGAAGATTTCACCGCGTTCCTCAATCATCGACCGGCCTCCCCAGCGGAAAGCAGGCGGATTGTTACGCAGCCAAGGATCGGCCTGAGCGATTGCGAGCAAATGCGCCTCCACCTCAGCGGCAACCGTTTCATAATCCTCATTCGGATAAAAATGGACCGTAATCCACAACGCGCACTTATCTGCGATGAAGGCCGCGTGACGACCTCCTTCAATAACAGCGGGATTAATCGTATTCGAGCCGGCCGGAAAACCGGGGTAGGATTTGGTCACGGCCCAGTGACGCTCCAGCTCTTGAAGTCCTGTGATCAGTTTGGCCATCTTCTCGATCGCGCTAGCCCCTTGAACGCCGCCGCCGGCATGAATCATGCGTGCCCGCATGCCGTCATGGTAGGTAACCGGGCTTTGAATCGTCACCCAGCCGGTGATAACCCCGCCTTGTCCTTGAATGGCCATTCCGCTCGTATCCGCCACAACGGCAAAATCCGCCGAATATCCGCGTTCCATGCAAGCACGCGTCCCCGCTTCTCCCGCCTCTTCTCCAATAACCGAATGAAACAGCAGATCGCCTCGCAGCTCTATTCCCGCTTCAGTCAACAGTTTCACCGCGAAGAGGAGGGCGGCAAGCCCGCCTTTCATATCCGATGTGCCTCTGCCATAGGCCCTGCCATTTCGCAAGGTCAGCTGGAATGGATCATTTTCCCACTCACTGCTATCTCCAACTTCGGCTACATCCATGTGACCGTTCAGCAGCAAGCTTTGGTAGGCATGCCGCTCCGTACCTGGTTTGATCGCTGTAACGTTCGGATCGCCGGGATACACTTCCCACAATTCCGTCTCAAAACCATTCGCTCGGAGGTACTCCTCCAAGTATTGCTGTGCGTTTAATGTGTTTCGAGCAGGCGGGCTGACTGTCGGATAAGCGACCAGTTCGGCCAACAGAGCAAACAGTTCATCCTGCCGCTCTTCTGCCTGCTGCTGCAATTGTGAAATAAAGGAATCTCTCATTACCTATGTTCTCCTTTCCGTAGGAAAGCAGGCATGAACAATAGAAAAAAACCATTCGAGAATATACGAATGGTTTGGATTCGATACGTTCTCTACGCCAGCATTACCTGGTTCAGATTAACGGTCAGGGAAATAACGTTCCCTATCTCAGCCAGACTCCATCCAGCACCCGTACTTTCATTATGAAATTATTCTCACTATAGCTCATAACGGCACAATTGACAACAAAAGGCGAAATACTAGCCCATACTATTGATAGGAGCCGATTTTGCCGCACGCGGACTTCTTCTTACCAGAAAGAAGTAAGCCAGCATCGCGGCGAAGCTCGTCAATAAAATAATGACGCCAAGCGGAACGGCAGTGTCTTCTCCCGCGATACCGACTAGCGGAGAGACAACCGCTCCCAGTAAGAAGGGAACAACACCAAGCAGTGCGGCCGCGCTGCCCGCCATATGCCCCTGACTCTCCATTGCAAGCGGGAATGCTGCTGTAGAGGTGATGCCAATCGAGGCTACGAAGAAAAACAGCGGAATCACCAGTGCGAACAATGGGCCATGTGCGATACCAACTACTAAGACAACGACGCTGGACGCAAAGGCAAGCCATAAGCCGAACAACAGAAAGGTATGCTCGGATACCCGATGCGCCATCCGACCGACCAGTTGGGAACCGAGGATCAAGCTAATGCCGTTCGATCCAAACAATAAAGCAAATACGGTCGGAGAGGCCCCGTATATATTTTGATAAATAAAAGGCGTTCCCGAAACATAGGCGAAAACCCCTGCGATCATAATGCCTTGTGCCAGCATGTAGCCGAGAAACTGCCGCTCTCTTAGAAGCGACCCGTAGTTCCCCAGCTGCTCCAAGAAATTGCTTGGCCTGCGCAGATTAGCTGGCAGCGTCTCCTGCAGTCCCCATTTTGTCATCGAGAACAGGTAGATTCCTAGCAAAGCCAGCGCTACAAATACGCCGATCCAAGTCGTGAAAGAGAGAATACCGCTGCCGGTAACCGGCGCCACGAGCGGACCTAAATTACCGACAAGCAAGAGCAGCGAGAAAAATTTCGTAAGTTCATGACCGCTGTACAGGTCGCGCGCGATCGCACGGGAAATGACAATGCCAGCCGCTGCCGCAAATCCTTGCATGAACCGGAAAACAATCAACAGCCCAATATTGGGCGAGATAGCGCAAGCTAACGAAGCGGCAACATAAACAGCCATAGAGATAAGCAGAGGATTCCGTCTACCATAGACATCGCTGAGCGAACCCATGACGAGCTGGCCGATGCCGAGTCCGAGTAAACAAGCGGTAAGGCTGAGCTGTACCAGTGACGCTGTCGTATCGAATTGCTTCACAATCTCCGGAAACGCCGGTAAGTACATATCGATAGTAAAAGGCCCGAGTGTCGAAAATAAACCAAGCAGCATTGCTAATCTAAACACGTTCCGACTGTTCTTGTTCGTCATAATAAAGCAAATCTCCTATTCTTCCATCCAACACTCTTATTTGTTCCAATCCGTGCTGAGAGTTTTGTTTCTCATCCTATCACAACTGTACGGATACCGACAACAAAAGCGGGCACACAAAATAAGCCAACCCGTAACTTCGGGTTGGCTTACTTACACCGGCTCTCCAGCCTTGCAGCCGGTAAACAATTCCCATACAATGAATTTATCCTAATGGAGAGCGAGAGTGATTGCAATTTCAAACACCGTCAAGATGCATGATCATGAGGTGGAAATTGACGCCTCTCTGGTGAAACGGTTACTCGCCGGACAATTTCCGCAATGGGCGGAGCTTCCGCTCACTCGGATTAAGTCTAGCGGAACGGACAACGCGATCTTCCGGCTTGGTGAAGAATTAGCGGTACGCTTGCCTCGCATCGATTGGGCAACCGGACAAGCCGAAGTGGAACAATATTGGCTGCCCCTCATTGCCCCGCTCCTGCCGCTGGCTATCCCTGCCCCGCTTGCTATCGGGGTTCCCGCTGAAGGTTATCCATGGCAATGGGCTGTATATCGTTGGTTCAAGGGTGAGGATGCGATAGTCGGGAGCATCGACGATTTGGCTCAAGCCGCAACCGATATCGCTCAGTTCGTCGGCGCTATGCAGCGTGTCGATCTAAACAATGAGGTCACCCCCCCTGCATCCTCCCGAGGCATGTCGTTGGCACCGAGAGATAGCGGCGTTCGCAAGGCCATCGCAGAACTGGAAGGGTTGATCGATCAAAGCGCGGCAGCCTTGGCTTGGGATGAAGCTCTTCGAGCACCGGATTGGCAAGGGACCGGCGTCTGGATTCACGGTGACATTCACGCAGGCAATTTGCTCATCGAAAATGGTCGCATTAGTGCCGTTATCGACTTTGGCTGTATGGGAATCGGCGATCCCGCCTGCGATATGCTGTTTGCTTGGAGTATCCTTACGGACGAAACGCGGAACATCTTCCGTGCAGCACTGCAGCCGGATGATGCAACTTGGGCTCGCGGCCGCGGCTATGCATTGTCGATGGGTTTGTTCGCATTGCCTTACTACAAGGACACCAATCCTGTATTTGCTTCAGTCGCAAAACGAATTATCGATGAAGTTCTTGCTGATTTCAAGAACAGGAACGAATAATAACTCGTACCGCGGACCTTGCGCCGCCGCAGCACCTACCAAAAACCGCATTGCAGCCCTCCTCCAGAGGGTACAATGCGGTTTTCTCTGTATCTCTCTAATGCTTCGGCTCCGCAACGGGAAAGCCGATCTTCTCATTACGCAGCAAACGCTGCGCTTTCTCGGACAGCTCATCGTATGTTTCCTGCGGAATTTGAATGGTGCCTTCACGCTGCCGGTTCTCCGAGTAGATAAGCGCGATATTCGGTCTGTGCTTATCGGATTTGTTCGGCGTACCGCGGTGCCATACTCGATCATCGCGAATCAGAATGGAGCCTGCCGGCATTAGCATTTTGATACCATGCATATGCTCAGCCAGCTTTGACTTGTTGAATGCATTCGGCGCGTACCAGTTGTCCGGATGCAGATGCGTCCCGCCCGGCCATATCTCCATAGGTCCGTTATTCTCATGGACATCCACAAGCGGATAATTGACGATCAAGTTCGCAATCGGCAAGTTCGCCCCATATTTGTCGCCGTAGCGCGAGGAAGTATCCGCATGCACAGGCTGCGATTTCTTACCGCCGGGCATGGACGTATTCGTGGCAAAATAGGTCATTAAGCAATCCTCGCCCAAGATCCGATCCACGATTTCGGTCACGAACGGGTTCGCAATGATCGCTTCATCGCAGAACGGTTTCTCAAACGGTAAATAGAGACGAACATGATTCGTACCATCATTAAAACCATTCTTCGGATTAAGGATCTCTTCGCGATGCGCCTCGAAGTAAGGATCTAGTATGGCTGTATAGCTGTTGAACAGCTCATCGACTTGGGCTCTTGGCAATACTTCCTCGAATAGCACGTATCCGTTGACTTTGATCAGTTGAATAGCAAGCTCTAAGGTTTCAGGAGATAACTTGCCGCTTTCCAGCTCCTCGGCGCTAAGTCTCATTGCATACCAACCTCCACTTGGATATAGTGAACCGCTACTTAAACGTTTAGGAAGATACGGGCGCGATTAGCACATCCGGCTCTACAGCAGCCGCTTCGTGCTCTCCCGCACGATCAATTCATTCTTCAGCACCACATTGTGGTCGATATCCGTTCCTTCAAGCATCTCGATCAGCAGTTTTGCCGATGCCAAGCCCATCTCGTATTTGTTCTGATGAACGGTAGTCAGCTTCGGCGAACAGTATGAGGAGAGGATGATGTCGTCATAGCCGACAACAGATACGGAGTCGGGGACCTTTCTCCCTCTCTTCTCAAGCGCTCGCATCGCGCCAAGCGCCATCAAATCGCTGGAGCAAAATACGGCGGTAACCCCCGGATGTTCATCCAATATACGCATCATCGCCTGTTCCCCGCCCTCTTCGGAAAACTGCCCATCGAAGATTTTCGAGGCCACAAACGGTAATTCGCGTTCGAAGAGCGCTTTCTTAAAGCCCTTTAATCGCTGCTCACTGACATGTGCTTCCGCATAGCCGTTAATCATCGCTATATTCGTATGGCCCCACTCCATCAAATGATGAATGGCCAATCGAACCCCTTCGATATTGTCAGTCGTGACATTCCCCAGTATTTCATTGGAGAACGGGATATCGATCAAGACGCAAGGGAAATTGGACTTCTTAATGACTTCCTCCAGATACGGATCGTCGACCTTTAAGCCGAATATGATCGCTCCATCTACATTTCGCTCTTTGCATAAATTGTAGTAGGATTTGATTCGCTGCTTGGACGGACTCGTACTGAACAGCAAGATGTCGTAATTCATCTCGTTGGCTCGATCATTGATGCCGCATAAGATCTCAAAGGCGAGATTATCTTTTCCCCCTGAATACTTTAACCCCGAGAATATCACGCCAATTGTGCGCGTCTTACTCGATACCAAGCTTCTCGCTACCGCATTGGGCGAATAATCCAGCTCTTCGGCAATTTCATGAATTTTTCGTTTTGTATCCTGGCTAACGTCATCATATCCGTTCAGCGCTCTGGAAACGGTAGTCGTCGACACGCCGGCCATCCTAGCAATATCTTTAATCGTCGCCATTAGCACTCACCTGCCAAAGTAAGAATAGGTACAGCTGCAACTTGCTTTGATTAGCCTTTCACGCCGCCGCTGACAACACTTTGCTGAACCTGTTCCTGAGCCAACATGTATAAAATAATACTAGGCAGCGTTACAAGCGTCAGCGCTGCGAACAGTTGGGTGTAGTTATACGAGAATTGTTCCGTGAAAAACTGCAAAGCGACAGGCAGTGTCCGATTCTCTGCGGATGCGGTCAGCATGAAGCCGTAGAAAAATTCATTCCAGTTGCCGAGGAACATGAGAATGCCTGCAGTGGCCAAGCCTGATTTGGCAAGCGGCAAATTGATATAGAAGAACACCTGCCAGAAGGTAGCCGATTCCATATAAGCCGCTTCGTCCAGCTCTCTTGGAATGGATAGAAACGTCGCCCGCAAGATGAACAGCGATACAGCCAATCCGGCTGATATGTACACTACAATTAGCGCCATTCTCGTATCATACAGTCCCGTTAAATTGATGAAGGAGAAAATGGGCTGTGCCGTAGCATGGCCTGGAATTAGAAGCGTAATCGAGAACAGAACAAACAAAATATGTTTTCCCTTGAAGTCGAATTTCGCAAATGAATACGCCGCCAGTGCATAGAACAGAAGCGCGATCAGTGTCGAAGTGACCGAAATCAGTACAGAGTTCGTCGTGTTGCTTAAGAAATTATTCATTTGCAGCACCGAATAGTAGGCATGAAAATTAATGTCAACCGGAAGCGCAAACGGCGTATTCAGTATCGCTTTGTTCGATTTAAACGAAGAAACGACAATCCAGAGCAGCGGGACAAGCGATATGCAGACTGTGAATAAGAGCACCAAATAACTGAAAACCCCTACCAGGCCGCGTTTCAAAGGTTCAGCCTTCATAAAGCAGGATCACCACCCTGTCAGTTGTAGACACTTTTGTTCATCTTGAACACTTTGGTCGTAATGGCCAGAACGCCGATCCCCAATATAATCATGATCGTAGCCACCGCATTGGCATAACCGAATTGATAATTAACGATGCCATCGTAGAGCATGACTGAGATATTATAGGTGGAGTTCCCCGGTCCGCCTTTGGTCGTCAAGAAGATCGCTTCGAACATCGTAATTCTCGCAATAATCGATAAGATGACCGAAGTCCCCAGCGAACCGCGAATGAGAGGCAAATTGATCCTCCAGTGAATTTGCGCTTCTGTTGCCCCGTCGATTTTTGCCGCTTCATGCAGCTCCTTAGGGATCGCCATCAAGTCGGACAGAACAAGAAGCGTTACGATGACCGCGTAGAATACCCAAGTTAAGCTGATAGCAGAAAACGCGTATTGCTGATCGAAGAACCAATTCGTATGAAAGTTCGAGAAGCCGAGCTTTCTGATGAAATTGTTAAGCAGGCCCATCTGATCATTGAAAATAAACCGATAAATAATCGCCCACGCCGATACCGCGATCACGTTGGGAATCATAAATACCCCGCGTACAAATCGCCAGCCGACCGGCCGTTTAAAGATAATGAATGCGACAAGAGCGCCGAATGGGACATGGATGAAAGTGGCGATGAGCGACCACTTCAATAGATTCATTAAGGAGACGATAATGGAGTTGTCATCCAGGAAGATCATTTTATAATTATCGAATCCAATGAATCTCGCCGTATTAAAACCATTCCACTCCATGAATCCCGTTGTAAACACGGTCAGGATCGGGACAAAATAGAAAACCAGAAAGACGATAAGCGTAGGGATAATAAAGAGATACACCCACAATTTATTGTACTTGTACATGGCAGAAATCCTCCCCGAAGAGCGGTAATCGATGCATGACAGTCAAGATGGTCTTGGCAAGAAGCGCATTAGCGATCGCCATACGCTTCTTGCCAAGACCAAGCCTGCCTGCATTATTTCTTAAACTTCTCGGCTGCGTCTGTCATCGCTTTACAGAACTGTTCGGGAGTCATATCGTTCGTTGCCAGAAGCGGCAAGTTTTTAGCAAACAAATCCGAGACGGATTGGGGCACGATATCATAGATCAATCGGTTGAGTGTTTTCATTTTAGAGCCGACTTCATCGTTTAACTGTCTCAGGATCGGATCCAGTTTTGCCTTCGCATCATCCGGCATCGGCATTTTTGGAGCAAAGCCGCCTTCAGCGACCAAGAATGCATTCAGTTCATCCGGCGAATAGATGAATTTGAAATATTCAATCAAACCATCCACCGTTTCCTGCGGCGTATCCTTCGGAATGGAATACCAGTATCCGTCGGCAGAGCCGAGCGCAACGCCGTTCGGATAAATGGTCGCGCCTACTTTACCCGCGAAACCTTCGGAGGCTTTGTCAGGATTGCTGAAGTCCCCAACCATCCATGGACCGTTCGCGATCATAGCCGTATTATCGCTGAAGAATTCATTGGCTGCGATGGAGTAAGTCGCGCCCAGTGCGGACTTAGTCGTGTAGTCCGTCAGCAGCTTCTGCACCTTGGCAAAGGTATTAATCCACAGCGGCGAGTTAAAGTTCGTTACGATATCGCCTTTCGTTAATAGCTCCTGCCCTTCCGGCTCAGAGGCGATCATCGCCGAAGCAAGCAGCATCGTCGTCCAACCATTCTCTCCGGTCATGAGGGATAACGGCGTAACCCCGGCCGTTTTCAATTTGTCCAGATCGCTGAAGAATCCGTCCCATGTCGTCGACGGCTCCGTAATGCCGGCTTTCTGAAGCAATTCCTTGTTGTAATACAAACCAATCGGACGCTCAAAGGCAAGCGGAAGCGAAACGATTTTGCCGTTCTTGTCCGTGTTATATTTAACTGAATCATCAATCAAAATGTTTTTGATCTCTGGATTGTTGTCGATGTAAGGTTTCAAATCGAGGAGATCGCCGTTGTTAATCATAATGTCGGCAAGCTCTTTATCGACTTCGATAAGCGGGGGTAATTTCTTCTGCTGATAGAGGAGTTTGATTTTCTTCGAGTATTCGTCCTGCACGATTTCCTCGATTTCAATCTTGTATTTCCCGGCATATTTCTTGTTAAAGCGCTCAATTTGAGGAAGGTAGAAGATGGCTCCGACGTTATTTCCCGTTTTGTAGCTTGGGAACTTAATGACTACTTCTTTGCCGCTGTCTGCTTTGTTAGTGCCGCTATTCGAATCTGCTGATTCATTGCTAGTATTGTTATTGCTGCCACATGCCGCCAACGATAGAACAAGAAGAAATGCAACTAGTAAGAAACTTATTTTCTTCACAGATAAACCTCCCCTAATTTTTCGCTCGTTACTTCCGTTTGAGTGAAGTATGACTGAAAATGCGGTGGGTATCAGTTTGGATTGTTACCATACTGTGCTGCACGAACAGTGAAACCGGAACACTCCTTTCTTGATGGAAAATGAATTGCAGTTCATCCGAAACGTTTAAGGAAGACTGCGCCTTCATTATAATTACAGTTGGAAGCGATTACAAGATAGAATTTTGGAAAATAAGAGATAAATTTTTTAGTTTCCACCATTCGATAGAAGGCGATAAAAATCGACAAGGATGACCGCCCAAATTCGGCAATGTGCGCATATCATAACAAAAAGCGTCCACAAGTGGACGCTTCTTAGGTTTACTTTGCTCAGCTAGGCTTTCGGAGACTGACCTGCTTCAAGGAGGCGCCGCTTGGCTTCCCCATAAACATCAGCTGAAAGTACGCCTTTCTGGGCAATCTTTATGTTTTCCAGCAAATGCTCCGGACTCTTAGTCCCGACAATCGTTGTCGTCAAGTCAGGGTGACTTAAAGTAAACCGCAGCAGGAATGCTGTGCGGCTTTCGCCTTCCTCCAACAATTCATCGAGCTTGGCCGTTTCCCAGGCAGCCCATCGATCGCCATTACCTAAGCCTACTCCCGGCTCACCGCGACCAACGCCTCCGCGTATGATGGTACCTGCTCCTGAATGGGCTGCTGCCGTAATCACATTTTCGTGATCACGCTCTAGTGCAGAATAAGGGATTTGGAAGCTGTCGAATACGCCGGTTTCGATATACTTCGTGATGTGGGGAAGCGTCGAAGAAATTCCGATCCACCGCACTTTGCCTGTGGCTTGAATTTCTTTCAGCACATCAATCAATTGTCCTTCATCGGTTTGTTCGATTGTAGGATTATGAAGCTGCATGAGGTCGATATAATCGGTTTTCATTCTTCGTAAGCTGACATCTAGGTTGCGCAGAAGATTATCTCTTGTCCATACATGCGGCGTCTCATCATGATCGCCTGCATCAACAACCGTGCAGCCGCATTTGGTTGCTAAGAAATACTCGCTGCGCCGCTGGCTGATAAACCGGCCGATGTACGCTTCGCTTAAACCGTAATCGTAAGCCGTATCAATAAAATTGATCCCTGCATCCAGCACGGCATTCAAGATGTTCTCTGCCTCGGAATCCGTAACGGAACGCCCGCCCCAAATCCGTGGTCCCCTGATTTCCATTGCACCAAAACCCAGCGAAGTAACTTCCAGTCCGGTTCGTCCCAATTGTCTCTTTTGCATCCATATTCACTCCATTTCTGATCATGTACAAATCGGATTATGAGCCTAGGATTACGCCTTGATTGGTGTTTTCTTTAACGAATGTCCCGAAGTTATATTTAGGATGATAGCCGAGTTCGGCTTTAGCTATGGACAAATCGGATGTCATAATTTGCTCAGGCAGATGAAGCCGATACTTCTCGATAATCGCCCTTGCGCCGGGATACACCTTCTCCAGCACCTGTACCGGAGAATCAGGATAAGCCAGGACATCCTCTTCCGTATATGCATCTTCTCTGACTAGATGATACGTACCGTAAGTTTGCTTACATTCAACCGCGAGGCAAACCGCATCGATGATGTCGCGGCGGTCGACGCCGCCATGCAGCAGTCGTTCGCCATAATGTCGCAGATCGCGATAAGGTGTGAAATCCGTAGGTCGCAGGATGATAATCTCAAGGCCATGCCGGTCATGATAAAACTGACACAATTGCTCACCCAATTTCTTGGTGTAGGCGTAGAAATCGTTTCCGAAAAACGACATGCTCGACAGCCACACCACACGGCGAACGTTGTTTCGGACAGCAGATTGGAACATTTCGAACGTCCCGGTGACGTTCAAATCATAAAATTCCTTCTCGGAATTCGTCCCCATATGAATGCCGTGATAGGCCGGAGTATGAATGATTACATCTACACCCTCCATTGCCGAATCCAAGGACCCATGCAACCGGACATCTGCTTGATAATAGGGTAACGAAGTTTCCATGTCTCGCACATCGGATAACCTTACATTATGCTTCTGCGAAAGCTGCTCCGCTGCTCCCGAACCTACACTTCCTGACGCGCCCGTGATCAATACATTCAACTATTTCGCCTCCTTTATGGCCCGTTACTAAGAATATAAACAACAATACTAAAAATGAATAGTACGCACTTTAATTTCACTAGGTTACCTTAGGGTTAGTACTGCTATAGCAAAAAGCCCACGAAAGTGATGTGACCCCCATTTGTTAGACGCTATATATTAAGCTGCTTCAAGGGCATGAGTCCGGTACTGAATGGGGCTCATGCCTTTTAGTTTTGCCTTAATTCTGCTGTGATTGTAATACGAAATGTAATGTTCTAGTTCAGCTTTAAACTCCTCAACACTCTCAAATTCCTGGATATAGAAGAATTCTGACTTTAAAATACCAAAGAAGCTTTCCATGACCGCATTGTCGTAGCAGTTTCCTTTGCGTGACATGCTCTGCGTTATTCCACGTTCCTTTAATGACTTCTGAAAATGACGCATCTGGTAATGCCAGCCCTGATCCGAATGAATAGTTAAGGTATCTTCATCATCTAATCGTTCAAATGCCTTCTCCAGCATACTGGAAACAAGCGAGTATTGGGGGCGGGATTCAACGGTATAGGTAATGATTTCTCCATTAAACAAGTCGAGCATCGGTGATAGGTACAGTTTTTCTCCAAATAACTTGAATTCCGTAATATCCGTTACCCATTTCTCATTCGGTTTCGAAGCGTTGAAGTTCCGTTCTAGAATGTTCGGCGCAACTTGACCTACATTTCCTTTGTACGAACGATATTTCTTCTTACGTACAATGCAGGTCAAGCCCTGTTCACGCATAATTCGT